>NZ_JACRTF010000001.1:1200000-2400000 GCF_014385165.1 Jilunia laotingensis | reverse complement strand
CACGACCGAATACTTGCCAGCCGTCTGGGTGCGGCAGCGATAGATGCCATCATGGAGGACCAGCGTAATGTCATGATCGGTATCGACCATGATGAAATCGTTTACGTACCCTTCTCAAAAGCGATCAAGAACGACAAACGAATCAACAGGGAACTTGTAAACGTATTAAGAGAACTTTCCATCTAATCTATAGATAAAGAGTTATTCAACCGACACATATTCCACTGATTTTTAGAATACCCAATTACTCTATCAATCGGTGGAATATGTGTCGGACTATTATCAAACCGTTGGTTACAGCCATTTCCCCTATTTCCCATTTATCCTTCCCTCCGGCCCTACAACCACTGCCTTACTCTTTCTTCCGTCAGCTCCCATAACAGTCTCCTTTGTATATGATGAACGTATTTGTCGGAAAGAGCTTTGGGATGATTATTCACATTAAACGTTCCTGTTTGTCCTTCCGCTTCCTCATTCAGCAATAGTCCGACTGCAGTCGAAGCTCCCTGTTTCGGAGTACGTATAAAGGGACGAAAAAAAATATCCGTCAACGGGTCAAACCATTGTTGCATTGTGATAATATCGGTAGATACAATTCCCGGATCAGCCGCATTGACCGTTATGCCGCGTTCCTTCAATCTTTCCGACAAATCCAGAGTGAAAAGCAACAAAGCAAGTTTCGTATTACTATATATGGGTATACGCCAGAAGCCTCCTTTCCTTCCGCGAAGAAAAAAATCAGGAAAGTCGAGTTTACCAATTGCATACGTACATGACACCATACTCACAATGCGACTTCCCTTCCCCATCAAAGGAATCAGTTTGCGTGTCAGCAAGTAAGGCCCGACATAATTAACACTGACCGTACGTTCCATCCCATCAACAGTAATATGCAGTCCCGTCTCCATCGTTCCTGCATTGTTCATCAGCAATGCAACAGGAATGCCACGCTCTAAAATGGTATCTGCAAAAGCTGAGACGGAAGCCATCGAAGCCAAATCCAGCTGAAGTATTTCCAATTGACCACTCCCCGTTTCCTCTGCAATACGTTGACGCACAGGCTCGGCAGCGGAAGGATTGTAACAAGCCATTATCACATAATACCCCGCAGCAGCCACAGCCCGGGTGATCTCCCTTCCCATGCCACCGTCCGCTCCGGTAATGATTGCATATCTCCGTTCCATCATTATTTATTCTCCAATTGTTCGATCTCCTTCCTTAAACAGGGAGGAAGCACTTCGTTCAAATGCTGATGGCAAGCCATCTCAAGGGTATACATCCTCCCGATGCAGTAATTGCTATGCCCACAGTTGCACCTTGCTTTCTCTTCCAAGCGCATACGATTGACAAATCCCGGTTCATTGAGTAATGCCCGCGCCATCTGTACCGCTTCAAAGCCATCGTCCAACACCTCATCGATCTTCTGACGCGACACCAGTCCTCCGACATAGATCAAGGGTATCTTGATTTCCGCCCGGAATTTCAGCGCATCCTCCAAAAAGTATGCTTCTTGAAAAGGTACGGTGGGAATCATCATCCGCCCGGCAAGTTTCACGCCATACTTCAACCACCAGCAGTCCATATAGTGTGTCAACGTCTTGACCGGCATCGCTCCTCTCATTACGTACATCGGTGCCTTGCTTACAAAGCCACCGCTCAGCACCAAGGCATGAACACCCGACCGCTCCAGTCTTTTAGCCACCTGCATCGTTTCGTCTATCTCCATGCCGCCACGAAATCCATCACGCATGTTCATCTTTACGATCACCGCCATATCATTTCCGGCAGCTTCCATCACCTCTGCCATCACCTCATCCATAAAACGCATCCGGTTTTGCAATGAGCCTCCATATTCATCTTTCCGGTGATTCGTGTAAGGAGAAAGGAACTGACTGATCAGATAACCGTGTCCGGCATGTACTTCAACCGCGTCAAATCCTGATTCACGAGCCAGATTCACAGCACGTCCATAAGCCTTGGTCATCTCCGGCAACTCTTCCTTCCTCATCCCCCGCACAAAAGTAGGAGAATAGATATTGAATCCCGAAGAAGCCGATAACGGTGTGACGCCACAAATACTTTTATGAGACATATTGCCACAATGTCCGATCTGGATACTTGCCGCTGCCCCCTCCTTATGGACTGCATCCGTCACCTCCCGAAGTCCCGGAATTATTTCCGGACGTAGCCAAAGCTGACGGGGAAAGGAAAGCCCGCTTCGGGTAACAGAAGCATAGGCGATCGTCGTCATACCCACCCCACCTTCTGCCACGGAACGGTGATAATCGAGCAACATCTGCGAAGGCCGGTTTCCCGGGCACATCCCTTCAAAAGCTGCCGAACGGATGGTACGGTTGCGCAGAGTCAACGGTCCGAAAGTGACCGGTGTAAAGAGTTTCGAGTTTTTCATGATAGTATCTATATTCTGTAAATGATCAATATATGAAAGGGAAAACACGCTTCCGACTCCCCACCTCATTACCGAATTCTTCCCGGTAACGATGCCAGATGGCATTGGCGCGGGGGACAAGATTGGCAACCGTCCACCACAGGAAAACAGCTCCAGACAACGACCATGTGAGGATGGCCCATCCTGCCCATTCCACAATTTCACCAAAATAATTGGCAGAAGTTACATAACGGTACATCCCTCCAGTCGGCAGGTAATGACGTGTATCCCCCGGTTTTCGAAGGTGACGGATGACATAATCGGACTGCCAGTTAATCGCCATCCCCAAAAGAAAAAGGATAACACCGATGATAAATTGAGGTGTTCCGAACCAGTGTGGAGTATATAAATCACCGGGTGACAGATAAAAGATCCATTCCCCCTGCATAAAACCATTCAGAAGATTAAAGACAACTCCCATCAAAAAGATAGCAACCGGCATCCGGCTTTTCCCTCTCAACAAGAACGGGAAGATAAAGGAGCGTTGGAGATAATGAAGCTGAAAGAGTAAAAAGAAAACCGACTCGACAGGGAAGGTACGACGCTCCGAGTTCCACCACATATAAGTCATCACCAGAAAAACGGGTGCTTCCATCAGCATCCAAGCCAATTTATTGTTGATTGCTCCTCCCCACGCACGACTGCGAAACATGCCATACCCTGCCTTTACATAGTAGAGTGCAATGAAGACGAACAGGGCAAGGACGCTCATTACCAACAAGAAAATATGAAATGCATGTTCACTCATATCCATAAGTTTTACAAGAAGCAAAGTTAAATAAAACCTGAATACAAGCAATAAGTTTTGCAAAAAAAATACCGGGTGAAGGTATGCCGATCATTCCTGTTACAGAAGGCAACCTCACCCGGTAAAACTATTCACATTAAACCTAACGTTTATTCAACGGTATATATTTTCCAACATCCAATACGTTCTTATAAGCCGGGCGAATGATACGCTTGCCTTCAAAGTTAAGTTCTTCATTCCGGTGCGCACACCAGCCTACGATACGAGCCATTGCAAAGAGCGGAGTATAAATCTCTTGTGGCAAACCGATCATTTCGTATACAAATCCCGAATAGAAATCGACATTACTTGATACGGTCTTACCATTATTCTTTACTTTACCGAACACTTCGATGGCACGCTCTTCGAGCAGTTCGAGGAAAGCAAATTCACGTTCACATTTCTTTTCTTTCGCCAAGTCGCGAGCCAGTTCCTTAAGCAAAAGCGCACGCGGATCGGAAATCGTATAAACGGCATGGCCGATTCCATAAATCAATCCAGTCTTGTTGTACACCTCCTTATTCAGCATACGCGTGAAGTAGGTATCGATTTCATCCACGTTTGTCCAGTCTTTGATATTCTCCTGAAGATGGTGAAACATGTCGACCACCTGAATATTGGCTCCTCCGTGAAGCGGGCCTTTCAATGAACCGATGCCGGCAGCGATGGAAGAATAGGTATCCGTCCCGGTAGAAGAAGTCACGCGAACTGTAAACGTAGAGTTATTACCACCACCGTGTTCCGCCTGGAGCATCAACAGCAGGTCGAGCGTACGTGCATCGAGCTGGGTATAATCCTTCTTCAGCATATAAAGGAAATTCTCGGCTATGGAAAGTTTCTCCTGCGGATGGCGGATATGCAACGACCGTCCATGAGTAGCATGGCGCAACATATTGTATGCATAAGCGATGATGGTAGGGAATTTTGAAATCAGATCGATGCTCTGGCGCATCAAGTTGTCACGGGAGGTGTCGTCCGGATTCTGGTCGAAACGATACATCTCAAGCACACTGCGAGCCAAGATGTTCATAATATTGTTTCCTTCCAGTTCGATGATATTCATTTTCGTCTTCTGTTCCAGAGGCATATTGTCGTTGACCAATTCGCGGAAAGATTCCAGTTCTTCTTTATCGGGCAGACGGCCGGAGAGTAACAGGTAGGCCACTTCTTCGAAACCATAGCGTTTCTCTTTCATGGCGGCATGAGCCAAATCCTCCAAATCATATTGGCGATAGAACAACTTACCGGGGATGGGTTTCAGCCCGCCACCGGGAATGCGTTCGTAACCTACTACATTGCCCACTTTGGTCAATCCGACCAGCACACCCGTTCCGTCTTCATTGCGTAATCCCCTTTTCACATCGTATTTGGGGAACAATTCGTTGTCAATCCGGGTACAATCCTTCATGTCCTCGGAGAGTTTATAAATTAAATATTCTTTTTTCATGGCACCATACTCTATTTAATGATTATTTATTCGCTCGATTATTTCTCTTGTAAAGGCGGAAGTAGAAAGTGAAACGCCATCCGGCATAAACCGTGCCAAATCCGCCGTGGCACGCCTTTTCCCAAAACTTAATTCGAGCGCCCGCTCGATCCGGTCGGCTGCTTCCTGCCATCCGAAGTACTGTAACATCATAACGGCAGAGAGAACTAGGGAACAGGGATTCACAATGTCCCGCCCCGCAATGTTAGGAGCCGTTCCGTGAGTAGCCTCAAAGATGGCGTGACCGCTGACGTAATTGATATTGGCTCCCGGAGCAATACCGATTCCGCCTACCATCGCTGCCAACTGGTCGGATATGTAGTCTCCGTTCAGATTCAAAGTCGCTACTACCGAATACTCTTCGGGCATCAGCAACGTATTTTGTAAAAAAGCATCCGCAATGCAGTCTTTAATCACCAGACGTCCATCTGCCAGCGCATCTCCGAATTCCCGTTGTGCCAGTTCGTACCCCCATTTCTTAAAGCCGCCTTCGGTGAATTTCATGATATTCCCCTTATGCACCAGTGTGACGGAAGGAAGATGTTGATCCAATGCGTATTGGCAAGCCGCACGCACCAGACGCTCGGTACCTTCTCGCGAAACCGGTTTCACTCCGAATGAAGATGTCTCCGGGAAACGCACTTTCTTCACTCCCATTTCATCCCGCAGGAAACGATAGAACTTCTCCGCTTCGGGAGTTCCCGCTTCCCATTCGATTCCGGCATAAATATCCTCCGTATTCTCACGGAAAATCGTCATATTCACCTTTTCGGGTGCAATGAGAGGGGAATAAATTCCTTCATACCAACGCACGGGGCGAAGACAAACATAAAGATCGAGTGTCTGGCGCAATGCCACATTCAAAGAACGGATTCCTCCTCCGACGGGTGTCGTCAACGGCCCTTTAATTCCTACCAGATATTCCTTGAATTTCTCCATTGTTTCCTCCGGCAACCACGAACCCACCGTGTTAAAGGCACGTTCACCGGCAAGGACTTCCATCCACTCTATTTTACGTTTTCCTCCATAAGCCGCTTCTACGGCAGCATTCACAATGCTTTGCATGGCGGGAGTTATTTCCTCGCCTACACCGTCCCCCGTAATATAAGGAACTGTCGGCATATCAGGTACTACGAGCGTACCGTCTGCTTTCTTTGTTATTTTGCTCATATTCTTCTTGTCGTTATTAGTCTTACACTATCTTGCATTCAACGCAGAGCCTGCACGGAACCATCCGATTTGTTGCTCATTATAAGTATGTTGCACTGCGAAACTCTCTTTAGTTCCATCTTCGTGATGGACTACCACTTCCAGATCACGTCCAGGAGCGAATTCGCGCAGTCCGATAACAGACAGCAGGTCGTGTTCTTGTATCCGGTCATAATCGGCCTTATCTTTGAATGTCACGGCAAGCATTCCTTGCTTTTTAAGATTAGTCTCATGAATACGGGCAAAACTCTTGGCAAGTATCACCTTCACGTTGAGGAAGCGCGGTTCCATGGCGGCATGTTCACGGCTGGAACCTTCGCCATAATTTTCTTCGGCTACGACAATGGAAGAGATACCTTCGGACTTGTACATCTTCGCTGTACCGGAGACAGGGCCATACATATTCGTCAGACGATTCCATACACTGTTCGTCTCCCCGTTAAAAGCATTGACTGCTCCCATCAGCATATTGTCGGATATATTCTCCAGATGTCCTCTGAAGCGCAGCCACGGGCCAGCCATTGAAATATGGTCGGTAGTGCATTTCCCTTGCGTCTTGATCAGCAAGGGCATGTTCAACAAGTCCTCACCGTTCCAGGCCGGGAAAGGGGTAAGCAATTGCAAACGTTTCGATTGAGGATCGACGTTAATCTCCACATTCGCTCCTGCCGGTGGAATATACCCTTCGGCTCCGGAAACAAACCCATATACCGGTAATTCATCGCCTACCGGTTCACTGAGTTTCACCTTCTCGCCATCGTGCGTCATCAGACGGTCTTTCAGCGGATTGAAACAAAGATCTCCGGCAATGGTAAGTGCCATCACGATCTCGGGCGAAGCCACAAAAGCATAAGTATTCGGATTGCCATCGGCACGTTTGGCAAAATTACGGTTGAAAGAAGTAACAATGGAGTTCTTGCGGTTCGGATCGTCCGTATGGCGTTTCCACTGTCCGATACAGGGGCCGCAGGCATTTGCCATAATCGTTGCACCGTTTTGCTGGAAAAGTGTAATCATACCGTCCCGTTCGGCAGTGGCGCGTATCTGTTCGCTACCCGGATTCACAATGAGGGGGGCAGCAACGGCAATATCTTTCTCCAAAGCTTCACGGGCAATGGAGGCGGCACGGCTAAGATCCTGATAAGAAGAGTTGGTACACGAGCCGATCAACCCCACTTCCATCTTACGGGGATACCCATTCAGCAACACCTTTTCTGCAAACTCGGATATCGGTGTAGCGGCATCCGGAGTGAACGGACCGTTAATGTAAGGCTCCAATTCGGACAGGTCGATTTCGATCACGCGGTCGTAGTAATTTTCCGGTGCTTCCAGAATTTCTTCATCCTGACGAAGATCCGCCTCTACGGCATCCGCCAACTTGACCACCTCTTCACGTCCTGTAGCACGCAGATAAGTGGCCATGCGATCATCATAAGGGAAGAGTGAAGTGGTGGCTCCCACTTCCGCACCCATATTGCAAATAGTTGCTTTACCCGTAGCCGAAATGGAAGCCGTGCCCGGGCCGAAATATTCAATGATGGCATTCGTTCCGCCTTTTACCGTCAGCAGACCTGCCAATTTCAAGATCACATCTTTTGGAGCCGTCCAACCGTTCAGCTGACCCGTCAAATGAACTCCGATCAGTTTAGGCATCTTCAGTTCCCATTCCATACCCGTCATCACATCCACCGCATCGGCTCCCCCTACACCGATAGCTACCATACCCAAGCCACCGGCATTGGGCGTATGCGAATCCGTTCCTACCATCATACCACCCGGAAAAGCATAGTTCTCAAGCACAACCTGATGGATAATCCCGGCTCCCGGTTTCCAGAAACCGATGCCAAATCGGGACGAGACATCCCGGAGGAAATCATAGACCTCCTCATTGGTCTTCTTAGCAGTGGCGATATCTTCACCTGCCCCTTTATAAGCCTGAATCAGATGGTCGCAATGCACGGTAGATGGTACAGCAGCCTGTTCTTTCCCTGCATTCATGAATTGCAATAAAGCCATCTGTGCCGTAGCATCCTGCATCGCCACACGATCCGGACGGAAATTCACATAATCTTCTCCCCGCTTATAATCTTTCAAATTAGCCTCATCATAGAGATGAGTATACAATATTTTCTCTGCCAACGTCAACGGACGCTTTAAAACACTCCGTACATGCTCCATTTTGCCTTTATAAGCTGAATAGAAGCTTTTTATCATGTCCAAATCGTAAACCATATGCATTTATATTTTTTAAACTGTTTATAATATTAACGATTTTGCACGGTATAAGGTTTAACAAATTGAAATAAATTTCGGCTGCTATGAGAAGAAATATTACTTTTGTGGAGGAAACAGCGATAGCTTTTTCTTAAAGCACCGAACTTTGATATAATTTGTTGAATAATATAACTTTGTGGTTTCTCAAGAAGTGATATTTCCTCAGCAGCTATCATACTGATTATCAGCAAATAGCCCTATCAATTCTTGGTCGGTGAGGAAGACCCTGTTCCTCGGTGAGGAAGGGGGTGTTCATCGGTGAGCAAGACCCTCTTCATCGGTGAGGAACGACCCCTTCACCGGTGGGGTGCATATAATGTAAAAATATAATGAATCATGGATAATAAGAAACCCATCGCCTCTCCTACTGCCGACCTACAACGCCAGCAACTTCTCCTCCGGATGGAATATGAGTATGAAAAAGAGGAGTTCAAAAGACAAACCGAGACGATGGGCATTGCACGGAAAGTGAAACGGGGACTTTCCTGGTATCCGGTACAGATAGGGCGGAGTTACTATAATTCACTCAATCAGTTTGTCGTAGAGATTATCCGTACCGGGGACAAAGACATCGAACATGCTTTCGAGTTCGGCAAACCGGTCTGCTTCTTCCGCCAAGGATATGATGATAAGATTTCTTATATGAACTTCACCGCTACCGTCAGTTATGCCGATGAGGAACGGATGGTGGTTGCACTGCCCGGTCAAGGTGCATTGCTTGAGATTCAATCGGAAGGACAAGTGGGGGTACAGCTCTATTTTGACGAAACATCCTACCGCACCATGTTCGATGCCCTTGAAGACGTGTTGCGAGCCAAAGGAAACCGATTGGCGGAACTACGTGACACACTGATAGGAACACTTCTTCCCCGAAAGCGGGAACTCTTTCCGATCCGTTTTCCCTGGCTGAACAGTACCCAGGAAGAAGCAGTCAACAAGGTACTCTGCGCCAAAGACGTTTCTATCGTTCATGGCCCTCCGGGAACTGGAAAAACAACCACACTCGTAGAAGCCATCTATGAGACATTGCACCGCGAGAATCAGGTACTCGTCTGCGCACAAAGCAACACAGCGGTAGACTGGATCTCTGAGAAACTGGTGGACAGGGGTGTTCCCGTGCTGCGCATCGGCAACCCTTCGCGGGTCAATGACAAAATGCTTTCATTCACCTACGAACGACGCTTCGAAAATCATCCTGCTTATCCTGAACTTTGGGGTATCCGGAAGTCGATCCGTGAAATGAACGGCAAAATACATCGCGGCAGCTATAACGAGCGAGAATCAGCCCGCAACCGTATCAGTCGCCTTCGTGACCGTGCTACGGAATTGGAAATACTCATCAATGAAGACCTGTTCTCGTCTGCACGGGTCATAGCCTCCACATTGGTCAGCAGCAATCACCGGATACTGACCGGCCGACGTTTCAGTACACTGTTCATCGATGAAGCCGCACAAGCACTCGAAGCGGCCTGTTGGATCGCTATCCGAAAGGCGGATCGGGTGATTCTTGCCGGAGATCATTGCCAGCTACCTCCCACCATCAAATGTATCGAAGCTGCCCGGGGCGGGCTGGACCACACCCTGATGGAGAAAATAGTGGCCGTCAAACCGACTTCCGTCTCCTTATTAAAAACTCAGTACAGGATGAATGAGTCCATCATGCGCTTTTCGTCCGAATGGTTCTATAACAACCAGTTGGAATCGGCACCGGAAGTACGCCAACGGGGGATTCTCGACTTTGACACCCCTATGGTATGGATCGATACGTCCGAAATGGAATTCCATGAAGAACTTACCGGTGAAAGCTTCGGACGCATCAATAAGCAGGAAGCCAACCTGTTGTTGCAGGAATTGGAAAAGTACATTCACCGGATCGGTGAAGGACGAGTGCTGGACGAACAAATCGACTTCGGGCTCATCTCACCCTATAAAGCTCAAGTACAGTATTTGAGGAGCAAAATAAAAAGCAGCAATTTCTTCCGTCCCTTCCGTTCACTGATCAGTGTAAACACAGTAGACGGATTTCAAGGACAGGAAAGAGATGTGGTCTTTATCAGTCTGGTAAGGGCCAACGAAAATGGGCAAATAGGATTTCTCAATGATTTGCGGCGAATGAATGTCGCAATCACCAGGGCACGTATGAAACTAGTGATACTGGGAGAAGCTGCCACGCTCGGGCAACACGCTTTCTACCGGAAACTGATGCAATATATAAGAGAAGAGGGGAAAATTGAGGATCGTGAAGGGTGAAAGGAAAATCGAGAATGGAAAAAGTGGAAAACCTAAGGTAACTTCTTCAGTCTATTGCATTCTGAAGACTGGATCGTTTTGGGCAAAAGAAGACAAGTAAGTACCGATTTCGGGATTAATCCGGATTTCCCATAGCAGGGAAAATAATTCATGTTGAATTCTCCTTCCTCCCCCATAAGTAAATAATAGTTAAGAAAGAATGTTTAGCAACATTTCAAAGGGAATTTAATCACCTGTGATGTTGTTAAGTGAGTGATTTTACCTAAACTATCATTTATAATGAATAAGATACCTCTTTTTCGCTTTATGGCAGCCATCATCCTGGCAACAAACTTTAGCGGATGCAGTCAGGACGAGTCCCTTGAACCCGTTGCACCGGCAGGAGATAGCAACTCTGTTGACATCACCCTCACTGTAGGTAGTGAGCTGCCCAGTAGCAGAGCTTTACCCCCGGGAGAAGATACGCTCTTGGACGGAACGTCTCAAGTAGACAAAGTACGTATAGTAACTTTTATCCGTAAAGCAGGATCGGCCGCCCCGTTTGTTTACGATGCCAATAATGACAAGACCGTCAGTTGCGCACCCGAAAACGGAGTCCGAACAGCACGGAGCAAACTGACTAAGATCATGGGCAATGAATATCGTGTCATTGCCATCGGATATTATTCCGGCAGGGGTGAAGGTAATATGTTCAGCCTGAACGCTGCACCCGGAACCACATTTGATAATTTCCAGGCAACTCTTCGTGAACAGACCATCACCGACTATAATGAAATAAAACAAAATACTGAAAAGTATTGGAATGGGAAATGGCTCTACACTCCCGAACTCTTCTACGGCTATTGCCACACAGGAGATGCAAACCCGGTAATCTCTTTTGAGGGTTCCGACCAACTGACAGGGATTCTTTACAGAGGAATGGCACTCGTCACCATCAAAATTACAGGCATCCAACAAGGCACATGGAGCTTCGATTGGTTTGCACTCATGTCCGAAACGACCTATACGCAAACTTCCTTAAAGGATTATGAGAACTTCAAAACTCCTTATACTCTTGTAGCCGCCAATCAGGACAATGCATATAAAAATAACAAATGGACATTGTTGGACAAGCAGACCGTAACCAACCAGACCGTGACCCTATCTGCCTATGTCCTACCTACCACTACTCGTCTTCTCATCCGCATGAAATCAAGACTGACGGCAATCAGTTCCTGGCAGAAAGACGATTACCAAATCTATATCACCAATGTTTCTTCAGCAGAAGGTGCGACAGGAATCATCTCTCCTACTGCACAGAACAATACATTCTATTTCCGCCGGAATTCACAGTACAACATAACAGGTACGTATACGGCACTCTCCAACAGTAGCCATAAACTAAATTGATCATGAAAAGAAATACTACTCTCTTTATTATAATAGCCCTGTTCCCGATCGCCCTATTTGCCCAACGGCAAGCCGAAAACGTGCCGCAGCGCAAAGCACTCGTTGAACCGGACTGTGTGATTGACAAAATCATCAATGCCGTAGGAGTCGGTTCCGGCACAACCGATTTTGAAAACATATTGGATGAAGACCTCAATAACTCCGCAACCTTCGTCAAAGTCGCCAGCGTGGCTGTAGGGGCCAATCCTATTATCAGTGTACGCGACCGTTTCCATCTTTATAAATCAGGCACTACCACCGGATTCTGTATAGTAGCCGGGGGCTCTTCCAGCATTCTGTCTCTGGATGTAGTCAAGGCAATGGCCATCATGGTCTATAATAACGGTGTTCTACTGAAAACCTATCCGGTGGAAGAAGGCCAAAGTGCAGGCGTACTCGATCTTAACCTGATACAGATTCCAGGTTCGGAGGAAGCAGTAGTCAACCTTACTGTAAAACCCGAATATGACTTCGATGAAATCGGTCTGGTATATGCCGGAGGCGTAGGACTTGACGTAATAAACACGTTGAAAGTGAAATACGCTTTTGTCGGAGACCCGCTTCAGCACAATCTTACCACATCCGGAATGGCAGCCATCGGTGCCACCGTTAGTGCAGAAGGATGGAACCCTGTATTACTCGGTATTCCGTTCCCACTTGTACCAGCCGAAAGAAATAAACTGATCGACGACGATCTGGAAAACTACGCTTCATTAACACCCATCCTTGCCATAGGATATCAGGGTGGCGTGAAACTCACTTCCAATCATGTGTTTGATGCAGGCACGGAAGTTGGATTCAAATACGTTGATGCCGGTGCCCTCAACCTGGATGTCGGCTCATGGATCGTCATCAAACTATATGACACAAACAACAATGAAGTGCAGTCCGAAACGATTGCCGCCAAAGTTTTGAACCTTGGTGTAGGCAAGGGGGGCAACAGTACGACTTCCATCGTCTCCAAGGTTCCTTTTTCAAGGGCGGAACTGAGCTTTAACACCACCATTGCAGTCAATTTAGGTGCCCGGTTGGTGAAATATGCATTCGTCCGCGAAAAACCTCTCACGCAGCATCTCTGTGAACTGAATCTCAGCATGAACACAAACGTCTGCGATGACCAAACGAGCTATCAATTAGTATCCAATCCAAGTATCCCCGTCCTTTGGACAGTCGAAAGCAAGCCGGCAGGTTCAACAGTGACGGTCAGTGATGGTGGTACGGTCAAAAATATGGATAAAGAAGGAATCTATGTTTTCAGGGCAACCTGTACCGATGGATGCGGTTGCACGGACACCGTGCAGATCAATAAAGGGCAAACCGGAGTAGAATCCAGCTGCGGTACCCCTATGACCACCGGCACTATGCAAGTGGCACTCTCCGATGTTATGCACGAAAGTAGTGGCAGCCTCATCTCTCTCAGCAATATAAAAGATGCAGGAAACATCATAGACGATAACACCGAAAACTATGCCGAATATACCGGTGGACTGTCCATTGCAGAAAATCTACAGATCGTAGGCATCAAAAAGACTGACGGAACTACCTTTAATCCGGAACTGACTCAGAAGCGAGTAGGTTTCATCATTGAAATGAAGACGACCGGACTCGGTGCCGATGTTCTGCAATTCTATCAGATAAGAGGATATAAGAACGGGGCAAAGGTTTTCCAAACGGTGGTGGATGAAACGAATGCTGTTTCCGTAGGATTAATAGGTAATGACCAATCGCAGAAAATGAGGTTCAGCGTAGAGACTCCTGAAGATGATTTCGACGAGATAACCCTGTGGAAATCGGGAGTATTGACACTGGATATTGCGGATATACGAATGTACTATGGCTTTATAGAAGAAGCTTCGGACAATTGCAGTGATCCGCTGGGATGCAGTTCGACTCTATTGTCGACTGAGCAAACAGGAAGTACCATCAATTACAGTGCCACCGGTACCGTCAGCGTAGTTTCGGCAGCTGGAACAATTGCCGGACTCGGCAACCTGATAGACAACGATCCTGCTACAGCGGTTGTCATCACAGGCGTACAAGTCGGTGCGGGAACGGTATTGGCAGTCAGAACCGGAAAAACACTGGATTACCGGCATCAGTTGGGAATTATCCTGGATAACAAGACCTATCTTGCCGGAATCACAGCGGGCACATGGATGACCGTTCAAACTTATTATGACGGAGTGGAAACAGGTGACAAATTTACCAACTGGAATGTCCTGGGACTTGATGTCATCGGATATGGCGACAAGAAATACCTGATGATGTATCCCAAATCCCGGTATGACGAGGTTCGCATTACGATGGCAGGAGTAGCCAGCGTACTTGACACACAGACCATATATGGACTTTTCGTGCGGGATGACCGTGACAATGACGGTATCCCCGATTGCCTGGACAGTAATTCCTGTGAAACGAATCTGACAGACATCACCGTATCTCCTATTTGCCAAAACGGAGATATCACATTCGGAGGTAAAGGCTTTCCGGGAACCGTTTATAAAATCGATCTTCCGGAACAAAACATGAAGTTATCTGCTAACACTGATGTAAACGGAGTATTCACTATTACATTCCAAAAATTACCTAATATAGGACGTTTTGATGCCATCGTTTATGACAACAGCGACAAACTGGTAGGCAGTATTCCTTATCAGGTGCATCCGTTACAAACTACATGGAAACTCCAACCGATCAACACCGACTGGAACGAATGGAACAACTGGAGCAATGGTGCCCCCTATTGTTGTACGGATGTCATTATTCCGTCGGAAGCATCCGCTTATCCGATCTTAAGCCAACCAAGCGATGCCGCGGACGTTTACTGTTGTAAATTCATCCACTTCGAACCGAATACGGAAGTAGTGGGGACTTACCGCCTGACCTATACGAAAGCCTGGGTGGAAATGCTGCTCTCAGCCAATCGCTATTATATGCTTACTGCACCTCTGAAGAATATGTTTACGGGCGATATGTTCATCCCGGCAACGATGAACGGTGTACAGTCAAATACCTATTTCACCACGCTCGACAATACCAGTTCACCCGAGAACCGTTACAATCCGCGTATCTTTCAACGTCTATGGTCGAGTACTGCTCCCGGCCGATTGATGGACAATAGCACAACAGCTATCCAGATTAATGAAACCAACTGGTCGAATCATTTCAATTCATTGAAACAGGAATATGCTTTGGGAAGCGGATTCTCTTTATGGGTAGATAACGGAAAACTGGCAAACGACCAAACGTTCAAATTCCGTTTCCCGAAAGAACATACGGCATACAGTTACTTTGATGACCTTGGAAATGCCACTACTGTCACAGAAAGTATCAGCCGGAGCAAGACCGGGCGATTCATCTATGAAGACGCTTCGGGTAATCCGACTTTACCATTAAACGTGGTTATTACCAACCAGACAGCTTCTAAGTATTTCCTGATTGGCAACCCGTTCATGGCACATCTGGACGTAGCGAAGTTTATGGCAGCCAATCACCTGCTCTCCATCAAAGTGTATGACGGGAACACCACCAATACTACCATCCGCACCGATGGAGAACTGTTATCCAATCAAAACGGATTAACAAGTATCGCTCCCATGCAGTCCTTTTTCGCTGAAGTGCAAAACGCAGGAACATCGATCACCGTTACCTTCGAAGAAGATATGCTTGTTTCAGCAGCAAGCAATCTGCTAAAGAGTCCTGATGATCTGTCAAAGAGTCTCGGTAACGCAGATAAATCCACAATGTATGTCAGAGCAACTTTACCTTCGGGCATTGAAAGTGCAACTCTGATTCGCGAATCAGCATCCGCTTCACCGGAGATTGTACCGGGTGAAGATAGCGAAGTACTTTTCGACAACGAAGTACATCCTACTATTGCAATTTATTCAATCCGAAACGGACAAGGACTAGATATCCAACAGACCGGACAATTGACATCCGTTCCCCTTGGAATCTATACGAACGGCCCTTCAGACATCACCCTTTCCTTTGACATATCCGGGGAACTACAAAACAGAAGCTTGGAACTTTATGACAAAGAGACCGGTATAGTCTATCCTTTGGAAGCCGCTAAAGAGATAAAACTGCAAAATGTATCGACCAACACCGGACGCTTCATGATCCGAGAAGCCGGTTTAAACCCTACGGAAAAAGAATCCACCTTATATGTATATACAACGGAAAGCGGAGAAAAGGCTATTATAAAATCCCTGGAACCGAATATAATATCCGTAAAAGGATATACGACCAATGGAACCCTGACCTACGAAGAAACGCTACCAGAGGTAGCAGAATGCAATGTTCCTTTGTTCAAAGGCATGAACATCCTGCAGATACGAACAAAAGACGGAACCGAAGAAACAGTCAAGGTATGGAAATAAACGAAAAACGGTATAAATCCAGGATATTGGTGGATTTATACCGTTCTTTCTTCAATAAAGAGAAAGCTCTAAAGGTATTTACCTTAATACCTTTTATTTAAGCTCTACCTCTCTATTACCATATAAATTCATATAGCAACATTATCTTGTTACGGGAAGTTTTATTGTTTCCTTATTTCCATCGGTATATTCGATACTCAGAATATAAATACCCGTATTAAGTCCAGCCAATGAAAGTTCTACTTGCTGACCAATGTTGTTCACATCTTTTCTGTTCTTTCCTGCAATATCAGTCAGAACGACCCGTTTCATATCACTTCCTGATTCAACGATCAGTAATGAACGGTCTGCATTGAATCGAATAGACGATTGCAACATTTCATTCTTGTCAAGACCAGTCACAGTTCCATTAGTCATGTATACCGGAATCTTAACAACTTTGGTCAGAGCATCGTTGCTCTTAATCTCGATAACAGCCTCATACAAAGTCTCAGCCAGCTTAGTTGCATCCAAATCGGCATTAACAGTCTGTTTCTGGTTCGCAGCAATATTGAAATCTTTTTTGTCCATCGTCAACCAACTGATGGCAGGAGTACGGTCACCGGTCACATTGGCACGTATACAGAAGTTACTGTTTATACCCAAATCGCCCATAGACCACCAAGTTTCACCACCTACATTGACTACATCTCCAAAACCACGAAGTGCTTTTCCGGCATCAATACCAATGTAATATTTATCACTATCGAATCCTTCCAGTTTCACACCGATCCACATATCTTTATCAGTAATAGTAACAGGCTTATCCAGCACGATATGATTCCATGAGTTAACGACCGGTACAAAAGATTGGTTCAACAGCTCTTCACCGGCAGCCGACTGTGAGTTTTCACCATATACAACAACACTACTCTTTTGAGCTGCATCCAACAAATAAACATCTATACTGCTGATTTGCATTCCTGTCAGATTGGAAAGCATATCACCCGGATAATACTGAGCATAAGTAGCCGACGGATAGTTAGTCAAAGCAATGCCACTCTGTTGTCCCATATCATACCTTAAAGTATATTGAGATTCATCTCCCGCTTCAGGAGCCGACTGTATATCTTTACATGCCACTTTACGAGGCTGCATCTTCTCTTTAACATCCGGATTGTCAGCAATACGGGATACATAACGGTTGTTCGGGGAATATGGCAGCAGATAGTTAACAGATATATTTCCGGTCATATCCAGTGTTCCGTTATTGGCAATTTCAAGCTCTACCTTCTTGCTGTCATGGTTGAGAGCAGCCTCAATACTTTTCACGTTCACGTCAATAGCCGGAGAGGCATCAGGACGAGATACTACCAGTGTATAATCCTCGGTTTCTCCATATTGATAAATGCCACAAGGAGTGGTTTCTCCATAAGAAAGAATGATTCTCATTCGCTTTTCACCAGCCGTAACGTCTACATCCTCAGGTATACTAACCTTGATAGTGCCATCGGGGATATAGGAAATAAATTCACCGGCATCATCAAATGTACCATTGTTATTCCAGTCCACCCAAACACCAATGTACACACCTGATCCTTCGTTTTCCACAGTCAGTTCCAGCTCTTCTCCAGGAATGATCGTTGTTTTCATATCCGTATAGTCACTGTATCCAGAGTTGTCGGACTGACAGTTGATATCTCCTATCTTCACAGAAGTTATGTATTCATAGCTTGAATCTTCCGATTCCGACTCACATACACTTCCTTCTTCCATCTTTGAAGTAGTGAATGCCAATGCATCGTCACACAATTTCTCATCGCCTGCCGTCACATTTCTAACTTCAAAATGATGTACACCAGGAGCGGAGCAATCAATGCGTTGTTTAAAAACATACTTGTAGCTTTCCAATGATTTGATCGCTACATCGACAGATTCGGTAGCCAGCAATTTCCCGTCAGCCCAAAGTTCAAGGCGAGCATTTTCTATATCATCGCTTCCCACATTCATTAATTCCACTTGAACCTTTTCGTATTTCTCACCGCTATAGTTGTCCGGAGTCAGGATACGAACCATTTTCAACGCTTTACGGGCACTAAATTCTCCGCTGCCTTTCAGACAGTAACACATGGGCAATGCAGCGCCCATCAACCCATTATCTCCTAATGAAACCATACCGTATCCGGGAACAGAGGTCGCACAGAGTACGGAAAACCAACATGAAGGAGCATCTTTCATGTCCACGGCACTTACGGATAAGAAACCGCTTTCCATTTTAATGTCTTCTCCCAGGTCGGCCGCAAACTCATAAATATTACCACCGCTGTATTGAACTCCCAGGTAATTCCCCAGGATATCCACTTCTTTCGTAAATACGACTTCGCCCGGTTCTCCATCAGCATTTATCCGGTAGAAGGAAACTTCCATACGAATGGGTTCGGTCATTTCGCCTTCGGCATTCACTCCTCCTCTACCGTCGCAAGTCAACCAATCGTTACTCTCTCCATCATAATAATTGAGGATTCCCAAAATACGCACACCATTGATCGTATAATAGCATTCACTGAACGACTGATAGAATTTAGTAGGCATGCCGGGACGCCCCTGGTCGGAACTCTGAAAGCCCACATAGTCGGCTTCACTGCTAAACTCACCTCCCAGCACAGTGCCTTCCGGACACCCAAGCAATTCATCAGCCGTTTGCGCACGTGTCATGGGTGCATTTACATAATGGATGTCGGCCTTCTCCATGGAAAGCTTTTCTCCCGCTTTGTCAATCACTTTCTGTCCTGATACATTCAAAGAAAACGCAGCAGACAGTAATAATCCCAAGTAATAGTGTTTCATCTTTTAATGGTTTTAGTTTGAATTATATTAAGATAACTTGTTTGCGCCCAAAGATAATAATTTAAAGGGAGAATGTAATCTCCCTTTTTTGTAAAACTACTTTCCTTTGGCTTATATCACATATTTCAATTGTTTTTTATCAGTTATTTTCCGGTCGGAGTTTACGAACCGTAACCGCTGTTTGCCACATTTCGCTTTCACGCAATTGACGAAGTTCTTCATTCAATTTCTCACGGTAATCGGGTTTGGAATTGCTATCAATAGAAATCTGGGCTTCGTTACCAGTCCTTACACTGTCATATAATTTCTGCACAACCGGTTTGATGGCATCATGAAACGGCCCCATCCAGTCGAGCGCACCGCGTTGGGCGGTAGTAGAGCAATTGGCATACATCCAGTCCATGCCGTTCTTTGCAAACAAGGGCATCAATGACTGGGTGAGTTCCTCCACCGTTTCGTTGAAAGCTTCGGAAGGAGTATGCCCGTTTTCACGCAAGACTTCATACTGTGCAAGCAGCAAGCCCTGGATAGCCCCCATCAAAGAACCGCGCTCACCGGTAAGATCAGAATAAACCTCGCGTTTGAAAGTCGTCTCGAACAGATAGCCCGAACCTACACCGATGCCCAATGCTACGACTCTATCCCACGCTTTACCGGTTGCATCCTGAAAGATGGCGAATGAAGAATTCAAGCCGCGACCTTCAAGGAACATGGTACGGAGGGAAGTTCCCGAGCCTTTCGGTGCCACCATGATCACATCCACATCTGCCGGTGGAACTATTCCGGTACGTTCTTTATAAGTAATAGCAAAGCCATGTGAGAAATAAAGTGCCTTTCCCGGAGTCAAGTGTTTCTTTACAGTAGGCCATACTTCTATTTGGGCTGCATCCGAAAGCAGATATTGGATGATAGTCCCACGTTGGCAAGCTTCTTCGATCTCGAACAATGTTTCTCCCGGCACCCAGCCATCAGCTACGGCTTTTTCCCAGGTTTTACCACCTTTGCGCTGTCCGACGATCACATTGAAACCGTTATCGCGCAGATTCAGCGACTGGCCTGGACCTTGCACACCATAGCCGATCACAGCGATTGTTTCATTCTTCAATACCTCACGAGCTTTCTCCAACGGAAATTCTTCACGGGTCACTACATTCTCAGTAACACCGCCAAAATTCATCTGTGCCATTCTTGTTTTCAGTTTTTAACTGGCAGCCAATGCTGCCGGTTCATTATACAATCTAATTTATCTTACTCAAATAATACCTTGGAACGACATACCAATTCGTCCCCGTTCTTTTTTACTTCTATATGATATTCGTTTTCATTGGTCTCATCCACGTAAAACGACAATTCATCTCCATAGTAACTCTCCGCCACATAAGCCATCTCGAAACGACGGATATGCTTTGACTTATGGTGAGTTCTATCAATTCAATTTATCCTCTTGTATCAGACAGCAGAACTCTTTAACTGCCCAATTTGTGAGCTTTAGTCTTGCAAATTTAGCGAATATTTTCTACCCCCCCCCCCGATTTTTACAATAATTAACTTGTGTTTGTTGTAAAAATTGGATGTGCAGGCATAATTCACCCCAACAACTCAGGTTTCAGCCTGATTATTTGCGTGTAACGACTGATGTTATACACAAGACTGGTGAATGCTACATTGGCTTTAGCACGAATAAGCCCTACTGTACGCACCACAAGTCCACGCATGGTTTGTTCCTCAAACCCGAATACATGCTCGACAAGGCAACGTGTCTTGGATTTTTTCCTATTGTCTGATTTCTGCTCCTTGGTAAGCGGACGGTTACGGTAGCCCTTTTCGCAAATTATCGGATTCATCTTATGCTGTTTTACAATCTCCTCTTGTCCGACATAACCGGCGTCCAAATACAAGTCCTTGCCTTCGTCTTTTTCATCCAGCAGTCCTTCAAAGCCTTTGGAATCATGCACTTCTGCCGACGTGGTATCATAAGAAAGTATGATCTTATTGCGTTTCTCAACTTTAGTATGCTGCTTGTAGCCGTAAAAAGTCTCATCACGCTTCTTTGTCCAGCGGGCATCTACATCCTTGTGGCACTTCTTGTGGGGATTGTCATTCCACAACTTATCACCCGCTCCCTGTTTTATCTGCTCATTTTCATCACGGGTGTTACGTTGGCGAGGGGCAATAACAAAACTGGCATCAATGATGCGACCCTCATTGAATTGCAGACCCTTACTTTCCATGAAACTATGAAATTCCGAAAAAAGCTTGTCATAAACGCCTGTATTTGTCAGGAGTTCGCGATACTTCCACACCGTCTTCTCGTCAGGAACATCGTCAACACATTCAATACCAAGAAACTTGCGGAAACTCGTACGGTCAACTATCTGATACTCTATCTGATGGTCACTCAAACCATAATAACGCTGAAGAAACAAGACCTTGAACATCAGCACACAGTCTATCGGCGGACGACCGGCATTACTTTTGCGCTCTCCGGTAAAAAGGGCTGATTCAAGAGTAGGACGAAAGATCTCAAAATCAACATACTGAGACAACACTTCAAGAGGATTGCCCATTTCATTCAAACGCAATTCACGATTCTCTGACTCAAATAGTTGATTATAACGAAGCTTACGGTATCGGGATAACTTGTTCATTATAAAATTCTTATTTTCTGCAAATTTACGCTCTTGGAACCATATAAACAACTGTACTACAATATTTTAATTTATAGAACTCCTCTTATAAAGCTCTATCGGAAACAGGTCGAGGATATGCTCAATGTAACGAATGCTGTTGACATGCCCGTTGATATCGATATCACTATATTTGGCGGTCAGCTTACTTACCGGTTCTTTAGCAGTCACTTTAATGCGAGAAGGCTTCTCGATGGGACAAGGTTCGTCGCACACATAATCGACAATGCTACCCCCGTGCAAGGTCAGCAGATCAGCCGGCTTACGGGTATTCAGGTTGATCATCGCCCATACCGAACGAGCGTAACCAATCTTCTTCCCATCCTTATCGATAATCGCAAAATTACGATCGGTAAAGAGCCGATATACATTTTCCACCCATGTCCGCACGCTAAACTCCTCATATTGATAAGGCATTTCATCCAGTTCGATGGCAAGGCGCGAAAGAACCCATGTATAGTTGTCCTCGTTCAACCGGGCAATGCCGAACCCACGGTCACTGGCATGAAAACCGGCACAATTGAGCAGATGGTTGCCCAGCACTCCCATCGTCAGCCGACCCTTGAAGTCCACGTGAAAGGGTTCCGCTATAAACTTATAAGTTCCTATTTTATTTACTTCACTCATAATCCGTTTATTTCTTACTTTGATTATTATACTTTGCTTCCCGCTCGGCAAGGAATTCATTCACCCGTTCAAAACAACTGGTAGTAATCGCCACACGTCCCGAACGGACAAATTGCAATACACAATCCAATGCCCGCAATTCATCATAAAGGGCTGTGATATCTTCTCCTTTGCCATTCTTTTCGACAATGGCAAACACCGGATTGACTTCCACAATCCGGGCATTGTATTTGCGAATGACCTTAGAGGCTGCCGGATTGGACTGAAATTCCGGGATAGATACCTTATACAGTGCTATCTCATGGAAATAGATTTCATCCTCCGAGAAATAATGCGCTTGCAGGACATCTATTTTCTTTTCAATCTGCCTGACCACTTTTTCAATCGTATCCTTATCCGTCCAGGCAGTAATGGTGTACTTATGTACTCCTTTAATGGAGGAGGCCGATACGTTAAGGCTCTCGATATTGATTTGCCTACGGGTAAATACAGCCGTAATCTGGTTAAGCAAACCGGCAATGTTTTCCGAATGGACAATCAAGGTATATAATGTCTTATCACTCATAATTTTCTTCCTTTCAACACCGTTAATTTCTCCATGTTCCCGCTCCCCTCTTCGTTTTTCATTATTAATCTTTAATTATTAATTCTCGTCAGCATTCCAAGAGCATCTGATTGACCGAACCACCCGGAGGAGTCATCGGCAATACATTTCCTTCCTCGATGACACAAGCTTCCAAGAAGTAAGGCCCGTCGGTCGCAATCATTTCCCGGACAGCCTCCGACAATTCTTCCCGGGTCGCAACTCGCCTCGAAGGAATATCGTAAGCAGAGGCGATCTTCATGTAATCCGGATTCATCATCGGAGTAAACGAGTATTTACGGTTGAAAAACATGGCTTGCCACTGACGCACATTGCCCAGGAAGTTATTGTTCAAAACAATGATCTTCACCGGAGCTTTCTGCTCCATAACAGTACCTAACTCCTGGATGTTCATCTGAAGCCCACCATCTCCCATAAATACGCAAACCGTACGGTCGGGACTTCCGAAAGTCGCACCTATTGCAGCGGGAAGTCCAAAACCCATGGTACCAAGGCCACCGGAGGTAATGATACTGCGCTGTCTACTGTATTTAAAATAACGCGCTGACATCATCTGGTTCTGACCGACATCAGTCACCAGAACGGCTTCATGCCCGGTAGCATTGCTCACTGCACGCACCACTTCGCCCATAGTCAAAGACTCGACCATCGGGTTCAGTTCAGGATGTATCACCTTTTCATACTCTACCTGCTCATAGGTCGAAAAGCTTTCCAGCCATTCGTCATGCGTCTTTTCGGCAAGCAAACCGGTAACGGCAGCCAATGTCTCTTTACAGTTGCCCAAAACGGCTACATCCGCATGTACATTCTTATTAATCTCGGCCGGATCGATATCAAAATGGATCACTTTGGCCTGTTTTGCATAAGTACCCAAGTTACCGGTCACACGGTCGTCAAAACGCATCCCCACAGCGATGAGTACGTCACACTTATTGGTGTTTATGTTCGGCCCGAGGTTACCATGCATTCCCAACATGCCTTTGTTTAGAGGATGATCAGTGGGCAATGCGGAGAGTCCCAGCAAGGTGCATCCGGCAGGAATTCCTGCCTTCTCAATGAAAGCGCGTAATTCATGCTGTGCATTTCCCAACTCCACCCCCTGACCGACAAGCACCAAAGGACGTTCGGCATTATTGATCAACTCGGCAGCCGCCTCAATACTTGCCGGATCAGTATCGGGTACGGGAATATAGCTACGGATAAAGTCCATTTTAGCCGGAACATATTCTGCCTTTTCGACTTGCGCATTCTTGGCAAAGTCAAGCACTACAGGTCCGGGACGACCGCTACTGGCAATATAAAAAGCACGTGCCACTGCCCAAGGAACATCTTCGGCACGGCGAATCTGATAACTCCATTTAGTGATAGGCTGAGTAATACCCACCAAGTCTACTTCCTGAAACGCATCCGTTCCCAGAAAAGCAGTACCTACCTGTCCGGCAATCACTACAATCGGCGTACTGTCAATCATCGCATCGGCTATCCCGGTGATGGTATTCGTCGCTCCGGGACCACTGGTGACGAGGCAGACTCCCACCTCCCCGGACGAACGGGCAAAGCCTTGGGCTGCATGTGTAGCCCCCTGCTCATGACGTACCAGAATATGCCTTAATGTCTTCCGATGATCAAATAAAGCATCGAATACCGGCATTATGGAGCCACCCGGATACCCGAAGATAGTCTCCACTCCCAGATTTTCGAGTGAACGCATCAATGCTTCCGCACCTGTAATAAAATCTTTCATCTATTTATCTCGATTTAGCGATTTTCAACTCCTTCTTTCTTCTCCTCCCACTGCACTTCCTTCTCTCCTTTAAATCATCCTCACCGCGCCCTTGTCCGCCGAGCTTACCATACTTGCATAGGCCTTCAGGCTCTTCGGGATATGCCGGTCGCGAGTGACGGGACGCATCGGACGAGCAGCTAGTTCCCCATCAGTCAGCCTGACATTGATCGTACGCTCCGGTATATTGATTTCGATAATATCTCCGTCCATAATTTTACCGATATTCCCTCCGGCAGCAGCCTCGGGAGAAATATGGCCGATGCTCAGCCCGGAAGTACCTCCGCTGAAACGACCGTCGGTGATCAAGGCGCATTCTTTTCCTAAATGACGTGACTTTATGTAAGAAGTAGGATAAAGCATTTCCTGCATACCGGGTCCCCCCTTGGGGCCTTCGTGAGTAATGACGACTACGTCTCCACTTACGACTTTACCTTTAAGAATGCCTTCGCAAGCGGCTTCCTGTGAATCGAAGACCTTGGCCGGACCGGTAAATTTCCAGATTTTCTCATCTACACCGGCAGTCTTGACCACACAACCGTCCTCGGCAATATTCCCTTTCAAAACAGCCAGCCCGCCATCTTTGCTATAAGCGCTGTAAGCACCACGAATACAACCATAGAGACGATCCGTGTCTAAAGTATCATAATGTTCTTCTTGCGAGCCGAGAGTCAGGTTGAAATGATTGCCCGGGGCACTGCTGTACCGTTCTATAGCATCCTCGGTTCTATCCAGCCGGCAAATATCATACTTGTCGATAGCTTCCTGCAACGTCAACCCGTCTATCCGCCTCACTGACGTATCGAGCAGACCGGCCTTTTGCAGCTCTCCCAATATGCCTAAAATTCCACCGGCACGGTTCACGTCCTGAATGTGATACTTCTGGGTGTTAGGAGCCACTTTACAAAGACAGGGAGTATGGCGCGACAACCTGTCGATATCGTCCATTGTAAAATTGACTTCCGCCTCATGGGCAATAGCCAGCAGATGCAGAACCGTATTTGTAGAGCCACCCATCGCGATGTCCAGTGCCATTGCGTTCAAGAAGGCCGCACGCGTAGCGATGCTCCGCGGCAATACACTCTCGTCTCCTTGTTCATAATACTTAAGAGCATTCTGCACAATCAATGCGGCAGCTTCCTTAAATAATTTCACCCGGTTGACGTGGGTCGCCACAATCGTGCCATTTCCCGGAAGAGCCAATCCAATGGCTTCATTGAGGCAATTCATGGAGTTGGCAGTAAACATCCCCGAACAGCATCCGCAGGTAGGGCAGGCATTTTGCTCGATGTTCGCCACTTCTTCATCACTCACTGTTTCGTCAGCCGACTTGATCATGGCATCGATCAAGTCCAAATGTTGTCCGTTCCATTCCCCCGCCTCCATGGGCCCCCCCGAAACAAATACAGTCGGAATGTTCAACCGCATGGCAGCCATCAACATCCCCGGCGTGATCTTGTCACAATTACTGATGCAAACCATCGCATCCGCCTTATGGGCATTGACCATGTACTCCACGCTATCGGCAATGATATCCCGTGAAGGAAGCGAATAGAGCATTCCGTCATGCCCCATCGCAATGCCGTCGTCTATGGCAATCGTATTGAACTCCGCTGCGAAGCACCCCAGTTTCTCAATCTCAGCCTTCACCAGCTGTCCTATTTCATGCAAATGCACATGTCCCGGAACAAATTGTGTGAACGAATTGACAACAGCGATTATCGGTTTCCCTCGCTGTTCTTTCTTCATCCCGTTGGCCGCCCACAAGGCACGGGCACCTGCCATACGGCGACCTTGAGTACTGAACGAACTACGCAACTGCTTTTTCATCATCATCTGTTTCTTTTAATCAAAAAGCCTTTCTCACTGTAGTGAGAAAGGCTCTAAATGTTATCTTATATCATACGAATACATGTAATATAACCTTTCTCACAATCTTGGCGAAATCACCACGACGCGAATAATATGCAGGACTGCCAGGTTAATGGACGTATGAGTATTCATATCTTACTTTTTAAATTTTGATCACGCTGCAAAGGTAAGGGCTTTTTTATTATATCCAAACAAATTGAAGAAAAAAAACGTATAATAGCGAATAATCGTAAGAAAACAGAAGGATATTATACACTTTTATCACCCATTATATCCCGAAACCACACAAAGTAACATTACTAGCATTTCCCGCCTCTTTACGGAATTCAATCCATGCTCTTTCTTATCCCGAACTTATTATCGCCTCCTCTGGCTACCCTTAGGACACGATTTCGCTTACCAATACAGGTTTTACGTCCGCTCACAGCGCAGTACTTTGTATGATCATTTTACTATCCGAGAATATTTATCAACGCTTGTCAACAAGTAAAAGTACCGGAAGAAAAGACATCAATCAAGAACTAACAAGCTGATATTCACAACATTACCAAACCGTTTTTACCTCGGTGATGAACGCCCTGTTCCTCACCGATGAAGGAGGTGTTCCTCGGTGAGGAACGGGGCGTTCATCACCGACCAACAAGGTGTTCACCGCAGCCGTGGAAATACCGGCATTCCAATGACACGACTGTGTAACATATTTTCTTAACACCCAGCCTGCAAACAGGCGATGAGTTATTAAAGCACGAACCGTTTTTGATAATTCGTTGTTATATAAAGGCGAAAAATACGTATCAAATTCGTATCTTTGCAGCTACCGACAGTTTTATAACTGCAATTACTAACTTATACAATAATTTAAATGGAAACAGCAGAAAACAAGTACATCACTGTAGCGTATAAACTATACACAATAGAAGATGGTGAAAAAGAATTAGTCGAAGAAGCAAAAGCCGAACATCCCTTCCAGTTTATTTCGGGCATGGGCACTACGCTCGAAGCTTTTGAAAGCCAGATAGTACCCCTGAAGAAAGGAGACAAGTTCGATTTCACCATTCCGTCAGCCGAAGCTTACGGTGAATACAATGACGAGCATGTCTTGGATTTGCCGAAACATATCTTCGAAATCGAAGGAAAATTCGACAGTGAACGGATCGTTGCGGGCAATATCGTACCTTTAATGGACTCCGAAGGCCGCCGTATGAACGGAACGGTAGTTGAAGTCAAACCCGACATCGTGGTAGTCGATATGAACCACCCGTTGGCCGGGGCAGACCTGAACTTCGTTGGCGAAGTAGTAGAAAGCCGTCCTGCAACTAACGAGGAGATACAAGAAGTTGTAAACATGATGGGCGGTGGCGGATGCAGCTGCGGATGCGACAGTTGCGGAGATGGCTGTGGAGACGGCTGCGGTGACCATGGATGCGGTGACCACTGCGGATGTGACAAGAATTAATTGGATAATTAATAGTTAATAATTAAAAATTAAAAACGAAGAAAGATTAGTATGATTAGAAGTAATGAATACCCGATGGTATGATAGCTCTACTCACTCGTTTTTAATTTTTAATTATTAACTATTAATTATCCAGCAATTTCCCTAGCATTTATGTGTCATAATATCCAATACCACCTTATCCGTTTCATTCATGCCTTGTGAGCCTATCCGAGTCAGGTTACGGATACTCTGATCTACGTCCTCATCGATAATCCCTTCAACAGACGTAACACTGCGATTTTCCATCGCCATCATAGCCGAAAGCACAGCCGTAGAAACACCAGTCGTCACCTTGAGGGCACAACTTGGTTTTGCTCCGTCACAGATCATTCCCGTCAGATTGGCTATCATGTTCTGCACGGCAAAAGCTATCTGCTCATAAGTTCCTCCCATCAGCCAAGTAATGCCACAACTTGAACCTGTAGCAGCTACGACACAACCGCAAAGGGCAGACAACCGTCCCAGACTTTGTTTGATATAAATCACCGTCAAATGACTGAGCATCAATGCACGTATAATTTCTTCTTCCGATTTACCGTTTTCCTCTGCAAAAATAAGCACAGGCAGAGTGGCGGAAATACCCTGATTACCACTTCCCGAATTACTCATCACCGGAATCATGGCTCCTGCCATACGGGCATCGCAAGCCCCCGAAGTATAAGAAAGGATATGCGAAAAGACACAGTCGCCCATCACCTGATGTTCATACCTTCCGCGAAGCATCTTCCCCAAAGCGTGCCCATATTCTCCTTCAAAAGACTTCTCGGCAGCGGCCTTATTCAAGCGGGCGGTTTCAAGAATGAAACTGATCTCATCCAAGGGAGCAGTCAGTGCAAAATCATGCACTTTCCGCAAATTCAGTTCAAGCGGCTTTTCCTCAACGTCTTCCGTGCCTGCCTGTTGCTTGTTGAGCAGCACTTCTTCCCCCCGGGCAATATATACAAAATTCGTATGTCCTCCGGCAATGATCGCTGTCGATTTTTTATCTCCCGCTTCACAAGTGATTTCGATATACAGTTTCTCCGTTATATTATCTTTCAATGATATGCATATACGTTTTTCGTCAATAAACAGTTTGCCCTGTTCCACAGCTTCCGGTGTGCTGTCTTTCAATACTTCGAGCTGATACTCGGATTTACCGATAATCGCCCCCAAAGCTACTGCGATAGGCAAACCAATCATCCCTGTACCGGGGATACCCACCCCCATTGCGTTTTTCAGAATATTAGCACTCAAGAGTACTTTGATCTTTTCAGGTCTCACACCGAGCGTCTCGGCAGCTTTTGCCACACATAATGCCACGGCAATAGGTTCGGTACAGCCAATAGCCGGAATCACCTCCCGCCGTACCAGATCTATTATTTGTTTTCTTTCAGATTCAATCATGAATTCCCTCGTTTTTTAAAGTTTCTACAAAAGTAGAAAATATACTCTGAATAAACAAGAAAAGAAAAGGAACTGCATATATTCCGCAAATTTATAACAAATGCAACCCCTTTAAGTTAATACACCGGAACAGAGGGCAAAGCAGCGATCTTAGGAATAGGACACAAAATAAAAAGAATAGACCTTATTTTAAAAGACTTAAACAAGAAATTGGCATCAATAATACAAAAAGAACATAAAAAGAGAATTTAAAGATTTGATAAATAAGAATTTCCCCGTAAATTTGCAAACTGATTTTATATATAGCACATAGTCTCAACAATTATCAATCAATAAACAGAATGAAATTCAAATCAATCATAACCGGTGTATTTCTTTGCTTAGGTTTTTCAGCTTGCATCCAAGAAGAAGCACCGAACGCGGAAGCAGATATTGTATCTTGCACGCTTTCTGATCCCTCGGTATTAAAAATGCCGCCTATTATAACTAATAATACGGTTATAATCATGGCCAATTCCACCACTGACATAAAAACGCTTGCCCCGTTGTTCAAGCTAACGGAAGGAGCTACCATCAATCCGCCCAGCGCAACGGAAAGGGACTTTTCTACCGTCCAAAAATATGTGGTAACGTCACAAGACGGACTATGGAAAAAGGAATATAAAGTATTCGTAGACACTACCAATGTGAAAACAGAGTTTAACTTCGAACATTGGGAAATCATAGAAGGTGCCAGAGGAAAGCAATGGCACGGATTCTATGAAATAAGCAATACCGGACAGAAGCAATCCATCTGGGCTACGGCAAATGCCGGGTACGCCTTGACGGGTTATGTTACGGAAAGTGGAGAAAAGCTAACCAATCCTCTCATTTATCCGACCACTTCCTATGAAATGGGATATCAAGGAAAGGGAGTCAGATTGGAGACGAAGCCTACAGGTGCTTTCGGAGATATGATGAATATGCCTCTGGCTGCCGGCAACCTGTTCATCGGTTCCTTCAATGCTTCCGTGGCCGGAATGGGTCCCGAACAAGCTTTGAAAGCCACTCAATTCGGCATCCCGATGGCATTCAACCGCCATCCGATAGCTTTTGAAGTATGGTATAAATACACACCGGGAGCTAATTATCAGGATGAGAACAAGAACATCATAAACAGTGTAACGGACGTATTCGATATCTATGCCATTCTTTATGAATCAAAGGATGGCAAAAGGTTGGACGGTTCCATCCAATTCGATGACGATTGTATCATAGGCATTGCCAGGGTAAAAGATCCCGAAGCTACCCGTGAATATAAAAAGCTGTACATGCCTTTTGAATACCGCAGAGAACCGGACCAGAAAAAATTGTCGCAAGGTGAATATTATACTGCAATCGTCTTTTCATCCAGCCGGGATGGTGCCTATTTTAAAGGTGCTATAGGAAGTACTTTGATTATTGACGAAGCGAAACTAATCCTTGAAGGGGACAAATAAACATTAACACTAAGACACTTATGAATAAAAAAATAGCTTACCTCCTGTTTCTAATGTTGGGTTTTTCCATGATAGCTCAAGCACAGGAAGATAGAAATAAAAGCATCTTAAAATCACTGACCATCGGATTGGAATACAGACTGAAAGCCGGATTCAATATCGGTGGAACTTCTCCCATCCCCCTACCGGCAGAAATACGGAAAATCAACAGCTACAATCCTACTACCGCCTTTTCGATAGAAGGCGATGTGGTGAAAATGTTCGAAAATAAATGGGGAATCAGCGCGGGGATCCGTCTGGAAACAAAAGGAATGAAAACTGATGCCACAGTCAAAAACTATCACATGAAAATGATAGCAAACGATGGAGGAGAGATGGAAGGGCAATGGACGGGAGGAGTCACCACCTCTGTGAAACAATCTTTGCTGACAGTTCCAGTTTTGGTCGTATACAAAGTCAGCAAGAGATGGGAAATGGAGTTAGGACCGTGGTTCTCTTACCTGACATCCGGTGAATTTTCCGGTACAGCCTACGATGGTTACTTGCGCGATGGAGACCCGACAGGAGAAAAAGCCAATGTAAGTTCGGCCACTTACAATTTCGATGACGATTTACGCCGTTTTCAATGTGGTATGCAATTCGGTGCCCAATGGAGGGCGTTCTCTCATTTGAACGTCAGTGCCAACCTGACATGGGGGGTAGTACCGATCTTTAAGAAAGACTTCGACACCGTAACTTTTAATATGTTCCCTATATATGCAAACCTTGGCTTTGCTTATGTGTTCTAATAATAAAAACAATAAATAACATTAGATTATGAAGAAAGAATTACTTTTAGCAATCATTGCCCTTGTAGCAATAATTACCCCTAAAGCAGCTTATGCACAATTAAACGAGGAAGTGGCAGGCACATATACCGGTATATTGAAAGTGTCCCAGGATGAAATCATAATGGGAGAACCAAGCACGGAAAACGTCTATCTCACTGCCACGAATGACGGAACAACTACCTTAGAGATCAGGAACTTCGCTTTCAAGTTGGGAACGTCTGCGATCCAATTGGGAGATATTGTCATTCCGGGAGTAGAATTGCAAGAGAGAGAGGATGCGGTTGTCCTGCTTCCAAAAGATGTCACATTAACATTGGTACAACCGATTGGAGATGTTGAAGTACATTTGAAGGAATCGACTATAATCAATGAGAAAATGGTCTTATCTTTAAGCGTAGAAACCGTCTACCCCGTTGAATTATTAATCGATGTTGACTTTGAAGGCACAAAGACACAAACCGGAATAAACGATGTCGTTACAGGCAAAAGAACCGTTTACTATAATCCGGGTACTGAAAGCCTGATCATCTCAGGTGCTGAAAACCAAAGCTACGAGATCTATACCGTTACAGGCGTTCGCACAATGTCCGGAATCATAACAAGCGGAAGACTCAATGTTTCTAATTTATCCAAAGGCATATACCTGATAAAAGCCGGAAACCATACGACTAAATTCGTTAAACAATAAACTTATCAGTTAACAGATAAACAGACTCCATCGCAGATTTTTCAATGTCTGTAGATGGAGTCTTATTTTATAATCCCTTTCCCCTTAATTACAAACAATGTCACGCCAAACAATCAGTTCCGTAGTACTTTTCCTGAGTGTACTGCTCTGTTTATCGACAAACTCATATGCTTCGGGCAACACACTTCCCAAACTGTCCGATAAGGCCCTCGTGTCAATTGTCACCTGCTCAGCCACCCCCGATTATGAAGGTGGATTCGGACACAGCTCTTTGCGTATACAAGATGCCGAACTGAAAATCGATGTAGTTTTTAATTTCGGAACTTATTCAACGCAACAATCATTCTTTGTTTATAAGATTTTCCTAGGAACCGTCATTTCTTCTTTGGACGGTGAGGCTTTCAGCAAGTTCGCACACCGCTATAAAACCGAGAAAAGGGGGATGAATGAGTATTACCTCAACTTGAGTCAACAGCAAAAGCAAAGTTTATGGGAGGAACTGAACCGTATCCTGCTTACAGGAGAAAGATTCTATAAATTTAAAGTACCTACCAACAATTGCAGCACACAGTTAAGGGATGTATTATTTAAACAATGCGGTTGGGACAAGAGTCAATTTCTTAATCAATATACCGGCCGAACTTACAGGGACGTAGAACAAGGAGATCCATTGGAAAACTGCTGGCTACATCTGCTTTTTAATCTTACTTGCAGTGACATAGATAAGGAAATAAATATATACGAAGCCGCCTTCAATCCTAACGGACTTATCAACCTGTTGAGTGAAGTACGCCAAGACGATCAACCGGTGCTTATGGCATCGCATCGATTATTTCCACCTACCCTATTCAAACAAAGTCCCAATGTCAAACTATCCCTATCCACATTTCTCATCCTATTGATCATTGCCTCAATCCTGACTTACTTACAAGTAAAGAAAGGCAGATATTATATATGGTTTGACCGTATATTACTTTTTATCAGTGGTATATTCGGCTGTTTCCTTTTCAGCTTAGTGCTGTTTTCAGAGATCGAACAATTAAGGACTAATTATAATCTATTTTGGGCACTCCCCACCAATCTGATCCTGGCTTTCATTCTTAAAAAGAACAACCCCAAATGGGTAAAAGTATGGATTCAATTGACCTGTATATCGTTTCTTTTGTTTCCAGTGGCTGCCATCGTGGGTGGTCAATATATTCCGACCGAAGCTTATCTGTTCACAGCTACGCTATTGATCAGCATGTTACCCTATGCAATAAGCAAGCGGAAAGTGCTTTGAAACATCCTTCTTGTCATTTTAGTGAAAGGATCTCCATTCGCAAAAAGACAGATCACTCCTGATCATACAGGGATAATGCTTTTATAAACTACCATTTTGCACCAACAAACAGGCAATACGTTGCCAATTAATTGGCAACAATTAATATACGAAGAAAAAGCATTTTACTATACAAGAAAAGAGAGTGTTGCAGGTCAATGCAACACTCTCTTTTCTTGTATACTGTTTTTATACTTAAACTCAATCTATTTCTTATGATCTTTGATCATCTTAAATGCAACTGAGTTTCGTTCCGACAGACTTATTTCTTAATGAATTTAGCTTTTCCAGCTTCAGTCTCTATAAAGTATACACCGGAATTCAAGGCGGATACATCCACACGGTTTACAGTGAGAGAACCTGAAGCAACCATGCTACCCGACTGGTTGTAAATAGAATAAGCACTATTTTCTGTTACACCATTTATATAAAGTGTATTCACCACCGGATTAGGATAAACAGTGACGTTACCCTCTACTGTCACTTTTTCAATGCCAACCGGACGAGTAGTCACGGCAATTTCATTGGATGATTCGGAAACAACAGCACCAAAAACAGCCTTCACAGTATAGGTATAATTCACGTCTCCTGTCAAACCTTCCACTTTATAACTTGTCACTTTTCCAGTAGACTTTTCATTGTATCCTTCCAATACGGTATCACCTTCTTTTACCGTGAGCAGGTAATCTGTCACTTCAGCTTCTGCAGGGGCTTCCCAATTGGCTACAAACGAGTCGTCTTTTACTTCAGTTGCTTCTATGGCCTTAATAGCCGGCACAGCCACCACTGAGACTGCAAGTTCGTTGGATACCATCGGATAATTAGTAGTCACAATACGTACTTTATAATCTCCAAGAGGCAATTCTTCACTCAGCGTTGCTGTTAAAGTTCCGCCCTTGTCAGTTGCAATTTGGGTCAGCACAGTCGGCTTTTCAAAGCTGCCCTTTGCATCGGACAATTCAAGAGAAACCACATTATGATCCTGCTCTACATTAGAAGGAGACATGGTACCAGTCAAAATATAATCAGCTACAATCCGGCTACCTGGATAATAAGTACCTTTATCTGTTTTAGAGAATTCCAAAGTAGGCTTGTAGATCAACAACATATCATCAATAAGTACTTGATCGCCTTCCTTACCAACAGCAGGCGTTGAGTTAGTAGCGAAAGTCACCAACATATAATCGGCAGATGTCGGTTTGACAAAGTGATCCACTTTCAATGAATCTTTCCAATAATCGCTATTGTTCATCTTTTCATAGAACTCCTCATAATCTTTCAATTCATAATCGAATGGTATGGAAAGACGCTGCCATCCGCCATTAACCGGATCAACCGCTTTATAATTCAATTGAGCTTTTGCAACAATATGAACCGAATCGGCGGGAGATGAAGGATCTGCACAATCGTAAGTATCATGTATAATTGCTGATACACGAGCATTCATCACCGAATCACCCAGATAAGTATAGTTCACCCATACAGTCAACGAGTCTGGACGAGAACCATGTAATGGTTGACTAAATTCAGAATCTCCGACTACTGTTCTGTTATGATTTTCCTGACTTAAAGCCTCCATAGAACCCGAATTAATCCGACCGCAAGTCAAGTTACCGTTGGCTACGATAGAACCGATAACTCCCTTCGTCCAAATACGTACGCTGACATTGCCATTAGTTCCCGGACGAGTTACATTGGATTTCTCCATATGTACACTTTTTGTAAAGCCGGCCAAGCTACCGTCTCCACTCATAAATGAATTCCAACCCACAGGTTCGGCCTCTGTGCTTTCTTTTTCCCAAGCTTCAAAAGTCGAGTTGGTAAGCTGAACACCATAATCGGATCCTGTAGTAGCAACAAGCGGTTCAGAGACAGAAAGGTTTTCACCATTACTATTCTGAGCTGCAACAACAACTGTATAAGGAGCATTTACATTCAGCCCTGTAAAGCGATATTCACAGTCAGCCGTTTCAACAGTGGTAACAGCACCTGTCGGGTCTGTCATCGAAACCACATAGTTCACCGCACCTTCCACATTTTCCCAAGAAATCAACAGAGCATGTCCTTCGGAGTCTGCAACCATAGCTACCAGATTACCTGTGCGAACGGTAACAGCATTGGAAGCTTCAGAAACAGCTTCTCCCTTTACCGACTGCACTGTATAGGTATAATTCGTATTCTGCTTCAATCCTTCTACGAGAGCAGAAGTTACATTACCAACGGCAAGGGCATCATAAGCTCCTACTATCTTGTCACCGTCTTTTACAGTGATTTTATATCCTGTCGCACCATCCACCTTGTTCCATTTTGCAACAAAGGAACGGCTCTTGATCTCTTCCGCAGGGAAGGCCACAATATAATCCGTAGGAATAGCCATAACCGCATAAGACACTGCCACATCGCCTTCCGGCATGACAAATTCGGAGTAATTGACCAATGTCGCATTGCTTACTTTCAAATCTTTAATCATATAACCTTCATCGGTTGTGGATTTCAAAGCAACAGTCACACCTACTCCGGCATACTCGTTCCCTGCCACTTTTCCATGTGCTTGTTCTTCCGGGTAATTTACCTTAAATATTACTGGTGCATTATCGCTTGCCAAGACCGGCATATCGCCATATTGCCCCCATACGCCTTTATTATCGACATTCAGCAAGTAAGCCACTTCACCGATTGCGAACCGGTCTGCCGTTTTAGCATCGGCATTTTTTATGGTTCCCTGTATCTGATTGACATTTACCGCACCGGGCAATGTATCATTAGCCAGATAATAACAATTGGATATGATACTGTTTTCACTGGAACGCCCTGCTATATTCCCGTAAATCGTGTCGTTCGGGATGACCGGAGCATTATTCATGACATAACAATTGGCTATGGTTCCCTCTTCCAAGACACCTACAAGCCCTCCTACCATACCATTCTTTTGTCCCAACAGCTCGGCACCTTTGGCAAACGGCAATTTGACAGCACCGGAAAAGCCACAGTTCTGAATGGTTCCTTTACCTTTCATGACGGCAGCAACTCCTCCCACCGAAGGACAAGTACTGCCTGACTGTTCATTGGTAAACGTACTCTTTGTTATTATAAGGTTCTTCACCGTACCACCATCTATGGTATGGAACAATCCCCATGATTTTATTTGTGTAGCATCCCGATAAGTCATATTGGTAATAGTATGTCCCATACCATCAAAAGTACCTTTGAAACCGGCACTGCCAATAGACACCCAACCGTATTTCTCCATATCCAAATCGGCCGTCAACTTCACAGTTTTGCCTTCAAACGTCTCCGTTTCAGCAGCCTTTGCAAAAGCCCCCATCTCCTCGGGGGTGCTGATGGTATACTCATCGGATGTAGTATTCTCATACCACTTTTCATCATAGGCATAAGCCCCGTCCTTATAGTCCGAACCACCATCTGTCCAGTTCGTCAGATCTTTTTTAGTTCCGGCATGTGCCACTTGAAGGGCACAAAAGAGGACAGAAATAATCACAAAACAAAGTCTTTTTCTATTCATATTCCTTAACTTGTTAATTAAACGCTGCAAAATAACAATAGTTTTCATTGACGGGCAAGGTCTATTTATACTAATTTATATCCTATTTCTAAACAACAACTCAAAACACGCTTATAAATCACAGAAATAAGAATACATTACGTCTCTTAAATTGTCCGAAAACTTAAGTTGCAGCATTCTATTTATAAAATTATGTCTATCTTTGGAGAGTCAAACTATTAATACAAACGCATGGAAAAAGTATTACCTAAAATAGATATAACCGAAGATTTCACCATTGGAAGCAACGAATGCATAGACAACAATATACTAAACCTGTACGCAGAGTATCCCTGCCGGCTGAAAGCAGAAATATTTGTGCTGTGCATGAACGGAACTATCGAAGCAAGTATCAACTTATCCGATTATACCATAAAAGCGAATGACTTCATTACACTTACACCGGGCAGCATCATTCAGATAAACAAGATCGAAGGAGATTTAAAACTCTACTTCATGGTATTCTCTTCCAAATTCATCGAGGGGATCATCAAGACCAAATCCATCATCGACCTTATTTATATTACCAAAAGCCACCCCGTACTCTCACTACCCAAAGAGATTGCCGATATTTACGAAGAGTTTTTCGCATTATTGATGAAAGTGTACTACCGGGAACATCCACGCTACAATCAAGAAATCCTGAAATGCATGTTGTTGTCCATTCTTTACCGATTGAGCGATATCTATCACTCCCAGCCCTTACGTAATGAAGTCGGGCTGAACCGCAGTGAAGAGATTTGCAAACAGTTCGGTCACCTGGTCATCCAGCATTACACCCGGGAACGGAACATTTCCTTTTATGCCGAACAATTGGGAATCACTCCCGCACACCTGAGCAACACGGTAAAACATGTGACCGGCAGGACAGTGATAGACATCCTCTCGGAAACGGTGATCACTGACGCAAAGGCGCAACTTAAATCGACCAATATCCCCATACACGAAATAGCCGACTCGCTGAATTTTCCGAATGTCTCCTTCTTCGGTAAGTATTTTAAGCGATTGACGGGAATGAGTCCGCAGCAATATCGCAATAGCGACAAATAAAAAAAGCGATTTACTACTTTTATTTCCCCTGATTTGTTATATTTGCATAGACTAACTTTTAAAAACCAGCAATATGTTCAACTCATTCGGAAATATTTTCAGGCTCACCAGTTTTGGTGAATCACATGGCAAAGGTATCGGAGGAGTGATCGACGGTTTTCCGGCAGGCATCAGAATCGATGAAGATTTTGTCCAGCAGGAACTTAACCGCCGCCGTCCGGGACAATCAGCCATCACGACCTCCCGTAAAGAGGAGGACAAGGTAGAATTCCTTTCAGGTATCTTCGAAGGAAAATCGACAGGATGCCCTATCGGTTTCATCGTTTGGAATAAGAATCAACATTCCAACGACTACAATAATCTGGAATATGTGTACCGCCCTTCACATGCCGACTATACATATAAGGTGAAATACGGCATCCGTGACTACCGGGGTGGTGGCCGCTCGTCAGCCCGTGAAACCATCTCGAGGGTTGTCGCTGGTGCATTGGCAAAATTGGCGTTGAGGCAGTTGGGCATCCGCATCACAGCCTATACTTCCCAAGTAGGACCTATCAGACTGGAAGGCAATTATACGGAATATGACCTGGATTTGATTGAGACCAATCCGGTACGTTGCCCGGACCCGGAAAAGGCAAAAGAGATGCAGGATCTCATCTACAAGATAAAAGGTGAAGGTGACACGATCGGTGGTGTCGTGACTTGCGTCATCAAAGGCTGCCCGATAGGACTGGGACAACCGGTATTCGGGAAATTACATGCAGCGTTGGGAAATGCCATGTTGAGCATCAATGCAGCCAAGGCTTTTGAATATGGAGATGGTTTTAAAGGATTGAAACAGAAAGGATCGGAACAGAACGACGTGTTCTATAACAACAACGGGCGCATCGAAACCCGCACCAATCATTCGGGAGGCATCCAGGGAGGCATCAGTAACGGACAGGACATCTTCTTCCGGGTGGCTTTCAAACCGGTCGCTACCGTATTGATGGAACAGGAAACGGTCAACATCGACGGAGTAGACACCACGCTGAAAGCACGCGGACGCCACGACCCGTGCGTATTGCCTCGTGCCGTTCCTATTGTGGAAGCAATGGCGGCCATGACCATACTGGATTATTACCTTTTGGACAGAATGACACAGTTATAATTATAATAAGGTATAATGTACCGGGCATCCAATCTTGGCCATGCCCCATGCATCCTGCCTTCGACCTTAAAATTATGATAAAAGAATACATTGCAGAAAATGAGGGAAAGATGATGGAAGATTTATTCAGCCTCATCCGAATTCCGAGTATCAGCGCTTTGCCGGAACATCACGATGACATGCTGGCTTGCGCACAACGTTGGGCTCAGCTGCTGCTGGAAGCAGGAGCAGATGAAGCCATAGTAATGCCTTCGCAAGGAAATCCGATCGTATTCGGGCAGAAGACAGTCGACCCGAAAGCAAAAACCGTACTGGTGTATGCCCATTACGATGTAATGCCTGCCGAGCCTTTGGAACTCTGGAAAAGCCAACCTTTCGAACCGGAAATACGTGACAGACATATTTGGGCAAGGGGTGCGGATGATGACAAGGGGCAATCTTTCATTCAGGTAAAAGCATTCGAATATCTGGTGAAAAACGGTCTGTTGAAGAATAATGTGAAGTTCATCTTCGAAGGCGAAGAGGAGATCGGATCGCCAAGCCTGGAAGCATTTTGCAAAGAACACAAAGAGCTTCTTAAAGCGGATGTGATACTGGTATCCGACACCAGCATGTTGGGAGCCGAGCTGCCTTCGCTCACTACCGGATTGCGAGGACTGGCTTATTGGGAGATAGAAGTAACCGGGCCGAACCGCGACCTGCATTCCGGTCATTTCGGTGGAGCGGTTGCCAACCCGATCAATACACTGTGCGGGATGATCAGCCGGGTGATAGATGCAGACGGCCGTATCACCGTCCCGGGATTTTATGACGACGTTGAAGAAGTATCACCGACGGAACGTGACATGATTGCGCATATTCCTTTCGATGAAGAAAAATATAAAGCAGCTATCGGTGTAAAGGAACTTTCCGGTGAAAAAGGCTATAGCACGCTCGAACGGAACAGTTGCCGTCCGTCATTCGATGTTTGCGGCATTTGGGGTGGATATACCGGAGAAGGCTCAAAAACCGTGTTGCCGTCAAAGGCATTTGCCAAAGTTTCATGCCGGTTGGTTCCCCATCAGGATCATCAAAAGATTTCCAAGCTATTTGCCGACTATATACGCGCAACCGCACCCCGAAGTGTGGAAGTGAAGGTAACTCCTATGCATGGTGGCGAAGGATATGTTTGCCCCATCACATTACCGGCCTATAAAGCCGCTGAGAAAGGGTTTGAAATTGCTTTCGGCAAAAAGCCGCTGGCTGTACGTCGCGGAGGTAGCATTCCTATCATTTCCACTTTCGAACAGGTGTTAGGCATTAAAACCGTTTTGATGGGATTCGGATTGGAATCGGATGCCATCCATTCACCTAACGAAAACTTCTCACTAGATATATTCCGAAAAGGAATAGAAGCGGTAGTGGAGTTTTACAAGGAATACGGAAAGGAGAATTAAGAAGGAAGAATTATTTTTATTGGCACTATCCATAAGTATATATCCTTGAAAAAGTTCATGATAGTAGCAATGGATAGTGCCTATAAGAAATATAGGAAAGCAATATTAATACTTGTTCTCCTCCCTTTTTTCCCTCTTAATGCTTTCTCTTCATCGGTGACCAACGCTTCCTTCATCGGTGACCAACAGCATCTTCATCGGTGACCAACGCCCCCTTCATCGGTGACCAACAGCACCTTCATCGGTGAGGAGTATTAAATGAGTTATTAGGAAGAATGGATGTTAAAATAATGATACAGAAGGAAGCCATATCAAAAGTAAAAGTCACTATAGAAATTTAGACATTCCAGACTCAATATCCACTAATTGATATGTTTTTCTAATTTAGGATATTCAATGAACACTTCTGTTCAAATACACAAAGAAGGCAATTAATTCGTAATGAACTAATTGCCTTATATTTCAAATTCTACGGAGTTCTCTTAACTTGCTAAATCCATTTCAATCCGTATGATCCAATTCAAAAAAGGATATAACATGACTTCTTCGTAGATTCCTCTACCACATCTTCATGGCAAATTATTTTCTTTTCTTCCTTCTTCTATTTACTGATTCTACGGCTTCAGTCACCACCGCCTTATCCTTGAACCGATTGGTATAATTGGAATAATCGGGGTGAATCCGTTCATAGTCGGGATCAACAAACAACGGGCTGGATATGATGTGATCGGCAGTCGAACGGTTGCAACAGAATACGATATTCTCCACACTTGCCAAGCGGGTCAGTGCTTTTACGTCCGTGTCATGCGGCTGCAAAGTCATCGGATCGGTAAAGAAAAACAGATAGTCGATCTCTCCGTCTACAATACGCGAACCCATCTGCTGATCTCCTCCCAACGGACCGGATTTCAAAATGGTAAAATCCCATTCCACATCAGGATGTTTTTCTTTCAATGCTTCAAGTATCAGCGTGCCCGTAGTACCCGTGCAATAAAACTTATGCCCCATCAATAGTTCGGAATTCCAAAGCACCCATTCGATCAGGTCTTTCTTCATGGCATCATGTGCCACCAGTCCGATTTTTCTTACTAACTTTTTATCCATTTGCATTATCCTTTAAAGTCAGACAATTGCGAGAAGCGTTTTTGCCCCTTCACGTAAAACTGCCACAAGATACTGCTTTTTATCCGTTCGGGAATCACATCTGCCCTGTTTTTTTGCAGATTCTCTTCCCTGGCTTTCTGAAAATAAGTCCGAATTCGTTTGTACTCGCTACGAGCATGAACCACAGCCTTCGCATTGCCAAACTGCCCTTTAAGCAGAAATTGGAATGCAGCCAGATAATCAAGAAACACACGTACACGCATCACCGAGGTGAATTCTTCATCGGGAAGATTCTTATAAAGCATTACAAGATTATTACGAAAGTTCAGAAACGTCTTTCTCGGACTCTCTTTTTTCAACGTAGCCGCACCAACGTGATACACCGTGCTTTGGGGGATGCAGACAATACCCCGGCCCCTTGAGCGAAGCCGCCAGCAAAGGTCGATCTCCTCCATGTGTGCGAAAAAACGCCCATCCAAGCCACCCGCATCAATATAATCCGCCAGACGGATAAACAGTGCAGCACCGGTTGCCCAAAACACCGGAGCTATGACATCATATTGGCCACGGTCTTCTTCCACCGACCCCATCACGCGCCCCCGACAGAAAGGATAGCCATAATAATCCATATAACCACCTGCCGCACCCGCGTATTCAAACTTCGTCCGGTCTCTCCAGCTAAGAATTTTCGGTTGGCAGGCAGCCACACCGGGATGCGCATCCATGTAATCGGCAAGCGGCTCCAACCAATGTTCCGTAACTTCCACATCCGAATTAAGCAAGACCACATATTCGGCCTCCACTTCTTTCAAAGCAAGATTATAACCATCGGCAAAACCATTATTCTGTTCCAGCAGAATGAGACGAACCATCGGAAATTCCTCCCGAAGCATCGACACAGAAGAATCCGTAGAGCCATTATCAGCCACGCAAACTTCTACATCGTCCCCAGCGGAATAACGAACCACCGAAGGAAGGAAGGAACGGAGCATCTCACACCCGTTCCAGTTTAATATGACAACCGATATCTTTTTCATATCTTATAAGATAGTAGCTCTCAATGCCATCTCTTCCTCATGGAATTCATCCAGACGCACATTGACGAGCCGGTTATCGAGCGAAGGATCGTTGTCAACTTCCACCCGGATATAATTAGGAGTAAAGCCATGCATCAGCGCACCCGATTTCGCCTTCTCCATCAATACCGGCATCTCTTGCCCGATATGCCGCAGATAGAAAGCCTTTGTCTTTTCGTCCGAGAGAGAAAGAAGCTTCTGGCTTCGCTGGTGCTTCTCTTCGGGAGTCACCACATGCTCTATCTTCAAAGCTTGCGTGCCGGGACGTTCGGAATAACTGAATACGTGGAGCTGGGTAACATCCAAACCGGAAATAAACTCATAAGCCTTTTCAAAAAACTCCTCCGTCTCGCCACGTGTACCCACAATCACATCCACACCAATAAATGCATCCGGCATCACCTCCTTAATCTTCGCCACTTTCGAAGCAAACAGTGCCGTATCATACCGACGACGCATTAACCGCAACACCTCGTCACATCCGGACTGCAAAGGTATGTGAAAATGAGGCATAAAGCGATGTGAACGGGCTACAAACTCTATAATCTCATCCGTCAATAGATTCGGCTCAATCGAAGAGATGCGATAACGCTCGATCCCTTCTACCTCGTCAAGAGCCTTCACCAGATCGAAAAAAGTTTCTCCGGTCGTCTTACCGAAGTCACCTATGTTTACGCCCGTAAGCACAATTTCTTTTCCCCCTTCCGCAGCCGCCTGATACGCCTGCTCCACCATCGAAGCTACCGTCCCGTTACGGCTGCGCCCACGGGCAAAAGGAATGGTACAATACGAACAAAAGTAATCGCAACCATCCTGCACCTTCAAGAAAAAGCGGGTGCGATCCCCCCGGGAACATGACGGAGCAAACGAACGAATATCTTTAGTAGCCGTTGTAAAAGCCTCTCCCGATTCGTGCTTCTTCAAGTCACCCAGATATTGAAGCAAATCTTTCTTTTGTTCCGCTCCTAAAACAACATCCACTCCCTCAATCTTTGCCACATCACCGGGTTTTAACTGAGCATAACATCCCGTCACCACAACGAAAGCTCCCGGATGCTGTTTCACCAGCCGGTGGATAGCCTGGCGGCATTTCTTGTCCGCCATTTCCGTTACCGAACAGGTATTCACAACGCAGATATCGGCATGTTCACCCTTACGTGCTGTCCGTACACCTGCCTCGCGCAATATTTTGCCAATAGTCGACGTCTCTGAAAAATTCAATTTGCAGCCTAAAGTATAGTAAACGGCTGTCTTATCCTGAAAAACAGTGGTATCTATCATAATTCATACAAGCGTATATTCGGTGCAAAGTTACACATTAATATTAAAAGGGGAAGAAACAGAAGGAGTTAAAAGGAGTTAGAGTCCTCCCTTTACCCGCCAAATATCCTTTAAAGGCTTTCTATTCTGAAAGTTTATTACTACTTTTGCACAATTGACTAAAAAACGTGCAATGATAAAAGAGAACTTTATTAAGCTATACGAGAATAGCTTTCGCGAAAACTGGGATTTGCCTTGTTACACCGATTACGGTGAAGATGTCAGCTACACTTACGGACAAGTGGCCGAAGAGATCGCACGCCTGCATCTGTTGTTCAAACATTGCAGCCTGAGACGAGGCGACAAAATAGCTGTCATCGGCAAGAACAATGCACGTTGGTGCATCGCCTATATGGCTACCATCACTTATGGAGCCATCATTGTACCTATCCTGCAAGATTTCAACCCGAATGATGTCCACCACATCGTCAACCATTCCGAATCCGTTTTCCTTTTTACAAGTGATAATATTTGGGACAACCTGGAAGAAGAGAAACTGGGCGATCTGCGCGGTGTGTTCTCTTTGACCGATTTCCGCTGCCTACACCAACGGGACGGAGAAACCATCCAGCGTTTTATCAAACATCTTGATGACGAAATGCACCGTGCCTACCCCAAAGGCTTCCAACTTGAAGATATTCAATATACCACCCTTTCGAACGATAAAGTAATGTTGCTGAATTATACATCCGGCACGACAGGTTTCAGCAAAGGGGTTATGTTAACAGGGAATAATCTGGCAGGCAACGTTACCTTCGGCATACGCACCGAACTGCTAAAACGAGGAGACAAAGTACTCTCTTTCCTCCCGTTAGCCCATGCCTATGGTTGTGCATTCGATTTTCTTACGGCTACAGCTGTCGGAACGCACGTCACACTGCTCGGTAAAACGCCTTCGCCAAAAATCATCATGAAAGCCTTTGAGGAAGTCAAACCGAACTTGATTATCACCGTCCCACTGGTTATTGAAAAAATTTATAAAAACACCATCCAACCTCTTATCAACAAGAAGGGAATGAAATGGGCGTTGAGCATCCCTCTGCTCGACAATCAGATTTATGGTCAGATCCGTAAAAAACTAATCGATGCGCTGGGTGGCCGTTTCAAAGAAATCATCATCGGTGGAGCAGCTATGAACCCGGAAGTGGAAGAGTTCTTCCACAAAATAAAATTCCCATTCACCATCGGATATGGAATGACGGAATGCGGACCACTTATCAGCTATGCCCCTTGGAACGAGTTTGTTCCTACATCCTCCGGTAAGATACTCGATATCATGGAAGCGCGTATTTATAAAGAAAACCCGGATGCCGAAACCGGAGAAATCCAAGTACGAGGCGAAAATGTAATGGTGGGATACTACAAGAACCCCGAAGCGACCAGGGAAGTATTTACGGAAGACGGCTGGTTGCGTACGGGCGACCTTGGAACGATGGACTCTAATGGAAATATATTCATCCGAGGCCGCCTCAAAACAATGATATTAAGTTCCAGCGGCCAGAACATTTTTCCGGAAGAGATAGAAGCCAAACTTAATAATATGCCCTTTATTCTTGAAAGTCTGATAATTGAAAGAAACAAGAAGTTGGTCGCTTTAGTATATGCCGATTATGAAGCGCTCGATTCACTTGGCCTCAACCAACCGGAAAATCTGAAGACTATCATGGATGAGAATTTGAAGAACCTCAACGCAAGTGTGGCCATGTACGAAAAGGTCAGCCAAATCCAACTTTATCCGACAGAATTCGAGAAGACACCCAAGAGGAGTATCAAGCGCTATTTATACAACAGTATCGCAGAAGATTAGACATGTTTTAAAACATGTTGCGAGACAAATAGAAAGCTATGCTACAAAATTATTATAAAAAAAGTTGGCTTATCGAGAACAACCTATTCTAAAAGTGCATATCTTTGCAGCGTTTTAATAAGCAATTGATTGTATTACAGATTTAAAAAAGCAAAGAAAATGAAAAAATTAGTTTTGTTCGCAGCTATCGTAGCAGCAGTATCATTCGCATCATGTGGTAACAAAGCAGCTGACGCAGCTAAAGCTGAAGCAGATTCTATCCGTATCGCTGATTCAATCGCAGCTGTAGAAGCAGCAGCAGCCGAAGAGGCAGCAGCCGCAGCAGCAGATACTGTAGTTGTTGACAGCGTAGCAGTAACAGAGACTGTAGTAGCTGAATAATTTACTACAAATTAGAGAGAATTGAAAGTCTGGCGTGTAAGACACGAACAGACTTTTTTTGTGTCCTTAAGTGACTATTGCCAATCACAATATTACAAATGGCTTCCAAGCAAATAGATGTGAAAGCAGATATACCCAAAAAACTTATAAATTAAACATCGCCCACGCCACAAGCAATTGCAGCGTGGGCGATAGATCATCCAGTTCTGTTTCAACACGCTCGACATGAACACCTTCTCCTTCCGGTCCACATAGATAATAGCAGTCTTTGGCTTCATAGCATGGCATCCTCTGTTAAAAAAGAAAAAGGCGATCGCCTTTCAGCAATCGCCCCTATATTCTATCAAAATAGCCGTTATTATTCAGCAACTACTTCAAAAGGAATTTCTACAGAAACTTCCTTATGCAGCTTAACAGTAGCTTTATATTTACCAACTTCTTTTACAGCGTCTTTTACAACGATGATCTTTCTGTCGATCTCATGGCCCAATTTAGCCAATTCTTCAGCAATCTGAATATTACTTACAGAACCGAAAATTGTACCTGTAGAGCTAACTTTTGTTGCGATTGTCAATGAAACGCCTTCCAACTTAGCAGCCATTTCCTCAGCATCTTTCTTGATCTTCTCAAGCTTGTGCGCACGCTGTTTAAGTTCTTCAGCCAGCATTTTCTTTGCAGAAGGAGAAGCGATGACAGCTTTTCCTGTAGGGATCAAAAAGTTACGACCATAACCAGACTTAACAGTTACGATATCATTCTTATAACCCAAGTTTACTACGTCTTCTTTCAATATAATTTCCATACTTTTCCTCCTCCTTATTTCATCATGTCAGTTACATAAGGCAACAATGCCAAGTGACGCGCTCTCTTTACAGCCTGCGCAATACGACGCTGGAACTTCAAAGAAGTACCGGTGATACGGCGCGGAAGGATTTTACCCTGTTCATTCAGGAATTTCTTCAGGAATTCAGGATCTTTGTAGTCAATATACTTAATACCACTCTTTTTGAAACGGCAGTATTTCTTCTTCTTAACGTCTACTGAAGGCGGAGTCAAATATCTGATTTCTGATTGAACTTGTTGTGCCATGATTAATCCTCCTTTTTGCTTGATTTAACACTTCTTCTTTTTGCAGCATATTCTGCAGCGTACTTATCCATTTTGAAAGTCAAGAAACGGATAACACGTTCGTCACGACGGAAATTAACTTCCAACTTGTCAATTACAGTAGGATCTGCATTGAACTCGATCAATTGATAAAATCCTGTGGACTTCTTCTGGATAGGATAAGCCAACTTTTTCAGTCCCCAGTTTTCTTCATTGATAATCTCAGCACCTTCAGCCTGAAGGATACCTTTGAATTTTTCTACCGCTTCCTTCATCTGAGCATCAGATAAAACGGGAGTTAAAATGAAAACGGTTTCGTATTGATTCATACTTCGTTTTAATTAAATAAATAAATTATTTGATTTTAAATTGCGGGTGCAAAGGTAGGTATTTTATTTTGAACTACAAACATTTAATCTTTTTTTATATCCACAAGATAGGATTTGTCGAAGAAGCATCCTACCTTTGCAAAGTTGTTGAAACAATAATTTCATGATAGAACAATTTAACTTTGATATCCGGCTTATCTTTGCCATTTTAAATGGCAAAGTATCCGCGGCCATAAACCGAAAGCTGTACCGTAACTTCCGTCAAGGCGGTTTAGAGATCAGTCCCGAACAATGGACAGTACTGATTTTTCTTTGGGAACAAGATGGCGTGACCCAACAAGAGTTGTGTAATGCAACTTTTAAAGACAAGCCCAGCATGACCCGTTTGATAGACAACATGGAACGGCAACATCTGGTAGTACGCATCTCTGACAAAAAGGACCGTCGCACCAATCTCATACATTTGACCAAAACGGGCAAGGAACTGGAGGAACAAGCCCGCATTATTGCTAACCGTACACTGATGGAAGCCCTTCAGGGAATCAGTGTGGACGAACTCAGAGTCAGTCAGGAAGTATTGAGGAAAATCTTCTTCAATACAAAAGATTGAGTATTAGAAACGGACTATTTACGTTGAATAATAGTTTTTTTGCTTAAATAATTTCGCTCGTTAAAGAATTATGCTTTAATTTGTGCCTAAGAATAAAATAATCTATTAAAATACACACACATGAAAGGCTTATTAAAGAATTTAGGATTGGTATTAATCTTGGCCGGAGTAATTATCCTGATCGCTTGCTCTTTTACTGGCAATGTGAACAACAATGCCATTTTAGGAACATCTGCAATCTTGGTAGTAGTAGGGCTTATTTCTTACATTGTTATCAATAAAAGAATTGCCGATTAATATTAAAAGGAAATAAAAAAGCCCGGGAATGAATTTTTCCGGGCTTTTTTATTTCCTTATCCTCCATTATCACTATGATTCAACCTCGGGAGTGATCAGTTTGTATCCCTTTCCGTGGATGTTGATAATTTCAATAGAATCATCTTCTTTCAAATGCTTACGCAACTTGGTGATATACACATCCATGCTACGTGCATTGAAATAGTTGTCATCGATCCAGATGGTCTTCAGAGCAAAGTCGCGTTGCAGAATCTCGTTTGCATGGGCGCAAAGCAAGCCAAGCAGCTCGGATTCCTTCGTGGTAAGTTTGGTTTGTTTCCCGTCGATAGCGAGGATTTGCTTCTGGGTATCGAAAGTGAACTTACCAATCTTGTAGATGTTGCTCTCCTTATTCTTCTTCCCACGGACACGTCTCAGAATCGCTTCAATTCTGAAAGTCAGCTCTTCCATGCTGAATGGTTTGGTGATGTAATCATCCGCACCGATCTTAAAGCCTTCCAAGATGTCCTCTTTCAAAGTCTTCGCGGTCAGGAAAATAATAGGAATTTCAGAATTGACCGCACGAACGTCCTGAGCCAATGTAAAACCATCCTTCTTAGGCATCATTACGTCAAACACGCATAAGTCGTATTTGTTCTTCAGGAATGCCTTGTAACCGGCCTCTCCATCAGGATACAACTCTGCAGAATAACCTTTTGCCTGTAAATATTCTCTTAAAAGCATGCCAAGATTCTCATCATCCTCGCACAATAAAATACGCAGTTTCTCGTCCATATCATTAATTTTTTAATAAAGGTAATGCAATTATAAATTTAGTTCCCACATTCAATTCGCTCTCAGCCCGGATAGTCCCCTTATGATCCTGAATGATCTTCTTCACATAAGCCAATCCTAATCCGAAACCTTTTACATCGTGCAGATTACCTGTATGCACGCGGTAGAACTTATCGAATACCTTTTTAAGGTTCTCTTTCTTTATACCAATGCCGTTGTCTTGTATCGAAATCATCAGTTTACCCGGCTCATTCCAAGTCCTGACGTTCAGCAGCAAATCTTCTTCCGGCTTTTTATACTTCACCGCATTATCCATCAAATTGAAGATAACATTGGTGATGTGCATCTCGTCCGCAAATATAACAGGATCGGTGGCCTCAAGGTTCGATGTGATCTTACCATTATATCGTTCAACTTTCAAAGCGAACGTATTTATCACTCCTGTTATCAATTCATTAGCATCGATTTCCTTCATCTTGAGCGTCGCCTTCTGACGGTCGAACATTGACATCTGAAGTACTTTCTCCACTTGGAAGCGAAGCCGCTTCGTCTCGTCATTGATCACCCCCGATATGTGCTGAAACATCTGGGGAGATTTGCCCACCGCAGGGTCTTTCAGCATTTGCGCGGCAAGCGAGATGGTCGAGATCGGTGTCTTAAATTCATGGGTCATGTTGTTGATAAAATCGTTCTTCATCTCTGTCAGTTTTTTCTGACGGAATACGATATAAATTGTAAAGATGAAGGTTATCAACAGCACAAACGTAAATATCATCGACGGGATCATGAAGCTAACCGAGTCGAAAATATAATCTTTCTTTCCCGGAAAGTGAATCTTCACAATGCTCATCTTTGCCGGCGGATCGTTTTGGAAGAGGGGTTGAGTATAAGAATCGTCACTCCCTTTCTCCTCATAATCCGCGCAACGGTAGACTTCGCGCCCATCTTTGTCAATCACCGTAAAGTGATATGGCAACTCAACACCGTTGTTGAGAAGAGCCGACTTGAGATAATCGTCCAAATCTTTAAACCTCACCCGCTCTCCGATCGATTTATCGCTCGCACGGTACACCATCTGCAACGCTACTTCGTCCAGCAACACCCGCTGGTACATATATCGGTTCTTCACTGCGTCCAAAAGCGATTTCGAGGTTTCGGGGATCGTTTTTCCTCCGTGCCTTTTTGAAATCATCATCTTGGGCAACTCCGACGGCTTGCTGGTCATCACTTTCAACTCGAAGTCCGACATTATTTTTCCGTCCGGAGACTTCAGCGTGAATCGTTGTGTCTGCTGAATCAAGTCTTCACCCTGCATGGAAGAGGATGAAGCCGTCAGCGCTTTCCGTTCGGCCTCGGAAATATCTTCCCTCAGCCAACGGTCTGTTTCCGCAAATTCCACATCTTTTGACACTTGGTATAAACTGTTCCGTACCGATGTGTCAAATTGCTCTTTGCGCATCTTTACCATCGACTCTATATAGCTCACTTGTAAATAGAGCAAACAGAGGAAGGAAAGACCCATTACAATACCTAATATCCAGATTGTTGACTTTTTCATAGCAACAAAATTAACACTCCCTAATTAACATACCTAATTCATTAGCCTATTTTAACCGTACGTTCTCGTAAATTAACCGAAAGGCTGTATTTAGCTTATGTTCTGACCACTATAACAAAACAATATATCCTTTGGTTTGCAAATTTAATAAAAAATTAAATCTTCCTCTCACCTTTTTCTACTTTTCTTAATCATTGTTAAGCAGAAAGCCGCCTTCTTTTCTTGTCGAAAAGAAGGCGGCCCAGCATTATAAACGAATACAAACTACTCCTCCACCTGTTTGGCTTCGAAGTCTTTAATTAATTTATCCTGTACATCGGACGGGACAAGTTCATAACTTGAGAATTTCATGATGAACGAAGCGCGTCCTCCAGTCAATGAACTCAGTGCCGTGGAATAAGACGACATCTCTTTCAGAGGCACTTTGGCAACAAGTTTTTCAAATCCTTTCTCGCTGCTCATACCCATGATCATGGCACGGCGTCCCTGAAGGTCGCCCATCACATCGCCCATCTTATCGGAGGGGACAAACACTTCCACATCATAGATAGGCTCCAAAATCTTCGGACCGGCATTTTTAAATGCTTCGCTGAAAGCATTACGGCCTGCCAGCATGAAGGAGATTTCATTGGAATCTACCGGGTGCATCTTTCCGTCATAGACGATCACACGAACGTCACGTGCGTACGAGCCGGTCAACGGCCCCTGCTCCATACGTGCCATTACGCCTTTCAGGATTGCCGGCAGGAAACGGGCATCGATAGAGCCGCCCACGATACTGTTAACAAATACCAATTTTCCACCCCATTCCAACGGGATTTCTTCCGTTCCACGGGGGGTTATCTTGAATTCCTGTCCGTTAAACTTGTATGTTTCCGGTATAGGCATACCTTCTTTATAGGGTTCGACGATCAAGTGAACTTCACCGAACTGACCGGCACCACCGGATTGCTTCTTGTGGCGATAATCGGCACGGGAAGGCTTCGTGATCGTTTCGCGGTAAGGTATCTTCGGTTCTTCATATTTCACCTGAAGCTTTTCATTGTTTTCCAACCGCCATTTCAACGTACGCAGATGGAATTCTCCCTGCCCGTGTACGATGGTCTGCTTCAGTTCCTTCGATTGCTCCACTATCCATGTCGGATCCTCTTCGCGCATACGGTTCAGGATGCTCATCATCTTTTCCACATCGGCTTCGTTCACCGGTTTGATGGCACGTGAATATTTGGAGTTCGGGTATTTGATAAAGTTAAACTTATAGTCACAGTCCTTACCATCGAGCGTATTGCCCGTCTTCACGTCTTTCAACTTCACGGTGGCACCGATATCGCCTGCCATCAGTTCTTCCACTTTGATACGGTTGGCACCTGCCACTACATAAAGTTGCGCCATGCGCTCTTTCGATCCGCGGTCGGCATTGAGCAGGTCGTCTCCTTCGTGTACTTTACCACTCATTACTTTAAAGTAAGAGACTTCACCGATATGCGGTTCCACACTCGTCTTGAAGAAATAGAGCGAAGTCGGCCCGTTCGGGTCGGGAGCCACTTCTTTGCCTTCGGTGGTGGTCACTTTCGGCATTTCGGAAACAAACGGGACCACATTTCCCAGGAATTCCATCAGCCGGCGCACTCCCATGTCTTTACCTGCACATACGCAGAACACGGGGAACATGCCACGTGCGGCAAGTCCTTTACGGATGCCTTCACGCATTTCGTCTTCTGTCAGAGAATCCTGCTCAAAGAATTTTTCCATGAGTCCTTCGTCGTTTTCGGCAGCTGCTTCGACCAGTGCCTTGTGCCATTCCATGGCTTTATCCATTTCTTCGGCCGGGATGTCTTCAATGATAGGCGCGCCACCCTCAGGTTTCCATGAATACTTTTTCATCAATAGGACATCGATGAGCGAGTTAAAATTAGAACCGGTAGCAATAGGGTATTGGATGGGAACAACCTTGGAGCCGTAAGCTTCACGAAGTTGTTCGAGGATATTATCGTAGTCGCATTTATCATTATCAAGCTGGTTGACAAGGAAAATGACGGGTTTATTCAATTTTTCGGTATAACGGAAATGGTTCTGCGTGCCGACCTCGACGCCATATTGGCCATTAAGAAGAAGAATTGCAGTGTCGGTCACATTAAGCGCAGTAACTGTGCCTCCTACGAAGTCGTCCGATCCCGGGCAATCTATCATATTCAGCTTTTTATTGTTCCATTCAACGTGGAACACGGTGGAGAAAACGGAGTAGCCATACTCTTGTTCAACAGGGAAATAGTCACTTACAGTATTTTTTGCGGCGATTGTTCCGCGACGTTTTATAACACCACTCTCGAAAAGCATTGCTTCAACGAGGGTGGTTTTCCCAGAGCCAGAACTTCCCAACAGGGCGATGTTCTTAATTTCGTTAGTCTGATATACCTTCATAATATATAAGATTTTAATGAATTACTCAGTATGTTTCTCGCATACCATTTACTTTGTGAGGCGCAAATTAGGCATTAATAGGGGGAAATGCAAGAAAAGTACAGGTGTTACTAAACTATGTTATGCAACACATTATCGGGGAACAAACTCTATTTAAAGGAGATAATCAAAACGAACTAAAGCTACAGACTGAAAATAAACGTATCTACACGTTCCTTATCTCCCAAGAGAGCAGGTGGCTAACTTGCATTTTGCAGTTTTTTTGCGATGTTTTATCCTCTTGAATCTCCTCCATTCAAAAAGCGTTTGTCTTCAATACCTTTTTCAGTTGGTTGAATGTCAATAAATTTCAGCTTCATACATCTACATAACAGCATCAATCAAAAGATAACAAACCGTTGATAATCAATATATAAAATAGTCTTGTTTTACCTCGGTGAGGAACGGCCTCTTCCTCGGTGAGGAAGGTGGGCTTCATCGGTGATCAAGAGGGTGTTCCTCACCGAGGTGGAACGCCTTCAGTCCCGAGGCAAGACAAAGTAAATAATTTTCTCTTTATCTCATCATAGGAGAACAGCCGGGATATCTTATCAAATTACGCACAATCCTAGAGAAAATCATTTGGCCTCCAGGTTAGCCTTCAAATAGTCATATGCCTTCCTTGCCAATTTATATCCTAAATACATTCCAAATAACAGGAAAAATAAATAAGATAATAAAAAAGGAATCTCTTTGCTAATAAAGAAACGGTATACGACCATTAAAAGAAAGTACCCCCAAAAAAGTCGATCTACTATTATATTTGAATAATAATAAAACATGTATACTAACCTTTTATTTTTCATCTCTTTTCTTATCTACTATTCTGCAACTGATTAATATCAATAACAATATAAAGAAAACAATACCATAGTGCTTATCGATCAGCCCTAGATCTATGCAACTGTCAAAGAACATTTTCTTGACTGCAAAAATCAATGTTGCATATACTGCTATATTATTTACATATTTCATTTAAATAAATTGATTATATTTTGCCACCAGTTATTATCTTGTCGTGGTCCCTGAGGCTTTATTTCTGGTTGAACTGAAGTGTGTTGCGATTCTATTTCTTGAAGCTGTGTACCTTCAACGACAGACTCAACTACTGCCGCACCTGCCCCTGCCGTAGCTACCCCTATTGGAATGCCATAATTGGTAATCATACAATATTCTATATAATCGCCCAACAGCCAGATGATGTCCCCGGGGTCATTCACGCTGCCACCATCCTTGCCGGAAAACCTTCGATGTCGAAGAAAGCATAATAGTTAACTGTATATTAAGGTGAGAGAAATATCTGTTCAATCAATAATCTAACGGATCTTCTTTTTTCATCGCATCCCATGGTATACGATGACCGTTGCCTCCTGGTTGAAGAGGAGAAGACGGAACTTTAAACAGAAATTCGCTACACAACAATCTTATATATCCCTTAGGAGTGAAATCGAAATCAAATTGTATCCAATAAGAAGCATCATCTTTTTTTAAATAAGAGAAGCCGGTAATCGTAAGTTCCCCCAATTGATCACCTTCATGTTTAAAAGCAAAATCAATATCAGAACAATTGTTACATATAACATCAATCACCTCATCTTCATAACCTTCCAACCAAGAGACCTTGAATTCTATAACCGTGGCATGATGATTAAAAGAAATACCAACTAACGCACTTTCAAACAGGTTGACATTTTCAACATCTTCATTTTTGTATACCTTCATCATTTTATTTTTATTACTTCATTATCTTCTATACGTTTGACTTCCTCATACGTAGGCACATGAGTTTTGTTTCTATCTATACATTTTATGACTTTACCATCCGGTGAAAATTACTATCGCGACTATGATTGAGACGCAAGTCACAAATAAAGCTCGTAACATTTTCATAGTATCAGCATCATTATGTTGTTTTTACAAAGGAAGAAAGAATATACAATACTTGAGCCAAATTGGTGATGTTTGAAAACATAAACCTCCAAAATCCGCAAGAGGTAATAACATAAGCCAATCATACTTTCGCAAGACTACTTCGTAAACCTGAAAGGCCGGGTAATACAACAAAGCACAGAATCAAGCCTCCCCACAAACTAAAGAAACAAAACCATCACCGGCTTTCACATAAATAAACGGCAAGGATAGCTACTTTCTGAAATGAAACACCTACTTTTGTAATCCTAACAACATAATCAGACTATGGCAGGTATCTATTTCCATATTCCTTTCTGCAAAACCCGTTGCATCTATTGCGACTTCTACTCTACTACAAACGGTGAACTGAAAGAACGTTTCGCACATGCACTTTGCAAAGAACTGGAAATGCGCCGTGACTACCTGCAAGGCGAACCCGTCGGAACCATCTACTTCGGAGGAGGAACACCTTCACAACTAAACCTTACAGATTTCAAACGGATATTCGATACCATCGGGCACGCATTCGATATAGAGGACGCCTACGAAATCACGCTCGAAGCCAACCCCGACGACCTCACACCGGAATATGTACAGATGCTCGCCACGCTCCCTTTCAACCGCATCAGCATGGGAATCCAGACTTTCGATGACAGAATATTAAAACTGCTCAAACGACGGCACACCGCTGAACAAGCCATTGCCGCCTTTGAACGGTGCCGCCAAGCAGGATTCAAAAATATCAGCATCGACCTCATGTACGGACTTCCCGGTGAAACTGCCGAACAATGGGAGCAGGATCTGACGCAAGCCATCTCACTGAATCCGGAACATGTTTCGGCTTACCATCTGATTTATGAAGAAGGCACTCCCATCCATCGCATGTTGCAACAGCACCGCGTCAGCGAAGTCGACGAGGAGAGCAGTGTCGGCTTCTTCTCCCGCCTCATCGAGCGGTTGACGGCAGCCGGATATGAACATTATGAGATTTCCAATTTCTGCCGGCCAGGACTCCATTCACGTCACAACAGTTCTTATTGGACAGACATCCCTTACTTAGGTTGCGGGCCGTCAGCCCATTCTTACAACCATAAGGAACGCGAATGGAATGTATCTTCGCTGGACGAATACCTTCATGGGATCGAGTCCGGTGAACGTATCTTCGATTCGGAAGCATTGGATATCACGAAACGGTATAATGAACGGATCATCACCGGGTTACGCACTCGTTGGGGAATATCGCTGCCCAAACTGAAAGAAGATTTCGGAAAGGAATGGCAGGAATATTGTCTCGAAATGGCCTCTCCTTCCCTGAAGACAGGAAAGTTGGTCATAGAAGATGGTAGCTTACGGCTGGCCCGTGAAGGGATTTTCATCTCGGACAGCATAATGAGCGACTTGCTGAAAGTGGACACCGAGAATGAGCAGGGATAGGAACCGAGAACGAATGGCAAAATAAAAAACAACGAATAATAAATGACAAACACCCCGGACAGATGACCGAATCAGAAGTACGAAAACTACTCAGGCAGATGAAAGAATGGGATTCTGAAACTGCCTTCCGTAAATTCTACGACCTAACCTACGACCGGCTGTTCCGTATCGCCTACTATTACGTACACCGCGAAGAGTGGTCGCAGGAGATCGTCCTGGACGTGTTTCTGAAACTTTGGGAACAGCGCGCCACACTTCCCGAAATAAGAAGCATCGAAGATTATTGTTTCATCCTCGTCAAAAACGCCTCCCTCAACTATCAGGAGAAAGAGTTGAAGAGAGAAAGCTGCACCGACCGGGAACTTCCGGAGATTTCCGAAAACAGCCTTTCGCCCGAAGACGAGCTGATCAGCGAGGAACTGTTTGCCCGGTATGTCAAAGCACTTGACCGGCTACCGGAACGTTGCCGGGAAGTCTTTATCCTCATCCGCGAAGAAAAACAAAGTTATGCACAAGCAGCCGAAGCACTCGGGATCAGCATCAAGACGGTAGACGCACAATTGCAAAAAGCTACCGCCCGGCTGAAAGAAATGATCATGAGCATCGATCATAATTAACATTTATTTGCCAACTCCGCATAGGGAGTTCATCGAAAACATCTGTCTTCATCAGTGTATAATGTTTAATTAAAAACTGACTAAACACATGAAACGATTCTATTCTCCGGCAGCCGGTATATTACTGGCTGGCCTGCTGTTCATTGCCTGCGACAGCGAAAAGGATAAATATCCTAAAGATTACGTAGGCTTCAAGCATTCCACGGAAACACATGTCTACGACAAGAATGCAAGTGAAGAAACAATGACGGTAAAAATAATGGCCGTCAAAAAGAAGGATGAAGACAGAGAAATAAAATTGAGTATTAACAAGTCCCCCATATTGGAGGATGCCTTTAAACTGACAGAAACAAAAATGATCATAAAGGCCGGAAAAAAGGAAGCAAGCACTACGATCAAGATCTATCCTAGGAATGTAGTGAGCGGGATGTTTATCCGGTTGACCTGTACTCCGCAGTGGAAAGGAGGAGAAAAATCGCAGTTGGCCATCCAACTGACACCCAAATAAACTAAGAACAATGAAATATACAGAAACGGAAGCTGAGAAAATACTCGAAAGACTCGTAGCCTCTACCCGTTCGCCCAAAGGACGGTTTTCGGCAAAAGAAAGCTATAAATTGCTGGAACGGCGCTTGCCCGTCCGGAAGACTCACCTGTTCAGAATCCGGACCTTCCGGACAATAGCAGCAGCGGCAGCCATCGCATTGCTCTGCGTGATGAGTTGGGCGGCTTATGAATACGTGCTTCCGGTGGGCGTGCAGACTGTCAGCACACTTGCCGACTGCCGAACCATAGAACTGCCGGACGGGACACAGGTTACACTGAACCATTTCTCTTCCCTCACCTACCCGAAACGTTTCCGCGGCACCTACCGGAAAGTAGTTCTTGGTGGGGAAGGATATTTCGAAGTAAGCAAGGACAAAAAACATCCGTTCGTTGTAGAAGCCGGAGAAGTGAACGTCCAAGTGCTGGGCACCCACTTCAACATCGAAGCTTATACAAACAACCCGGATATAAAAACAACCCTTTTCGAAGGTTCCGTAGCTGTAAGCATTGACGGGGGATCGGAGCGTCTCGTACTCCGACCCAACGAAAGTGCCATATATAATAAGGTGGAGAAAGACCTCACACTGAAAACAGTAGAAAATGCCTCGGAAGAGATTGCCTGGCAAAAAGGCGCGTTCATTTTCAACAAGCTTCCCTTGGAAGAGATTGCACGGGAATTGAGCAACTCATTCGGGGTGGAAATCGATATAGATGACGCGGCACTCCGCGATTATCATCTCACAGCACGCTTCGACCAGGAAGAGACATTGGAAGACATCCTAAGCTTACTGCAAACAGGAAGAGGTTTCACCTTCAGACCCATCAGTAAAAACAAGATTATCATAACTAAAGATTCACAATGACTAAACACTATATAACCGGTCTGCACATCAGAACACTGATTCTGATGTGGGGACTCCTCCTTGCCCTACAAACAGCGCACGCACAAAAAGCGGAAGCGAGACTCTCGTTCAGCATACGCAACGCTACCCTCGAAGAGTTTGTCAAACGCTTGGAGAACTCCACTGGATTCTCCTTCATTTATGGCGAAGAGGTAAAAATCAACCGTCGCATCACACTCAACGTGGAACAAAAGACATTAAAAGAGATACTCAACCTGGCCTTCGCCAACGAGCCGGTCAGTTACCAGATCTCCGGGAAACATATCCTCCTTCAGAAGAAGAAGCAGAAACCTGCCAGCCGCAAATTCACCATCAGCGGGTATGTGACAGACGAGGCATCTTCCGAAACACTGATTGGCGCAAACATCCTCGAAAGCCGGCAACGACAGGGAACTACGACTAATCCGTACGGTTTTTACAGCCTCACGTTACCTGAAGGAGAAACCGAACTGGCTTTCTCTTACCTGGGATATGAGACACAGCGGTACAACATCGCATTGGAAAAGGACACCTTGATCAACATCCGCATGAGAGACAATAATCAACTGGAGGAAGTCGTCATCGTCTCCAACAAAACAGAGGCTGGCGTGACAGCCACACAGATGGGAGCAATAGAAATCCCGATGGCCCAAATCAAAAACACTCCCAGCATATTGGGGGAAGCCGATGTCATGAAAACCATTCAACTCATGCCGGGCGTACAGGCGGGTGTGGAAGGTTCCGCCGGGCTTTACGTTCGCGGAGGAGGCCCGGATCAGAACCTTATTCTTCTGGATGGCGTGCCTGTTTATAATGTCGACCACCTGTTCGGTTTTTTTTCCGTCTTCACTCCCGAAGCAGTGAAAAAGGTTACTCTCTTCAAAAGTTCATTCCCGGCACGCTTCGGTGGACGGCTCTCGTCGGTAGTGGACGTCCGTACCAACGACGGAGATATGAAGAAATACCACGGCACACTCAGCGTCGGCCTTCTGGCAAGCAAGATTCAACTGGAAGGGCCGATCATAAAAGACAGGACATCCTTCAACATCTCCGGGAGGCGCTCTTACCTCGATTTAATCGCCAAACCTTTCATGCCCAAAGACGATAAGACGAGTTACTACTTTTATGACATCAACGCCAAAATCAACCACAAATTCTCCGACCGCAGCCGTCTGTTCCTGAACTTTTATAACGGAAAAGACCACTATGCTTATAAATACAAATCGGACTTTACTTATCATAGCGGAGCCGACCCAAACATTTCGGAAGTCAACAACTTCAATGAAGACCAACTATCGCTCGACTGGGGCAATACCATCGTTTCCGGACGCTGGAACTACATCTTCAACCAAAAACTATTCTGCAATACGACCGTAGCTTACAACAAATACCAGATGAACACCCGGTCGAACACATTTGCCCGCACCACACAATCCGGAACTTCCAGCGAAAACAATTACCAGTCCCACTATTTCTCCGGCATCCGCGACTGGAGCTATCAGATGGATTTCGACTACAGTCCCGTCCCTACTCACGACATCAAATTCGGGCTGAGTTACCAACGCCACAACTTTCATCCCGAAGTGTCCACATCCAAAATCCAAGAGAAAGAGGGAGGCAAACTGGAAAAGGACACTCTCTATAACAGCATTTCGAACAGTGCCGTACGGGCACATGAGTTTTCTGCTTACATAGAAGACAACTTTGAATGGGGTTCCCGCCTGAGAATAAATATCGGGGCACATCTCTCCATGTTCAATGTCCAAAAGAAAAGCTATTTCTCCGTACAACCCCGCATATCAGCTCGCTACCAGCTAAACGGCAACGTGGCATTCAAGGCATCTTATACCAAGATGAGCCAATACATACACTTGCTTTCATCGACTCCCATCGCCATGCCTACCGACTTGTGGGTTCCCGTGACCAGTGAGATAAAGCCGATGCAGGCACACCAATATTCGATAGGAAGCTATTACACAGGCATCCGTGGATGGGAATTCTCCGTGGAAGCCTATTATAAAGACATGCGCAACGTGGTCGAATACAAAGACGGAGTCAGCTTCTTCGGCTCCTCCTCCGGTTGGGAGAAGAAAGTCGAGATGGGAAAAGGCAGGTCGATGGGAATAGAATTCATGCTACAGAGGACAATTGGAAAGACTACCGGATGGTTGTCGTACACGCTCGCAAAAAGCGACCGCCAGTTTGCCAAAGGAAGCATCAACCAAGGAGTGCGATTTCCCTATAAATATGATCGTCGCCACAACATCAACCTTGTAGTCAATCATAAGTTCAACAACCGCATCGACATAGGCGCGTCATGGATGTTCGCTACCGGAGGGACGAGTACCATCCCCGAGGAAGTAACCGGAGCTTTACGTCCGGGCGAAGACTATGTGCGCCAAGAAGACTATATCGAACACCGCAACAACTTCCGCCTGCCTCCCAGCCACCGGTTGAACATCGGAGTCAATTTCAATAAGAAAACCAAACACGGCATGCGTACCTGGAACATCAGCGTTTATAATGCCTACAACGCAATGAACCCCACATTAGTATATAGCAACGGTAATAGCGGTTACGGTGATTATGTCAAAAATCAGGAAGACGGAAATGTATATTACCGGTACACTCCCAGAAAACGTAAGATTACCAAACTAACGATATTACCCTGTATTCCATCCATTACTTACACATATAAATTCTAAGCCTTATGACAGCCAAATATATCTTCACTTCGATACTCGCCCTGCTACTCATTATTCTGTGTAGCAGTTGCGAAAACGAAATCCCCTTCAACAAAGCCGCCAAGCCTCCCCGGCTCATCATGAACGCTTTTATCAACGCTGACAGCACAAATAACGTATTATTACTGAACCTGACAGGTTCGACCGTAATAAGTGACGTAACGGATGCAACCGTAGAAGTCCGGATCAACGATGCACTTGTAGAAAGCCCCCAACCAATCCCTTTCCCGACCGGTGATTTCAGAGATACCCAGAAACGCTTCCGCATCACCAGCAAGTTCAATCCTGGCGACAAAGTCCGCATCGATGCACGCACCGGAGACGGTGTACATCATGCATGGGCGGAAGTCACCGTCCCGCAACCACCGTTACCCATTACCCAAGTAGATACGGTGACTATTCCCGTCAACATATACGATAATTATTACGAAAACAAACTACGCTTCCGCATCACTTTTGCCGACCATCCCGGTGAGAAGAATTTTTATCGGCTGGTACTCGAACGCCGTGCATGCCTAGAAGCCACCTTGGATGGAAGAATCCCCAAAGACACATTGGTAATGAAGCAAAACTATAAAATAATCACTCGCGAAGATATGGTTCTGACAGACGGGCATCCTTCCATGTCCGACAATGACAACTCCATGTTCGACCAACCTCTCAACATCTATGGAATCTTCGATGACAGCCGTATATCCGGACAAACCTACACCATGACCGTCTATATGGATACCAACAATCTACCCTACCTTTTCTGGTCGCATACGTTAAAACGCGAATGGATGGATTGTTACGTGCGCTTGCTCAGCATCAGTGAGACCGATTACCAATACTTCAAAGCTCTCAACGTGATCGATTCCGATGCATATGATGCCACACTTATGGAACCCCTTACCTTCGCCAGCAACGTACATGGCGGGGTAGGCATCGTAAGCATCAGTACGGAGACAAGCGTCAAGCTCAATCTCTCGGACAAAGCGTACGATAGTTATCAATAATAGAAAGTCAAACAGAAAACGCCCTACAGTATCATGAAACCAGCATTATTGCTCTTCCTGTCCTGTCTCCTCTTCTGCTCCTGCCGCAGCAGCCGTAGCATGCAGAAAGAGATCAATCCGATAAAAGTGAGCCTGTTTTATGAGCTAACGTCCCCCGAATATCTGGGGAGCGTAAATAAAACAGTTTATCTGGATTTCATCGATTACTCCAATCTGGACTATTACACTACGGTTAAGAAAAAAGGTGCTTTTGCCGTTCCGCTCCTGTTATTCAATTACGAAAAGAACCGCTTCACCGTGCGGTTGGGCGAGAGTTCACTGACACAGACCTACCGCGAGTTCCTGACAGAAGCTTTGTTGTCCGAATGTAACAGCAGTACCAGTTTCAACCTGATCGATAACAGCAAAGGAGAAGCTCCGGATTCTGTGTATCACCTCGCAGTCAAGATCGTCTGCAATCAAACTCGGGGGAAAATCAATCTGATTGAAAGCAGCATGATCTGGTTTGATCCGGGATATATTGTCTTCCCCAATCATCGTGCCGGAATGGCAAACACCGACCTTTCCATCGTCCTGCGACTGACAAGAGGGGAAGATTGCCTACTGGACAAAACCTATCGCGTCAACCATTCGCAAGAAGGACCGCAGCACGGATTTGAAGATTCGGTACAAGCCAATGAAGCCTGTCTGAACACAATGGCGGAATGCCTGTCGCAAGCCACTAAAGAAATTGTTGAAAATATCAGCCGGGAAATCAACCTGGTACTGGCAAGCCCGTAAGAAAAGACTATCTTTGCCGGACAAAAACACAAAAGAGATGTTCACTATTATCGGAATCATGCTGACAGGTATGCTCACCGGCTATCTGTTACGAAATAAAAAGTTGTCATGGATACACCGGATCATCACCCTGCTGATATGGTTATTGCTTTTCCTGCTGGGCATTGATGTAGGTGGGAACCAAGCTATTATCCGAGGGCTTCACAGCATCGGACTGGAAGCATTCATCATCACATTGGCAGCCGTAGCCGGAAGCACATTGGCGGCATGGGTGCTGTGGTATTTCCTATATATAAGGAATAAAAAGGACAATGCTATAAATCCGGTGAGACATGACGATGCAAACGCAATGAATGGCAAGGAGGTGCAATCATGAAAGGCAGTCTCATCATCGTCTCTTTCTTCCTTTTGGGGACTCTTTGCGGATTGTACGATCTACTTCCACCCGGTTTTACGACCGATAACATGAGTTATTATGCGTTATGCGCCCTGATGTTCTCTGTAGGCATCAGCATCGGAAACGATCCGAACACGCTTAAAAGCTTCCGCTCGCTGAACCCACGTTTGGTATTACTGCCCGTCATGACCATACTGGGCACACTGTCCGGGTGTGCAGTCGTCAGTCTCTTCCTAGGTCATCGTTCGGCAGCAGATTGCATGGCGGTAGGTTCCGGTTTCGGTTATTATTCCCTCTCCAGCATATTCATCACCGAATATAAAGGAGCAGAACTGGGAACCATCGCTTTGCTGTCGAACATCATGCGTGAAATAATTGCGTTGCTGTGCGCACCGCTGCTCGTAAAGTACTTCGGACGGCTTGCCCCCATTTCCGTGGGAGGAGCGACAACGATGGATACCACCCTTCCGATCATTACCCGCTGCTCGGGACAGAAATTTGTGATCGTTTCCATCTTTCACGGTTTCATTGTGGATTTCAGTGTCCCCTTCCTAGTGACATTATTCTGTTCCATTTAGGCATTTCTATTACAAAAAGGTTACAAAAACTGTATTATACCGACCTTTTATAACATCATTTCTTGATATACATCAAGAAATGATGTTATAAAGCATACTTTATTGCCCAATTACTTTTATGTTCTAAAACATATTCCTATATTTGCATAGGTAAAAAGAAAGATTAAGCGCTTTAATCTACTTTCAATAGGTATTAGATTTAGTTTTCAGGATTAGTTTTTAGGAATAACAATTTAACAGTAGGTATTATGAAAAGAATAGGATTAACATTAGTGGCGGCACTCTGCCTGGCTGCTACTACTTTTGCAGCAGGCAATCAACCTACGGCTGCAAAATGGGAAGGTAAAATTAACGTCAATAAATTGGGCAAATATCTGAACTTGACTTCTGCACAGAGCGAAGAAGTATCCAACATCTGCGAGTATTTCACAGATCAGATGGGACGCGCTACCACAGCGAAGAAAAACAAGGAAAGCAAATTGCACAATGCCGTTTATGGAAACCTGAAATTAATGAAAAGAACGCTCACAGATGCACAGTATTCAAAATATGCTGCATTGTTGAATGTAACCCTTAAGAATAAAGGTATTGAATTGAGCAAGTAAATTGATTAATAGATAGATGTGGAAAGGGTGTCGGTAGTTTAACTGCCGGCACCCTTCTTTATCTCATCCCCCCAATTAACGGATCGTCACCAACGTAGCCCCGAAACCATATTCTTGAAAAGAGGCATCCTGATAACGGCAAGTGGCATATTTACGCTTCAACTCATCAAGCAACGCTTTGCGAAGCACCCCGTCACCTTTGCCATGGATGAAGACAATCTTCTGTTCACGCTTGCTCCGGTATTTCTCCATGACTTCACGGAACTTATCCAACTGGTAGTTCAATATCTCACCATTGCTCATCCCCTTAGTATCATCCAATAGCTCATTGATATGCAGATCGATCTCGATAATACCATTCGAGTTGCTACGCTTAACGATGGGCTGTGATTTAGGTTTGTCGGCATCCTTCTTCTGCAACAAAGCAACCTGTATGTCCTCGGCCGAAACATACACTTGTTTGGCAGGAACATCGTTGACCACGATGTCATAAATCAATGCCGGCTCCTCAAAGAAGTCCGATTCACGGAACGTATGCAATTTATAAAACTTCACCGTATCGATGCGTAACTCCACACTAACGGCAGGCTTCAGTGAAAAAGTCCGTCCGTCTTTAAAAGCAATGAACTGCACAGCCACCCGTTCCAGTTCATTGAGCGCATCCTTAGTAAAATCTTCCAGAAAGAACTTCATGTTAGGTTCGATCAGACCGTGGGAACGGTTCTTCCATGCCTTTCCCTCGGCACTAAGATAAGTGTAGTACAAATAGTAATTACTATCGTTCACCAGATAGGCTTCAAAAGGAGTACTGCTGATAGCCTTTACATCTTCGGGGATAAATGCCAGGAAAACATTCAAGGCATCTCCGCCACGCATCTCCGGCTGGCGTTGCACGGTAGGCATTTCCGGTTTCACAGGTTTCACCGGCTCTTCTACCTTTTTCGGAGAAGCCGACGGGCGTTTCACCATATTATAGTCATCCGTCTCGATAACCACACACTCGCGAACCTGCATCGGTATGTCAAATCCATCGGCATCCTCGACTAAAACGATCTCCTTTCCCTGAAATCCCTTCACGATTCCACCTCCCACTTCACTCAGAAAGCGGACTTTATCACCTATTTTCATCTTTACGTTTATAATTTAGCTGTTTACAATCTACAAATTAGGGCAAATATAGCTACTTTTGCGGTTGCAAAGAAAGAAAAAGATGAAAGAAAACCCAAAACATATCCGCATCAGTGAATACAACTATCCGCTACCGGAAGAACGTATCGCCAAATTCCCGTTGCCTGTACGCGACCAGTCCAAATTGCTTGTTTACCGCCATGGCGAAGTGGCGGAAGACCGCTTCACTTCCCTCCCCGAATATCTGCCGGAAGGTGGATTAATGATATTCAACAATACAAAAGTCATTCAAGCACGCCTGCATTTTCGCAAAGAGACCGGTGCGCTGATCGAAGTGTTTTGCCTGGAACCAGCCCAACCAAACGATTATGCTTTGAACTTCCAACAAACGGAGCATGCTGCGTGGCTTTGCATGGTGGGCAACCTGAAGAAGTGGAAAGAAGGGGCTTTGCGCAAGGAAATGACAATAAAAGGACATGCCCTCACATTGACCGCCACTCGCGGAGAATGCAGGGGTACCAGCCATTGGGTGGATTTCCACTGGAATAATCCGGAAGTGACATTCGCTGATATCCTGGAGGTATTCGGGGAACTTCCTATCCCTCCCTACTTGAACAGGGAGACTCAAGAGAGCGACAAGGAGACTTATCAAACGGTTTACTCGAAAATAAAGGGATCGGTCGCCGCACCTACCGCCGGACTTCATTTCACACCAAGAGTCTTGGACAAATTGCGCGACCATAAGATCGACCTGGAAGAATTGACCCTGCACGTGGGAGCAGGCACGTTCAAGCCTGTGAAAAGTGAAGAGATAGAAGGACACGAAATGCACACGGAGTATATATCGGTAGCACGAGGAACGATCGAGAAACTAATCGGGCACGACGCTTGCGCGATAGCCGTGGGCACTACATCGGTACGAACATTGGAAAGTTTATACCATATCGGAGTAACCTTGGGAAATCATCGGGATGCAACGGAAGAAGAATTACATGTCAGACAGTGGCAACCGTATGAAAGCAGCCCATCCGCTGAAAAGAAACCCATTTCTCCGGTGGCAGCCTTGCAAAACATACTGGATTATCTCGACAGACATCAAATGGAAACACTGCATACCAGCACGCAGATCATTATCGCCCCGGGATATGATTATAAGATTGTAAAGGCAATGGTAACTAACTTCCATCAACCACAGAGTACGTTGTTATTGCTGGTATCGGCTTTTGTCGACGGAGACTGGCGAACTATATACGATTATGCGCTCAACCATGATTTCCGCTTCTTGAGCTACGGAGACTCATCGCTGTTGATTCCATAACCTATGACAATAAAGAAGAACAATGATGCCGACAGACAACTATCAAGAGATGTTCCCCATTGTCGATGAGGAAGGAAATATCACCGGAGCAGCCACACGCGGAGAGTGCCATAGCGGCAGCAAACTATTGCATCCGGTAGTACACCTGCATGTGTTCAACAGTAAAGGAGAACTGTACCTGCAAAAACGCCCCGAATGGAAAGACATCCAGCCGGGACGGTGGGATACGGCTGTAGGCGGACACGTCGATCTGGGGGAAAGTGTGGAGATCGCCTTGAAGCGCGAAGTCCGCGAAGAACTCGGCATTACGGACTTTGTTCCGGAACGCCTGACAAATTATGTTTTCGAGTCGGCCCGCGAACGCGAACTGGTCTTTGTCTACAAAACCGTATACGATGGAGAAATCCTTCCCAGTGACGAGCTGGACGGTGGACGGTTCTGGACATTAGACGAAATCAAATCCCATCTCGGAAAAGATATATTCACTCCCAATTTTGAAGGAGAATTCCAACGGGTATCCTTCGACAAGTCGGCAACAACCGGCCGTTAGAGAGCATTATTTCTTTTCGATCCACCGGACAATCGTCTCAGAAAAAGGACTTTCCTTGGGAGGTACCATTCCTATCCATTGTCCATTCTCATCGATCATAAACTTCTGGAAATTCCATTGAACGGGAGCATCTTGCTTCCCGTTCTGCTTTTTCTCCGTCAGCCATTGGTAAAGCGGAGCCATATCTTCTCCTTTCACTGAAATCTTCGCCATCATCGGGAAAGTCACGTCATAATTCAACGTACAGAATTTGGCGATCTCTTCGTTGCTGCCCGGCTCCTGTCCCATAAAATTATTGGCAGGGAAACCGATAATGATAAAGCCGCTATCCTTATACTGGTCGTATAGTTCCTGCAACTCGGCATATTGCGGAGTAAGCCCGCATTTGGAGGCAACGTTGACAACGAGGACTTTATGTCCTTTCAATTGAGAAAGCTTATAAGGCTTTCCATCGATGGTGGTGACGGTGAAATCATAAAACGACTTACCCTGCGCACTAACGGCTACAGACATCACAAGAGCTAAGAAAAAAGATAAAATGACTTTCATGTTTTGTTTAATTATGCCCCCAGTGTCCCGATAGAAAATTCCATAAAGCCCATCGCGACACCAAAAGAGGCGAATGTTAGAACTAATACAATTAAAACAATCAACATCATCGGAAAGTTGCACCGATCCTCATTCGTACAACACCGCATTGCCTATTATACATCAAAGATTATTGCCAAGTCAAAGCCCGTGTCTCACCTACCTCCCTTCCTGCTGGTCAAGCCTATCGTGCAACCATTGCAGTTCGTGTTCCAGAGCGCCTAACTCACGATACAACCCTCTGATCTCCTTGTCTTTTTCCACCAATTGATTGCGTAAGAACCTGATCAACTCATCCCGACGATCCGGTTCCTGCAATCGCGACGACGACTCATCAGAAGGCACAACAGCCCTTCTGTTCATCCTCGGAGGGACTCCATATTTCGGAGAAGAAGCCCGATAAGCATAAGTCGGTTCACCAACCATATCCACTTCATCGGAGTTATCGTCCGATTCATCATCCGTTTCTCCGGAAAACCCTTCGGACACACCGCCATCGTCCAGACGAGTGTACAACAACTGATCTGCCGTCACGTCAAAAATACGTATCAATTTATGTATCACACCATAGTCGGGAGTAGTGGTACCTTTCTCATAATTAGAGATCGTATTCGCCTTCACTCCTAATTTTGCCGCTAAGTCCGATTGTTTCCAACCGCACCTTTTTCTTAAGTATATCAAGTTTCCCGATAAAAATATCATAATTCCCGATTTTTATTTGTTTATATCAAATATTATGGTTTGATTTGCAGTACGAAGCTGTTTGTCCATTCCGCAAAAATCAAGCATCGTGATACAGCGGCAAATATAAGTAATTAACCTTTGATACCCAATAGTATGACAAAGAAAAAGCAAGAAACACCGAAAATTTCCCTTCTGCCACCCCGAGGATGGAAGAAAAGAGTAGCAGAGATGGCAGGCGTAAGCCCCAAAAGCGTATACAACACTCTGAGCGGCCGCACCCTCGGCCCCACATCGCACCGCATCATCGAAGCCTACCTCATCGTATGCCGACAAGAATGTAAAACCCGACACATCAAATAAAATAACCCTATGGAAATAAGAAGATACCTCAACACACGCCTCTGGAGGGACTCCTGGTTCGAATCACTCAACGCCAACGAAAAGTTTGTCTACATCTACTTGCTCACAAACCCGTCCACCAACATGCTGGGAATATACAACCTCAGCATCCGCCGCATCGCGTACGACTGCAACCTCAACGAACAAACCACCCGCCGCTGTATCAAGAAACTTGAAGAAGCATTAAAAATCATATACTGCAAAGGATACATCATCATCCCCGACTGGATCAGCCAAAACGCCATGAACCCCTCCATGAAACAGTCGGCCATGAAAGATTTCGACAAACTGCCCGATGAAGTACGCAGTGAACTACCGCCACAGCTACTTTCGGCCATTCAAAAAATGAGACCTCGGACTGCACACGCTGTCCCCACCCTCTTCACCCAAACCCCGTCGGACACACCGGAAAAGGAAGAGGAAGAGTATCCGGAAAAGAAAGAAGAAAAAGCATACGAAAAGAATACAATACCTGAAGAGAAAGAGAAAACGGAAAAAGGAAACGGAGAAAAAGAATATGCACCGGAAGCAGAACGCAAAACAAGCACAACCTCACCCCTCCCCCACCGGAACTGCCACGAGGACATCCCCCAACCCTTGGAGAACACCTGCGCGCAAGCCATCGAAAGTCAGACATGGCTGGAAGCCCTCTGCATGAACCACCGGATCGATATCGCCCAACTGCACGAGTGGCTGGAACATTTCTGCCGCAAACTGCAAAACGAAGGAAACCTGCAAAAGTCAGTCCGCGACTTCCGCCAGCACTTCGCCAACTGGTTACATATCCAACTTGAAAATCAACGTAAACACCCGCAACACCATGAAAACCTTGCTACAGCAAACCGTGAAAACAGCCGACAGCGGAAACTTGACGCGATCGCTGCACTCCGGACGACCGTCGAATCAGATGCCCTCCAACGCCTCCGCGAACTTGAGATTGAAGGAACTTTACCACCGCTTCCCGAAACCTGAACAGTTCTTCATCGCCTACAATCCCGACCTGCAAGTCCGTCTGCTGGCGGACGGGTTCACCCCCGCCCTGCTCGCTGCACGCCCTGCCAACCCCACGCTGGCACTCCTGGGCGAACTGTATTCGCCAACCACTCCGCTGGAATGGCTAAAAATACAACTGGGCAGCTTGAACGACTTCACCGAGGTGCATACCAAACTCACCCCGGAGCAACTTCGGGAAACCTCCCGCCTCATCCTGGCTGCATGGCCGGGGCTGACGGCAGGAGAAATCTGCCTCTTCATAGCCCGCTTCAAGATTGGAGAATACGGCCAGTTCTACGGAGCCATCGACCCGATGAAAATCATGTCCGCCTTACACCGGTTTGCCGGAGAACGGGTACAAGAGGCGGAACGTTACGAACGCGAGAAAAGCAGAGACCGGAAAGTAGAGAAAGAGGCCAAAGGCATCACCTATGAGGCTTATCTCGAAGTGAAAAGACGGGCGGAGGCAGGAGACAACGAAGCACAGCAAATGCTCAAACGGCCATCACCGGAATAGGTTGCTGTTGGTCGGTGAGGAAGGGCTCACTCATCGGTGAGGAACAGGCCGTTGGTCGGTGAGGAACAGCCCCCTCATCGGTGATCAACAAAATGTTCATCGGTGACCAATATCCCCCTTCATCAGTGCCCTCCACCCCCATTCCTATTGAAGAGAATTACCATTACCAATTGAACTCAAAAAATAAATTTCATCCCGCCATGTTTTACTCCATCCGTTTTCAAATCAAGCCTTTTCTGGCAGAATACCTGTACGCCCGTTATGCCGGAAACATCGAAGAAGGAATATTGCACCTGCCTCCCCATAGTTATCTAGGGCGCAGCCTTCACGAACTCCTCTGTCCCCGTCCCTACAACGCCCCTGCACGCGAAACTGGCAACGTATGCCTACGCCTCACGTCACTCCACCGCGGGCCATCGCCTTCCACCTACAATTACCTCACGCAAGCCAATCGACGCATTTTCGAATCGCGCGCCCAGCACCTCCTGCACACCGAACTATTCGAACGCATGCTTACCGACCGTCATCGACGGGGAATCTCGTACATAGAATCCATTCGTTGCTTTCTTCTGAAATACCAGATAGACAGCATCAGCGAAGAAGGGCTGATGAAAGCGTTCTACCGATGGAGGAAAGGGCTTTCGGGCTGACAGGGCAGACTAAAGTTCCTCGACAATCCACTTTTCTATGCCGTGGGTCTCTTTACTGAAATTGACACCCACTTTAAAAAGCTTACGCTGCCTGTCATTCGCAAAGGGAGCAGCGTAATGCTTCTCGTCTATCTGACGCAGGGCTTCCTCAGCGGTACCATCCAATTTGAACTCCATGACATAGGTGAAATGATCGGTTTGCAATACCAAGTCCACACGCCCTTGGGAAGTGTGATATTCCACATGGGTATAGAAACCGAATATTCGAAAAATAATGAAAAGGATGTTTTGATAGTGACGTTCCATATCAAGCCCGGCTGCCAAATCGTAGGGAACGCCTGCAAAGAAAGCGGTGAGACGCCTGAAGAACGATTCATAATCGCCACTTTCTATTTCGCGGACAAACTTCAGGACATCGAAATCTGTTTTTTCCTCTGCCTTCCCGGCATAAAAAGGCAACAGGTATTTGATGAAACTTTCCTCCACCTCACGGTTTGGAAACCCAAGGCGATACATTGAGAACCGGCGATCGTATCCTTTTATCGTCAGATAACCACTTTGGTAAATCACCGGTATAGGGTCGGCACTCATGGAATCGATACTGTCCAACACGTTGGAAGTGGTCTCTTCATGAGCCATCCGGTATAAGTCGTAATGGTGCTTTTGCAACAATTCGACCAAAAAAGTCGGTGTGCCCGTCTGGAACCAATAATTATCGAACCGCATATTGAAGAAAGTGTTCAGCAAACTAAAAGGATTATAAAGCCCTGCTACGTCATACGTAAAATGATAGCCATCATAATCCTCCTTCAACTTTTGACAAGCTTCTTCGAAAGTCATCCTCTGCTCCTCGGCAAGTTTCCGAATATCAGGTTCAAAATCACGGTGCAATTCTTCCTCCGTAACACCACAAATGCTATGGAAACGGGCATTCATCGACAAATCGATGAGATTATTCAAGTCACTGAACACACTTACCTTACCGAATTTGGTGACTCCGGTCAGAAATCCCAGTTTAATGTATCCGTCCATCGTTTTGAGGACACCATAAAAAGATTTCAATGTACTACGGTAGTACTTCTGCAACTCTTCATCATCGATGCTTTGCAACATCGGTTTGTCATATTCGTCCACGAGAATGGCAACCCGGTGTCCCGATTGCTCATAGGCGCGCCGGATGACTCCGGCAAAACGCAAGGAGAAAGAACGTTCGGAAGGATTGGCACCATAAAGGCCCTCCCAGCCGTATAAGGCATTTTCAAGAATACGATCCAAGCTTTCGGGAGTATCGTATTTCTCGATGTTCAAATCCAGATGCAAGACGGGACGTTTCACCCAGTTCTTTTCAAGCTGTTCGATAGCCAATCCCTCGAACAACTCGCGCTTTCCATCGAAATAGGCATGTATGGTCGATAACAAAAGACTCTTGCCGAAACGGCGCGGACGGCTCAGGAAGTAATAACGTCCTTCGGATACTATCTTATAGATCAATTCCGTCTTATCTATATAATAATATCCGTCTTTACGAAGACTTTCAAAATTCTGTACACCTATGGGATAAATTTTATCGATCATATCATTCTTGCCTTAAATTAAACAATTAATTCACCTCTCCGCACATCAGACTGTATCCAACCGATGCCGATAACAAAGTTACAATTAATTCTCCACATGACCAACTATAACTTCATCGTAAACACAAGCCACAAAAGACGCAACCATGAAAGATATCTCCCTGCCCCCTCCCTCCGATCTGTCCCCTCCATTACCTCAGAAGGAAAAGAACGGAAGAGCGACAGGAGCCACCAGAATATAGCTTCCTGCAAATCAACTGATTGTCACACCTATCCCAACAGTTTTCCCAGTCCTTGCTTTCCCCTCTTCGTGCCGTTATCTTTGCAGTGTTATTAATAACAAAACACTAATAATCACGATTGTATCATTAAAAAAGAAAGGAGCTTATCATGGCTGTTTTATTCAAGAAAGTAACCCGGACCAGTGACCCCAGCGACAAAAATTCGCCTAAGAAAACGTATCCGCAAATCACTTATCAGTACAGCAATTCCGCCACACTGGACGAGATTGCCAAAGAAATCAGCGGTAATGCGGGTGTCAGCGAAGGTGAGACCATCAGCGTGCTGAAGGATTTCCGCACACAACTGAAAAAGCAATTGATTGCCGGACGCACGGTGAACATCGACGGGCTGGGCACTTTCTACCTGGCTGCACAAAGCAAGGGAACCGACCGTCCCGAAGATTTCTCGGCAACGGACATCACCGGACTGCGCATTTGCTTCCGAGCCAACAGCGAAATCCGACTGAGTACAAACATTTCGACGCGTACGGACGGATTGGTACTGAAAGATGTCGACCGCATCAACACCGACAGCAACGACCCGGACAGTGGCGACCACGGTGAAGACCCGACCGTCTAGCCACCTATGAGTAACCCTGACTTGCTTGCCTTCATCTCCGCCCTCGGTGGGATGGAGGCTGTCAAGTGGCTTCTCAACTGGCTGACACGACACAAAACGGAAGCACGCAAAGAGGAGGCAGCAGCCGACAGCCTGGAAAACGAAAACCAACGGAGACAGGTGGACTGGCTGGAAAAGAGGTTGGCAGAGCGAGACACACGTATTGACAACCTCTATGCCGAACTGCAACGCGAAAGAAACGATAAACAGGAATGGATAGACCGCTGCCATAAAGCGGAACTGGAATGCAAGGAACTGGAAGCGAAACGGTGCTTCATAAGAGGTTGCGAAAAGCGGAAACCGCCCTCGGAATATTGACACGAACACGAGGCATGTACCGGTTAAGCGAGATAGTCCGAACCACCGTCAATTAAAAACTTTAATCCATCAGAACACAAAATGAGAACCATCAACACTATTATCATCCACTGTTCCGCCACACGCCGCGGACTGGACTTCACCGCCAATGACATCGACCAATGGCATCGCCAACGGGGAATGGACGGGATAGGCTATCACTACGTCATCCGTATCGACGGAACCATCGAACGGGGACGCGATATCGAGAAAGTCGGTGCCCACTGCCGGGGACACAACCGTGAAAGTGTCAGTATATGCTATATAGGCGGACTGGACAGCTTGGGACGGCCAGCGGATACCCGGACAAGGGCACAACGCTATGCCATGCGTCGTCTGATAGAAATACTACAACGCCAATTCCCGGAAATTCGTCTGGTCATTGGACACCGTGATGTGTCGCCCGATCTGAACGGCAACGGACGACTGGAACCGTCGGAATGGATCAAGTCATGTCCCTGCTTCGATGTGGCACAATGGCTGTCGAAAACTTGTCATAATAACAACTAAAGGCAAATGATATGAACGAAAAAGTAATCGGGATCATCGTTCGGATATGCAAGATCATTATCCGGATATTCACAGGAAAGAAAAAGAAAAGTGCCTAACGGGGGAAATAGCAAGGGGGGATTCATCACAAATCCCCCCTTGCCTTTAAGTTTACTTTCTGTTATAAATTAAAAAATATACTAAGAACTTCCCTAAAGGAAAAATCTTCAGGGAAGTTCAATAGCCTCACGGCTAAACTTTAAAGACCTTATATAAATCAAAACAGTACAAAAGACGCTCATCAAGTCTCCCGACCTAAAACAGATCTTTTTCTCAATATATACAGAACGGGTTCTTCAACCCTTTATTATATAAATGAGCTTGAATATTTAATCGTCATCATATTTGCTGAAACCTTAACTGACAGCACGGCCAATTGAAGCAAGCAACTTATTTCTTAGCCAGTTCATTGATAACATCCATAATCTTCTGCCCGATCTCCTCGGCAGCCTCCATAGTGGCGGCTTCACTATACACACGGATGATCGGCTCCGTATTGCTCTTGCGTAAATGAACCCATTTGTCGGCAAAATCAATCTTCACACCATCGATATCGTTTATCTCTTCATCCTTGTAGATCTCCTTCACCTTGGCGAGAATGGCATCCACATCGATTTCCGGTGTAAGATCCACCCGGTTCTTGGCAATGAAATACGGAGGATAAGTGGCACGGAGTTCGCTCACTTTCTTTCCCTCATGAGCCAGATGACTCAAGAACAAGGCGATACCGATCAACGCATCACGTCCGTAATGACTGGCAGGATAGATCACTCCGCCATTTCCTTCACCGCCAATGACAGCATCGGTAGCTTTCATCTTCGTTACCACATTCACTTCGCCAACGGCAGCGGCATTGTACTCCATTCCGTATTTACGGGTCACGTCGCGCAAAGCGCGAGTCGAACTCAGGTTGGAAACGGTATTACCCGGAGTATGCTTCAATACGTAGTCGGCAACTGTAACCAACGTGTATTCCTCGCCATACATCACACCGTTCTCGCAAATCATGGCCAACCGGTCAACGTCCGGATCGACCACGAAAGCAACATCAGCTTTACCGCCTTTCATCAGTTCCATGATGTCACCCAGATTCTTCTCCAACGGTTCAGGGTTATGAGCAAAGTTCCCGGTCGGTTCGCAATAGAGTTTTTCCACGTGTTTCACTCCCAGGCGTTCGAGCAGTTCGGGCAGGATAATACCCCCTACGGAATTCACACAGTCGATGGCAACACGGAAATCAGCCTTTCGGATGGCTTCCACATCCACCAAATCGAGTGCCAGCACACTGTCGATATGTTTTTGATTATAAGTCAGATCTTTACGATAAGAGCCCAAATGGTCTACATCGGCATAGTCGAATGCTTCTGCCTCGGCAATACGAAGCACTTCGTTCCCTTCGGCAGCATTGAGGAATTCCCCATGCTCATTAAGAAGTTTCAAAGCATTCCACTGTTTGGGGTTGTGCGAAGCAGTGAGAATTATACCACCACAGGCACCTTCCATCGTGACAGCCAGTTCGGTAGTCGGTGTGGAAGCCAGATCGATATCCACGACATCCCATCCCATGCCCATCAGCGTACCTACCACTACGTTCTTCACCATTTCACCGGAGATGCGTGCATCGCGTCCCACGACAATCTTATTGCTATTCGACTTGCATGTCTTACGGATCAACGTGGCATAAGCCGAAGTAAATTTCACAATATCAAGCGGATTCAGACCGTCCCCTGCTCCTCCGCCGATTGTCCCGCGGATTCCAGAAATAGATTTGATTAGAGTCATACGAATAAATAAGTATTAAATATAGATTTTGTCAGTGAAACTAATAAATAGTAAAATTCCTTATATCATAGAAGTAAGGATATACATACTTTTGAGCCAAAGTATGCCCGCTCTTGGAAGGAACGATCAGGCGGACGTGCGCCCCGTCTTTCACATACTGCAAAGCCAAAAGCCATCCTTCGGGAACGGTCACATTGCCATACTCACCATACTGCGACATTCCGTATCCATAATACATAGCCAGCCCCGGCTCACTCACGAAAAGTCCGTAGCTTGACGAATTGCTGACCGTGTAACGGAAGCCTTCGGGATAGTCATTCAAATACTGGCGGTAAGGGTTATCTACATTCGTAGCAACGGCCGTATCACCTTGCATAATGTCGACTTCGACGTAACGGGTCAGGATCAAGTTATTGTTAGTAAAGGGAAGGGCGGCTTCCAGGCTCGGATAGGGAGTAGAACTGGCACGCGGATTACCGTAACGTTTCACAATCTGCATGTATACTCCGTTAGAGAAGCCGACATACTCATTCCGGTCGGTACCCTTTGTGTTTTCGGGGCAGATGGTGACAGTATCTTTTTCAAAGTCTTCTACCGTAATAACATCGATTCCATGCTCTTTGATAAATGCATTTACCGCGTTTTTCTCGTCCTCGAGTTGTTCTGCATAAGTTTTTGAATCATCGCATGCCTGGAACATGGCTCCAAGAGCCAACAGGGAAATAAATAATGATATAAGTTTCTTCATTCGTCTGTTTCTTAACTACATATTGTGTACAAATGTACCGTAAAATAGTTGAAAGTCGAAAGTGGGGAGTTGAAAGTTCAAGTCTTTTAACTTTTATCTCACAGATTTTACTACTAATCACTTACCCGATTTCGGACATTCACTACATAACAATGGCTTATACTTCTGCAACGCCTGTTCGAACACTTCTTTAGCCTCTTCTATCGTGCCGAAAAACTCCCCTCCCGAAGCATTGAGATGCCCTCCGCCATTGAAAAACTCGGCTGCTACCTTATTACAGGGGAAGGTACCGACAGAACGTAAAGAGATTTTAACCATCGGCTTCTCCGTATCTTCACGTAAGAAACAAGAGAAACAGACATTTTTTATAGAGAGAGGAATGTTGACAAACCCCTCGCTATCCCCTTTGAGATAATCGAACCGGCTTTGCTCTTCCTTTGTCAGAGAGATCAGTGCGGCATGGCAGTCGGGATATACCTTCATGTTGGACAAGACATATCCCATCAGCCTGAGCCGGCTCTCAGAATACGTATTGTACACCTTGCGGTAGATATCGTCTTTGTCAATCCCTTTCGACAAGAGTTCGCTGATGATGAAATAGATTTCACGGTTATTGGAGTTGTAAGTGAAACCACCGGTATCTGTCATCATACCGGTATAGATGCATTCCGCCCCTTCAAGGGAGATATCGCTGAAATACCCCATGCGGCAAATAAGACGGAAAACGAGTTCGGAAGTAGAGGATATCTCAGGATGGGAGATCGTGATCTTACAAAACTCCTCCGGGTGAAGATGGTGGTCGATCATGATCTTACGCGCGGGGGAAGCGGCAACCGCATCAGCCATATCGTCTATGCGCTTCAACGCGTTGAAGTCAAGGCAACAGATGATGTCTGCTTGGGCAATCAATTTGTCGGCAAAATCTTTGTAGCGGTCATAGAGCAAGATGTCCTTACTGCCGGGCATCCATTTCAGGAAATCAGGGAAAACATTGGGAACAATCACATTCACAGTCTTACCTTGTGAATCGAAAAAGTCGGCAAGCCCCAGGGAGGAGCCGACAGCATCACCGTCGGGCGACACATGAGATACGATTACTATTCTGTCAGCACGTTCAAACCATTTGGTAAAATGATCTATTTTAGATTGTTCAATAACTTTAGTCAGCATATTTATCTCTTGTATTTATTAGAGCCTGCAAAATTACGATAATTCTTTGTACTTAGAGCAAAAAGCAGACAGAACCTTTTTCGGAAAGTGATATATAACGAATCCCCAATTGTCTGCACTCCTCTTCATACGCCTGTTTCTTATACTCGGGAAGGGAAGAGTCAAGAATCACACTCCGCGCTGCAAACAAATTGACCAATCCTCGCAGATCTCCCGCATGCCCTTCGCATAAGTAAAGATAATCGATTAATAACGGTTGGGAAACCTTTTTGTTCCGCCAACGGTCATCATTCACTATACAAATCCGGCAACCGGAGAATGCAACAATATGGTTATCACAAGCAAGACAGCCGTCTTTGAAGTCGGAGAAAACCGGCTGCGGAGCTTTCAGACGTGCATGCAACCAATATCCGGAAACCGCTTTGCATAAGCCTTTCTGATCTGGCAGACTGTCGGCATAGGCCAGCCATGAACGACCGTCAGAAGCAATGCAATGCACAACAGGAGAATCATGCACATTGTAGAACCTTACACCCTGCCGGGGACGATCGTAAAACCGCATCGCTACATGCCATGCGGAAATGAAAAACAGACAGGACAAGCACATCATTGCAGTCTTCCCTTTATGCACAAAAAGATATCTCAATGATAAAAGTAGAAAGAGATAGATTCCTACAACTTCTACCCTATCCACCCAAACTCCGTCAACAGACGACAAGGGAAGCCGCTCCACCCATCGGACACCACCGTTTAAAAGGTCTATCACCACTCGTAGCACTAATGCCACCCAGGATTGCATCATCGGGAATGGCATAAAAAGCAATAGAAGAACGGCCAAATACATGATGATCGAGACCAAGGGAACTACAAACAGATTGGTCAGCAAGAAATGAGTCGAAAAACGGGAAAAATAAAGAAGTACCAACGGAGAAGTACCTATTTGCGCTGCAATAGAGACGCTCATCACTCCCCAAACATACTTCCATCCCCGGCTTGAAAAAGGAATCAAACGAAACAAGCGGGGTTGCAACAACAGGATGACAGCTACCGCACAAAAAGAGAGCTGAAAACCGACATCGAACAACCAGCACGGATAAAATAACAGCATAAAGAATCCTGCCGCCAATAAGGTATTGAGTGAAAAAGGCTTCCTGCCAAACAAGCCGGCAATGGCAAACAAAGAAAACATAGTTACCGACCGTACAACAGACGCAGAGAATCCGGTGAAAACAGCAAAGCCCCAAAGTAGAAGGACAAGCAAAAACACCCGCAATAATGCAATGCCTTTATAACGCCCCGGCAACCGACGCAAGAAGAACCAGAACAAGGCATACAACAATCCGATATGAAGTCCGGATAAAGCCAGCACATGGCTGGCTCCCGATATGGAATAAGTCTCACGGATGTCCTCGCTCAGTTCCTCTTTATATCCTACTGTCAAGGCGGATAATACCGCAAGATCATCGCCAGTGAAACCTAATCTTCGATAAGCTTCCAAAACCGTCTCCCGACAACCGAGTACGTGTTCTTTGAAGGTATGCGTTCTGCTTTGTGCAAGGAGTTTCCAATCATGGTTGTATGCAAATCCAATTACACTCACTTGCTTCCGGGCGAGGAACCGGGCATAATCAAATTCATCTGGATTACCATTGTTTGTTGGCGGAGAAAGGGAGGCATACACCAATAGTTCATCCCCTGTAGTCAGCCGCTCACTCAGAGAATCCTTACCGATATGGAGCAATGCCTTCAAAGGCCGAAAGGATTGGCGGGTGACAGGGGCGGTTTGTCCTGTACTAAAAGCATCACCATTCGGCCCGCGAGAGGATGGACAAGAAGGAGGACGGATTGGCTCTATCCGTGCCTGACAAACAACGACTCGTTCTTTCTTCTTCGGCTTTTCCGTAATTACGGCCCGATAAGCGGCCTTTTCATTGGGCAAGCCGAATTCCGACTGCCGTAGCACTCCGTTCATCCTTACAACCCCTAACATGAAAAAGAAGGACATCAGGAACGCACCAAAAAGCCACCGGTAAGAGTACCGTTTCAAGAAATAGAGGACAATCAATAAGGCAAACAAAAAGAGAAGTAAACCGTAAAAAGAAAAGGCAGTCCACCCCGACTGCCCTTGATAAAAAGTTACATCTCCACAATAGACACCCAACGCCAACGGAAAGAAAAGGCGAAGAAAAGGGTATCGATGAAGCATTAAAGTAGTAATTAACGGCCTTTCAACCGACGGATCATCGCCTCGGGATCTTCAGCGGCAAAGATGGCATTTCCGGCCACCAATACATCCGCTCCGGCTGCTACCAACCGGGCACCTGTATCCGCATTTACCCCACCGTCTACCTCGATCAACGCTTTCGATCCGGTACGGTCGATCAATGCACGCAATTCGCGGACTTTCTCTACTGAATGTTCTATAAACTTCTGACCTCCAAAGCCCGGATTGACACTCATGATGAGTACCATATATACATCATTGATAATGTCCTGGAGTAGAGCCACCGGTGTGGCCGGATTGATCGTCACGGCAGGCTGCATACCCGCTTCCCGGATTTGCTGGATCACACGGTGCAGATGTGGGCATGCTTCATAATGCACATTCATCACATGTGCGCCCAGCGCTTTCACTTCAGGGATGAACTTCTCAGGTTGTACGATCATCAGATGTACATCTAACGGCTTTTTACTCAGCCGGGCGACATATTTCAGTACCGGAAATCCGAAAGAGATATTAGGCACAAACACCCCGTCCATTATGTCTATATGCACCCAATCGGCTTCACTACGGTTGATCATTTCGATGTCTTTGGCCAGATAAGCAAAGTCGGCTGAGAGGATAGATGGTGATATCATTGGTTTCATGAGCTTGACTGTTTTTTTAATTGGGATTATACAATGATACAAATGTAGGGGGAATAAACGGAAGTAGCAAATTTATCCAAGCATAATCCCCTGTAACCCTTGGGGTAGCTGCTGCTCTACATAGTAGCTACCGGCAAAGGAACGTAGGAAAGCTAAAGTCTGTTCGCTTACCCGAGGTATCTTACTCACCGGGGATTGCCTTTCTTTGGAACTTTGCTGATGAGAGGGAGTAGTCTTTTTCTTCATAGGCATATACACTAAAAAGTTTGTTTTCTTCTAAAACGAAGAAAGCAAACTTTTTAGTATATAGCAACTTAGTTAAATTTAATCAACGGTCAGTACGATACCATTCTTTTCGGCCATACGGCGGAGGTTGAGGATGGCATAGCGCATACGTCCCAAAGAGGTATTGATGCTTACACCGGTCTGTTCGGCTATCTCCTTGAAGCTCAAGTCCTGATAGAACCGCATATAAACAACTTCACGCTGTTCGTCGGGAAGGAAATCCATCAGACGGCGAACATCATCGAGTATCTGACGGTTCACGATCGCAGTTTCTATCGTGCCTTCCGCCAAACCGATATTATTAAGAATATTCACTTCCGTCTCGTCACAAGAAACCAGATTCTCCGATTTCTCCTGGCGGAAAGAGTCAATAATCAGATTGTGCGCAATACGCCTCAGCCATGCAGAAAATTTGCCATTCTCATTATACCGGCCCTGACGAATCGTAACAATTGCCTTCATAAAAGTCTCCTGAAAGATGTCTTCCGTCATCTCAGAATTGCGTACTATGAAATAGATATAGCTATATAGCTTATCTTTATACCGATTCAAAAGTACATTAAATGCCTGGTTCTCTCCCTGTGCGTAGAGAGAGACTAACGCTTCGTCAGCCTTATTATTCCATGTTTCCATTACGTGTGCGATTAGATATAAATTTGCGTAATGTGTTCTATAGGCACATAGGTTTAAGTTGTTTATACTGCCACAAAGAAAAGCAATCCCGGTGAAAAGTCCAAAAGAAATGAGAAATATTTCTAATGAAGATCACAAATTGTTTATAAACACCGTTCCCTCCGCCAAATGGTAGCCTCGCAAAAGTTCTTTCGTCATGAGCCTCTTCTTGCCCGGAAGCTGGAGAGAGAGAATATTCACGAATCCATCGGCAGCAGCCACTTTCAGATAGTTCTTACCATCGGTAAGGATGGTTCCGGGAGCAAGACGATGGGCTTCCATGACCTTTTCACTCTCAAATATTTTCACTGCAACGGTTTCACCTGCCGGATTCGTCCATTCGCTCCAGGCAGCAGGATAGGGTGAAAGTCCGCGTATAAAATCATAGATACGCTTTACCGGCTGGTCCCAGTTGACACGGCAGGTATCTTTAAATATCTTTGGTGCCGGACGGAGTTCACCGACCACTGCCATTTCATCCTGAGAGATCGGTTTGACGGAGCCGTCCAGAATGGCATCCACCGTTTCGACGACCAGGCGGCCTCCCAAGGTCATCAGCTTGTCATGCACGATTTCCACATTGTCGGTATCGGCTATCGGAACACGCACCTGCTGAATCACTTCACCGGTATCGATCTCATGCTTGAGGAAGAAAGTCGTAATGCCAGTCTCCGTATCACCGTTAATCACAGCCCAATTGATGGGAGCCGCCCCGCGATACTGGGGAAGCAGAGATGCATGCAGGTTAAACGTTCCCAACCGGGGCATATTCCAAACCACTTCCGGCAACATACGGAATGCCACTACTATCTGAAGGTCGGCTTTCCAGGCACGCAAAGCCTGCACGAAAGCCTCATCTTTCAGCTTTTCCGGTTGGAGCAAAGGGAGGTTCTGCTCCAGTGCATACTGCTTGACAGGAGAGAACTGTATCTTATGCCCTCGTCCCGCCGGCTTATCGGGCATGGTAATGACCCCGACTACATTATAACCGCCTTCTACCAGACAGCGCAAAGACTCCACTGCAAAATCCGGAGTCCCCATATAAACGATTCTTAAATCTTCCTTCTTCATCATCTCTTCTCCGTTTTTCATTATTAATTATCAATTTTTCATTTCCATCAGTCTTCCGAGAAATGTACCAGCACCTGCCTGTACGAATTGAATATCTTCGATTTTGAAACGAACCCGAGGTATTTGCCCTCTTCGTTCACTACCGGCAGATTCCAGGCTTTCGTGTCATCGAACGTCTGCATCACCTGCTCCATGCCGTCCGTATCGAAGAGTTTGGCAGGAGCGGAAGTCATCAGTTTGCTGACCGTAAAACGATGGTAAAGTTCTTGGCGGAACATGATATTACGAATATCATCCAGAGATACAATGCCCAACAAAACGCCCTCCTTGTCGGTCACGGGAAATATGTTCCGGTGCGAGGAAGCGATGGCCTTTACCAATTCCCCAAGATCCATTTCGGGATGGACGGTCACAAAATTATTCTCAACGACATTCTCCATCTTCATCAGTGTCAGCACGGCACGGTCTTTATGATGGGTCAGCAATTGTCCTTTCTTCGCCAGACGCATGGAGTAGATACTGTGCGGCTCGAAAACGATAATTGTCAGATAGGAACTGACCGAGACGATCATCAACGGCAAAAAGAGGTCGTATCCGCCCGTCAGTTCGGCAATCAGGAACACGCCTGTCAAAGGAGCATGCATCACACCGCTCATCACACCGGCCATACCCATCAGTGCGAAATTCTTTTCCGGCAGATAGGCCGTATACTGCAAATCATTGCTGAAATGAGAGAAAATAAATCCCGCGATACATCCCAAATAGAGAGAAGGGGCGAATATACCACCGCATCCTCCGCCACCGTTGGTGGCACTCGAAGCAAAAACTTTCAACAGGACAATCAGAAGCAGGTAAACCAGCAGCAAATTGCCGTAACCGTAGAACAAGGAATTGTTCATCACCGTGTCCCAATCCGCATTGCTCGTGCCATTCAGCAAAAGTTCTATCGTCTTATAGCCTTCACCATAAAGAGGTGGAAAAAGGAAAATAAGCACACTTAGCATCACGCCGCCGAGGGCGAGCTTCTTGTAAGGATTCTTAAGTTTGCCGAACACACCCTCCACCGAGTACATGGCGCGGGTGAAATAGAGTGAAACCAGCCCGCAGAATATCCCCAAAAGGATGACGTAGGGGATACGCTCCAGCTCGAATGCCTGGTCGAGATGGAACTTGAACATGGCTTCCGTACCGGTAGTGATGTAAGACACCGTGGCCGCTGTCACAGCGGAAATAAGCAACGGCAAAAGTGAAGTCATGGTCAGGTCGATCATCAAAACCTCCAGGGTGAATACCAGTCCGGCAATCGGAGCTTTGAAGATGCCACCGATTGCACCGGCAGCGCCACAACCGACCAAGAGCATCAGCGTGCGGTGTTCCATTTTGAACACGCTTCCGAGATTGGAGCCGATGGCAGAACCCGTCAGCACGATAGGCGCCTCCGCCCCGACCGACCCACCGAAACCGATGGTAATGCCGCTGGCGATAATCGACGACCAGATGTTATGCCGCTTAATGCGCCCCTGACGACGGGAGATGGCATAAAGGATTTTCGTAACCCCGTGTCCGATATCGTCTTTCACTATGTTGCGGACAAACCATCCCGACAGGAAAATACCGATCACCGGATAGACCAGATAAAGGTAGTTGGCTTCCGTCGTGTCGAAGTTGTCGGTCAGGAAATCTTGTATCCAGTGGATAAAGTTCTTCAGTATCAATGCCGCTATGGCGGTGAAGATGCCCGCGAGAAAGCTCAATATCAGGATGAACTGCTTTTCCTTGATATGATCCTCACGCCAATGAATAAAGTGCTGTATAAGACTAATTTTTTCTTTCTCCATGCCCTGATTTACTCACGGATAATTTTAATGACTCCGCCCTTTTCTAATTTAATTATACTCGATGGTTTCGGACGGTTCCTGTCGTCCTGACGGTAGCCGACGATATAATCGACCTGCGATTTTACTTCCTCGCTGATCTCGTTGAAATTGGCAGCTCCGGGCTGTCCGCTGATATTGGCGGACGTGGAGACGATGGCTTTACGGAACTGCTGGCAGAGGCGGCGGGAGAACTCTTCGTTCGTCACACGGATACCCACGCTGCCGTCCTCGGCAAGGAGATTCTCGGCAAGGTTACGCGCACCGCCATAAATAATGGTGAGCGGCTTATCGGCCAATTCGATGAGGTCCCACGCCACATCGGGTACATCAGCGACGTAAAAGTCCACTTTCACGGGCGAGTCCACCAGTACGAGCATGGCCTTGCTGTCGGCACGTTTCTTGATCTCGTACACGCGGCGTACTGCATCCGGGTTCGTGGCATCGCACCCGATTCCCCATACGGTGTCGGTAGGATAAAGAATGACTCCTCCCTCCCGCATCACCTGACAAGCTTTTTTAATATCTTCTATCATTTCTTGATTTTATATCTGGTGAGTTTAACGCGCAAAAGTACTACTTTTGTACCGTAATAACAAAGTTTAAGAGAAAACAAATGGAAGAAATTCAGTTTAACCATACCCTGCCTATACAACTACGCTTCAATGATGTAGACAAATTCGGTCACGTCAACAATACCGTTTACTTCTCTTTTTATGACTTAGGCAAAACGGAATATTTCGCTTCCGTCTGCCCGCACGTTGACTGGGAAAAAGACGGCATCGTCGTTGTCCATATAGAAGCCGATTTTCTGGCACAAATCTTTGCCACCGACCATATCGCCGTACAGACGGCAGTTTCCGAAATAGGAACGAAAAGTTTCCACCTGACACAACGGGTCATCGATTTAGAGACCAACGAGGTGAAATGCATCTGCAACTCCGTAATGGTAACCTTCGATCTGGAAAATCATGTATCAAAGCCTCTTACCGAAGAGTGGATCAACGCCATTTGCAAATATGAAGGAAGGGATTTGAGAAGAAAGGGTTGAGAAGGGAAGGGTTGAGAAGGGTTTAAAAGTTCCGGAAGAGGTTTTTCAGATAGGTAAAAGGAAAAATATCCTGATGATTTTATAAGGTTTGATCATCTGTATTTTAACAGGTTGTTCATCGGTGAGGAGGAGGCTATTCATCGGTGAGGAACCGCGTGTTCATCGGTGAGGAACTGGACGTTCATCGGTGAGGAAGAGATCAAATTTTGTAAAATTGGGTAAAGTAAGGTGATGTTCATATATCTACATGACATTTTCCATTATATTTATAAATATTTTACAAAGTAATAAATCTCAGCAGATTTCTATAACAATTCTTGATTTCTCTAAATATATTTTTTATCTTTGACGCATTGCATTAGTGCAAGTGACTCTATGGAACTATGTATAACTTTTAATAACTACTGCTCATGAAAAAACTTATCTATTTATTCTCGATGTTATTACTTTTCTCTAGTTGCACAAGTATGATAGAAAGATGGCTTGGAGGGGATGATTACGAGGAAGAATCTCCTTATCTCAAACACATGCCCGAAAAGACTATGGAAGGCAATAATACCTTTGGTTGCTATATAAATGGCAAGTTGCTGGCAGTGCAGGGCACCAAGGGAAAAGAAGGCTCAGACTTTGTTACCGCCAAACGAATCGAATCTGATAACAATTTTGCTATCGGGTGGTTGCCTGCTTATTATTTAGATATCTCTATAGAATTTGAAGATAAGGATATGGGACATCTATGTGTTAGATTCGACACAACTAATTTGAAAGAGGGTATTAATCATTGCGATATGTTTTGTAACAAATACGCAGTCAATGATTCTGTAGATGTAAATGTAACATTCTTAAATGAGGAAAAGCACATCATTTGCGGTGAATTTGATAAAGCCATTTTGTATGATTCCGACAATATTAAAGACTTTATCACCCTCACAAAGGGACAATTCGATGTGAAATATGAACTTCGTGAATATAACTCTGAAAATCGCTAGATTATGAAAACACAAGTAAGAATTAGTATGCTTGGACTATTTTTATTGATAGCCAATACCACATTAACATAAGACGATAGCTAAAACCAATTACAAAAACATACGAGCATGAAAAAGATCATATTTTCCCTTATCGCACTGTTTAGCTTCAGCCTAAGCTGTCACCCACAATCCTATACTGAAATCAAGAAAACGAAAAAAGCAAAAACGACATCCATTTCTTTAGATCCTCACTTGCAATCACGAAGAACCTTAAGGGGGTACAGAGGATTTATTGACGCAGGTTATGCTTTCGACATATCCGGTCACAAATATAGCAAAAGCACTATTATCAGGGATGAAGCGTCCGACCTGCCCGACTCCGAATACGTGAATTCCAATTATTTTGAGATATCCACCTCCCACGGCTTCCAGTTCAACAACTTTTTCTTTCTGGGCGGTGGTGTAGGTTTGGACTACTATACAGGCAGAGAAGCTTTTTGTGTACCTATTTTTGTGAACTTCAGAGCCAACTTCATGAATAAAAAAGTAACTCCATTCGTAGATGTGAAACTAGGATGTGCCGTAGGCGACTTGATAGGAGTCCATTACTCATTAGCTTTAGGCGCACGCATTGCAACTTCCAAAAAGACGGCAGTCCATCTATCTTTGGAACTCGCTGTTCAAGACAGCGACGAACTCCTGCTGGAAGATGATGATGATTGGCTCTTCGATGCCAAGCCTTACCTATTCACGACATTAGGTTTGAAAGTAGGTTTCGAGTTCTAAACAATTCCAGATACATTTCGAGCCGCCAGCCGGCTCAGGGGGAGTGAAAACTCCCCTCCCTGAAATATTTTCGTCACATTCCACCTGTGCTTACTGTTTTTTTTCGTACTTTTACAGCTTGTTGGGAAGCAACGGCTTTCCAGCACCCTGAGAAAAGAAAAAGAAAAAACAATATATAAAATGAATCACAAATGGAATTATCAACCCATCACATCAGAACAGGCAGAGACAAGCCAGATATTGGCTCAGGAATTAGGCATTAGCCCGATTCTCGGACAACTCCTGGTGCAACGGGGAATCACACGGGCGCATGACGCCCGCAAATTCTTCCGGCCGCAACTGCCCGACCTACACGATCCATTCCTGATGGAGGACATGGACGTGGCAGTGGAACGTCTGAACAAGGCAATGGGAAAGAAAGAACGTATTCTTATTTATGGAGATTATGACGTAGACGGCACAACGGCTGTGGCGTTGGTCTACAAGTTCATCCAACAGTTTTATTCAAACCTGGACTATTACATCCCCGACCGCTATAACGAAGGCTACGGCGTGTCCCACAAAGGAATAGACTATGCTGTTGAAACAGGTGTCAGCCTGATCATCGTACTCGACTGCGGCATCAAGGCTGTGGACGAAATCACGTACGCTAAAGAAAAAGGAATCGATTTCATCATCTGCGACCACCATGTGCCGGATGATGTGTTGCCGCCCGCAGTAGCCATTCTCAACGCCAAGCGACTCGATAACACATACCCCTACGAACACCTCTCGGGTTGCGGGGTAGGCTTCAAGTTCATGCAGGCGTTTGCCATCAGCAATGGCATCGAGTTCCACCATCTCATACCGCTGCTCGACCTGGTGGCAGTCAGCATCGCATCGGACATAGTACCCATCATGGGTGAAAACCGCATCTTGGCACACCACGGGCTGAAACAGTTGAACAGCAACCCGAGTGTGGGCATGAAAGCCATCATCGATGTGTGCGGACTGGCGGACAAAGAGATTACCGTGAGCGACATCGTATTCAAAATCGGGCCTCGCATCAACGCTTCCGGGCGCATCCAAAACGGTAAAGAGGCGGTGGACTTGCTGACAGAAAAGGATTTCTCTGTGGCTCTCGAAAAAGCGAATCAGATCAACCAGTACAATGAGACGCGGAAAGACTTGGACAAGAGCATGACCGAGGAAGCGAACCAAATCGTAGCGCACCTTGACGGATTGGCCGACCGACGTTCCATCGTGATCTACAACGAAGAATGGCACAAAGGCGTCATCGGCATCGTGGCTTCACGATTGACGGAGATCTATTACCGTCCCGCGGTTGTACTGACGCGCACGGACGACATGGCAACCGGATCGGCACGTTCCGTTTCAGGTTTCGATGTATACAAGGCAATAGAACATTGCCGGGATTTGCTTGAAAACTTCGGGGGGCATACTTATGCCGCAGGACTCTCGATGAAAGTAGAGAATGTGGCTGCATTTACGGAACGCTTCGAAAGCTACGTTTCAGAACATATCCTCCCCGAACAGACCAGTGCCGTAATAGAGATCGATGCGGAGATCGACTTCCGGGACATCACTCCGAAGTTCTACAACGATTTGAAGAAGTTCAACCCCTTCGGCCCTGACAACCAGAAACCCGTATTCTGCACCCATCATGTATACGACTACGGAACAAGCAAAGTGGTGGGCCGTGACCAGGAACATATCAAACTGGAACTGGTTGACAACAAGTCCAACAATGTAATGAACGGCATCGCCTTCGGACAGAGTTCGCATGTACGCTACATCAAGACCAAACGTTCCTTCGACATCTGCTACACCATCGAAGAGAATACGCACAAGCGAGGAGAAGTGCAGCTGCTGATAGAGGACATCATGCCGATTGAAGAAAACTGATTAATTAATAATTAAAAATGAATAATGAATAACGAAGAAAGAAGGAGTTGTTCATTATTCATTTTTAATTATTAATTATTAATTGAATACCATGTCTTATCAGGAAATACTCAAACAATACTGGGGATATGACACCTTCCGGGGAATCCAGGAAAAGATCATCAACAGCATTGGAGAAGGACGGGACACGCTGGGACTGATGCCGACAGGAGGTGGTAAATCAATCACCTTCCAAGTTCCGGCTCTCGCCAAAGAAGGCTTGTGCATCGTGATCACCCCACTCATCGCTTTGATGAAAGACCAGGTACAAAATCTTCGTCAACGGGGCATAAAAGCCGTAGCCATCTATTCCGGCATGACCCGGCAGGAAATACTGGTCGCACTGGAAAACTGCATCTTCGGTGACTACAAATTCCTCTATATCTCCCCCGAACGACTGGATACAGAGATATTTAAAATCAAACTTCGTTCCATGAAGGTGAGCATGATCACCGTGGACGAGAGCCATTGCATCTCCCAATGGGGTTACGATTTCCGACCGGCTTACTTAAAGATAGCCGATATCCGCGACCTACTCCCCGGGATTCCTGTACTTGCCTTGACAGCCACAGCCACTCCCGAAGTGGTAAAAGACATCCAAACGCGGTTGAAGTTCAAGCAGGAAAACGTGTTCCGCATGAGCTTTGAACGGAAAAACCTAGCCTACATCGTCCGCCCGACAGAAAACAAAACAGCCGAGCTTCTCCACATCCTCCGCCGGATGACGGGAAGCGCCATCGTCTACGTCCGTAGCCGACGACGTACCAAGGAAATTTCCGAACTGCTGGTCAACGAAGGCATCACAGCCGAGTTTTACCATGCCGGGCTGGACAATGCCGTCAAAGACCTCCGCCAGAGGCGATGGCAATCCGGAGAATCGCGTGTCATGGTGGCAACCAACGCTTTCGGAATGGGAATAGACAAACCGGATGTCCGCATCGTTATCCATTTAGACCTGCCGGACTCTCCCGAAGCCTACTTCCAGGAAGCGGGACGTGCCGGACGTGACGGAGAAAAGGCATATGCCGTCATTCTCCATTCCAAATCGGATAAAGCCACGCTACACAGACGTATTCCCGATACCTTCCCCGACAAAGGCTACATCAAGGACGTCTACGAGCATCTGCAATATTATTACCAGATGGCGATGGGCGATGGACTGGGATGCACCAAGGAATTCAATCTTGAAGAGTTTTGCCGGAAGTTCAAGCACTTTCCCGTTCCGGTAGACAGTGCCCTCAAGATACTTACCCAAGCCGGATACCTGGAATATACCGATGAACAGGACAACGCTTCACGTATCTTGTTCACCCTGCGACGTGAAGAACTTTACAAACTCCGTGAGATGGGAAAAGAAGCGGAAGCCTTGATACAAGTCATCCTCCGTTCTTACACCGGTTTATTCACTGATTACGCTTATATCAGCGAAGATACCCTTTCCGTCCGGACAGGATTGACACGCCAACAAGTCTACAACATTCTCGTAATGATCTCCAAACGCCGGATCATCGACTACATCCCACACAAAAAGACACCTTATATAATATATACGCGCGAGCGCGTGGAATTGAACCGACTGCACATACCACCCTCCGTCTACGAGGAACGCAGGAAACGCTATGAAGCCCGCATACAGGCCATGGTGGAATATGTCACTTCGAAAACAGCTTGCCGAAGCCGGATGCTCCTCCGATACTTCGGTGAAAAGAATCTGCATAACTGCGGCCAATGCGATGTATGCATCAGCCACCGGACCAGCGATGAGGTCTCTACCGTGACTTTCGAAGCATTGAAAGAAAAGTTGCTCCATTTGCTGAAAGCCACCCCCCTCACCCCTGCCAAAGTGGAAGAACTAATAGAAACAGACAAAGAAGTGCTGACACAAGTCATCCAATATCTGTTGGAAGAAGGAGAGATTGAAATGAGGGACGGGATGCTATGGGATAAATAGGCTTGCACCCTCTCACCACATCTAAGATTTATAGAACTGAACCGTATCATTATCAAAACTATTTTCCTTACATTTGCAGTCAGAATCAAATAAACACATATACATATGCCAAACTTCTTTAAATCTTTCTTCTCCGGAAAGTCCGACACACCGGAGAATGAAAAGCAGAAAGCTGATCAAAAGAACTTTGAAATCTTCAAATACGACGGGTTACGTGCGCAACGCATGGGACGGCCGGATTATGCCGTGAAATGTTTTACCGAAGCCCTTGCCATTGAAGAGGATTTTGAAACTATGGGATATCTGAGCCAGATTTACATCCAAATGACTGAATTGGATAAAGCCCGAGAAATACTGAACCGCATGGCTGAAATGGAACCTACACTGACTTCCACTTTCCTTACCATTGCCAACGTCTGCTACATGCAGGAAGATTATGAAAGCATGGAAGCCGCTGCCACAAAAGCCATCGAACTGGAAGAAGGAAACGCCATGGCACATTACCTGCTGGGCAAAGCCATGAATGGAGCGGGCAACGATCTCATGACCATAGCCCACCTGACCAAAGCGATCGTTCTGAAAGATGATTTCACCGAAGCACGCCTGTTGCGTGCAGAAGCATTGCTGAAAATGAATCAACTGAGTGAAGCTTCCGAAGATATAGATGCTATCCTCGCCCAAAATCCGGACGAAGAAGCAGGTATCCTGCTCCACGGAAAACTGAAAGAAGCGGAAGGAAAACCGGAAGAAGCGGAAGCGGATTACCTTCATGTCACCGAAATGAATCCATTCAATGAACAAGCTTATCTCTACTTGGGACAACTTTTCATTACGCAAAAGAAGCTATCCGAAGCTATCGCCCTTTTCGATGAAGCCATCGACCTAAACCCCAATTTCGGAGCTGCCTATCATGAACGAGGACGGGCCAAACTCCTCAACGGAGATAAAGACGGCTCCATAGAGGACATGAAGAAAGCACTCGAACTGAATCCGAAAGAGAGCGAAAACCTGAACGGACAATTCGGCAATCAAGCAGAAAAGCCAAGCGACAGCGTGTTTGGAGGATTGATTTAGACAAACCTAAATACGGGTTCCTAAACTCGGGAAGAAAGATGAGCGAAATTTAAGCAAGCACCAACCGGAGCAGCCTCTAACAAAAAGAACAAAATCATAGCAAATGCAAAAAAAGATCTCTTTTTGCTTGCATTTAAAAGAAAAGTATTACTTTTGTCCCGTAATCAAAACAGAAGCATGAACGTTATGAACATATTCACTTTTACATATTACTTCTTTTTTTACTTTTACTTTAGCCAGAAAGTAGAGCGGGAGTTTGTATGTATCAAGTGACAGTGATGCTTAAGAACTGAATGAGTAAAGTAATCATATGAATCCCGCTCCGAAATGGATGCGGGATTTTTTTATATATATCATCAAAGGAAATGAAAAAGATAGCAATTCAAGGGACACTCGGGTCATACCATGACATCGCCGCGCACAAGTACTTCGAAGGGGAGGAAATAGAGTTAATCTGTTGTTCTACTTTCGAAGATGTGTTCCAGTCCATTCGCAAGGACAGCCAGGTCATCGGTATGCTCGCCATCGAAAATACCATTGCCGGAAGCCTGTTGCACAACAATGAACTATTACGTAGCAGCGGCACACAGATCATCGGTGAATACAAACTACGCATCTCGCACAGCTTCGTTTGCCTGCCCGAGGAGGACTGGGACGATATCACGGAAGTCAACTCCCACCCCATCGCCTTGATGCAATGTCGCGAATTCCTGCAACAACATCCGCAGATAAAGGTAGTCGAAGGCGAAGACACGGCACTAAGTGCAGAAATCATCCGGACAGAGAACCTGAAAGGTCATGCCGCCATCTGTTCGCGGGCTGCCGCCGAACGCTATGGGATGAAAGTGTTGCAGGAAGGCATCGAGACAAACAAACACAACTTCACCCGTTTCCTGGTAGTGGCCGATCCGTGGCAAGTAGATGAGATCAGAAGAAACCAGTCGGCGGAGACCAACAAGGCGAACATCGTATTCACCCTGCCGCATACCGAAGGCAGCCTCTCGCAAGTTCTCTCCATCCTCTCGTTCTACAACATCAACCTGACCAAAATACAGTCACTCCCCATCATCGGGAGGGAATGGGAATATCAGTTTTACGTGGACGTGTCGTTCAACGACTATCTGAGATACAAGCAATCCATCACCGCTATCAGTCCATTGACCAAAGAACTTAAAATATTAGGCGAATATGCAGAAGGAAAATCAAACCTATAATATCGCTCCGGCAAACAGGCTGGCAAGCGTAAGCGAATACTACTTTTCAAGAAAGCTGAAAGAAGTGGCACAGATGAATGCCGAAGGAAAAGATGTCATCAGCCTGGGCATCGGCAGTCCTGACATGCCGCCTTCGGAAGTGACGGTCAAGACGCTTTGCAGCGAGGCGCAGAACCCGGACGGGCACGGCTACCAACCTTCCGTCGGCATCCCCGAACTCCGCAAGAGCTTTGCCGGATGGTACAAAAAGTGGTACGGCGTGGAATTGGATCCTGCCAACGAAATTCAACCGTTGATCGGTTCGAAGGAAGGCATCCTGCACGTCACCCTGGCTTTCGTCAATCCGGGCGAACAGGTGTTAGTGCCCAACCCGGGCTATCCGACGTACACCTCGCTCAGCAAAATCCTGGGTGCGGAGATCGTGAACTACAACCTGAAAGAGGATGAAGGTTGGCTGCCGGACTTCGATGAACTGGAACGGATGGATCTGAGCCACGTGAAACTGATGTGGACCAACTATCCGAATATGCCGACAGGTGCCAACGCCACGATGGAGATGTACGAACGCCTGGTAGATTTCGCCCGACGGAAGAACATCGTCATCGTGAACGACAATCCTTACAGTTTCATCCTGAACGATCGTCCGTTGAGCATCCTCAGCGTTCCCGGGGCAAAAGAGTGCTGCATCGAATTCAACTCGATGAGCAAAAGCCATAACATGCCGGGGTGGCGTATCGCGATGCTGGCTTCGAACGCCACGTTTGTTCAGTGGATTCTGAAAGTGAAGAGCAACATCGACAGCGGGATGTTCCGAGCCATGCAACTGGCGGCAGCCAAAGCTTTGGAAGCAGATGCCGAATGGTACGAAGGAAACAATCATAATTACCGGAACCGCCGCCATCTTGCGGGAGAGATCATGCAGACATTAGGATGCACCTACGATGAAAAGCAGGTGGGGATGTTCCTGTGGGGAAAAATCCCCGCATCGTGCCGGGATGTAGAAGAGCTGACGGAGAAAGTGCTGCATGAAGCCCGTGTTTTCATCACCCCGGGATTCATATTCGGAAGCAATGGAGCGAGATACATACGGATTTCACTTTGTTGCAAGGATGAGAAACTGGCGGAGGCATTGGAGAGGATTAAAAAGCTGCCACTCCCTGCACCCTCTGTCGAAAGATGAAGAATGAACCAGAGATATCGATAGCATGCAACAGAAAAAACGATTCCAATCATGCAAGTGATTATACATCTCATTATGAATCATTTAAACCCCATTTATCTGCTATCAATATTCGGTGTAATGACTATTAATCTCGAGCGGGATAACCATTAATATCCAGCGTGATGGTTCTTAATATCCAACGCGATAACCATTAATACCCGACACGCTGGTTACAGATAACCAACAAGCAAGGTATTCATACCTTGAAAACGAAGTATAAACAACAGTAATAGAGCTAAAATATATGGAACTCGAATCTATTTTACTACCGGGCATTGAAGCCAAGCGACCCATTGTCATCGCAGGCCCCTGTAGTGCAGAAACAGAAGAACAGGTAATGACCACTGCCAAGGAACTGGCAGCCAAAGGACAAAAAATATTCCGTGCGGGAATCTGGAAGCCCCGTACCAAACCGGGAGGCTTCGAAGGTGTCGGAGTGGACGGACTTGCCTGGTTGAAAGAGGTGAAGAAGGAAACAGGCATGTACGTTTCCACCGAAGTGGCTACCGCCAAACACGTGTATGAATGCCTGAAGGCCGGCATCGACATCCTTTGGGTAGGTGCCCGCACCACCGCCAACCCGTTTGCCGTCCAGGAAATTGCCGATGCGTTGAAAGGGGTAGATATCCCTGTACTGATCAAGAATCCGGTCAACCCGGACCTGGAACTGTGGATCGGTGCTTTGGAACGTATCAACAACGCTGGTTTGAAACGTCTGGGAGCCATCCACCGGGGGTTCAGTTCGTACGATAAAAAGTTGTACCGCAACCTGCCCCAGTGGCACATTCCTATCGAACTACGCCGCCGCCTTCCGGAACTCCCGATCTTCTGCGACCCCAGTCACATTGGCGGGAAACGCGAATTGATAGCCCCGCTTTGCCAACAGGCAATGGACTTGAATTTCGACGGACTGATCGTAGAAAGCCACTGCAATCCGGACTGCGCATGGAGCGATGCTTCCCAACAGGTAACACCGGACGTGCTGGATTACATTCTGAACCTGCTCGTCATCCGTAAAGAAACGCAGAGTACGGAGAACCTGAGTCTGCTGCGGAAGCAGATCGACGAATGTGACGATAACATCATTCAGGAATTGGCGAAACGTATGCGCGTGGCACGTGAAATCGGAACCTACAAAAAGGAACATGGTATCACCGTCCTTCAAGCCGGACGCTACAACGAGATTCTGGAGAAACGTGGCAACCAAGCCGAACAATGCGGCATGGACAGCGAATTCCTGGTCAAAATATTTGAAGCGATACACGAGGAATCGGTACGCCAACAGATGGAGATAATTAATAATTATTAATTTTTAATTACCCATTATCCCCCTTCTCCTCGTTTTTCATTATTAATTTTTAATTATTAATTCTCCATGCGGATATTAATTCTCGGAGCCGGTAAAATGGGCTCCTTCTTTACAGATATACTAAGTTTTCAGCATGAGACGGCTGTTTTTGATGTCAATCCGCACCAGTTGCGTTTTGTATACAACACTTACCGTTTCACTACGTTGGATGAGATCAAAGATTTCGAACCCGAACTGGTTATCAATGCGGCAACCGTTAAATATACGCTGGATGCTTTTCGCACCGTATTGCCGGTATTGCCGAAAGATTGCATCATCAGTGATATCGCCTCCGTGAAAACCGGATTGAAAAAATTCTATGAAGAGAGTGGATTCCGTTATGTCTCCAGTCATCCGATGTTCGGCCCGACCTTTGCCAGCCTCAGCAATCTGAGTAGCGAGAATGCCATCATCATCAGCGAGGGCGACCATCTCGGAAAGATATTCTTCAAGGATCTCTATCAGACGCTGCACCTGAACATTTTTGAGTACACATTCGATGAACATGATGAAACGGTAGCCTATTCGCTTTCGATCCCGTTTGTTTCTACGTTCGTATTTTCCGCCGTAATGAAACATCAGGAGGCCCCGGGAACGACTTTTAAAAAACACATGGCGATTGCCAAAGGATTGCTGAGCGAAGACGATTACCTTTTGCAGGAAATCCTTTTTAATCCCCGTACTCCGGCACAAGTGGAGAATATACGTACCGAGCTGAAGAACTTGCTGGAAATCATCAATAATAAGGATGCGGAAGGGATGAAGAAGTATCTGACGAAAATAAGGGAAAAGATCAAATAAAGGCAATATTCTTCTTTATCATAGACGAATTTGCCAGTCTGATCGTAAAAGATGTCTTCATAGTGAAGCAAAACAAAAAGAACGGACAATAAATAAACATATTCTTGTCCGTTCTTATATTAATGCATGCACACATGTGCCATATTATAAATAACTTAAGTTAGTTTTTCAATTTCATCAACCGACAAGCCAGTACACTGTGAAATTACCGCAATGTCAACTCCAGTTGTTTTCATATTACGGGCAATCGTCCGTTTAGTTTCCAATTCTCCCTCGGCACGTCCTTCAGCAAGCCCTTCGGCAAGCCCTTCAGCACGGCCTTCCAATTTTCCTTCCAACTTACCTTCGATCAATTTCGTTTCCAACAAACTTTTCTGATACCTCACATTTTCCTGATGTCTCAGGTAAGCTTTGCGCTCCTCTTCATCCAGGTCATCTATGCGAAGACGGTTTCGTGCCTCAAGCAATCCTTCGGCATTGACATGCTCGTCTATCTCCCCGGTCTTGAGGAAAAGAATCCATTCGTCAAGCGGTGTTACAGCATGTCTGTCAAAATCATTCACGCGCAGCACATAATACTCAGGGAAAAGCTCACCGGCTTCACGACGAATAAACTTTTGCTGCTGGGCAACGGAAAGTTGCAGCACATCATCGTTATGAAGCCCACGGAACACAGTATATCCATGATAGACATAATCTTCCCCTTGTCCCAAATCGAAATAGACTATATTAACCGAATACACTTTATGCACCTGATCATAAGGGTCACCCTGGTTGATATATTCCGCAATCGCTTTGCAAGTGCCGTAAAGCATCCGGTGAAAATAATCCACCTCGCTACTATTCTGCACCTCGATAATAATCAGTTCCCCCTTGCTGTTTTCCGCCAACATGTCCACCCGGTTGAACTTATCCTCAAAACGATCCTGATTGCCCTCGCTCTCCAATATACGTTCAATACGAATTTTCTCACCCAGCAACGTGGTGAGGAAACCTTCCAGTATGACAAAATTCGACTTATTACGGAGCAACCGCTTGGCAGCCCAGTCGAAACGTACTAAACGCGGACTATTACCCATAATGATTTATTCTATTGATTATTATATAAGTTGTAACACAACAAAGATAGGAAAAGTTTATAAACAAAACAAACAATAATGCGCATGATTTAACCGAACCAACGGGCTTCGCGATTTGATTTTAACGAAAATATCCAGTACCTTTGCATGGCTAAACAAAGGAACGTTTCATGATAGACCAGCCCACCATAGACCGCATTATCGATGCCGCACAGATTGTAGATGTCGTATCGGAATTCGTCACGCTGAAAAAGCGCGGGGTGAACTATGTCGGACTGTGCCCTTTCCATAGCGACAAAACTCCTTCGTTCTACGTCTCGCCCGCCAAAGGGCTATGCAAATGTTTCGCCTGCGGAAAAGGAGGAAATGCCGTGCATTTCATCATGGAGCATGAGCAGATGACGTATCCCGAAGCCCTGAAATTCCTGGCGAAGAAATACAACATCGAAATCAAGGAACGGGAACTGACCAGCGAAGAAAAGATGGTGCAGAGCGAACGTGAAAGCATGTTCATCGTCAACAACTTCGCCCGCGATTATTTCCAGAACATCCTCCACAATCATGTGGACGGACGCAGCATCGGCATGGCTTACCTGCGCCAACGCGGTTTCCGGGACGACATCATCGAGAAGTTCCAATTGGGATATTGCACGGAAAGCCATGATGCCCTCTCACAAGAGGCGCTCCGCAAGGGATACAAAAAGGAGTACCTCGTCAAAACCGGACTTTGTTATGAAACGGATGACCACCGCCTGCGCGACCGTTTCTGGGGGCGTGTCATCTTCCCCGTACATACCCTTTCGGGAAAAGTCGTGGCGTTCGGTGGCCGCGTACTCAGTAGCCAGACCAAAGGGGTCAAGGTGAAGTACGTCAATTCGCCCGAATCGGAAATCTACCATAAAAGTAACGAGTTATACGGCATTTATTTCGCCAAACAAGCGATGGTGAAGCAGGACCGGTGCTTCCTGGTAGAAGGTTATACGGATGTGATATCCATGCACCAGTCAGGGGTGGAAAATGTGGTCGCCTCTTCGGGAACGGCACTCACTCCGGGACAAATCAGGCTGATCCACCGTTTTACGAACAACATCACAGTACTCTATGACGGAGACATGGCGGGCATCAAGGCTTCCATCCGGGGAATAGACATGTTGTTGGAGGAGGGAATGAATATCAAAGTTTGCCTTTTACCGGACGGAGACGATCCCGACTCATTCGCCCGGAAACATAATGCAACGGAGTTCCAACAATTTATCCAGGAACATGAGACGGATTTCCTCCGGTTCAAAACCAGCCTTCTGCTGGAAGATGCCGGTAAGGACCCCATCAAACGGGCGGAACTGATCAACAGCCTCGTACAAAGCATTTCAGTGATCCCTGAAGCCATCGTACGCGATGTTTACATTAAGGAATGCGGGCAATTGCTCCATGTGGAAGATAAATTGCTGGTTTCCGAGGTGGCCAAACGCCGGGAAGCCTTAGCTGAAAAGGCAAATAAGCCGACCTATAATAATACACCCGATGCAACGGCAGAGGTTCCGGGAAGTGACCTGGCGGGAAATGCCGTTCCCCCACCCTTCCCGCCTGAAGAGGGAGAAAACCTCGATACGTACCAGTCATACATCCCGCAGGAAGGCAAAGAGGGACAGGAATTCTACAAATACGAACGGTTGATTATCCAGGCAGTGGTGCGCTACGGAGAGAAAATCATGTGCAATGTGGAAGACGAGGAAGGAAAAGAGGTTCCCATCAGTGTCATCGAATATGTCATCAACGACTTAAAGGAGGATGACCTTGCTCTGCACAATCCAGTTCACCGCCGCATCCTTTCAGAGGCAGCATCGCACATTCACGATTCCGGCTTTGTCACCGAACGATATTTTATCGCTCATCCCGATCCGGCAATCAGCGCAGTAGCTACCGAACTTGCAAGCGACAGGTATCAACTAAGCAAGTTCCATTCCAAAACGCAGAAGATCATCACCGATGAAGAACGCCTCTTCGAATTAGTCCCCATTTTGATGATTAATTTCAAGAACGCCATCGTTGCCGCGGAGCTGAAGCATATCATGTATGCCCTGCAAGACCCAGCCATTGCGGAGGATGACGAGAAATGCGCTGCCCTGATGCAACGCCATAAGGATATGAAAGAGATCGAAAAACTGATGGCAAAGCGGCTGGGAGACAGGGTGGTGTTAAGATAAGAAAAAGAGACGAAGGAAGAGTAAAGAAGGAGGAATTGAGTGAAAATAGTTTACACTAATAAGTAGCAGAAGCCATAGTAAATACCCGGCACCGAGGAACACTTTGCTGCTCACCGATGAAGGGACTGTTGCTCACCGATGAAGAGATCGTTCATCACCGAGGAACAGGGTGTTCATCACCGAGGAAGAAAAGCGACCAAAATATTTTGATAATCAAGCATTTATATCCTGCATTTCAGAAAAGACTTATCCAAAACAGCAATTTTACAAGTCATGTGCCTAACTAAAGAACTGGAATATTATTTGACAATCTTCTTCTATTTTTGAGCGATTATCTTTTTATCATTCGATCAATGAAGTATAAAACTCCGCCCCATTGACAGAATTCACAAACGACGAAGATTCAGAGGATTTGCCAAAAGAGACTTTCAAAAGAGACTGACAGGAGTAACTGCATCTCAAATTTCCCCTCTTCATTCTCTCTTATCAACTCTCAATACTTCTTTCTTCCCTCTTGATTCTAAACTTTTCCCTCTTACTTCATCGATTAATCAAATCCATAAACTCTTCCCGAGTTTTTGCCTGATTGAAAGCACCTGTAAAGTCGGAAGTAGTCGTAATGGAATTTTGCTTCTCCACACCCCGCATCTGCATACACATATGTTTAGCTTCTACTACGACCATGACCCCCAGCGGGTTCAGCGTTTCTTGAATACATTCCTTGATTTGCAAAGTCATTCGTTCTTGTACTTGCAGACGATGAGAGAAGATATCGACCACGCGGGCAATCTTGCTCAAACCGGTGATATAACCATTGGGAATGTAAGCTACATGCGCCTTTCCGTAAAACGGAAGCATGTGATGTTCACAAAGAGAAAAGAAATCAATGTCCTTGACAATCACCATCTGGCTATATTCTTCCTTGAACTTGGCCGAACGAAGCACTTCATGCGGGTCCATATGATAACCTTTGGTCAGACTCAGCATCGCTTTTGCCACCCTTTCCGGAGTCTTCAACAAACCTTCTCTTTCGGCATCCTCGCCCAATAAGGTAATAATACTGTGATAATGGCTTTTCAATTCCTCCAGATTTGGAGAGACTATTTCTTCTTTTCCTAACATAGTGAGTTTATAAAGGAATATTTATTTGATCTTTGACAATGGACACTTCCCTGAAAATGCCGGTGGCTCTCAACTTGCGCATCATGGCATCCGCTTCTTCGATACTGCGGAAATCACCGACACGGCACAACCAACGGGGGGATGTGAAAAACGTATAGGTCTTCAAATCCGGAAAATATTCATTCACTTTCGAAGCTACATGAGTGGCTTCGCTACGGGCAGCACGGGAATTGTTTCCGGCATATACCTGTACACGATATCCTGACGATTTCAGCACAGTCTGATCACCGCCAACCTTATGTTCGGTTCCTAACAAAGCTTCAATACGAGGATCCTGGTGAATAGTCACCTTTCCCTGTCCCGGAACATAACGTTCCAGACTCTTCACAATGTTCTGAGACTGCATGTTGACAGCAAAAACAGATAGCAACAAAAGTAAAATAATACGCATGGCAAGTGGAAGGTTAAAAGGGAAGAATTCTTAATTCTTCCCTCTTCATTCTTATTTTATTTAAACGCATCGATAATTCCCTTGAAATCGGCAACCTTCAAAGCAGCGCCACCGATCAAACCACCGTCAACGTCCGGGTTGGCAAACAGTTCTTTTGCGTTAGAAGGCTTGCAGCTTCCACCATAAAGGATAGAAGTATTGTCAGCGATCTCTTTACCATATTTTCCGGCAACGCAAGAACGGATGAACGCATGGATTTCCTGAGCCTGGTCAGGAGTGGCAGTCTTGCCAGTTCCGATAGCCCAAACTGGTTCGTAAGCCAAAATAATCTTTGCAAAATCTTCGGCAGACAGATCGAATACGGAAGCCAGCTGTGCGGCAACCACTTCATTCTGCTTGTTGGCCTCACGCTCTTCCAACACTTCGCCAATGCAGAAGATAGGAGTCAGACCGTTAGCTAAAGCCAATTTCACTTTCTCTTTCAGGATCTCGACTGTCTCACCATAATAAGCGCGGCGTTCCGAGTGGCCCAAAATAACGTATTTTGCACCGGTCGAAGCAACCATAGCGGCTGACACTTCTCCTGTGTAAGCTCCTGATTCCTTGTCGGCACAGTTTTCTGCACCTACGCCAATCACAGCAGCGTCAACGATAGGAGTGACAGAAGCCAAGTGGATGAATGGCGTACAGATCACTACATCGCAATTAGGTTTGTCAGCAACCAATGCTTCATTCAGTTCTTTTGCCAAAGCAACGCCCTCTTGGAGGGTTTTGTTCATCTTCCAGTTTCCTGCAACAATGTTCTTTCTCATTTTGTCTAATTATTAAAAGGGTTAATGATCAATTATATATCAAAATCGGGCTCAGACAGGATTATCATCCTTAGACTCCTCCTGATTTAATGCACTTTCGCGAATAAGGCGAGCGTTTCTCCTTCTGAGTGCTTCGCTTTTCTTCTCCCGACGTTTTATCACCAAAACGTCCAGTCCCAGCACCAACAACAACGGAACAGCGAACCAAAGGAATACATAACCGATTGTCCTTCCGTCACTTACCTGCTTCTGTTTGCCCAAGGCCAGACTTTCCAGCTTTCCCGACAACTCATACTCATCGGGCAGGTCGGCATCATTCCACTTATTCAGGATGACTCCGTTCCTTATCAGCATCAGTCCCGGATTAGAACGAACCATCGTTTTCAACGTGATATCATCTACCATGCAAAACGGATATTCCGCACCGGTCTTGTCACGCCATATCTCTATCTCTTCATCCGGAGAGGAGGTCAGGCAATAAAAGCGATATCCGTTCTCCACCGAATAGTCATAGATCTCATTTATCAGATCGATATTGCTATCGTCGGCATTTTCTATCCTGTGCGCCACCAACAGGAAGGTATAGTTCATGTCGGTCAGCACATCGTCTGTAATATCTTCGTCCGTAGCCTGCTCCACCAATGAGAAATCGTGAATAGGAGGTTCGTAACCTTTTTCCTTCAGCACGGTACGGGTATCGACAAACGTCCAAGTACTGTCCGGATAATTCTCAAGTGTAAACTCCTTCCTCACTCCGTCTTTTTCTAAGACAAAAGTCGTTTCATAGACGCTTGGCTTTGCACCCTCCGGCATCGCCATTCCTTCCGGAATGCTCTTTCCTATCTTATAGGGGCGAAAATCCAAAATCGGCAGATGTGCCAAGCAATAGAAAGAGAGAGAGAATACGAACAAAATGGTATACAAAGACACAAGCCATTCCGTCTTTGCCGTTATAAAACGTAAAATCAGTTTTTTCCATCGGAAGGTAGATATGGCGGCAATGAGTAACACGATATTCTTCCCGAAAGTCTCCCAGTTGGTCAACACCCAAGCATCACCAAAACAGCCACAATCGGAAACGGGATTCTCCAATGCCAGATAAAGTGTCAACGGTGTCATGAAGACCATGATCAAAAGAGCCAGCGTGGTAGTCACCGTTTTCCGTATCCCGAAAAACATACATACCCCAACCGAAAACTCAAGCGCTGACAAAAGGATGGCTGCCAATATAGGGAAAAAGGATGGTAGCCAAGAGGTCATTCCAAAGGCTTCGAGATAGTCTTGTATCTTGTATTGCGACCCCAATGGATCGACAGCTTTTACAAAACCGGAGAAGATGAACGCGAACGCCAGCAGAAAACGGCAGACGTTTGTCCAAACCTTCAGGATAATATTTAAATTCTCAACCTTCAAATTCTATCTTTATTAACCCAAACACGGAATAATTGATCATGTCCATGTAGTTCGCGTCAATACCTTCGGACACCAACGTATCGCCTGCAAGACTCTCTATCTGTTTGGTGCGATAAATCTTCATCAAGATCAGATCGGTATACGAACTGACACGCATACTGCGCCACGCCTCGTCATAATCATGATTCTTGGCAAGCATCAATTCAAAGGCGGTTTTCGCATACTTGTCATAAAGCACCATCGCCTCTTCATTGCTGATATCTGCCGATTCGGCATATCCCAATTCCAACTGGATCAACCCGATAATACCGTAATTGACAATGGCAATGAACTCCGAACGAATACCTTCATCGATCAATGCCACCCCTTTGGTCTCGATACAACGGATGCGGTTGGCCTTGATAAAAATCTGGTCAGTAACTGAAGCCGGACGCAAAATACGCCATGCAGCACCGTAATCGTGCAGCTTCTTGGAAAATAAGTCACGGCATAAGGCTATGACATGTTCAAATTGTTGCCTGGTATCTTTCATATCCTTACAAATAGGACGCAAAGGTACAAATAAATAAAGAAAAACGAAAAAGGAGGTAGTGAAATTAGGAATTGTTTGAAGTTACAGCAACGGTGAATAAAAAAAGAGAACGCGCCAAAAGTAAAAGCAAACAAGGGGATGACTTTGCTGCCATCCCCCTTAGAATATATAAAAGATTTGTACTTATTCTTTTAAGAGCAACGTAACACCTGTCCGATACGGAGAGTTGTCTTGGTCGTTATACGGTTTAACTTGCACAAAGTACTGACAGACACCCCACGTAACTTAGCAATACGAGACAATGTATCGCCACTCTTTACCTTATGATATCTGATCGTTCCGTCACTAGCCAACTGGTTATCATGTGATCCACCGGTCTTGCCGCGCTGGTAACTTTTTGCTTTCTTGAACGTATAAGTATCTGCTACGATGTCCTGATTGGGAAAGTCGAACATATAAATGGGATTGATAGCTATCCCGAGAAAACGTGTTTCAAAATGCAGATGTGATCCTGTTGAACGTCCTGTATTACCGCCTAAGCCAATCGGCTCACCGGCCTTTACTAATTGATTCTCTTCTACTATTTGTTTTGACAAATGACCGTAAATGGTTTCCAAGCCGTTATCATGACGAATCACGATGTACTTGCCATATCCACGACGTTCATATTTCACGATACGCACCTTTCCATCAAAAGCAGCAACGATGGTATCACCGATGTTCACTTTCAAGTCAAGCCCGTTATGCATCCGTCTCCAACGTGGACCGAAAGGAGAGGTGATACGTGTGCTGGGTGTAGGCATACAAAACCCGGTCAAATCGATCGTATAAGTTTCGGGGATAATAACATCCTTGCCATAAGAATGTGCATACTGGTTATTCCAGTTCGGGTATAGGCTCAATGCCGGATATTCGGATTGCTCAGCACGAATCTGCTTTTGCAAAGCCAAGGAGTCTACTGATTTTAATTTTTTGTCAATGGGAGCCTGGCGGGCGATCAAGTCCTGAGAGAAAGAATTCAAGCTGATCATTGCCGTCGCGGCGATTAAAACTGTTTTAATACAATTGAAATTCATTCGTTTCGTTCATTCGTTTAATATTCGTCATTCGCGTACAGGTAATCGAATGTAGCCTGCTTGTAGTCGAATATTTCTTCTGGTTTAAAGAATCTGGTTAACTCGACCGCAGCGGTTTCCGGTGAATCGGAAGCATGAACGATGTTCTCTTGGAAACTCATGCTATAATCACCACGGATGGTACCCGGTGCTGCCAGACGTCCGTTCGTCGGGCCAGCCAACGTGCGAACTGTTTGAATTGCGTCCACACCTTCAAAACAACAAACAATGACAGGAGCTGTCATCATTGAATCTTTCACTCGCTGAAAGAACGGTTTCGCACTCAGGTGGGAATAATGCTCGCTTAAAACTTCATCTGTCAGTTTAATCATCTTCATACCGGCCAGACGTAATCCCTTACGCTCGAAACGATGAAGAACTTCACCTACCAATGCCCGTTGAAGGGTACCAGGTTTTAGAATGACCAGTGTTTTCTCAATCATGACATGCCAGCTTTCAAAGTGTTAAACGATACATTTCTTACAAAATTCTTTCAAAGATAGCTATTTCTATGGAAAAGCCGGATAATTCCTTAACTATTTTTTTGTACAGTCGAGGAAGTTCCGTCCGCAACACCCACTCTAAAGTACTATAAACAGGGGGACTAAGGCAAAAACATGTTTTGCAACATATTCTATCAATTAGACGCGTGTTTAACCGTTTTTCAGCTTATCGAAGCCCAATTAACGTTCGTCTTACGGAGTGCCCTCAGTTGTTGCCAAAGAATATCATTCTCCGGGTTGCGCGATTCAGGATCAGTTTCCACGATGCTTTCAGCAATACCACGTACGTATTGCAGCAATTGTCCGTCACGGGCAATATCGGCTATCTTCAAGTCAAAAGCAACACCGCTCTGCTGGGTACCTTCCAAATCCCCCGGTCCGCGCAATTTCAGGTCGGCTTCGGCTATCTCAAAGCCATCATTGGTACGTACCATGATTTCAAGCCTTTTCCGGGTTTCTTCCGTCAGTTTATAGTTCGTTACCAGAATGCAATAGGATTGATCGGCACCACGTCCCACACGACCGCGAAGTTGGTGCAGTTGCGACAGTCCGAAACGTTCCGCATTCTCTATGATCATCACCGAGGCGTTCGGCACATTCACCCCCACTTCTATCACGGTGGTAGCTACCATAATCTGGGCTTCACCCGAGACGAAAAGCTGCATCTGCTCGTCCTTTTCGGCAGGCTTCATCTTGCCATGCACTTTACAGACGCGGCAGTCCGGAAATTCCTCACAGATATGCAGGAATCCCTCTTCCAGATTCTTCATATCACTCTTCTCACTCTCCTTGATAAGCGGATAAACAATATAGACTTGCCTTCCTTCGGCAATCTGTTTATGAACCGATTGATAAAGGCTTTCACGCCGATTATCGAACTGATGAAAGGTTGCAATCGGTTTGCGTCCGGGAGGAAGTTCGTCTATCACAGAGACATCCAGGTCTCCATATAAAGTCATCGCCAATGTACGTGGAATAGGCGTAGCTGTCATAACCAGCACATGAGGCGGCTGAACATTTTTGCTCCATAACCGTGCCCGCTGGGCCACTCCGAAACGATGCTGTTCGTCAATTACGACAAAGCCGAGGGAAGAAAAATGAACCGTATCTTCAATGACGGCATGAGTGCCGATCAGGATATGCACATCACCGGTCAGCAAGGCGGCAAGTATCGCTTCTCTCTTTTTGCCTTTTACAGAACCCGTAAGCAGTTCTACCCGGACATTCATCCCGTAAAGTAATTCCTTGATCGTCTCATAATGCTGGTTTGCAAGAATTTCCGTAGGTGCCATCATACAAGCCTGATATCCATTGTCCAAGGCGAGCAACATGCTCATCAATGCCACCAACGTCTTTCCACTTCCCACATCTCCTTGCAGCAAACGATTCATTTGACGGCCTGAACCGACATCCTGGCGAATCTCCTTCAATACTCGTTTTTGCGCACCGGTCAATTCAAAGGGAAGATTGCGGGAATAAAAAGTATTGAATATCTCGCCTACCGTCTCGAATACATAACCCCTGTATTTCCGTTGCCTGTCCTTGGCATATCGTAGGATGTTTAACTGCACATAAAACAGTTCTTCAAATTTCAGACGGTACTCCGCCTTTCTTTGATGCTCCGGGTTGACAGGAAAATGAATATTTCGCAGGGCGTCGGTAAGCGGCATGAGGTGATGGTCGGACAAGATTTTTGGGGATAATGTTTCCGGCAAGGGTTCTTGTATCTGTTGAAGCACGGAAACCATCATCTTGGCAATGGCATGCGAGTTGAGGAAGCTGCGCTTCATCTTCTCAGTTGTGATATAATAAGGTTGCAGCCCTGCCGCTGTCAGTTTCAGTTCCGAAGTTTTGTCTATGTCGGGATGGGCAAGATTAATTCTACCACCGAACACGGTGGGCTTGCCAAATACTATGTATTCCTCATGAACTTTATATTTGCCGATAATGAACTTGATTCCTTGGAACCACACCAAATCGACCACTCCGGTACCATCGGAGAAATGGGCGATCAATCTCCGTTGACGACCTTCACCAATGGTTTCAAAGCCCAAAATTTGCCCCTTCAACTGTATATAGGGCATGTTTCCGTCTATCTCATGGATATAATAAATACGGCTACGATCGACATATTTATAAGGAAAATAATAGATAAGATCGTGTACGGAGAAAATGCTCAACTCCTTGTTGAGTACGGTAGCTTTTTGCGGGCCTACGCCTGATATATATTTTATGTCACGAGTAGTCAGATCGAACATTCTATCAAAGCACTGCTTATTTTCAAGTCGAAAGGAGTGGTTATTTTTATGTTTTCACGATTGCCCTCAGTGAGGTATACGGGTATCCCCATGGCTTCTACTACAGACGCGTCGTCTGTAAAAGATGGAGTGTACTCCTGCGCATATGCCTCTTTTAGAAGAGCAGTGTCAAACACTTGCGGAGTTTGTACCAGCTTATAATCGTCACGATTCACGGTCTCGCTGCCCGTTTCCGTCAAATGCCGCACCGTTTCAACCACATTGATCACTGGAATAACCGCTCTTTTTGCCAATGCCATCTCATAACAGCGTCCGATTACTTCTTGCGAAACAAATGGACGCACACCGTCATGAATGCCTACCAACCCCGGTTCCGCATAATGAAGTCCGTTTTTCACGGAATGAAAGCGTGTTTCACCGCCATTGGCAATAATATGGTCTATTGCAAACTGGTGTTTAACGCAAAGTTCTTTCCAGTATGGCTGTTGTTCCCTTGGCAATACAAGAACAATTCTTATCTCTTTGTCAAAACGGTGAAATGCTTCGATAGTATGCATCAATACGGGCTTACCCCCGATAGGAAGAAATTGTTTGGGGAGATCACTCCCCATACGCAACCCCTTTCCACCAGCCACAATCAAAGCGGTACGAGTCATATTATCAACGTTTTACACACATTGCCTCTACCAGTTCATCGACTTTGTCTTTACCGACAAGCTTTTCTACTATCGCCAAAGCAAAGTCCATAGCCGCACCCGGCCCCATTGCCGTAATGATATTACCATCCGTCACAACCGACTCATTTGTACATTCAGCACCTTCCAGATATTGTTCAAAGCTGGGATAACACGTAACGCGACGTCCCTTCAGCAAACCTAGTTTTCCCAATACCATCGGAGCAGCACAAATAGCAGCAATCGGTTTATTGTTTTCTGCAAACTTCAGGATCAATTTACGCAATCCTTCGTGCTTATCGAGTGTAGCGGCACCGGGCATCCCCCCTGGTAAAAGCAACAGCTCGGCATCCTGGAAATCGCAATTCACAAAGTTCACGTCGCAAAGCACTGAAACATCGTGTGCGCCAACTACAATCTCATCCGGTGTCACAGACACTATTTCCACATTCAATCCCGCACGTCTCAACGTGTCAATGGCTGTGAAGGCTTCAATTTCTTCAAATCCGTCTGCAAAAAAAGCATATACTGTTCCCATAATCTTATATATTGATTTATATCTTTATCTCAAATTAAAATAGTATGTAATCGTACCGGTTTGGTTATTAATGCCGTCTACAGCGTTGAAACGAGCTTTCTTCGCAGCGTCTTCAGCAGCCTTTCGTAGTGCGGCATTCACCGTATTGGTCTGGCGGTTAATACTGGTGGCAATTACATGTCCTGCTGGGTTCACCGTGATTGATACGACCACACGACCTTCCTCTTGTACATTATATATAGGCCGGGGCAGACCGCCTTCACCTATAGAACGCCCTCCGAGGTCAAATGTTCCATAACCTCCCGTACCAGTCGTGGCACCTGTCGAGGAATTACCGTTTTTACTACCTTCCACTCCGGTTCCACTTTCTGCCGTACCTTTACTTCCTCCCATTTGGGCACCTTTTCCAAAAGCGCCAGAAACACGTTTGGCAGCAGCTTCAGCGGCTGCTTTCCGTTCTTGTTCTGCTTTTGCTTCAGCCAGCCGTTTCGCCTCCGCAGCTTTCTCGGCAGCGGTCTTCTCAGGTTTCTTCACCTCTTTCGGTTTTTCTTTCTTTGGTTCGGCCTTCGGTTTTATTGTTACGGTCTCCTCTTCCGTCTGAGTGATCATCTCTTCCTCCACTGTTTCCTGTGGTTCAGCTTCGAGAACTTCCTCCGGTGGAAGCACATCGACATCTACCATCGTAGAAGGATCATAATTTCCTTTTGCAAGATCCACATCTCCCATCATCACGGGGACACCTCCCTCTTCCTGACTATCGGGCACAGTGAAACTCACCAGAATCAAAAGAGCAATGAAGGCCACATGCACCAACACAGCACCCAGCATACCTACATATTCACCCTTTTTCTTTCTGTCCATTATCTAATTATTCGTTTCAGGCGGGCGGGTAGCCAGCACCATTTTAAAATGATTCTCGTTCGCAATATTTAGTACTTTCACAATCTCACGGTAGGGTACTGTTTCATCTGCATATAGTGCCACAAACATTTCAGGCTCTTTGTCAGCACAACTTTGCAGAAAAGGAGTCAACTCTTCCAACGTCAGGGAATGTTCCTTTTCATTTCCAAAAGCTGCGTAGAAATTCAAGTCTTTATCAATAATTACCCTAGTCAAAGGCTTCGCAGAAGTCTGCTGTTTTCCCTGTGGGAGTAAAACCTTAATCGCATTAGGCGACACGACCGTAGAAGTAATCATAAAAAAGATCAGCAACAGGAATATGACATCCGTCATGGACGCCATACTGAAACTAGGCGATATTTTAGCTCTTCGTTTTAATGACATCTGGATAGTTATTTCTGTGCCGGTTCATTGAGTAAATCCATGAAAGCCATCGTTTTCGACTCCATCTTGTTAACAACCCGATCTACCAGCATAACCAGGTAATTGTAAGCGAACATAGCAATAATACCTACGATAAGACCACCCACCGTAGTAATCATTGCTTCATAGATACCACCGGACAACAAGGTTATATCAATATTGCCACTTCCAGCATTAGCCATATTGTAAAAGGCACGCACCATGCCTGTCACTGTCCCAAGAAAACCCAGCATAGGTGCCCCACCTGCGATAGTCGCCATTACGGGTAGACCTTTCTCCAACTTGGCTACCTCTATATTTCCTACATTTTCTATAGCGGCCTGTACATCATTTACCGGACGCCCCAAGCGGCTGATGCCTTTCTCAATCATTCGGGCAGACGGTGTATCGACGGTACGGCAATAATTGATAGCTGCCTTTATCTCACCACTATGGATATAATCTTTAATCTTATCCATAAACATAGGATCCTCCTTGTTGACTTTCCGCAGGACGTACATTCTTTCAAACAAGATATAAAAACATCCGACAGACAACACGGCAAGTACAATCATGATCCAGCCGCCCTTAATTGCCATATCGAGCATATTCATCTCTGCCGGTGTACCTACAGGGGTAAGTACCGGATTGGCTGTAGCCAGTGAATCGGCCATATTTGCAGCCCCTTGGGCTAATAATAACAATGTATTCATCAGCGAAGACAATTTTTATATTCCTGAATGGTACGTTCCAATCCCAGATAAAGTGCATCACTTATCAAGGCATGTCCGATAGAAACTTCATCGACCCAAGGAATGTTTTTATAAAAGTAATTCAAGTTCAATAAACTTAAGTCATGGCCTGCATTTAGCCCGATACCAAGTTTACGCGCCACCTTGGCAGCTTCTACAAACGGGGCGATAGCGGCTTCCGGACCTTTTGGGAAATTTGAAGCATAAGGTTCTGTATAAAGCTCAACCCGGTCGGCTCCTGCCTTCGCTGCATACTCGATCATTTCGGCATCAGCCGACACGAATACGGAAGTACGAATCCCCGCTGTATTAAATTCATCCAACACTTCTGTAAGAAACTCCTGATTAACCTTCGTATCCCAACCTGAATTAGAAGTAAGCTGCGTTGGAGAGTCGGGCACCAAAGTTACCTGATGAGGTTTAACCTTCAACACGAGATCTATGAATTCGGGAGAGGGATAGCCTTCTATATTAAATTCAGTCCTAAGCAACGGACGCAAATCATATACATCTGATTTACGGATATGCCGTTCGTCCGGTCGCGGATGAACCGTAATGCCATCAGCACCAAAACTCTCACAGTCAAGTGCTACTTTTACCACATTCGGAACATCTCCGCCACGTGCATTTCTTAAAGTAGCCACTTTATTTATGTTCACACTTAATCTAGTCATCATTACATGAATTGTTTGCTGCAAAAATACAAATATTAGTAACACCATAACAGCAATCCCGAAAAAAAATGCCAAATTTGCATCCTGACCAATGAAGTTAAATATGAAATTTGCTATTTTTGGAAATACATTTCAAGCCAAGAAATCATCTCATGCAGAAACCCTGTTCCACATTCTGGAGGAACATGGAGCAGAAATATATATATGTAGGGAGTTTTATAACTTCCTAATCTCAGATTTGAAACTAAAGCTTTATCCGGCAGGATTGTTCGACGGAAATGACTTTTCAGCAGATATGGTGATCAGCATTGGAGGAGACGGCACTTTCTTGAAAGCAGCCAGCAGAGTAGGTAATAAAAACATTCCGATTCTTGGTATAAACACCGGACGTTTGGGATTTCTGGCAGATATCTCCCCAGCAGAAATGGAAGAGACCTTCAACGAGATATATGCCAAACATTATTCGATTGAAGAGCGTAGCGTTCTACAACTTATCTGTGAAGACAAGCATTTACAAAGTTCCCCGTTTGCCCTTAACGAAATAGCCATATTAAAGCGGGATAGTTCATCCATGATCAGTATAAGAACTGCCATTAACGGTGCTTTTCTAACTACATATCAGGCTGACGGATTAATTATTGCTACTCCAACAGGTTCTACAGCCTATTCGTTAAGCGTTGGGGGACCGATCATCGTCCCTCATTCCAATACGATTGCCCTTACTCCGGTAGCCCCACATAGTCTCAATGTTCGTCCGATTGTGATTCCCGATGATTGGGAATTGACACTTGATGTTGAAAGTCGTAGTCACAATTTTCTTATAGCTATCGATGGAAGTAGTGAGTCATGTAAAGATACCACTCGCCTGACTATTCGCAAAGCGCCCTATTCCATCAAAGTTGTCAAACGTCCTCATCATGTGTTCTTTGACACTTTACGTTCCAAGATGATGTGGGGGGCCGACACAAGGATATAGTGATTAGCAAATTTCCCATACCACAATACCACAAGTGTGGCAGTAAGCCCCGGTACCCATTGGTGCGAGGCAATGGACTACATCATCCTTTCATTAATATAAGGACCACCATCCATGAAAAATATAAGTAAAACATGTCCAAGCCAAAAATTTCTGTCCGGGAATGACAGATAAGATGAAACAGGAAAAGTAAAAATAGCATATTGGCAGCCTCATGCTGCTTTCGATTATGTGAACGAGCATTGAATGATAGCATGAGTTCATTCCGTCGCGCCTTCCGGGCGTCTCCGGCCTCCCGCGGGGGGGGCGACGGCGGCCCGCGGCAAAAAGAAAAGCCCCCCCGCGTCCCTTCAGGGGCGCGGGGGGGCGGCAAGACGGCGGCTACCTACTCTCCCACTGTTACGCAGTACCATCGGCGTGGCCGGGCTTAACTTCTCTGTTCGGGATGGGAAGAGGTGGAACCCCGGCGCTGTAGCCACCTGAATGAGGCGGACATGACGGAAAAGCAAACGAAGGGCGAACCCGCAGGGCGGGGCGGAAAGCGCCGGGCGGACGGAAGTGGACGGGCAATTAGTAGGGCTCGGCTGTGGTATTGCTACCTGTACACCTGCCCCCTATCGACGTCATCGTCTATGACGACCCTAAGAAATCTAATCTTGTGGCTGGCTTCGTACTTAGATGCTTTCAGCACTTATCCAGTCCCGACTTAGATACCCAGCGATGCACCTGGCGGCACAACTGGCAGACCAGAGGTCGGTCCAACACGGTCCTCTCGTACTAGTGTCAGAGCCACGCAAATTTCATGCGCCCACGATAGATAGAGACCGAACTGTCTCACGACGTTCTGAACCCAGCTCGCGTGCCACTTTAATGGGCGAACAGCCCAACCCTTGGGACCTTCTCCAGCCCCAGGATGTGACGAGCCGACATCGAGGTGCCAAACCCCTCCGTCGATATGAGCTCTTGGGAGGGATCAGCCTGTTATCCCCGGAGTACCTTTTATCCTTTGAGCGATGTCCCTTCCATGCGGAAACACCGGATCACTATGCTCTAGTTTCCTACCTGATCGACTTGTGAGTCTCCCAGTCGAGCGCCCTTATGCCATTACACTCTGCGGACGGTTACCAATCGTCCTGAGGGCACCTTTAGAAGCCTCCGTTACACTTTTGGAGGCGACCACCCCAGTCAAACTACCCGCCAAACAGTGTCCTCGCAGCGCGAGTTAGAACTCAAATAACCGAAGGGCCGTATTTCAACAGCGACTCCGCGGATACTGGCGTACCCGCTTCAATGTCTCCGGCCTATCCTACACATCAATTACCCAAATTCAATGTTAAGCTATAGTAAAGGTTCACGGGGTCTTTTCGTCCCATCGCGGGTAATCGGCATCTTCACCGATACTACAATTTCACTGAGCTCACGGTTGAGACAGCGTCCAGATCATTACACCATTCGTGCAGGTCGGAACTTACCCGACAAGGAATTTCGCTACCTTAGGACCGTTATAGTTACGGCCGCCGTTTACTGGGGCTTCAATTCAATGCTTCCCTTGCGGTGACATCTCCTCTTAACCTTCCAGCACCGGGCAGGTGTCAGGCTGTATACGTGATCTTTCGATTTTGCACAGCCCTGTGTTTTTGTTAAACAGTTGCCTGGACCTATTCTCTGCGCCCCGCCTCGACGGCGGGGACCCTTTATCCCGAAGTTACAGGGTCAATTTGCCTAGTTCCTTAACCGTGATTCACTCAAGCGCCTCAGTATATTCAACCCGACTACGTGTGTCCGTTTGCGGTACGGGTACCTCGAAGATTAAGTTTAGCGGATTTTCTTGGGAGTATGCTTACGCGCACTATTGGATTGTCCGTAAGGACGCTCCATACTATCAGGTTCGACTCAGACCCCGGATTTGCCTGGGATCATCGGCATCTACACCCTTCAACCAGCTATTCCGTCAGCTGGCGGCGCTGTCACTCCTCCGTCTCCACGTCACTCTTCAAGGTAGTACAGGAATATTAACCTGTTCTGCCATCGGCCTCACCCTTCGGCTGAGCCTTAGGACCCGACTGACCCTGATCCGATTAGCGTTGATCAGGAAACCTTAGTCTTTCGGCGAGGGGGTTTCCCACCCCCTTTATCGTTACTTATACCTACATTTGCTTTTCCACACGCTCCAGCATGGCTCGCGCCAAGCCTTCGACGCCGAGTGGAATGCTCCCCTACCGATACTTGCGTATCCCACGGCTTCGGTAAAACGCTTGATGCCCGATTATTATCCACGCCAAACTCCTCGACTAGTGAGCTGTTACGCACTCTTTAAATGAATGGCTGCTTCCAAGCCAACATCCTAGCTGTCTTAGCAATCTGACTTCGTTAGTTCAACTTAGCGTTTATTTGGGGACCTTAGCCGGTGGTCTGGATTCTTCTCCTTTAGGACACGGACCTTAGCACCCATGCCCTCACTCCCGGGGTAAAACTAATGCGCATTCGGAGTTTATCAAGACTTGATAGGCGGTGAAGCCCTCGCATCTTATCAGTCGCTCTACCTCACATTAGTAACCCCCGAGGCTGCACCTAAATGCATTTCGGGGAGTACGAGCTATCTCCAAGTTTGATTAGCCTTTCACCCCCACCCTCAGCTCATCCGGAAGCTTTTCAACGCTTATCGGTTCGGTCCTCCAGTTAGTGTTACCTAACCTTCAACCTGGCCAAGGGTAGATCACTTGGTTTCGCGTCTACTCCTTCCGACTTGACGCCCTGTTCAGACTCGCTTTCGCTTCGGCTGCGCGTCTCGAGACGCTTAACCTTGCCGGAAAAAGTAACTCGTAGGTTCATTATGCAAAAGGCACGCCGTCACGGCCAAAGGCCGCTCCGACCGCTTGTAGGCGCATGGTTTCAGGGACTATTTCACTCTTCTGTTCGAAGTGCTTTTCACCTTTCCTTCACAGTACTGGTTCGCTATCGGTCTCTCGGGAGTATTTAGCCTTGCCGGATGGTCCCGGCAGATTCACGCAGGATTCCTCGTGTCCCGCGCTACTCAGGATGCCACTAGGGTTCAGTTGGGGTCGTGTACCGGATTATCACCGTCTATGATCTCACTTTCCAGAGAGTTCCACTCGCCAACTTTCGTCCCACAACGTGGTCCTACAACCCCATGCATGCCGTGACATGCATGGTTTGGGCTCTTCCCCGTTCGCTCGCCACTACTAGGGGAATCATTGTTTATTTTCTTTTCCTGCGGGTACTAAGATGTTTCAGTTCCCCGCGTTAGCCTCCATCGCAGGATGGATAGTATCCCTTCAGGATACTGGGTTGTCCCATTCGGAAATCCGCGGATCAGGGGTCATTTGCACCTACCCGCGGCTTATCGCAGCTTATCACGTCCTTCGTCGCCTCCGAGAGCCAAGGCATCCGCCATGCGCCCTTTATTACTTCTGTCCGCCGCCGCGGGAGCGAGGACGCGTTCGCACACGTCAGCGCCACCCCGGACGGCTAATACTTTCAGCTTTTCGCTTTTCGTTTACTTTTGTACATCATGTCAAAGATCGTGTCCCCTCAGGGAATGTGGAGAATAACGGATTCGAACCGTTGACCCTCTGCGTGCAAGGCAGATGCTCTAGCCAGCTGAGCTAATCCCCCTTCTCAGAAGACGGCCGGGCGGGGTTCCGGACGGGGCCGGAGAGGACCCGAGGGGAAGGGCGTCGGCCTTCTGGAAGTAGTCCCAGGCAGAGTTGAACTGCCGACCTCTACATTATCAGTGTAGCGCTCTAACCAACTGAGCTATAGGACTAGTTCAACCCGGTCTGCGTAGACCCGGCTTCTGTTTTCTCTTGTTCATCTATGCCCGCAAAGAACACGGGCGGTCGATCATATCTATAAATAAACAAGTACAAGCAGGACAGGTAAAGAACCGGAAAGAGATAAAACGCGGCACCGCTCCAGAAAGGAGGTGTTCCAGCCGCACCTTCCGGTACGGCTACCTTGTTACGACTTAGCCCCAGTCACCAGTTTTACCCTAGGGCGCTCCTCGCGGTTACGCACTTCAGGTACCCCCGGCTCCCATGGCTTGACGGGCGGTGTGTACAAGGCCCGGGAACGTATTCACCGCGCCGTGGCTGATGCGCGATTACTAGCGAATCCAGCTTCACGAAGTCGGGTTGCAGACTTCGATCCGAACTGAGAGGGGCTTTGGAGATTGGCATCCCGTCACCGGGTAGCGACCTGCTGTACCCCCCATTGTAACACGTGTGTGGCCCCGGACGTAAGGGCCGTGCTGATTTGACGTCATCCCCACCTTCCTCGCATCTTACGACGGCAGTCCCCCCAGAGTCCTCGGCGTGACCCGTTAGTAACTGGGGATGAGGGTTGCGCTCGTTATGGCACTTAAGCCGACACCTCACGGCACGAGCTGACGACAACCATGCAGCACCTTCGCAGACGCCTTGCGGCCGTCCCGTTTCCGGGACGCTCGTCTGCAATTCAAGCCCGGGTAAGGTTCCTCGCGTATCATCGAATTAAACCACATGTTCCTCCGCTTGTGCGGGCCCCCGTCAATTCCTTTGAGTTTCACCGTTGCCGGCGTACTCCCCAGGTGGAATACTTAACGCTTTCGCTTGGCCGCTTGCAGTGTATCGCAAACAGCGAGTATTCATCGTTTACTGTGTGGACTACCAGGGTATCTAATCCTGTTTGATACCCACACTTTCGAGCATCAGTGTCAGTAACAGTCCAGCGAGCTGCCTTCGCAATCGGAGTTCCTCGTGATATCTAAGCATTTCACCGCTACACCACGAATTCCGCCCACCTCTGCTGCACTCAAGGCCCGCAGTATCAACTGCAATTCCGCGGTTGAGCCGCGAACTTTCACAACTGACTTACGAGCCCACCTACGCTCCCTTTAAACCCAATAAATCCGGATAACGCTCGGATCCTCCGTATTACCGCGGCTGCTGGCACGGAGTTAGCCGATCCTTATTCGTGCGGTACATGCAAAACGCCACACGTGGCGAACTTTATTCCCGCAAAAAAGGAGTTTACGACCCATAGAGCCTTCGTCCTCCACGCTACTTGGCTGGTTCAGGCTCCCGCCCATTGACCAATATTCCTCACTGCTGCCTCCCGTAGGAGTTTGGACCGTGTCTCAGTTCCAATGTGGGGGACCTTCCTCTCAGAACCCCTATCCATCGAAGGCTTGGTGGGCCGTGACCCCGCCAACAACCTAATGGAACGCATCCCCATCGGCGGCCGAAATTCTTTAGCCCGGGGGCCATGCGGCCCCCGGGCGCCATCGGGTATTAATCTTTCTTTCGAAAGGCTATCCCCGGGCCGCCGGCAGGTTGGATACGTGTTACTCACCCGTGCGCCGGTCGCCATCTTCCCATTGCTGGGAAATGCTGCCCCTCGACTTGCATGTGTTAAGCCTGTAGCTAGCGTTCATCCTGAGCCAGGATCAAACTCTTCATTGTAAAAGTATTGTCGAGACCCGGGGCATAAGCCCCGGGCCGTTCTTGCTCTGTCATGGATGCCGCGATTTATCAAGAAAACCACCGGAACCGGGCCGAAAAAAAACGGCCCGGGCCGGAAATGACGGTTCTTTATCTTGGACCCGGCCCACCGCCCAAAAGGGCGGGGGCCGGGATGTACTACTTGTATTGTTTATCAATATTTCAAAGAACTAACTGTCTCCTGACGGCCCGGAGGCCTCGTTTCAGAAAGCGGATGCAAAGGTAGGGGTTTTGTTCGAAACCACCAAATCCTTTAAGGTTTTTTTGCTTTCCCCTTCCCCAACCGCCTCTCTCTGCGAAAGGGAGGAAAAAGAAAGAAGGAAAAAACCGGGGGCCGCCCACTGCAAGGATGTCAAGAAACGAACGCTTTACCTCTCGAAAGCGGGTGCAAAGATAGGGAAAGGGAGGACAACTCCAAAACATAAAGGGAACTTTTTTACACAAAATGAAAAACTTTTTCGCAAGGGGCTGGGAAACAGGGCGATGAAAGGAAGGGGGAAGAAAGCGAAAGGAAAGGGGGACACATTATTATATTACAAGGGGGGATTATATCATAAGGGGGGGGCCCCAAGAGGACGCGCGGGAACCGCGACGGAGGAGGACCGAGAAAAAAAGGAAGGGAAAGGAAGAAAGAAGGGGGAAAGGCACGACAACATAAAAAAAACAGGGGAAAGACACAAGAACCAGCCCCATAAAAAAGGGGCGACGCACGCCGGGCCACGGGAGTTTCCGACCGCGGGAAAGGGAGGGGAAGGAGGCGGAAGCCACCGGAACAGCGGGAAGGAGAGAAGGCCGGAACGGGAACGCCACAACACGGGAACAAGGCAAGACGACACACGCTGTTCAACGAAAAAAAACAAAAAAGGAAGGATAAAGAACGGGGACTAAATCAGGATGAATAGTTGATTGGCGTATTGTATATAACCATCTATAGGTTAACTTGAAAGATTGCTCCCCAAACGGGTGCCTTTTTATTTATTACTCATATATCTATTGAAATAACAGAATTACTCTTTTAGCCCCTAGACACAAGAAATAAACGGCCATATAGAATAAAAAAAGTATTGGCTATTTAACTGACATCTCGGCTAATGCATATGATAAAAGTCCAAGAACAAGGACAAAGCGCTGGATTTTGGCCCTCCTTTCACGACTTAACCAGCAGACAAGGCTCTACTGAAGCTATGGACTAACGTCCTAATCAACAAGGAAAATGACAAAACCAGTATCTATTAGGGCACTAATAAATAAAATTTAAACAGGCTCATATAATATCTCTGCATTTTTTCGTATTTTTGTCCCAATATGCATTTATAGTAAACAGAAGCAAAGAAGAACAATAAAATTGATGAAAGTAATAGACCATATACAAAGCAACGAAAAAACTGCTTTCTCCTTTGAAATCCTCCCTCCATTGAAAGGCACAGGCATTGAGAAACTGTACAAAGACATCGATATACTTCATGAGTTTAATCCTAAATACATTAATATAACAACTCATCGTAGTGAATATGTCTATAAAGACTTAGGGAGCGGATTATTCCAGCGAACTAAGCTGAGGAGACGTCCGGGAACAGTAGCCGTTGCGGCAGCTATTCAAAATAAATATAACATAACGGTGGTACCTCATATTCTTTGTAGCGGCTTTTCCCGTGAAGAAACAGAATATGTACTACTGGATCTGCAATTTCTAGGAATTACTGACTTATTGGTACTTCGTGGTGATAAAGCCAAGCATGAGTCTGTATTTACTCCCGAAGGAGACGGATATCACCACGCCACCGAATTACAGGAACAGATCAATAACTTCAATAAAGGAATCTTCGTCGACGGATCGGAAATGAAAGTTACCAACACCCCTTTTTCATACGGAGTAGCTTGCTATCCGGAGAAACACGAAGAATCTCCCAACATGGATTCGGATATCTACTGGTTGAAAAAGAAAATAGAAAACGGTGCAGAATATGCAGTAACTCAGCTTTTCTATGACAATCAGAAATATTTCGATTTCGTGGAACGAGCCAAGGAAGCCGGCATCCATGTACCGATCATCCCTGGAATAAAGCCTTTCAAAAAGTTATCCCAATTAAGCATGATACCGAAAACATTCAAAGTTGACTTACCCGAAGAACTTGTAAAAGAGACTTTGAGATGCAAAAACGACGCAGAAGTTCAGAAGGTCGGTATTGAATGGTGTGTGATGCAATGCCGCGAATTAATGGCACATGGAGTACCAAGTATACATTTTTACTCCATCGGTGCAGTGGACAGCATCAAGGAAGTAGCAAAAGAAATTTATTAAGCTGCACCGAACTAAAAATAAAGTTTAAACAATTAAATTATAGAAAGTAAAGTGTTTTTCAAAGACGTAATCGGACAAGAAGAGATAAAACAAAGACTCATACAGGAGGTAAACGAAGGACGTATTCCTCACGCACAGCTCATCTGCGGATCGGAGGGCGTTGGCAAGCTCCCCCTGGCACTGGCTTATGCCCGCTACATCAGTTGCACCAACCGGAGTGCCACAGATGCTTGCGGAGTTTGTCCGTCGTGCGTGAAATTTAATAAGCTCGTTCACCCCGACGTCCACTTTACATTTCCGGTAGTAAAAAATAGCAGAAGCGATGATTATATCGTTGAGTGGCGCCGAATTGTTCTGAACAATCCGTATTTCAACCTCAATCACTGGCTGAACGAAATCAACGCGGAGAACTCACAGGCTGTCATCTACACCAAAGAGAGCGATGAGATCATGAAAAAGCTCAGCCTGAAATCAAGTGAAGGCGGCTTCAAGATCACCATCATCTGGCTACCGGAAAAGATGCAGCTTGCGTGCGCCAATAAACTGTTGAAATTACTGGAAGAGCCACCCGCAAAGACCATCTTCCTTCTGGTGTCAGAAGCACCGGATATGATCCTGCAAACTATATTAAGTCGAACGCAGCGGATAAACGTCCGCAAAATAGCAGAAAAAGACATCGCACAAGTGTTGGAGCAAAAGTATAGTGTGCAACAGTCTACAAGCCTTTCCATAGCTCATTTAGCCAATGGAAACTTCATCAAAGCCCTCGAAACGATCCATTTGAATGAAGAGAACCACCTGTTTTTCGAACTGTTCGTCAGCTTGATGCGCCTCTCCTATCAACGAAAAATAAGGGAGATGAAGCAATGGAGCGATCAGATAGCCGGACTAGGAAGAGAACGGCAAAAAAACTTTCTGTCCTATTGCCAGAGGATGATCAGGGAAAACTTCATCTATAACCTGCATCAAAAAGAACTGGTATATATGACACCGGACGAACAGAATTTCGCCACTCGCTTTTCACCTTTTGTCAATGAAAGGAACGTAATGGGCATCATGGACGAACTAAGCGAAGCGCAATGGCATGTAGAACAGAACGTAAATGCTAAGATGATATTTTTCGACTTTTCATTAAAAATGATCGTACTGTTGAAGAGTTGAAATTTGAATAATTATAAACTGGAAATCGTTAACGTACCTATGAGTTATAATCAAACAAAGGTCATGACCATAGGGAATAAATTATAAATAACAAATGGACTTTATATTACATAATGGGAGTGGCGGCCTTTGCTGCAAAGGTTGCTCTCGGCAAGATAAAAAACTGAATACCTACGATTGGCTGGCCGATATACCAGGCAACGCAGAAGAGAGCGACATGGTAGAAGTTCAGTTTAAAAATACCCGTAAGGGGTATTATCGGAACAGCAATAAGATAAAGCTGGAAAAAGGAGATATTGTGGCAGTAGAAGCCACACCAGGCCATGACATCGGTGAAGTGACACTGACAGGCAGACTCGTTCCGCTGCAAATGCGTAAAGCGAACATCAAGCCGGATACCGAAATCAAACGCATCTACAGAAAAGCAAAAACGGTAGATATGGAGAAGTTCGAAGAAGCGAAAGCCAAGGAACATTCTACCATGATCCGTTCCCGCCAGATCGCAGCCAGCCTAAACCTGGACATGAAAATAGGAGATGTCGAATACCAGGGAGACGGGAATAAAGCTATATTCTATTATATAGCAGACGAACGGGTAGATTTCCGGCAATTAATAAAAGTGCTGGCCGAAGCATTCCGTGTGCGAATTGAAATGAAACAGATAGGTGCCCGTCAGGAAGCCGGGCGTATCGGAGGAATCGGACCTTGCGGACGAGAACTTTGTTGTGCTACCTGGATGACAAGTTTCGTATCGGTATCCACCAGTGCAGCCCGTTATCAGGACATTTCACTGAATCCACAAAAATTGGCAGGGCAATGCGCGAAACTGAAATGTTGTCTGAATTACGAAATTGATTGCTATGTAGAAGCCCAAAAACGGCTCCCGTCCAAAGAAATCGAACTTGAAACGAAAGACGGAACATTCTATTTCTTTAAGGCGGATATCCTAAGCAATCAGATTACTTACTCAACCGACAAAGCCTTTCCAGCCAATCTCGTTACCATCAATGGGAAAAGAGCTTTTGAAATCATCAGCATGAACAAAAAGGGAATTAAACCAGACAGTCTGCTGGAAGAAGCTCACAAACAAGAACCCAAGAAACCTGTAGACTTGGTAGAGCAAGAAAGTTTAACCCGATTCGACCGTGAACGGCGCCGCAAGGATGGAGGAGCAAACGATAACAACGGAAGAAATAAGAAGAAGAAAAAAGGTGCCAACAACCAACAGCAGGGAGCAGAAGGTGCTAACAACAACCCAAGCCCTCAGCAAGAAAATGGTAACCGTTCGAACCGGCAGCAGCAAGAGAATGGCGGAAACCGCAACAATCGTCCACAACAGGAAAACAACGGTGAACGCAACAACCGTAGACAATCAGAGAACGGAGGTGAGCAACAACGTTCAAAGAATGAACGGCCTAAGAATAGCAACAACCGCTCCTCATATAACAGTGAAAACACCCGAAAGGGAGAAAAGCCACAGTATGTAGAACGTCCACAAACAAGTACCCAACCTAAGAATCAAGAAAGGGCGCAGAAAGGAGAGAGACTACAATCTGCGGAACGACCTCAAAACAGTGAGCGACCCAAAGGTCAGGATAGGTCACAGAATGGAGAAAAATCTCAAAAAACAGAAAAGTCGCAAGAGAATGAAAAGACTGCTCAAGAGTAGCATATGGACCGTAATAATAGGTTGGCTAATTGCCGCCTGCAATGAAAATACAGTGTATCATACTTACCAGCCGATCCCAACGGACGGCTGGGAAAAGAGTGATACACTCTTTTTTAATATTCCCCTCAATGATTCCTTAATTCCACTAAACCTTACGGCAGAGATACGAAACGAGAGCAAATATGCCTACCGGAATTTATACCTGGCAATAAGTCATAACTTGGAAGATAGCACGAACTGGAAAACAGATACACTCCTCTTCGTATTGGCTGATAAAGAAGGTAAATGGTATGGTACCGGATGGGGAAGCTTGTTTCAATCGGCTCTCCCTATTGGCAAAACCACGACAAAGCATCCGGGAAACTATACACTTAAAGTGTCCCACTGCATGAACGATGAACACTTGAAAGGCGTTAATGCCGTTGGAATTAAAATAGAAAAATAAATCATAACCTCCGACTCCGCCCAGCATCAATCCGAAGGAATATAAACAATAAAATCGTAAATCCCCACAAAGAAGACCCCCCATAACTAAAGAACGGAAGAGGAATACCAATCACCGGTGTCAACCCAAGCACCATACCGATATTAATAAAAACATGAAATAGGAAAATACTGACAACGGAATAGCCATAGACGCGCCCAAATGCTGAAGGTTGCCGTTCAGAAACCGTTATCAACCGCAGTATGAGAGCAAGGAACAACAACAGGACAATCGCAGACCCAGCAAATCCCTGCTCCTCACCTACCGTACAAAATATAAAATCCGTATCCTGTTCAGGAACATATTTCAATTTGGTCTGTGTCCCGTTCAAAAAACCTTTTCCCGTTAGTCCACCCGATCCAATGGCAATCTTAGACTGGTTGACATTATATCCGGCACCGGTAAGATCTTCCTCCATACCGAGTACCACCTTGATACGAATCTGCTGATGCGGTTCCAGTATATTATCGAACACGTAGTCACTGGAATAAAGGAAGCAGACAGACCCAACCGCAAAAAGACTAATAAGTAAATATGCCTTCTGCCTTTCCCGTAATGACAGAAACAGCAAGTAACCGACAGCCACTACACAAAGTAACCACTGCACCCACACCAGATTGAAAGGCGCAATATATTCCGAGATACAATAGGCAAGCAACATGACAATCAGACTCCCCCCAATAATGTTTCTTACCGGTTCCCACTTCTTCTTATATACCCATACCATGGCTCCAGCAAATAGCAGAACCATAGAAAGAACGGCAAACTCTCCGATCGGTGTCGGTGTGTCGGCAATATATACCTGATCAAAACGTATACCAACGACAAAATAAACGACAGCACACACTCCCGAAAAAAGTACTACACCCGGCATACCCTCCCGGTAGAGTACCAGAAAGAAAGCCAGATAAACCAATGCAGAACCTGTTTCTTTCTGCAACACGATCAGCACCATGGGAAGCATGATAAAAGCCAGGAGCAACAGAAAGCACTTTGTTTTTTTTATATTAAAAGAGTAAGAATTTATATACTTGGCAAGCACAAGAGCAGTAGCAAACTTGGCAAACTCCGCAGGCTGAAGGCTGACAGGCCCCAACTGCAACCAGGACCGTGACCCTTTGACATCGGGAGCGATAAAAATGGTAACGATAAGAAGTAATATCATTCCTACATAAATGATGTAAGCAAACATGTCATACATCCGGTCCTCCAGCATTAATAACACAAAGCCCAAACCAAACGAACAAATGATCCACATGAACTGCTTACCCGCACGAGTAGAAAAATCAAGGAAGTCACGATCTCCATAATCATAACTGGCTCCACAAACGCTAAACCATCCGGCAATGATAAGGAGAAGGTAAAGCAGTATTGTCACCCAATCCAATGTCTTCCATAAATTATCGCTCCTCGTCACCATAATATATAATTCTGTTACTAAAATCTTCCGCAAGCTTCTCGTTTTCGGGAGATAGCTTACCATGCAAATACTGATCCATCATTAAAGCACCGATAGGAACTCCATAAGTCGCTCCAAAACCACCATTCTCCACATATACCGCAATCGCAATCTTCGGATTATTCATCGGTGCGAAACCCATAAAAGCAGAATGGTCTTTCCCACGGTTCTGTGCCGTACCCGTCTTTCCACAAACTTCCACACCCGGTAGGATGGAGCCCGCTATACGACAAGTCCCACCCGTCACTGCCGCCCTCATGCCTTTCACGATCTCTTCATAATATTGACGCTCTATGGTAGGAACCCTCGGCGTACGATAAATGCTATCAAGTTCTCCATCCTGAATCTCCTTCACAATATGGGGAGGTGTAAAATGCCCTCGATTAGCAATGGTTGCGCCAAGATTTGCTATCTGCAAAGGAGTAGCAAGAATCTCACCCTGCCCAATGGAAATACTGATAATAGTCAATCCGTTCCAACGACCGCGATAAGCCTTATCATAAACTCCCGCATTAGGTATGAATCCACGACCCTCACCTGGTAAATCCACATCCAAGCGATACCCAAATCCCTGGGAAACCATATGGTCTTTCCATACAGTCAAAGCATTTTGAGGAGAACCATACTTACGGTCACCTAACATACGGAAAAGCCCCCAACAAAAATAAGAGTTACAAGAAGTTGCAATAGCAGGAATTAAGGGCAAAGGAGAAGCATGCCCGTGACATCCCACATGCAGGCTTCCATAATTGAATCCATGGGAACAGGGAAAAACAGGAGTGTTTTCCTGAATAATCCCTTCTTGCAAAAAGACAAGTCCCTGTGCCGTTTTAAAGGTTGACCCCGGAGGGTAAGCTCCCATCAAAGCTCGGTTCAAGAGAGGTTTGCGCTTGTCACGCTGCAGCATAAGATGATTATTACCACGTTGGCGGCCAATCATCAAATGAGGATCGAAATTGGGAGAAGAAACCAGACAGAGTATCTCTCCTGTCTCCGGTTCAATGGCAACAATACTACCGATTTTGTTTTGCATCAACCTTTCGCCCAACATTTGCAGGTCAATATCGATACCTAATGTCAGATTTTTCCCCGGAATGGAAGGACGGTCGAACTTTCCATCCATATAATGGCCTTGTATGCGCCCATGCGCATCGCGCAGCAATATCTCGACACCTTTCTCCCCACGAAGATATTTCTCATATGATTTTTCCACTCCCTGTTTCCCGATGAAATCTCCGCGTATGTAGTAATCATCATTTTCTATATCACGCATGGACACTTCACCGATATCTCCCAAAGCATGGGCGGCAGAGTTATAAGTATATTGACGGATAGTACGGCGCTGGATATAAAACCCGGGAAATTTGAATAGCTTCTCCTGAAACACCCCACATTCTTCGGCAGACAGCTGGGACATGAATAACTGGTTAGTATATCTCGAATAACCGGGATTTCTACGGCGATCCCGCATATCACTCATGATCTTCAGAAACTGCGCATGGGTTATGTTCAACGTACGACAAAGATCCAGAGTATCCAGATTCTCAATCTCCTTAGGGACAATCGTTATGTCATAAGCCGGCTGATTAAAAACAAGCAGTTTACCGTTACGATCGTAAACAGCTCCACGAGAGGGATACTGTATTTTATTCAAGAAGGCGTTACTATCCGCATTTTTCTTATAGTCATCCGTAGAAATCTGTAATACAAACAGGCGTATCAAATAAATAAGGACGATACAAATAGCAACTCCTCCAATAACAAATTTTCGTTTTTCTAATACATAATCCTTTGCCATGACTATCTCCTTATACCTTCAACAGCCATAATACATGTAACAGTCAATAATGTACACGCAACTACGCGTAACAGCAGCAGAGGGATACTGGAAAAAGAAAAGAATTCTAGACTCAACAATACCAGATTATGAATAAAGACACATGTCACTGCGTACTTTAGAAAAGAAGAGATTCCCAAAGTCCGAATAGACGGGATAATGCTATCCAGCGTATCACGTGGAGTGAACAAACGTAAGAAGGTAGGACGCACAAAAGCCAGTAAAACCGTAGCTGCAGCATTCATTCCGGGTGTATTAGAAAATATATCGATCATTAATCCCAAAAAGAAAGCCCACAACATCAATTCATTCCTTGAGGTGCCGGAAGGAAATTTGAGGATGAAATAGACATATAGAAAAGGCGTAGCATACCCCCCGATATGAACATTGTTCAGTATCAGCACTTGAAGAAGCACCAAACCGACCAACCATCCTATCCTATGTATATAATTTATAATCATTAGTTCGCAACCGATTTTTCAAGCTCTTTCTGCTCTTCCCGACCGCTCCGGGCGATTACTCTCACATCACTCAATTTGCCAAAATCAGTCGCCAGCTTAATCTTCAACAGATAAGAAAGACCGTCATTAGAATCGGACATATCATCAACCGTACCTACCATCACTCCTTCCGGAAAAACAGTCGAATAACCGCTTGTCACCACTGTATCTCCCAAATTGAATTCTGCGTGACGAGGCAGATCCCTCAGATAAGCATAACGTGAATCACCATGCTCCCACTTCAAGTAACCAAAATACTCGCTTCCTACGATCTTGCAACTGATACTTGACTTGCTATTCAGCACCGATATGACAAGTGAATAGTCCGGAGATGTTTTATAAACAATCCCTACCACTCCGTTTCCATCGACAACACCCATTTCCGGACGGATACCCTCAGCACTCCCCTGATCAAGCGTAATATAATTATCAGCCTGATTCAAACTGTTATTGATAACATGTGCCTTAAATATCTGGTAACTATTATCAGAAATGCCTCGTATACTGTTTATACTTGTAGAATCTAATTTATGATCCTTCAACACCTTCTCCAAATTGGATATCTGTTGTTCAAGCAGCATATTCCGGTCAAGCAGGCCCTCATTAACAGTTTTCAAGTGAAAATAAGAAGTAATCCCACCGGAAACCTCGTATACCTTACCGGAAACGACATTAGCCGATGTAAAAAAGACACTCTGCTGATAGTAGTTAAAGCGAAACAACAAAACAAAACTGATTACCTCCAGAAAAACAAAGAGGAACCAGTAATTGTACTTTATAAGAAAGTTGAGTAAGTTTCGCATAAACAAATTCTCATCTCATCAGGAACGAGAAGCGATCTACATTCTTCAATGCTACTCCCGTACCTTTTGCCACCGCATGAAGAGGATCTTCAGCAATATGGAAAGGAATATTTATCTTATCCGTTAAACGTTTGTCCAGACCACGAAGCAATGCACCGCCACCAGCAAGATAAATACCGTTGTGTACAATATCGGCATAAAGCTCGGGAGGAGTGTTCTCCAATGCGCTCAGAATGGCGGTTTCAATCTTAGAAATAGATTTTTCCAAGCAATGTGCCACTTCCTGATAACATACCGGAACTTCCATCGGAAGTGCCGTGATGCGATTCGGCCCGTGAACGATATAATCTTCGGGAGCATCATCACCAAGTTCGGTAAGTGCAGCGCCTACATTAATCTTAATACGTTCCGCCATACGTTCACTGACTTTCACATTATGCTGACGGCTCATATATTCCTGAATATCGGCAGTAAGATCATCCCCGGCAATACGAATCGAGTTATTCGAAACGATACCGCCCAACGATATTACAGCAATTTCCGTAGAGCCACCACCTATATCAACAATCATGTTCCCTTCGGGTGCCTCGACATCGATACCGATACCGATAGCAGCTGCCATCGGCTCAAATACCAGATAAACGTCCCTGCCACCCGCATGTTCGGCAGAGTCACGAACGGCACGCAGCTCAACCTCCGTACTACCGGAAGGGACACCAATCACCATACGCAAAGAGGGGGAAAACAGATGTCCACGGGTGTTGACCTGCTTAATAAGTCCGCGCATCATCTGCTCGCAAGCATAGAAGTCGGCAATTACACCGTCACGCAACGGACGGATTGTGCGTATATTTTCGTGGGTTTTTTCATGCATCAACTTTGCCTTTTCACCCACGGCAATCATCTTATCTGTACGACGATCCAAAGCTACCACCGACGGTTCGTCCACTACAATCTTACCATTGGTAATGATGATAGTGTTGGCAGTGCCAAGGTCCATCGCAATTTCTTGCGTAAAAGAGAATAATCCCATATAATTTAATGAAGAATTAAGAATGGAGAATTAAGGACGAACCTTAATTCCCATCTATATTAATGTTTAAAATGACGGATGCCTGTCGTTACCATCGCAATGCCATGTTCATTACAATAATCGAACGTCAGTTCATCCTTTACCGAACCACCCGGTTGGATAACAGCTGTAATACCTTCATTACCTGCTATCTCCACACAGTCCGGGAAGGGGAAGAAAGCATCCGATGCCATGACAGCTCCTTTCAGATCGAAACCGAATGATTTCGCTTTTTCGATTGCTTGCTTAAGCGCATCGACACGTGAAGTCTGACCTACACCGCTTGCCAGCAACTGTTTCCCTTTGGCCAGAACAATCGCATTCGACTTGCTGTTTTTCACAATCTTATTGGCAAACAACATGTCTTCTACTTCTTCCGGAGTAGGCACTTTATCGGTCACAGTCTTCAAATCGGCTGTGGTTTCTATATTCGTATCTTTCTCCTGCACAAGCACACCGTTAAGTAAAGACCGGAATTGCTTCTTGGGCAATTTAGCCTCTTTGCGGACAAGAATGATGCGATTCTTTTTCTGCCCCAGAATCTCAAGTGCATCCACGTCATAATCGGGAGCTATCACAACTTCAAAGAATATCTTATTGATCTCTTCAGCAGTCTCCTTGTCAATCACCGCATTCGTAACCAACACTCCGCCAAACGCAGAAACCGGATCACCTGCCAAAGCATCTTTCCATGCATCGATGACGGCAGGCCGTGAAGCCAAGCCACAGGCGTTGTTGTGCTTCAATATGGCGAACGTCACATCTTCAAACTCATCGATCAAATCAACAGCCGCATTTATGTCAAGCAAGTTGTTGTATGAGATTTCCTTTCCATGAATCTGGTCGAACATCGCATCCAAGTTTCCATAGAAGTAACCTTTTTGATGCGGATTCTCACCGTAACGAAGAGTTTTCTGATCGTTGACCGAGCAACGGAAAGCCGAACCTTCCTGCGCGTCAAAGTAGTTGAAGATCGCGGAATCGTAATGGGACGACACAGCAAATGCTTCTTTAGCCATCCAACGGCGTTCTTCAAGCGTAGAAGTTGCCCCGTGTTCCATCAACATGTCGAGCAACGGTTTATACTGCGCCTGAGAAGCAACGATCACGACATCATTATAGTTTTTTGCAGCGGCACGAATCAATGAGATTCCGCCTATATCGATCTTCTCAATGATGGCGGCCTCATCCGCGCCCGAAGCAACTGTGGCTTCAAACGGATAGAGGTCTACGATCACGAGGTCTATTTCCGGTATTTCATATTTCTCAATCTGCTGGATGTCCTGTTCCAGCCCGCGACGGCAAAGGATACCTCCGAATATTTTCGGATGGAGAGTTTTCACACGGCCACCAAGGATGGAGGGATAAGAAGTCAGATCTTCCACAGCCTTGCAGGGATATCCTAATGATTCGATAAACTGGCGAGTTCCGCCTGTCGATAAAAACTCTACACCTTCTTCATGCAGTTTGGTGATAATTTCATCCAAACCTTCCTTATGATAAACCGACACCAATGCGGTTTTAATTCTTTTAGACTCAGACATGGGCTTGCTTATTAAGTATTTGGTGTGCAAAGTTACGAAATATTGTTTATCGCGCGTAACAAATAAGGTGTGAATTAATGATAAAAAAGCGTTGACTCAAAAGATTATGAGCCAGCGCTTTCATATAAGGGTTATCGTTTATACGAAACTATTACCAAATAGATACACGTTTATCAGCCGGTATATACAACGGATCTTCCTCCGTAATGTTAAATGCTTCATACCATGCGTCAATCTGTGGCAATGCTCCATCCACACGCCATTTACCCAATGAATGCACATCGAGTTTGGTCAAACGAAGAATTTCTTCCGGACGGATATTGCCGGCCCATACATTAGCATATGACAAGAAGAAGCGTTGTTCGGGTGTAAAACCATTTTCAACGGGCAACGGAGCCTGAGCCGTAGCATTCTTGAATGCCTGATAAGATACTTGCAAGCCACCGTGATCGGCAATATTTTCGCCCAGCGTAACTTCGCCATTTGCTTGTACGCCCGGTGCCACTTCAATGCTGTCAAAGAAGTTAACCATCACTTGGGCACGTTCTTCAAAGTTCTTTGCATCTTGTTCAGTCCACCAATCTTTCAGATTACCGTCTTTGTCATACTGCCGTCCCTGATCGTCAAATCCGTGAGTCATTTCATGACCGATCACCACACCGATAGCACCATAGTTGAAGGCATCGTCGGCATCCATATCGAAGAACGGATATTGTAAGATTCCAGCCGGGAAACAAATTTCATTGGTCGTAGGATTGTAATATGCATTTACTGTCTGAGGGGTCATCATCCACTCATCCTTATCTACCGGTTTGCCGGCCTTAGCAATCATTTCATTATGTCCCCACTGGTTGGCACGTTCGATGTTTGCCCAATAAGTATCATTCTTAATATCCAATGAAGAGTAATCTTTCCATTTGTCCGGATAACCAATCTTGACATGGAAAGTAGCCAATTTCTCAAGTGCTTTCTGCTTGGTTTCGTCACTCATCCAAGGCAATTTCTGAATACGCTCGCCCAAAGAGGTCTGCAGGTTTTTCACTAGACCTACCATACGTTCTTTAGCGGCAGCCGGGAAGTATTTCTCTACATACATTTGGCCGACAGCTTCACCCAATGAACCGTCTACCGTGCTTACAGCACGTTTCCAACGCGGTTGCATCTCTTTTCTTCCGGACATCGTCTTGCCATAGAAGTCAAAATTCTGTGCTACGAAGTCATCACTCAGATAGCCTGCTGCACTATTGATAAGATTCCATTGCAAATAAGCGATCTGATCTTCCAAAGGAACGGTGTTGATGATTTCATTCACCTCTTTTATAGAATTCGGCTGGCCGATATTCACTTCAGCGACATCATTCAGTCCGAGATTGGAGAAGAACATATCCCAAGCGAAAGGCGCATATTCCTTCTTCAGCTCTTCCATCGCCTTCTTATTATAGTTGGCATGCGGGTCGCGCATTTCAACCATAGAACGCGCAGACTTGGCAAGACGGTTTTCAATATTCATGACCGATGCCATAGCCTTCTGTGCAGCCGCCTCATCAAATCCGGCCAATTGGAACATCTTGACAACATGCTTTTGATAGGCATCGCGGATTTCCTTGGTTCTTTCATCGTTCTCAAGGTAATAATCGCGTTCACCCATTCCTAAACCGGCTTGAACGGCATGTACCATATTCATCGAACTGTTCATATCGTCCGCACCTATATAGACGGCAAAGTAAGGATACATTCCATTCTTTTGCATCTCGGCAATAAGGGGATAGATTTCGGACTTGTCCTTAATGGCAGCAATCTTTTCCAATTCCGGTTTAATAGGAGCGACACCTTCTTTGTTAAGCTTTACACTATCCATCGCAATGTTATACAAATCACCCACTTTCTGTGCTATGCTACCGGCTTCGTGCTGGGTAGCAGCCAATTCTTCGATAAGGCCGCGAAGTTGTTTGCGGTTGTTTTCGGCAAGCATGTCGAAAGAGCCGAAACGTGAATACTCGTCAGTAAGGGGATGATTCTTCATCCAGCCGCCACAGGCATACTGATAGAAATCGGTTCCCGGAAGAGCCGTTGTGTCAAGATTAGCAAGATCGAGACCAGAAGTTGATGTGGCCTGCTGCTTGCTGCTGTTACATCCTGTTGTCATAAGACAAATTGCTAGGATTGGTAAATACTTGGTTACTTTCATATAATAAATATTATAGGGTTATAAAAGTGTCACTTTCATTCTTGTTTTATCTCCTCCAGCTCCATCGAAACCTGTTCCCACTCCTCAACCGTCCGGTCAAGCTGTTCTTTCAATTTCCGATGCTGTTCGTAGAGAGACATATCAGATGCTCCTTCCGGAGTGGCCATCTTCTCCTCGAGCATGGCTATGGCAGATTCGGTCTGCTCTATTGCCGACTCGCAATCGGCCACCTGGCGTTCTAACTTTTTTATTTTCTTGTTCAGCTCTTTCTGAGCCTCATAAGAGAGCTTGTTTTCCGAAGGTGGTTGCTCCGCAGATGCATTATCCTTCGTGGAGGCAGTAGACGACATCGAAAGGGATATTGAAGCTTGCAATTCGTTCAGGCTTTCTATCTTCTTCTTTTGCAGAAAATCGTAAATACCACCAATGTGTTCTTTCACAAGGCCTCCACCGAACTCATATACCTTAGTCGCAAGGCCGTCCAAGAAATCACGGTCATGGCTGACAATTATCACCGTGCCGTCAAATTCGCGGATTGCCTCTTTCAGGACATCCTTCGAACGCATATCGAGGTGATTGGTAGGCTCATCAAGGATAAGGAAATTTACCGGTTCCAGCAAGAGCTTGATCATAGCCAGACGGGTACGTTCACCACCGGAGAGAACTTTCACTTTCTTGTCGGAAGCTTCGCCACCGAACATAAATGCTCCCAGGATATCACGTATCTTTAGCCGGATATCGCCTACCGCCACACGGTCTATCGTATCGAAGACGGTAAGATTCTCGTCCAGCATCTGTGCCTGATTCTGCGCAAAATAGCCGATCTGCACATTGTGTCCGATTGTCAGTTTACCCTGATAGTCAGCGATCTCTCCCATGATACATTTCACAAGCGTAGATTTCCCTTCACCGTTCTTACCCACAAACGCGACTTTTTCACCCCGGTTTATCGTAAGGTTCACGTCGTGGTAAACGATATGCTCGCCATAAGCTTTCATTACGTCTTCACAAATCACGGGATAATTGCCACTACGGCTGGAACAAACGAATTTCAGGCGCAGCGCGGAATTATCTTCTTCATCCACTTCAATACGTTCTATCTTTTCCAATTGCTTGATGCGGCTCTGCACCTGTACGGCTTTAGTCGCTTTGTATCGGAAGCGTTCAATGAAGTCCTCCGTATCCTGTATCTGCTTCTGCTGATTTTCAAAGGCTCGGAGTTGTTGTTCGCGTCGTTCCTTGCGCAATACGACAAATTCATCGTATTTCACCTTATAGTCGTATATCTGCCCACAAGTGATTTCTATGGTGCGTGTCGTGACATTATTGAGGAATGCACGGTCGTGGCTGACAAGCACTACTGCATTGGCACGGGTGGAAAGAAAATTTTCCAGCCATTGAATGCTCTCTATGTCGAGATGGTTGGTAGGCTCGTCAAGGAGCAACACATCGGGACGGCGCAGCAAAAGCTTGGCCAACTCGATACGCATCCGCCACCCACCGGAGAACTCACTGGTAGGACGGTCGAAATCCACACGGGTGAAACCTAATCCGAGCAGCGTACGTTCAATTTCCGCACGAAAATTTGTGCCGCCCATCATCAGGAAGCGGTCATTCTCATGCGTAAAACGGTCTATAAGTTTATGATAATCTTCGGAATCATAATCGGTACGTTCAGCCAATTGCCGGTTCATCTGTTCCAGTTCGGCCTGCAATCTGAAAATATGTTCGAAAGCCTGTTCGGCTTCTTCCATTACGGTATGTTTGTCGCTGAGAATCATCACCTGCGGCAAATAGCCGATGGTGACTTCTTTGGGGATGGCAACAATGCCTGTCGTAGGGCTTTGCAAACCAGCCAAAATTTTCAGCATGGTAGATTTGCCTGCACCGTTCTTACCTACCAAGGCAATACGGTCTTTTTTATTGATCACATAAGACACGTCCGAAAATAAGGGCGTGGCATTAAACTCTACACTAAGTCCTTCTACTGATATCACTTTGCTAACAAATAATAGATATTGGGAGGCAAAGATAACAATATTTATTATATTCACATAGGTTTAGGCGGTTAATTGCTTACATATGTCAGTTACCGACCTATTATTTCACTATCTTCATTCTTCTGAACCACACAGAATCCATGTCCGGGTGTCCTACTCCACACAAATTTCAGTGCCAGCAAGCTCATACAACTTTCTTTTTGTCAAAATGATAATCCTGATTGCCGAGGATGCTTTCATTCCGGGTATAAGGAGGGCACCTTACAAATAACGCAAGGAGAAGGCATTAGCAGAATTCAGAAAGACAAATATTATAGCACATTCCGAACCTTTCGCCAAGAAACGAGCTTCTTTGATATTTCCTTGCAAGCAAGTATCGCTTTTATTTGATCAAATAGCAACTGTTCCTCTATCCTACTTTTGATAGCAACCAGCATCAAAAAGCTTGGCGCACAAGCATGAGATGCTTCCTTTGCAACTAAAAAACTTCTCATCACCGAGGTATCCGGTCTTCATCACCGATGATACCGTGCTTCATCACCGACCAAACCGGGTCTCATCACCGATGAAGCCGTCTCTCGTCACCGAGCAAATCGCATTCGGAAGGGAAGAAACCGTGTTTCATCTCTGTACATGTTGCATGTCAGGCAGCAAACGACCGACATTCATGCATATTTATGCAACATCTCAGCCACGTTACTTGCTACTTAATGCTTCCCAAGTAATGTATCGGTTAGTAAAAAGAGGTAATGTTTTTCTTTATGATCAATATCCGTCCGATATGCTATCAAAAAGGTACGCGAACCCCACTGCCGGACTTTTCGTCCAAAGAACAGTAACCGGAAACAATATCCATTCCGGCAGAACGGGCGACATTTATCCTAGGAAGACTACCGGTACGGATCGTATAAACAGCCACCGCCAACAGAGGATCATTGTCTTTATCGCCAAGCTCGACATGCCCTTCAATGACACGTTGATCCTCCGACAATGTCCAGTCGGGAACGAAACCGTCTTCATAATCCGATTCACCTTTAGCATTGTATATCCTACAGACAATAGGGTGCAGGTCGTATTCATATTTATCGCTCGACAATGTGATGGAACCTACATTCTTACCTTCGGTCCGTTCGCCTATCACCATTACCTGATAAAATGGCTTGAGCCCATTAATCACCGCTTCCGATGCAGATGCCGTACGGCTACTGGTCAACACGATCAAGCGGGGTAAGTCCAAATTCTGACCGGTCTGCCGTAATTGATAATTTACTGTTTTATTTTGTTTGTCACTGTATACCAGATCACAAAACGTCTTTCCTAACGCAGAGGCAGGAGCCAGCATTTCGGAAAGCAATTGTGCCGAAGTGACCAATCCACCGCCATTGTATCGCAAGTCGAGGACAAACTCCTGCACTTGGGCAGCCTTAAATCGGGCAAACGCCTGGCGAAGGTCATCGTCATATTCCGTATCCGTATCACCATCGGGGCCGGAAGTGAAATGATTATAAACCAGATATCCCACTTTCTTGCCACCGGTCGAGAGATCATTATACACTTTTGTCAGAAATACCGGGTTATCCTTCACAGTTGCCGGAACCAACTCGACCGATCGTGTTGAAAATAGCTTCCTATAGCTGTCCGAGACACCAACTGTCACAGTCTTGCTACCTAACAAATCATATATATTGCTATTATTCACAGCTACCCCGTCTATACTATGAATCCAATCCCCCCTCCTCAGACCTGCCAGGTCTGCCGGAGAGCCTGGTAATACATAAAGAACGCTAACCGCATACCTGTTGTTACTGGTGAAAAACCAATTTTGGAACTCAAATCCCAAAGAAGGGCCTTCTCCTAAATAAGCCCGGGTAGAGGCCGATTTCTTCTTGATCGTGGAATAGTAATAATGCCCACCGGACACCTGATTATTGTCTTTCCCGTCTTTTTCCGACAGCAACGATTGAAAAAACACCTCGGGGGACGTCTCGAAATTCAACTTGTTTGTTTCAGGAATATCACCATACCAGTAATAGTAACTCCGCATGGTATTCTCAATCCACCTGTTCGTAGTAATATCATTCACTACCTTATCATCGTCCTTACATGCCGAAAAGGATAAAAGAAACCCTAACAGCAGAAACGACCGGCAATATCCAGAAACTTTAATCATAATCGTCTTGCTTTTAAATCGGTATACATGGTGACAAAGATATGAAAAAGAATACTAACTTTGCCGTGAATTCAAATAGATGTATTTAAAATCTAACGATATGTTTAAAATATTAGTAACCGGCGGAGCCGGTTTCATCGGCTCCAACCTATGCGAGCGATTATTAAAAGACGGACACAAAGTGACATGCCTGGACAACTTTGCAACAGGCAAATTCGAGAATATAGAAATGCTGTTGCGCGAGTACCGCGAACGTTTTAACCTTATTGTCGGTGACATCCGTAAACCGGAAGATTGCACGAAGGCCGTAGCCGGTGCAGAATATGTTTTCCATGAGGCCGCTTTAGGCTCTGTACCTCGTTCCATCAATGACCCGCAAACCACCAATGAGGTGAACATCAGCGGATTTCTTAACATGCTTGTCGCTGCCAGAGATGCCGGTGTGAAGCGCTTCATCTATGCAGCCAGCTCGTCCACTTATGGTGATTCCGCCAGCCTTCCCAAGGTAGAGGAGGTGATCGGTCGCCCCCTCTCCCCGTATGCCATTACTAAATACGTCAACGAACTATATGCCGACGTATTCGCCCGTACTTACGGCATGGAATGCATCGGGCTGAGATACTTCAATGTGTTCGGAAGAAGGCAGTCGCCAGATGGAGCTTATGCGGCCGTGATTCCTAAGTTTGTCTTGCAAATGATCCGGCATGAACCGGTTCTGATCAATGGTGACGGGGAGTATTCACGGGACTTTACCTATATCGACAATGTACTCCAGATGAACATGCTCGCTATGAAAACGCAAAACCCGGACGCTATCAACACTGTTTACAATACTGCCTTCGGAACAAATACGACACTCAATCAACTCGTCGACTACTTGAAAGAGTTTCTAAGCGAATATGATCCGGTGATAGCAGAAACCAAAATTCAACACGGTCCCTACAGAAAGGGCGATATCCCCCATTCACTCGCTTCCATCGACAAAGCACGGAAATCCTTGGGATATGCACCGGAATATGACATCAAACGCGGGCTGAAAGAAGCCGTAAAATGGTATTGGGAAAACCTAAAATAAAGAGAAGAGGAATATGCAAAATATAAAAATCGCCATCATAGGGTTAGGGTATGTCGGCCTGCCATTGGCGCGTCTATTTGCGACAAAATATCCGGTGATAGGATTCGACACTAAACAAAAACGGGTAAGCCAAATAATGTCCGGCATCGATGAAACGCTGGAAGTATCGCAAGATATACTGGAACAAGTACTTACTCCCACTCCTCCGGCAGAGAATGAAACGGGATTGTATTGCAGTTGCCGGATGGAAGATCTGAAAGATTGCAACATTTACATAGTGACCGTTCCTACTCCGGTAGACAAATACAATCGTCCGGACTTGACCCCGCTCTTGAAAGCCAGTGAAACCGTAGGAAAGGTGATAGGACACGGAGACATCGTGATATACGAATCGACCGTCTATCCCGGAGCAACGGAGGAAGATTGCATTCCTGTCATAGAAAGATTATCCGGCCTGGAATTTAATAAGGACTTTTATGCCGGATATTCTCCCGAACGAATCAATCCGGGCGACAAGGAACATACAGTCGATAAAATAAAGAAAGTCACTTCCGGTTCAACACCCGAAATCGGGCAAACGGTTGACAAACTCTATTCATCTGTTATCAGTGCCGGGACTCATCTGGCACCGAGCATCAAGGTAGCAGAAGCAGCCAAAGTAATCGAGAACTCACAACGAGATATCAATATAGCCTTTGTAAATGAACTGGCACGCATTTTCAATCTGATGAATATCGACACCACCGCAGTGCTGGAAGCGGCCGCCACCAAATGGAACTTCCTTCCTTTCAAACCTGGACTGGTAGGAGGACATTGCATCGGAGTCGACCCTTATTATTTGGCACAGAAGGCGCAAGGTTTGGGTTATCACCCAGAAGTGATCCTGGCAGGGCGCCGCATGAATGACGGGATGGGTGAATATATCGCCAAACAAGTCTTGAAATGCATGATAAAGAAAGGACAATTCATCAAAGAATCCCGCATATTGGTTATGGGAATCACATTCAAGGAGAACTGCCCTGACGTTCGAAATACCAAAGTGGTCGACATCATCCGCACATTGCAGGAATTCGACTTGCAAGTAGACGTCTATGACCCTTGGGCATCGGCCGATGAGGTAAAGAAAGAGTACGGACTGGAAATGCTCTCCGAACTGCCCGCTTCCAAATATGAGGCAATTATCCTAGCAGTGGCACACTGTCAGTTTAAAACCGTGCCCATCCGTTCGTTTTGCAGTGAAAACGGTATCGTATACGATGTAAAAGGAGCTTTAGATAAAACCTGTTCGGACGGAAGACTATAAAGAACTCTTTTGAAAATTGATCAATGCCATCCATCGGTTATAATCCGTGGGTGGCCATTTCTTTTCCAAAGGGATCAGCCGGGCAGCATCTGCAAAAGGCGGGCAATTGGAATATAAAGTCAGACGTCTGTAATGATGGGTAAAAATCCCGTTCACCACAGCCAATGGCTGAAGGTCGCCCACGGTTTCCGCCCGTTGGCAAGAACGGAAGAACAAATCGAAATCGGCAAACTGCTGGCTTTCGTCCCAAAGACCGATCTTTTCTATTGCTTTGCGATTCATAAGTATAGAGGCACCGGAGAAACCGACAGTAAACGATGCTCCGTAACGTTTGTAATTCTTTTCGCAGAACTTTTCCCAGTTGCCGTAACACATGCGCTGCATCAGTTTTAACCCGAACATCTTCTGCCCGAAAAGCATGATACACGGATATTTAATGTGTTTCCATCTTCTTTGCAAAGACTTCGATGTCTTTTGGTCATAAAGCCTGTCGTTACTTCCAAGGCTGATGACATCCCGGTTGTCCTTGCCCAAAACCTGCAACGCACGGCTATCCCAATGGGGCGACACCAACATGTCGTTGTTAAAAAAGGCAAGAATATCATATTTGGCAATCGCTATTCCCTGGTTCTGGCAATAAGGATAAGAGTAATTCTCCCGATTGGCTATCACCTTTACCTTTTCCCCCAGCGATTGAAAGAACTCCCTGCTGCCATCATCGGAATTATTATCAATAATGATCAATTCAAATGGATGATCGGTGTATTTATTCAAATACTCCCAATACAGTTTATTCATATCCAGCTGGTTGTAAATAGCAGTAATTATAGAAATCATTGTCAAATGTAGGTTTTATGATGTGGCTACTCGATAATTGTGGTGCAAAAATAATAATTATTTAATACCGAAAGTCCCTTATCGGCAATTATTTCGGTTTAAAAGACAGATCGGCAACGAACGTATTCCAATGAAAATCGACACCGTAACGGGGCATTGCAAAAGGAGAGATTTCGGGCGTGACCCGGACGTTATCCGTCGTAAAGGCCAACCGGTAACCCGCTTCTTTGGCAGCATCTAACGCTGCCGGACAAACATTCCCATTGGGGTAAGCTAAATAATGGCAAGGAATCTCGAGTTTCTCTTCAATCACTTTCTTACTCTCTATGATCTGACGCTGTATTTCGGCAGTTTCCTGAAAAGTATCGCAAATGAAGTGATCAAGGCAATGAGAACCAATGGTACAATCATAATAGGATTGCAATGTGATGACATCTTTCCAAGTCATCAAGGCATCTGCCTGAAAATCACTGCAAAGTTGTTGATATTGTTGAGAAGACAATTGGCCGATCAATTGGTCGGTGATCAAATCCACCGTTTTAATCTCCGAATGTTTCAATCGGTGGCTGATTACTTTAAACACTTTCTTTCGCTGCCGAGCCGAAGTTAGTACGACATCCAATCCCATTGCCGGAACATTCAGCCGCCTTACTTCCGGGTGCATGACGACTGCCCTTCCTATAAAAGTGGAAAAACGTTTCCCGGTGTCTATGTGATGTGTAGCAATAAATACAGTGAAAGGTATGTTTAAGTCCTGAAGAATGGGAGCTAGAAAGGTCAAATTATTCCGGTATCCGTCATCAAAAGTCAATGTGGCTTCTTCACCGGTAAACGAATTCGACCTCCACCGACGGTAATATTCATCCATCGATATCAGATCGAAGTTCAGTTGTAAATACTCCAACTGCCTTTTAAACTCTTCCGGGGGTATATGCAAACTTTCAACGAACGGTGTATGTATGTCCGACACACCGTGATAAAACAAAACCCTGGGAATCCGGTTCTTTTCTCTCTTATAAGCTGCCAAGCCTGTTTTAACAAGCAAAAAATTCTTCACATCCATAAGCAAGCATTATCTTATCGGAGCTGGCGACAGAAGGTATCCTTCTATTTTCTTTGCCAGCTCATGCCAATCGAAGTTTTCAACATTAATACGCCCGTTCCTCCCCAATGTCTCACGCAACTTCTCATCATTAATCAGCTTCTTTATGTTGCGCCGGATGGAGAATGAATTTCGCCAGCAGACCAATCCTGTACGGTTGTCGAACAGTAAATCTTTCGTCCCGGCAGTAGTTGCAACCACCGGAAGCGCACAAGCCATCGCTTCGGCAACTGTATTCGACCATCCGGCCTGCCCTTCAGCCGCAACATAGATGTCTGCCCGGTTAAACATCTCGGAATTCTTATTTATCGGTTGGTTCAATATGAACTCATAAGGTACTTTCGCCTTAAACTCAGCCAATCTTTTTTTCCCTTTCGGAGTAACGGGAGTGTCAAAAAGCAATAGCTTTATATTAAAGCCTTTTCTATATAGTTTCTCACAGGCTCTTACTACATATTTTACCCCTTTGCATCTCATAGCCAATCGCCCGTAAGTAAGAATATATATCGGACGATCTTCCCCTAAAGAATAATCTGTCTTGGGAGTATAGTTCATTAGATTAACACCACCGATTGCTTTGAATGAATTCAACCCGTACTTCTTGTCGAACTCACAGATATTGGTGGAACATGCCAATACCTCTACATTTTTAAGTTTGGCTATCTTCTTTATCTGTTTATCGTTCGAGACATGATAGAATATTCTCCGTTTGGCGTTAGCTCCCAAAACTTCTTCAATGAAACGGTATTCGGTAAAAAAGAGGGCATCCAGCTCATCGGTCTTCAATGCTTCAAACAGCTTCACCTCACCTTTGAAGTCAAACCAGTCAGGTTGTTGGGCATCGGGAGAATAAACGGTAAAACGATGCCCCATCTCGATAAAGATGTTGCCAAGCTCCATAAAACGTTTCACTCCCCCATAAAGCAATGTACATGGTAAGACGACTCCTAAATTCATATCAATCCTTTCTAAGCTAAATACAGAACAAAAGTAGTGAATTATCAGTAAATAAACAGCCCTTAAAGGGAAAAAGGCTGGTGTGGACAACAAAAATGACAAAATAAGCGGTAATCTCTAGAAAAGAAAGAGATTACCGCTTACTATATATTCTTCCGTACTTGTTCCTATCAGAATAACTTAGCAGGATATTCACCGGCATCAACCAATGCCTGAATCTTATCTACCACATCCTGACGATCGGCAGCATAAGTCACACCGAACCATTTACTAGTCGTATCCAATACTTTCACACGGGCAGTTCCTTCATTGATCAGTTTGTTAACCATCAACGGAATGAAATACTCAGCTTTCAGGTTAGCCATGTTCTCCTGAAGGAATTCTTTGAAGTATTCTTCAGAATGTGCAAAGTAATCCGGAGTAAAGCCCCACATGTTCATCGACACCGGAGTGTTATCGGCTATGGTCTGCATCACACCGTTCTCGTCTTTGAAAGACACCTTACCATCGATACGTTCGATAGCTGTACGTTCTACTACGGTAGTCAGATAATCTTCTGCATCTTTTTCGCAAACTCCACGAGCCACAGAGCCACTTTCACTCAGAGTGTTGCCTACACGGTAACCTACCATGCAATAATCATTCTTTTTGCCTTCCATTTCAGTCAAAGCCTTACCCAATACGGCAAAACTGTCGCGGCCGTAGAAGTCGTCAGCGTTAATCACTGCAAACGGTTCTTTGATTACATCTTTCCCCATCAATACAGCGTGATTCGTACCCCACGGTTTAACACGATCGGTAGGGCAAGTAAAGCCTTCGGGCAAATTGTCCAGTGCCTGGAATACCAGTTCTACGGGGATATGGTTTTCGTATTTACTCAGGATTTTTTCACGAAAGTCTTTCTCGAAATCCTTGCGGATAACGAAAACAACTTTGCCGAAACCTCCACGAATAGCGTCATAAATAGAGTAGTCCATGATAGTTTCGCCGTTCGGACCCAGTCCGTCAAGTTGTTTCAAGCCTCCGTAACGACTGCCCATACCGGCAGCAAGTACAAATAAAGTTGGTTTCATAATTGTGTAATATTAAAAAGGTTAGTGATGTCATACATCCATCAACGGTGCAAAGGTACGAAATTCTCTGAATGAGGGACATTACAGATCGTTCAAAGTTTACCGTTTTTGATGCATTTCCCCTTAAAATGGATAACCTATGGCAAAATGAAGGCTCAATTGTTTCCAAAATGCCCCACGAATGTTATAATATCCTGACTTTCCGGTTTCATAAGGATCGTGCAGGGGAACACCGCAATCTAAACGGAAAATAAGAAAATCGAGGTCATAACGCAGACCGGCACCTGTGCCTAACGCAACTTGCTTTGGAAAGGTTTTCAAACGCAGCTGGGCATCGGGACGATCCGGATCGTTCCGCATCAACCATACATTGCCTGCATCCAAAAAGACAGCCCCGTGCAGGTCTTTATAAATCCGGAAACGATACTCCACATTTGCTTCCAAACGAATATCACCCGTCTGATCCAAATAAGAGAAAGTACTCTTTTCAGGATGATAACCACCCGGGCCAATGCTCCGAACCGTAAATGCACGGATACTATTCGCACCTCCAACATAGAATTGCTCGCTATAAGGAGCTACCGTCGAATTACCATATGTCCAGATTACTCCGCCTGCCACACGGGCAGCTACGGCATTGTTACGATCGATCACCCACAAATAGCGGAAATCGGTACTCAGCTTAAGGAATTGGGCAAAAGGTGCCCCCAGAAGGTTTTTATCTTTCTTGCTGAAAGGCTCTCCAAAAACACGATAAATGCATGAAGTCAAGTTACCGGCCGAAGTAAACGTCGTTTGCCACCAAATCGGATTATGGACATTTCGCAAAGAAGAGTTATCATATGTATAGGTATACTCCATGGCAGGAATAAACTGATTCTGAAGACTGAGTAACAAGGCTTTATTAGCGGCAACAATAGAATCAAAGGCTTCCGTTTTGTGTTGTAACACATTAAACGTCAACTTGAAAGGTGTCAACGAATGACGGCTGGTCCGTGTAGGTTGAAAATCATACGTAGCATGCCCGCCAAAAGAAAGCAACTTATAATACTTAGCACGATTGAGTTGGTCGGCATACAATCGAAAGGTCGTAGTAGCCGGAAAGTCATATTCCCGGCCTCCGAAGCGAGGAAAGACCACCCGTGGGAAAGTGAGAGCCGTAGACAATCCCATTTCCCAGCTATTCAGCAAGGATGAATTCTTGCCACCTCCGGTCTGCCACTCATAAGAGCCATTCAACTTGACGTTCCAACTCTCGCCACCCCCGAAAACATTTTTCCGAGTTACGGAGAAAGATGCTCCGGGACCGGTCTGGTCATTGCTTTTGGTAGTTACATTCACCTCCAATTCCGCATCGAGAGGCTTGTCGAAAGTAGCTTGTAGGCGCACATTCAATGTATCGCAAGTCGCTGTTGTATCCTGCGGTGTATATTGAAGATCCATATAACGGAAAATGCTCAATTGTGCCAATTTCTCCTGTATACGTTGTTGGCGATATTGGCTATACAAACGGCTACGCTGCAAATTTCTCAAACTATCATTCTTCACAAAAGCCTGATAATTCATCCAACGATAAAGCATATTGGGACGAACTTGCAGCTTTTTATAATAATGAATATCCATTCCCTTGTAATTCATTGAGTCATTGGGTTGTTCTCCATTCTTACCAATCAGATAAACAGATGTCTTACCCACATAATATTGCCGTTGAGCAGCAGGGGGTAATCCCGGCACGGGAAGCAGTTTCAGACTGACATGTCCACCAGGTACAAGCGTCGTATCGGCTTGATAAGTCATATAGTCCGGACGAAAATAGAAATAGCCCAAATTCCTTAATAATGTACTGATGCGGTTACGCTCCTCATCAAGGTCGCTGACATTGAATTGTTCACCGTGAGAAAGCAAAGAACGCCAGCGTCCCCTTTCCATAATACGAAGAGTCTTAGGGGTAAATCGGCTGTAGTAGACTGTATCGATGAAATATGGATTACGCATGTCAACAGTATATTCTATCCGGGCTTTCAGACTATCTTTAGGATTCACAATGGTTTGCTGGGCTACCTTCCCATTAAAATAACCATAATCATGGAGCAGGTTAGTCGCTACCTTAACACGGATATCAGGATTAACCGTTGATATAAAAACAGGTTTGGCAGCAAAACGATTGAATATCCACTTACCGAACCCTTTCTCATACTTCACAAAATCATTATATACCCACATACCAAAAGGAAAAGGTATGAAACCTAAAATCTTTGTAGAAGGGCTCTTGTCAAGAGCAGCCTTTATCTCACCAACAGCCGTTTGTCCGACAGGAGTATTGGACTGGTCGACAAAATTGGTCTTATTACCCGTATATAACACTTCCCCTTCAGGTAAATGTTTGGTTGTGGAACAAGCAGAAACAACCAATAATAAAATAAAAGTAAAGACTATCTTACTTCTTTTCCAGCAAGAAGAAAATATTCTGCATGATGCTATATCTATATACTTATTTGTCATGGTGCTACTTTTTATCCGAACTTCCTTCTTTATGCTCCGTCGAAACAGGCACAGGAGTAACTTTCTTCTTTTTAAATATAAATAATTCACTCAGGCGATCCAACTTCTTACGAAGTACCAAACCCAGTCCGGTCTCCGTAATTTCACCTTCAAACACCGACTCATAATTTTTATTATGGAATAACTTGATATACCGAGTGCCGGACTGGTCCAACCTATACTCCAGTGCAATATTGTCAATGAAAGATTCCACGTCGTTCGTCGTATTGGCTCCGGTTGACACTTTACCTCCCAACACAATTTGGAAACGATCGTTGAAGAAACGTTGCGAATAACTGAAACTGTAGTCTGTCCGTTTCCCTCCCGCATCGGCATCATCATGATCCTCTATGCCGAAAGAAAGATTCGCACCTTTAATGTTCTGGGTAAGTGCATTGATCTGGCTGGACAGCACAGAGTTCAATGCACTACCCATATTCAGATTCATTCCACCGGAACTGCCGGAATCTGCCAAGAAAATTCCCGTAACCATCATGGCGACTGCCTGCTTGCTTCGCTCATCAGGTCCCATTGCCAACAACTGGTTTTGCACGGCAGCATCATCGGGGGCATTAATTTCAAAAGCCAAGGAGAGATTATCAAGCCGATTCTTCACTACGATGGAAATATCGAAATTCACCATACGCGACGAACCGTCCTCCTGTGTCACCGAAGCCCGCATACGTTCAGTAGCTTGGAAGTTCAACAAAGGATCCATCACATTACCTGTCCATTCGATATAACTGCCATTCACTATCTGAAACTCTTTCAATGGTATCACCGGTAATTGGTATTTGAAGATTCCTCCCGTCAGCGTATACCGCCCTGTTAAAGTAAGATCCCCTTGTGGAGTATATTGCAGTGAAAGGTCTCCTCCACCCTCCAGTTCCACACGGTTACTACGATCTGGACTGAGATCGGCTTTCAGACGTACGGCCGGGTCGATATGTACCGTCATGATCATATCCAAACCACCCAGCGATAACGTTGGCACCTCCTCCTTTTGTAAGGCTGTAGAATCGGCAAACGATGTAAAGGTCACCAGACCGCTCAAACGATCCTGTACCGTAAGTGGAGAGTCAGTCATAACATACGTAACGTCCGTGTTACCCAATAGATTTATATTCCCCCGCATCATCAACCCATCCAACGGACCACGAACCGTAGCATCAAGATCGACATTAACCTTCCCATAAACAAGACTTTCTTTAGTACGTTTGGCATTAAGTAAGGTATAGTTTTCAGCCAGCATCTTCAAATTCGCCATCGGACGGCTCATATCGCGGAAATCCACATAACCGTCGATTGTAAAAGGATTCTTACTGGTGGTATATATAGCAAATTTATCAAATACGATACGATTGTTTTGTACCTGTATCGGCCGATTGTCGAACAAGAAACGTGCATCAGCCTGGCGGGCATATACGGAAACACTATCCAACGACAAGCCACCATTAACCAACGGATTATCCGTACTTCCGGTAATATGTAAATCGCCATCCATATCTCCGGTAAGAGCCACCATCTGATCCGGCACAAAAGCATTAGCAATCTTTAAAGGAAAGTGTTCCAAAGTGGAGTTCACCACAATGCTGTCTTTCCCTGAAGATGTTGGAAACAGAGAACCATCGGCAACCATGATTTCGGTCCCGTCATGCGTCAGATAGGTATTGACATATTGTCTTCCCTCGTCACCGGGCAACCAACTGGCACCTAATGTGATGTCACCGATACGCTGGCGTTCGTAAGTCAATTCGTCAATGGTAGCCTCAGCAGAAAGCTCCAATGATTTTTCCGTTTGTATATAATGTGCTTCAGCCGACAGCAGTCCGGTGATCTGCGGCATATAAGGCACAATGCTGAAAAGCTCATCCAAACGGATACGCCTCAATTCCACATCCATGTTCTGTAAAGAAACAGTATCACTAGTAAGTGATTGCATACGAATTCCCATCCCTTCTTTGTCCTGCATATCTACATTGGCGTACACGCGCATGTTTTTATGGAGGTATATCCAGTTATGATGTTCCACAAACCGGAACTTATGGAAAGCAATTATAGGTTCTTCAGGCACTAAAGTAAGGGCAATACCATTACCTTTCCCCTGCCCACCAGTCAACGGACGTGCATTGATTCCAAAGAGAAGTCCTGTCTCTCCTTTATTATTAATATACTGTGCTGTCAGTTCGGCATCTTTATCCCGAATCTCCCCTGTTAATGTTGATTTAAATGTGATTTGTGGATTATTAGGTCCGTTAATCACCCCACCACGCAGATTAATGCGACTGGTATCCTGCTTCAAGGTAAGGAATAGGGTATCAAGTTGAAGCGTGTCTATTTTGAGTGCATGAAGGGATGCTTTTGCATTGATTCCCCAATCCGGGGCACAACCTATTTTGACGGACGCATCCTTATAAGAAATATTTTGAGTAGACAGATACCAAGCCATCGGATTATCTCGGCCGGCCGAGAAAGAAAATACAGCGGTGGGAAGTGCCTTACGCAATTCAACATGGTTGAGTTCTTTATCATCAATCTGCCTCATCAACACATCAGCAAAATGAGTCGATTCACGAATCAAAGGTTCTAATCCGGCACGGGCACTAAGATTCAATTTTAGGTCACCGGAAGTCAAATGAGTAAACACACGATTCTTACGGACTTCTCCGGAAAACAGGAATGCCAGTTGCCTTTCCACCTTTATATTGTCAGTTGTTTTGCCTACCTTGGAATTTGTATTTGCAGACGGTTTGTTAAAACCGATACCAAAGAGTTTTTCGGTATCCAGATACGTAACATCCATATCCACTTTACCATCAGGATAGTTATGAGCCAAGTTGTATTCGGCATCCAATTTCATCTTTAGCAAAGGATTATCACTGGTGAGTTGCGCTGTCGCAACTGCTCCTTTCAACGTTCCGCTTAGGTCAATGCCGGAAATATGATAATTGGCATAATCCAACTGTCCGACAGAAGCTTGTACAGTGGCATAAGAACGATAAGAAGTAAAGTCCAGTCCACGCCCCTTAGCCGTTAGAGACGCTGTAAACCCATATATAGAGTCTTTCGGCAAAAAATGGTCAATCTGCAAATCCTCAATCTTAAGGTCGGCATTGTATACTTCCGTACTACTATTAAGCGCAGCGGAAAGATTTAACAAGCCTTCCTTCTCCTTTAGTTTAAGACGGGCGGTATATTCAGGCCCTTCCATCCCGAGCCGGGCATCAAGCTGCATACTGTCAGGAATTACAAGAGGTGCCCCCGGTTGCATATCAGCCAATGTAGTAAGGAAATTCAGATTTCCAGTTCGCATCTTCAAGTCAAGTGAAGCGGAACGGGTAAGACTATCCGTTATATTATAAAGTTCGCCACCACCGTCTACCGAGAAAGCCCCTGGCAGATCTATCTTAAAACGGGAAATCTGCATTAATTTCAGGTTACCTTCGGTTCCCGCCTGTATAACAAGCGGACGGAACGGATAAGCTTCCTTGAAAGCTTCAGGAAGAGAACCGGCAAAAAGCATGACATCCTGTTTTCCGATAAGGGCATTAAAGCGAGCTGTCAACCGTCCTGTAGTCGGAATATTCACCAATTCCCAATAAGTCTGGGCAGTAAGACTCATTTCCGAGTGGGGGGTCAACAAACGAAAATCCGGTACACGGATTACCGTACTGTCAGCATATACACGACCGGTAAGAGATGTGATGCTCAGGCCGGAACGCTCATTCATGGAAAATTCACGGATAGCGGCATTTATATCACGTCCTTTATAAAGGACAGAATCTATTCCGATACGAATATCCCGTAATGCGACATGTGCTGGATCAAACCCAGAGGTGGGTTCAGTGTTGCCCGTATCATAATTAACGGAAGTACCGCTAAGCAAGAAAGACGCCAAACTATAATACTGATTCTTAAGATCGGCAGAAACATCCTTGACAGCTGCCTCACCGACATGGGTTGCCAACCGCATGGAATCGCCCGGAAGCTGCATACTGAACGATACATTATCTAAATTAAGTGCATGCAGATCAATCTTCCAATTTACAGGAGTAGAAGCAGTATCGGCTTTTTCGGTAGCGGTTGTATCATTTAGAATAAGGCTGATGTGCGTGTCGGATAATTCAGTCCGGTTAATTATTGCAGACTCATTCTTTAGATCAACGCCATGGCTCTCCAGAAAAAAACGTCCTAACACACCACGTATTTGCATGCCGTCAATCAAATGAGCAGAATTAACTGAAACACGCTGCAAAGTAATATCATCCACTTCGACACGTCCTTTGAAAAGGGGCATCGCCTGTACACTTACATTCAAACTGCCCAGAGTAAGCAAAGTATCAGGAGCCTGTATGACTTCTACATCCCGCACTAAAAGGTTCAAAGGGAAACGAAGATCGATGCGGCCAACGTTTATCTCCATACCGGTAGCTTTGGAAGCAAATTCAGTAGCTTGCTTCCGCAAAAAATTCTGTACGGGAGGCACATACAGCAATACCATAAGTATTACAAACAACAATATAGGGGTGAGTATAATCCAGATCACCCATCTTATCCATTTTCGTTTCATTAAAACGTGAATTCAGTACTTAGTATAATTGGTACAAAGTAAAACAATTTTTTGCACAAAAAAGATTTATAGAGTAGCTAAATACTTTCCTGCTTCTTCAACGACCTGTCTCAAAAGAGGTAAAACCGTCATTGTGGTCTGCTTTACCTCATCAGACCAAACTTTTCCACGGCAACCTTCAAGTTTGGTTAGTAATAAAACAATTTGTGACGCTCCCATCATTGTGAAAAGCGGAAGAAGTTTATGGGCCAAACCGGCAATCACCTCCGAATCTTCCATCTGCAAAGAGTGTTCCATCCGATTTATATTTTTCCCCGTTTCCTCAACAAAACTGGATAGAATGGAACGCGACGCATCCGGATCATCCTCCGAAAAAGCAATCAGTGACTTAAAGTCAAATGCTGCCAAACGGGGGACTCTTGTATCATTACATTGTATAGAAACAGGATGGTAGTTATCTCCAACCCCTACCTTTTCAATAAGTTCCGCCACCGTAAAAGGTTTGTGCAAACAACCGGCAAAACCATATTCAATAAAAGCCGGTTCATCCATATCACTACGAGCAGTAACGGCAATCACCGGGATCGTCTTAGCCTGAGGAATATTGGAAGCGCGAAGCAATTTAAGCAGATCGAATCCGTTAATGGCTGGCATCTGCACATCTGTAAGCAAAACATCGAAATGATCTTCACGAAGATATTCTGTCAACTCGTCCAACTGTTCACAACAAACTGCATCAATTCCATGTTGTTGAAGCATGGCAGCCGTAAGGGTTAGTTGAATCTTGTCATCATCGATCAGAAGAACCCGTATAGGATACGATACTTTCATATCTTCTGTCGATGCATCAACCTTGTTCTCAGCCCGATCTCGCTTGGACTCAGAACTTGACCCTTTCCCGGAGATATATTCTTGCCCGCCCACTGGGAAAAGCGGTAAAACGACCGTAAAAGTACTTCCTTCCTCCAATACACTATGCACATGAATATTTCCTTCAAGCAATACAACTAATTTATGCACTATCGATAGTCCCAAGCCAAACCCTTCTTCGCCCTGGGCACCCGGAAGGCGCGTGAATTCCTGAAAGATACGTTCTTGATCCTCCGGTGCCATTCCCTTTCCCGTATCTTTGACATCAATACGCATACTGGAAGAATTATAACTAGCAACAATGGTTATAGAACCTTCAGACGTGAATTTTACGGCATTGGATAAAAGGTTATTCACAATCTGGCGGATACGGAGCGGATCACTAACAAAACGCCCATCCAATGAGGAATCTATCTCACAACAAAGTGCAAGACCTTTATGAGATGTGAGGGGTTCGAAACTGACCCGGATTTCTTCAAAAAGTTGTGAAGGGTTGAAAGTTACCCGATGTATTTCAGCCTTATTAAGATCGAGGCGGTGAAAATCAAGCAAATCGCTCACCAACCTCAATAAATGTTGTGAAGAGCTTTTCATGTTATCAAGATAGAATCGCTGACGTTCATCTCCAGTGAGCCGGGTCAGCAGATCTGTATACCCAATGATAGAACCGAGAGGTGCCTTAAAATCGTGGGTAATAGCAAGCATCAGCTTTTCACGGGCTTCAAGAAGTTCCTGCGCACGCTGGTTGGCCTCTTCCAATTGATGTCGATACCGGTTACTACGAGTTATATCTCTCCAAATCAGCAACAAGAAAAAAGCAGATAATAACACAGCACCAATCGCTATGCCTCCAATGGTTTGGGCGGATCGCTGCCGGATGTCCTGTGCCTTTTCCGCTTCATCCTGAGCCCGCTGCATCTCATTTAATTCATAACTTTTCACCAGACTGTCGATTCGGGCTGTCAACTGTGTATCCAATCGACGGAACTGTGTATTTCTGTGCCGAATAACCGTTTTCTTACGTGCTTTTTTCTGTTCACTGGCAGCCCGAAGCTTCTGATGTAAGGAATCGGCTGGATTATAAGCTTCAAGAATGGTATCGGTGGCAAATTCCAACGAAGTATTGACCAAGACTGCCGTATCTTGTTTAGAAGGGACAAAAGCTTCGGCCAACCGTTTGAAGAAGCCTTTCTTCTTGGGTTTGGTAATCAACGAATCCCGTTTCGTAATTACCCGATGCTGAACACGTTGCTGAGTAACAACAGAATCTTGTTCGGCAATGATCTCTTCTATTTCCCTTGCAGAAAGAAGACTATCGTTCGCCTCACTCAGTACACGCAACATTTGAATCGTATTACGATCCTTTTCGCGGAGGAGGATCAACAAGCTATCTGTCATCAGATTCTGTTGGTCATCGGAAGCAGCAAGTGTATCCATTTCCCTACGTACAAATATGAGGGAGAAGAAAAGAATAGCTAACAAAAGAGAATATCCAGCCGCTATCTTGAACTTGGTAAAACGGGAAGGAGTCATAACTATAAAACGTGAAATCAAGAGTGCAAAGTCCGGGTTTTATACCGGAAACGCAACCACAACATAACGCCTGCACTGGTCAATCCGAAAGGAAAAGCCATCCAAACCCCGACAGCTCCCCAGTTCAAAACAAAACCACAGAAATAGCCCACCGGCAGGGAAATAATGAAGTAAGCAATAAAAGCAATCAGCATCATAGGCTTTACATCAGAGATACCTCGCAAAGCATTGGCAAAATTGATCTGAAGTCCATCGCCAAATTGATAGACCAACATCGGAATGATCAGCAAGGCTACCAAGGCAGACACTTCTTCGTTATCAGTGAACCATCCGCCAAGGTAATTACGGAACAGAAATACGATGCCCCCTAATACCAACGCCATCGCCATGATAAGTTGGAATCCGGCATAAGCAGAGCGGCGCACATTTACCATATCCTCCTGACCTTTAAAATTACTTACCCGAACAGCGACCGCAGCACCCATACCGTAAAACATCATAAACGTGAACTGTGAAATAGCGCACATGATTTGATGAGAAGCAAGCGCGATCGTACCCAACCAGCCAATCATTACCGCGCTTAAGCTGAAGGAAGCTGTTTCCATGCCCATTTGAAAAGCCACCGGCCAACCAAGTGCATTCAAACGCATAAACATCGGACGAGACCATCCCAACCTGAAAAAGCCCACTTTGTAACGAAGAAAACAGCGGCTACCGAAAAATACAAGAGCAAACACCAATACCATCACAATGCGCGAAAAGAGGGTACTGATACCTGCACCTAACAACCCCAGTTCGGGACACCCCAACTTACCGTTTATCAGAATATAATTTCCAACAATATTAAGCACATTACCCCCTAACAATATCCACATGGCAGTCTTAGTATCCGTAATGCCATCAGTGAACTGCTTGAATCCATTAAACAGTAAAACAAAAACAATAGAAATAAGTAAAACGATATAATAAGGTTTGATCAAAGGCATCAGTTCTGCCGGTTGACCCAGGTGTTCAACATTCAGATAGAGAATGCCCATTATCAGCGTAAGCAGCAACCCTACCAATAAATTAGCCAGCAAACTACACCGCAAGGCCTGACCTGCAGGAGCGAACTTACGATTTCCATAAAAGCTCCCTACCACCGGAGTCAGTCCGTAGGAAAAACCTGTGCTAAATATAATGACCAAATTAAATACATTGTTCACAAAAGAAGCCGCACCCAATTCACTGGTACTATGGTGACCGATCATCAACGTATCGGCAAATCCTAAAACAATGACTCCAACCTGACCGATAACAATGGGAAGTCCCAAAAGAAACAAAGCTTTATAATGCCCTTTATAGGTATTATAGAAGGTTCTCAAATTCATATTCTCACAGCTGTTATTTTGTGTATCTTATTCCTACTTTCCAAATTCAATTCTCTGCACGGTAATGCAACACCACGCTATTATCTTCAACAAAGGCTTTTTGAGCGACTGACTGCAACTGGTCTGAAGTGACAGACCGGTAATGCTCTACTTCCTTTTCCATATCTTCCGCCTGCCCATTCAGTTCGAACCAAGCAAGATTGGTGGCCACATTCAGGTAGTTTATATTACCGAATATCTGGGTAGATTCAAATTTATTTTTTACTTTCTCCAATTCTTGTTCTACAACGGCCTCACGTTGCAGCATCTCCAATTCCCGACGCACTGCATTTTCTGCTTCTTCCAAGGAAACGCCTGCTGCCGGTTTGCCGGCAATATGAAACAGCCCGGCATCCACCGAACCGGCAATATAAGCATCAATGCTTGAAAATATCTGCTTATCCTGCACCAAGTGCTGGTTCAACCGACTGGAACGACCATTGCTCAAAATGTCCGAAAGAATATCAAAGGCATAATAATCGGGATGCAAACGGTCGCACATGTGATATGCCATAAAGAGGGAATCAAGCGGGACATTACGTTCAACCGTCATACGCCGCCCTTCGGTTTGCAAAGGCTCTTGCGGCAATTGGCGCACAGGCACGTCGCGACGTGGAATCGCCCCGAACCATTTCTCCGTAAGCATCACTGTTTCTTCGAACGAAATATTTCCCGTTACGGCAAGTACGGCATTATTAGGCGCATAATAACGAAAGAAAAATTCTTTTACCTCTTCCAGCGTTGCATTGGCAATATGCGACAATTCTTTACCGATGGTAGGCCATTGATAGGGATGCACTTTATAGGCTAGAGGACGTAAGAGATGCCCCACATCCCCATAAGGCTGATTGAGGCATCTCTGTTTAAACTCTTCCATGACCACCCCCCGCTGTACCTCCAGGCTTCGCTCGTTGAAATCAAGGCTCAGCATACGGTCGGACTCAAGCCAGAAACCGATTTCCACGTTCTGACGGGGCACGGTAAGGTAATAATTAGTGATATCGTTATTTGTCCAGGCATTATTCTCTCCGCCAGCCAACTGTAAAGGTGCGTCATAATCGGGAATATTGACCGAGCCACCAAACATAAGATGCTCGAAAAGATGCGCAAACCCTGTATGTTCCGGATGTTCATCGCGGGCACCTACATTATATAATATATTCAATGCCACCATTTGTGTACTGTTGTCCTGCGAATGCACCAACCTTAGTCCATTGCCGAGTATATGCCTGTTTATTTTCAACATCTTAATTCTCCACTTTTCACTATACCTTCTTCACTTTTCTCTACTCACTTCTCCACTTCGACTTTAATGATCTTCACATCTTCTTCGGGACGGTCGTTACGGTCTGTTTTCACATTCTGTATCTTATCAACGATGTCCATACCTTCTACAACCTCGCCAAATACAGTATATTCACCATCCAAATGTGGCGTGCCTCCTACTGTGGTATATGCCTCTACCTGCTCTTTGGTGAAACGGAACTCCGGCTGCTTGGCTGCCTCTTCTTGCGCCTGCGCAAACAATTTTTCCTGCAAATCGTACAATCCTTCTTCATTGTTCTCCTTGCGCATCTTATAGATTTCCTTCATATGTTTTTGAGCCAATGCATTGAAGAGAGTCGTCAGTTTGTTTTCGTTCATCTGTTTCTCCATATTAAGTAAAGTAGAATCATTATACACCTTTCCGGTTACGATATAGAACTGACAGCCGGAGGACTCTTTCTTCGGATTCACATTATCTCCCTGACGGGCAGCCGACAATGCTCCTCTCTTATGGAAATACTTCGGATAAACAATCTCTGCCGGAATCGTATAACCTACGTCACCGGCACCCAGCATCTTGCCTTTCGGTGCATTTTTTGAATCGGGATCACCGGCCTGAACCATGAAATCCTTTATGACACGATGAAACAACGTACCGTCATACATTCCTTCCTTTGCCAGCTTAATAAAATTATCCCGATGCTTCGGTGTTTCATTATACAACTTGACTTTGATATCACCAAGCGTCGTTTCAATTTTCAACATTGTTTCTTTCTGATTTTCCATATCTGAATCTTTCTTTTGTCCTGACTTACAAGAAGCCATACCCACGTAAGCCAGCACGGTTAATAGTATTAATAAATTCCTCTTCATAACACTTTCATTTAATTTAAGTTTGCAAATATACGATTTTAGTATAAAACCCCTTACCTTTGTCACTCACAAAAATGGCTAAAGCTGAGATCATGAAATCTATACTGATAATCGAAGACGATATTACCTACGGCATGATGTTGAAAACATGGTTAGGAAAGAAAGGTTTTGAAGTATCCTCGGAAAGTAACATAGCCCGGGCGAAGAAACATATCGACACGGAAATGCCTGACCTGATCCTTTCCGACCTTCGATTGCCCGACCAGGACGGAATCCACTTGCTGTCGTGGATGAACGAACGTGGTATGGATATTCCTTTGATCATAATGACCGGATACGCAGATATTCAAACGGCCGTACAAGCCATCAAACTGGGTGCCCGTGATTACATTGCCAAACCGGTTAACCCGGAAGAACTTCTTAAGAAAATATCCGAAGCTTTACAGAACAAAGAAGGTCATGCAGCCGTTCCCAGCAAACCAAACTCAAATAAAATGACTCCTTCACCACTTAAAGTTTCAAACTCGCCAACAGACAATCCTGCGTATTTGGAAGGTGAAAGTGATGCAGCCAAGCAACTCTATAATTATGTCGGATTGGTAGCTCCGACAAATATGTCCGTACTGATCAACGGTGCGAGTGGAACAGGAAAAGAGTATGTAGCCCACCGTATCCATCAGCTAAGTAAGCGCGCGGACAAGCCCTTTATCGCCATCGACTGCGGCTCCATTCCAAAAGAACTGGCAGCTTCCGAATTCTTCGGTCACATCAAAGGCTCATTTACGGGGGCACTGACTGATAAAACGGGGGCCTTCGTTGCAGCCAACGGAGGCACGATCTTTTTGGATGAGATAGGGAACCTCAGTTATGAAGTGCAGATACAACTTCTCCGTGCCTTACAGGAACGAAGAATACGCCCTGTTGGTTCCACACAAGAGATCACTGTTGACATACGTCTTGTGTCCGCTACCAATGAGAATCTGGAACAAGCCATCGAAAAAGGAACTTTCCGTGAAGACCTCTACCATCGTATCAATGAGTTTACGCTACGTATGCCCACCTTAAAAGAACGCGGAGAGGACATTCTACTCTTTGCCAACTTCTTTCTAGACCAAGCAAACAAGGAGTTGGATAAACAATTAATAGGTTTTGATGCAAAAGCTTCCCGACTGTTACTTGACTATCATTGGCCGGGCAACCTCCGGCAAATGAAAAATATCATTAAACGTGCCACACTCCTTGCCCAAGGCAGTTTTATCACTCCAATGGAGTTGGGGAGCGAACTATCAGAAACGCCTGTGCCGAGCAATAATATGGCGTTGAAGAACGAAGAGATTGAAAAAGAGCATATACTGGAAGCACTCAGGCAGACCGGGAATAATAAAAGTAAAGCTGCACAACTACTGAATATTGATCGGAAAACACTTTATAATAAACTGAAATTGTATGGGATAGAACTTTAGACGGATGCTTCAACAACCAGCATTTACCTAATCACACAGAGCCTAACCTATTTTCTTCTTGCTCCTCATCGGGAATATAAAACAGTCAATTGTTTAAGAAGATCTCGCAGTAACATTAACCCATACTTTAGCCATTTGAGAATTGTATTATATCGATGAGGGAGAAGATTCCCCCATATATCCTTCAGTGCGGTGGCGGAAACGAGATTATCCGATCATCCTCTTGCGGTAACACTTAGAGAAAATTTGTGACACAATCTTACCCCCGGACTGAGGGCATTCCACCTCGGTGATGAACACCCCCTTGATCACCGATGAAGAGGTCCTTCATCACCGAGGAAGGGGGCGTTGATCACCGAGGTAGAAACAGAGACTATTGCGCATTGATTATCAATTATTTAATTTTATCTATTTGATATAACCATACAGACATGGGATAGTGGAATTTATTGACATGCTCCAAATAGATGCTTTTGTATACATCTACAAAGGACATGACGCTTTCCACAACCACTTTTTACTCGATAGGGTAAGAATTACCCATCAAATCGTAGAATAATTCCACACTATTTCCCACAGTTTCCACACTTTTCCACGATGACAGCAAAAGAAAGAAAATACTATTGCAATGATAATAAGCGCATTAAGTTTCGATTGATATTCTGGCATACCCTTTGAATTAATTCTCCTGTATGCGTTCAGCAACAATGCCAACGATACAATAATTTAAATAAATATATAGTCATGAAAAAGTTAGTAATAGTAGTAGCAATGTTTATGTTTGTTTGTAGTGGTTCATTCCTTGCAATGGCTCAGGACCCTGTTAAGACTCAGCCTGCAACTGAACAAACAGAAGGCACAGAAGATTCAACAACTTCTGAGCCAGCAAAGGAAGAACCTAAAACAGAAGAACCGGCTCAAGATGCTCCAGCTCAAGATGCCCCGGCAACAGAAACTCCTGCTAACTAATCAATTATAAAACCTGTCCACCTTAACGAGAGAGAATTGAAACTTATAGTCTTAAGATTTTTAAAGCAATGAAATTATGAAAAAGCTAGTATCAGTAGTAGCAATGTTTATGTTTGTTTGTGGTAGTTCAACCTTTGCAATGGCTCAGGATCCTGTTAAGACTCAGCCCGCAACTGAACAAACCAAAGGCACAGAGGATTCAACAACTTCTGAACCTGCAAAGGATGAACCGAAAGCAGAAGAGCCGAAATCTAATGAACCGGCTCAGGACGCTCCGGCCCAAAACAAGCCTGAAACAGAAGCTCCTGCTCAGTCTGCCGAATAATAGTAAGCATACTAAACATAAAAAGTCATCCCTACTTGTCTATTCAAGGGATGACTTTTTTGTTTTACAAATATTCTCTCCAATTCGTTTCCCGTCCAGAAATAAATATGTATCTTGCCGACCTTTTAAGGGAGCAATAACCCGTCCATCTGTTTTTGCTCCCATTCGCAAAGCAATCAAAATTATAAGACTATGAAATATTTTTGTAAACAGAACAGATTTGCCCATTTGGCAATAGTAGTGACTTTATGCTGCTTCATTTTCGGAGCATGTAGCAACGATGACGATGATACCGATAAAAATCCTCCGGCACCGGATAAGGGTACACCGACTTTTAGCTTCTCATACAGCATAGGAGATGCCGAATTACTAAAGTATATCGATGTGACTATCATCAGCATAGATGCTTCTGGAAATCAAAAGACGGAAAAAGTTTCCTCCTTCCCTTGGACACAAACCAGCACAACGGATAATTTGCCTTGCACTGCCGGATACAGAGTAAAACTATCATTGAAAGAAGGGGCCGATCTGACAAAAGCCACCTATCCTATCAGCCAAGTATTAAATATAAATAACAGATATGGCGTAGTAAAAGACAACAGTGAATTATCCGGATATAACAGCACAAGCAGTTTAGCTTTAAAAGATGCTGCTACAGCAAAGCTAATCCTAGAAAGACATGCCCAAAGCGATTTCTTCTACACGCTCAACGAAGATGGTAAAGGAGGAGCCGCAACAGAAATACCACTAAAATAGATAGAAAGTTTACCGATTACAATTACAGGTTGACTCATAATAAATAGATTTGCACAGTTCCTACGATATGTACAAACCTATTTCTATCTGACAGAAATGACTATGGTCAAATCATCTCGAAACCGTTCCATAAATTCCCCTCCGGCACAGGAGCATCGAGTTCAATCAATTTCTTAGATACCGGATGAATGAAGCTCACATGACGCGCATGGAGACAAATGCTACCATCCGGATTCGATCGTGGAAATCCATATTTCAGATCCCCTTTAATAGGACAACCTATCTTCGCCAACTGGCATCGGATCTGATGATGCCGCCCTGTTTTCAAGTCTACTTCCAGAAGAAAATAATTCTGTGAACGCCCGATGAGACGGTAGTTCAGAATAGCTTTTTTACTATTTGGCACCTCCCTATCAGATGCGTAACTCTTATTTTGCCTTTCATTGCGTACCAGATAATGCACCAACTCCCCTTCCGGTTCTTTTGGAGCATTTTTCACAATAGCCCAATAAGTCTTTTTCACCTCACCATTCTTGAACATTTCATTCAATCGCGGAAGTGCCTTACTGGTTTTAGCAAAAACAACAAGACCGCTTACGGGCCGATCCAGCCGGTGAGTGACACCGATAAAGACATTTCCGGCTTTTGCATACTTCTCTTTCAAATACAGCTTGACAGTTTCTGAGAGAGGAGTATCGCCCGTTTTGTCTCCCTGAACAATCTCGGAAGCAGTCTTATTGACTACAATTATATGATTGTCTTCGTATATGACGGTCATACCGAAGAATTACATATTCATACCGCCATCTACCTGAATCACCTGGCCGGATACATATGAAGACATGTCAGAAGCCAAGAATGTTGCAATGTTAGCCACATCTTCGGGCGTACCACCACGACGCAAAGGAATCTTTTTTGCCCATTCAGCTCTTACTTCATCAGATAGTGCAGCCGTCATGTCGGTAAGAATAAATCCCGGAGCAATGGCATTCGCACGAATACCACGTGAACCCAATTCCTGTGCAATGGATTTGGCCAATGCGATCATACCGGCTTTTGAAGCAGCATAGTTGGCTTGCCCTGCATTGCCATGAACGCCCACAACAGATGCCATATTAATAATACTACCTGCCTTCTGACGCATCATCACCGGAGTACAAGCATGAATAAAATTAAAAGCAGATTTCAGATTGACGTTGATAACCATATCCCACTGTTGTTCGCTCATACGCATCATCAACCCGTCACGTGTGATACCGGCGTTATTTACCAGAATATCAATACGACCAAAATCTTTATGGATTTCTTCTACCACTTTAGCAGTATCTTCAAAATTCGCCGCATTCGAAGCATATCCTTTGGCTTTTACGCCCATTGCTTCTAATTCTCTTGCTGTGTTTTGTGCATTTTCATCGATCACCAAGTCAGTAAAAGCAATGTTTGCTCCCTCAGAAGCGAATTTTAAAGCGATAGCTTTACCAATACCACGAGCAGCACCGGTTACGATAGCTGTCTTTCCGTCTAATAATCCCATAACAAATTGATTTAATTAAATTTCTGTTCTATGTAATGCACCAAACACTATGTTGGCCACATATTTCTTACGGGTTTCCATATCCAAATCAGCTCCTATCTGGCCCCGGATATAAGGAACCTCAATACCTTTCACACAATAATGCACCAAATTAGCCGTCATATCGATGTCATCAATATGAAAAACGCCTTTGTCGTTGCCTTCTTGCAAAACGCCTTTGAAAAGCAATACTTCTTTGGTATCAAACTTCTTACGAACCTTCTCCACTCTCCATATATCACGGAAGAAGTACGCACGCAATGTACCATTCCTGTATACCACCTCTTTCACCGCATCCAACCGCGTGTAGATCATCTCAATAATCTTCTTGTCCGGAGAAATATCCTTATCAGCCACCCGTTTCATCATATCCGACAATATGTCCAACTCAGATTCCACAACTGCCAGATAAATCTCGTCTTTACTTTTAAAATAAGTATAAAGTGTTCTTCTACCTTTCTTAGATGCAAGCGCGATATCATTCATCGTGGTATTCTCAACCCCCATCTTGGCAAATAATTGACGGGCGACATCTACTAATCTGGCTTTTGTTTTTGATACGGTCATAGGTTATAAATTGCACATTGCTGAATAATTTGAGCAAAAGTAACTCTTTTCTTTCGACCAAACAAGAAAAAGACAAGATTATTAACAATTGTATATTAAAATACAAAAAAGCTGAAGGGGATATCCATACTCTATTAGTAATCAGCTGAATAATCTATTATTAATATCTTTTTAGAAAAAAACTTAGAGAATAATTTGTTTTATTCCAGAAAAGCCGTACCTTTGCACCCGTTAAACATCGCGGAGTGGAGCAGTTGGTAGCTCGTTGGGCTCATAACCCAAAGGTCATTCGTTCGAGTCGGATCTCCGCAACACACAGAAAGAGAAGCTTTTGCTTCTCTTTTTTATTTCTACCAAATAAATCTCGGATCAATGCGAAACTCAAGGACTAACGTGAAATCCTGAAGGATTTCTGGAATTGACATAAAAAGACTGAGGTATTTTGCAATTATATACAAATCAACCACTCCCTTCAATTTAGCAATAATAAAAAGAGAGGAGCTAAGATCACTCTCCACTCCTCCCAACACGACAAACAACTAAAATTATTACTATTTGATGCCATCCAATGCCCTTTTTGCGGTAGCATTAGCGGGGTCTATAGCCAGGATTTTATTCCAGTACTCTTTGGATTCGGGCAGTTTGTTTGCTACCAGATAATAATATCCAAGATAACTGTAACATTCAATCAGTGCGGAATTGTAACGCGGGTCGTTCTTGTCGGTCAAAAATGTGACCACCTCTTCATAATAAGGTTTTGCAAGACCTTGCGTCGTTTCCGGATCAAGTGCCGAATTAGTACGTGCGCGCCAGAAATTTCCCAAATAACTATCCGGTGCAGCTGCCGCAATTATAGTAAATACAGAATCGGCTGCTGCAAGAGCAGCTTTTCTCTCATCAAAACTTACGGTAAGCGTATCACTTTGTGTACCCTTTCCGTAATAAAGTTTACCTACCTGAAACTGTAAATCGGGTGTCTGCTCATTGGCAGGTAGAGATTGATAGTATTTTTGATAGGCCAGAATAGCATTCGTATAATCATTCTTTTGCTCATAGGCATCGGATATTTCACGCCATAATTCTGTCTTAGTATTATCCAACTCAATCGCCTTCTGATATTGAACAACTGCTTCATCATATTTCTTCAGCGCACTAAGTAGATGTCCATAATACATATAATCTAAATAAGAGTAATCCACCTTATCAGCTTCAGTAAAAAACACATCCGCTGCCTTTTCTGCTTCATCGAAACGTTTCAGATCTGTATAATTATACATTGCCAAACGGTTGAAAGCGGCATGATGAGCATTTCGCTTCAATCCCATATTAACTATTTCAAGAGATCTTTCAAACTTATGATTCAGGAAAAGGGCAAAAGCATATCTGACCATATCATCCTCCGTTGCTTCCGGTGTATCGATGAAACGTGCATAGGCATCAGTAGCCTTGTCGAAATCATTATTCATATAATACACTTCTGCGAGTTTCTTATCGGCAAGTATGTTAGAAGGATCAACCGACTTCAATTGTTCCAATTTTTCTATCGCTTGCTGTGGATTGGCACCTTTATAAATATCTGCCAGCTTAAGATAAGCCTGCTCATTCTTAGGATTAAAGTAAATAGCTTGCTCATACATCTGACAAGCCACACCAGTCTCTTTTTTCGCCAAAGCGATGTCCCCTTCCAACAGCGAAACAGCTGCAGACTTATTGTCCGCCTTCTTAGCAAGCGCCAGATATTCTTCTGACTCCGCCAAGTTCCCCGCATCCAAAAAGACACGTGCAACTGCTATCACCAATTCAGGGTTTTTCTTATTCTTTCCTTTCAATAATTGTTCTGCTTCGTCCGACGCCTGCCCCGGATCGGTTTGAACCAGACTCTTCATTCTGGCAAGTCCCGCTTGCCATTCGGCATCACTCGATTGCGCAAAAAGCGAACCGGTTGCTATAAATGCCCCTGCTAAAAAGATTTGAATTCGTTTCATTGTAATTGAATTTTAGTCATTATTCGTCTTTTACATCCACTATCCTTACAGGTTGAGTGGCCGGAACAAGTCCGGATTTCAATATAATCCGCTGCCCTCTGTCGGAAGTTAAAAAAGAAGCAAATCCCCAAGGCAATGAGTTACGAGGATCGTTCAATAAAATATAAATAGGCCGTGCCAAAGGATAATTTCCATAATACAAATAAGCTTGATAAGGTCGATAGCTGTTCTCAAGAGTAGCCTTCTGCTCAGCACTGACAAACATTATCCTGATTTCATCACGAAAAGAAAAATTCGTTGTATCACTTCGATTACCCAACCAGTTGACCCCAATTACCCCAATTGCATCGGGAGTTTGAGCTACATAATCGATCACTTGCTGGTTCGTCCGCAATGCTTTCACCTCCGTGGTTGAAAGAGATTTACCACCACAGATAGAATCTGTAGCAAATCGCACGGTACTTGAATTCCGATTGTCGAAAACTACCCGAATCTCCTTTAACGGAGATTTCGGGTAGATTTCCTTCCAGTTTTTAACTTCTCCGGTCAGTATTCTACGGATATCGTTTACGCTAATTAATGAATCAGGATTTTGACGGTTCACAATCAAAGCCAACCCATCAGTGGCCAACTTTATTTCCCGCGGGTAGAATTTACGACTGTGGAAAGAGTTCATCTCTTCTGCTGTCAATGTGCGAGTAGTAATGGCTAAACGCACGCTATCTTTCAAAAGTAAATTAACAGCATCCACTTCCGTGGTATAAAGAGGTACAATTCCAGCTAAAGGAAATGTTCCTTCAAATACATCGATCTCTTCTTGTACAATCGGTTGGAAGCTTTCGTCCGCAGCTATTTCTATTACCCCAGACGTATATGTATCCGTCAATCCGTCTTTGGGTTTGCGATTGCAAGCAGCCAACATACCCAAAACACAAATACCAATTAGCCAAAACTGTTTCTTCATCATTTTACTGCAACTTAAACATTACCGGTACCGTATATTTCACTCTCACAGCCTTACCATTCTGCTTGCCTGGTATCCAGCGAGGCATGCTCTGGACAACACGAAGAGCTTCCTTGTCCAAATAAGGATCGACTCCACGGGCTACGTGGGCTTCAGCTATTGTACCATCTTTTTCAACCACGAACTGAACAATAACTCGTCCTTCCGTTCCATTCTCCTGTGCCATAACCGGATACTTAATATGCTCAGAAAGGTATTTCATCAATTCGGTATTTCCACCGGGGAATGTTGGCATCTGCTCAACCATATCGAATACTTTCTCCGGTTCAGGTTCCGCCTGAGTCACTACCTGCTTGAGATCAGCGATATCTTTACCGTTTGCTTCATCATTACCTTTGACATCAGCAATGGAGATTGCAACTTTGGTTTCCGTCAGTTCATTCTGGCTTTTAATTTCATCATCTTCATGCACTTCTTCGTCCTTTTTGATGACAGGTGCCGTAAACTTGATGGAACTTTTCAATGCCGGTGGAGGAGGAGCAACCGGTTCTACCCGCTTCATTTCCTCCTGTTTCACTTCCGGTTCTTCCAATTGCGAAAGCGTGGTAACTTCGGTCATTACCTCTTTTTGCTTAGGAGTAGCAATCTTCACAAGCGTCGGGATACTGAAACCAACCAACGCAATAATCAAAACGATTAACATCGCCAAATTATGGCGTTTAGGTGAATCCTCGCGCATCTTGAAAGCACCATACGCCTTATTCTTGCCTTTGAATATCAGCTCACACCATTCAGGAGAGGTCAAATCTATTTTTGCCATTATATATATTCTTTTTAGGTGTTAAACTTATCATTCGGCAATATTCTGTGACAATTCACCTTTCGACTCATAATTCTTCATCAGAAATTGGTCGGCTTCGGCGATATCTGTAATCACATACTTACCAATATTACATATCTGCATTTCATCGAGAGCATCAATCAGATTCTTATAAGAAGCTTCATCCGTAGCCTTAATAATGACCGTAGGCGTATTCTTTCCACTTTTTATCTCGGAAAGCCGCTTTTTAAAATCTTCATCTGATATTTTAAGTTCCAATTTTTGTTGTTTCAGATCGTTCACTTCGCGAACAGCCGCAGCATTTTTCTTTAATAGAACAGCCCGCAAACCATCAGGTTTATATGTCGTCTCTTTCAACGAGCTATAATCCTTATAGTTAGGTTCACCTTCATAATAATAAAGTTTGTCATCACTACCTAGTAACAGCGTAATAGCTTGTGAAGCTTTCACTTTACTTTGCTGTTCTTCAGTGATATTTTTGTCGTTACTCGGCATACTTATTTCCATCGTCTGAGGTTTACTCAGAGAGGTACAAAGCATAAAGAATGTAATCAGCAACATGTTCATATCGACCATCGGAGTAAAGTCTACTCTTACAGCCATCTTTTTCTGTTTGCTGCCCTTCTTCTTTTTACCGCTTTCTTGTACTTCAGCACTCATAGTTTTTCATTTTTAGTTTTCAGAAGTAGTTTTCAGAGAAGTGATAAGATTGTATCTATTTTCTCTGAGGTCCTGAAGCGAGTTCATTACTTTTTTAATCACAGCATACGGAGTATCCTGGTCAGCCTTAATTGCAATACGCAAATCAGAATTTACAGCACGTGCATTGCGCACCCATGCCTTAAATTGATTGTCAAGACTATCACAAGGAATCCCTTCATTCTTCAATATAGCATCTTGCTTATCGGACGGCAAATCGAGAAAAGTTTTCATACTCTTCATCGGTACCCCAAAAGTAGGCGAAAGTGCAAATTTCTTCTCTTGTTCGGGAGTGAAAGTTATTCCGTATTCCTTAGCCATATTTTCCAGTACCTCCTTCATATCCGATTGTTTATCCATACTCATAAAAATCTTTCCTTTAGGATCAACCAAGATAGAAAGAATATTCTTTTCAGGAATCTTAATGTCAGAAACAGAAGACGGAGTAGTCACCTGTACCGGTTCCTTTTTTACGAACGTAGAAGTCAGCATAAAAAAAGTCAACAGCAATACCGTAACGTCACTCATCGCCGTCATATCGATGAACGTACTTTTCTTTTTAATTTTTGCTCTACCCATGATCTTAATTTTTAAGGGTTAGCACATTTATTTATGAGTTGCAGCAAATGTCTGCACAATAGAGAAGCCAACTTCATCAAGGCTATAAGTCAACTTATCAATCTTATTCGTGAAATAATTGTAAGAAATTACAGCCAAAGCACCAGTAAGAATACCAAAAGCTGTATTGATCAAAGCTTCAGAAATACCTTGTGAAAGTGCCATAGAATCGGCAGAGCCACCGGCAGCCAAAGCTGCAAATGAACGGATCATACCAATTACCGTACCAAGCAATCCCATCAACGTTCCCAGAGTTGTAATCGTACCGATGATAGGTAGGTTCTGTTCCATCATTGGAAGTTCGAGAGCTGTAGCTTCCTCAAGTTCTTTCTGAATAGCAACCAATTTCTGATCTTTGGACAAAGAAGAATCTTTATCCATTTCGTCATACTTTCTTAGTGTCGCAGTTACTACATTAGCAACCGAACCTCTTTGGTTATCACAGATTTCCTGCGCTTTCTGAAGGCTTCCGGTAGCTAATGCATTCTTAATGTTAGCCACAAACTTCACCAATGAACCTTTACCAAATGCAGAACGGAGAGCAAAATACCGTTCGATACTCAGTGCAAGCACGGTTAGCAACAATGTCTGAATAACCGGCACAATTACACCACCTTTATAGATGGTTCCTAGAAAATTACCAGGCAACGGATGATTATTAGGATCGTTGTTCATAAAATTGGACGGATTCCCTAACAAGAAATGATAGATACAAACGGCTATTATAAAGCAACATATAATAACCAGTCCCGCAGATTTAATACCTTTAAAAGAGGCATTCTTTTTTTGAGTAGTTTCCATAATCAGTTTTTTGTTTTTAAAGAATTTGTTATTTGATTGAAATAAAAAAATTCAACTACGAAAAGACATAGCGCACTCTAGGCTCTACAGTCTCATCTAAGAATGTGAAACTGTACAGCAAATGTACGTTACAATCAAAATGTGGAATTAAATAATAATACGTCTCAATGCGAAAATATAGTATTCGCAACCTAATAGAGCGTAATAAGAATCCTTATCAGAAGGATGGGATTTACTTTTGTCCAGAACTAACAAATTCTCTCTTAAACAAAGTTTCTGCAAGACATCTTTTAAGAAGTCAGAGACCTCAATAGAGCGGCGCAGACGCTGAAAGGAAGAAAAGGTTTCAGATACAGGTTTCACTCCCAATTCAACATCAGAACATGAGAGTGCCTGAATTTTATCATTGTATGAAATATCTCCGTCAAAGGTAGTAGTAACTCCATTAGAGGATGAAAAAGAGGATATTTCACAAACACAATTAGAAGACGAAGCTTCTGCGCTATTCAATGCGTTGCCTTTAATGCTAAATGACAGCATCAGCAGAACAAAAAATAATATGAACTTTACAGAAGTTTTCATCGTTTTAAATGTATTAATTAGACTTCTTACGAAATCGGGCATAAATATAATGACTAAAAGAATATGATGTAGTTTTTTTTACATCTTTTAATCATGTAATTCCCGACTTTATATATGTAACATAATTCAAGGTATTTTTGTTTTAACTAAAAGATTGTTTCTTTTAAATTTCATCAATACATTTAAGTATCAATATGGATAATGAAATTATTTGATGGAAACATATGCTATTAGTTGACATATCCCAAAAGGAAATTTGAAGAATTTACAAATCGCCACGTGTATGTTAAGGCATAATAATATATGGAACCAACGTAAAACCCTGAAGGGTTATATCAGAAAACTATTAAGTTTGCTTTTTTATCAATGTTTTATGTCATGGAAACAAATGGTTGCCGCCTCTTTCTTTACTTAAGGTAATTTAGATTACTTTGATCTTGTAAACGTGCAGGAACACACTGATGAAGTTATTATTTATCTTGAAGAAAAGCATGTGGTTCCCGAACAGTATTCTGGTTAGAATATCGAAAGCAAAGACTTTTATGATCCTGTCGTTGTTCAAGACTTTCTTCTTCACAACATGAAGCTTTTCCTTAACATCCATCGCCCCCGCTGGATATCGAAAAAGAGTAATAAGTATCTCAACTACAACTGGCGTATGCCCGCTGAAGGTACTCGGATGGCACAGAATCTTGCTTTCTTTAAAAGAGCCATACTAATATATTGATCATTATCCGATTAGTTGTAACCTGTTAGGTATTCTGTATGGGGTTGACGGAGAGCTGCTGGGACATCATCACCGTAATCGTCTAAGCGGTTATCTTTGTTGGAAGTAACTGGTTCACGCACAAGACTGGCGGTCATTTGAGAAAAATATCAGTGATTACGTCTGGCCTACCTCTCCTGTGGTGAACTTTATACCATATTCACTAATCAGGTAGGCTGTGGTGGTAGAGGCAGTATTATCACTATTATAAATCATACAGTGAGTTTTGTCCTGCTCAAGCTCTCACACCACCACCGTTATTAGCTGCGTAAGATTACCTTGGATATAGTTCCCATTATTTAACAGATAGTCCGCCATTACTTCCCTGCCACCAGTGTGAACGAGCAGTTCATTCCGTCGCGCCTTCCGGGCGTCTCCGGCCTCCCGCGGGGGGGGGGGCGACGGCGGCCCGCGGCAAAAAGAAAAGCCCCCCCGCGTCCCTTCAGGGGCGGGGGGGGGCGGCAAGACGGCGGCTACCTACTCTCCCACTGTTACGCAGTACCATCGGCGTGGCCGGGCTTAACTTCTCTGTTCGGGATGGGAAGAGGTGGAACCCCGGCGCTGTAGCCACCTGAATGAGGCGGACATGACGGAAAAGCAAACGAAGGGCGAACCCGCAGGGCGGGGCGGAAAGCGCCGGGCGGACGGAAGTGGACGGGCAATTAGTAGGGCTCGGCTGTGGTATTGCTACCTGTACACCTGCCCCCTATCGACGTCATCGTCTATGACGACCCTAAGAAATCTAATCTTGTGGCTGGCTTCGTACTTAGATGCTTTCAGCACTTATCCAGTCCCGACTTAGATACCCAGCGATGCACCTGGCGGCACAACTGGCAGACCAGAGGTCGGTCCAACACGGTCCTCTCGTACTAGTGTCAGAGCCACGCAAATTTCATGCGCCCACGATAGATAGAGACCGAACTGTCTCACGACGTTCTGAACCCAGCTCGCGTGCCACTTTAATGGGCGAACAGCCCAACCCTTGGGACCTTCTCCAGCCCCAGGATGTGACGAGCCGACATCGAGGTGCCAAACCCCTCCGTCGATATGAGCTCTTGGGAGGGATCAGCCTGTTATCCCCGGAGTACCTTTTATCCTTTGAGCGATGTCCCTTCCATGCGGAAACACCGGATCACTATGCTCTAGTTTCCTACCTGATCGACTTGTGAGTCTCCCAGTCGAGCGCCCTTATGCCATTACACTCTGCGGACGGTTACCAATCGTCCTGAGGGCACCTTTAGAAGCCTCCGTTACACTTTTGGAGGCGACCACCCCAGTCAAACTACCCGCCAAACAGTGTCCTCGCAGCGCGAGTTAGAACTCAAATAACCGAAGGGCCGTATTTCAACAGCGACTCCGCGGATACTGGCGTACCCGCTTCAATGTCTCCGGCCTATCCTACACATCAATTACCCAAATTCAATGTTAAGCTATAGTAAAGGTTCACGGGGTCTTTTCGTCCCATCGCGGGTAATCGGCATCTTCACCGATACTACAATTTCACTGAGCTCACGGTTGAGACAGCGTCCAGATCATTACACCATTCGTGCAGGTCGGAACTTACCCGACAAGGAATTTCGCTACCTTAGGACCGTTATAGTTACGGCCGCCGTTTACTGGGGCTTCAATTCAATGCTTCCCTTGCGGTGACATCTCCTCTTAACCTTCCAGCACCGGGCAGGTGTCAGGCTGTATACGTGATCTTTCGATTTTGCACAGCCCTGTGTTTTTGTTAAACAGTTGCCTGGACCTATTCTCTGCGCCCCGCCTCGACGGCGGGGACCCTTTATCCCGAAGTTACAGGGTCAATTTGCCTAGTTCCTTAACCGTGATTCACTCAAGCGCCTCAGTATATTCAACCCGACTACGTGTGTCCGTTTGCGGTACGGGTACCTCGAAGATTAAGTTTAGCGGATTTTCTTGGGAGTATGCTTACGCGCACTATTGGATTGTCCGTAAGGACGCTCCATACTATCAGGTTCGACTCAGACCCCGGATTTGCCTGGGATCATCGGCATCTACACCCTTCAACCAGCTATTCCGTCAGCTGGCGGCGCTGTCACTCCTCCGTCTCCACGTCACTCTTCAAGGTAGTACAGGAATATTAACCTGTTCTGCCATCGGCCTCACCCTTCGGCTGAGCCTTAGGACCCGACTGACCCTGATCCGATTAGCGTTGATCAGGAAACCTTAGTCTTTCGGCGAGGGGGTTTCCCACCCCCTTTATCGTTACTTATACCTACATTTGCTTTTCCACACGCTCCAGCATGGCTCGCGCCAAGCCTTCGACGCCGAGTGGAATGCTCCCCTACCGATACTTGCGTATCCCACGGCTTCGGTAAAACGCTTGATGCCCGATTATTATCCACGCCAAACTCCTCGACTAGTGAGCTGTTACGCACTCTTTAAATGAATGGCTGCTTCCAAGCCAACATCCTAGCTGTCTTAGCAATCTGACTTCGTTAGTTCAACTTAGCGTTTATTTGGGGACCTTAGCCGGTGGTCTGGATTCTTCTCCTTTAGGACACGGACCTTAGCACCCATGCCCTCACTCCCGGGGTAAAACTAATGCGCATTCGGAGTTTATCAAGACTTGATAGGCGGTGAAGCCCTCGCATCTTATCAGTCGCTCTACCTCACATTAGTAACCCCCGAGGCTGCACCTAAATGCATTTCGGGGAGTACGAGCTATCTCCAAGTTTGATTAGCCTTTCACCCCCACCCTCAGCTCATCCGGAAGCTTTTCAACGCTTATCGGTTCGGTCCTCCAGTTAGTGTTACCTAACCTTCAACCTGGCCAAGGGTAGATCACTTGGTTTCGCGTCTACTCCTTCCGACTTGACGCCCTGTTCAGACTCGCTTTCGCTTCGGCTGCGCGTCTCGAGACGCTTAACCTTGCCGGAAAAAGTAACTCGTAGGTTCATTATGCAAAAGGCACGCCGTCACGGCCAAAGGCCGCTCCGACCGCTTGTAGGCGCATGGTTTCAGGGACTATTTCACTCTTCTGTTCGAAGTGCTTTTCACCTTTCCTTCACAGTACTGGTTCGCTATCGGTCTCTCGGGAGTATTTAGCCTTGCCGGATGGTCCCGGCAGATTCACGCAGGATTCCTCGTGTCCCGCGCTACTCAGGATGCCACTAGGGTTCAGTTGGGGTCGTGTACCGGATTATCACCGTCTATGATCTCACTTTCCAGAGAGTTCCACTCGCCAACTTTCGTCCCACAACGTGGTCCTACAACCCCATGCATGCCGTGACATGCATGGTTTGGGCTCTTCCCCGTTCGCTCGCCACTACTAGGGGAATCATTGTTTATTTTCTTTTCCTGCGGGTACTAAGATGTTTCAGTTCCCCGCGTTAGCCTCCATCGCAGGATGGATAGTATCCCTTCAGGATACTGGGTTGTCCCATTCGGAAATCCGCGGATCAGGGGTCATTTGCACCTACCCGCGGCTTATCGCAGCTTATCACGTCCTTCGTCGCCTCCGAGAGCCAAGGCATCCGCCATGCGCCCTTTATTACTTCTGTCCGCCGCCGCGGGAGCGAGGACGCGTTCGCACACGTCAGCGCCACCCCGGACGGCTAATACTTTCAGCTTTTCGCTTTTCGTTTACTTTTGTACATCATGTCAAAGATCGTGTCCCCTCAGGGAATGTGGAGAATAACGGATTCGAACCGTTGACCCTCTGCGTGCAAGGCAGATGCTCTAGCCAGCTGAGCTAATCCCCCTTCTCAGAAGACGGCCGGGCGGGGTTCCGGACGGGGCCGGAGAGGACCCGAGGGGAAGGGCGTCGGCCTTCTGGAAGTAGTCCCAGGCAGAGTTGAACTGCCGACCTCTACATTATCAGTGTAGCGCTCTAACCAACTGAGCTATAGGACTAGTTCAACCCGGTCTGCGTAGACCCGGCTTCTGTTTTCTCTTGTTCATCTATGCCCGCAAAGAACACGGGCGGTCGATCATATCTATAAATAAACAAGTACAAGCAGGACAGGTAAAGAACCGGAAAGAGATAAAACGCGGCACCGCTCCAGAAAGGAGGTGTTCCAGCCGCACCTTCCGGTACGGCTACCTTGTTACGACTTAGCCCCAGTCACCAGTTTTACCCTAGGGCGCTCCTCGCGGTTACGCACTTCAGGTACCCCCGGCTCCCATGGCTTGACGGGCGGTGTGTACAAGGCCCGGGAACGTATTCACCGCGCCGTGGCTGATGCGCGATTACTAGCGAATCCAGCTTCACGAAGTCGGGTTGCAGACTTCGATCCGAACTGAGAGGGGCTTTGGAGATTGGCATCCCGTCACCGGGTAGCGACCTGCTGTACCCCCCATTGTAACACGTGTGTGGCCCCGGACGTAAGGGCCGTGCTGATTTGACGTCATCCCCACCTTCCTCGCATCTTACGACGGCAGTCCCCCCAGAGTCCTCGGCGTGACCCGTTAGTAACTGGGGATGAGGGTTGCGCTCGTTATGGCACTTAAGCCGACACCTCACGGCACGAGCTGACGACAACCATGCAGCACCTTCGCAGACGCCTTGCGGCCGTCCCGTTTCCGGGACGCTCGTCTGCAATTCAAGCCCGGGTAAGGTTCCTCGCGTATCATCGAATTAAACCACATGTTCCTCCGCTTGTGCGGGCCCCCGTCAATTCCTTTGAGTTTCACCGTTGCCGGCGTACTCCCCAGGTGGAATACTTAACGCTTTCGCTTGGCCGCTTGCAGTGTATCGCAAACAGCGAGTATTCATCGTTTACTGTGTGGACTACCAGGGTATCTAATCCTGTTTGATACCCACACTTTCGAGCATCAGTGTCAGTAACAGTCCAGCGAGCTGCCTTCGCAATCGGAGTTCCTCGTGATATCTAAGCATTTCACCGCTACACCACGAATTCCGCCCACCTCTGCTGCACTCAAGGCCCGCAGTATCAACTGCAATTCCGCGGTTGAGCCGCGAACTTTCACAACTGACTTACGAGCCCACCTACGCTCCCTTTAAACCCAATAAATCCGGATAACGCTCGGATCCTCCGTATTACCGCGGCTGCTGGCACGGAGTTAGCCGATCCTTATTCGTGCGGTACATGCAAAACGCCACACGTGGCGAACTTTATTCCCGCAAAAAAGGAGTTTACGACCCATAGAGCCTTCGTCCTCCACGCTACTTGGCTGGTTCAGGCTCCCGCCCATTGACCAATATTCCTCACTGCTGCCTCCCGTAGGAGTTTGGACCGTGTCTCAGTTCCAATGTGGGGGACCTTCCTCTCAGAACCCCTATCCATCGAAGGCTTGGTGGGCCGTGACCCCGCCAACAACCTAATGGAACGCATCCCCATCGGCGGCCGAAATTCTTTAGCCCGGGGGCCATGCGGCCCCCGGGCGCCATCGGGTATTAATCTTTCTTTCGAAAGGCTATCCCCGGGCCGCCGGCAGGTTGGATACGTGTTACTCACCCGTGCGCCGGTCGCCATCTTCCCATTGCTGGGAAATGCTGCCCCTCGACTTGCATGTGTTAAGCCTGTAGCTAGCGTTCATCCTGAGCCAGGATCAAACTCTTCATTGTAAAAGTATTGTCGAGACCCGGGGCATAAGCCCCGGGCCGTTCTTGCTCTGTCATGGATGCCGCGATTTATCAAGAAAACCACCGGAACCGGGCCGAAAAAAAACGGCCCGGGCCGGAAATGACGGTTCTTTATCTTGGACCCGGCCCACCGCCCAAAAGGGCGGGGGCCGGGATGTACTACTTGTATTGTTTATCAATATTTCAAAGAACTAACTGTCTCCTGACGGCCCGGAGGCCTCGTTTCAGAAAGCGGATGCAAAGGTAGGGGTTTTGTTCGAAACCACCAAATCCTTTAAGGTTTTTTTGCTTTCCCCTTCCCCAACCGCCTCTCTCTGCGAAAGGGAGGAAAAAGAAAGAAGGAAAAAACCGGGGGCCGCCCACTGCAAGGATGTCAAGAAACGAACGCTTTACCTCTCGAAAGCGGGTGCAAAGATAGGGAAAGGGAGGACAACTCCAAAACATAAAGGGAACTTTTTTACACAAAATGAAAAACTTTTTCGCAAGGGGCTGGGAAACAGGGCGATGAAAGGAAGGGGGAAGAAAGCGAAAGGAAAGGGGGACACATTATTATATTACAAGGGGGGATTATATCATAAGGGGGGGGGCAAGAGGACGCGCGGGAACCGCGACGGAGGAGGACCGAGAAAAAAAGGAAGGGAAAGGAAGAAAGAAGGGGGAAAGGCACAAGAACATAAAAAAACAGGGGAAAGACACAAACTTTTGGTTAAACGTACTTACAGACCTACAGGGCCTAGTGTTCAAGATACCTTTATTGCTTATGTCGATAATAGTTTAAAAGGCTTCCCTGATGCCATTCAAAGCGTATCCCTGATACCATAGTACATCTTTGCATAGCCCATCAGATACACCACTCAATCAAATACGTTGGCAGTAAACACCAGAAGGAGTTTCTCAAAGAATTGAAACGGGGCTATGAGGCTGGCAATAAGGATGCAGCAAAAACAGAACGGCTTAATCCGGATGAGAAATGAGGCGAAAAATGCCCAATCGTTATCAAATCATGACAAGATAACTAGGAGAGGTTTACTAAATATTTCCAGCTTACACCGGATATACACCGCATGATTTATACCATAAATACGGTTGAAGATTATCACTGCCAAATACGGAAAGTAACCAAAACAAGGGGTATTCCCTAACGACACCACACTTGAAAAGCTTGTTTACCTAGCTTATCACAACCGACGAAAGAAATGAACCATGCCATTAGCCAATTGGGGATCTATTGCGCAACAACTGGCGATAAAGTTTGAAAATAGATTTAATTTGTTGTAACTTTACGCTCGTCGAGAGTGCTACACCCCTTGAAGCTAGACGTTCCCCGACCGATGAGTCTGAAAAACAGAACATGCCCCAGTTTACTTTACACACCCAAACGATATTATCTCCCAAATATAAAAACAAAGCCAATCATCCTTCCTCCTCTTCTTCAATAATTACTTCCTTACGAGCCATTTTCTGATAAAGAGACGGAGTGATCCCAACATTCCTTTTAAAGGATACCACAAAATTGGTTACAGACTTGAAGCCAACATCCTCGGCAATAGCTTGAATAGTAAGGCTTCCATATTTTTCCGTATTCAGAAGTCTCTTACTAGCTTCACGAATGCGGTATTCATTTATAAAAGTTCTGAAATTCTTATTGTACGTATCATTAATTACCCATGAAACATACTTCGTATTTGAATTAACAAGTTTTGCCAACTGATTCAAGCTAAAATCCGGATTGAATACATAGGTACCATCCTCCATCACCTTAAGAATATCTTCTAATAACTTTTCAGTATGTTCAGTACTCAATGCAGGAGACAATTTCTTATCACCCATGTTCTCCATCTCTTTGGTATCCATCGCGTGTACCTCCTTACTTTCTCTCGCTTCTTCCACTTGCCGGCACTTTTTCAGCAGTTCCACTACCGACAGATATTTCTTTTGCATCTGCTTGTACTTCTCATCCGAGTCGATCAATTCACTATTCCGGTTAAAGAGAGTATGATATGCACGTTGCAGCATTTTATTCTGCCGAACAATGAAGAAGATCAATACCAAAACAATACAAAAGCAGACAGATACGACAATAATAATCCAACGCTGAAGATTTATCCGATCGCTCAACTTACCGATATATGTATTATTTTGTTGTTCTTCATATCGCACCAATTTGTTCTTTACCTTATTATACTCCCTTTGATTGATGGAATCAGAAAAAGAAATATATAAAGCCTGATAATGGTTCGCCAAAACACTATCCGAATTTAACCCATATAATTGGGACAACAATTTATAACATTCCGCCATTTGCATGGTATATCCTTTTCGTGCGGCAATCTCCTCGCTTTTCCTCAGACACTCTATTGCCAGCATGATTTCCCCCTTTTCCCTATATACATTACTCAGTTCCCTATATTCGGCAGCCACGAAACGCTCATCCAAGACTCGCTGACAGGCATACTCCAAGGCTTGCTTATGAAAATAAATCGCTCCGGAATAGTTTTCCTCTGTCTGTGCAATAAGTGCTTGATTGATCAAATTATAAAATGTATGCATCTCTATATCCTTAACAGGGAGTTTGATAAGCTTCTGATGACACTCTTTCGCCTTGTCCGGCTGTAACATATAACAATAGGTACTGATCATATTGGTGAGAAATTTCACTTGCATATCAAAATCATTGTTAGCCACACAACGATTATATCCTTTGTCGTAATAGAGCAATGCTGTCTCATAATCTTTGAAGAGCATGTAAATATTGCCAATATTTCCCAAGCAACGGTCATACAAAGCTTCATTCTTCGCCCTTTCGGAAGCCTCCAAGCCGAGTATATAATAATCAAGCGCCTGAATATACTGCTCTTCAATCTGGCAAATATTCCCTGCCGAACTGAATCCTCGGGCAAAAAGATTCGGATCGTTTAAAGGCTCTTTTTTATAAATAGGAACCAGCTTACTATAATTATCCAATGCCTCAATCCAGTTACTATCACGGTAACAGGCTTCTCCTTTTTGGAACCATACTTGGGCGGGACTTATATCTGCATCGACTCCCATTCCCCAAATTTGTACATTCAATGAAAGAGCTAAAAGTATAAGAAATAGTTTCACTGACATCTTTTTAATCTGTTTTCTGCAAATATAACCATTAATTCAGGATATAAAACAGCATTTTACTTTCAAAAACAACACCTTATTCAAGAATCGGTTGATTTTCCATTTTCAAATATTGCAGGTATCCGCTACATTTGCTTTCGGATTAACAACTAATCAGTTCCACAATGAAAAGCTATCTCAAGATCTTTATTCTATCAGTTGTCTTTTTAAGCAGCCACCAATCAATAGGGGCAATACCAGCTTATCCGTATCCCGTCACCATCACACAACCGGATGGAAGTAGCATCACTTTACGTCAGCATGGAGATGAATTTATGAACTACGTCACAACGGAAGACGGATATACAGTCATAAAAAACAAGAAGGGCTTTTATGTATATGCACAAGAAGGGAACGGATCTCTGATACCTTCAAACTACACAGCCAGAGACGAACTTCAACGTTCGCCAACGGAAAAGAGCTTCCTGAATGGGATAAGTAAATACATACATCCACCTTTCACCCATATTTCAAAAGAAGCAGCGAATAAGGCCTATACACGGAACGGGCTGTTACAAAAAGATGTCGACTTCGATTACAGCAAATTCAAAGGGCTAATCATATTAGTCGAATTCTCGGACAGAAAGTTTGAGCATGAAGATGCAAAAGACAGATTTACGGCTATGGTGAATCAAAGAAACTACACTGACAACGGAAGCACCGGTAGTGTCAACGATTACTTCTACGATAACTCCATGGGAAAGTTCAGCCCCACTTTCAATGTAGTAGGTCCGGTAGGCATCAACTATAGACAGACGGATGCCCGGCAAACGGAAAATGCCCATCAACTTGCTCAAGCAGCCTGCATAGCAGCCGATGAATTGGTGAATTATAAAGACTACGACTTAAACGGGGACAATCAGGTTGATATGATCTACTTCATTTTTGCCGGAGCAGGCTCGAACTTCGCAGGAAACAATACGAATTATTTATGGCCTCATGCCTCATCACTGCCATCCAACTTCACATTAGATAACGTCACTTTCGGCAGATATGCCTGTTCGGTCGAACTAAACGGCCTTGAAGGGTCGCATGTGCAAGACGGAATAGGTACAATAGTCCACGAGTTCAGCCATGTGTTGGGATTAAAAGACTATTACGATACCGACTATAGCAGTTCGGGAGGTGAAAGCGAACACCCCAATACCTGGTCGGTCATGGCATCGGGCAGCTATTTCAATAAAAGCAAAACTCCCTGTGGCTATTCACTGTATGAACGGTATGCACTGGGATGGGCAACTCCCCGTATTATAAACGAAAAAGGTACGTATACATTGACCGCCTTGAATAGTTCGAATGAAGGATTTCGCATTAATACGCCCATCAAGGAAGAGTTCTTCCTTTTGGAAAACCGGCAACAAAGCAGATGGGACGAGTATCTACCAGGGCATGGGATGTTAGTATTCCGGGTAGATTCCACCAATATAGATGCTTGGACATCGAACAAAATCAATATCGACCCTAAACATATGTATTATGAAATGTTGAGGGCACAGAAAGCCGTCCAAGGAAATTATGTCATCAATACAGGAGGAGACCCTTTCCCGGGAACCGGGAATGTTACTTCACTGACAAACCAAAGTTCACCTTCCATTTCGTCCTGGAGCGGGCTACAAACAGAAGTCATCCTTACGGATATCAGCGAATCAAGCGAAGGAGTTATACAGTTCAAGACGCAAACAGACATGCTCCAAACCTTGACCGAAGACTTTGAAGAGATGGATGTTACAAGCGGAAATGCCCGAAATATACAAGGTAAATTCAGTAAATGGGATTTCTCGAAAGCATTGGTACAAGCTCCCGGAACAGATAAAGCTAACGGAACAAAATCAATCGGCATATATAAAGGAGGAGAAATCAAAACTACCACTCCCGCAGAAAACAACATTCATTCCGTATCCTTCCAAGTATGGAATCCGACAAACGTGACCACTACCCTGAGACTTTATTACTCCACAAACAACGGTGTGTCATGGGTCCCGGCAACAAGCTCATCGGGCTCAGTATTAATGAATATAGCCTCGGGGGAGAGCCAAAATGTACTTTTCAATATCCAAAGCGGACAACCTACGGTCTACAAGATAAATATGACAGCCGGAAGTTCTTCCGTGGATGATATGAATTACATAGACGACTTTACTTTAAAATACAAAAGTGATAATCCACCTCAATCGATCATCTATACTGAAGATAATACAGAGGAGAGACTACAAGTCACCTTGAACGGAAGACATCTTACCGTCATAAGCCGCATCAATACAAATAGCAACGAACCCATCGTGAAGCTCTTTACAAGTAACGGAACATTGATCGACAGCCGGAAGCCCATAAACGGACTATCAGAATTCGATCTTCCACAAAAGGGACTTTATATCCTGCAACAAGGCAAAATAAGTCGGAAAGTTATCTATTAAATAGCTTTGCGGACATATAAAGAACTAATTAATATTGAAAGATTTTCAATACGACAGATAAAGAGGTCTGCTGCCGTTCATTGGGAATCTTACTGGGTATTGACCAATCTGACCTCACCAATCGTTATATGAAACAAAGTACTACTATGTGGAAACTACTTTTATGGGTATGCATGCTGTTTCCAACTTATGTGGCAGCCCAAAGTCAAACGGTGGCAAAGAGTATCGCAACTCCTGAACTGCCTTCTATAAAAAGGTTGGTGCCTATCAGAACGAACGACTTGAGACCTACCTCTCAAATAGAAAAAGCTGACAGGCACTCTGCCAAAACCATCGAACAGGGAACATTAACAATGAACGACCTGTTAGGAGCTTGGATTGCGCAATATCCTTCCTTAGTGCCCAACCAACTACCCGATGCAGGCAACTCAGTCACCATAACTAAAGTTGATGACAACACCATCCTGCTCAAGAACTTCTGGGACACAGGTGTCGATTTGAAGGCCAAAGTCGACTTCTCGCAAAATACGATAGCTATCCCTTACCAGAAAGCATTTACCCATAAGACTTATGGCGATTGTGACATCCGCTGGGTTACCGTTGTCGAAAAGCAGATTCAGGGAAGTAAAACGAAAGACATCATGGGAACAATCTCAAAAGACGGAATCGAATTTACAGACTCTTGGGGAATATTTGTGACCGCAGGAGAAAATGCAAACGGAATTTTCGGTGTATACCACGATTGCACCTTGATCAGAGGGAATGCCACCATGAGCTGCGATGAACGTGACAACAGCCACATTGAATACCCGGTATTGCTGACACAGAAATCAGACAACTTGCTGTCTGTACTAAATTTTGCCGACCACGGTAAGTCTATCGAAGTCATACTTAATGAAGACCAGTCCTTCTCAATAGCTTCACAACTGGCTTTCAGAAACAATTCCAACGAAGATTATTATACCTATGCCGTTGATTGGAATGCCGGAACCACCGGTGTCTTCATCTACGGAAATGGAGACGATCACACCTTAAACTGGGGTCCCTGGACGATCCAATCAGAGAAATATTACATCGGCAATCACATCAATGGTAAAATTACCACCGACATCACCATCAAATATCCCAAATTGCCGGTCGACACATTCGAAGGGGAAGGTACCGAAAGTAACCCTTATTTGATCAAAGGTAAAGATGAACTCGTATTGCTTGCCTACAGAGTAAATAATGATAAAGAACTGATTTATGGCAGTGCTAATAAACACACTAAATCTTATCTGGGTAAATATTTCAAACTGGCCAACGACATCGATTTGGAGGATTTCAGACTCGACCCTATCGGAAATGCTTGGTCGCAATGCTTTGCCGGAACCTTTGACGGAGACGGAAAGACGATCACCGGATTGAATCAGTCGATTAACAGCGGCATAGCCGGCCTGTTCGGTCGTGTAGATACAGCAGGTATCATCAAGAATCTCAGATTAGAAAAAGCCGATATCAAATCCTATGTTAAATGGACGGGGAGCATTGCCGGCTGGTGTCTGGGCAGTATCCAAAACTGTCAGGTATCGGGTACCGTACAGAATCAAGCCCAGTCGGTAACAGGAGGTATTGCCGGCAGAGCCACTAATATAAGTAATTGTAACTTCTCAGGAACGGTTATCGGTTTGGAAGGTTGTGTAGGAGGAATCGCCGGACAGATAGACGGTGAACTCAGTAATTCCTTCTCCGATGCCACAGTTATAGCCGCCTCCAACTCCGCCAGCATCGAATCCTGCGGAGGTCTCGTTGGCGCCCTGTACCTGGAACAAGCTTCAGTAACCAACTGCTACTTCGCTGGGACAGCGACCGTCGTTGGAGGTACACTATACTTAGGTGGCATCGTGGGCGATTGTTACAAAGGAAACATCAGTCAATGTTATAATGTAGGCACAGTAGCAGGTATCGGGTTGCAAGGTTCCACGGGAGGTATTACCGGTTATCTGATCGGAAACATAACCAATTGTTACAACAGCGGATATGTCAGCCAACCAGCTGGCAAAGCGGTAGGTGGTATCACCGGAGGCATCAATGACAACCGAAACATCATGACCGGGGAACTCGTAGCGCACTCCACCATCCGCAATTGCTATACAGTTGGCACGGTAGTAGCAGAAACCGCCGGATACAAACCCGAAACAGAGACACGTGAAACGATCGGAGCTATACAGCAAACGGCAGCACCCGTGATCGAGAATGTATATTATGACAAACAAATGATCGATTTCGGTTCCCAGAAATATGGTATGCTCACCCGGCAACTAACTTCCGCCTCAGGTCCCGAAGGATTCCCTGAAAGTGCATGGATATTTGCCGAAGGCTTCTACCCACGTTTGAAAGGCCTGGAAACAGGTGCCATTGCAGACTTGAGCGTATCGGCCATCTTATTGGATGAAACCACTCCTGACAATGTATATAAAGTGACCAAAGACTTCACCTTGAAATTAGGTGGTGAAAGCACCGCTGGATTCTATCTGGACGCTGGAAACGGACAGGGCCAGTTGTACAGCAAAGGGCATGCTGCATCCTTACAAGACGCAACAACCGTCCACCTCACCGGAAACGGAAAAGACACCTTATTTATAGCCAATGGCAAATATACAAGATCGTATATCCTTACCATTACTTCTACTAGCGATTTTGAAGGAGAAGGAACCAAAGCAAACCCATTCCTCATCAAAACCAAAGCCGACCTGATAAAACTGTCCGAACTCACCAGCCCGGAAGTGAAACAGGCTTACCGGGATACTTATTTCAAGATGACCAATGACATCGATCTCGAATACGATGAAGCATTCAAAGGCATCAACGTCGATCCAAAAGATTCCAACCACCAGTTCTACGGGCATTTTGACGGAGGCGGATTCACTCTCCACCGGATGAAACTAACAGGGGTAATATGGAAAACAACTCCGGAAGATTCGGAAGACGGCTGGGGTGTACCGGATAATTCTAACAGTAATCCATTCCTCGGATTTATCGGACGGCTCGGAAATGGAGGGTCACTCAGCAATCTGAACATAGCCAGCGATTGCACATTTGAATACTGGGCACTATCAGGTGCTTTCGTCGGTTCAAACTACGGAGGATTGATAGAAAACTGTAAGAACTATGCCGACATAACAGCTTATAGCGGAACTATCGGTGCGATTTGCGGCACAAATTCCCAATTGGGTGAAGGAACCGTCCGCAACTGTTATAATGCCGGAACCATCAGAGCCGGTTATAATTGCGCAGCCGGTATCATAGGAACCAATGCCGGAACTGTAGAAAATTGCCAGAATGACGGAACCATTATCGTAGAAAAACTATCGGCTTTCATGCCGACCGCTGCACGTACCGTAGCCGGTGGCATTGTCGGAACAATGAATGCTTATGGCAAAATTGCCCTCCAGAATAACGTAAACACCGGGACAATACAAGCCGAGAAGCGTGTAGGAGGTATCTGCGGTTATGTCAGCATGTCCGGTTCGAACGGAGATGTAACGATAGCCAATAACATCAATTACGGTACAATCATTACGGAGGACGTAGCTTCCCGCGGAGCATTCAGCGGAGAATTCAGTGCATCCTGCCAGTACGTACTCGACAATAATTATTATGACGGACAATTGCTCCCCTATGGCGGCTCAAACAACACCCGTTTTGAAGGGATCAACAGTGTAGCAACTTCCATCCTGACAAAAGGCGAACTTAGCAACTTCCCGGCTGAAATCTGGGAAATGAACGAAAACCGCTACCCGATACTGAAACTATTCGCCAACGAGGAGAAAGCTCGAGACGCTTCACAAATCATCGTACAAATCGCAACGGGCGAGAATGCAGGCAATCTGCAATCGGACATCACTTTACATGCTCCGGAAGGCTTTAGTTGGTCATTGAAACAAGGGAGTGCCTTTACGCTTGACGGATCGACGGTAAAAGTACCCGAATCGGTTGAGAAAGTAACTTACGACACTCTGATCGCCACTTCAGCCCATTTGACCAAGGCCATTATCCTGACCAAACTTCCGGCTGTTCCATTAGAAGGAATGGGTACGGCTGAAGCTCCTTACCTCATAAAGAGTGCCGAGGACTGGAATGCACTGGCGGAATATATACCGGTGACTTATCAAAACATGGAGGGTAAACATATCCGTCTTGCCAACGACATCGACTTCAAAGATAAGGCATTCACCCCGATGGCAGGGGATGGCATTACCGCTTTCGAAGGTAGCATGGACGGAAATGAGAAGTCGCTGAATAATATCAGCTTCAAAGATGACACCCAAGGTTATCTCGGTGTTTTTGGCCGTATCGGGGCAAAAGGCATGGTTTCAGACTTAACCATCGGTGAAGGTAGTATCTCTTCCACCAAAGCGCATGTAGGCGGATTGGCAGGTGAAGTAGCAGGCACGCTGAACAACTGCGTCAACCGGGCTAACGTATCGACCACCAGCAATTATGCTACCGGAATCGCTGCCATCGTAAAAACATCTGGAAAGTTGACCGGCTGTATCAATTATGGTGAGATCAACGCGCAGACCGGATATGCCGCTGGTATAGCCGCTGAAAGCGAAGCCGGTGTTTCTTTCGAAGCCTGTGGAAATGAAGGTAACATCGAAGGAACAACTACTTTGGGCGGAATTGTAGCCAAAGCGAATGCCGTATCCTGTTATGAATGCTATAATAAAGGAACTATCACCGCAAGCAAAGCCACGGCCGGAGGCATCATCGGTACGACAACGGGAAAAGAAGATATCCGTCTGACCGGCTGTTTCAATACAGCAGATATATCGGCAACGAACAATGCAGCCGGAATCATAGGAGCTTCAAGTAGCACATTATGTACCATCGATAATTGCCATAATGCAGGTAATATCACCACCAACGCCACCGGAAGTTCAGCCGGTACGGCCGGTATCATCGGAGTGGTAGCCCCCGCATCCATCATCAGCAATTGTTATAATACCGGTAACATCACAGCCGAAAAATGTGCCAACGTAGGAGGCATCACCGGATTCGCAGGCGCAGCTAAAGAAGAGACCCGCATTCAGATAAAGCAGTGTTATAACGAAGGCACAATCTCCGCATTGGCCAACAATGGAGGAGGCATATGCGGCAACATGACCAACTTTATGACTATAGAGAATTGTTACAACACGGGAAGCGTAGAAGGCACTACCTATATCGGAGGTATCTCATCCAATCTCGGAGGAGCCAACAGCATTATCAGCAACAGTTGGAACGCCGGAGCGGTAACTGCCCAGAAAAATGCGGCAGGCGGACTGTTCGGAACGGGTAATTATCCGGCTACGATCACCGGTTGCTCCAACATGGGGACGATCTCCAGTACGGGCGATGATGAGAAAACGTCCTGTCAGGTAGGAGGATTGGCCGGAATGTCGAAAGCAAGCTTCGTCAACTGCTACAATAGCGGCAGAATAGATGGAAAGAGCCAGATAGGCGGTTTAGTAGGACAAGCATTCAACGGCAGCATTAACCAAACGACCGGAGTCATCACTTACGGTACTTGTTTCGACCACTGCTACAATTCGGGTGAAGTGACCCGCCTCGATACATTATCCGGTAATTTTGTAGGAGACGTGAATGGAAAGACGTGGCAATACAATCTTGCCGAAGAAGTGTATGCCCTGAACGAACAATCCATGGCAATCGATTCTATCGGCACTCTGATAAGCAATGCCGAAATGGGGAAACTGGATCTGGGAACAGGTTGGCTGAACGGAGACGATTACACCTATCCGATGCTTGAAGGCAGCGTCAATGATTTCGCAAAGATATCCGCAGCGGTTGTCGTTCTTACCGATGAAGATACTCCGTCCAATGTGACACAAGATTTCTTTGTCGGAACTCCCGAGGGCATAGTTTGGAACAGTAGTTCCGAAGCAATCACGATAGATGGAAATAAAATCAGCGTAAAACCCGGCAAGCTCGAAGAGATCATCCTGACGGCAACCATCGGTGATCTCTATAAAGATATCAATCTCAAGCTGAATACGCCTACCGGCATTGAAACTACTGCCGACGGGAAAGTCGTTATCAAAAAGGAATATTACACCGTATCGGGAATCAAATTGATAAAAGAACAGCCGGAACGTGGCAACATCTATATCGTAGTGAGGACTTATGATGACGGGACCACTGAAAATGTAAAAGAAAGATATTGATACCTTCCCGGACACAATACCGGAATGAATGATAAAGAAAAGGCTGTTTGAAAAGCCTCGATACTTTCAAATCACCCTTACTTCAATGCAGTGTAGCAGAGTAAGGGTGATTTCACATCAACGCCTCACCCCTCTTCCTCTTCTTCATCTGCAATCTCCTTACGCGCCATTTTCTGGTAAAGAGACGGAGTAATGCCGACATTCTTCTTAAAAGCAACCACAAAATTAGCTACGGATTTGAATCCTATCCCTTCCGCGATAGCCTGAATGGTAAAGCTACCATATTTCTCCGCATTCAACAACCGCTTGCTGGCCTCACGGATGCGGTATTCATTCAAGAAAGTCCTGAAGTTCTTATTGTAGGTTTCATTAATGACCCATGAAACATATTTGGTATTCGAATTCACTAACTTTGCCAACTGATTCAAGCCGAAATCAGGATCAAAGATGTATGTTTCATCTTCCATCACTTTGAGAACATCCTCCAGCAACTTTTCAGTAAGTTCCGAACTCAGTGCAAGCGGCAGTTTTTTGTCCACCGATTCCTCTTCTACCTCTTTTGCCTGAGTCGCGGGAACCGAAGGCGGAAAGTCCTCCCTGTATTTCTTAAACTGTTCCGCCAACATACGATATTTCTGTTGCATCTGCCTGTACATCTCGTCCGAATCGATCAGTTCACTGTTCCTATTGAATAAGGTATGATAGGCTCGTTGCAATTTCTTGTTTTGGCGGAAAATAAAGATTATCAGAATCAAAACGATAAAAAAGCAGATAGTAACAAACACGATTATCCATCGCTGCATATTTATTTGTCCGCTCAACTTCCCGATAATGGAACTATTCTGCTGTTCCTCATATTTCACAAGCTTATTCTTCACCTTATTATATTCCTGTTGATTGACCGAATCGGTAAACGAAACATAAAGAATGCGGTAATGACTTGCCAAACTACTATCCTGTTTCAGACTATAAAGTTCCGACAACAGTTTATAGCACTCGATCTTCTGTAACGTATATCCATACCTTCCGGCCACTTCCTCCCCCTTTTTCAAACAGTCGATCGCTTGAGCCAGTTCCCCTTTTTCCCGGTAGGTATTGCTTAACTCCCTGTATGCGGCCACAACAAAACGTTTATCCAAAACATTTCGGTCGGCATACTCCAACGCCTGCCTATGAAAATAGACCGCACCCGCATAGTTTTTCTCTGCCTGGGCAATGATGGCTTGATTATAAAGATTATGAAAGGTCTGCATTTTCATATCTTTCATGGGAAGCTTCATTAGTTTCTGGAAATATTCTTTTGCCTTGTCCGGCTGGTGCATGTAGCAATAGGTGCTGATCATGTTGGTCAGAAACGTAACCTGCCGATCAAAATCTTTCGCGGTCACACAACGATCATATCCTTTGTTGTAATAGAGCAATGCCGTATCATAATCGTTAAAGGCCAAATAAATGTTACCGATATTTCCCAAGCAACGGTTATACACGCCATCGTCCCGCGCTCTTTCGGATGCTTGCAAACCCAAAATATAAAAATCGAGCGCCTGGATATACCGTTCTTTGACCTGGCAGATATTCCCGGCAGAACAGAATCCCTTGGCAAAAAGTCCGGGATCAATTTCAGGGTGTTGTTTGTACAGAGGAATCAATTTTTCAAAATAGTCCAATGCTTCCATCCAATTACTATCCTTGAGACACGCTTCCCCTTTCTGCATTAATATCTGTGCTGAACTGACCTCGGTTTCTGCTTCCATAGCCCACAACGGAATGTTCGGTAGAAGGAGCAATATTATAAAAAACAGTTTTATCGGCATCATTTACCCCGGTTTTTTCGCAAATATAGTCATTTATTCCATACAATGCCGTCTCAATCACCACCCAAAAAGATATCTTCGAAAATACGCCCCCCTTGAATGCAAAAGTGGCGGCTCCCTTATTCAGAGAACCGCCACCTGCGTTACTTATCTATCGATTAAATTAAAGAGCGCCTACTTCTTTCAAGGCAGCGTTAGTCTTGCGAACAGCAGCAGCACTTGCTTTGAACTTAGCCATTTCTTCTTCGTTCAACGGAAGCTCAACGATCTTTTCGATGCCGTTCTTACCTAAAATCACAGGAACTCCACAGCAGATATCGCTTTCTCCGTATTCACCTTCAAGAGCTACAGAGCAAGGAATCATCTTCTTTTGGTTGTGGATGATAGATTCGACTACAAACGCTCCTGCCGCACCCGGTGCATACCATGCGGAAGTACCCAGCAATTTAGTCAACGTAGCACCACCTACCATGGTAGCGGCAGCCACTTCGTTCAGTTTCTCTTCTGAAAGGAAATTGCTTACAGGCAGACCTTTGTATGTAGCAAAACGAGTCAAAGGAATCATAGTCGTATCACCGTGACCACCGATAACCATACCTTCTACTTCGTTAGCGTTGCATCCCAAAGCCTGAGACAAGAAATATTTGAAACGTGAGCTATCCAAAGCACCACCCATACCGATGATACGGTTTTTCGGCAACCCCAAAGCCTTCAATGACAAATAAGTCATTGTATCCATCGGGTTAGAGATAACTACGATAATTGCGTTAGGAGAATATTTCAAAACGTTTTCGGCTACGGATTTTACGATACCGGCATTCACACCGATCAGTTCTTCGCGAGTCATACCCGGTTTGCGAGGAATACCTGAAGTGATAACAACAACGTCAGAGTTTGCAGTCTGAGCATAATCATTGGTGCAACCTACAAGGGTAGTGTCAAATCCCAACAGTTGAGCTGTCTGCATCATATCCATTGCTTTACCTTCGGAAACACCTTCCTTAACGTCAAGCATTACTACTTCGTCTGCTACTTCATTGAAAGCGAGTACATTTGCACATGTAGCACCTACGTTACCTGCGCCTACTACGGTTACTTTTGACATAATATCTATTTTTTAAAAGTTGATAATTAGTTTCATCTTTTGTGTGGACAAAAGTACAACGATAATCGTTATTAAAGAAATATTTCCGCAATAATTTTAGTTAAAGGCAACCTTCCTTTCGGGGGATCGAACAAAGCGGGAAGATTAAAAAGCGACCCCGACAGGAGAAAAATCTTCGCGTCCTCTATGCGCTATCTGCCGAAATGATTACTTTTGCAGCAATTATTCATGAGCATACGCCTAAAGCGACAGCTTTTGACACGCCCTCATGAAAGATGGATCGGTATGAATTGAAGTACGAATTATCATCTAAACTATAAAATATGAATAAGAAAACCCTGCTTATAGTCGCCGTATCGGTACTGGTGATAGCACTTGTCGGGCTCACCTATCTGTTGTTCAACGAGAAGCAAAGCAATCGTGAACTTGTCGAAGAGTTTGCTTTGGAAAAGGAGGATTTGGAAAATGAATACACCCGTTTCGCCCAACAATATGATGAACTAAAACTGACTGTTTCCAACGACTCACTGTCCGTCTTGCTGGAGCAGGAACAGATAAAGACACAACGATTGCTCGAAGAACTTCGCACGGTGAAAAGCAGCAATGCCACCGAAATACGCCGGTTAAAAAAAGAGCTGGCATCGTTGCGCAAGATCATGATAGGTTACATCAACCAGATAGATTCACTGAACAAACTGACCAACCAGCAAAAACAGGTAATAGCCGAAGTAACCAAGAAGTATAACGATGCTTCGCGCCAGATAAGCAACCTGTCGGAAGAAAAGAAAAACCTGAATAAAAAGGTAACGCTGGCTGCACAACTGGATGCCACGAACATCTGGATAGAGCCGAAGAACAAGCGTGATAAAAAAGCGAAGAAGATAAAAGACGTGGTCAAATTCGCCATAGGTTTCACCATCGTCAAGAATATCACGGCAGAAACCGGTGAGCGTACACTCTACATTAACATATATAAGCCGAACAACGAGGTATTGACCAAAAATGCCGCCAACACATTTGAATACGAGAACCGGACACTTCCCTACTCCATCAAGAAGTATATAGAATATAACGGGGAAGAGCAACCTATCACCGTATATTGGAATGTCGAAGAATATCTATCGGCAGGCAACTACCGGGTAGACATCTTCGCTGACGGAACGCTGATCGGTTCGCAACGGTTCACCATGGAGTAAGCTGAAGGAAACAAGATTCCCCCTACCATCACATAGAAAGGTCGCTACAATCTTCTTATAGCGGCCTTTTTTAGTACAATGTTGCTTTATTGCCTTTAAAGCGCTGTTTCATTACCGTTGCAGCATCACTGTATTATCTTTGCAGCATCACTGTATTATCTTTGCAGCACCACTGCATTACCGTTGCAGCATTACTGTATTACCTTTGCAGTGCCACTGCATTACTGTTGCAGCATCACTGCATTACCTTTGCAGTGCCATTGCATTACGGTTGCGGCAGAACGCCTTGCCCGGACAAAGCCGGGATAATTACCGTTGTAGCACAACTGCTGCCCCCATCTACCGGCTAGAAAAGACAGCCTCATCAGCGCAAAATAAAATCTTCTCCCGGAGAATAATGAGTATTTTTGCAAAAGACAGTGAAATTTTCCAAGGAAATAGTTCTGTTTTCCCGGTATTCTCTCCTAAACAAGAAGTCCCGTCTAATATTTACTCAAAAAAAGCTTAAATCATTTTGCAGATTCATTGAAAGCCTCTACTTTTGTTTCGTTGTTTATGCAATTATCTAGATTCGACTTGACAGGAAAAAGCAGAAGAGACACCATAAACAACGCCAGTCTATTTTAGATTGTAAAAAAAGAAGTATCACCTTTATAATACGCAAGATGCAATGAAAAAAGTATTCATTCTGACAATTCTGCTAAGTGCTGCGTTTTCATCAAAAGCACAGAACGTTCTCAGCTTAGATAGTTGCCGTGCATTAGCCTTGGCAAACAACAAGGAGTTGCTCATCAGCAATGAGAAAATAAATGCAGCGCATTATCAGCGTAAAGCTGCCTTCACCAACTATCTGCCCAACATCTCGGCAACCGGTGCCTACATGCGTAACCAAAAAGAGTTTTCATTGCTGAATGATGCACAAAAAGGGGCGCTATCCGGTTTGGGGAACAGCATCAGCGGTCCGCTGCAACAGGCAGGACAAGTGATAGCACAGATACATCCCGAATTGGCTCCGCTCATCTCACAACTAGGAGGCGAACTTGTCCCCACACTCAACGGAGTGGGTGAATCATTGGTAGACGCTTTCCGCACAGACACGAGGAATGTCTATGCCGGTGCCATCACCCTGACCCAACCTTTGTATATGGGAGGCAAAATCCGGGCTTACAACAAAATAACCAGATATGCCGAAGAACTGGCACGGCAACAACACCACTCCGGTATGCAGGAAGTCATCCTAAGCACAGACCAGGCTTACTGGCAGGTTATCTCACTGGTCAATAAAAAGAAATTGGCTGAGGGATACTTGGAACTGCTTCAAAAGCTGGACAGCGATGTGGAGAAGATGATAGCAGAAGGAGTGGCAACGAAAGCAGACGGGCTATCCGTACGAGTAAAAGTAAACGAAGCAGAGATGACGCTGACCAAAGTAGAGGACGGCCTGAGCCTTTCCCGAATGTTGCTTTGCCAGCTATGCGGGCTCGACCTCGGTACACCGATTGTACTGGCAGATGAACAGATGGAGAACCTTCCTTTAGCAGAGACGAACACGCAGTTCGATATAAATACGGCATATGCCAATCGGCCCGAAATACATAGTTTGGAACTGGCGACGCAAATCTACAAACAAAAGGTGAACGTAACACGTGCCGAACACCTACCGTCCGTAGCATTAATGGGAAATTACATGGTGACCAATCCTTCCGTATTCAACAGCTTCGAAAATAAGTTCAAAGGGATGTGGAATGTGGGAGTAATGGTACAATTACCCATATGGCATTGGGGAGAAGGAATGTATAAAGTAAAAGCTGCAAAAGCAGAAGCCCGCATCGCCCAATATCAATTGCAGGATGCCAAAGAAAAAATAGAATTGCAAGTCAACCAAGCAGCCTTCAAAGTACACGAGGCAACCAAAAAGCTGACTATGGCAGAAAAGAACCAAGAGAAAGCGAATGAGAACCTGCGCTACGCCACCCTCGGGTTCGAGGAAGGAGTCATTGCCACCAGCAATGTATTGGAAGCCCAGACCGCATGGCTCTCGGCACAATCGGAAAAGATAGATGCCCAAATCGATGTCAAACTGACGGAAATCTATCTGAAGAAATCACTGGGAACGCTTAGCGAAGGAAGAAGGGAGAACTAAGAATTATAATCGTAATAACAATATAAAATCATAAAAATAAGATGAGCGCACAAAAATCACAGAACAGCAATATGCTGCTTGCATTTCTCACCCTGACGGGAGTGATCGCACTGGTTGCAGTGGTTGGTTTCTTCATGCTACGCAAAGGACCCGAGATTATTCAGGGACAAGCCGAAGTGGACGAATATCGCGTATCGAGCAAAGTACCGGGACGTATCCTCGAATTCCGCGTGAAGGAGGGACAGACTGTCCAAAAAGGGGATACGCTAGCATTGCTTGAAGCACCGGACATTGCCGCAAAAATGGAACAAGCACGGGCTGCTGAGGCTGCCGCACAGGCACAGAACGAAAAAGCAATCAAAGGAGCCCGTCAGGAACAAATACAAGCTGCCTACGAAATGTGGCAAAAAGCACAAGCTGCCGTTGAGATTGCCGAAAAATCATATAAAAGGGTGAAAAACCTGTTCGACCAAGGAGTAATGCCCGCACAAAAGCTGGATGAAGTGACTGCACAACGTAATGCAGCCATTGCCACCGAAAAAGCAGCCAAAGCGCAATATACCATGGCCAAGAACGGAGCCGAACGTGAAGACAAACTGGCAGCAGCCGCTTTGGTGGACCGAGCCAAAGGCGCGGTTGCTGAGGTAGAATCCTACTTGAAGGAAACTTTCCTCATTGCACAGGCCGGTGGAGAAGTCTCCGAGATTTTCCCAAAAGTCGGTGAACTGGTAGGGACAGGAGCCCCCATCATGAACATTGCCATCCTGAAAGACATGTGGGTGACTTTCAACGTGCGTGAAGATCTGCTGAAGAATCTGACAATGGGAGCTGAATTCGATGCCATCGTTCCTGCACTGGACAACAAGACAATCCGGCTGAAGGTGGATTACATGAAAGATTTAGGCACTTACGCTGCTTGGAAAGCAACCAAGACAACAGGACAATTCGACTTGAAAACATTCGAAGTACGTGCCCGTCCTTTGGAAAAAGTAGAAGGACTTCGCCCCGGAATGTCGGTAATCATAAAAAAATAAGTACGCAAAATGAAGGAAAGAGAAAAGAAATACAAGTCCCTGTGGCTGGTTATGAAGCGGGAATGCCGTCGCCTCGTATCCCGTCCGCTTTATCTCTTTTGCATGGTCATCGCCCCCCTGTTTTGCTACCTGTTTTTCACTACACTGATGGGGTCGGGACTGCCAACCAACTTACCCGTAGGAGCAGTGGACATGGACCAATCCGCCATCTCGCGCAACCTAATACGCAATCTGGACGCTTTCGGGCAAACGGCCGTAGTAGCTCGCTACGGAAATGTGAACGATGCACGTATTGCCATGCAAGAGGGCAAGATATACGGATTTTTCTATATACCGAAGGGATTGTCGGCCGATGCGCAAAGCCAACGGCAGCCAAAGATTTCATTCTACACCAACAACTCCTATCTCATTGCCGGCTCATTACTCTTCAAAGACATGAAAATGATGAGTGAGCTAGCGTCAGGAGCCGTAAGCAGATCAGCCCTTTATGCCAAAGGAGCTACGGAAGATCAAGCCATGGCTTTTCTACAGCCGATCGTCATCGACACACATCCGTTGAACAACCCATGGTTGAACTATTCCGTCTACTTGTGTAATACATTGGTTCCCGGGGTGTTGATGTTGCTCATCTTCATGGTTACCGTTTACTCCATCGGTACGGAAATCAAAGACCGCACGGCCCGTGAATGGTTGCGCGTGAGTAACAATTCCATTTACATAGCGCTGGCAGGGAAATTATTGCCTCAGACGGTGGTCTTTTTCATTATGGGCATATTCTATAATGTATATCTGTACGGCTTCCTGCATTTCCCATGCAACAGCGGCATCCTGCCGATGTTGTTCGCCACCCTTTGCCTGGTATTGGCCTCACAATGCTGCGGAATCGTCATGATAGGAACATTGCCCACGCTTCGCCTGGGGTTGAGCTTTGCATCGCTATGGGGAGTAATCTCCTTCTCGATTTCAGGATTCTCTTTCCCCGTGATGGCTATGCATCCTGTTCTGCAAGCGTTAAGCAATCTGTTCCCGTTACGCCACTACTTCCTCATATATGTAGACCAGGCACTCAATGGTTATAGCATGATTTACTCATGGCCGAACTACATGGCATTACTGATATTCATGGTGCTTCCGTTCTTGGTTGTCCACCGGTTGAAAGAAGCATTGATCTATTATAAATACGTGCCCTGATGAAAGAGATAACATTTAAAGATAAGATAAGACAAGGCATCAACGACTTGTTCTATATCTGGCTCAGAGAATTCCGTACGACTTTCCGCGACCAAGGTGTATTGATATTCTTTGTCTTGGTACCTCTGGTCTATCCGCTCATTTACGGTTTCATTTATACAAATGAAGTGGTGAGGGAAGTTCCCGCTGTTGCAGTGGATGCTTCTCATAGTTCTTTGAGCCGGGAGTATCTGCGCAAAGTGGATGCCACTCCGGACATCAACATCGTGACGTATTGTGCCGATATGGAAGAGGCCAGACAAATGTTGAAAGACCGCCTGGCATACGGCATCATCTATATTCCGTCCGAATTCAGCCGGGACATCGCGCAAGGTAAACAGACACAGGTAAGCATTTACTGTGACATGAGCGGGCTGCTCTACTACAAAAGCATGTTGCTTGCAAATACAGCGGTATCCCTGGATATGAACCGGGACATCAAAATAGAACGTGCCGGTAATACTACCGCACGGCAGGATGAGATTACCGGTTATCCCATAGAATATGAAGATATTGCCTTGTTCAATCCGACAAACGGTTTTGCAGCATTCCTGATCCCGGCAGTACTCATCTTGCTAATCCAACAGACGCTTCTCTTGGGTATCGGCTTGTCGGCCGGAACTGCCCGTGAGAACAACCGTTTCAAAGATTTGGTACCCATCAACAGGCATTACAACGGGACCTTACGTATCGTTATGGGAAAAGGGCTGAGTTATTTCATGGTCTATTCACTGGTATCGGTATATGTGCTATGCGTCGTCCCACGCATCTTTAGCCTCAATCAGATCGGTCACCCCGGAACACTTGCTTTGTTTCTGATTCCCTATCTGTCGGCTTGCATCTTTTTTGCCATGACGGCTTCCATCGCCATCCGAAATCGTGAAACGTGCATGTTATTGTTCGTATTCACTTCCGTCCCCCTGTTGTTCATATCGGGAATCTCTTGGCCAGGTGCTTCCATACCGGCATTTTGGAAATATTTCTCTTATATCTTCCCGTCCACATTCGGCATTAATGGTTTCGTACGCATCAATAATATGGGAGGAACGCTGAGTGAGGTATCTTTTGAATACAAAGCGTTGTGGCTACAGGCAGGATTCTACTTCCTGACGACCTGCTTCGTGTATCGTAGACAGATATTAATGAGTCGCAAACATGTCATCGAGCAATACAAGAAAGTACACGACCGGATGAATTAGTTTGCATTAATTAACTTACCGAGAGTTGCCCTATTACGAGCATTTCGTAGATTTGCATCATAATTAAGCTCTCTCTTAATTATTATACTTTAACAAAAAGAAGCGCCCATGTTGAGAAACAGGGCGCTTCTTGCATATTATAAGAGGATTAGCTTATCGAACGATAACCTTATATACCTTTGTACCATCAACTGTCCGCAAAGCGACCAAATAAGCGCCTGCCTGACAGTTCACCGATGCTTCACCGGAAGCAGCAACTTTACCTTTAGCAATGCTGGCTCCTGCCAATGAGAACACTTCATACGGAGTATTTTCATTGCCAGCGGATCTTATTACAATCTGTTTGTCCGCAGAAACTACGAGATAACTATCTTCTGTAACATCGGAGATACCTACTGACTTATTATCAAAAATCATGATTGTATAAGAGTAAGGCTTGAATGAATAGTTAATGTTATCCACACCGTCCAACGTTTCAGCAACCGGTACAATTCTTTCCGGCTCGCTCGGTGTATTGACATCATTCAACTGACCAGACAAGGTAATAGTGCGCACTTGTTTCGTATCGTTCTTTCCGGCAACATTCACGTTGGCTTCAACAGCCTCAGCATTCTTGTTAACCACATACAGTACAACTTGATCACAGTTCTCGTCCGTAGCGGCAACTACATCCAAAGAAGCAGGTGCTTCACTCTGAACCAGCAATGGCTTGTGATTTTCGGAAGCCATCTTTTGTGCATAATATGTCGGCATGCCCCATACTTGAGAAGGAGTAAAGAATACGGTTCCCTGATCCCAACCATTGTCATTTTGCTTGTAAGGTTGCAATGCATTGGCAGCGCAAGTAGCCAATACGAAATCACCCATTCTGCGAGCCGCATTCTGAATAGTCACATGACCCAGGGCACGACGTATGTTATGGCTATTTCCGTTTTCTTCGAACAAAGCACACTTCATGGTCGTGTTCGGATTCCATTTCAGGAACATTTCCTGCATTTGCTTCATTTCGCGTTCAACGTGTCCGCCCAATTCATCACTGTCAGCCCAAGGATGATAATCCCAATAGTCGGCCATTCCATCCAAGCATTCGAATACGTCTCTCATATTATCTTCCGATTCCGGACGCCACCAAGCAGAACTGATAAACTTAATTGTCGGGTCAATGGAATGGATTGCCTGATAAATATCAGTGAAACGTCTTACATAGTCCATATATTGATCGGCATTGTCACCGCCAAGAACTTCCTCATTGCCGATTTCGATATAAGTCAGATGATAGGGTTCGGGATGACCGTTGTCTGCACGCATTTTGCCTTCGGGAGTAGAAACATCCCCTTTCAGGTATTTAATCATGAACGCCATATCTTCGGCTGTTTCAAAGCTGTTCACAGCAAATACTGGTTCAAAGCCGGACAATTCACAATAGTTCAGGAAGTCCTCAATACCAAACCCATGAGAGGCATAACCATAGAAACGACCGTTGTATACGGGACGATCTTCACGCGGACCGATCATGCTCTTGAAGCGGTATCCGTCACATTCGATCATCGTTCCGGCATAGCGTAGGAAGGTCAGTTTCTGTTCGACCATAGCTTCTGCGATATCTTTGCGGAAAGGTGCGCCGTGGAACTGGTCTTCTTCAGAAGACATCATGTTCACCATATCGATGCGGAACTGTCCCGGCTCTTTGATATACACAGCCAGACGTGAGTTTACATCTTCGGTATTGGAAGTCAACTCGAAGGTATATTTCTTCCAGTCGGACGTGATTCCGTCAATTTCCTGTACGGCATATTCCTTCGTGCCATCTACATTCTGAAGTGCAACGTATACTTTTCCACTGACCTCTCCTTTAAGGAAAAGGAAGCCCTTGAAAGTTTGGTTTTGCTTCACAGCGATGCCCCACTTATTAAGACTGCGGTTGGCAACACCTGCAACGCCTGTACCCGATACGAAGTCAACTTCCTGTGAGCAGTTCGTGTTATAAGCATCATCTGTGATATGAGCAAAATTGACAACCGCATCTTTGGAAACGATCGCATCCCACATGGAGCTGATCTTGAAATAAGCCGGGTTCTGCATCAGTTTAAGATCAGACTGTTTGCTTTCAGCACGCAAGGTGATTTCTTTCACATCCCCATCACGTTCTATCTTCAGGTTTCTGAAACTAACATCGGCATTCCAAGTACGGAATCCAACTCCACCTTCGAGAAGTGCCGTAGGATCCTCATAGGAAGTCGTTAGTTCATCATTGACATAAATCTCAAATTTCTTGCCTACCGTTTTTACTTTCAGTTTGTTCCACTCGGTCGGCACGATATCGATAGGAGTCTCGGAAATAGACTGCCAATTGTATTCATGTTTACCGAAGATCAGTTTTTTACCATCACGGGATATACCCACTTCATAACCATTGAAGTTATCTGCACCTTCCTTGGGATCGGTCACATGAATGGCAAAACCTGCGCTATCGCCACCATCTGTGGTGAACTTCATCTCCATTTCTACGGAAGAATCGCCCAAAGTCTCTTTATGCACCAATTTCGCACCGCCATGACGAGCAACGGACAATACACCGTCAGCAACCGTCCAGTTACCTCCATAAGCCTCGAAGTCAACGATGGAGTTTTCATCAGTCACCTTCATGTTTCTGAAGCTGGCATCCGAATGCCAGGTACGCAAGCCGGCATAACCGGACATGATAGGATCGTCATCCGTACAGGTAATGATAGAGGTACCATTTACCAGGATCTCAAGGGTTGCCCCGACGGTTTTAACAGCCAGTTTGTTCCATTCGTCCGGATTGATAGCAAGCTCTCCTTTGGCAAGTTCCCTGTAATTATTGTCATGCCGTCCCAGAATCAGTTGTTTTCCATCGCGTGAAATGCTAACTTCATATCCTCTGAAAGCATCGGCACCGTTACCGGCTTTCGTAACATGTATCACCAAACCGGCATTCTCACCCCCTTCGGTATTGAACTTCAATTCAACTTCCACATACGAATCACCCAAAGAAACGCTATTGTTGATCATCTTGGCACCACCGTGACGTGCCACAGAAACAACCCCATCTTCGCTCACACTCCAGTCACCTTCAAAAAAATCGAAATCCTTCAACGGGCTTCCCGTTACAGGTTCTTCAAAACTTTCTCCGAAGATACGTTGGTCATACAATCCTCCATAAATGGAGTGGTTCACATCTTCAATGTTTGCACCATAAAGATAGGGAGAGATTTTATTCTCCACCTTCAAGGCATTCACATTGATGCTTTCCTGCGCATACATCGCAAGAGGCAGACAGGCAACAAGTGCCGGTGCAATTTTCATGAGTAAATTCTTTCTCATAATATTAATAATTAGATCATTGATAATTAAGATCCAAAAAGGATCTTATTGGTTTTTAATTAGATTATACAGGTTGTTCGGCTATTTACAAATGTTTCCTCCTACGAAAAATCATTTCCCTCCTACGAAAAAGAAGTTTCCCAGGAAGAAACGAATGTTTCTGCCGATGAAAACAAACCGGTACCGTCATCCGCCCGGTTTAAATCACAGCTACTTCAATGAACAACAAGTCCGATAAAATGCAATCGTCATCCCAGCAAGCTATTAGCCCACCGGGATGTGATTGCGGTGATAGAAAACAGACTTATTTAGTAGCAAACTTATAGACACATACGTGGTGATAGGTTTCACCCGGCATCAGCACGGTTGAAGGGAACTCCGGATGATTCGGACTGTCCGGGAAGTGCTGTGTTTCTAAGGCTAAAGAAGCTCTGTACTCGTAACTTTTGCCTCCCTTTCCAATCATGGAGCCATCGAAGAAATTACCTCCGTAGAATTGAATCCCCGGTTCGGTAGTCCAGACTTCCAACAAACGACCGGACTGAGGCTCATATACAGTAGCGGCAAGTTCCAGATCATTAGCCGTCTTTCTCTTTAATATCCAGTTATGGTCATAACCATGTCCGAATTTCAACTGTTCGTAATCTTCGTTCACACGTTCACCGATCAAAGTAGGTTGTTGGAAGTCCATCGGTGTGCCGGCAACTGCAAGCTGTTCACCGGTAGGGATCAGCACTTCATTGACTGGCGTAAACTTATCAGCGTTGAGCATCAACTCATGATCGTTGACAGTCCCGTTGCCTGCGCCATGCAGATTGAAGAAAGAGTGATGCGTCAGGTTCAGTACTGTTTTTTTGTCGGTAGTGGCTGTATGAGTAATGATAAATTCATTATTATCAGTCAGTTCATACGTCATCTTTACATTCAGGTTACCCGGATATCCCTCTTCTCCATCTTTCGACAAATAAGAAAGCTCGAGTTTCTGCGGATCTTTCTGATCTACATCCCATACGACCATATCAAAACCTTTAGTCCCCCCGTGCAAGCTATTGGGAGTATCGTTAATCGGAAGCTGGTAACTTACGCTGTCCAAAACGAATTGTCCTTTATCGATGCGATTTCCGTAACGACCAATCGTGGCACCCAAAAAGCGTTCCCCCTTGAAGTGTATATATTTGTCCACATTGTCATGTCCCAATACGATATCTTCAAAATCACCATTTCTGTCGGGTGCCCATATTTCAACGACCCTCGCTCCGAAATTCGTTACTGTTATTTCTACACCGTTTTTATTTTTCAGGGTGTATAAATCAGTTGACTTCCCGTCTACTGTTGTCTGAAAATCTTCTCTTTTCATTTTTGAATACTGTGTTTCTTTAGTACAGCCACATACCAGAATGACCGCTAATATAAATAATGCATGTTTCATCTTCACTTATGTTTTTAATTCCATTCAATAGCTTGATCTTCATCCGGTATCTGAGTGTTGATCTTACGCTCCATAGTCATGATACCCTTTGCCCGGTATTTTACAGTGTAATCGGGAACTTCCAGCGTGTCGTCATATTCATATTCCAGGTTCAATGTAACATAGCGATGAATCAAGTAAGGCTGGTCAACGTCAGTAGTCTCTTCGATGTCATAAGTCGGAGTACCGATGACTTTCAGATTCAACTGCGGATCTTCCTGATCCAATGTCAGCGTACCGTCTTCATTGAACTTAACGAATATTTTAAAAGCGCGTCTGTCTTTTCGTTTTTCATCCGTTACACCGGCATAGAAGAATATGGTATTATCGTCCACCACATAAGCGGTACGATTGTTTACAACCATCGGGTCACTCGATCCTTCGCGGAAATAAACACTTGTCGTCGTGGTAGAATAGTTCCCCGAATAATCGTTGAACGGAGTCACATACAACAAAGCCTTCCGGTAGTGCTTACGCATATTGGGCTGGTAAGTATGATCGGGGTCTTCCAAAATGGTAAGGGGCAATACCCACTTGTCTACCATGTCCAGGTTCTCAAGTTTAAAGTCGATGTTCAGTAAACCCACACATTCACCGGCAGGAATATTCACAGTATAATCTGGAATCTCATAGTTCTCCGGCTTCAGCAGTTGGTAGAACAGATCATCGCGGGAATGGAAGCGTTCGACATTCAAAACATCCAGCGTATCCTTATCCAAACCGATATGAACGTTCAGGGGATTCGAAAGCATAGTAGAGCCGCTGACAATCACAGGCAATTGATAAGTCACTTTTCCCGCTTCTTTGTATTTCACGAAAATCTGCGATACACCTCCGTTATTGATAGGAGCTTTAAAAGAGATGTACTGAGCGTATTGTTCGTCCGTCCATTCATCATTACATGAAGTGAAAGTGAACAATGCTGCCATAAAAGCTAAAATAATATATTTTGTCTTCATCTTTACTCTATATTTAATCATTGTATGTCCATCCGGGGTTTTGAGTCAAACGTCTGTTGCGTTTCAATTCATCGTGCTTGATAGGCCAGAAATAAGTCTTTTCGGCAAAAGTTGTCGGAAGAGAAGGAACCTGAACCGGTACATGGAACATATCACGTTCGGACTTAGTCATCAAAGTGTTGCATCCATAGATAGGTAATGCTTCTTCTACAGCCGCATCTTTCCAACGACGCAAATCGAAATAGCGATGCCCCTCTCCCATCAGTTCAATCTGGCGTTCGCGCTTCAGGCATTTACGGAACTCGTTCACATCATCATAAGTTTCCTGAGAGAAATCGGGTACCCCTCCGCGAAGACGGACAGGGAGAATGCCTTCTCTCATTGCATTAACATCTCGCTGAATGGTATAATTCTCCGATCCATCCCATGAAGGTATGGTATACGTTCCGTTCAGTTCATTCAAAGCTTCAGCATAGATCAACAATACTTCAGCATAGCGAATAGCCGGTTCCGGTTTGGGGTCAATGGCTCCGTCTTTATCGTTCGTATCGGTAGGACGTACGAACTTCATGACACCAATTCCGGTACGAAGCCAAAACATTGTGTTGGTGCGTCCTTCACCGGTTCCTCTATAATACCAAGATGTATATTCCGTGTCCGTTTCCTTTTCAGCATTCCCAAGATGCCATACGACACCATTATAAGCAACTGAAGCGTAAAAGCGAGGTTCACGATTGACATATTGCAACGAAACTCCCGAAGTGGTTACGGGCAGATACTTTTTATCAAGACTATCCTTCTTTGTAGTAAATCCGGGCAAACGATCAGAACCGTCACCGCGGCCAATCTCTTTGTCCTTGCCCGGACAATCCTTGCCATCATTCATGTAATAAGCATCGCACTGCTTTTGCGTCATCCCATGCGTATTCCAACCTTTGGCAAAGCGGGGAAGCTGGTGAAGCACCATGGTAGCGACACTTTCCGATCCCTGATTCTGTCCACGTGTGAAAATCAATTCTGGATTGTCGGTTGCATTCAGTTCACCGTTGAACACTGCGCGATAAGATTCCATCGGATCAATGTCCTTCCATCCGTCCGGGTAATTCCTTTCCGAATATACCGGATGATAAGGGGGAACAACAGTAGCAGGATATTGCGCATCCCCCACAGGACGATAGTTGGCCGTATAAAGCCGGTATTGCTTCAATTTAATGACATCAAGGGCAGCCGCAGCAGCCTTCGCCCATTTAGATTCATCATACTCAGCAGCCAATAAGCGCTTTCCTTTATCATCGACCATCTGGGCGGCATAAGGATCTGTATTACCATTCATCAACGGACTGGCGGCAAACAGCAAGACTTTTGCACGCGCAGCCAATGCGGCTCCACGAGTCGGACGGGCAATAGAAAGCAATTCACGTTGAAGGGGTAAATCGCGAGCAGCCAACACCATTTCATTGCAGATATAATCAGCACATTCGTCATACGTGTTCCGAGGCAATGATAATGCATCATAACTTTCCGTATAATCCAATCCTTCTTCAGGCAACAAGGGTATCGGGCCGTATTTCTGCAACAATTTCCAATATAAATAAGCACGCACGAAACGAGCCTGCGCTTTCAGGTCATCACGCTCTTCTTGATTGAACTCCTGATTCATGTCTATATTTTGAAGGAATATAGATGCCTGCCGGATACCTTTGTAAGCTTCATCCCACGAATTCTGGTAAAAGCCTTCATCATATTCTACATTCTTCCATGTTTTATAACGATCCTCGCGGTCGCCAAAATACATATCGTCAGAGAAGCAGAAAGGTGTCCACTCTTTACTGGCCACATCAGCATTATAATCCATCAAATAATGATAGGCATTGGCCAACCATTCTTGTGTATAATCTCTGTTCGTGAAGACTTTTTCCAAAGTTATACGATCTTTGAACTTTTTATCATTATTCAAATAATCACTGCAGGAAGAGAAAGACAATCCCAAACATAAAGCAGCAGACAATATTGTATATTTCTTATTCATAATAACTACAGATTTATAAATTAACAGTTAATCCCAAAGTGACCGATTTGGATAATGGGTAAGCCGCACCATTGGTACTTTGCAATTCCGGATCCCACAATTTGAAACTTGAGAAAGTCAGTAAGTTTGTTCCGATACAGAAAATACGCACATTATTTAAACGTGCCTTATTTACTATTTTTTTAGGCAAAGTATATCCTAATTCCACTGTCTTCAGACGTAAATAGGCTCCATTGCGCATCCAGTATGTAGAAGGACGGTAGTTGTTGTTGTTCCAGCCATATGTCAAACGAGGATACTCCGCATTAACATCTTCCGTAGCAGGATCACCGGAAATATCGGCAGAAATCCAACGTGAAGACTTTACAACATCAGTCAAAACATTACCCCAGCCTCCATCAGCAAAAGGATAAACACCATTACCGCCAATGCAGAATGTCGACTTACCTGCACCCTGGAAATGTATATTAACATCCAAGCCATTCCAACTGGCAGAAGCACCAATACCATAAATCATGTTGGGGCGGCTAGTGGCACCAATCGCCACCTGGTCATTATCATCTACTACACCGTCACCATTGACATCCTTATACTTAATGTCACCCGGCTGGTAAGTTCCAAGGTTCTGTTTGGGGCTGTTTCTGATATCGTCATAATCTTTAAATAAGCCCAATGCAATGAAACCTCTGCTCTGATCAACACGGTGGCCTTTATTCATTTGATATTCATATACATTATAGCCCTCATCCTTTTCGAGAATCGTATTCTTGCTATAGGTAATGTTACCACGAATGGTAAGATCTACTTTTCCGATTCTTTGTCTATAAGCAAAGTTTCCATCAAAACCTTCAGACAAAACCGATCCAACATTAGCCTGCGGACTACTTGTCAAGCCAACCATAGAGGGCAAATATTCACGGGATGTGAAAATACCGTCACGTTGTTCATGGAAATAGTCGACAGTCATCGTGAACTTATCATTGAAGAGAAGATATACAAATCAATGAAGGCGAGTCCAAAGAAGTAACACATTCATATCAACTGGATGACAAATGGAAGCCGGAAAATATGTCAATAATAGCTTTTATTTATGACAATAACGGAGTTATGCAGACTACAACATGTGAAATTATAAACAACAATTATTAATAAAAAACATTTGATTATGAAAAAATTCAGTACACTTTTATTGTTTATGTTGATAGGATATTCAACAACTTATGCACAATCTATCGTATTCACCAACAATGATGAAGTTTTGGAAGATGCTACGACAGTTGTATTCCAAGCAGTAGAATATGAAGATTGGACAGGTGATATGGGCGTAAAAGCAGAAACTAATTTAAAAGACGAAGAGACACTGGAACCTATAGGAGACCAACTATATATTAAAAATCAAGGTGATTCGGATACAAAAATTTCAGTAACAGTAGAAAAATTGAATACATCCAAATTGACATGGTGTGGTGTTGATGATCAGTGTACTGAAATGAAAAATGATATCCTTACTAAAAGTACTGATCTTGGAGCAAATGCTTCAACAGTTGTACAATTAGATGCTGCTTTTACATACGGAGAGTCTGCAACCTATAAAACCAAAATTACAGTTAAAGTGGGATTGGAAGTAGTCAGAACAATATTTGTAAACTTCTTATATAACGCAGCAGGAATTTCATCTACAGAAAGCAACCATTCCATTAAAGTTGCAAATGGTGAATTCATTTATAGTTTCGACAATAACGCCAATTATCAACTCGACATTTATAATGTTACAGGCTTATTGGTTAAAAGTGAAATTCTCAACCAATCCGGTAATGTTTCGTTAAGTAACCTCTCAAAAGGTATCTATATTTACGAAGTGAAAGAGAATGGTAAACCTATCGCTTCCCACAAATGCGTAATCGAATAAAATTAAATTAAGTATAACTACTTCATCATGAAAAAGCTCCAATTCTTTGAAAAGAATTGGAGCTTTTTCATGATGTCTCTTTTGGAAATGAGCCAATAGTAAAATAGATATTCAACAGAAATCTATCCACCATATCCTCTCTCTTATTTACTTTAATGAAAAGAAACAAGTGCTTCCTGCACGCAAACACTTGTTTCTATTACCCCAAATTACTATTTGGTTATTACAACTTTCCCGACTACACTATCTACCTTTACCAAATATATACCTGTCGGTATGGCTGCGATGTTTATCCGGTAAGTTTCTTCATCATCGGTAATGCCTAAGAAAACAATCCTACCGTGGGTATCAATCAAACAAACTTCCATCTTGGCTTGCACACCTTCAATGATGAGATAAGAATCTTTAGTATGGAAACGTATTTCACCTTCGACTGCATATTCTTCAATACCAGTCGATAACAGACGTACGGTATTGGAAGTTACTTCACCACAGGCAGAATAAATAGCAGCTACTTGATATTCAAGATATTTCCCGTCATAAACTTTCTTATCTAAATAAAAAGTGGCATGCAACGGTTCCCCATTCACAAGTTCACTGTTACAATAAAGATTATAGCCCTCGAAGGTGTTGACAACAGAAGTGGTTACCCCAGACAGAGGAATACTCTGCAAACTTTCACCCGTAGCAGCCTTCGGAACAAATGCTTTTCCGTCTATAAATTCCGGTATACGCGCAGGAGTCTGTGCATACGCACGAAGACCAATTGTAATATTCCAGTTGCCGTTAATATCATTATTACTTAGAGTCTCCCAGCTTACACCATCGGAAGAATAAAGATCGCCCTTTCCAATTCTGGCAGGCCCTTCATCATATCCTAAAGGTACGGTGATCTCATTATGCTCTACATAAACAACTACTCTCAAAGATTTAGCCGTATTCACTGGAATAGGACGATCCAGAACTATTGTATTGAAACTACGTTGTCTCAACTCCGGTACATACTGCTGATAAACAAGACTGCTCCCCTCATATACCAGTAAAAACAAAGCATCCGGCACCTGATTGATATATACTTCAACCTCTGAAAGTGCCATATGGCCATAAGCTTGCAACTCTTCACCTGACCATTGAACTCCTGCAAAATAGCTCCCGCCACTAGGCATACCAGCTGAGCCATAAGCGGTTCCACTGTGCCATTTCAAATGTACAGCTTCGCCCAAAGAAGGCGCACTCCACTCCAACCGAATACCATCAGGAGTCTGTTCGCCAGAAAGTTGTCCCGGTTTCTGACAATTATTACTATACTTCACATCAATAACTGCTTTGTCACTGAAATCACTGATGCAAGAAGTCCTGTAATGAGCCTTCACCTGATAAGTGTATTCACCGGGCAACAGATTATGATCAGTATAACTAATACCACTTACCGCTTCATCATTTACCTTTTCTCCATCCCGGTAAATGTCATAACCATAAATGGCATCTATGGCATTTTCATTCAAGCTGATCGCATCTATCATGGAAGGAATAGCATCCGCATGCTGCCGAATCACAATATATTTAGTTTCAGCAGAGAATGGATAACTAAACTGTTTCCACTCTTCATTAGTAGTAATAGCGGCAACTTGAATAAAGTCGTCCAACCGATCGCCATGTGCAGAACTTAGTATCTGCAAAGTTCCATTACCATGATGATCGTCTTTGCTGCGAGCAACCAATGAGAATACGAAATTATCATCAAATCCACTTACCGGCAAAATCAGCCATGCAGTTCTTCTATTGTCCGCAGTTAAAGCCTTATTACCTTCATAAGCATCGTCCCCTGTAACTAACCAAGTATCCTCTACATTTTGCCAACCAGAAGAACTGAAAGGAGAACCGACTGTCCCCGATTCAGCACTTTCATACATCGAAGCTGTCGTAATTGCCGGATCGACAAATGACAAAATAACGTTGTACGGATAAGTAGACTGCTGTACCTTAAGCTGAATTGGAGCATCACAATTGCCTGCTTCAATAATCTCGATAGTAGCTTGTCTGGATTTGGCAGAAGTAGTACCATCTATGTAAACTGTCTCAACTTCATAAGTATATTCACCAGCCGTACTACGTACTTCTTCAAAGTAACGGAATTTCAACGGAGAATCATTCAACTTCTCTCCGTTACAGTAAATATTATATCCTTCTACTCCCTTTACTCCATCCAAATCGAGGAAAATAAAACGAGTATTAGACGGTTCCTGCAAGGCAAGTCCCAGCAAATGAAGTCCCTCTTTCGTCGTAATGACACTCATTCCTCCGGCAGATGCACCCAATTCCGGTTTGATCTCCAGATAATCCGCCAGATCAATACGCCCGGTCTGTGTACCGGTCCTATAATCATACATACATATGGAATATGGATTCTCATAACCCTGTTCAAAAGCATAAAGGACTCCATTATAATAGGCTGTTCCCGCCGCTCCTTTATAAACATTTGCACCACCCAATTTAGCTCCTTTCTTATTAACATATATACCTGTTTCCCAATCACCGACTTCAAATCCCCCACGTCCTTCATCCAGATCGGGTATATAAGTAAGGTGGCGTGCTATTTCGGAAATAGACAGGGTATCACTAAGAACCTTGTTCTCCATATCCACTTTATATATGAAACTATTGCAATCCGAAACATAAAAGTCCGTTCCGTCAAAAGCCAAATTACGTATCCCATTCAACTGGTTATTAACATCAAAGCTCTCGATAAAGTCTCCGTTCAATGAATATTTATTAATAGTACCTTTAGCCTTAAATAAAGATGTATAAATATATTCCCCATCAGAAGCAACAGCCATCTCACTGGGAAAATGCCCACGGAACATATGAACAAATTCAGGATAGTTTTCCTGACAAGTTACCGGTATGCGAGTAAGGTCAATAGGGAATGAGCTTTCTGTAGCCAACGGAAAATTCCAGCGTAAACGGATCGTGCGATTTAACTCTACATCCGCTTTCAATAATGAAGGAGCATGCGGCATTCCTATCTCGATAATCTCAGCTTCAGCAATATCACTTAAACCGGATTCGCCACCATTCTCATATAGAGTAGATACCTGATAAGCATAAATGCCAGCCTGTCTCACCTCATCCGAGAAAGTTCTTTCCTTCACAACACTACTATTGATCTTCGCACCATTACGGTATACATTATAACCGGCCGGAATTAAATCAGTCGATCCATTGGAAGGTGACAAGTGAATTGAAATATTGAAGTTGCCATCAATTCCTTCATAGTTAGCAGGATACCATTCTTTCCCATCCATCGAGATAATATTTCCTTTCCCATCAACCGATGCAGAAGCATCCATGCCTATCGGATGCATACCAGCTTCATGCATAACCAAGAAAGTTACTTTATAACTGTATCCCGCTTCTATATGAACCGGCTCATTCAATTTAACCATGTTGTACTCACCATACCGAATATCGGAACTTTTAATCTGCTGTGTCAAAATGCAATCATCATCCTTATACAGCTTCAAAGAAAGTGCCAGGCAACGTTCTTTTATAAATACGCTGACCTCATCAAGAGACATTCCCCGATAAGCGATCAAATCTTCATACTCCCATAAAGTTCCTGCCCAAAAGTATCCACCTTCACCAATTCCGAATGATTCCTCATTTGTACCACTATCCCATCGCAAATCTACCGGAGTCTTTGTTTTTTCATCAGGCAATTGCCACGAGAGAAACACCTGACGATTTTGCTTCACACTGGAAGTCAACCCGGTCGGTGAATAATAGGGAGCCCCGAATTTGATCGTAACAATCGCTTCATCCGAATGTACGGACTCTTTATTATTCGCATAAACAGCCGTTACGGTATATTTGTAATTTCCATGCAACAAGTTCCTATCCAAATATTCAGTAGCATTAATAACTGACTCATTCACTCTCTTTCCATTACGATATATATAAAAGCCAACCGGCTGTTTATTCGTACTTCCTTTTTCCCAGGTCAATTTCACATCCGTATTCCCCTCACCTGTTGCTGAAAGTCTAATAGGACGCGGAGTTTCGGAAGCTTCTGTAACAGTATATTTTACACTCAATTTTTTTATACCTATATCTGGAACAGAATATAGCGAAAGATCGGATGTATAGCTTTGTCCTACCTCACCGTTACGAGCATCTATAGCCACAGTCAGTTTTTGTTCCTCCCCAGCTTCCAATGTACCACTCTTAGGAGTGTAAGACAACCAGCTATTAACATCACAAAGGTTATAAGCAAAAATTCGTGATGGAGACTGCTGTAAAACTCCAAGCAAAGTCAACGTACCGTCTTTAAAACTTGTCGTAGCTTCCATTCCTGTCAGGTAATTCGGCCCTGTAACATAATTACCAACTTTATAACCGGGAATATCCATTGTAGAATGAGTGGAAACAATCTTGCGTGTATTAATATTATATTGTATGATCTGCGTCATATCCATACTATTATGCCCGGAAGTCTCTTGGCTACTAAACCAAAGATAAGGACCACCCGGAGTTATATTATCAAAGGCAGATCCGGAACTGCTGACTTCCATTTCCGTAGATATATTACGGAAACTTACCTTAATGTTCCCTTCACGGTCAACCCGGCCTATTGAATTGTATCCTCCTACCCAGAACTGATCATTGCGCGAATCATAACTACAATGGGTAATCTCCAAATCGGTTTGATCACTGATAACAATTTCTTTTATCAACCGTTTATTGCGCAAATCCAACTGGAACAGTGTATTGGTTCCATCACTTCCATAAAAATATTGTCCATCGAATGCCAAGTCATACAATTTATAATACATACCCGAAATAGAGAATTCTTCAATAAAGTTTCCTTCTTTATCATACTTAAAATATTTACCCAAATAAAACCAAGAAGCGGTATAAAAATTCTCACCGTCAAAGGCAATGGAAGACTGTAAGTCACTCGATGCATTAAAAGAATGCTGCACATCCCATCTGTGTTCAATACTACCTGAATTTGCTTCATATAAAGGTGCTAGATTCCATTTAACTTGTCCATCTCCGTCATTTTTCAGGGTAATCGAACGAGTTGTCGTTTGTTCAGCTTTCAATTCAACTGAAAGATCTGCATTATCGACCTTCAAATCGGGACGTGTCAATGTAGCAGTAAACCTGTTATCTGTATCATTTTGTACTTCCCATGTTTCTTTATAAGCGTTATAGCCGTCTTTCGAAATAACGACTTCGTATTTTCCCTTTTCTATTTTTGGGAAATTAATCACCCCATTGGCACTCGTCATCGCTTGGATAATTGCTCCATGATCGGCAGTCAATGTCACCAGACATCCGGAAACTGTAGCTCCTGATTGCTTGACTGTCATTTGAGCAGTAGTCCATTGCGGATTCCAAATCTTAATATCATCTACATACCAATAATCCAAATAAAAAGCCTCATCACCATGTGCCCTGAACCGTATACGGAACATTTCCCGTCCTTCTAAATAATCTTTCAAATCAAATTGTTCGGCACGCCAAGTGAAAGTTCCCTCCTCATTACAGAAGTATTTCACCCGTTTCCAGTTTTTATTATCCACAGACAACTCTACGGAAAGAGTATCACCGTCTATACTCCTATAATTAAGTAACCGCAATTCAAATCGCAAAAACGTATTATCAGGATCAACCGTTCTGAGTTCACGTGTAATGAGTGACTGAGAATAATTTTGAAGACGCGAATAGGCATATGTAGCCGCTGGATCTACCAAACCATAAGTAAAATAATCTATTTTCCAATTATTATCATTTCCCTCTTCATCAACAGGAGTACTCCACTTATCCGGATCCAATGTCCAATTGCTGAAATCATCTTCAAAAGGCAATAAGCGGGTATCGGGTACCTTAACATCAAGTAGTTCCGAATGTTCTGATTCACTATTATCCGAATAAACGCAACTGACCGCATACCGATAATCACCGAATTCAGGTACATTATCCGTATAAATAATCTGTTCTATCGGCATCTGATTCACTTTTTCCCCATTTCGATAAATATTGAACCCAATCAGTTGCTTATCTTCCGACTTGACCTTCGGACGTATTTTATTTGTTCCGATAAAGATGTCATCAATCAAAAGCATAAAAGCATCATCGGATACACAGTTGATCATCACATATTTAGCATTTTTAGGGATGGTATACTGCATAAGTGTCCATTCTACCGGAACCTCTTCATAAGGTAATTTAGTCACATAAGTAAAATCCGACGGACGCTTACCTGTAGTGGAGTAACCCACACGGACACGTTCCAAACCATCTCTATCACTATAAGTCTTTGCTTGAAAACTGATCTGAAAATCTTTTGAAAATTTCAATTCAGGCGAAATTATATAATCGTTATTTTGAGTCGTAGCACAAAATGCAACTAACATCTTCTTGCCCGAAAATGGTTGAATATTCGGCCAGTCACTTGTTGAAGGAGCCGTTTGTGAAGGATTCATGATAATAAATGCCATCTTCTGCCCTTGATTAGGAAACGAAGCTGCCGACCAAGTATAAGTGTTGGCATTATCCTGATCCAGATAATCCCAACCGATGCTTCCGGGCGAGTTTATAACAAAATCGGAATGTCCTTCAAAGTCATCAAAATAACCATCCATCGGTTCAGGATTATTCCACTGTATGGTCACCGCCTTCTCATCGACACTCACCGTATGAAGCCCATAAGGGATTCCATCCTCTGCTCCTGCCAATTGAATGGGTGTTGGAGCCGGTGCCCCCTGTTCAACCGGAGGCGTAGCCGGATGTTTAGGTAAAATCTTCAAATTCTCCGGTTCATTCGCAGCATAAGCTAAAAAACAGCCAACAGCTACTATAGGAAGTAAATATTTAATGTATTTCATAATCTTGTCCTCGTCTTTTTATTATTTAATAATGAGCTTGGTCGTACTACTACCCTCCTGTTTGATCAGACGGATCATAACAATCCCCTCATATCCATTAACTGGGAAAGATTGTTCAGTACCGTTTGCAACAGCATCATAAAGGATAAGCCCGGAAGTAGTTGTACAAATAATTCTGTCACCTGCATTCAAACCCTTAGCATAGATAACACTTCCATTTGTGGTAAAACGAACATCCGATTCGTGCATAGCATCTTCGATACCGGTTGACGTCGTCAAATAAACAGGATCGGATCCTCCATAAAACAACATTCCGTCACCGGCATATACTTGTACAACGTAAGTTTTACCTGCAGTAAATTCACCAGGTGTTGTCTCTTCGATAGGTATGGATGTTCCATTCACTGCGCCCGCAGCGAGTTGATTCCAGACCTTACCGTCATTGTATTCAAGTGTAAGATATTTCAAACGGATATTTCGACCTCCATATTGACAATTGAATCGTACTTTGAGATATTTTTTCCCTTTCATATAGTCGGTCAATATCATCTCAATCCCTTCACTATTGAATTCCGAAATTCTTTGAGTAGGTCCTATCTGTTCCCAAGTGGTACCGTCTAAAGTACCTTCTACATTGAAAACGGTAGTACCCGTAGGACCGGAAGAAGTAATGATAAACAAACAGTTAGTAATGCCATCAGCAAAATTTCTCGTCTCAGCGATTCCGCTCCCTGTAAAGTTCAACGAACCTGTATTAGCTTCTACTTGCCCCTCCAAACGGGTAAAATATGTGATAGGAACAAATACGGAAGTGGTATAAACTTCATCCGTCACTTCCGAAAATTCAAGAAAATATTTCTTAGCATCCGAAACAGATGTCCATTCTACATTTAATGTTCCTTCTCCAGCCTTCTCAAATTTAGTAATAGTAGGAGTACCCAACCTACTTGTCAAATAAATCTGCCATAACCAAAGATTATTCTGAAGTTTCTCAGAACGACAAACAAAAGCAATGTACACTTCTTTTCCAACATATTCACTCAAATCAATCTCCTCTGGAACCATTTCGCCAAACCTATCGGCAAACGAAAAATGCTTCAGTAAATGGAAATCTTTCAATTCACGGGAATGTGTAGAGATATATACATCCAATTTTTCTAAAGTAGTACTTTCTGTCACTCCACGCATAAAATAGAGACTTCCGTTTTCAGGTACCAGCATTCGGGTCGATATCAACCAATCATCTGCATTATTCCAATAATCAAACTGATAGACTATGCCACCGGAACTTTCATCAAAAATCCAAGTAGTACCGTCACCGTTATTATCAATGACCTTCCAACAATCAGGTTCACCGTTAGTCCATGACGTAAAATCACCGATATAAGGTGCAACAGCAACTTTGCATTCAGTAGTAAAAGGAATGGCAGCCCCATACACCACCGTTCCGTCGGCTTGCAGCATATATGCTCTTACATTATAAATGCTTCCCGGTTGTAGACCTGTTATAGTATAATTTATTTGATCTGCTACTTCCACCCTTTGATGAGTTCCTTGGATAGTGGGTTCTTCTTTTAAAGCCCAACAAAATCCCATTTCCGTAATATCCTGCGTTTTATTTTTTAATGTCGCTGTGACCTTTACAGAAGTATCCCTAATATCTTCCGGTACTTCTGTACGAATAACAGCCCAATTCTCTACACCACCTTTTACCTGAAAATAGACAATGCCTTCCTTTTCCAATATATTGGTAATAGGAGTATTTGTTTTTTCTCCTTTCCAGTTCAATGCATTGGGAACGGAAGTATCGGTAAATTCCGTATTTCCCGAACGCCCTGGATAAGTATCTCCATTACGTGTGTTTGTATCATCGATGCCATCTGCCGCTTTGATATACATACAACGATGAGTCGCGTTATTATTCGGTCCATTGACCGACCAATATTTTTCTACCATTTCCTGCGTATAATCATAATGGTAAATCAATAATCCGTGAGCCGGTAAATAGGTATCCCATCCCTTATTCTGCCTGTTCTCAAGTATAAACCATTCATGCCCGGTTCCTTCGGCACGTCCAGGTTGTGCATTGATATAACGTGCCACATTATCAGCAATGGACGACAATGCCACATCTTCGGGGGCATTCAATTCAACGGGTTCACACCATCCCATCTGCATCCGTTCGAATGCCATCAGACAAGGTGGTGTACGACTATCATTATTGTAACTACCGGAAGCATACAAACTATAATCTCCCGGATCAATGCCGTAGCCATTCAGGTATTCGTCGGTGTCGTACATGTCCTTTAACCCGAGAATATGCCCGAACTCATGAGTAAAAGTACCGATACCATCCATCTTGGTACCGCTGGCTCCTACTAATTCCGCAGAACAAGAATAGTTGTTAATTGTAATCCCGTCTATTATGACAGCTTCGTCTCTCAACGTCCAACTATGCGGCCACATATCATCACCGTTACCAGTACTCGCTTCACTATATCCGGCATAAATCACATATACATTATCCATATAACCGTCCTTATCATTGTCATATTTTGAAAAATCCATATTCGGATTATCCGCTTTTGCCATCTGACAAGCCTCCACAACCATACCTCGCGGATTTACATCTTCACCCGTTTCTTTGTCATTACCGGCATAATAGATTTGTTCATGTTCCAACGTATAAGGCCCTACGACAGAAAAATTCGGAATGAATTTACCCATAGAGTTATCGCGATAGTAGTCTTTCACACTGCCCGTACCACCATCAACAGAATAATTCTTTTCATTAAGCCATTTATCAAAATCGGTACTTTCAAAACTAAAAGCTTTATCTTTAAAATTCACAAGAATAACCAAATACTGGCTTTCTGCAGCTTCACCCGCTCTTGTACGTAAAACCGGATTTATAATATCTTTACCCAATATCTGAGCAGGGGCTTTCCTACTTCCTCTCGGAGATTGGAGTAAAGCATCCTTTAATTTTACGAGTGGAGTCAGGGTATTGACAAAATGGGTTTCACCACTCTCTCTTTTATCAAAATTGTGTACTATTTGTTTGGAGATCGTTCTCAGATTTCCGGCTTTTCCGGTATCGATATACTTAAAATATCCGTCTCTATCACGGCTTATCAGATATCCATCTATCGTTGTCACATAGTGGAAATTCTCATCTCCGTAAAGTCTAACGGTGAGAATCGTTCCATCCGGTTGCTCAATAGTTACCGGTCTTGGATTGGCCTTGATAGCAAATGCGTTTTGTGCCTGACACAACAAAAAGCAGAGGAGCAAGATGAAAAAGTACTTGTTTTTTCTCATGTCTTTGTTTTTTTAGGAATTAAAGAATCGTTTTTATGAAAATAAGGAATCAGAACAGGTTTACGGGGCAAATACTCCCCGTTCCTGTTCTTTTTTGTAGAATACCCGAATTAGTTTCTTACAATAACTTTTCGAATGTAATTGCCAATCTTAATAATGTAAAAACCTTCCGGTACAATAAACGATGTATAAGAAGATATGCATCGGGATTGAATTTTCTTTCCTGAAAAATCGTATATATCTATATTTACCGATTGATCCCCCGGATTAACAATAATTGCATTATTTTCTACCCGAACTGGATATTTACCTTCGGATATGGGATCCAAACCTGTCACAATAGCTGATCCGGAAACATTTACTATCGTATTTGCATAGCTCATTTCCAGCTTCAAGACATATGTTCCCGCAGCAGTAACTTCATATTCAAGCCTATATTCAGAATTACTTTCCCCTGTACTATCATAGTAATAATTGGATTGAGCCAATGGAGTGGTTTCATTACATTCTTTAAACAATGATAGCGTGAAATCATTTGCAGAAGCGACTTTAAAATCTCCGGGTTGCAAACTAATGGCATACCATACCGGATTACTCCGCGTAGCTTCCTGAAATGTCACTTCACCCGGAGTTAAAGCAATCGGAAGAGAACAAGCTTCACCGGGCAGCAAGTCACGAATAGCAAGAGTAAGCTTCTTATCTGCCTGTACCGAACAAGTTACTATGTTAATAAGCAGCACATCATCTTTCTCTACAACAAATTGTCCTTCAAACCATGTTCCATCACTGTTAGTTTGTGTAATATTGACCGGATAAGCCGAACAATCTCCCGATTTGACAAACACAGAAGAAGATTTACGGGAATCAGCAGATTGCTCGTAGAGAATGTCGGCAGTAACAGTAACCTTACCATCTTGTGTAGCCGTATATTTATACCAATGATTCAATACGTTTTCAGGAAGTGGAGTATCACCGGCCTCTACCGGAATTGCCATACTGCAAGATTCACCTTCCTTATAAACTTCCTCAGAAAGAGTGAAATGAGTAGCTTCTTCGATATTATCGAATTTAATGAGATAATCAACTCCGGTCGTAACTTCCATTTTAGTAATTGTACCGACTTTTACAGCATCATAATCTCCATATCCCTGACATGATTTCGGGAAGCTTACTCCTACTGTAATATCCGTATCAATCAGAAGCCAACCATCTTTAGTCGTTTTATATTGGCAATATTTCACAGCCCCTACTGACAAGTCATTTTGCCCAGTCTTTGCAGGCAAAGGGTTAGAACATATATCACCTTGAGCGATGTTTTCATACGAAATAGTAAAACTATACGAATTAAGCCCTTCGCTGCAACTCCAAACAATCATATAAGAAGTATTTCCTGCAACTTCATTTTTAATAAAATCTTTACCTTGAGCTATTGGAGTGTACAGATTATCCAATGTATACAGCTTCACACTCGTATTACTGTTCTGTAAATTAGCCGCTTTTGCATCAACAATAAGGAAGCGGGAATCTCCTTCAGGCACATTTACCTTATAATAATAGGTACCATCATATTGAGGTACTGTGTAAGAACCGGCTTCTATTATTATCGGGGATTCTGTCGAATCTCCCATCTTGGGATCTTCAACTGTAATATCGAACATCTCATCAGAACCCGTTTCGTCTGCCCTTTCTATACAGATCAAATAAGTAGCACCTGCATCAACTTTGCACCTGATCGCAAAATATCCATCTATACTGGCGTATGGCGAATAATCGGAACAAGTTTTATATATACTTATATTCCCTCCGGGCAAGCCATTATCAGATGCAAGGAGCATAAAACCATTCTTACCGACCGTATATTGATACCAATATTTGCCGGTTGCTTTGGGCAATACATTATTATTCTCTTTACCAATGAACGGCATATCGCAAGAAGTACCTTCAGTAGGATGAGTCAGCTTGAAACTTGCCATAGCAGGGGTGGAATACAATGACACTTCAACTATATAATTCTTGCCTGTTTCCACCGCATATTTAGCTACATATTTACTACCTATATTAGTGATGGCTAATGACTCGCTTGCACCTTCGCAGCCTTCATGCACCACCAAAGATGCAGGATAGCTTCCAAAGGTCATTTCCAATAGTCCTGAATCTATGCAAGCATAAGAAAGAAATGTAGGTTTAGTCTGATACGTTTTGCTATCATAATAAGAAGGAACAAAAAAATCCGACTCCGTGGCAGAAATAGCATCCCCACAAGTGGCTCCTCCTTCCACATCAGCATCTTTCAAAACCGCTGTAAAGTTGACGGTACTTTCATTATAAACACCAGCTGCAAGATATACTTTTTGCCCTTTTTTAATAGGGAATATACGAACATTTCCACTATTAATGCCACTGATCATAGTACTATAGGTTCCATCTTCAGACAGTGTAATGGTTGCAGAACCATTAGCTGTCTGCACAGTGAGCAATTTCCCTTGTTCGGCAGGTGCCGTATACACATAATATACGGTATTTTGACCCGTAGAACTTTCAAATGTAAATGAAACTGTCCCTTCTTCGAAAGGAAGTGCGGTCTCCACTGTCGTTTGAGCATAGATGCCAAACACAATGCATAACAAAATACTAGAAAGTAATAGTCTCTTCATAAACCTAGTGCTTTAAATTGTTAATAAGAAAGAGGTGAATTATATTATAGTTCGATAGTATTGTCCTCAAATATAGAAGATATTAAAAGAAAAAATGAATTTAAAAGGGGATAAAAAGGGGATGGTATATACGCATAAATAGGTATATTCCAACTATAGCACTCAGGTATACAGTATGTTATATAATTAAATCGAAATCAAGTAAGAATAAAGTGACTTTGTCCCATCCAAACCTAATTTATGGGTAATTTGTTGTTTCTTTTTTTTGCAATATTCAGGTGTAATGTTAAGTAATGAAGATATTTCTTTTGTACTCAAATTTATATAGACCAAAGACAAAAAACGTACCTCATTGGCTGTCAGTTCAGGATGCCTATCTATGAGAGAATTGATAAAAGTATCGTTTACTTGTTCAAAATAAGTCGTAAAATGTTTCCATTCTTCATTCTCCTCCAACTGTTTCCGTAGTTTCCGGATCGCTTCTTTTAATTTCACATCTTTCGACTTCTTAATCGTATCCGAAACAGAAAGTATATCCAAAATTTCTTGAATGAGACTGTTTCTATTGGCGACAACCAAAGCGTTTGAAACCAATTCCCTGCCTTTCATCTCTATCTCATGTTGAAATTGCCTTCGTTCCAGAAATGACTTTGCTTGCTCTTCATCTAACTGATTCTGTAACAATTGTTGATTTTTCTTTTCCTGATCCAATTCAAGTTCTACGATCTTTTTCTGTTGCTTGTTCTTGACAACCTGGTTGACCAAAGCCCATATCAATATGATTGCTATCACAACCGAGAGCCCCCAAAATATCAGTTCCGTCTTATGTTTAGTTTTGTATTCTTCAAATTCCTTTTCCTTTTTAAAAAACTCAAATTGAATACGGTTATTCTCAAATTGCTTCTTTCCTGTAATATTCCACAAAGAATCTACGGCAAAGATCATGGAATCTTTATAAGCAAAAGCCTTTTCATACCTGCTAATCGCATAATAGGCATCAGAAAGATTACGATAGAAAAAGTTACGTTCTTCTATATTAAGATTTCCTTTTAATGCATCCAATGAATAAAATATAGCAGACTGATAATCTTCCATCGCCATGCAAGCATTGATCAATGACATTTGAATATCAACCCATAACATACTATTTCTAATTTGTTTACCCGCTTTCCGATAGAGTTCCAGTGCCAAATCATACGCTTGCCTGTTTTTCCCTTTGTTGAGATAACAATTCACTTTCAAGGTATGTAGTTTGGTCAACTCAAGGGTATATTTCTTTAGCATATTTTCTGCAATATCCAAGAAATAATCTACTTGCACATAATCATTCAATCCCATGGAAACACTAACTAAATTCATAGCACACCCACCAATAAACAAGCTATCGGTAGTTCCCTTAACCGTGTCGTAGACTTTCATATAATATTCATTCGCTTTCTCCATCTTATTATCTTGCATGTAAAGTCCTGCAATATTATTCAGTATACTCATCTCTTGGCGTTTGTCCAGTTTGTCCACAGCTATTTTATAAGCCTCAAAAAAATTATTTAAGGCACCATTATAATCTAATAACTCTGCCTTATTAATTCCAATATTCTTCAGGATACGAAATAATTTTTCCGGTGATTTTTCATTGATAGCCAATTGCTTGGCTTGGGATAATAATTCTAAAGAATATTGATAATCTTTTTCTATTGATGCTTTGATTGCTATTTGAATCAAGCTGTCGCAACTCTCGCTTGCGGATGAGGTCATTGGACAACATAGACCTTTCAAAAACAGAATTATTATAAAAATATAGCGCATGATTTTCATATACACGATTATTTAAAGGTGAGTTCTATCAATTCAATTTATCCTCTTGTATCAGACAGCAGAACTCTTTAACTGCCCAATTTGTGAGCTTTAGTCTTGCAAATTTAGCGAATATTTTCTACCCCCCCCCCCGATTTTTACAATAATTAACTTGTGTTTGTTGTAAAAATTGGATGTGCAGGCATAATTCACCCCAACAACTCAGGTTTCAGCCTGATTATTTGCGTGTAACGACTGATGTTATACACAAGACTGGTGAATGCTACATTGGCTTTAGCACGAATAAGCCCTACTGTACGCACCACAAGTCCACGCATGGTTTGTTCCTCAAACCCGAATACATGCTCGACAAGGCAACGTGTCTTGGATTTTTTCCTATTGTCTGATTTCTGCTCCTTGGTAAGCGGACGGTTACGGTAGCCCTTTTCGCAAATTATCGGATTCATCTTATGCTGTTTTACAATCTCCTCTTGTCCGACATAACCGGCGTCCAAATACAAGTCCTTGCCTTCGTCTTTTTCATCCAGCAGTCCTTCAAAGCCTTTGGAATCATGCACTTCTGCCGACGTGGTATCATAAGAAAGTATGATCTTATTGCGTTTCTCAACTTTAGTATGCTGCTTGTAGCCGTAAAAAGTCTCATCACGCTTCTTTGTCCAGCGGGCATCTACATCCTTGTGGCACTTCTTGTGGGGATTGTCATTCCACAACTTATCACCCGCTCCCTGTTTTATCTGCTCATTTTCATCACGGGTGTTACGTTGGCGAGGGGCAATAACAAAACTGGCATCAATGATGCGACCCTCATTGAATTGCAGACCCTTACTTTCCATGAAACTATGAAATTCCGAAAAAAGCTTGTCATAAACGCCTGTATTTGTCAGGAGTTCGCGATACTTCCACACCGTCTTCTCGTCAGGAACATCGTCAACACATTCAATACCAAGAAACTTGCGGAAACTCGTACGGTCAACTATCTGATACTCTATCTGATGGTCACTCAAACCATAATAACGCTGAAGAAACAAGACCTTGAACATCAGCACACAGTCTATCGGCGGACGACCGGCATTACTTTTGCGCTCTCCGGTAAAAAGGGCTGATTCAAGAGTAGGACGAAAGATCTCAAAATCAACATACTGAGACAACACTTCAAGAGGATTGCCCATTTCATTCAAACGCAATTCACGATTCTCTGACTCAAATAGTTGATTATAACGAAGCTTACGGTATCGGGATAACTTGTTCATTATAAAATTCTTATTTTCTGCAAATTTACGCTCTTGGAACCATATAAACAACTGTACTACAATATTTTAATTTATAGAACTCCTCTGAACAATGATAAATCTAAACCAAGGTCATGCTTGGTTGCAACTTCCCATGTTACTCCTGTAGAAGCAACCCGACTATATTGTTTGCCTTTATACTCTTTACTAAAGTTGTAATCACCCCAGTTATAACCGGCATCTACTGTTGAGATATCATATAAGAAGGGGAAACGATCACCGCCTATATCATTACCGGCACGTCCCCAAGAGTAACGTACCTTAAACATGTTGATCCATTTCACATTATTCTTGATAAATGACTCTTCTGCAATGTTCCAAGCACCGGATACAGCAGGGAAGAAACCAAAACGATGACCAGTAGCGAAGTTCTCAGAACCTGTATAACCAAAATTAAAATTAGCGAAATAGCGATAGTTCCAATTATAAGACACCTGCCCTGACAATCCTTGATGGCGAATAGCGATACTATTCTTCAAATCGGTACCAATATCATAGGTTCTGATCTTAGAATCCTGAGAATATTTTACCACACCTCCCAAATGGTGGTTGGCAAAAGCACGGTCATAATGCAATTCCGCCTCAAAAAACTCACTGCGGTCACCGGAACCATTAGAAGATTGGCTCATCTCACCGGCAGGAGCTATACGTGTAAAAGTAATCTCACCATTAGCATCACGATGCCGTTCAGCTTTCCACTGTTCGGGCCATTTATGATGCTTTATCCAGTTCGTATTATAGGTATCAAAACCAAAGCGACCAATGAAGTTCAACCCTTTTGTGACAAAATCCAACTTTTGTTCCAACGTAACATTTGATTGCATCCGGTTAATCCATGTCTCTTCATAACCTGTCTGAGTAGCACCAACCCAAGGATTGGTTTTATCATTTTGACCTGAAGCGGGAACCAAACCATTAGAGTACATTACCGGAATACTCACAGGAGTCTGTCCTACCAACGCATTCCATATACCTGCCGTACCATGACCGGGGTTATTTTGCTTTTCCAGAGAACCTGAAATACCAACTTTCAATAAAGTAGTTTTTGTTATATCCACATCGGCATTCATACGATAATTCCAGCGTTTAGCATTCGAATTAGTATCGTAATCCTTCTTCAGATTCTCATCAGTATTATACATACCTTGATCTTCCACATAACTAGCAGATATAAAATAGCGGGCATTTGTACCACCACCATTCATATTTAATGATGCACGATAACTCATAGCCCCATCTTTCAAAAGCAAATCCATCCAGTCTACATTCGGAAGCAAATCCGGATCAAGGTTATGCTGTAGAATGAATAATTCGTCATCTGCAAAGATCGGTGCCAAATTACGGGTAACACGAGCCTCATTCATTAAATTAGCATACGTCACACCATCAACATATTCAGGGGTCATGGTACGGGTATTATAGGTAGTTTCTACTTTGGCATCGATGTTAATCTTACCTACTTTACCACGTTTTGTGGTTATCAAAACAACACCGTTAGCACCACGTGAACCATAAATGGCAGTTTCAGAAGCATCTTTTAATACCTGAAATGTTTCGATGTCCTCAATATTGAGATCTGTCAAATCGCGCTCGAAACCATCGACAAGTACCAAGGCGCTGCTACTCGCACCAAAAGTCGAAATACCACGAATCCAGAATTCAGAAACATTCTTACCCGGCTCACCAGTAGTTTGCATCGCCATGATACCGGCCACATTACCAGCCAAGGCATTCGTTATGTTATTGCTAGGGGTAGACTTCAAGTCATTCACATTTACTGAAGTTACAGCACCTGTTACTGTCAGTTTCTTTTGGCTACCAGTACCAGTAATCACCACCTCATCCAACACACTGGAAGTATCCTCTTTCATCTTGACATTAACCACTTTTTGTGTTTTAACCAACACCTCTTTTTTCTCATAACCGATATAAGAGAAAATCAAACGGTGGTACGCCTCCATCTTAATGCTATAACGACCGTTTATATCCGTTATAGCTCCTAAACCCGGTACATCTTTTACTACGACATTTGCACCAATCAGAGGTTCCCCCATCTCATCGGTTACAATACCTTTTACAACAATAACTTCCGTATCATCTTCCTGCTGCGCAGACAGATTATAAGAGAAACAGAACAAGAATAAACTTGTCAATATAATAAATAAATTTTTCATATATAATAGACGTGTTTGTGCATAATATTATTCAATTGCAATCATACGAATTCGATGATTCTTTAAGTCACCGATATAAAAGGTTCTTGTCACTTCATCAAATATAATACCGTTGGGTTCATGGAAACGAGCCTCTTCACGCAAGTCTCCATCAATAAAGCCCCAAACATCGTTATTCATACTCCGACTTCCGCGACCGGCAAACGTGGTCACCCTCCCTTCGGGAGTAATTTTACGAATACAATGATTGAAAACATCGGCCACATAAAAATCATATTCATCTTCTCTGCCGGCATACTCTTCATTCTTCACAAATGTACCTTGCTGAGGAATATTAAATCGCGCACTGTTACCGGTACCATCTACCCAGCCAGACTGTCCTACCTCACCACAGAATAAAGTCGGATTCTTCAAGCGATGATTCACCCAATCATATTCAGTTTTCAAGATATAATTACGGTTCACAACAATGATATATGCATAGTTGCCAGTGGGATGGAATACTACGTTATATTCCCATTCGCGATCCTGAATAGTAAACAGCTTTTCAGATAATCCTGTTTTCCAGTCATAACGATACATATCACCTGTAAGAAATGCATTATAATACAACTCACCGTTTACCGGATGAGTAGCAGACGTAGTACATTTTTCATTTGTATACATCAGCGGATAAGGCTTTTTAAACAATTCCCTACGATAAGCTATAGAGTTAGCAACTGTATGCTCTCCTCCCTTTTCATTGGCAATAATCATGGTATCTCCTCCAAGCGTCCAAGTAATAGTGCGAGGACGATCCCAATGTCCTTGACCTCTTGTCATCACAGTGGAAACTTCCTTTTTCTCCAAGTCTATTAAACGAACATTTGAATAGTATTCTACCAAATACAGGTGCCTGTTGTTCTTTGGATCAAATGAAAACCATTGAGGTCCTTCAAAACCACAATCATCAAAAGGACCATCCTTTACTTCATATTCTCCAGTCGGGCTGACATAACCACACAGGGTAGAAACCACTGTTTTATGTTCATACTGGAACTTTTCATCGGCAACTACAGTCGTTTTATTATCACCCGAACTGACCGTTAGTTCAATTGTACCTTCGCTTGAACGAGGTGGTACGATACAATAAATCGATCCACCGTCCGATCCAACAACCTTGGCTTTCTCGCCACCGATTGTTATTGAAATCTGGGATACATCCGTTCCAAAATTACTGCCAAGAATATACAAACGAGTACTGGCAGATCCTTTCTTCGGAGTAAAATCTGTAATCTCAACAGGCTTCGACGGATCATACGCTATCACTTCGCCCGTTTTGATAGCACTTTCCTCCGTACAACTGTAACAAATTGCCATGAATAAAGCACATAGCAGTAGCAGGGTTCTATCTTTTAGAACCCTAAATTTCTTACATTTCATAATAAATTAGAATTAGAATAACATTATTATAATCCTGAAAACCAATCTTTTTTTCTTAAGTAAAAGTAATACCTATTACCAATTTAGCGTACCTATTATCTATAAATAACAAAAAGAAAAAAATTATCATATACCTCTTTTTAACAGGTATCAAACTCACCCGTAGTAAGAAGCATTAAATATTATTTGCTGGAATATACAAATATGGTATAAGAATAAGGAGCTATCTCATAAACCTGATTTGATGTGTTTTTCATATTCTTCTCTTGTGGAATAATTTTCTCAGGTTCTTCCGGAGTATTCCGGTCTTTCAATCCTGCGGAAAGTGTGATTGATTTCACTTTCTTTATATTGTTAAGCCCTTTTATATCCAAATTTGTAGCGATCGGTTGATCACCTATATTAGCAACATGCAATACAATTTGCTTCCCATCTTCACTACGAGTAGCAGTAACATCCAGTTTTCCGCTCTGATCTGTCACCCGAGTGCTTACTAACAGTGGCATATGGTTTGCTGATGCCATTTGTTGAGCATAATAAGGCGGCATACCCCATACCTGAGAAGGAGTAAAGAATACTTGTCCTTGATCCCAGCCATTATCATTCTGTAAGTAAGGCTGCAAAGCATTGGCAGCACAAGATGTCAGAACAAAATCTCCCATACGACGAACAGCATTTTGCAGGGTAACATGCCCCAAAGTACGCTCCATATTATGAGTGTTTCCATTTTCTTCAAAAATAGCACACTTCATTGTAGTATTAGGATTCCATTTCAGGAATAAATCCTTCATTTGTTTCAATTCTGCTTCAACGCTCTTACCACTTGTCACAGCATCCGCCCATGGATGATAGTCCCAATAATCAGCTTTACCGTCCAAAGCTTTAAATACTCTTTCAACATTAGGTGATTCCGGACGCCACCAAGCGGTATTTACCAGTTTAATGGAAGCATCTTTGCTTTTTATAGCATCATACAACAGGTTAAACCGCTCTATATAATGATCGTATTCATCAGCTCTATCACCGTTAAATAATACTTCTTCATTTCCAATTCCGATATACTTAACATTATAAGGTGCCGGGTGACCATTTTGCGCACGTATTTTCCCCCACTTAGTAGTGACTGCTCCATTTAGATATTCCACCATATCTGCCATGTCTTCAGGAGTTTCTTCAATATTTACGGCAAAAGCAGCTGTAAATCCTGCAGCTTCACAGAATTTTAAGAAATCTTCTATACCGAATCCATTTGTTGAATAACGATACCAATGACCTCTATAAGGCGGACGTTGGTCGGGATCACCAATCATTTTTTTGAAGCGATACTCTCCGGCATTGATCATAGTACCACCATAACGAAGGAAAGTCAATTTTTGGTCAACCATAGCCTGACCGATATCATTCCTAAATGGTAATCCTTTGAACTGATCCTTTCCGGTAGTCATTAAAGTTACCTGATCCACAGATATTTTACCCGGTTGATCAATGTATATGACAAACCTTGCTTTTTTATCGCTAGCATTGGAAGTGAAGGTAAAAGGATATTTTTTCCATTGATTTGTTATCTTACCTATTTTCTGTTTCGAATATTCAGTCTTACCATCTTCACTTTGCAAAGCTACTGTAACATCGCCTTTGTAATCACCACTTTTCAGATAGAGCCGTCCCTGAAGTTTCTGCCCCTTGCGTACGACAATTCCCCAACGGTTCAGGCTAGAATTGGCAATACCTGCCACTCCTTGTCCTGATAACAACTCTATAATCTGTGAGTTATTTCCATTATAAGCATCCGCTGTGTTAAGTGCATAATTTGATTTTATATTTCCTTTTTCATATGCATCCCACTGGTAACTGATTTGCTTTGAAGGTAGAGTCTTGAACGACAATTCCTGAGAAATGTTATCCATCGAGATTTTCAAATTGCGAAATACCGGATTGGAATTCCAGACTCTCAATGCAGGATATCCGTTCTTCAACTCAGCATCATCGTCATTAAAAGCAAACACTTTTTTATCATTCAGATATATATCGATCTTCCGATTCTTCATTATTGCTTTTAGATTATTCCACTCGGACGAATTACATAGCACCGGAACGTCCTTTATATGCTCATAATTTTTCTTATGCTTACCAATAACTATTTTTTTACCATCAGCGGCTAAGCTAACTTCATACCCGTAGAAATTATCGGCTCCATTTCCTGGCTGAGATACACGTAACAATAAACCGGCATTCTCACCATTCCCGTTAAACTTGACATCAGTTTCAATGCACCCGTCGCCAAAACTTGTCTTGTCATAAACCAGTTTAGCTCCCGGATGAGAGGTTGCAAATACATTATTATCACGAACAGACCAATTCCCCTCATAGGCAGTAAAGTCTTCAAATTGAGGGTTCGGGACGGGTTCTTCAAAACTCTCCCCGAAAATTTTCTGATCATAAAGACCACCATAAATCTCGTGATTAACATCTTCAATGCATGCACCATATAAATATGGAGTCACATTTTGTTCCACAATTGTGGCATCTACTTGAATAGTAGCATTTGTCTTTTGTGCATAAGACTGAGAAAATGTAGCCATCAAAGCCGTTGAGGCTAAAATTAAAGTCCGTTTACTCAGATAAATCATAAATTGTGTTTTTATTTGGTTAGTAGTTCTTTTTGAATCTGCTCAAGTGATTTATTTTTTGTTTCAGGTAACTTCCATGCAAAGATGAAACTCAATGCCATCATAACAGCAAAGAAGCTGAATATAAAGGTTCCTCCGGTGCTGATAAACACAGGGAACATCCAAGATAATAAAGCAGACCATACCCAATGGGTGGTGCTACCGAATACTTGGCCTTTGGAACGGATATTATTAGGAAATATTTCGGAAATCAATACCCAGATTACGGCACCCAAGGAAATAGCAAAAAATGCAATGAAGGACATCAGGCATATCAGCATATAATAGCCGGTGACAACTTCCAAATAAAACCCTCGTGCCACCAAAGCCAAAGAAATGGTCATTCCTATTGAACCGACATATAGCAGCTTTTTGCGACCTACTTTATCAATAAGAATCATACCGATCATAGTAAATACAAGGTTCGTTACACCAATGATAATTGACTGAACCATAGCTGAATCCCGGAACAATCCAGACATTTCAAATATACGTGGGGCATAATACAAAATGGCATTGATACCTGATAACTGATTGAAAGTTGCAATTAGAAAAGCATATAAAATAGGCTTCCAATACTCTCTTTGAAAAAGTTTGTCCCCGCTGCCTTCCGTAGCAATCAATGAATTTTTGATTTCTTGCAACTCTTTTGATACATTCTTCTCTCCCACTTCGGTCAACACCTTACCAGCGTCTTTCTCTCTACCTTGGGTCATCAGCCACCTAGGACTTTCCGGCACCGTATACAAAAGGATACCGAATATCAAAGCCGGGATTGCCAAAACCCCCAACATCCATCTCCAGTCATTGGGAATACCATGGATAAGATAGTTTGACAAATAAGCAATAACAATACCTAATACGATGTTGAACTGAAAGAATGCGACAAAACGTCCCCTCCAATGAGAAGGTGAAATCTCCGCGATATACATAGGCCCTACCACCGAAGAAGCTCCAACGGCAAGGCCACCAATAAAGCGGAAAAAGATAAAAGAGTACCAGTTTACGATAGCGGCACTGCCTAACGCTGAGATAAAATAAATCAACGCAATAACGCGCAATGCTTTCAACCGGCCGTATTTCTCAACCGGTTTACTACATACAAGCGCACCCACAATCGTCCCGATCAAGGCAATGGCAATTGTAAATCCATGCGTAAAGTCCGACAGCTCATAAATCTGCTGAATCGACTTTTCCGCACCCGAAATTACCGCTGTGTCAAATCCAAACAATAATCCACCTAATGATGCGACAAACGCAACATAAAACATAAATCCTTTAACTGTGCTTCCCATGTTTTTCTAAATTTTAAAGTCCAAATTCTATTCGATTAATTACATGATCTTGATAACATTCATCCAGTTCAACAAAGTATCCACTCCATCCCCAGACCCGAACAATCAGATTCCGATATTTCTCGGGATGCTTCTTGGCATCTAGAAGTTTCTCTCTGCTCACGGTGTTAAGCTGTAACTGATGCCCTCCAAAAATGATATACATCTTTACAAGTGATGCCAATTTCTTCACACTTTCTTCGTTACGGAAGATCGACTGGTCAAATTCCAGCGTAAGGGGGCCACCATTGATTACATTCACCAAATGCGGTTTTGTGAAAGATTTGATGACCGAGATCGGCCCTTTCTGATCGATAAATAAACTGGGGGAATAATTGGCCGGAATCATTTCTTCAGCAGTACGTCCATCAGGAGTTGCCCCTAAAGTGTTGGCATGGAAGATGTAATACATAGCTGTCCCCGTTCCGGCACGATAAATTCCACCTCTTTCATTGACCTTATCTTTCAGCGCATTGTCGAACGAATCTAATAAAGCAACACAGATAGAGTCTACATAATCGTTATCCTGGCCCATCTTCGGGCTCTCTTTACGAAGCAGTTCCTTCAATTCTGCTTCTCCCTTAAAATCATCTTCTATAGCATCGATATATGTTTTATAATCAATGCGTTTTTCTTCAAAATAATACTTCTTAATGGCTGCCAAAGAATCAGCAGCAGTAGCGACCCCCGTCCCATGAAGTCCATAATTATTGTATTTGGCTCCTAACGAAATATCCGTTGCTCTTTCAATAGTGCCAGCCATCAATAATGACATCATGGGAGAAGGTATCATATAAAGATTTTTGTGTTTGTTGCAAATCGTGTCAACATTGTGTTGTATTTCCTGTTCCACCAGTTTGTAGAATGAATCATAATCGGGACATTCACTCAATTTGTCCAAGCAACTCCTTACACAACCAATCAAAGAGACCGCATCGATGTTTGGAATATCCATGGCATATTTCGGAATAATAAACTCCCAACAAGCAGCCACTACATAATTGTATGCATCTTCCGCATCGTAACCTTTTCTCAATAATCCCGGAATAATTATATCATCATTACTATATTGCGGAAAGCCTAACCCCTTTTTGGTCAATTGAGAGCCTTTTTCAAAGATCTCATCCGGTGTATCCTTGTCTACACGAATATTAATCTTAGGGTCGATCAATTCCAATTCATAACTTGCCTTAAGACACATCTCGGAGAGTTCATTGAACAAATACTCACCGTCAGCATTCCGACCACCAAGCACCATGCTCTGACCATTATCACCTTGTTGCATGCCGGGATATAAATCACTATCCTTATTACACATCAGGAAAAACTCTTCCAACAGATCGAATGCCTCTTCTTTTGTCAATACGCCATTGTCGATATCGTTTTTGAAATACGGATACATGTATTGATCAAAACGTCCCAAGGTATTGTGATAGTCGGAGGCCTCCCAAATGGCGAAATGCAGAATGCGCAATAATTGCAAAGCCTCTCTGAAAGATTTTGCACCGTCTGTCTGTATGGCTTTTAAAACATCGGCAGTTTCCGTCTCACCTATCGAACGGGTATAATTTTCATATTTACCGATAAAACTTTGAAGTGAGGTTATGCATAAAAGAACAGATTCCAAGAATCGGACATTCTCTTGGGAAAGATTTTCATCCTTGAGACGATCCATAACCTCATTCTTGCGATTTTCCAGACCTTGTCTGATTGTAGTTTCATAGTCGGGAGATATGTTGCATACCGTCCCACGTTCGTGTATATAATGTGTTGCTTTTATCTCATCCCATTCTTCCGGTGTATAAATATCCGGTATTTCACTGATAGTCCTCGTTACCACAATCTTTTCGCCCGGCAGGATCACCGGTGTTTCTGACTCTAATAATGTAGACAAACAAAGTGCTGCTCTTTTCTCCGGTGCAATACTTGCTTCCGCAAAAGACCGGCTCATTTCACTAAGGCCAAGCTCCTCTGCTCCGCGTCTGAATGAATGATGTTGCTTACTTAAAATGTACTCCCTAAGTGAGTCAATTCTTTGATTCATAGCATTACTGTTTTATATATTATTATGTATAGTAGTTTCTCTCGTGTTGTATTTAACAGCCGCAAATATAGACATAAGTTTCATATACTGGTACGTACTGGTCTGATTTTTATTTATGTTATAAAACATAGACCAGTTCGTACCAGTATGTCGATAAAAGCTCTACCTTTGTATTCAAAATAAAAATGGGATAACCTATGAAGCTTAACGAATCTAAATATAAATTAGTGGTCAACCATGTTATAGAAAGTATAAATGAAGGTAAATTTAAAAAAGGAGACTGGATTCCATCGATTAATGAATTCCGAAAGAAATATAATCTTTCAAGAGATACTGTCTTTGCCGGGATCAGCGAACTAAAGTCAAGAGGGATCATTGATTCCACCCCCGGTATCGGTTATTACGTAACGAGTACAAGATTTACTTTAAAACATAACATTTTCCTTTTATTCAATGAATTCAATGAGTTTAAAGAAGAACTGTATAACTCATTTATCGAAAACATTGATAAAAACAGCACGGTAGACATATACTTCCATAATTACAACCGTAAAGTTTTCGAGACTTTGGTCAATGATGCCAATGGCAAGTATACCACTTACATCCTAATGCCGGGAAAATTCCAGGGATTAGACCCGTTGTTACAGTCCATATCAGGCAAGGTATTTCTACTCGACCATTATCACCCGGAACTGAAAGGCAAGTATCCTTCAGTAGCACAAAATTTCGAGAATGACACCTATGAAGCCCTCAAATTCGGATTGGAACATATAAAAAAGTATCACCGCATATTGATGGTTCAAAGCGAAGCCAAAGAGCCTTACGAACGATATGACGGACTACAGAAGTTCTGCAAAGAATACAATTTCGACCATAAGTATCTTAACAGTCTAGTCAATAGAAAAATCAAAGAAGGAGATTTGTTTATACTGGTAAACGACAGGGATTTGGTCGATGTGCTAAAACAAGCGGAAAAGCAAGAATTTACTCCGGGAAAAGAATTCGGAATCATCTCATACAACGATACTCCTCTAAAAGAAATCCTTGCAGGAGGGATAACTACATTGTCGACTGACTTTAAACTGATGGGCAAGACAATGGCTTCACTTATCAGTAGGAAAGGAATAGAAACAATCGACAACTCTTGGATACTCAATATAAGAAAGTCTTTATAAAAATATCAACATTATTTCACCGTAATACCGGAAAATAATGTATACTTAATCGTACAATGACGGGGGTCGCTTATACATCCGTTCCATTGCCATCCTTGATATTGATGTAAATACATCAAAAAGCAGAGAGTCTACACTGCTGACATCCAACCTGTTAGCGTTCAGTTTTTACCTCACCGACCAAGGGATTGCTCCTCGGTGATGAAGAGGGTCTTCCTCACCGAGGAACACCCCCTTCATCGGTGATCTCCGAGGAGTTCCCCGGTGAGGAAAAACCATCGCAGTCGGGGCTCAAAAATCTTTTTGACAAAAGGGCTGAGTCCATCCTATCTCTTTTAGTAATTAAAAACGACAATTGAGATCAATGTCAAGTACTACTTCATTTATGCAGTTCTACAATCTGCGTGGGAGCCATTTCTATATTCCGACGATCCACCTGACGAACCACAGCGGCAGCCAACGATAAGAAAGCACGCCCCGTCACCGTATTTTCGTCCAAAGCGGCAGGTGTTCCTCTATCGCCATTTTCACAAATACTCTGCACGATAGGTATCTGTCCCAGCAGAGGCACATTCATTTCCTCCGCCAATCTCTTTGCACCTTCACGCCCGAAAATATAATATTTATTCTCCGGAAGCTCAGCGGGTGTAAACCAAGCCATGTTCTCCACGAGACCGAGAATAGGGACATTTATCTTATCATTCGTAAACATATTAATACCTTTACGAGCATCGGCCAATGCTACAGCCTGTGGAGTACTTACCACAATAGCACCTGTCATTGCCAAAGTCTGCACCACAGTCAAATGTATGTCGCTCGTTCCCGGTGGAAGGTCGATCAGAAAATAATCGAGTTCACCCCAATCCGCATCACCGATCAACTGTTTCAAAGCATTACTTGCCATTCCTCCCCGCCACAAGGTGGCCTGGTCGGGATCGACAAAAAAGCCGATAGACAACAATTTCACCCCATACTTTTCTACAGGAATAATCATCTCGCGGCCTTCTTTAGTCTCGGCATACGGACGAGCGTCCTCCACCTGAAACATTTTCGGCATGGAAGGGCCAAAAATATCGGCATCCAGCAAACCCACCTTGTGACCTAATTTAGCCAAAGCCACAGCCAAGTTGGCAGCTACGGTAGATTTTCCCACTCCCCCTTTTCCGGAAGATATACCTATGATATTTTTCACTTGGGGTAATAACTTTCCTACTTCAGGACGAGCTGCCTGAAGAGTCTTCACGCTGATATTACCCTCTATTTCCACTTCCTTGCTTACATGAACCTGTATAGCTTTCTCGGCAGCTTTTATTACCGATTTCATGAACGGGTCGGTCGGCTTCTCAAAGATGAGGGAGAAAGAAACCTTCATTCCTTCGATGCGGATGTTGTCTTCCACCATCCCCGCTTCAACAATATTCTTGCCACTGCCCGGATAACGCACCGTTGTCAGCGCATCAAGTATCAATTTTGGATAAAGAGTCATTATATTTATGATTTATAGTTTATTTGCTTGTTTGCAATCCGCTTCGTTTACTCCGGTTATAACTACGATAAGAGTCCAACTCTATTTCTACATTAGGCTCTATAAGTTCACCCTCTTGCGGAAGTAAAAATTTGAGATATTTTATATTCAAACCACGGTCGAGCCATTGTTGTTCGTAATAGGTCCTGATGCCCAGAACACCATCCGCCATATCGGTGTTATAAAGATCTTCCACGACAAGCTTGACGGGAAACTTATTCATTATCACCATATAAAGGGTGTAGGCAAACAGAAAAGCGCTGTCCGTCTTCAAATGGACAATGCCGTCCGGTTTGAGAAACCGGCGATAGCGTTCCATAAAATAAGTGGAAGTCAATCGTTTGGTAACTTTCTTCATCTGCGGATCGGAAAAAGTAAGCCATATCTCGCTTACTTCACCGGGAGCAAAGAAACAATCGATGATTTCAATATTGGTCCGGAGGAATGCCACATTCTTCATTCCCGCCTGTAGAGCCTCGGTAGCTCCGGTCCACATGCGCGCACCTTTGATATCTACACCGATGAAATTCTTATCGGGAAACATTTTTCCCATACCTACCGTGTACTCTCCCCGGCCACATCCCAATTCAAGAACGATTGGGTGATCATTTCCAAAGAATTCATTCCACTTGCCTTTCCCTTCAAAAGCCACATTGCCTACCACAGCGTAAGGATACTCGAACACGTGCGGATAATTCGCCATATCGGCAAATTTCTCTAATTTTCCTTTTCCCATTTTATTAAAATCCGGTTTGTTCGCAAAGTTACTGACTTTCGACGGAAACGGCAAAAATAAATGGGGCACAGATTGCTCCATGCCCCATATATTTCATATATCAGTATTGATATTTGCTTCTTTCTAAAATTCCTTTTCGGCAGCCTGTGCTTTCAAATCTTCATAGAAAGCCACGTGCGAAGCCTCCACATACGGTTGCAGGAACAAATATCCGATACCTAAAGTAAACATACACAATATAGCCCAACCAATGAAACTAAGATCAAGCATGAATAATTTCATCTTGTTGCCATCCATCATAGACATGCTTTTTTCTATAGCGGCATTATTTGCAAGTTGTGGCTCATCTCTCAGAATATAGTCAGTCATGGCATATGAGTACATTTTGACAATGCCCGGTATTACAAGCAACAACGACCATAGAAAGGTGTAAATTGCCTTTAATAATTTTGTACCCACAATACGACCGAAATCATTGAACCCGACAAATAGGGTTCCGATATTCACGTCATTACCCCCTCTCACAACATCCAACAGCGTCATGGCATACCCATAACCCAAAGGCAATGCTACAAGAATAAAACCAACAAGAGGAATATAAGAAGCTGCACCTGCAACCGCTGTAAAAACAAGAGTAGCAACAGCCGCCATCACCCATTTGCCGCCAAGAGCAGCACGTGCTTCAGCACGTAATTCAGCATTTTGTTTCATCATAAGACTATATATTTAAATATTAAAAAAAGAGTCTACTCCACTATAGTCACCCAGTTATGGACATCAGGCTCGTCTCCATACTGGATTGCACGCAATTTATTATAAAGTTTTGTACATACCGGTCCGGGCTTTCCATCCTTTGAGATGACATAAGACCGATCGTTTTCCGGGTCATCGATGCGCTGGATAGGACTGATCACCGCAGCAGTACCGCAAGCTCCTGCCTCTTCCAAAGTAGCCAGTTCTTCTTCCGGGATAGGACGGCGTTCTACTTTAAGTCCCATATCTTCTGCCAACTGCATCAGACTCTTATTGGTAATAGAAGGCAGAATGGAGGTTGACAGCGGAGTGATGTATGTATTGTCCTTAATGCCAAAGAAATTGGCGGCACCGCATTCATCCATATATTTCTTTTCCTTGGCATCCAGATAGAACTCTGCTGAATAACCTGCCTGGTGAGCTTCCTGACTGGCACGCAGACTGGCAGCATAGTTACCACCCACCTTGAACGTACCTGTCCCCAACGGAGCCGCACGGTCATACTTGCGGGTGATGGCATACGGAGTCGTAGAGAAGCCACCCTTAAAGTACGGTCCTACCGGTGTTACAAAAATCACAAACAGATATTCGTTAGCCGGCTTCACGCCAACCTGTGCGCCGGTACCGATCAGCAACGGACGAATATAAAGAGAAGCTCCTGTTTCATAAGGCGGAATAAAACGTTCATTCAATTTCACCACTTTCAACACAGCTTCTTTGAAGCGTTCCGTAGAAAGTTCGGGCATGAGAATTCCTCTACATGTAGACTGAAGACGCGCTGCATTTTCTTCAAGGCGGAAAATACGGATCTTACCATCCTTACCACGGAAAGCTTTCAGACCTTCAAATGCTTCCTGACCATAATGCAGGCAAGTGGCAGCCATATGCAGGTTGATGTTCTCACTACTGCTTATTTCCAATTCACCCCATGCACCATTACGATGATAAATTCTCACGTTGTAATCTGTCTTCATATAACCGAATGACAAATTGGACCAATCAATTTCGTTCATGTTCTTAAATATTAGTTAATGTTTCCAGTTGGAGCAACAAAAATAACTTTTATTCTTCAATTTGCCGCTTTTCTTGCAACAATTTTTCTACCTCAAGGTCTGCTTTTTTTAGTTTCTCCGTACAAAACGATATTATATCATTAGCTTCTTTGATTTTCTCGGCTAATACATCTATCTCAAGTTCATTATTGTCTATCTGACGGACAATTTTTTCCAAGCGTTCCATTGCTTGGGAGTAGGTTTCTTTTTTGGCGGCCATCTCTTATTTTTGATTTAAAGATTTACGATTCACAATTGAAATAAATTCTCCCCGATACAACCGGGTGGTGATTTCATCCCCTTCGGATATCCGGGAAGCGTCCGATACCGGCTTCCCGTCTTTTAGCGTTATGCTATATCCCCGCGCCAGCAATTTTTCAGGCGAAGCATCTGCCACACGCTGTTGCAACAGTTCCAAACGGTGCTTCTTCCGGGATAGCAATGCGGCCGAAGCACGCAAAAGATCTTTATGAGCAGCAACCACTCTGAAACGTGCATCCGACAGCCAGCGGATGACTAAAGAAGGAATACGTGTCCGGCAATCGACCAATCTGCGTTGTTCCCTTTCTAAAAATGCAGAAGCACTCTCGCGGAGACGGGAGGCTAAATAGGCTAGTTCATCGGCAGCCTCATCCATGCGGCTAATCAACAGTTCAGCCGCAGCCGTCGGAGTTTTCACCCGGGTATGGGCTACCGAATCAAGCACGGTATCGTCTCGTTCGTGCCCGATGCCTGTTATTACAGGCAGGGGAAACTGCGCACAGGCAGCCGCTAACAGATAGGTGTCAAACCCTGACAAGTCGGAAGTTGCTCCTCCCCCACGGATGATAACGACCACATCAAAATCTTTAGACCTTGCATTTATTTTGTCTAAAGCCGACAAGACCGACTCTTCAACCTGGTGCCCTTGCATCAGGGCAGGAAAGAGTTCCGCATAAAAATAATATCCGCGGGGATTATTCTGCAACTGATGACAAAAGTCTCCGTATCCAGCCGCTGTAGCTGATGAAATAACAGCAACCCGTTGAGGTAACAAAGGGAACTCAAGCTCTTTATTCAGCGTCAATACTCCTTCCTCCTCCAGTTGTTGCAGAATCTCCCGCCGTCTGCGAGCTATGTCACCCAAAGTATAAGTCGGATCGACATCCAAAACAGTCAGGCTATAACCATACAATTCATGAAATTGCACGGTGACCTTTACCAACACTTTAATCCCGGAAGCAAACGACTGTCCGGTAGTCTCTTCAAAATAAGGTTTCAACAGGCGAAACACATTACTCCAGATCATACCGCGTGCTTTAGCTACCAAATTGTCGCTACGCGGATCTTTTTGAATAAATTCCAAATAACAGTGACCGGTCGTATTGGACCGTACATCACTCAGCTCTGCCTGTATCCAGTATTCATCCGGTAAACATTCTTCCAAGCTACGTCGCACCAGAGCGTTGAGGTCGAACAATGTCAATGCATCTTGTTTCATCGGGCCGACTGGTAAGCTTTCCACATATCCGGTATACCGTAACCATAAATATTATCCGGACAATCCGCCCGGTCACCGGAACTACGTACAAGTTCTATAATCTGCTTTGCCGTAAGCTTCGGGAGAGCCTGCCATAAGCAAGCCACCATGCCACACATGATGGGCGATGAAAAAGAAGTACCGTTCGCTGTACCTACCGTCCCGTCTGTACCCATGACGAAAGCCTTACGCCCTAAAGCCATTACATCCGGCTTCACACGACCGTCAGCCGTATTTCCTACGGCAGAAAAGACAGCCAATACGCCTTCTTTATCCACAGCACCTACAGTCAGCACATTTTCCGCATCTCCCGGAGGAGTAATCTTCTTCCAAGTACCTGTGCCGGTATTCCCGGCACTGCACACCAAAATCATTCCTTTATCAGCAGACCTTGCAGCCTGCCGGGACATCAAAGCGAAACGGCCGTTCAAATCTCTGTAACGATAGTTCTTTGTCGAATCGTCAAACTGATGATATCCCAAAGAGGTGTTTACTACATCCACCCCTACGCTATCGGCAAATTCAAGTGCAGCCGCCCAGTAATCCTGCTCGACCAAATGTTCCGAAAGATCGTCTTCACTGCGCAACAGCCAGTACGAAGCTTCGGGAGCAGTACCGATCATGACATAAGGTTGGTTCATGCCCATGCAAGAGAGGACTTTCATGCCATGATTGCCTTCTGCGTAAATATCAGTAGTCTCCGGACGCACAAAATCTTTTGTACCCAATATATGTATATTCTCCATCGCGGTAATACGGTCGGCATTATGGAAACCGACATCGATCACTGCTATGGTCATGCCTTGTCCCTTGAAACCGGCTTCATGCAACAAATGTCCGTTGCTCATCTCAATCTGCCTAGCGGCAGGACCATAAATGCTATCCGTCCGGACCGGTTCATTTTTCAATGAATCACGCTTGACAGACACCGGAGCAGCCGAAAGATCGGGAGCCATCCAAACCTTTTCCGTAGAAAGAACGAACGGAAGTCGAGCAATGTCATCAATCAACGTCGAATCGTTACAGGACACGGTAACGAAATTATCCCATTTCCCTGTCATCACGATGTTTACGCCCTCCTTACGAATGGCATCCACATATTTCCGACAAACGGGCAAATCCGTTGAATCTACCGATAAGCCCTGTTTCTGCCTGCGCTGAATGGATTTCTCGGAAAGAAATTCTTCCGGCCGATCCAGCGAATAAGTGGTTGCAGCTTTATCTCTCAGACTGATGCGATACTTCAACGTATCTTGTTGTGCTGATGCTCCTACTGCAACAAAGAGCAAAGCAACCAGAATTTGCTTTTTCATACGTTTTAATCCAATAGCTATTTCAATTATTAATTATTCCATCCATTCTTTGTTTTGTTCGATCACCAAACCTATTCCGCGCTGCGAAGCAATAAAAGCCCCGCCCAATACCCAGCGGTTATCATAAAATACAGCCGATTGTCCGGGAGTAATGGCAGATGCTTCCGCCCGGAACCCGACAAACAATCTGCCGTCTTCCAGTCTTTTCACCTGACAGGGTATAGGGCGGCTACGGTAACGAATACGAACCGCCAAATCTTTACAGTTCAACACTTCCTGCTCATCTACCAAACAGTCTTGCTCAAGCAACATATATTTCGTCCGCAACTGTTCGGCATCTCCTAACATAACAGTATTTTTCTGCGGATTGATTTTCAACACATATGCCGGCTTTCCTAAAGCGATCTCAAGCCCTTTCCGTTGCCCGATGGTATAGTATGGGAAACCCTTGTGCTGCCCCAATTTCACTCCTTCGGAGTTCACAAAGCATCCCGGACCTACTTCCCTATCCAACTCCGGATACTGTTCACGCAGAAAATCTCTGTAATCTCCTTTGATAAAACAGACTTCCATGCTTTCCCCTTCTTTTGACTTCGCCTCATACCCATGCTCATGAAGATATTCACGCACCTTCAGCTTCGTATAATCGCCCAAAGGAAAAATACATCGCCTTAACACATCCTGCCCTAAACGCCAAAGGAAATAGGACTGATCTTTCTTGTCATCATCTCCGGCCACAATATATATTTTATTATTTTTCTCCTCCAAACGCGAATAATGACCGGTGGCAATCCAGGCACAATCCAACTTATCAGCCCACTCTGTCAATATCCTGAATTTAAACAGCGGATTGCACATCACACATGGGTTCGGAGTACGCCCCTGCCTGTATTCATCAATGAAGTTTTTTACGATGGTATCTTTGAAAGGTATCCGTTCATCTGCCACATAATGTTCTATTCCCATTCGTTCAGCCAGTTCCCGGGCATCCTGAGGTTCATCCCCCCACACTCTCATGGTAACCCCTATAATTTCATAACCCTGTTCTTGTAACATCAGGCAAGTAGCAGTACTGTCAATACCGCCACTCATCCCTACTAATACCCGCTTATTTCTATCTTTCATCCGACAACTCATTATATCATGATATGCAAATGTACATGATTCTTATCAGATAACCATGAAGGATAGGGAATTTGATTCTTATCCTTATACAATCGACCGGAAATTAGTCTTTTCTCACTTTGCTACATATTTATGCACAAACCTGACAAAAAGAGCATTTTATTATGCTAAAAAAGTAAATAAACGGGCAATAGTTTGTTTTTTCCATTCATTATCTGTAACTTTAGAGAAACTTAATTGTTTAAGGAGGGAATTAAAAAAAGTCCTGACCCAACAGGCAAGCACCATGAGAATACAGTTTGAAATTAGAGAGAATTTGCCGGAGATCATTGAAGAAATCATGAATTCCCCTAAATGGCAGACTTCCGTGAAGGAAGAGATCAGTGGTCGAACTACTGTAGTGATCCGCGACCAAGCGTACGATTCTGAGGCTACGGTTGAAATCTATGCCAAAGAAATTGATATAAGAACTGCATGGTCGAAATATTATTATCGCATATTCATCATCAACGATGTCGTATGGTGCGAATATAACGGTGCCTACCGAGGATTGTTAGAGCAAATTCTTTTGCCGACTATCACGCCCAGAGAGAGTTTGCTCGAATCGGAAGTAACCGAAAGTTCCCTTTATGGGAATGAACGGAAGACATTAAGAAAATATGCTGAGGATAACTTGAAACTGAAACAATTCCGTCGTGAGAACTTCAATGAGAATATGAACGGTACGGCTCCTTTCGATCATCCCAAGCGTGTATATGATGAATTTATAAAAGAAGATTATGTGGTGATACCCAAAAATGAAAAGAAATAAAGAAATGTCCGAAAAGCCTCGATTTTCGTTTAAGAGGCTGATCGGACATTTGAAATGAACAGAAATACCTTTTTATTTCACCGGGACTTTCAAAGTGACCGTCTCGGTACCTTTCTTCAATATCAGATAATACATGCCTGCAGGATATTTCCCCATCTGTATCACCGGAGTATAATCCGTACGCAATATCACCTGACCGGAAGAGTTAACAAGCTCGGCTTCGTCATATATTCCTTCAATATTCAAGACTTCGCGAACCGGAAGTGGATAAAGAACAAACCCGTGACCAGCAACTTCTTCCCGGATACCAACTCCTTCTTCCACATTGAACGTAATAACAGACATCTCGGTTGCACCCGAAGCATATATGTTTTTTACTCCCGCTGAATGATCGCCTTTGGAAAGGTTCTCAAAAGTATAGGAGGTTTCTGTTGTAGAGGTAACTTTTTCCCCATCGAGATATACCTCATAAGAAGTCGGTTGCCCCGCAATACGTTTTGTGCTTCCTGAGATTTGCACCTGTTGAGGGGCCCCAATGTAGATGTCGTCCAACATAAGAATATAGCGATCATTCGAAATACAATTGATAGTCACAAACTTAGCATCCTTCGGAATGTTTATAATGTATTCTGTCCACACAGCCGGTACGATCTGATTCTCACCTATCCAGATAAAATCGTCTTTCTCCTTACCTGTTGTCGAATATCCTATTCGTATTTCTTCCTTGTAGCTACTACTATAAGAAGAAGCCCAGAAGCGAATGACAAAATCATCATCCATCTCCAATTCGGGCGAAACGATATAATCATCGTTTTGAACACCTCCCGTACAAGCAAAACAACAAAGCAATTTATCTCCACTGTGAGGTGTCATCTCCTCCAGCATGCTCGGAGAAGTAGCTGAGGGATTAAATACGATAAAGGACATCGGTTCGTTCATGTGCGGGAATTCATAGCTGGAAGAGGCGTAAGTAGGTGCGCCATCACCGTCAATATAGCTCCAGCCCAATTCTCCCGGTGAATTAATTGTAAAATCATTATGTCCTTCGAAGTCATCTTCCCATTTCTGTACAATATTCCAACGTAATAAACGGCTGCCTGCCACTCCATTCGTCTCTATCTTCAGATTATAAGGAGCTTGGGTGGATTCCAATAAAGTATACTCTTTCGATATATCTTTTCCGCCTTCTACCAATAGCTCGCAAGAAAGAGACTGGAAACCTTTTTTCTCTATAACCACCGTGTATGCACCTTCCCATACTGCGTATAGAACTACATTTCCATCCTCATCGGCTACGCCAGTATAACTATGTATCTCATCTTTATTGATTAAAGTCACTGTAGCACCTTCAGGGCTTTCACCGGTGGCATTTGTCAACAACGTCAACGTGACATCCCCAGTCATCAACCTTGGAATCATTTCTGTAATAACCGGATACGAATACTCGTTGTCCGTATATACAGCTTTCACCGCATATTTATAAGTGCCTTTCTCAACCTCTTTCCATGCAACATCCAGATATTCCGTAGCATCAATTGGCTCAGCAGTCAGTTCTGTCCAGTTTGATACATTCGTTTCGTCCTCTTCCGCCAATCTCCATACTTTATATTTGGGCTGTGGAGCCGGAGCTTTCAGCAGATCGGAATGGGGAGCCCCTAGTGCCAAACCTTCAGCTCGTATCAACAAATTCCGTTTCATGCCTTTTTCTTCCAAATAAATGAATTCTTTCGATGTATAATCAAAATTCAGGCAAGACCTCTTTTCCACAAAAGGCCATTCGGTAGATTCACCATAATCCATACACAGATGCGCGTCTCCCTTCAAAGCGATCAATGCTCCATGAGGAGCCACCACCGGATAAGGCAATTGATAGGAACTCCAATAAGAATCTGTACTTGGAACACCCTTTTGCTCAAAAAGCACGGTATTGGTAGGATGACCATTCTCGTCCAAATCCAAAATGATGACATCGACTGTTGTTTTCGGATTGGAATTATCAGCTACTTGCCAACTTACACTTGTCAACATGGCGGGAGTGTCATAAATACAACCGGATACCGTATTCTCCGTAGCGTCAAACTGCATATTCAAGACAAAAAGCGGGGCTTCCCCATCGTCATACCGGAACTGCAACGCTTTATCCTCCGGTTTATCCCAAGTCAGACGCACTTCGGTACGGGTTACATCGGCAGAAAGATGCGCTGGCGACAATAACTTCTCTCTTAGCAACACATCATCCACCGTTACATTTTCTGTAAATGCCGGAATAGCAACGGATACTTTCTCATAGTTTAAAGCATATGCTTCCAATGTATAATCACCTTTACAATACACATCTTTCAGCATATACAGACCATCCTTATCCGTTTTTGTCGTATAATTATCATATCCATGAACGTATACGGCTGCATTCGGTATAACCTCACCTTTATCCGTTTTCACACATCCGCAGATATCAGCTTTAGGAAGCATTGTCATCCGGATGTCTCCCACTTTATTCTCCAATACATCAAAAGTATATTCTTCGGTATACAACTGATAGCCGAAAAGGGATACTGACAGCGTGTACGTACCGGGATGAATTTCCTGAATATAGAAACCACCTTCTTTATCGGTAACATATTCACTTTCAGAGTTACTCAATGTCACTTTAGCCCCTGCCAATGGAGTTTCGCCAGACAAAACTTTGCCCTTGAAGGTTGCTGAAGTATTCTCTAGGACTTCGACATTCGACAGGTACAACGTAGACATATCCTTTTCTGAACAAGCTTGAAAAGCTATATACCAATTTCCTTCTTCAAGGTTGCCGGGTAAATAAATGATTTGTGGATTTAATCCATATTCCGTCAACTCATAAGAAGCCAAAACGACTGTTTGCTCTTCAGCGGTTTTGCCCAATCCCATAGTAACTTTCAGTCGCTCCGGATATCGAGGGTTTTGCACACCACAGGCTAACTTCAACTTATAAGCTTGTCCGGCTTTCAATCTCAAAGCAGGAGTAAACAACCAATCATCGGCATCATTCTCACTTGAGTAACGATATTCCATAACAGGATCCCCTTCGTTATTTTTAGAGAGGTTCCAGGTAATGCCATCCGCATTATGATCCTGAATCGTCCACAGTTTGAACTTTATTTCATCATCAAACTTACATGTAAAAGGCAAATCATAAGCCTCGCCAATAACCTGCCATTCCGAACGTACTTTTTCTCCCACGCCTTTCTGCGTAGAAGGTACTACTTCATACGCATATACATCCATTTTATCCGGTTGATCGGTGAATGTAGTTTCACGAATGTTCTCAGCAACTGTTACCCCTTCGGGAAAACGGACAACCTTATATACCAAAGAAGCCATGTCGATATTTCCGCCATCTTGCCCCGTGGTCACGGCATCCCATGTAAGCGTAGCATGATCTCCGTCCACGATGACTTTCAAATTTTGCGGTGCGGCAGGGATATCCTCACCGATGTAGTTCTTTATAGACACCGGTAATCCGTTACCAGCCTCATTTGTCACATAAACCTTGAAAGCGTGTAACCCAGCAGGTATTTCCAGTTCAACGCTTATTTTTTCACCGGCAGCCCAACTGAGGTCTACCCCATTTACATACTTCTTTAACAGTACTCCATCACATTCTACTGTGACATCCGTCATCGATGTAAGCACTTCACCGGATACAGTCATTGAAGGAAATATCCAACTAAGCCGGACTGCATCTTTTCCCGGTACCATCTCGGCCTTTAAATCCGTTACAGCTTCCGGTGCGCCCGGTTCTGCCAGTTTGAAAGGAATATACAAACCAGTCATTTCACCCCCGTCACCTAAACTGCTCACACGGGTCTTCTCCAAAGTTTCAATATTAATCGCATAAAGAGCCGAATTATAATCATTGCAAGCCGCCCAATAAAGCACCTTTGTTTCATGATCAAATTCCATGCTTTGTATATAGCTCAATGAAAAATCCAAATCAACAAGGGTTTTTACTTTACCCGTATTCTTATCAATCCAACACAATGCACCATTTGCAGTAATGCTATATAATTCACCATCGTAAGAACAAGCCACCGTCATCAGCTGTAAATCCATATCCGCAACTTTGGTTTTGATCCCGTTATCCAGATTAATTGTCAGAAGTTCGGTCGTTTCCGAAGTCGGGTGCGAGATCGCATACATTGTACCTGATGAATAATCATAACTCATATCCGTGTACATTTTACCGCTCAACGCAGCCAATTCCGTCATCTCTCCTGTTTCCATATCCACCTTACACCAAGCAATAGGGCCGTCCGCATTATAGGTTGCCGCATAGTAACCCAACTTTGTCATAGCCCCGGCACTGACCTTATTGGTTTCTTTGATGATACTCAATTCAGTAGCATTGTCTACTGGAAATGAATATAACCCGACCGGCTTTTCATAATCAGAGATTAAAAATCCCAATGCAGTTTTGATCTCCGTTCTTTCTTCATCTGTCTGATGAAGACCGTCAATCGACATTGCCCGGACAGAACCGAACAAAGTAAGACTAATACATGCAAGTACAATAAAAAAGAGGTAATTCTTGTTCATGTTGATCCAATCTTTAAATTAGTATTCAAGTAACTCGTTCACATGGATACAAAATTGAGGAAAAATCATCCTAATATCAAATTATCAGGCTTTCAATAAAAGCAATTTGTCGAAATTGAAAAAGAAAAGTGGCTATTTGTCAGTATCCAGTCCAAGCATGGTTTTTCTGTAAGTAGAAGGTGTCATACCTACAGTTGCCGAGAAAAGTTTATAAAAAGTAGTCATAGAGCTGAATCCCAAATCGGAACATAGCGCCTTCAACGGATAAGTGTTATGCTCTTTATCCGAAAGTACCCGTATGGCCTCTTTAATACGGTAATCATTGATGAATTGCGAATAACCCATTCCGGCCTTTTCATTAATCACCTGCGAAAGATAAGTCCGGTTAGTATTAAGAATTTCGGCAAGACGCTCACGAGTGAGATTGTTGTCCGTATATAAACGCTTTTCATCCATCAACTCACAAATCTGTTCATATAGTTGAGCCATTTTTTCGTCATTAAGTGTCACCGAAGGTTTGATTTGTGGCTGTGATGAATTTACCGCAATCGAATCTTTCAGCTTTTTCTTCAGAAGCTCCTCCCTAAACAAAGCGTCCCTGTTTTGCAATACGATCTTTTTATACAAACGATTCTGTTTATAATAAAAATAGTAAAGTATACACAGGAAAAATAACACGAACCCCAATGTCAGATACAAAATGGTAGTCTTTTTCATTTCCCGGTCTAACAGCAACTTCTGATAGCTTGCTTCCCGCTCCCGTTTGTCTATATCATAGTTCACCCGAAGTTCGTTGACCGAACGTTCTTTCTCCACATTATATATTGTATCGCAAGCTTCCTTATATTTTTTAAAGATAGCAAGAGCTTTCTTGTAATCACCCGTCAATTCATAGTTTTGTGCAGCCAATTCGTAAAACCCGGCAAGAGAAGAGGTAATAGACTTTTCATGTGCGATCTCAAGCCCTTTTGCAATCAAGCGGTTCGATTCGGCATACAAATTCTGTGCTGCACGTACTTTTGCATAACACAAATATACTTCAGGCAAAGTGGACGCCTGTGCATTATCTATTTCCTTAATGGCTTTCTCCAGATAATTAATCGCTTCATCGTATTTCTGGAGTGACAAGAAAATAGCAGCGTATAACTTGTAAACAGTGCAACGTTCGGCATATTTCTCATGTTGTGACACCTCGTCCGCTATTCGAAGATAGCTTAAGGCCCTATCATATTTCCCCATCATCTGAAGAAGATTTGCACAATGATAAGCTCCTACAAAAATCATCTGTTTATTACTATTCTCCCGAGCCCATTCATAACAATCAAGTGCATATTTCAGCCCTGTCGAATCTTTACGTATATAAGCTATTTCAGCAAGATTACTCTCTATCTTTGCTTGTCTCAACCTATCATTGACCTTTATCGCATACTCCAGACTTCTAAAGAAATATTGCTGGGCCATTACATAATTAGCATGCACATTGGCTTCATACACCCCGTAACCATTATAGATGGCAATGATCAACGTGTCATTATTTATCTGATGTGAAAGTTCTTCTGCTTTGGCTAGCTGCCTTCTCCCGTCTTCTCCGTTACCTAAAAGTACATTGGAAATTCCTTCAAAATAATAGGCGTAAGCCAATGAACGATCATTGTTTTCTTTTTCAGCTACCTTTTTCAATTCGATAGCGATTTCTAATGCCCGCCGATGGTCGGAAACTTTGGTGGCTTGTTCACAAATCAATTGCAGAGAATCACGATTTGCAGACTTTTCCGAATAAGCAAACAATGAAAAGATTAATAGATATAGCAATAATATATAACGAGTCCTTACAAGCATAAACTAATATTCCACGAGTGTCGTTACAAAAATAAGAATTTATTCCTACCGCCTACAAATAAAGAGGGCTTAAATCAAAATATTTCTTCTATAATCGACCGTAGTCTTCCGAAAAAGCAAGAAAGCGAGAAAGAACTAATTAACAGTCGCAAAAAACATCCCTTTCAATAGATACTAAAGTACGTACATTTACCATCTAAAAGAAGCATCTTTTACAACCACAAAAAGGTATTTAACACGCTGTTAATTACATCCCTTCATCAAGCATAAACATTTTAATATAGATACATGTATTTCATGTAGTTACATAAAACACAAGACCATTAATCATGAAAAAGATTAATAATATGTCGTATCATAACAAATGAAGTAATTGCTATTCTGGCAATCTCATCTAATTTAAGGTCTCAATCCACTGTCTGAAGGATATAAAAGCAAGAGGTAGTAAAAAAATTCCGGACATAAGGTATATGTGCTAAAACCGGGAATAGCACACGCGGGCGGAGATGAAACTTAACTTCATAATGGGGATTAATAAACCAGAATTTACGATGACAAATAGCATAACCCGTTCTTACAGCTAAATCTTCGAACATCTCAATAGTTGTGGCACAAGATTTAATATCAAGCAATTCATTAATGCAAGAATCACTTTCACCACATATTTTCAGGACTCTACGGTATAACCAGCATGGCAAAAGATGAAGAAAAGGCCAATGTGAGGCAGCCTTGCTATGACAGATCTGCTGATGGCCACCGAAGGGCATTTGCCAAGCCGGAAAGCCTATGAATACCACTCCACCGGGAGCCAAAAATCTCCGAACATGTCGTAACATCTGGGCTTTATCACCTATATGCTCTATAACATCGTGAATGAGTATAACGTCATATAATTCATCTCCGACCGTCATATCGAAAACATTTAAAGAACTAAAACGAGCCTGACAACCTGATTCTTCAAAAAATTCACGTGCTTGCTGAATCCGCTTCTCCGACAAATCGATTCCCATAACGGAACACTGACGCTCAGCAAACGGTAACAAATTTCCTCCATCTCCACAACCTATTTCAAGAATACGTGTAGATGCATCTATCTTAAAGAAACTTTCAAGATACGGAAGAAAATATTTCCTACTACTGTGAGCCAGTTCGTCAAAATATCGTTTGCGGTTGATGTGTCTGTCCTGCATTGGAATCTGTATTCGGGATTTATGTCGCAAAGCTACGTATTTTCCTATGATAACACAAAATTACCTTCACAGATTTTGATTATCCGGAATAATTTCTTATATTTGAAAATAAGAAATCTCATAATATGGCTAATCCAAGATTACCGGGAGTACCCGTCACTGAAGAAAACCTCTTGTACGCCAAACTGAATGAGTACAACCGGGGCAGGACATCTTTTAAAGAGACTGGCGCTTATCTTGTGGTCTTACCTAGACCGGGACACGATAGCTATTCACTTTGGATCTTTTCACCTGAACTTAAAAAACAATCCATACTCTTCATTCACGACCTCTCACCGGACATTCATGAATCACTGCGAATGGCAAGCACCATGTTATACTTTTCAAGACGCTGCCTTCTCATCGTAGAATACAACTTTAAAAGAATGCAAAGTAATGGTGATGATATAATTCCTTACGGCAAGTATAGGGGACATTATTTACATGAAATACTCAAAGTAGATCCAAGTTATCTAAGCTGGATAGCGTATAAATTCATCCCGAAAATTCAAAAACAAGAACGTTTCGTTCATATAGCGAAAGTATATCATTCGGTTCATATGGACTTACAACTGCGAAAAACAATGCAAAAGCGGGAAACCGGACGATTCTTAGGAAACATAGGAGATAAAGTTACGGATTTAACGTTGAAGGTAATCAAAGTCCGCCTCGAAGACGACCCGTACAAAACCCGGATTAATGGAGATACCGTACATTTTTATGTACGGCAAGTTGTCACTCTCACCGACCCGGCAGGAAATTTGGTTGTTATTCGATTTCCCTCCAAAACACCTAGTCCGGTCTCATGTCAACTACCGGCATTGGAACATGAATACCGAGCCAATGAGTTAGTACATATCGGTTCGGCAAAAGTTGCGAGGATATATGAAATACGTGGCTCAAAATATACACGTTTGAGCCACGTTAAACTATTATTGGAAGTGAAGGCTTATGCCAATCCACTTTAGTTATCAATATTTCTCGATCAGAACAGTGGCATAAGCGGAAATCCCTTCCTCCCGACCGGTAAAGCCTAATTTTTCAGTAGTAGTAGCCTTGATAGAAACACTATCGGGATCGATATCCATCACTTCTGCCATTTTTTCCTGCATTGCAGGAATATGAGATTTCAATTTCGGACGTTCTGCACAAATAGTGGCATCGATATTTCCCACGCGATAACCTTTCGTAGCAATCAATTCCACAGTCCTCTTCAGTAATATTTTGCTATCAACATCTTTAAACTCACCAGCTGTATCGGGAAAATGATAACCTATATCACGCATATTTGCTGCTCCCAAAAGGGCATCGCAAACAGCATGTATCAAAACATCGGCATCAGAATGCCCTAAAAGACCTTTTTCATGTTCCAAGCGAACACCACCCAACCAAAGTTCACGCCCTTCGACCAATTGATGTACATCGAAACCAAATCCTACACGTATCTTCATAATTTTACTTTCTAACATCAATAAGAAATGAATTCAGATTCGAAACTATCCATTTCCTACGGAACAACCGTTTTTTCGGAATACTTTTTTAGAATTTTTACTTATCTACGACGACCGAAAAGATCGCGAATGCCGTCCATGTCGAAACCAAGCGTAAAACGCAAAGTCTGGTCGAGCGGATTACTTTGAGCAGTAGACACCAAATACGCTGCATCCAATGAGAATACACTCATACGAAATCCTGCACCAAAAGAGAAATATTTACGATTACCTTTATTCTCATGCTCATAATGATAACCACCACGAACAGAGAACTGATTATGATAGGTATATTCCACGCCCAAAGACCATTGGATTTCCTGCAGTTCTTCCTTAAACCCACCGGGCGCATCACTGAACGACTTGAAAATACCTTTTATCGGAGATATATCACTATAACCTTCTCCGCGTATCCAATCGTTATATTCACTTTCGGTCTTATCCTCGCCAAACTTCTCCTTATACTGGCTGAAAGTAGGGCGCGTAGGAACCATCAACTTATTCAAATCGAGACTGAATGCAATCGTATTGTAATCATCAATCGGAGCAAGCAAAGAACCTCCCAATCGAAAATTAGTAGGTAGAAACTGGCTGTCCTCACCACCGGTATAAGATATCTTCGTACCAATATTAGACAGGTTCAATCCGAAAGAAAGCATACACTCACGTTGCGCGAGCATAATGTAATTAGTATAATAAAAGGCTATATCGGCTGCAAAAGCAGAAGCTGGAGAAACTTCTTCATCCTTCTTATAAGCCAAATCCGAGTAAATATAGCGAAGTGCTACCGCAGCAGAAAAACGTTCGGACAACATACGGGAATATGCTACGTCTACAGCCATTTCGTAAGGATTGATCGTATAACCGTTATTAGTCTCCGTCTGATCTACCGGGACTTCTCCCAAAGAAAAATAACGGAGTGAAGCGCTGACTGCCTGATAGTCTCCTATACGATAATAGCCTGCCATATAAGCAAGGTCGATATCATTAACTAATTTACGCAACCAAGGAGTATAAGAAATAGAAACTCCTGCACGACTAATGGTAAAAGGGTACTTTGCCGGATTCCAATACTGTGAATTTATATCCGGATCGGTAGCTGCTCCCACATCACCCATACCACCGCCACGTGAATCGGGAGCGATATTAAGTGAGTTGACACCTGTATTAATAGGATTGAACAAGTCTTTCTGTCCCCATGAAGTAACAGAAAAAGAGAGTAACAGCAAAAACAAGATAAATATTTTCTTCATAATCTAATCAAACTATAGGAGTAGATGAGAGTAAATGGGTAAAGTAATAACTTGTAATATTAAACCCGATTTTCATGGTTTTATTGTGCCAGAATGACTATTTTCTCGGTTTTAGTACTCTCCTTACTACCTTCGGAAGTAATAGAGGCCCGGAACAGATAAACACCGGGAGCAAGGCGTTGCCCTTCACTACTACATAAATTCCAATCCACATAATAATAACTTTCATCCGACACTCCTTCCTCATTATGCACCCAAAGTTCACGTCCTGAAAAGTCACAAACAGCAATTCGTATACCAAGTATCGATCCGGGACGATCGTGTGAAAGTATAAATGTAGTTTCTCCACGAGCCGGACTGTTTGAGCAAATAATCGAGAAAAGATCGGGACGTAATCCCTTAACGACTTCAAAATCCAACTGTTTCACAGATGAATTATTCTTAATGTCCCATGCACGGAAAGTCAGAGTATGCCTACCTTCAGACAATTCGGGAATGGAAAAAGCAACTTTCCCTTCAGTATAACTACCCGAGACAGGAATATAATAATCATTCAAAGGATAAGTAATTTTTCCATCAATGCAGAGAGAAAGGTCATGTCCTATTCCGCTACCGACAGTATTGATGCCATCTTCATCTTTCAATTCTGCCACAAAATAGGGGGTTTCATTTACCTGTCCACCCCACGGAAAATCCGGAGTATTCAAATACAGCCTGATTGCCGGACCATCCGTATCGGATGGATCCAGATCACTGGCCGTACCCCCCACCAGAAAACCATCAAATGTTCCACCCGCTTCCCGATTATTGGAATCACAGGCATAAATATTCAATAACCCGGATTTATCGGAATAATTAATATCCAACGGCATAGGGAAAGTAAACTCAAAATGCCCGTTACGTACCGAATCGGTGCCTGAGAATAAAGTCTTTGTCCTGGCCTCATATGCAAAAACACCGAATTGAGTATTCCCTAAAGTAGCCATACTCTCTTCACTATCCAACACCAACGGATGTATCGTTCCGGTAAAATCATCAGCCAATTCTCCATCAGGAGTAAGAATATGACCTTTTACTTTTACTTTTCCTCCGGCATTCGCAAAAGGCACCTCTTCGGTTAACGGACCGTCAAACTCTTCTATTTGCACTTCATAATCCGGATAATTCAAAGTCAAAGCCGGATCACCGATCAAAGTGAAATTAAGCTTATTACTTCCCGAGCCATAATCACGTTTCGCTAATCGAACGGCATCACCCAACCGCCTCCGTTTCCCTTCCGATTGATCAAATAATGATTTAATAAAAGCCTGATTTAATCTCGGGTCATTCGATACGGAACGCGTGGTAGTAAACAAAGCGATAGCCCCACCTTTTTCGTTCAGTAATGCAAACTCGCCTGCTGATGTGCCAACCGCATCAAAACGGGTAAATTCGCAGGAAGCCGTTACCCATAAAGGCAAACGGGGAGATGAGAGTTTAACTATGTCATCAGAAGTTAGCAGATTGGTTTCCGACCATACAGTCGGACTGCTATGCCCTATATAATTCACAACTAACATTCCCTGTTCGAAAAGCTGAGACAGACGCTTGATAGCTTGCGGATAAACAATACCGGTAGCAGAACTTTCCTGTTTATAGGCATCCGGAAAGACACGCTCCACATGGATGAAAGGTGCTATTTTTGTAACTTGATCAATCAGTTCCACTGCATTGTCCATAAATGTCAACCCAAACTTAGGCTCAGGATGATCGGTGACAACGCCCATTATACGCTTCCAGGCTCCGGTCTCTTTATTTTCCATATACCGGATCGTTTTATCAACAACTCCCCTTGCTTCGGCAACCGTACGAACAGGTATGCGCCCGATGCCAATATCCAACTTACCGGATCCCAATGCAGCACCTTCTTCATCGTCCAGAAAGCCCAAATAATCATCTGTACATACTGTCACACCATCGTGTACCGAATTCTCGGATTCATAGACCAATAAGAAATCTTCCGGTTTAAATTTACTCCAAGTGGGAGTAACCAGCCGATTATCATAACTGGCATCTCCAAAGAGTAGCAAGTATTTCGGACGATCTTTATCCGAAGAGCCCCGGTCAAAAAGCATCTTCATTAATCGACGGTATGCCGTTACATCCGGAGTACCGGAAGAGAACTCATTATAGACCTCCGTAGCAGTTGCCACTTGGACGTTCAATCTGTCTTTTTCCCGATGGAACTGAGCTAACCTTTCTGCTTCATTTTGTAATCCCGGTTTGTCCGATACGATAATCACCATATCAATTCCTTCCAAGCTATGGAGATTCTGGTTAGGCACTTCTCCCCTATTCTCAACTCTCGCAAAAGTAGCATCCGTATTGACAGCAACGAATTCACGCAATACGGAAGAAGCCGGAATAGTAAACATGTAAGTATCTCCTGTCAATTTCCCTTTTATCTGCTTATAAGAAACGGGAGAAGTTACATCCCAAATAACAGTAGAAGAATTGGCACCGGAAAGCACAAAAGTAGTCTCTTTATCGACAGAAGCCAATGAACGAAAACTCAGATATGCCCCGCTCATCCGTAAACGTCGCTGATAGTTAAGTGCCAAATAATTCAATCGGCCGGAAACTCCTGCCGAACGTTCGTGTGTCAATGTCACAGTGACTGATTCTTTATCACTTCCTGTCCAAAGATAATGTCCTATTGCTTCTTTCGCCTTTATTTCGTAATCACTGCCTGTACCTTCTATTTTCAATCGTCCAAGGTTCTTTCCGTCTACTGCTATTCCTAAAAAGGTATCTTCTGTCGGTGACTTTGCACTAAAGTCGACTGTCACCATTCCCGTTTCTGCTACAATATCAGGCACCTTGAAATTATAATTCTGTGTATTTCCTGCTATAAAGTCATATCCATCATACAATTCACGTCCCGCATCCGCCCATGAATAAACATCCTTTTCATAAAGTGCGAACTCATTGAAAGTATTTATTCGATTCGCACTTTGCCCGTTTGCCTCTTCTTCTTGGAATCTGGCAGGAGCGTCTTCACTTTGTGTCAGAAAATAATAGCCATAATCCGAGTAGAAGTTTTGTTCACGAATAAAATATGTTTCTTTGGGTATCCAGTTCAATACGCCCCGGGCATAAAACAAAACGGTTTCTCCCTTTCGATAAAGAGGCACTTCCGGCAAATCATCTGCCGGATGTTTAACGAACTCCTGAGACAATAAATAACCACCATACCCATAAAGTCGAACCTTATCAGGATTTGTAAATCCCATATTTTTCAGTTCAGCATGAGTTATCTGATAAATACCTGAATCATGGACTCGTATTTTAACAAATCTACCGGAAGAAAGAATTGATTTTTTAGTAGACGGGACATTCATTGCACGTGTATGAGGTATGGCCTCACCACGTGCTAAAGCTAACTTAAAAGATTGAATGCGCTGATAAACACCATCCCGAAAAACTACAGGAATAAAACTGACACTCAAATAACCTTTATTGTCGGCAATGCCGATATGCGTAGTCAAACAAGGGGTTTCAGGCAATTCAACTTTTTTCTTTGTAAACTCATCTACTGTCTCTTGATCAATAGCTGCAAATTCCGGAAATTCCAGTTTCACATCGTATGAATAGAAACGGAAATCATCGGGTAAAGGTACATCCTCAGTAATCATCGGAAGAGTTCTGACAGGGGGCAGTTCCTGCCAATCCAGAGTGACAAAACTATCCTGAGCAGAGAGAGGAAGTACAACAAAAAGTACAATTGAACAGATTACTCGGTACATGGTTTTAGCAATATAGGTTTATTGATATAAACCTGATTCCCATCCATTTATTGTGCTAAAATAACGATCTTTTCTGTTTTAGTACTCTCCTTACTATTTTCAGAGATTATTGAAGCCCGGAACAAGTATACGCCTGGAGAAAGTCGCTGACCTGCATTACTGCATAAATCCCAATCAACATAGTAATATCCTCCATTAGATATTCCCTGCTCATTGTGTACCCAGAGTTCACGTCCGGAAAAATCGCAAACAGCAATACGTACGGAAAGTTCCGATCCGGGGCGATCATGAGAAAGTACAAAAGTAGTCTCTTCACGAGCCGGACTCTTAGTGCAATTAATAGACAAAAGGTCAGGGCGCAGACCTTTCACAACTTCAAAATCAAGTTGCTTCACAGAAGAATTGTTCTTTATGTCCCATGCACGGAAAGTCAGACTATGTTTGCCCTCAGATAATGCGGGTATGGAAAAGGCCACTTTACCTTCGGTATAACTTCCCGCAACCGGAGTATAATAATCATTCAGAGAATAGGTAGTTCTTCCGTCAATACAGAGCGACAAATCATGTCCAACGCCATTACCTACCGTATTAATACCGTCCTCGTCCTTTATTTCTGCGACAAAATAGGGTGTTTCATTGACTTGCCCACCCCAAGGAAAATCCGGAGTATTCAGATAAAGCATAATTTCAGGGCCATCCGTATCCGATGGATCAAGGTCATCAGCAGTCCCTCCCACCAAGAAACGGTCAAAAGCACCTCCCGCCTCTTGCTTTTCTTCATTGCATGCATATAAACTAAGCATTCCACTTGCATTGGAATAATTGATATCCAATGGTACAGGGAACGTAAATTCAAAACGTCCGTTACGAACAGAATCTGTTCCAGAGAAAAGTATTTTACTACGCTCTTTATAAGTAAAAGCACCTTCACCAGCATTATCGAGTGTCGTGACAGTCTCTTCACTATCAAAAACCAACGGATGTACCGTACCCATAAAATCATCGGCAGGGGTACCGTCCGGGGTAAGTATGTGTCCTTTAACCGTCACCTTCCCCCCCGCTTTCACATAAGGCATTTCATCTGTCAATGGACCACTAAATTCATCTACTTCGATTTGATAATCCGGATATGTTAATGCCAAGGCAGGATCTCCTATCAGAGTAAAATTAAGTTTGTTACTATCACCGCTCAAAGTAGGATCACACTTGGCCAGTCGCATGATATCTCCTAAAGTCAAACGTTTTCCGTTTTGGCGTGAAAAAAGATACTTAGTAAATGCGGTATTCAACGTCGAGTTTTGATAAGAGTAAACCACACGTGAAGTAGAGAATAATGCTATTGCCCCCCCATTTGCATTCAAAAAAGCCAATTCGCCAGCCGAAGTCGCTATGTCATCAAAACGGGTAAAATCACAAGTTGCGGTTATCCAAAGAGGTAAACGCGCAGAGGAAAGTTTAGTTATATGATCAGCCGTCAGGATATTCTCTGCAGACCAAGCGGTAGTACTCCCATGACCGGTATAGTTTACAACCAACATTCCCTGATCGAACATTTTTAATAAGCGCGATGTGGCCTGCGGATAGGAAGCTCCTGTAGCTGACGATTCCAAACGGAAAGCGTCTGCATATATACGTTCGATCTGAAATTCCGGATAATCTTTTTGAACCATCGCAGCAAGTTTATCCGCTTGGGACATATGGGTATTGCTATCGCCATCATCTGCCACATAACAAAGAGTGCGCTTCCAAGGACCAACTTCCTTATTATCCATGTAGGCGATTGTCTTGTCAACAGCTATTTTAGCTTCTTCTGTCGTACGAACTGGAAAACGCCCGATACCGATATCAAGACTACCGGATGCTAAAGAGTTTCCTTCCTTATTGTCCAGAAAACCAAAATAGTCATCGGTTACATAGGAAGTCGTTTCTTGCACAGAATTTTCTGACTGGTAACAAAGCAGAAAATCTGCTGGTTTATATTTAGACCATGTAGAAGTAATCATGCGGTTGTCATAACTACAATCTCCAAAAAGTAACAGATATTTGGGCCTATCAGCATCTGAGGACGAACGATCATAAAGCATTTTCATCAAACGACGATACGCTGTAGCGTCAGGAGTACCGGAAGAAAATTCATTGTAGACTTGCGGAGCCGTGACGATTTGGACAGTCATTCCATCGTGATCACGGTGTGCTTGCGCCAACCGTTCAGCTTCGCGCAATAACCCCGCTTTATCCGGAACAATAATTACCATATCGACTCCCGTCAATGCATGAAGGTTCTGGTTAGGCACCTCCCCCACAGTCTCTACTCCATTAAAAGCACCTGAAGTATTTACTGCTACAAATTCACGTAATGTATTGCTGGCTGGTATGGAAAACGAGTAAGTATCTCCGGAAAGGACTCCATTCATCCGTTTATAATTCGAAGGAGAAGTAACATCCCATACGACTGTAGATGAATTTGCCCCTGAAATCACAAAAGTCGTCTCTTTGCCAACAGAAGCTAAAGAACGAAAAGAGAGCCATGAATTATTCATGCGCAGTGCTTGCTGATAATTGAGAACAATATAATTCAAACGTCCGGATACTCCTGCAGGACGGGAGTGGGTTAATGTGACCGTAACTTTCTCCGTCTTATTACCAGTCCAAGAGTCGTTAAAAGTCGTCTCAGTAGCCTTGGTATAATAAGAATTACTCGATGAAATTCCACTAATCGTCTGGGTACCAACTTTCACTCCATTGATAGAAGCAGAAAGCGAAGTAGTCGCATCGGACGCGGACAACCCAACTGACCTAGCAGCAAAAACAACGGTTATATGACCGGGATCGTTCGTGATTCCAGGTAATTCAAAAGAATAATTCTGTGTATTTCCTGCCACATAATCGTACCCATCATATAATTCCCTACCGGTTTTTCCCCATGTATATGAATCCTCTTCGTGTAGAGCAAACGCATTAAAAGTTTCTATTTTATTCTCACTAATAGCCACCGCTTCTTCCGTAGGGAATTCTGCAGGTGTGCCTCCATTTTCCGTAAGAAAATAGTAACCAAAATCCGAATAGAAATTCCTTTCACGTGTAAAGTAAGTACCTGTAGGCTTCCAACTGATCGGACCACGGGCATAAAACAGAACAGCGTCTCCTCCACGATACATCGGAACCTCCGGAAGATCGTCTGCGGGATGTTCATCAAAAATACGTGAAAGCAAATAGCCACCATAACCATAAAGACGCACTTTACTTGGGTCCGAAAATCCCATTCGTTTTAGTTCGGAATAAGTTATACGATAAACGCCCGATGCAGAAACACGTATTTTCACAAATTTACCGGATGCCAACACTGAATTGGCAACAGTGGGGATTGTTGAAGAACCTGCTCGTGATTCAATAACTCGAATAGGAACTATTGAATATTTAAATGAATTAACACGTTGATACCTACCGTTCCGATAAACAACGGGAATAAAACTGACATTCAAGATACCTTTGTGTGCCGAAACCTGAACCGTACTCTCCACCTGGGGATAAGCCGGTAGTGTGACCTTACTTGTGGCAAGAACTTTGGCAGATTCCTCATCAACATCCTCAAATTCGGGGAATTCAATATCTACTTTATAAGTATAGGAACGATAATCATCAGGCAGAGGGAAATGTTCGACAACAGACGGAAGCGTCTGTACAGGAGGGAGTTCCTGCCAATCAAGCGTAACAAAACGGTTCTGCGCTGAAGCGGAAAACAAAAATAATACAAAAACAAACAGTGATAATAGATATCGTTTCATAGGCAAATTCATCCTTGTTTTCCTCATCGGTGCCGAGGACATTCCTCATCGGTGAGGAAGGGCACCTTCATCGGTGAGGAAGGGCACCTTGATCGGTGAGGAAGAGGCTCTTCATCGGTGAGGAAGAAATAGCCTCTCCAAGGCATCCCGGACGGGAGCTTGTTTTATCAAATCAACGAATATAAAAGTCGAGCAATTTCTCTCCTTCAAGGTATCCCTGCAAATGTTGCCCCATACTAACGGGACCTACCCCTGCAGGAGTTCCCGTAAACAATAAATCACCTATTTTCAGCGTTACAAATCGGCTTACATAGGCTATAATATCATCCACACTAAATAACATTTCCGATGTACATCCTGATTGCACGTCCTGACCATCGATGGTCAGATTAAAATGCAACTGCTGTATATCGGCATAACGTTCTACGGGGACAAAGGTTCCGATGGCCGCTGAACTATCAAAACCTTTACATAACTCCCAAGGATTACCTGCTTCACGAAAACGGTGCTGCAAATCTCTAGCTGTAAAGTCGATCCCCACAGTCACGGCATCGTAATAGCGGTGAGCAAAGCGCGTTGCTATATTCTTTCCTAAACGGTTGATGCGTACCACCAGCTCGGTTTCATAATGTACTTCATCCGAAAAATCGGGAATAAAAAACGGTTTGCCGTCTTTCAATATCGCCGAATCGGGTTTCATGAAGATAACCGGCTCTTTATTTATTAACGTATGGCCCAACTCTTTATTGTGCCGGTCATAGTTCATACCTACAGCTATAATCTTCATTATTTAAATTCGTTAAAGTTCAATCGATTAAACATAACAGCCAGATGGGCATAAAGAGAAGTATTCTGAACAACGATATTCTCGGGCACACGAATCCGAAAAGGAGTAAAATTCCAGACAGCTTTAATTCCTCCGGATATCATCGTATCAGTAATGCATTGTGCAATCTCGATCGGCACGGTCAATACACCGATATGCACATCGTATTCGTGCATCTTCTGCACAAAATCGTCCGAATGGAAAATGGGAATACCATTCAAGCTAGTGCCCACAAGAGCAGGATTCACGTCAAATGCAGCGACAATCTCTAAACCAAAATGTTTCAGACCAGAATCCTGCAGCAAAGCCCCCCCAAGACTACCGACTCCAAACAGGAATGCTTTGTGAATATCCGTAAAACCAAGGAACTGTTCTAGTACTGTAATCAACGTATCTACCTCATACCCCACGCGGGTACGACCAGAAATATCGACGTACGAAAGGTCTTTCGCAATCTGCGAAGCGTCTATGTTGGTTTCTCTGGATATCTGTGTAGAAGAGACATAACGTTCTCCCTTCTGTTTCAGCAATTTGACATTCGATAAATACCAGGGCAACCTACGTAAAGTAGGCTCCGGTACTCTCATGCTGTCTTTTGGCTGTATCTGATGATCCATTGTCACTTCTTTCATGCTTTTAGATTAGAGACCGACAAATTTACACTATTTTTCCGAAAAGCAGCCGAGTTGTAACAGAAGGTTAACATAATTTCTACATAGAGTACTAATCTCCCGAAAACAGTGACAAAGGGATACTCACGGAAACACCGGCTGAACGGAATTTAAAAGAATCAAATCCAGCAAAGACACCAACGCGGGCTATATCAGAAAAGCCTATTGAATACCCCAATTCGGAATAGGGCCTATATTCATAGACCACGAGTGAACGAAAATGCAAAGCTTCATCAAAGTTTTTCTTTTTCAAGAAAGGAAGATACTTCAATAATAAATAAGGTGTATACCATGATACATTCGCTTGCATCCAACGTGTATTCGTTGAATAAGCATAATTTCCTAATAGCGAAAAACCTGTATTGAAGCTACGTCCCGTCAAGGGGAAACTACTCGTAGCAAAATGTTTAAAATCAGGAAACTGCATATTCTTTTTATCCCAAAACATCCCTGTATTCACATACCAATACAGACTGTTGAACATACCGAACTCTATATTCTGCCGAACAGTAAACTGTGCAAAATTATAAATTGATGAAAGCTTTGCGTCATTGACAGGAAAACCGCGATCGTATTGAACAGAAAATGTAGGGAACTTCGAAGTCTCGTATATTTTCTGCCCTTGTATCATCCGATAATAATGTGCAGGAGTATACTCTAAACCAAAAGAGGCTTTCAACAGTTCATTCTCGGGCATAGGCTTAAAAGAACTAACAGGTGGAATATTCGGTTCGGCCTCTCGCTTGAACCAACTCTTCGAAATATGATTATCAAGCATCTTACGCTGCTGCCAAGTCAATGAAGCAGAAAACAGCAATCCATTCACTAATTCGATAGCATGATCGACCGAGAGGAAGCGTTTATCATATAATTTCATATCATTACGTCCAAACAATGATGTAGCCAAAGCATTCACCAAACGCGCCTCACCACTTTCTCCATTATAATCAGCAGACAACACTCCTCCGGAAAGACTCAACTTTCCCCGATGACGCGGAGCATAGTCAAGTGTTATGATTCCTTGGCCTACTATAGCTTTTCGAGCAGTAGTATAATATAGAGAAGGCGTTATACGAAGCTGAGTTGCATCAGACAATTTCACACCCGTTTCCAATTTTATCCCCAGCCAAAATCCGTCAACAAAATTGTATTCGGGTATATATGAAGGTAGCCCATCAAGACTCAACCATATTTTTTTGTTTTTTGTACGATATGTGTCTCCTACAAATATCGCTTGAAATATTTTACCACCAATCGATTGTTCCCGTATACTATCGTGCCGAAGCGAATCCCTACTTGCCACTATTTTTTCTTTATTCAAATAGCTTTGTAACTCTTCCGGCTTCAATGGGACACTACGGATTGCCGCCCAATAAAGAGAGTCTTTTTTATCGGCCAGTGAATCAGTAGTTAATGTCCGATTACCTACCTCCGAGGCGCGTTCGTATTTATGCACAGGCCTTAAAGTATCTGCAAGCTCCGAAGCTTTCTCTATCAATTTTGAAAGTTTATAAGCCTCCCGTATCGTAATATCTTTTTTAGAGGACAAGAGATCAATTTGCTGCTGAATCTTCTGCTGTTTTTTCGACTGCACAGCGATCGTAGGCAATGGAACGTCTTCTTCTTTCTCCTGTCCTACAATTTGCTTGGCAATATTAACATGAGTGTAATGAATGGAAGCCAGATAAGAGGCTTCAGCCTTAAACCCCATCATATTAATGGCAGTCTCCATACTGGTAGAAGTAATCAAAAAAGCGGAAGGCTGTACTTCTTTACAAATAATCTTGACCGTAGCCTTCAATCCACTCATCCGAATGTACAGATCGGCCGCTGATACGCACCACAGATCCTCAATAATATACAAATCACCTGCCACCAAACGCGGATTATCATTTCGAGGAATGACCTTTATCTTATTAACCAGATAACCACCTTCCGCATAACACCCCTCAAGCTGAAAACGATAATAAGTAAACGCCCCAGCACTTAGCGGAGATACCTTGCCAAAGATAGTAGGTTCATAAAGATTAATGGTAGTAAGTCCTATTTGTACGCTTATCTCTTCCGGGAATGTATTGTTATAAGCCTTAACATGCCCTTCCCAGGTATCGGGAGCCCTAAAAGTCACATCACGTTCTTCTTCCAACAAAAACAACTTTCCCATATATTTTTTCGATTCTGTCCTGACTTCTTTTGACAGCTTTAGCACCGCTGGAATACTCGTCATTTTACCAGAACCTTTCAGATATGTATTTGCCTCAAACCCCTGCACTTGCTTTCGATAATATGGTGCATTTGCTATTGCTTTCCGCATCACAGCATAAGCAGGATCCTCTGCCCCTTTTTTTACATTCACTTCATCAAGGGAGTAAATCCGTTCGACAAGCACCACGTTCTTTTCCAATCCCTTTGCCGGAACCTTTATTAGTAAAGTTTGTCCCATATACCCCAATGAAGAAACTTCACACGTATAATTCCCTTCTTTCAGAGTCGTTTGGAAACATCCGTTATCATCTGTCGTAAATCCCCATTTCAATTCCTTCAGATAGAGAGCTGCATAGGGTATCGGAATTCCATTTTCACCCGTCACCTTCCCTTTAAAAGTTTGCGCAAAGGAGACCACAGTCCAAAGACATAGTGCAATCAGCCAGAAGTATCGTTTCATCTTTCCTTATTTAGTCATTTCATTCTATTTTATTAGACGATAAAAACTTAAAAAGATTGCAAGTGTTTCTACAAAATATTATTTTTGATCCCATAAAAGTATAAATGACATGAAAAATAATGACTGGAAGGAACGTCTGAATGTGGTTTATTCCACCAATCCGAACTTTAATTACGAAATGGAAGATGACGAGGAGCAAGTCACATTAGAACCTGCACTACAAAACCTGCGAGTACAGTTGGATCGCAAAAATCGGGGTGGAAAAGTCGTAACACTTATTACCGGCTTTGTAGGCACAGATAATGACTTGAAAGAATTGGGTAAATTGCTGAAATCAAAGTGCGGAGTCGGAGGTTCAGCCAAAGATGGAGAAATCATTGTACAAGGTGATTTCAAACAAAAGGTATTGGATTTACTAAAAAAGGAAGGATATACAAAATCCAAACCTGTAGGTTGAAATCTTATTTAAACTTTATTCGGTTTTCCTCTCACTAATTCTATATAAAGATATTTTCCACCTTTATAAAGTACTGTTACCAAATGAAACGAGGCATGGAACCAAAAAAGAATCATAAGAAGTGGAATAAACAGTATTGTAATCAGACGTATAACAAGCCTTCAAAAAAGAAGATTATATTTATCACAATTTAAAAACGGTAAAAGTCATTCCACAAAAGCCATCTAAAGCCCAAAAATCACCCTTACTATATTCGAACTGTACTCCTAAGTTTTCTATCCAACTCTCGAGGTTCAGGTCAATTTTATAGTAAGGGTGATTTTGCAAAGATCAAGACATTTCAAAACCCCATGTCTTTCCTATCTCTATCTATTATTCAGCTCTTAAAGTAAAACGTTTGAAAGCTGTTACAGTCAAATCTTTATCCACTGATTTCAAGTAATCAGCAACTGTCTTCTTAGCATCCTGAATATATTCCTGATTCAGCAGACATACTTCTTTGTAGAACTTACCGATACGACCCATAGCGATTTTTTCAATCATGTTCTCAGGTTTACCTTCTTGACGAGCCTTGTCAGCAGCAATTTCTTTTTCCTTTTCCAATACGTCAGCCGGCACACCTGCTTCGTTTACAGCAATTGGATTCATAGCAGCAATCTGCATTGCAACTTCGTGGCCTACTTTCGGATCAACTTCCTTATTCAAAGCAACCATTGTACACAGGAAGTTCTTTCCTTGATGATTATAAGTGGCAATAGAAGCACCTTCCAAAGTCATGTAGCCATCCAATTCCATTTTCTCACCAGTGATACCGCTTCTGTCAGTTACGGCTTGCTCAATAGTAGCATCTCCCATTGAAAGAGCTTTCACTTCCTCCAAAGTTTTGCATTTGTTAGCCACAGCAGCATCCAAAATAGCCTGGGTCAGTTTGATGAAATCTTCATTCTTTGCAACAAAATCCGTCTCACACTTTAAAGCAATGATAGCACCAAAACCATCAGCAACTTTTACAAGAACACATCCCTCAGAAGCTTCACGATCAGAACGTTTTGCAGCAACTGCCTGTCCCTTTTCACGAATAATCTTCATTGCACCGTCGAAATCACCGTTTGCTTCAGTCAACGCATTTTTGCAATCCATCATACCAGCTCCTGTCATTTTGCGAAGCTTGGTTATATCAGCCATTGTTACAGCCATAATATCTTTATATTTTTATAGTTAATAATTCCTCATAAAGCAGTTAAGAGTTGAGATTTGAGAGAAGGGAACCACCCTAAAAGGTAATTCTCAACTTTCAACTCTCAACTCTCAACTATATAAAATTAAGCCTCTTCGTCTTCCTTGATGAACGCAGCAGCCTTAGCAGCATTTATTGCCTCTTCATCAGACTTATCGAGTCTTGCTTTTGCAGATTTTTTCTTGCCTTTAGTGGCAGATGCCTCACCGGCTGCTTCCATATCGATTTTTTCGGCTTTTCTTTCTTCCAAACCTTCCTGCACTGCTGCGCAGCAAGCATCAAGGATAACCTCTACTGACTTAGTAGCATCATCATTAGCCGGAATTACGAAGTCAATATTCGTGGGATCTGAATTAGTATCAACGATACCGAATACAGGAATTCCCAAACGGTTAGCTTCGCGAACAGCGATGTTTTCTTTCATTACGTCGATAACGAACAAAGCAGAAGGCAGGCGAGTCAGATCAGCAATAGAGCCTAAAGTCTTCTCCAACTTAGCACGTTGACGAGAAATCTGAAGAATTTCTCTCTTAGAGAGGTTAGAATATGTACCATCGTTAGTTAACTTATCGATAGTAGCCATCTTTTTCACAGCCTTACGGATAGTAGGGAAGTTTGTCAACATACCACCCGGCCAACGCTCGATTACATAAGGCATGTTTACAGATGCAGCTTTATCAGCAACAACTTGTTTTGCCTGTTTTTTAGTAGCAACAAAAAGGATTTTCTTGCCAGATTTTGCAATTTGTTTTAAAGCTTCGGCAGCTTCATCTACTTTTGCAACTGTTTTGTGGAGGTCAATGATATGAATACCATTGCGTTCCATGAAAATATAAGGAGCCATTGCAGGATTCCACTTTCTTTTAAGGTGTCCGAAGTGGCAACCGGCCTCCAATAATGTATCAAAATTTGTTCTTGACATCTTGTTTCTTCTTTAATTTGTTTACTTTCTTTTTTGTTTTTTCTAAACCAACCGCCGGGTAGCCTATCTGAGAGTCCCGGTAGTTTAGATACTAAACCTATTCCTTCAGGCAGCCCATTAACGCTTGCTGAACTGGAATCTTCTACGAGCTTTCGGCTGACCCGGTTTCTTACGTTCAACAGAACGCGGATCGCGTGTCATGAAGCCTTCTGCACGCAGGGCAGCTTTATCTTCAGCATTCATTTTAACCAGCGCACGGGCGATAGCTAAACGCAGAGCCTGAGACTGGCCAGTGAAACCACCACCACACAAATTTACTTTGATATCGTACTTTTCAGCAACGCCCAATTTGTTTAATGGCTGTTTAACTACATACTGAAGTATAGTTGATGGAAAGTACTCTGCAAGGTCTCTCTTGTTAATAGTAATCTTTCCTGTACCTTCGCTTACGAATATGCGTGCAATAGCACGTTTACGTCTGCCTAATGCATTTACTACTTCCATTCTCTCTTATTTAAGTAAGTTTATATCAATTGATTTCGGGTTCTGTGCATCCTGTTTGTGTTCGCTACCAGCGTAAACATACAAGTTCTTCAACAGTTTAGCTCCCAGTCTGTTTTTCGGGAGCATACCCTTTACTACTTTTCTCAGCAATCGGTCTTCACCGTTAGGTTTTGTAATCAAACGAGCAGGAGTCATTTCTCTCTGACCGCCCGGATAACCGGTGTATGACAAATAAACTCTGTCATTCCATTTGTTACCTGTTAATTTTACTTTGTCTGCGTTGATGATGATAACATTATCACCGCAATCTACATGAGGAGTAAAGTTTGGTTTATACTTTCCTCTCAACAGTTTCGCAACTTTCGCACCCAGACGACCCAGCGTTTGGTCTGTTGCGTCAACAATAACCCATTCTTTGGTTACAGTTGCTTCGTTTGCAGAAATGGTCTTGTAACTTAAAGTATCCACTCTTAATTTGTTTTTTAAATGTTACTACTAAAATTTGCTTCACCACTCATTAATCTTCCCCGGACAAAGGAAGATTAACTTGCTATGAATTAATCTCTTATCCTTTTATGATAATAATCGGCTTGCAAAAATACGGCTTTTCTTCGAATTGGCAAACTATTTCTTCCTTTTTTTGGATTTATCAGATTGAAATACAGGCATACAGAAGCAGGAGAAATAACAAGAAAGAAAGCGAAAAGCCCCGCACAAAGTTAGATGTATTTGTACGGAGCTTCCAATTAGTTCAGCTTTCCAAGCTTCTTAAAATTATATTCTTTCTTATAATGCTATCTTCTTTACATAAATATGATTGCCAGCCACTATCCTTACTAGATAGACACCCGAATTAAGTTGAGAATTAAGAATCTCAACACCTTCTGTGGTATATACCTGTAAGGTATCATAATCTCCGCTTACTCTAATTTCTCCAGCTTCAGCATAAACATTTATACTGGAATGTTCCTGCACCTGATCAATCCCAGTAGCCTCTACTTTTAACTCCACTTTATCCGCATTTACAATTTCTTTAGTAGTAGAGTTGATTAATAATGCAACAATCTCAAGATTGTTTTTATTTTGGATAGTAGTAGGCAATGTCAATTCATATGAATAGGCATAAGTCTCTCCCTTAACGACTGTAGTCGGCACGCTGCTTAATGTACCATTATACGATTTATAAATCCCCCGCGCTACATCATCAAAATCTATCTTAGCCGAACCTGATAAGCTTTCAAAGCCTCCCATTTCCCCGTTACGACCTCCAGCATAGTTATTTGTCTGCTTGTAACCCGTAACTCCATTTTCAAGCACGACAAATGCTATACGAAATGCTGCATTTTCCATAGAATACCCAAACACTGTTTGAGTGCTTATTTCAACAACCTTTTGATCTTCAGAAGCAAATTGAGCTGCTACAGTAATTCCCACATCGGCTCCCTTCTTTATTTCATCCAAGTATGCTTTTTCTAAATTCGCAAATGCCGGATCAAAAACAAGGTCTTTATTTCGATTAACAATGCAACCGGGATAGCCTTTTAAATTGCTTAAAAGAGCTGTATAGCTGCTGGTTTTCATGGGATCGTCAGCGTGGACGGCAATTCCGATAAATGAATCCGGATATTTCTTTTTCATTTCCCGCATTCCTACAATTCCACGAGGACACCAACCACACCAAGTACCGGTACCTTCTTCTACCACTATTTTATAAGGGAATACATATTCTTTGCACCTTACAATACACTCCTTTGTGCTATTCCCCTCATAGTCATCAGGATTTCCGTTAATTTTTGATACAGCAACATGCAATGTGTATTCCCCTATTTCAGTTATAGCCGGAACCTCTATTCGGAATGAATCCAACATATTTGCACTTAATGCTTTTTCAATTGTTTGTGAAGCATACGCTCCGTCACCTATGGCATATTTTATTTCATAATTTGTTACTGGGATGGTAGTCATACTCTTTACCACTCCTGACAAAATAAAACTTTCACCAACTTTCGATATGCAATCTTCAACGTTAATCAGATTAAAGTCATTGGGCATATTATCACCTGCCACATTCGCACGAATACACAGTGCAGGAAATTGATCGGCATTATCATCCCATTTTCCATCGAGTTCGACAAACACACTATTTTCCGATTGTGTATTCGATAAGCCGATTTGTCCATCTCCGGTACATGTATATCCGACATAAAATCCCTCACCGGTAATTGTATATGGATTATTCAATTTAACATCTTTCCATCCGAAAGAAGCATTTCCGACATTCTGTTCCGCTAATTTCGTTCCACCCAATTCTTTTACAATGAACACAGAACACTTTGTTACATTGCTCGATAATCCGATACTGATACTTTCTATTTGATCGTTTTCATATAGCTTTGCTTGCTCCGGTGTGATATAAATGGCACCGGACAACGAATACGTCCGTCCTATTCCGAGGCCACCAACAATTCCATCATCGCAATAGCCTAACTCAACCGACGATTCAGCACTACGGCTCTGTACTTGTTTCACATCCATTTGTACAGGACTTTTCATTAATCGACTCCCATTCTGCGCAAACGCCACACCTTGAAGTAGCATCAAGCAACCGACCACTAACAACGAATAAAATTTCTTCATGTTTAAAAAGTAAAAAATTAATCAATTTGGGGAACGCTAAATGCTACCTCACAATATCTTCCGGAAATACAGCCGGCATTTCAACCCGCTTCCATGTTTCGTGAAACCAACAATTCAGTTCATTCCCGTTTAAATCCTTAGCTATGTAATATTTTAAATGCAATAGGTCATCGTCTTCAAGCTCGAATTGTAGAATATTATCCTTATTGTCAAGCATGGGGAGGTGAATGTTCTTTTCTATGCTCTCCTTATAAGCATCGGCAGAAATCTGTTCATAAGTGCCATACCCGGTAATAATGGCATCTTGACCAGGGATTATGGTAAAATTCACAATCCTCCCGTCATTGCTCAACACTTTAAATGTATTACTCGGTTTTAACACGCCCGGAACATCGGGAAGCTCCGACACGTAATGACACAATTGCCAGATACCCTTCAAGTTGGCAGGTTCAAACTTTGCTTTTTTCTGAGCCATAACACCTGATACCACAAGCAGCATAGCTGCAAGCATGGTAAAGAAGTTGAGTTTTTTCATCGCCGTATTTTTTAGTTAACATTCTAATCGTCTGTCGCTCACAAATATAAATATATATTTCGAGATTATAACAATATAATACAATAAAAAAACCCGAAACTTAAAAAAAGATTCGGGCTTCTTTATATTTATTCTGTTTAACGACTACTTAGAAATCGGCATTACGCGGAGTACGCGGGAAAGGAATTACATCACGGATATTGGTCATACCTGTTACAAACAGCAATAAACGTTCAAATCCCAGACCAAAACCAGAGTGTGGACATGTACCGAATTTACGTGTATCCAGATACCACCACATATCTTTCATCGGTATGTTAAGCTCTTCAATACGGGTTATAAGCTTGCCGTAATCGGATTCGCGTTCGGAGCCGCCAATTATTTCGCCAATTTTCGGGAACAATACGTCCATGGCACGAACTGTCTTTCCATCCTCGTTCTGCTTCATGTAGAAAGCTTTAATCTCTTTCGGATAGTCAGTAAGAATAACCGGACGTTTAAAATGCTCTTCGACTAAATAACGTTCATGTTCCGAAGCCAGATCGACTCCCCAATAAACGGGGAATTCAAACTTATGCCCCTTCGCCACTGCTTCTTCCAGGATCTTAATTCCTTCGGTATAAGGCAAGCGAACAAAATCTTCTTTCAGGACACTCTGCAAGCGTTCAATCAATCCTTTATCGAACATATCGTTTAGGAACTTCACATCATCGGCACAATTGTCCAAAGCCCACTGCACACAATACTTAATGAACTCTTCAGCCAGATCCATATTGTCCGCAATATCGTTGAAAGCAACCTCCGGTTCTATCATCCAAAATTCGGCAAGATGACGAGGGGTATTTGAGTTCTCCGCACGAAACGTAGGGCCAAATGTGTAGATAGCACCTAAGGCGGTTGCAGCCAATTCACCTTCCAACTGACCGGAAACAGTCAAACTGGCTTGCTTTCCGAAAAAGTCGTCATCGTAAATAATGGAACCGTTTTCATCTTTCTTCAGATCGTACAAGTTCTTCGTAGTAACTTGGAACATCTGCCCTGCACCCTCACAGTCCGAAGCTGTGATAATCGGAGTATGGAAATAGAAAAATCCTTTTTCATGGAAAAACTTATGGATAGCTATTGCCATATTGTGACGGATACGGAAAACCGCGCCGAATGTATTTGTCCGAGGACGTAAATGTGCTATTTCACGAAGAAATTCCATAGAATGTCCTTTCTTCTGCAACGGATAAGTATTGTCACAAGCACCCAGCACTTCTATCTCACGTGCTTGAACTTCTACTTTCTGACCGGAGCCGACTGATTCGACCATCACACCGTTTACGCTCAAACAAGCACCGGTCGTGATAAGTTTCAGCATCTCTTCATCGAAGTTAGCCAGATCGACAACGATTTGCACATTATTTATTGTAGAACCATCATTCAGTGCGATAAAGTTAACTTGTTTACTACCTCTGCGGGTACGTACCCATCCTTTCACATTGACCATCGTGCCGAAATCCTCGCGCTTCATCAGGTCAACAATTTTTGTTCTACTAATCTTCTCCATAATTACTATATATAATGTGTATTATTCAAAAGACCCCATGCGGAGGAAGTTTACTTCCTGCTCCGTCAAATAACGCCATTCACCACGGCGAAGGCCTTTCTTCGTCAGACCGGCAAAGAATACTCGATCCAATTTCATGACTTTATATCCCAATGATTCAAAAATACGACGGACGATACGGTTTTTGCCGGAATGTATTTCAATTCCTACCTGATCTCGTTTGACTTCATCAGAGTAGCTGATGGCATCCGCATGGATTTCACCATCTTCAAGCTGGATACCTGCAGCAATCTGCTCCATATCCGCCTTCGTCAGGTTCTTATCCAAATATACATGATAGATCTTCTTCTTCAGGAACTTCGGATGAGTTAGCTTGGAAGCCAAATCGCCATCGTTAGTCAGCAAAAGAACACCTGTCGTGTTGCGGTCAAGACGTCCTACAGGATAGATACGTTCACTACAAGCCCCTTTTACCAAATCCATCACGGTCTTGCGCGCTTGCGGATCATCGGAAGTAGTCACGCAATCTTTGGGTTTATTCAGCAGAACATATACTTTACGTTCAATGCTCACCGGCTGGTCATGAAACTTCACAATGTCAGAACGTTTGATCTTCGTACCCAATTCTGTCACCACTTCACCGTTTACGGAAACGACTCCTGCCGTAATGAATTCATCAGCCTCGCGACGGGAGCAAACTCCGGCATTGGCAAGGAATTTATTCAAACGGATCGGTTCATTCGGATCTACGAACTGCTCTTTATACTCTATCTGTTTCTTCTTGCTATATTTAGCATTGGGGTTATAATCCGCGGTGCGACGTTGCTGTGGACGCGCAAACCCTTGCGGACGACCTTCTCCACCATTATTAAAACGCGGACGATACGGGCGATCTCCTCCTTCGCGATTATAATTAGGACGTTGCGGACGGTCGCCATAAGAGCGTTCGCCACCTTCATCGTTATTATTATAGCGTGGGCGATACGGGCGATTGCCACCTCCCTGATTATAATTAGAACGCTGCGGACGGTCACCATAAGAGCGATCACCGTAGGAGCGCTGCGGGCGGTCACCTCCTTCATTGTTAGAATTAAATCTGGGACGGTACGGACGATCCCCACCTTCACTATTTGAGTTAAATCTGGGGCGATACGGACGGTCACCTCCCTCACGATTATAATTTGGACGTTGCGGACGGTCACCATAGGAACGATCTCCATAAGGACGTTGCGGACGGTCACCCCCTTCACGATTAGGATTAAATCTCGGACGATACGGGCGATCGCCACCCTCACGATTGTAAGAAGGACGATTATATCCACCCTCCCTGTTGTAAGATCTGTTACCGTCACGGCCTCCTTCGGCGTTCTCTTCATTAAAGTTATCACGCCATTCTTCGTTTTCTGTGCTCATTGCTTTATTCGAATAAAAATTAAACTTTGGCCTCACGGCCGATTATTCAGAGATTTATCAAAGCCCCGTATAAGTATGCGGGGTAATCACTCTTAATTCTTTTTTAATATCTTCATTGACATCCAAGCCTTCAATAAACTCTTTAATAGAGCTTTCTGTTATCGCTTGGTTGGTTCTCGTCAATGCCTTCAGTGCCTCATAAGGATGCGGGTATGCTTCTCTGCGCAAAATTGTCTGAATGGCTTCGGCCACTACGCTCCAGCAATTATCCAGATCGCGGCAAATAGCCGGTTCATTCAACAGCAGTTTACGAAGTCCTTTCAACGAACTCTGGATAGCAATAACGATGTGTCCGAAAGGCATACCGACATTGCGCAGCACTGTAGAGTCTGTAAGATCCCGCTGCAGACGGGATACGGGCAGCTTCACCGCCAGATGCTCGAGAAGCGCATTAGCTACTCCAAGATTGCCTTCCGCATTTTCAAAGTCAATCGGGTTTACCTTATGGGGCATTGCGCTCGATCCCACTTCACCGGCCTTAATTTTCTGCTTAAAATATTCCATTGATATATATTGCCAGAAATCCCGGTTCATATCGATCATGATCGTATTGATGCGCTTCATCGCGTCAAAAACAGCAGAAAGATTGTCATAATTGGAAATCTGGGTGGTATATTCCTCCCGTTCCAATCCAAGCTTTTCAGCCACAAAACGATTGCCGAATTCCTTCCAGTCATATTCGGGATAAGCCACATGGTGCGCATTGTAATTACCCGTCGCCCCGCCAAACTTAGCTGTCAAAGGACAAGCTTTCAATGACGCCAACTGGCGTTCGAGGCGATAAACAAACACCATCACCTCTTTTCCCAAACGAGTCGGAGATGCAGGTTGCCCGTGAGTTTTTGCAAGCATCGGGATTGCTTCCCACTCCTTCGAGTACGCCTTCAATTGGGCGATCAGTTCTTCAATTTGCGGATAATAGACCTGTTCCAATGCATCTTTTATAGAAAGAGGAACGGATGTATTATTTATATCCTGAGAAGTGAGTCCGAAATGGATAAACTCTTTGTATGCATCCAATCCGCCCAGTTTGTCAAATTCTTCTTTAAGGAAATATTCTACAGCCTTTACATCATGGTTGGTTACGCTCTCTATCTCCTTGATACGCTGAGCGTCCGTTTCTGAAAAGTTACGATAAATAGAACGCAGCGTTTCGAAGATGCTCTTGTCCACACCCTTCAATTGCGGCAAAGGAAGTTCACATAAAGTAATAAAGTACTCCACTTCCACCTGCACACGGTATTTAATCAGCGCAAATTCAGAGAAATAAGCTGCCAAAGCTTTAGTTTTGCCTCTATAACGGCCATCAATAGGAGATATAGCCGTAAGTAAATCAAGTTCCATAAAATGTTCAGATAATTATCAGGTTGCAAAATTAGCTCTTTTTCCTGATTAATAATGCATAAAGTCGATGGAAAGTTTAGAAGAAGGGCTTAAGATTTACTTTTATTAAGTTCCTCTCATACAGAATAAGGCAGTCCGCAGCAAAGAGCAGGGGCAAAAAATGAAAAAGACTGAGCAGAAACCACTCAGTCTTCTTTAATGTGGGCGTTGACGGATTCGAACCGCCGACCCTCTGCTTGTAAGGCAGATGCTCTGAACCAGCTGAGCTAAACGCCCTTTTGCAGTGGAAGTGTATCGGTTATCTTTGTGGGCGTTGACGGATTCGAACCGCCGACCCTCTGCTTGTAAGGCAGATGCTCTGAACCAGCTGAGCTAAACGCCCGTACACTTCCGTTTCAAAAGCGATGCAAAGGTATAGCTTATTTTGAAAATACCAAAACATTCGACTATTATTTTTTCATCTTTTTATTCATACGCAGGAAAACTTTCTGATAATCAGCCATAAATTAAAATAAAAAAAATGACTACAAGGTTCTTTAAATAACACCGATTGTCTTTCAAACTTAAAATTCCCTTTCTCATTTAAATTGCCCGATGGAAATAAACGATCGAAAGAGATCCGGACATTAGGTAATTTTCAAGCAAGGTCTCACTTTATTCGACCGGTAATTATCTTATAATATTTGGCGGAAGACTACCCGAAATATCCATGAACGAAATGATTAAAACAGGATTCTTATATCCTCAAGCAGCGAGCAGAATCCAAGGAAAAGATATTACATGGGCAAACGACCGGAACTGACAATATTGCCTGCCACCGAGGTACACCTTGGAGGTCGGTGATGAAGACATCCTTCATCGGTGAGGAACGCCCCCTTCATCGGTGAGGAAGAGGGTGTTCATCACCGAGGAAAAAACGGCCTCAACAAATATTGATTATCAGACACTTAGAAGCAACCATTTCCCAAAGAAAAGAAATTATCACTTAGTAGTCAAGCGGCAACAAAGAGAAACAAGCAATAAAATAATCACACAAAGAATACCGATACAAATTGCCACGAAGCCTATCTTAACCAAGAATCTAATTCCTTTTTATAACTCGTGCCGGATTGCCCACCGCCACGGAATCATTTGGAATATCTTTTGTGACGACACTACCCGCACCAATCACGCACCGGTCTCCAATGGTCACTCCGGGACAAATAACCGCACCGCCACCAATCCAACAATCTTCACCGATAGTCACCGGATAAGCGTATTCCAAAGGTCGACGTCGCTCCACATAATCCAACGGATGGTGCGGAGTGTAAATCTGCACGCAGGGACCAATCAACGTATGCGCCCCAATAGTAATATAGCCACCATCCAGGAAAGTGCAATTCGCATTGACAAAAACATTCTCCCCCAAACGGATACCATCTCCATGATCGCAATGGAATGGAGGACAAACTACAGAACTGGCAGGTATACCTGGTATCAACTCTTCAAGCAACGGCCGGTATCCGGCATCATAAGTACTCAAACAACGCATCTTAGCCAACAGTCTTTTTGCTTTCTCAAATTTCACCTGTATCTCAGGCGCAGACATATCAGCCAGTTGGCTGCTACGCATCTTTTCTACTTCCGTCATATCTTCAACCGGTTATTCCATTCGTAAATATTAATTTCCTATCATCCGATAACTGCTCATTAAACTCGAAACCTTCCCAAGTAAATCCTTTCAAGTCTTCCGGTGCCTTAATCTGGTTTTTCAATATGTAACGCGCCATCTCCCCCCGCGACATTTTGGTGTAGACGACAACGGTAGACAGTTTCCCTCCTTTCCAAACATGGAATTCAGGAACAACCACTTTCACCTCACGTTCCACACGCTTCCAGTCAAAAAGATTCCGCATTTCATCACTCGCCAAATAACATAATATTCCGCCATTCGCTCTTATTTCTTCAATAAACAGATCGGTCAAGCGGCTTTGCCAAAAGGCAAACATTGTTTTCCCTCCTTCCTCCGGGAGCTGTACATCACCTTCAAGGCGATAAGGACGAATAACGTCTAACGGACGCAACATACCGTAGCAGAAGGAAGTGAGTCGGAGGTGATCCTGGGCGTAACGAAACTCCTCATCAGAGAAATCTTTAGGATTCAGGCGTTTAAAAACGATCCCGGTATAAGCCAGTAGCGCTGGCAATTCACGTACCTCCTCCGAATGGAATGCCTGATAACGCTTATAATTCTCAACAGCTATTTTCGGATTGACATGCAACAAACGCTCAAGCTCCTCAACCGTGAACTGCGACATTTGCAAGGCTACTTCAGCGGCTTCTTTCTGAAACCGGGGAACAGTCGTAAAAGGAACTTTCACCTTTGAAACGTCACTCATGGTTTTAGCACAAGATAAAAGTATATTCATGTGAACATTAGCAATTTGTAATTGAATTTATTTACCTACGGACAAAGTTAAACTTTTTAGTCTTATCTTTGTTCTTGACACAATAAAAATAACAATTAGTATGAAAAAGATGTTCTATTTGACCGGTACCGTACTGATGTGTACATTCTCGATCATGAGCTGCACGAACAGTAAAAAGACTAGCGTGAATGAAAACCATGAAGTTGATTCCACCCAAGTGATGGATATGCACAATGCTGAAACGTCATTGGATTACTTTGGAATATACAAAGGAACAATCCCGGCTGCCGACTGCCCGGGAATCAGGGTAACAATCGTCTTGAACAAAGACAAAACATTCACCCAGCAATATATTTATATTGATCGTAAAGATAACGAATTCAACGATTCGGGAACATTTGAGATAAGCCGGAACTTGCTGACAACCACCGATAAAGAGGGAGAAAAGTCGTACTATAAAGTAGAGGAAGGGAGAATTGTGATGCTCGATAATGACAAACAGGTCATCAAAGGAGACCTTGCGGACATGTACGTGTTGAAACAAGAGAAAGTATTTTAAAATATTAAGAATCCCAAACTCTGATATTCCTCCAAACACCTTCTTCATCTCTATAATTAAGGAGGCGTTTGAACTTCTTTTATCATCTATCATATAGAGGAACATCTTGACTAAAAAGTCAAACACTTTATTATCTTTATTCGAAGTAGTGAAGACATTTATACAAAACTCATTCCATATTATTCAGTTCTGGAAAAAACAAAGCCATCGCATGCTAACTGTTATCAACATTCTTTTTCATGTTTTTTAATTATCAAAGACAATATTATTGCCACAAACCACAAGATTAAAAGAAAAAAATGTATTTTTGTAAAAAACACATAAGATCATGAAAAACAAGATTTTGTTAGCCTCAGTATTTAATCTCTTTTTAATTCTTTTCATTGTACATGGATGCTCCTTAGAAGAAGCTTCATTTACATGCGAGATAAAAGGGACGGTTTATAAAACCGATGGCCTGCCCTTGGAAGGAGCCAAATTAGAATTAAGACTTGCAGATTCTAAACTAGAAACTCAAACGGAGAGTGACGGAAGCTTTATCTTTAAAAACGTTGAGCCAGGACTGGGCGTATTAATTTCTAAAAAAGAAGAGTATATTTCTCAAAAAACAAATTTATTTTTAAAGGGGAAACATACCGAACACTATGACATTACATTATATTCCATAGCAGAGCAATCTTTCTTAAAACTTAATGAAGGCGAACGCATTATTGAGAATCAAGATACCATAATAAACATATCTGTTGAAAGTAATGTCGATTATTACTTATCAGCAAATACCGATTGGATAACAATCCCCTCTAATTCATTTTCCGGTTCCAATATAGTGACCCTAAAAATAAAAGAAAATGATACTTACTTAGAACGTACTGCAGAAATTATTTTTAAAGGAGAATATGACGTGAACTCCAAATTCATCGTAACACAAAAAGCCGGTCCCGCGCTTAAATTAGTTTACTCTGAAAATACCGATAATCCCGTTTTAGCTCAGAAAGAAGGAGTCTTTTTTCATTTCAACCGTTCCGTGAAAATAGTAAAACTAACAAGTACGTCACAGCCTTCTTCCGAACTAACAGTAAATCTCCTAAATCAAGGAGAGACAGTCCATATCATAGGAATAAAAGTACCACCATTTAAAGAATCTTCTTTCAAACTTGTCGTTCAAGCCACAGACTGCACTCAAAGAAGTATTCCTTTAGACCTGAAAGGATATATCGCTCGAACAACATCAATCGACTGTCCAACTTATATGCTATTCACCGACAATACTCACTGTTTGGCATATAGCTCCAGTACATGGCAAATAATCGATTTACCCCAAATGACTCCTATCATAACCATTCCCAACAGCTATTTATATAGTATGCCTTCCTATAATACTAATAATAAAATGATATATGCAATACGGATGAAAGGTTATACAAATTATTATGCGGATTTATATCATGCAATATCAGGTAACTTCGTAGAAGAAGTTCCACTAAACTTTAACAGTAGCAATGGTTTAAGAGCTATGATTTTCGGGGACAACGGAATCGGACTCTGTTTAACCAATAATCGTATTTATAGCATCAATTCACATCAGAACCACCAGATAGAGTTAATTCCCGGATATGATATAACTAAAAATCCACACCAAATTGAATCTCTTTTGGTCAGTAATGTAGAAACCTGCGATAACGGAAACGGATTCATTTTATATGGTAACAATCCCATTAACATGGTAGCATATGTCGACGCAGCCACATTAGAAATCAAAAAAGTTTGTAATGCGACTTCAGAAAACTATTGCGGAGTCAGCCCACGGACTCCATTTGTAGCCATAAGCAATCCAAACTCTTTGCAATTAATAAATATAATAAGTGGAACAAAAACAAACTTTAAAACTCCTTCCACAGATTATAACACCATCAAACTATTGGACAACGGCACTGAAGTAACTCATATCCTGTTTATAGCCTATGAGAAGATATATATATTACAATGTTCTAATAATCAAACACAGGAAATTGATATGCGGGGAGGAGTATGGATGTCCTCATCTCTCGATTCTCAAAATGCTATATTCATGTTTGAAGTCGGGCAAAATTGTGAGTATTATCTAATCGACACCAATCTTTTAAAACTGGCACAATGAAGAAATTTATTATAACTTCCATCTGGTTGTGTTTAACCATATTCACAATCAAAGGACAAATTAATTTACGTCCCGGATATATAATCACAAACTTAAATGACACCATTCAGGGCATGATTGATTTCAGAACAGCCGAACGAAATGCCCGCATATGCAGTTTTCGGCCAGACTCTTCCGAAAACATCAAAAATTATTTGCCGGGAGAAATCTATGCGTACAGGTTTACTGGCGATGGGAAATTTTATGTTACACGCCAAGTTACAATTGATAAAACTCCTACATTGCTATTCCTCGAGTATATTATCAAAGGTAGCGTTAGTCTCTATTACTATAGATCAACAAAATGTGATTATTACTTTTTCGAGGATGAAGAAGGACATATGTTTAAAATGTCCAATGAGACAAAAGAGGTTGAAATTGAGGGAAGGCATAAAATCATGTACGATCCACGTTATGTTGGTATAATGACATGGTTGTTCAAAAAAAGTGAAAAGACTAAGAAAAAACTAAAGTTTCTTCGTATCAACCGAGACTTTCTTAGCAGAATCACTAAACAATATCATTATGAAACTTGTCAAACGGGAGAAGATTGCATTGAGTTTGAAACAAAGCCCGACAAACATTTCGTAAAAGTAAAATATAATATTGGAATAGGTTGGCAATTCCATAAACTTTACCTTAAAGATGCAAACATACTTTGGAATATAGATAACATGAAGTCAATGGCTCCTTCACTTACTGCCGGAATAGACTTATCCATACCGCGTCTAACTCAGATGATAGGTTTGAATTTAGAAGGTGAACTTAGTGGAGTGAAAGGAGAAAAAGACAATTTCTCTAAAATGAATATATATAATAAGTTCCATATCAATGCCTTTACAACAGATATCCGAACAGGCTTAGTGATAAAACTCAACCAAATTTCTGTTTGTCCACATATTGAAGGAGGTTTATGTAATACATTTCTATGGGGAATAAATGCTTATCATTCATACTCTTATTTCTTATTTCCAGATGGTATACAGCAAGACAAAAAAGACAATAGCAATGCCATATATCATAATTATATAGGTTATTATGTAAATGCAGGAATCCAGATACCAATTGAGAAAGGAGCATTCACCCTAAAAGCAATATACGAACAACGGAAACATATCACTGATAAAATAACCACTTGGGGAATTAATGTAGGATATATATTTTAAAACAATTATCACATGAGAAGTATACACAAAGGACTATATATACTTATTATATCAATACTTATAATAAGCTGCCAAAGAGAAAGTACATTGTACAGTTCTGACATAACCGGAAAAGTAACTGAAGAAAATGGTACACCTATCCAAGAAGCAACTGTAACAGTTGGCAAACAAGCTACTCAAACTGATTCAGAAGGTATTTTTTACCTCAAAGATATTAAGTATGACATCTTATCAATCAATAAAGAAGGATATTACTCGGAAGATATTATCTTAAACATTATACCTGGAACCATAAAAAAAATGGGGACAATAACTCTTATAGCCGACCAAAAACAAAAGAAACCTATAACAATCACTCCATCTATTTTGGAAGTCAATGTCTTTGAAGGGAGCAGTCAAGTTTACTTTGATGCCGGAAATCTACAAACAGAATTAATCTGTAAGGAGAAATGGCTACAAACTAGAATATGGGAAAATACATTGTACGTCTGGTTTGAGGAAAATCCGACGACAGAGAAAAGAATTGCACATGTTATCTTAAAAGCAATAAAAGAAGATATACAAGATACACTTACTGTTATTCAAGATGCAGGTCCTATACTTAATATTATTGATTATAGTGGCAGAAATGAAACATATACATTTCCACAGGAAATGCCATTTATCAAATTCAATCGTCCCGTCAAGTTGCTCGATTTAGAAAACGTAAAAGTTAGCTCTGTCATTTATGAAGAGGATAGTACAATTATTCGATTCCCCGACATACAGCCCTATCTCCTAAAAACTATTTCATATTATTACAGTGTCCAAAGTCAAGATGGCCAAACTTATAATGGAAATTTCACCGTTATCCCTCCATACAAATATCAAACTCAAACTAAAGATATGATATTTACAAAAGACAACCAATATTGCTGGCTTTTGGCACAAGAAAATTGGGAACCACAACTCATTCAATTAGAAACCAAGAATTACAGTACTGTTCAAAAAATACCACTTGAAGATAAAGATTCAAAGTTATGTTATAATCCTTACAATAACTGTATTTACATCTATGATGAAAATATATGTATAATTGATGCAGAAACAGGAATATTAAGAGCTACCTTATCTAAACCGATAGAGATGAACTATGATGATATTCATTCCATGGATTTTTGTTACAATGGCTTTGGACTACTTCAAGGTAACAGTAAATTGTTCACCATAAATTCCGCACAAAACCACCAAATGGAACTCTATCCAGTCGATAACGATTTGTATCAGTCCAACCAAACAAAGTTCACAACTATTAAGTCAGGAAATAATAGACGCCAGTTCATACTATTCGACTCAAATACAATAAAGGAAGTATTTTGTTTGGATGTAGACACAAAAAAACATTGGATTTGCTTTAATGATAATCCCAATTATGCTAACTACCGGAATTTTTGTCAACCACATAAAAGGGAACCTTATATAATAGTAGCTGGACAATCATCAGATAAAATATACTCCATAAACACAATCACAGGGGAAAAAATAAAATATAATAACTATTACAATGACTATTCTATACATATTGACCCATTACCTTTAGAGACTACTATACCTTGGAATCATTACGCTCTTATTCAAAACGGAACACTAATCGTCATAGAACGTAATAGCGGTAAAGAAGTACACTGGGAACAACTTAATGAAAACACACAGTGGACTAATTATTCATCTGAAGATGGCTCTATCATGGCTTTTACAAACAGAACCGATGTATATTTTATTAAAGCGGGAAGCCTATTACCTTAAAGGTCTCCTTCAAAGCAAAGGAAAAATCGGGTAGCATAAAGAGAATAAATGTTTCTCCCCATTTGCTACCCGATTATTTATCTAATTCCTGTCAACCGTTTCAGGTTGTTACTACAGCCTTATTTATATTCCTGCCAACTCTTTATCTGAATATCTTCCAGCTTCAATTCACAGAAAGCTTCAATAAACGCACCGGCCAAACGTGCATTCGTGATCAAAGGAATGTTATGGTCGATCGCCCCGCGGCGAATACGATAACCATTGGTCAACTCACGCTTACTATGATTCTTAGGAATATTGACGATCAGGTCAAACTTGTGGTCGGCAATCATTTTCATCACATTATTATCAGCACCCGGCTTTTCGTCAGGCCAATACACAGGAACTGTATCCACTCCATGAGCATTCAGGAAAGCAGCAGTCCCTGCCGTAGCATATATTTTATACCCACAAGCAAACAATGCACGGCTTGCATCCAGCAAATCCACCTTCGACTTCATTGCACCGGAAGAGAACATAACGCCTTTATCTTTTGCAGGAATCTTGAAACCGGTAGCAATCATGGCACTCATCAGAGCTTCTGAGAAATCATCACCGATACAGCCTACTTCTCCCGTAGACGACATGTCTACACCCAAAACCGGATCGGCTTTATGCAAACGCGAGAAGGAGAACTGTGAAGCTTTCACTCCGATCCAATCGATGTCGAAGGCCGACTTATCCGGACGGCTATAAGGGGCATCGAGCATAATACGAGTAGCCGTCTCAATGAAATTGCGTTTCAACACCTTGGAAACAAACGGGAAGCTACGTGATGCACGCAAATTACATTCGATAACCTTCACTTCATTGTTACGGGCAAGGAATTGAATGTTGAACGGACCGGAGATATTGAGCTCTTTTGCAATCTGGCGGCTGATCTTCTTGATACGGCGTGCCGTAGCAAAATAAATCTTTTGAGCAGGGAACACAAGAGTTGCATCACCGGAATGGACACCGGCAAACTCTACATGTTCGGAAATAGCATATTCTACCACTTCACCATTCTGGGCTACGGCATCGAATTCTATTTCTTTTGTATTTTCAAGGAACTGGGAGATAACTACCGGATACTCCTTAGAGACCTCGGCTGCCATCTTCAAGAAGTTTTCCAGCTCCTCATCATCATAGCAGACATTCATGGCAGCCCCCGAAAGCACATAAGACGGACGAACCAACACCGGATAACCTACTTTAGCCACAAAGCCTTTTACATCATCCAAACTGGTAAGTTCCTGCCATGCCGGTTGGTCGATACCCAACTGATCGAGCATCGCTGAGAATTTATTGCGATTCTCGGCACGGTCGATAGAAACCGGAGAAGTACCTAAAACCGGAACAGACTGCCGATAAAGCTTCATTGCCAAGTTATTCGGAATCTGACCACCCACGGAGACGATAACGCCACGCGGCTGCTCAAGATCGATCACATCGAGTACGCGCTCAAATGAAAGTTCATCAAAATAGAGACGGTCGCACATATCGTAATCGGTAGATACCGTTTCGGGGTTATAATTGATCATTATTGACTTGTAACCGAGTTTACGCGCTGTCTGAACTGCATTTACCGAACACCAGTCAAATTCCACCGAACTACCGATGCGGTATGCACCGGAACCGAGAACAACGACTGATTTCTCATTCTTGTAATAATTGACGTCATATCCTTCAACGGCATAAGTCATGTAAAGATAGTTTGTCAATTCCGGATGTTCCGAAGCAACAGTATTGATACGTTTCACGGCCGGAAGAATGCCTAAAGCTTTACGATGAGCGCGAACCATAAGGTTCTCTTTCTCCATATTGCCGGTCGGATTCAATATGAAACGAGCTATCTGGAAGTCTGAGAATCCAAGAATTTTCGCTTCACGCATCACATCTGCAGGAACATCTTCTACCTTATCATAAGTAGACAGTTTTGCCTTGTAATCGACAATGTTTTTCAATTTGCCCAAGAACCAGGGATCGATCTTTGTCAATTCATGGATACGTTCGATGGTATAACCCTCTTCCAATGCCTGAGCCAATGCAAAAACGCGCAAATCCGTCGGATGGGACAACTCCTTGTCAAGGTCATCAAAATGCACCCCGTCATTCCCCACAAAACCATGCATACCCTGACCGATCATGCGAAGGCCTTTCTGGATGATTTCTTCAAAAGATCGTCCGATCGACATAATCTCACCTACCGACTTCATGCTCGAACCGATTTCACGAGAAACACCGGCAAACTTTGTCAAGTCCCAACGAGGTATTTTGCAAATATAATAATCGAGTTCCGGTGCCACATATGCAGAATTCGGAGTCCCCATTTCACCAATCTGATCAAGAGTATATCCCAAGGCAACTTTTGCAGCGACAAATGCCAAAGGATATCCGGTTGCCTTGGAAGCAAGGGCGGATGAACGGCTCAGACGTGCATTTACTTCAATTACCCGATAATCATCGGTTTCTGAATTGAAAGCATATTGAATGTTACATTCACCGACAATTCCCAGATGGCGGATACATTTGGTGGAAAGTTCTTTCAATAAAGCCAACTCTTTATCATCGAGCGAACAAGTAGGAGCTACTACGATAGACTCACCCGTATGAATGCCCAGCGGATCGAAATTCTCCATGCTTGCAACAGTGAAACAATGATCATTAGCGTCACGAATCACTTCAAACTCGATCTCTTTCCAGCCTTTCAAGGATTCTTCTACCAAAATCTGCTTAGAGAAGGCAAAAGAACTTTCAGCCAATTTCAGGAATTCTTCTTCATCAGCACAAATGCCGCTACCAAGACCACCCAATGCATAAGCCGAACGTACCATAACCGGGTAACCGATCCGGCGTGCTGCTGCCAAAGCATCTTCCATGTTTTCCACAGCTTGGCTGACAGGAGTCTTCATATTTATTTCATCGAGCTTTTTCACAAATAGGTCACGGTCCTCGGTATACATAATTGCATCGACCGAAGTTCCTAAAACTTTCACACCATATTTGTCAAGAATACCCTTTGTATAAAGTTCGGCACCGCAGTTCAATGCAGTTTGTCCTCCAAATGCCAGCAATATGCCGTCGGGACGTTCTTTCTTAATGATCTCCTCTACAAAATAAGTAGTTACGGGAAGGAAATATACCTTATCAGCAATTCCCTCAGAAGTCTGGATAGTTGCTATATTAGGATTGACCAATACTGAACTGATACCTTCTTCTTTCAAAGCTTTCAGTGCTTGCGAACCAGAGTAGTCAAATTCTCCGGCTTGTCCGATCTTGAGCGCTCCTGAACCCAAGACAAGGACTTTCTTCATTTCCTTTTCCATTTCTTTTATCGTTATTATAAATTGTTGTTTCTAAAGTTGCCGCACAAAAAAAATGCGTTACCCTTAAAAAAGGACTAACGCATTACCAAAGAACTAAATATCGTTTCTGGAAAAATAGAAAGGAAGCATGTTGACTCCGGATGGAAGACATCCGAATGGAGGTAATGCTTACTTCTGATTTCCCGTTGATTCATTGCTGTTCTTAAAATTTGTGCAAAGTAACTACTTATTTCGTTAATTACAAAAAATAACGGAAAAGAATTTCACTCCCAAATAGTAGTAATCATTGCCTGCAAGGTCTATACAACAGGTTTTCTTCCAATCAGCCTACCTTCGCCATCGAATAGATATTCGTAATTAAAATTAGTATTATGTATGCGGTATAACCATCGCACCGATTCCTCAAACCGATAATTATCATCCAGCACTGTCACATGCGGTTCCTCTTTCAATGTCCGCAAAAACGCTTCACCTGGAGGAGTCTGAAAGCATGTGGTCACTATCACCAATCGTATGGCAGGGTATTTAGTTTTCAGACATTCTATCTCATTTCTGAGAGGCATTAATTCCCGGTCTTTCATCCAGAAAAGCAAAGCTACCGGATCACCTTTTCCGGCAATATCAGCAAAACAAACAAAACTTCCTTCTAAATTCTTTTGCTTAAAATCAATAAACAGATCACCCTCATTTAACAAATGAGTGGCGTCCAATTGCCTACCGAGAACTTTCAACACCGAAGTATTGTGCCGCATTTCTTCATTACTCCGATTATATAGCAATTCCAGTTCATCCGGATAAACAACTGCACGATCGTCCAGCAAGTAACAACCAATTGCATTCCGGATATTAGCAAACAACACGTTTCTGACCTGTTCCACTGAAGGATCCCCCTTATGATATAAATTCCAAAGCTGCATATTCAGTGAATTGGGATTACTGCTTTGATGGGCTACAACAGAATCTCCAGGTGCTGTATAGGTCACAGTCAAATCTCCACGTTCCGGATAAAAAAACGCACCTTCTCCTCCTATTTCTATGCGGTACATGTGAGTGGTATCCTCTGGTCCGGCAAAGCCTACTTGTCCATCTACAACCATAGATTTCCCAATAGGTCCCTTATTATAATCCGAGTCATTTACTGTCAGATCACCACTATATCTCCATAAATATGCAACAGAGCCGTTAACTATATCCAACCCTTTATATCGAACATAGAAATATGCTTCCTTTCTTTGATTGCACGAAATGCAGCAAAGGAAGCATCCCAAGACAAAAACGATGTATATAAATGATCTATGAGCCATATGAATCTGAATTTAGCAATGCCTTATTATAAACTTCCTCCAGCCACTTTTCGTATAGTTCTGATATGAAAAGTTGCTAGAGCAATCACTATAAATATAAAAAGGTTATAATGAATGAATAAACTCCAAAGCATTATAACCTTTTCTATTGACTAAAAACCAGTTGTTATTTCTTGCTACCGGAATTAGTTATTACTTAAATAATCCGGATTCTGGGTCAACTTCGGATTGGATGTCAATGCAGCTTCAGGTATAGGGAATACTGTTCTATAATCTCCTTCACCTGCAGCATCGTGAGATAACCAATTCTTCTTCGTAAAGATTCCAAAACGAATCATATCCCTTCTGCGATGCATTTCCCATACAAATTCCCAACCCAGTTCATCCAACAAACGACCAAACTGAATCGGACTTTGGTCACCATCATGCTTATTGACATAGTTCTCAACAGTTCCATATTGGTAACTACTATTCTGTTTCAATTCATCATCCGTAACAGTAGCTCTCTCAGGATTTCCTTTGAAGTTACGCTTACGTACTTCAGTTACCAAAGCACCTGCACCAGGTTGTCCGAGTCTCAAAAGGCATTCAGCTTTCATTAATAGAATTTCCGAATAACGGTGCAAAGGAAAGTCTGTGTTTGAAGAACCCGGAGTTCCCGGTTCTACTTCAAATTTATACATACGGTAACCATCGGTCTCGTTAGTATAATGACCGTCTTTTACTTCCTTAATATATGAAAGAGGTTCACCCTTTTTATCATAAGTACATAGCAAAAGCTCTCCTTCAGGAGTTATTTGATCCCCCATCAACCAGGTATCTCCTAAACGGGTATCTTTCTCATCATAAGTATCGATAAACTGAGTCAGAGCCATAGACGATCCACTACCCCAAGGAGTAGCTTCCAACTTAAACTTCTTTTGAAGTTCACCATGCCATGAGAACATATGAATGGATTGTCCGCCTGCCAAAGTTTTGTCGAACGGAATCGTAAACAGGATCTCTTTAGAGTTTTCAGTTCCGGAAGCAAGGAAAGAATCGCGATAATTATCGGATAAGTCGCAAGGGCTATCTTTAATGATTTCGTTGCAAACATTCAGACAGTCTTGCCAATGCTCTTCACCTATATATACTTTAGCATTCAGATAGACATTGGCCAATAAGGTCATACCGGCCCATTTATTCATACGGCCGTACATCTTGCCTCCTTGTTCTTCGTCCAGGTCTGGAATAATTGCGGTCAGTTCATCAACAATAAACTGGTATATTTCTCTTCTCGAACTTTTCTCCGGAAGCTCCGAAGTCCTCGTTTTAATCAATGGCGCATCACCGAAATTATCGCATATCAGCCAGTTATAATAAGCTCTGACAGCTCTAAGTTCAGCCAGGCCTGCCTTCTTTTCAGCATCTGAAGGAGCTGGCAATAGCCCTGATTCGATTTGATCGATCACCGTGTTACATAATATCACCCCTTGATAGAATTTATCCCACATTACTCTCACATGATTCTGCTCAGATGTCCATTTGTGATAATGCAACATACGATAAGTACCACCATCATCCCAACCTGATGAGTTAGGCGGATTCACGATTCCATCCGTCGTCAATTCCTGGGTTCCCCAATAATTATCGTGACCGATAAAACGGAAATAACTATATACGCTGGCTACTGTCGGATGAAAATCTTCCGTAGTAAAATTATAAGTACCTTCCGTTACAAGAGAATAAACTTTCTCGTCCAGATCATTGCTGCAGCTTATGGTTGAACCCATCAAAAATGCAGCGACAGCTATTTTAATATATGCTTTCATAAATCGTTCGTATTAAAATTTAACAGATACTCCTAATGTATACGTTCTGGCTGCCGGATAACGGCTCTTATCGTCAATACCAGGTGTCAAACCACCGATACCTACTTCAGGATCGATACCGGAATAGCCTGTAATAGTAGCCAGGTTCGAAATCGTTCCGTAAACTCGCAGACTCTTCAACCATTTGTTGAAATTGAAAGTATAACCCAATGTAAGGTTATCTATCTTCCAATAATCGCCTTTCTCTACATAATAACTAACATACTGCAAACCTTGATCGTCAGCCAAAGGTACCTTACCATATACTTTATCATAGGCAGTATTGAAGATATTACCGCGAGTCAACATGATCGGAGAACCAAACTGCAATTTTGCAGAATTCAAGATATCAAAGCCGAATGCTCCACGCATAGTGACAGTAAAATCAAAGTTTTTATAACGAACCGTATTATTCCAGTTTAAGAAATGTTTAGGCAGACCGTTACCTATTATTTTTTTATCTTCGGGCACCTGTTCTTCGATTGGTTTTGGTTTACCATCCGCGCCTTCGATAATCCAGTGACCATTCTCATCAATATCTATACTCTTATATCCATAGAAGTTACCGATAGGCTCACCGACTTGAATACGGTGGCTGGCCATCTGCATCGGCTCCGGCAACCATCCTTGATCCGAATAATCGTTTGATACGTACTGATCGCTTGACAAAGACAACAATTTGCTCTTATTGGTTGAGTAGTTCATGGAAGTGATCCACTGCCAGTCTCTTGTTTGTACAGGAACAACTGTTACAGAAACTTCAACACCGGTATTACGTATAGAGCCACCATTGGCAGTCATGCTATTATACAAGAACGGAGGTGTCGGTACGCTATAGTTCCACAGAAGATCTTCCGTTTTACGATTGTAGTAATCTACCGAACCAGTGATACGATCTTGAAGGAATCCGAAATCCAAACCAACGTTCGTCTCTTTTTTCTTCTCCCATCGTAAATCTGGATTCGGATTAGAGCCGGGACGTGTAGTCTTGATAAATCCTCCATTATAATATACATAAGTACCAAAATCCAACGTATTCAGTGACATATAAGGATCACCCGGTTCCGTACCCGTAATACCGTAACCAGCACGTACTTTCAATTGGCTAATCAACTTAGAATCCTCCAAGAAAGACTCATCCTTAATACTCCAAGCACCCGATACAGAAGGGAAGTTACCCCATTTATGATTAGCACCGAATTTGGAAGAGCCTTCGTGACGGATACTTGCCGCAAACATGTACTTTCCTTTATAGCTATAGTTAAAACGGCCGAAGTAACCAATCAACTTGTTTTCTTTCTGTTCGGAGAATTCATTGGCACGGCCATCTTTCAGTGCTTGTCCGGTGCCCATTCCATTGAAAGTATAATCATCTGACGGGAAGTTGAAATTCTGCATCCAATAAAATTGCCAGTTTGTACGCATCCAGCTATAACCAGCCAAGATATTGAATGTATGATCTTTCAATGTCTTCCTGTACGATGCCGTCAACTCAGACATATCATCGACTTTGCGTTTCGTACCTCTCGAAGCAAAACCCGTTCTACCGTTTTTATAGGAAGCGATGTGTTTGGTTGTTTCGTAATAGCCGCGAGTCTGGTAGTAATTATTAGAAGAAACCAAGTATTTAATTTCTAATCCTTCAATTGGAGTAAAAGACGCAGAAGCATGCATACGAAGATTCATGGCTTGATTTTCACCTTCTACTTCTTCTACTAATGCAACCGGATTCAAATAATCTGTTTTAGCAGGACTTTCAGACCAGTTACCTTCAGCATCTCTTACGGGCGTAGTCGGATTATAGGTAATTGCATTCCGATATACTTCTTTATTGAAACCATTATCGTCATCTGAACCGGCAAAATAAGTTTGCTTATATCCGCTCAGGTTAGCGTTCAGCTTCAATTTATCATTAAACATACGGTGAGTAATCTCTACACGTGGATAGTACATCTGATTCTTTGTACGTTTCATGATACCTTCTATTCCACGATATTCAAAGCTAGCAACATAATTAGTATTTTTGCTACCACCACGCAATGTTATATTATATATCTGGGTTAACGGTGTTTGCATTACTTCGTCCAACCAGTCTGTACTTGCACCTTCATCCTGTGCCCCAGCTTTACCTTGCTCCACCAACTGACGGTATCCAGCCGCATCAAAGAAAGGCAATTTTTTAGTGATCTGTTGTGTGGCTACATAAGCGTTTACATCTACCTCAGTCGGCATTTCACCTCTTGCGCTTTTTGTAGTAATCAAAATCACACCATTCGTACCGCGGGTACCATAAATAGCAGCGGCAGAACCATCTTTCAAAATATCGATTTGTTCGATAGCATCCGGAGAAACTGTATTCAAATCGCCAGGAACACCATCAATCAATACCAATGGAGTAGCGGAAGAGATCAATGTTCCGGCACCACGTAAAGTAATTTGTGATCCACCAACCGGATTAGCATCAGGAGTAACGACATTTAAGCCGGCCACCTGACCACGAATCAATTGTGCAGCATCTGTTGTAGGTACTTTTACGAAATTATCAGACTTAACACTGGAAATTGCACTGGCAACTTCACCTTTTTTCTGCGTACCATAACCAACAACTACTACCTCATCCAAACTTTGTGTATCTTCAATCAAATGAATTTTGATTGAATTCTGACCTTTTACAGGTATTTCCTGACTCAGATAACCAATATATGAAATCTGAATAACAGCATTGTCGGGTACTTCAAGGGTATATGCACCATTTATATCTGTAATAGTACCATTAGATGTACCTTTTACAATAATATTGGCGCCAATAATCGGTTCACCATCCTTATCAACTACCGTACCTGTGATTGTACGAGATTTCTGTTGGGTAATAGTTGTGTTTGTTGCATTTAGCCCATTGCTATCTATTGCATATGCACTTGTACCAAAAAGGAAGGGAGCAATTAAAATAAGTTTTGCTAATTGTTTCTTTTCATTATGTATCCTCCTAAGAACGGAAGAACTACTTGTACAAAATATTTCCATATATAAATGTTTTTTGTTTAATACTAGGATTTAAGGAGGAGAGTCCTGCTATGTTTTCATAGTAAAGTCACACAGACTCTTTTCCTGCACGTGTGTGTGTTAATCTAATCTTCTTAAATTTCGTCATAGGCAATTTTCTTTTTTAAAATTCATATTATATAAAGGTAAGTTCACTATCATTCCAGTATTTCTTTTGAACTATGATTAATACATGTATCGCCAATAAAAGGCAACAACTTTAAGGTCATTTCTTGTTTTTCTATATGAATTATTAAAACGCTGCAAATATAAATATAAAAAAGAAATAACTGGTACGATCTGATACGATTTTTTCAGATGTTATATAACATAGAATAATACATACCAGTTCGTACCAGTTTTTCCTTTTTTTGTTTATACATTTGCAGCGTCAATCTATAATATTATGGATATAATAACTAACATACAAGAAGGGATTATCTTCAGCATTGAAGAGTTTGCAGTCAACGACGGTCCTGGAATCCGAACTACCATATTTCTAAAAGGATGTCCCCTAAGATGTGCATGGTGTCATAATCCGGAAGGTCTTTCACCGCAACCTCAATATATGATAAAGAAGAATGAGCGGGTACTATGCGGTTATAAGATATCTGCTGATAAGCTTGCAGATCAGGTACTAAGGAATAAAGAAATATACACTTTAAATAAAGGAGGAATAACTTTAACAGGAGGAGAACCGCTATTCCAAGCCAACTTTGTAATCGATTTTCTACGCAGAATAAAACCAAGTATTCATACAGCAATTGAAACAAGCGGCTATGCTTCACCCGATACTTTTCAAAAAGTATTACCATGGCTTGACTTAGTACTTTTCGACATAAAACACATGGATTCGGAAGAACATAGAAAGTACGTTGGAGTCGACAATAAAACAATACAAAAAAATCTGAGACATCTATGCTCATCTGGAAAAGATTTTATCATCCGAATCCCGTTAATTCCAGGAGTAAACGATTCTAAAGAAAACATGTTGGCTATCCTGAACGTGATAAAAGACTCCAAATCCTTACAAAGAGTAGAAATATTACGTTACAATAAAATTGCAGGAGCAAAATATCCAATGATCGGACAGGAATACCAACCACCATTTGATCAGACGGCTATACCCAATGTATATGACGTCTTTACAGAGAATAATATTAAAACAATAGTCTTATAAAAAGAGGCGACACTGCTACGTAAATACAAATTAATATAACATAGAAAACAGAAAAAGAGTATGAAAAAGAATGGATTAATGTTACCCGTATTATTAATGGGACTAGTCTCTTGTTCGTCAACAGATCAAAAGTCTACAGATACAGGTATCCACTTTATGGAAGTGAACCAAGTAAAAATTGAAGATTCTTTTTGGAAACCTAAATTCGAACAGTGGAGAACCACAACAGCCAACGATGTATTTAATAAGTTTGAAGGCAAACATGTACAGAATCAAGATCCAAACAACATTTATGACACGTTTGAAAACTTCGACCGGGTTGCAAAAGGCGAACGTAATATTGGCAAACATGCCGGTTTCCCTTGGTTTGACGGATTGGTATACGAAACAATCAGAGGTATATCCGATTTGATGGCACAAACACCCGACCCTGCCATGGAAAAACGAATAGACAACTATATCGACCGAATTGCAGCCGCGCAAGCTTCAGAAGAAAATGGTTTCATCAACACATACACACAAATGATGGAAGACAATCATCGTTGGGGTGAAAACGGAGGTATGCTTCGTTGGCAACATGATGTATACAATGCTGGTATGTTGGTTGAAGCAGGCGTACATTATTATAAAGCTACCGGAAAGACAAAACTATTGGAAGTTGCCACCCGTTTGGCTAACTTAATGAGTACATACATGGGTCCTGAACCTAAACATAATGTAGTACCCGCCCATTCAGGCTCAGAAGAACCGTTGATTAAATTGTACCAGCTTTATAAAGAGAATCCTGAATTAAAGAACAAAGTAAATGTTCCGGTGAATGAGAAAGCTTATTTTGAACTTGCCGAGTTTTGGATTAATAACAGAGGCCATCATTGCGGATTCCCATTATGGGGGACATGGGGCAACGAAGCTGCCGAACAATGGATAAAAGACAACAAATATAGTGATCCCAAATACGGTAATCATTCAAGGCCTTCTTTCGGTAATTATGCACAAGACTCAATTCCAATGGTTGAACAGCAAACGATCGAAGGGCATGCCGTACGCGCTACTTTATTCATGACAGGTGCTACAACTGCTGCATTGGAAAACAAGAATCCCGAATACATCGCATCCGTAAAACGTCTTTGGGATAATATGGTCGGCAAACGTCTGTTCATCACAGGAGGAGTAGGAGCTGTTCATTTTGATGAGAAATTCGGACCGGATTACTTCTTACCAACAGACGCTTATCTCGAAACTTGTGCTGCCGTTGGTGCCGGTTTCTATAGTCAAAGATTAAATGAACTTACAGGAGACGGAAAATACATGGACGAATTCGAGCGTTCTCTGTATAATAACATTCTGACAGGTATCTCATTATCAGGTGATCATTATACTTACCAAAATCCGCTAAATGCCGATAAACACGCAAGATGGGAATGGCACGAATGCCCTTGCTGCCCTCCGATGTTCTTAAAACTGGTATCGGCTGTACCGGGCTATATCTATTCACATGAAGGCAATGATATTTTTGTAAATCTGTTTATCGGCAGCAATACAAAGATCGATTTAGGAAACAATTCTGTTCAACTGAAGCAAGAAACCCGTTATCCATGGGATGGAACTGTTGTTCTTACTGTTGATCCGGCAAAAGAAGGAGATTTTACACTAAAAGTCCGTATTCCGGGTTGGGCACAATCCATAGAGAATCCTTATGGATTGTACAAATCAAATGTTACGGAACCTGTTGAGTTAAAAGTAAACGGGGAGCCTGTACAAATGAATATTGTAAACGGTTATGCCGGCATTTCCAGAAAATGGGCGAAAGGCGACAAAGTGGAATTGTCTTTGCCGATGCAACCGCGTCTGATTACGGCCAATGAAGCCGTTAATGATTTAAAGGGCTTGGCCACATTAGCTTCCGGTCCACTGGTATACTGCCTGGAAGGTGCAGACAATAATGGCTTGACCGATCTGAAACTGGATGCCCAGGCTCCGATGTCCTTGCAATACCAAAGCGATCTGTTGAACGGAATAAACGTGATTGCAGGAAAGGCCGTGAACAAAGACAACAAAGAAGTTTCCTTTACAGCAATTCCATACTATGCAGTAGGCAACCGTACAACAGGTGATTCTTATAAAGTTTGGATTCCGCTGAAGAACTAGATCGCATCTCACAAGATATCATAGATGCAACAAGATAAAAGTCAATATTAAATTAAGACCTTTATAAACACAAATTCCACGGGTTGCACGGTTCTCACTTTACTAAAGCCGTGTAATCCGTGGTAAAAAGAAAAGAAATGAGCGCATGAAAATGTACTTAAAAGAATAGACTCAAACCTATAATCTAAAATGTCACTATAATGAGAAAAGTTTGGATATACCGTTTATTAGCCATCCTTTTACCTTTTCTGTTACTGGCAGGAATAGAAGGTGTACTGCGAATTGCTAATTACGGTTACGATACACACCTGTTTATTACCGATCCAGATAATCCTAATTATCTGGTAATGAACCGGGACATCTCTAAGAAATACTTTTCTCTCTCCCAAAATGCAACTATCGGAAACCAAGACCCCTTTCGCAAAGAAAAGCCATCCAACACCATTCGCTTTTTCGTATTAGGAGCATCTTCTTCCCTCGGATTTCCATACATGCACAACGGCTCCTTCAGCCGGATGCTGAAATATAAGCTGCAATTCGAATATCCTCAATACCGGATCGAACTTATCAATCTATCATTAACAGCCATAAACTCTTACACTTTATACGATTTTGCCAAACAGGTAGTCGATTATGAACCGGACGGAATAATCCTTTACGCTGGCCACAACGAATACTACGGGGCATTAGGGGCGGCTTCCTCCAGCCGTACGGGCACTCATCCGCAGATGACCGAATGGCTTATAAACGCTAAAAAATTAAAGATCATGCAAGCCGTCTCTTCAGTAAGTAGCTCGTGGGAAGTCCGTGATTCCTCACTGATTAACCCTGACCGGACATTGATGGAACGTATGGCGGCACATCAGATGGTTCCCCTTCATTCCGAACTATACGAACAAGGCATAAAACAGTTCGATGGAAACCTGAAAAAGATACTCCAACTGTTTCAGAAGAGACAAATCCCTGTCTTCATCGGTACATTAGCCTCCAACTTGAAAGACCAAGCCCCTTTGGAAAAAGAAAATAAAACAGCCGGGGATATCTACAAGAATGCCATTCAAGCCTATGAACAAGAAGATTTTGAAGCAGCCTTGCAAGGTTTCAAAAAAGCAAAAGAAACCGACGGGCTACGTTTCAGAGCCCCTGACGCTTTTAATGAACTCATCCGGAAATATGCAACGACAATGGATAACGTGCATCTAGTCGATGTATCCGAAAAACTGTCAGAGCATTCACCTCATCAACTTATCGGAAAAGAATTGCTTTTGGAGCATGTACATCCCAATCTGAACGGACACCACCGAATTGCGGAAGCTTATTACGAAGTGCTGCAAAAAAACTTCTTCCAACATAAGAGCAAAGAAGGTGGTTGCCAGATAGATCTACAGGAATATCCGACAACGGCTTTCGACACCATTTACGGTGATTTGGTAATCCGGCAGTTAAAACAGCAATGGCCTTTCAACGAAGAAGCAGAGCCTTTGTATTGCGATACCTCCCGTTTCGAGTTCAAGATAGCCCTGAAGTTTTTCTACCGCAAGCTTAATTGGGGAGAAGCCATGCAAAAGCTGAACAACTATTACATCTTGCAAAAAGATTATGCAAGCGCTCTACGCATCGTGGAGCAGATGTGCCTGGAACTCCCATACGAGAAGATATTCCTGAAGCAAGCCGGCATACTCAACCAACGGTTACAACATAAAGAAAAAGCCGACTATTACTTAAAGCAACTGAACTATGATTGACAAAAAAAGGAACATAGAATTCGGCATTGTCCTATCCCTGGCTATTCTGGTGATTGCATACATTTGCAAACAGAATTGGACACAATGGACCATAGTTACGTTAGTACTTACATTACTGGTACCAAAGACATTTACTCCTTTCGCATGGCTGTGGATGAAATTCGGAGAAGCGTTGAGCCAAATCACCACTTCCATCCTTCTGGCAATCGTCTTTTTCGGAATAGTTACCCCCATCGGCAAACTCCGGGCATTACTAAAAAAAGACTCGCTCCGCCTACGGGATTTCAAAAAGTGCAAGGAAAGTGTTTTTATTCAACCGGATAAGATATATAGTTCTGCCGATCTGGAGAAACAGTTTTAACCTGCCAACAAAAACTAAGTTCATATTACTAAAACAGAAGAAACGCCATGATAGACTTTATAAAAGAATTTGGAGAATTCCTTCTCCACCGAAAAAAATACTGGATGATCCCGCTCATCATCATCCTGCTGTTGCTTTCATTGCTCATCGTCTTATCGCAAGGCACGGCTCTCGCACCGTTCATTTATTCAATATTCTGACGACTCATGACTGCAATATTAGGAATATCGGCTTTTTACCATGACAGCGCGGCAGCATTACTGATAGACGGGACACTGGTGGCTGCTGCTCAGGAGGAACGCTTTACCCGGAAGAAAAACGATGCCTCCTTCCCTGCCCGCTCCATCGCCTATGTATTGCAGGAAGCCGGCATCAAAGGAGACGATGTTGCCTATGTCGCTTTTTACGAGAAGCCGTTCATCAAGTTCGAACGTTTATTGGAAACTTATCACACTTTCGCGCCCAAAGGTTTTTCCAGTTTTCTGAAAGCCATGCCGCTATGGATCAAAGAAAAACTTTACATGAAGCGTATCCTGAAAGATGCCCTTCAACAACAAGGCATACAGGCGGAACTATTATTCCCGGAACACCACCTGTCGCATGCTGCCAGTGCGTTTTATCCGTCTCCCTTTCCAGAAGCGGCCATCCTGACAGTGGACGGTGTAGGGGAATGGGCTACTACTACCATCGGCAAAGGCGAAAGCTCTCAAATCACCCTCTTACGGGAATTACGATTCCCTCATTCACTGGGACTGCTTTATTCGGCATTTACCTACTATTGTGGATTCAAAGTGAATAGCGGAGAATACAAATTGATGGGATTGGCTCCGTACGGGAATCCTGAAGAAGCGCAGAAATATATTCGTATCATCAAAGAACGGCTAATAGATATCCGCGACGACGGCTCGTTCCTGCTCAACATGAAGTATTTTGACTTTGCGACCGGGTTGGTAATGACGCACAACAAGCGTTGGAAACAATTATTTGGCGTGTCGCCCCGAAAACCGGAAAGCGAGTTATCTCCTGTTTATATACAAATGGCATATGCCATACAGGCCGTGACGGAAGAAATCGTACTGAAGCTGGCAACCACTGCCAAAAAGTTGACACACTCGGACTCACTTGTCATGGCCGGAGGCGTAGCTCTGAATTGCGTTGCCAACGGCAAGCTCCGCGAAAGCGGGTTGTTCAGGAATATCTGGATACAGCCTGCTGCCGGTGACGCGGGAGGAGCAGTCGGTGCCGCACTGGCGGTCTGGCATCTGACCTTGGAGAAGCCGCGCATACTCTCCGAAAAAGACAAGATGCAAGGAAGTTACCTAGGACCTTCCTTTACGGACAAAGAGGTCGAAAACATGATTCGGCATTTTGGAGCCACGGCAAGAAAACTGGAACAAGACACTTTATATAAAGAAGTCTCCGGATTGATCAGCCAAGGAAAAATAATCGGCTGGTTCCAAGGCCGCATGGAGTTCGGTCCCCGCGCATTGGGTAACCGATCGATCCTTGCCGACCCGCGCAATATAGAAATGCAACGTAAGCTGAATCTTGAAATTAAAAATAGGGAAAGTTTCCGCCCGTTTGCCCCGAGTGTATTGGCAGAAGATGCGGACAAGTATTTCACATTGGGCAACACTCCCTCTCCATACATGCTACTAGTAGCCAAAATAAAACAGGAACACCGGACAACCCTGCCGGCAGATTATCTCAAAATGAACTATATGCAAAAGTTATATACCGAACGTTCAACCTTGCAAGCCATCACACATGTCGATTTCTCGGCAAGGGTGCAAACTGTATCCCCGGACACGAATCCGAAATTCTACGAATTACTGAAACACTTCAAACAGACCACGGGATGCAGCGTGCTGGTCAACACCAGTTTCAATGTACGAGGCGAACCGATCGTATGCACGCCGGAGGACGCCTATGCTTGTTTCATCCATACGGGAATGAACCATCTGGTCATAGGCAACTGGCTCTTCTCAAAACCGGATAAGAACAATTAACCATTAATATTACTAACTTAAAAATTAACAACAATGAAACTCAACACTTTAGTCTCCGTTGCTTGCTTAGCATTATGTGGATGCAGCACCCAACAGGTTTCCGAAGAGACTCCACTTAAAATGATCGACCAGGTAGACTTCTCACATGTCCATGTGCAGGATAACTTCTGGTCACCTCGCCTGAGCAAACACATCTCAGCAACCCTTCCGGTATGCATCGACCAAATAGAAAATCAGACCGGACGTATCCGCAACTTTGAAAATGCCGCCAAAGGCGAAGGCGAACACTCCGGTATCTTCTTCGACGATTCGGATGTATACAAAGCCATGGAAGGCATCGCCTACAGCCTGATCAACAATCCGAACCCGGAATTGGAAAAGAAAGCTGATGAGTGGATCGACAAATTTGCGGCTGCCCAGCAACCCGACGGCTATATCAACACATTCTACACGCTGACCGGGCTGGACAAACGTTGGAAAAACATGGACAAGCACGAGATGTACTGTGCGGGACACATGATAGAAGCCGGAGTGGCTTACTATCAAGCAACCGGCAAGCGTAAACTTTTGGATGTCTGCATCCGCATGGCAGACCACATGATGGATCAGTTCGGCCCCGACAAGCGCCACTGGGTACCGGGACACGAAGAGATCGAGTTGGCGTTGGTCAAACTGTCGCAAATCACCAAAGAACCTAAATACCTGGATTTTGCCAATTGGCTGCTGGAAGAGCGCGGACACGGTTACGGCACTAAAGGAGATGAAGGTGAATGGGACCCTCAATATTATCAGGACGAAATGCCTGTACGCGACATGGAGAGCATCGGTGGACATGCCGTGCGCTGCATGTACCTGTATTGCGGAATGGCCGATGTCGCGGCATTGAAACAAGATTCCGGATACATCGCCGCACTCAACCGCTTGTGGGACGATGTTGTCTTGCGCAATATGTACGTTACCGGAGGTATCGGCTCTTCCCGCCACAACGAAGGATTTACCGAGGACTACGACTTGCCTAACCTGGATGCTTATTGCGAAACCTGTGCGTCCGTCGGCATGGTGTACTGGAACCAGCGTATGAACCAATTCACAGGCGACTCGAAATACGTGGATGTACTGGAACGCTCCATGTACAACGGTGCATTGGCAGGAATCTCACTCGATGGCGACCGCTTCTTCTATGTCAACCCGTTGGAATCGAAGGGAGACCATCACCGTCAGGAATGGTACGGCTGCGCTTGTTGTCCGAGTCAGCTTTCCCGTTTCCTGCCCTCCATCGGTAACTACATATATGGAACTTCCAACGATGCGATCTGGGTAAACCTCTATATCGGCAATAAAACAGATATCGAGATAGATCAAACCAACGTTACCCTGCAACAAGAGACCAGCTATCCGTGGGAAGGACAAGTCAAACTGACCGTTAACACCTCTGCACCCGTGAAGAAAGATATCCGCCTCCGCATACCCGGATGGTGCAAAAAGTACGTATTGTCAGTAAACGGCAAGTCCGTGGAAGCCCCGATGGAGAAAGGATACGCAGTAATCAAAGATTGGAAGTCTGGCGACCGGATTGAACTGAACATGGACATGCCGGTGGAAAAAGTGGAAGCCGATCCGCGCGTGAAGCAGAATATCGGCAAACGCGCCATCCAACGCGGACCACTGGTGTACTGCATGGAAGAAGTGGACAACGGAAAAGAATGCGACCAACTGTCGATTACACCGCAAACCACGTTTGAATCAACTTTCGATTCCTCCTTACTGAACGGCGTAGAAGTGATCAAAGCCACTACAGACGGCCAGTCCATCACCTTTATCCCCTATTATGCATGGGACAACCGCACAGCCGGCAAGATGAAAGTATGGGTAGATTATAAAGAATAGCCCCGTTTGGCGTTACCTTATCCATTGGAAGGTGCAACCTTGCCTATGATTAGGTGCAGCCTCATCCATTGAAAGCCGTTAGGGAACCATGTTAAACATGGGGGTGTTTAACAGTGAAACACCCCCATGTCTCACTGCGTTACATGCCCATGTTTCACTGCGAGACATGGGCATGTTTAACATGAGACCCTTTAAAGAAAAGAAGCGTTCCCTTTAACCCAACTCTATTTTCCTCCTGACCCGGAGGATTTCTCCGTGCCACTTTAAGTATCCTCTCCCACTATTCTCATCCGTACTTTCCCGATCCTTAATAGAAATAAGCATTTACACACCTCTTCCCACTTATTCCTTCCAACAAATCAAATAGTTCTTTTTTCCATCAAATGCTTGCAGCAACCGATTTGTTTCCTACATTTGCAGCGTTATTTAAAACAACATTAAAAAAACAATGACATGAAAAGACTTGCGTTAATTCTATTTGCAGCATTATGTTTCACAACTGGCGTATCTGCACAAACTCTACCAACCAAAGGTTCATTCGGTACCGAAGTTCAATTCAACCCTTTCGACCAAAACGGACAAACTTTCAAACTGGACGGCCTCAAGTTCCGCTACTTCGTGACAGACAAGGATGTCCTCCGGTTAAAACTGGGATTCAACCTCGATCACTCTTCTTTCAAGAATGAATATACGGATGAATACGATGAACAGGAATACAATGCAGCACTTTACAAATACAGCATTGGCGATTTCAAATTGGATGCCGGCTATGAACGCCACTTCAACGTTGCCAAAAGAGTGAGCATCTATGTAGGTGGAAGTGTCGGATTCACCCGCCATTTTGCTTCTACCAAATTTGAAGAAACGTCCAACAGAAGCCACAATGACTTCATGGGGGAAATTACAAACGGAGCCATTCTGCCGGGAAGCGGAGAGATCAACGTTGATATAGAAAACATGCTTCCTGCCGTCAACGACCGCGCCTATTGGGGATTCAATGCCGCCGTGTTTACCGGACTGGACTTTTACGTTTATAAAGGGCTGTACGTCGGGACAGAATTAGGTATCGGATTTCACACGAATAAGTTGAGCAAGATGACCTATGAAGGCATGAATGAAAATACCAGATACCATGAGTTCACAACGGATGATGTGACCAACACCCAACTAAAAACATATATCGAACCCGTGTTAAGACTGGGATGGACATTCTAAAAGAAACCATCGTTTCCTGTATTCGGTTTTTATTCTTATCTTTGCACCTAATACATTAAAAGATAAAGAAATGGGAAAAGAAAAAATCATATTGACAGGTGACCGCCCCACAGGCAGACTCCACATCGGCCATTACGTAGGTTCCCTGAAACGAAGAGTAGACCTCCAGAATTCAGGTGAATTCGACAAGATGTTCGTGTTTATAGCCGACTCTCAGGCTTTGACAGATAATATCGACAACCCTGAAAAGGTACGTCAGAACGTCATCGAAGTAGCCCTCGACTATCTGGCATGCGGTCTCGATCCGGAAAAGACAACCATTTTCATCCAGTCACAGATTCCGGAATTATGCGAATTGACTTTCTACTTCATGGACTTGGTTACCGTTTCGCGCCTGCAACGCAACCCGACGGTAAAAACAGAAATCCAGATGCGTAATTTCGAAACAAGCATTCCGGTAGGTTTCTTTACTTATCCCATCAGCCAAGCTGCGGACATCACAGCATTCCGTGCAACCACCGTTCCGGTAGGTGAAGACCAGGAACCGATGATCGAACAGGCAAGAGAAATCGTGCGCCGTTTCAACCACATCTATGGCGAAACGCTGGTAGAGCCCGAAATCTTATTGCCGGACAATGCAGCTTGCCTGCGCTTGCCAGGCACTGATGGCAAAGCCAAAATGAGTAAGTCACTCGGCAACTGCATCTATCTTTCGGAAGAAGCGGACGAAGTTCAGAAAAAAGTAATGAGCATGTTTACCGATCCTGATCACCTGCGGGTTCAAGACCCGGGCAAGATCGAGGGAAATACGGTATTTACATATTTGGATGCTTTCTGCCGTCCCGAACATTTCGAACGTTATCTGCCGGATTATCCCAACTTGAACGAATTGAAAGCACATTATCAACGTGGCGGGTTGGGAGACGTGAAAGTGAAACGTTTCTTGAACTCCATCATGCAGGAGACTCTCGAACCTATCCGCAACCGGCGCAAAGAGTTCGAGAAAGACATCCCTGCCATCTACGAGATGTTGAGAAAAGGATGCGACGTAGCAAGAGCAGCCGCAGCAGACACTTTGTCCGACGTACGTAAAGCGATGAAGATAAACTACTTTGACGATGCCGAGCTGATAGCCGAGCAGGTGAAGAAATTCAATGCGGAGAAATAAAAACAACGCCCCGATCTTATAATAGCAAATGCCCCGCTACCGATAGACGATAGCGGGGCATTCTCATTTATAAAAGTCCACTACTATTTGTTAGACTCTACTAACACAACACGGTTCAGGATAGGTTGTCCGAATTTATCAACACCACCATTGGCATCAACAGTCAAACGGTTGGCAGAAATGCCATATTGTTTAACCAGTACATTTACAATAGCTTGTGCGCGTTTCATACTCAACTCTTTGTTGAGACCCGGAGTACCAGTTGCAGAGTCAGCATAACCGTTTACGACATAGCTCGTATTCGGGAACTTCTTCATGTGATCTGCCAAGTAAGACAGGTTCATTGCTTCACGCGGAGTAATCTCAGCAGAACCGATATTGAAGAATACGGTACGTGGGATGATGTCGGCATCGACTACGACTGTCTGTTGTTCAACAACCTCTGTAGTAGGCTGGCTTTCCGCATCCATGAGTTGCTGTTGCAATTCTAGATTAGCAGCAGCCATCTCGTTCATCTGCTGACGCATGTTTCTCAACTCCAGTTCGGAAATCATCTGCGGATACGGACGTTGGAATCCACGTTGCGGGAAATGATAGGTCAAACCGATAGAGGCTCCGAGGATACCATCATAATCGTGTTTGCCGCCATGTTCACCGTCAAATTTACCTTCCAGACCCGTAGCACTCAATTCAAGATTGATATCAACGGCACTGGAAACACGGAAACGGTTGATCAAACCGGCATTCATAGTAAACGCTTTTACATGGGGCTTAGTAAACGAGTGAGTGAAACCAGCTCCCAAATATGGAATGATTTCATATACCCGATGGGAGTTATAACCTCCGAAGAGTGCATTCAAATTGAACATGATATCACCGTGCAAATTCATATAATCGAATTTCTGCTTGTAATATCCGTCACCCATTTCATTACCGGTAACGTAAAGGGCTCCCTTATCATAAGTAAAGCCTTTAGCTTCAAGTCCACTATATTGCAAACGCAAACCTAATCCGGGAGTAAACCATTTACCTATGGCAACATTCAACACAGGGCTTATGCGATCTTTAAACTTTCCTGCATTATCACCATTTCCATAAAGTACCTGGGCACCTCCTCCAACAGAGAAGAACCAGTTGCTCCAGAACGGATTAGTTAACACCTGGTATCTGTCTTGTACTTCAATCACTTCTGTCTGAGTGACAGTAACCTGCTGAGCCGAAGCTACAGCTGTAACGCCGGCAAATGCCAGCAACATTAGAATCTTTTTCATATACCTAAATCGTTAAAGTGGTTATTAAATTCTTTCCTATTGAAACTGTTTAAATAACACGAAGGGAACTAAAAGGTTCTGAAAACATGAAATTTTATGTATAATCATCTACGAAAAAGAAGATTATAAGATGTAAATTTCAGTTATAGGCAAGAGAGGAAGAGGGATTTTATCCTTTTGTAAATAAAGACATTATGTACTGATATTGCAGCAAAAGAAGAGGTTGTTGGAGAATAGCAGAAATTAAGGATAAGCAATAAGGTCAGATGTAAAATAAACAAAGCAGCACAGACATAAGCTCTTACCAAGCAGGACAATGATTATATCCTTTCAACCATGGCCTGCAAATGATCTTATCAAAAGTAGTATCAGGGAAATGCAGTGCCAAGTTAGTACCGATTAATTGGCACTAACCCGGTTTGCCTCATAGGAAAGATTACTTCCGGGATCCTAAATTATTTAAAAAGCTTCTCGATCTCTTCCTCTTTAATAGTGGTCAGCACGATTTTTCCATCCGGAGTATAATTGGGAGCTGCACAAGCAAAAAGACTGTCCACCAAGCTGATCATTTCTTCATTTGTCAACACCTGTCCATAAACGATGGCGGCAGCACGGGCCAATGTGAGTGCAAGAATGTTCTGAACTTCTTCTTTCACATCATTACCTTTCTCCATAGCCGTGTGAAGCATGTTTCGCACCAACTCCACCGGATCGAGCCCTTCAATACCGGAAGGAATGCCATTAATGGCATAACTCCCTCCGCCCAAATTGCTAAGATCGAATCCAACAGCCGAAAGATCTTCCATGATACTTTGCAACATCGCTGCTTCAGATGCCGGTAATTGAAGGATCTCAGGAAATAATACTCCCTGCGACATTCCCTGCTTTTGCCGGATCTGAGCCATATACCTGTCAAATAAGACACGGATATGGGCGCGGTGCTGGTCGATCAACATCAATCCCGACTTTACCGATGTGAGAATAAAACGTCCCTTGAATTGCATATGCATGTTTCCCTTTTCCACCACCGGCTCAGCGGTATAGAGGGTAGACGAAACCTCTGGCTGCACTTCAGGCTCAAAAGCGGAAGATGCCGTGAAAAGAGTTCCAGAGTCCGGTTCCGGCTCGTCCATCGGCATGTTCATCTTACTGGCTTTTTCCAAACCGCCATAAAACCCTTCCCACTCCACTTTTTTACGGGAATAATCTCCCCCACCTCCGATTGAAGAAGAACCCTTAAAGGGATTGAAATCCGAATTATAATGTACTTTCGGTGGCGCTGGCGGAAGATTCTGCTCAAATACCGGAATGTCGGGCATATCTTCCGTATCAAAATCAATAGAAGGAACGGCATTAAACTTGCCCAAAGTTTCTTTTATCGCAGCAGAAATTATCTGCCAAATGGCCTGCTCGTTCTCAAACTTAATCTCTGTCTTGGTAGGATGGATATTCACATCAATATTTGCAGGATCGACCTCAAAATACAAGAAATAAGAGACTTGCTCTCCTGAAGGAATTAACTGTTCATAAGCATCCATCACTGCTTTATGAAAATAGGGATGCCGCATGTAACGTCCATTCACGAAGAAATACTGATGCGCGCCTTTCTTACGTGCCGTCTCGGGTTTGGCAACGTATCCGGACAGTTTTATCATGGTGGTATTCACCTCGACACTCAGCAGTTGCTGATTGAGCTTCTTACCAAAAATGGCGAGGATACGCTGGCGCAAAGGGACAACCGGAAGATTGAACAATTCGGAATCATTGCTGTAAAGCGAAAATGCAACATCAGGGTGAACCAGAGCAATACGTTCAAACTCTGTAAGAATATTACTTAGCTCCGTAGAGTTCGCTTTCAAGAACTTACGCCGTGCGGGAATATTGAAGAACAGATTCTTCACTGAGAAATTGCTTCCCTTCGGACAGGATATGGCTTCCTGACTTTCCACTTTCGATCCGGAAATCACAAGTTTAGTACCTAACTCTTCTTTCTCCGGTCGGGTTTTAAGTTCTACCTGCGCAACCGCAGCAATAGAAGCAAGTGCCTCCCCACGAAATCCCATCGTCCGCAAAGCAAACAAATCGGCAGCCTCTCGGATTTTTGAGGTTGCATGGCGTTCGAAGGAAAGGCGTGCATCCGTCTCCGACATACCTTTCCCATCATCGATTACTTGTATATTTGTTTTTCCGGCATCTGTCACCAGCACGTGTATGCTGCTGGCTTCCGCATCGATCGCATTCTCCACTAACTCTTTAATAACGGATGCCGGACGTTGTATCACCTCTCCGGCTGCAATCTGATTGGCAACCGAGTCTGGTAATAAATGAATGATATCGCTCATAATGTTTAGTAGTTAGAATTAATTTCCCCACGCCCAACTGCCGGTCTGTAAGTAATGCCACAGAAAGATCAGCAGGACAATAATTACAAGTATTACTCCCAAATGCATGGGTCTACGGCCACTCTCCTTGCGACGTTTCAGGTGTGTAGTCCCTTCCACAAACTTTCCACGAATATCTTCCGGAGAAAATTCTTTCTCAGGCAACATCCCCAAATCGCGTTTGGCTTGCTCTTCCATCTTATCGAGCTTTTCCTTACGCTCGTCTACATAGATGTACTGATGATTGAAGCGGCGCGGTTTTCTCATACCGCTATTAAACATTCCCATAGTGCTATTTCATATTTATTAATTCACGCTTGGGCGAATTTAATTGTTTTCGGGTAGATTTCCGCAGTGTTTCACCGGCTTTCTTACCTCTCCATTCAAATATATCTTCTTTATTCTTCGGACGAATCGATTCGAACCAGACAAAAGTCGGCAACTTCATCTTGTCGGGCGGAATCTGATCCATAGGGTACAAAGTTCCGTTGGACTTGGGACTCATTACCATCCGCTGCATTTTTCGATCCTTCAGATGCATGGTGAGAAGGCTGGTTACGGAAGTATTCATACCGATCATGGTACTATCCTGTTCTTCCGGATAAAACACCACTAATACATTAGCTATCACATCTACTTTCCGCATTTCACCTTGATCAAAATAGGCTTTGATCTCTTTTCCGGAAACTTGGTTGTAATGCAATGAATCTTTCATTTCGACAGTCAAAGCCTGATCAATAATATGTGCCCAGTCAATGGTACTGTCATTCAGATAGATCTTGATCTCTTCACCCAGTAGCTGCTGCCCCTCATTCCAGAGAATAGGATCGCGATACATCGTGATGCAAGAGTCTTTAGAATTATAAACCAATGAGTCACAAACGCCCTGCACATCCGTACGATACATACGAACCTTGTGAAAAGCTCTCATCTCCCGGAAAAGTGAATCGGTATTCAAGTTATAACTGGTCATCATCAGCGTATCGGCATGCATGAACAGGCTATCCCCCTGTGAATAGTCAATTGCCACCGCCCTTTTAGTAGCGAATGCACTATCCGTCAGTTCGTTGTAAAAACAGTAATCACCGGTTAACATATTACGGTTGACAGTATCTTTCATCACAACATCATCAAAAGCCTCACCATAACCTGCTTTACGGTCATAAAAAAGACTGTCACCAGTCATTCTCTTGCCGCCATTGGTTATAATAGATCGATCTAATAGTTCGGCTTGCTCTGTCAAAGTATTGTAAACACCCCGTTCTGAATATATATGATTATTATCACTGACGATATCCGATGGTCCCAAAATGGTAGCAATTTTCGATTGAGTATTATACTTTAATGTATCCGAAGTCAGAATAAACTTAGGATTAACCAATTTAACGTCATGATTGAATACCGATTGTTTGGTGGCTGGACTATATTCTCCCCAATCAGAAGTAAGCACATTCTCTTCATCCATCAGAGTACCGCCTTCGAAATAATAACCCAAATCATAGATACGATCGTAATTGAGGCTGTCCGTAAGAAGAGTTGTATTCCGATTGATCATCTTCACATTCTCACGAAGTTGAGCCAACTGCGCTATGCCATCGTAATATAGGTAATCACCATAAATGAAAAGCGTATCACCCTGTTCCATGCGTACATTATTAAAGGCTTCCACGGAATTAGTCTTTTCGTAAATCAAAGCGCTGTCACAATACATATACATGCTATCATGACGCAGCTTCACCGAACCGACCAGTACCTGTACGTCCGGACGAGCCAATTTGTCGGCTTTACCCTCATCGGCATGCAAGAGGTCTACTTTCGTTTTTTTCTTCTGCGACTGTTGTGAGGTAGGTTGATTCTGCGCTCCGAGCAGGAATGCCCCAAACAAACATAGCATCCCCGTGAGGATGCTTTTAAACAAAGATCGTTTCTTTCTCATTAATCTTTAATCCAGCCCGGATATTTGAAATCACAATTCTTCCAGTTATCATCGATGCGTACATACGTATGCTTTTGTTTCTCCAGAATCCATTTGTGCAGCAACTCTTCCCGGCGTTTTTCAATAACAATGTCTTTCAGATTCTGATAGTCATCCGTAATAGTCGCCTTATGCCCATTGATACGAGTTTTCAACTTCACAATAGCACAAACCTCCTTACCATCTTTCTCATTTACCATTGTAAATGCTTTAGAGATTTCACCCACATTCAAATTATCGACTATCTTGGCAACATCTTGTGGCAATTCCTGCATCTCGAATTTAGAAGTCGCCATAGCATCTCTAGAATTCGTATTCACCATCAAGCCATGGTTGTTACGGGTATCTTTATCCTGAGACAACGCAGAAGCAGCCACATCGAAAGAAAATTTATCCAATCGTATATCGTCTGCGATAGAGTCCAAACGGGCACGAGCTTCTGCCAATTCTTTTTCCGAGACTTTAGGACGTAACAGAATGTGACGGGTATTTACACGGTCACCACGTTTCTCTATTAATTGTATGATATGATATCCATATTCAGACTCAACAATTTTAGAAATCTTCTTGGCATCTTGCAGACCGAATGCAACGGTCGCATAAGCAGGGTCCATCATACCTTTTCCCATAAAACCGGTCTCCCCCCCCTTCATAGCTGAACCTCTGTCTTCAGAATACATACGCGCTAATGTCGAGAAGCTGGTTTCACCTTTGTTGACACGATCCGTATATTCACGCAACCTGCTTTTTACATCCTCTATTTCCTCAATCGGCACCTTCGGTTGCAAAGTGATAATCTGCACTTCAACCTGTGTAGGCACATAAGGAATACTATCTTGTGGCAGGTCTTTAAAATAACGACGCACCTCAGATGGAGTGATCTTAATATCTCCTACTAATTTCTGCTGCATCTTCTGCACAGTAAGTCCCTCACGTGCATTTTCACGCAAAGTCTCACGAATCTGAGAGGGAGTTTTATTCTGATGTTCAAAAAAGTATTCTTCCATTTTTTCTCTTGATCCCAACATCTGTATCCATTGGTTCGTCATCCCATCGACTTTCTGGATTACTTCTGCTTCGGGCACTTCAATACTGTCAAGACGTGCCTGGTGCAAAAACAATTTCTGTACAGCCAATTCTTCAGGGATTACACAATAAGGATCACCGTCAATCTTTCGCCCTTCGTACAAGGCACTCAGCCGTGCCTCCTCTACTTCCGATTTCAGAATAGCCTCGTCACCTACAACCCAGACAACTTCATCGATCACATTGTCCTGTCCATTCGCCACTGTAGTGGTAAGTGCCACAAGGGCAAATAAAACAACAATTTTAAAGTTCACAAACTTCATCATTCTTTGTATCTAATAATTATATTTAATCTTCTTCCTGTCCACAGCCCTTTTATATAAATCATCTTTCACCTGACGCATAAAATCGACTTGTTTAATATTAATAAGCAGATCTTTCACTTCAGGTATTGCAAGCTCATAAGGTTTCTGTTCACCTACTGCGCGATAATCACTAACATTAAGGAAATAATAAAATGCTGTATCTTTCTGTTCGACATGCCGGTTTTTGCTTATATATTCCTCCGGTTTCTCCTCTTTCAAAGGAATCATATCTAGTATATCGGCTAATGGCACCCATTTGTCATAGAAGTATTCATACTTCACGGCATTCTGCAAACTATACTTCTCCAAATGTTCAACCGATTCTTGTGCATCGGACTTGTACCATTTGCGAACATTGGCTAATTGAGGAGCGGTTAGGGGTACTTTAATAAAGAGTCCTTTGATTAACGGACGCTCTAACTTAAAGAGTTCTTTGTTTTTCTCGTAATAGTCCGTAATCTCCTGATCCGGAATTTCGTTGGAAAGTTTTTGATCTATCAGTTCTTGCTGATAAGTATGGGTTATCAACGCTTTGCGATAGTTTTCCACCAGCCGATTTATTTCACCATTATCAGGTATATTGCTCTGTGCCTTCTCGTACAACAAAATATCCTCAGCCCAATTACGTATGTAATGTTCGGCAAAGAGTAGACTGTCGTCTTTTGATAATCCAACAGGAAGCACAGACTGAAGGTCTTCCTTGTATAAAAAGTTCCCGTCAACCTCTACCAAGGGGGTCTTTCCTCTATGATCATGCTTTTCAATGCATGAAGCACAGACAAGAAGAGAAACCAATAAGAGGCCCGATATTCGCATTGTCAACTGAAGTTATACTTAATTTAAGGTACGAAGATAATGCAATAATCGGTTATATCAGTGGTTATTAACTGTTTTTAAAACCTCTTGGTTAATTTCAACCTTACCATTGTCACGCAATTGCTTTACCCAAAGCGAGTCGAGGAAGTTCTGATAATCAGCAGCAAGCGGCCCTCGCACCTCTGTATATTCATCTGGGCCTTTTCGTTTTTCACCAAAAACAGTAGTAAACGGATAGTACTCCACCGGTTCAAATCCACCTTTTTTAAAGACAAGTTTATCTACATATTTATTATCACCCAATGCAAATATTCCGGCTTCCACCTTTACCGAATCTGTTGGAGTATTGAAGACTTTCTGTATGGTATCAGCCCAAACTTTCTCAGGCAACTTCTTAATAAATTTCTTGATCTGTTTCGCTGTTTTCTTATCGGTACAATGAACTACAATACCTTTATATCTCGGCTCTTTCCACTTATAATTGGATTTATGCGATACAAAATAAGCTTCTTGCCCTGCCTCATCCGTTACAGCCCGATCCCAAACTTCACGATTGCTTATTTCAAACAAAAGCATACCCTCTTTATATTCTTGCATTAGCAAACGGAAAGCCGGATATTTTTGCTCTAATCGACCATCTTCATAATCAAGAATCGATTTAATCACAAACATGTCATATTGATTCTTAATGCCCCGGGGATAGGATGCTGCAAATTTCTTGAACTCAACACCTGTATAATTATGTCCGTCCAATACGAAAAGAGGTTTGTCGGTCTCACCTTTAGTAAACAACTCATTCAACCCTTTCTCTTCCTGCTGAAAATGATATTCTCCTTTCAACTTTTGAATCATCGCTTCCGTTCCCTTACTGATACCGTTTTTACGTGCAAATCTACGGGTCAGTTCACCTTTTACTTCCTCAAACACCGGAAGTTCTTTCACATCGAAAACTTTGACAATATGCAGCCCGAAAGGAGTGAAAAAAGGCTTCGAGATTTCATCTTTCCCCATAGCGAAGATCACATCTTCAAATTCTTCCGGAGTCTGGAGAAAACCTACCCAAAATTTGTTCTTATCTTCGGAAAACTTCTCGACAAAAGATGCAAAATCCAGTGATGAATCGGCCGTCAAAGCATTATATATCGAGTCCATTCGAACCTGTGCAGCATTAATATCGGTTTTCAATGCATTCTGGGGAAGATATTTAAATATGTGCATCACCTGTACCTGACCGGAACGTGACTTATTTTTCATTTTATCGTAATACTCACGAACAAAAGCCTCTTCAGCCTTTTCATCGGTAAGATAGGATTTTGCTAATTGTTGGCGATATCCCTTCAGTTCATTACGAAAAGTGGCTGTGGTATCTATTCCCGCAGCTTCGGCAGCTGCGACTTTTAATTTGAAATTAACAAAAAGGTCTACGTACTCATTCAGTGTTTTTGACTCTAATTCTGTCAATGAATTATTTTTATTGTAGATATATTCAAACTCCGAACGAGTCACATCTTTTCCATTGATACGCATTAGAACCGGATCCTCCTGTGCTACAACGGAAAGTCCCAATATACAGGATACTAATAAAGCTAGATTTCTTTTCATAATAATGCATTCGTAGATTTACATACGTATTATTAAACGATGGAAAACAAGAAAAATTGTATAGGGAAAAAATAAAGTTACGAGCTATAAACCATGAATATGCACACCGTAAGTGAAACATTTACATATTGCTTATAACTCGTAACTTGATGTATATTATTTAGTAAACTTATTTCCTTATTCCGGACGACTGTAATTGGGGGATTCACTCGTAATCGTTACATCGTGGGGATGACTCTCCATTACTCCGGCATTAGTAATGCGTGTAAATTTGGCATCGTGTAGTTTTTCTATATTTTTTGCTCCGCAATAACCCATCCCAGCACGCAAGCCACCAGTCAATTGATATATTACCTCATACAAAGTTCCTTTATAAGGTACTCGCGCTGCAATTCCTTCCGGCACCAATTTCTTGACATCTGTTTCTCCACTCTGGAAATAGCGGTCTTTGGATCCATTCTCCATAGCTTCCAAAGATCCCATTCCACGGTAAGACTTAAACTTACGTCCATTGAAAATAATAGTTTCGCCCGGGCTTTCTTCTGTTCCTGCAACCAAAGATCCGATCATTACAGAATATCCTCCGGCAGCAAGGGCTTTTACCACATCACCGGAATAGCGAAGTCCTCCATCGGCAATCAAAGGAATTCCAGTACCTTTCAATGCCTTAGCAACATCGTAAACCGCTGACAATTGCGGCACTCCAACACCTGCCACGACGCGGGTAGTGCAGATTGAGCCTGGTCCAATCCCGACTTTCACCCCATCGGCACCGGCCTCAACCAATGCTTTGGCTGCTTCTCCTGTAGCAATATTACCGACAACGATATCAATATTCGGGAAACGTTTTTTCGCTTCTCGCAAAGTATCAATGACTCCTTTCGAATGACCATGAGCAGTATCTATGACAATGGCATCGGCACCGGCATCGACCAATGCCTGCATACGTGCAAATGTATCTGCTGTAACCCCGACACCGGCAGCGACACGCAAACGTCCTTTAGCATCCTTGCAAGCCATCGGCTTGTCCTTAGCCTTTGTAATATCCTTATAAGTCACTAAGCCAACCAGCCTATTGTCTTTATCTACCACAGGCAGCTTTTCTATCTTGTGCCTTTGCAAAATTTGTGCAGCTGATTCCAAATCGGTAGACTGGTTAGTTGTCACCAGATTTTCTTTTGTCATCACCTCATCGATATGTTTATCCATATCGCGCTCAAAACGAAGGTCACGGTTGGTTACAATACCGACCAAATATTTGTCATCATCCACTACCGGAATCCCACCTATTTTGTATTCCGCCATCAAAGCGAGCGCGTCACGTACAGTGGAACCTTTTTTAATAGTAACCGGATCATAAATCATGCCATTTTCAGCACGCTTAACAGTAGCAACCTGTTTTGCCTGATTCTTAATAGACATATTTTTATGAATCACACCGATTCCTCCCTCACGGGCAATGGCAATAGCCATTTTAGCCTCAGTAACCGTGTCCATAGCCGCAGTTACAAAAGGAATTTTCAGCTCAATGTTTTTTGAAAACTTTGTCGAGAGTTCGACTGTGCGTGGTAAAACTTCAGAATAAGCGGGGATTAACAAAACATCATCATACGTTAATCCATCCATTACAATCTTATCAGCAATAAATGACATAAGGCTACGCGTTTAAAATTTATTGCGTGCAAATATACAGTTTTTATTCAAAACCGCATACCTGCACGCAAGATTTTTTCGCATTTTTAATTGGCCATTTCGGAGATAAACTTGATGCGAACCAGACGAACTTCTTCTTCCGTAAATTCATCCCCCAGTTCCTCAAGCGCATCATCTATTTTATCTGTAGTGGATTCTTTAAAGTAATCATATATGTCAAGCATATGATCCTCATCCATAATTTCATCCAAGAAGTAATCGATATTCAATTTTGTGCCTGAATAAACAATCGCCTCTACTTCGTCAAGGAGTTCACCGAATTCGATGCCTTTAGACAATGCGATGTCATCCAAAGCTACTTTGCGGTCGATGGCTTGAATAATAGAAACCTTCATCTTTGACTTATTGGCAACCGTACGTACACGCAAGTCTTCCGGACGTTCTATCTCATTTTCCTCGCAGTGCCGTTTAATCAGCTTACAGAATTCTTCTCCATATCTTTTTGCTTTTCCCGCACCAACACCCGGGATATTCTGAAGTTCATCCAGAGTTACCGGATAGATAGTAGCCATCGCCTCAAGAGAAGGATCTTGGAAAATCACATAAGGAGGAACTTCCAGTTTTTTGGAAAGCTTCTTGCGCAAATCCTTCAGCATAGAGTACAATGCCGGATCGACCGCACAAGACCCTCCGCCTCTGGCCGGGGTTTCTTCTTCTACATCCTCAAAATCATTGTCTTCGGTTATCTTGAATGATTTCGGTTTTTTCAGAAATTCAAGCCCTTCCTCGGTCACTTTCAGCAGGCCGTAGTTTTCTACATCTTTACTGAGGTATCCGGCTATCAATGCCTGACGAATGACTGCATTCCAAGTCTTGTCTTCTTCTCCCATTCCGGAACCGAAAACTTCAAGGTCTTCATGCAAATGCGCTTGCACCTCGGAAGTTTCCCTTCCCTGTAAAATATCTATTATATAATCAGCTTTAAAGTTTTCTTTTACTGCTACGATCGCTTCAATCACAGCACACAATAAGTCTTGAGCCTCCACTTGTTTTTTAGGATTTAAACAGTTGTCACAATTTCCACAATTTTCTTCCATGTACTCTTCACCGAAGTAGTGCAATAATGTCTTACGGCGACACACGGAAGATTCGGCATACGCAGCAGTTTCCAGCAGAAGCTGTTTGCCTATTTCCTGTTCTGCCACAGGTTTTCCCTGCATGAACTTTTCAAGTTTCTGCAGATCCTTATTTGTATAAAAGGTAATACATTGGCCTTCCCCGCCATCTCTACCGGCACGACCTGTCTCCTGATAATAACCTTCCAGACTTTTGGGTATATCATAATGGATCACATACCTTACATCCGGCTTATCAATACCCATACCGAAAGCGATGGTTGCTACAATCACATCAATCTTTTCCATCAGGAAGTCATCCTGGTTCTGCGTTCTCGTTGCCGAATCCATACCGGCATGATACGCACGGGCATTGATGCCGTTAGCTTGAAGTATCTCGGCAAGCTCCTCGACCTTCTTCCGACTCAGACAATAGATAATGCCTGACTTTTCGGGGTTATTCTTGATAAACTTAATGATATCTCTATCGATATTTGCAGTTTTAGGACGTACTTCGTAATATAGATTCGGACGGTTGAACGATGACTTGAATACCTGAGCATCAACCATACCCAAGTTCTTCTGGATATCGTGTTGAACCTTCGGAGTTGCGGTTGCAGTAAGTGCGATAAGCGGTGCTTTTCCAATCTCATTAATAATCGGACGGATTCTTCTGTATTCGGGACGGAAATCATGTCCCCATTCAGAAATACAGTGAGCCTCATCCACCGCATAAAACGAAATCTTCACAGTTCGCAGGAATTCTACATTTTCTTCCTTCGTCAGTGACTCGGGAGCGACATACAGTAATTTTGTCTTTCCGTCAAGAATGTCAGACTTCACCTGATCTATTGCACCTTTATTCAGAGATGAGTTAATGAAATGGGCAATTCCATCTTCTTCACTGAAATTACGCATAGCATCTACCTGATTTTTCATCAAAGCGATCAGGGGGGAAATTACAATTGCCGTACCTTCCATCATAAGAGAAGGTAACTGATAGCACAAAGATTTCCCACCGCCAGTAGGCATCAACACAAAGGTATCGCCACCATTGAGCAAGTTCTGAATGATTGCTTCCTGATTCCCCTTGAATTTATCAAATCCGAAATACTTTTTCAGTTGGTCTGTCAAATTAATCTTCCCTGCCATCTTAAATAGGTTGTTTTATTCAGTTCATGATTTAATATTCAACTCTTTACTTTTAAAGAGTACTAACAAAGTTATAAACAACTTCTTAAATATCAAGCATAATCTGATTAATATTTTTCAAGAAAAAACATAGTCAAGCCATCCAGAGCATCTTACCATTTGATTTTAAGCGTTTTGCAATCTAGCAAGATTTGCTTTCTCCAATTGGTGTTTTGCATAATCCAATGTCACCTCATATGTATTTTTATTTTCAGAGGGTATTTCAAACATCACATCCATCATGATCGTTTCAACGATAGAGCGCAATCCACGTGCGCCTAACTTATATTCGACCGCTTTGTCAACGATGTATTCAAACACCTCATCCTGAAAAGTCAGTTTCACGCCATCCATTTCGAACAGCTTCACATATTGCCGGATGATGGAATTCTTCGGTTCGGTCAGTATGGCACGAAGCGCTGTGCGATCCAAAGGATTCAAATAAGTCAACACCGGCAACCGCCCGATTATCTCAGGAATCAACCCGAATGACTTTAAATCTTGGGGAGCAATGTATTGCATCATGTTGTTCTTGTCGATGGCAGCCGTCTTTTGTGAAGCGTTGTAGCCTACTACATGTGTGTTCAAACGTTGAGCTATTTTCTTCTCGATACCATCAAACGCACCGCCACAGATAAACAGGATGTTTTTTGTATTTACGGGGATCATCTTCTGGTCCGGATGTTTGCGGCCACCCTGAGGCGGGACGTTTACAACCGACCCTTCCAACAATTTCAATAATCCTTGTTGAACTCCCTCTCCGCTGACATCGCGGGTAATGGAAGGGTTGTCACCTTTGCGGGCAATCTTATCTATCTCATCGATAAATACAATCCCCTGTTCCGCTTCGGGCACATTATAATCGGCCACCTGCAACAGACGAGTCAGGATGCTTTCAATATCCTCACCCACATAACCAGCTTCTGTCAATACCGTGGCATCCACTATGGTGAAGGGCACATGCAACAATTTAGCAATTGTACGGGCTAACAGCGTTTTTCCGGTTCCTGTGCTACCTACCATGATGATATTGGACTTCTCAATTTCCACATCGTCACCACTGTCTTTTTGCAAAAGCCTTTTGTAATGATTGTAAACCGAAACGGATAGAAACCGTTTTGCGTCATCCTGCCCGATCACGTACTGATCCAGAAAATTCTTTATTTCTACAGGTTTAGGCAGTTCTTTAAGATTTAGCTTTGTAGCTCCCGCACCGTTCTTAGCAGCACCCAAGGCTTCCTGAGTAATCTCATAAGCCTGGGTTGCGCAACTATCACAAATGTAGCCGTTCATCCCTGTAATGAGGAATCCGACTTCATTCTCCGAACGGCCACAAAAGCTACACTTTTTCTTGTTAGTTCTTGATTCAGCCATTTTTATTTTTTAATCAACACTTCATCTACCATGCCATACTCTTTAGCTTCCTGAGCAGTCATCCAGTAATCACGGTCGGAATCGGCCCATACTTTGTCATAGCTCATATGGGAATGATCGGCAATAATAGTATAAAGTTCTTTCTTTAACTTCATTATCTCGCGAGCGGTAATTTCGATATCGGAAGCCTGCCCCTGCGCACCACCCATCGGTTGATGAATCATCACCCGCGAATGTTTCAAGGCAGAACGTTTCCCTTCGGCTCCGGCTACCAGCAATACAGCCGCCATCGAAGCGGCCATGCCTGTGCAGATGGTCGCTACGTCACTTGTTATGAACTGCATGGTATCATAAATCCCCAATCCTGCAGATACCGATCCACCGGGAGAGTTGATATAGATAGAAATATCTTTACCCGGATCTACAGAATCAAGATACAGCAACTGGGCTTGCAACGTATTTGCAGTATAATCATCGACTTGGGTTCCCAGAAAAATGATACGATCCATCATTAAGCGTGAGAATACATCAAGTTGTGTCACGTTCAGTTGTCTCTCTTCGAGAATATAGGGATTCAAATACCCGGCTTGTGATTTGATCACATCATCCAACACCATGCTATTTATACCTAAATGCTTGGTTGCGTATTTTCTAAAATCATCCATTTCTTATGTTCCTTTCTTATTTTATTTAATAATATAACTGCAAAGAAACAAAAAAGAACACAGAGACACAAAAAAACACAGAGTTATAATTTTATAAAAACTCTGTGTTTCTGTGACTTTATGTCCTCTTCAGACAAGAATATTATTCAAACATCTTGTTGAATTCTTCCATCGATACGGTTTTGTTGTCCAAAGCCACCTGCGATTTCAGTGCTGCGGCCAGTTTAGCTTCAACGACACGGTTTACCAGACCATCGACGTTTTCTTTCTTCTTCAGCATTTCCTGAGCATAATTCTCAAGCACGTCCTCAGGGACGGTCAACATTCCGTATTGAGCGAACTGAGCTTTTGTTGCATCTTTTGCCATCTTGATCACATCTTCCTGCTCAACTTTTATTTCATTAGCTTTCACTAATTGCTCTTTGATCAGGTGCCATGTCAGTTCTTCAATGCTTTTATCATAGTTTTCAGCAACAAACTCTTCGCCCTTTTCCTTATTATTAAGCAACATGATGCGCTTCAGTAATGCATCGGGGAATTCAAGCTTTCCAACTTTCTCCATCAACACCTTACGTGCATCGATTAAGAATTTATAATCACTATCTGAAACGAATTGTTCTGCGATACTTTCTTTTACTTTAACACGGAATTCTTCTTCTGTTTTTACTACATCCTTACCCAGCACCTGATCGAAAATTTCTTGGTTCAATTCACCCGGAACGAAACGTGTTATTTCTTCAACCTGGAAACTGAAATTAGATTTCATATCGGCTACGGCTTCTTTTTCAATCTTCAATAATGAAGCGATTTCAGCTTCATGGCCGTCATAAGCCGTATTTGGATTAAACACCAATACATCATTCACTTTTGCATTGGCAAAGATAGCTTTCTGTTCATCATTTTTCATATAAGAAGGCATCAATACTGCACCTTCTACCTGAACACCGCCTTCTTTAGTATTTCCATTTTCATCCAATTCGGCAATCAAACCTTTCAGCATATCATTATCTTGATATACATCCACTTTGTCATATTTGCCGTTACGTTGGGTGTAGGCTTTTACTTGGTTATCCACCATCTCGTCAGTCACTTCGATGGTATAATAATCAATCTTGTCCTGATTGCTTACTTCAGCTTTGAATTCAGGGGCAAGGGCAATATCGAATACAAATTCAAACTCTTCCATTGTATCGAAATCGATCTCCGGCTGCTTTTCTTCATTAGGCAGCGGTTCGCCCAAAACGTTCAAATTATTATTCTTGATATAATCGTATACCTGTTCTGAAAGAGTTTTGTTCACCTCTTCGGCGATCACTGACTTACCATACATTTTCTTCACCAAGCTCATCGGTACCATTCCTTTGCGGAACCCCGGGATTTGGGCTTTCTGACGAAATGATTTCAACTGTTTATCTACTTTTTCCTGATAGTCAGCTTTTTCCAGCTTTACCGTAAGCAATCCACTTACTTTGTCAATGTTTTGAAATGAAACGTTCATTCTGACAATTATTTATTTGATTTATACTAATCTATATTTAAGCGAGGGTGCAAAATTAATGCTAATCTTTCAATTATCAAAAAAACGTCGGGAGAATTATTCGGATATGGTAATAAAGAATGCTCGAAACCCTTCCCAATGGCAGGTGGTTGTAAATATAAAACACATAGATTGACATCTTCATATTTTTACATTAGAAAACGGTGTCAGAACACTCTAGTCTCTAACCACCCCTCTTTTAGTTACCGTATTTCCGACTTTATCTTCTGAAACTGCTTTATCTTGTTTATCAGTTATGGGTACTCAATTTATTGGGTATGGCTACCCTGTGCGTAGGCTATTAATGACCAGCGTACTGGTTATTAATAGCCAGTACGCTGAGTATTAAAGGTTATCACATGGAATATTAATGATCCGCAATGCAGATATTAGTGAAAAATGCGCCTCTTATTAACGGCTGACTTATTAATTCGTGATTCTCGCCACAGGTTGGCTTGTAAAATCAATCTTTCACCATTTGAAAATCCTTCCGACGAAGCACAAAACTGTTACTCAAATACTTCTCTCGTACGATTTTATTTTCAGCAAGTTCTTCCGGTGTTCCCTGAAAAAGAATTTTCCCTTCAAACAGCAGATAAGCACGGTCGGTAATGCTCAAAGTCTCCTGTACGTTATGGTCGGTAATAAGGATGCCAATGTTTTTATCTTTCAACTTCCAGACTATCTGCTGAATATCTTCCACTGCTATGGGGTCGACACCCGCAAAAGGTTCATCAAGCATGATAAACTTCGGATCGATAGCCAAGCAACGGGCAATCTCCGTACGACGACGCTCGCCTCCGGACAACTGATTACCTTTATTCTTGCGTACCTTTTGCAAACGGAACTCTGCTATCAGGCTCTCCAACTTATCCTTTTGATACTCTTTTGATTTGTTCGTCATCTCGAGGACGGAAGCGATATTATCTTCCACACTCATCTGACGGAACACGGAAGCTTCCTGAGCCAAATAACCGATGCCGGTCTGTGCCCGCTTGTAAACCGGATATTTCGTAATCTCCAGATCATCCAGAAAAATGCGCCCCTCGTTGGGAGTAATCAATCCCACGGTCATATAAAAAGAAGTGGTCTTACCGGCACCGTTCGGTCCCAGCAACCCCACAATCTCACCTTGTTTCACATCAATGGAAACATGGCTGACCACCGTTCGTTTACCGTACTTCTTCACCAAATCTTCCGTACGAAGCACCATTTTGCTTTCTTCCATAACATGTTATTTTGCGGCAAATGTAGTAAAAATAAGCCGAAAATAGGTACATTTGCAGACAAATATACGAAGTTATGATCAAAGCATTAAGGACTGTCGGAGCATACATGATACTTATGGGGCGTACATTTGCACGACCAGAGCGGATACGTATGTTTTTCCGTCAATATCTCAAAGAGATAGAGCAACTGGGAGTCAACTCCATCGGGATCGTATTGTTGATTTCATTTTTTATCGGTGCAGTAATTACGATTCAAATAAAACTGAACATCGAAAGTCCGTGGATGCCTCGCTGGACAGTCGGCTACGTCACCCGCGAAATCATGTTGCTGGAATTTTCTTCCTCCATCATGTGTCTGATTCTGGCAGGTAAAGTAGGTTCAAACATCGCATCCGAATTGGGGACAATGCGTGTGACGCAACAGATCGATGCGCTGGAAATCATGGGAGTGAATTCGGCCAATTATCTGATACTCCCGAAGGTGGCAGCCATGGTGACAACCATTCCGATCCTGGTAACATTCAGTATATTTGCAGGAATCATCGGTGCTTTTGCCACTTGCTGGTTTGGAGGCATCATGACTGCAACGGATTTGGAGTACGGACTACAATATATGTTCGTTGAATGGTTTGTCTGGTGCGGAATCATCAAATCGCTATTCTTTGCCTTCATCATCGCCAGTGTAGCATCTTATTTCGGCTATACGGTAGAAGGCGGCTCGATAGAAGTAGGCAAGGCTTCGACAGATGCGGTGGTTTCCAGCAGCGTGCTTATTTTGTTTTCCGATTTGATATTAACTAAACTCTTGATGGGATGATTGAAGTAAAAGGACTCTATAAATCATTTGAAGATAAAACAGTATTGAACGATATAAATGCTACCTTCGAAAACGGGAAGACAAACCTGATTATCGGTCAAAGCGGTTCCGGAAAAACTGTACTTATGAAATGTATCGTAGGCTTGCTGACACCTGAAAAAGGAGAAATACTGTATGACCACCGCAATTTGCTGGCGATGGGAAAAAAGGAGAAAAAGATGTTGCGCCGGGAGATGGGAATGATTTTCCAAAGCGCTGCCCTTTTCGACTCCATGTCCGTACTCGACAATGTGATGTTCCCATTGAACATGTTTAGTAACGACACGTTGCGGGATCGTACAAAGAGAGCCATGTTCTGTTTGGATCGTGTCAACTTGGGAGAAGCCAAAGATAAATTCCCCGGTGAAATCAGTGGAGGTATGCAGAAACGTGTGGCTATCGCACGCGCCATTGCCTTGAACCCACAATACCTCTTCTGTGACGAGCCGAACTCCGGACTGGACCCAAAAACTTCTTTAGTCATCGACGATCTGATCCATGACATTACGGTAGAGTATAATATGACTACCATCATCAATACTCACGACATGAATTCGGTATTGGGCATCGGTGATGAAATCATTTACATTTATCAAGGGCATAAAGAATGGGAAGGAACCAAAAACGATATCTTCACTTCAACAAATAAACGCTTGAACGACTTCATCTTCGCATCGGATCTACTGCGCAAGGTCAAAGAGGAGGAATTGAGAGAGAAGGCAGAAGGAAAAAGGGAGAATTAAGAAGGGATAAAAGAAAAAGGCAATTGTTATTTTTTTGACTTGGAGGATGACTAAAACTTCTAATGTAAATCGGTACGTACCAATCATTAAAAGTGTCTCCCCAATTAAGTATTTTCACTCTAAGAAGAAAACAAGATAGATATTTTTCGTGCAAAACAAATAATAATCAAATAGTATGTCGAAATGTACTGTTGTATGGGTTTACATTTTCCTGACGGTATACATATGCATGGCATGTCACTCCGGAACAGGAAAAGATTCAAATAAATGCCGACAACCGGAAGAAGAATTCAAAGCGTTGAAAACAGAAATCAGCGAGAAAAAATATCCTGAAGCGATGGCTGCAATCAAACAATTCATATCGAGGCTTCCAGCCGATGACATGGCAAATGATTCACTGCAGCACTACTGTCGTATCTATATAGATGCCTTCTTTAACATAACAGATGCAACCAAGACATATGCCAAAGGAATAGAATATATAGACAGCCTTCACGAGCAACCTTTCCTTCGTACCTACTGCCACCAGCAACTAACAGTGACCAAAGCGCATCTTTTCCAGCTTCTCGGAGACAAGCAGAATGCCGTCAGCACAGCAGAGAAGTATTTGGCGCTTCCTCCCGAAACAGACAATGGACTAAGGATTCAGAATCTTGAAATGGCAAGTTGTGTATATTATTATTGCTCGGATCAAATCGGCAAAGCGATCAGCTTGCTTGAACAAGCCGCAATCCTCCACCAGCAAGGGGCTGAGTTCAAAAATATGGGAAGGGTATTCTCAAGGCTGAGTTCTTACTATCGGCAACAAGGACAATACGAAAAAGCAGTTTCCATGAATCAAGAAGCGATAAGCAGTTTTGATGATTCCCAATCACCCATCAATGTGATGGTAGCTTACGGAGAACAAGCGGACATCTACGCGGAACTGGGACTCTATGAACAAGCACTCAGCCACAACGCACAAGCCGTAAGATACTCACTACAGATGGATAGCCTCGGGCTAGGCGACGTCTTTCGCAATCGGGCCGCCATTTTTAAGCAAATGGAAAATCGGGACTCTCTATTTTATTACCTACAACTGGCAAAAAGCATCTCTGCCTTACAAGGAAAATTCAAGGGAATATTCATAAGCAATATCGAATTATTGAATGCTTATACCGACTACCCCGACTCCATTGCCAAGGCTTTGCAATTGGCAGAAGAAGTTTGTAGAGATACGGCAGGCATCCCTCTTTGGGCCAAATCACAATTGAAATTGTATAATGGGAAAGCTTTCATTGCTGACGGAAAATTGGCGGAAGGAGTAAGATTGGTAAAGGCAGCAGCAGAAGATTTTGAGAAATCAGGGTGGAAGGAAAATGAAATCATAGCCCATACGCTGTTGATGGACGCTTATCGAAAGCAAGGGATGAACGAGCAATTTGCTTATTATTATGAAAAGACAAAACCTGTTTTGGATTCATTAGCAAGCATGGACGTAAAACGGGCGGTGATCGGAAATAATATACGGTATGAAACGGAACGAAAAGAACAAGAGAACAATTTACTGACAGCCAAGGTGGAGTTGCAGCAACAAGCATCGTTTTATCAGATTTCGTTGATTGTACTCCTCTTGTTACTTTTAGTTTCGAGTATAGCATATATGCTGATCCGCCATAAGGCCTCCCGACTCTTAGTGGAAAAGAAGGAGCGGGAAATCGAAATCCAAAAGAAGGAAATGGAACTAAACCAACACGAAATCGAACGTCTCATTAACCGTCAACAGGAGTTAAATCTGCGCAACGAACAACTATCGCAGGAGATAGAGAAGGCATTAGCCGACAATAACCTCGAACCGATACGCACGTTGACGGCACAAAGCATCATCAGCCGGGAAGACGAAGAACAGTTCAAGCACTCTTTCGCAGTACTGCATCCCAATTATATCCCGGTGCTTCGTGAAAAGTTTCCGCAACTAACCCGGAGTGAAGAGCTACTTTCAATGTTAATCAGCATGAATCATACCTCGGCAGAGATCGCCTTATTTATCGGAATCAACCCACAAAGTGTAAACATAGCCCGATCACGTCTGCGCAAAAAACTGAACCTGCAAAAAGGGGAATCACTGGAAGAGCATTTCAAAGCTCTGTTATAGGCTGGAAACATCTTCTCTGAAAGGGTAGAAGCTACTATCATCCAGCAGGACATTGCAATACCCATGCTAATTCTCGTGATTCCTGAAAAAGGGCAAGCACTATACTATGCGTAATTGTACTACCACCTAGCCTTACATATTCACTTTTTGTACATTATCATCCCATAAAGGTACAAAAGGCGAGAATATAACATATCACATAGTGGATAGTTTACATATTATATCCTCAACATGGAGGATGTCAACAAATTTCAGCCACAACCTTCCATACAACATCAGCAAAAGAGAAGAATTAAATAGCTGATAATCAATACATGAATAGAGTGTTTTTTACCTCGGTGACTAACGGCCTCTTCATCGGTGATGAAGAGGCTCCTCATCGGTGGCCAACGGGGTGTTCCTCGGTGAGGAAGGATGCCTTCAGTAGCAAGGTACTCTCATGTAATATTTTTTCTCTATGACATTCCATAAAATGGCACTCACCATCTTCGTCCGGAATATCCGGCTAATGCCGCATTGCCGGACAATGAACTCTTTCTGTCCGGACAGTAAGAATATCTTTTTGGAAGTGGAAAAAATAAAGGGACATATCCCGAAATCAGGATATGCCCCTTTTTATTGTAAAACCAGTTAATAGAATTGACATATATCATCACGATATATTCACGTCTTCTGTTTCATGTTGAAACTTAAAAGAGAGTTATTTCAATTACTGGGTCAAAGGTAAAGGATAATTTAGATATATACATCACGGAAAACCGTGACAAACGATAATTAAAACAAATTATCCGACTTTTATCCAACCTTGTGCCATAGCTTTCACAACCAGGTCGATTGCATTCTTTGCATCGAATTTCTGAATCAACCGACGACGAAATGTCTCAACAGTATTTTCCGTAATATCCAACCGCAATCCTATCTCGGCAGTTGAAAGCCCTTCAGAGACGGCTTGCAACACTTCAAGCTCTCGCCTCGTCGGTACATCTTTGGGATGTATATCACAAGAAGCATGATTCAACTTCTGACGGATACTCTCAAAACGCGGACATGTATACGCTTTACCTTGCAAGACACTTTTTATTGCCTTTTCTATTTCAATAGTATCCGAAATTTTCAATGTCACCGCATTTACTCCCTGGCGAACCAGCCTGTTGATATACCATATCTCGTCATGCATCGTATTTACAATAATGCGTGCATCTTCATTTATTTCCCGAATCATATCGATTAATTCGAATCCGGACACATCAGGAATGCTTATGTCGATAATATAGATATCATAGTCACGCTCTTCGATCAGTGCTATGGCTTCTCGCCCAGTAGTTACGGCATTTGCCACAACTACCTCCGGTATCCTACCAAGAACTTTGCACAATCCCTCAAGTATCAATGCATGATCATCTACGATTAGAATCTCCGCTTTTTCTTTCATAATGCTTATGCCTGTTAATTAGTCTTATACAAATATATACATTATCGTTGAAAAGCCTAGTTTTTTTACCGTTTATTTCCAATTACTTCTGACGAATATAAACATTGATGGGTGTTCCGGTCAAATCCCACTTCTCTCGCATCTTGTTTTCTAAGAAACGTTTGTACGGCTCTTTCACGTATTGTGGCAAATTTGCAAAAAAGACGAAAGAAGGCACCTTAGTGTTAGGCAACTGGGTGATATACTTAATCTTAATATATTTTCCTTTGATGGCAGGTGGGGGATAAGCTTCGATCAAAGGAAGCATTTCTTCGTTCAGGCGAGCTGTCGGTATCTTAACAGTACGATTTTCGTATACTTCACGTGCTGCTTCCAGCACTTTAAGAATACGTTGTTTGGTTAATGCTGAAGCGAAAATAATCGGGAAATCGACAAAAGGAGCAAAACGGGAACGTATAGCTTCGGCAAAAGTCTTCATCACTTTATCCGACTTCTCTTCTACCAAATCCCACTTATTAACAACAACTACAAGTCCCTTCTGATTCTTTTGGATCAATGAAAAGATATTAAGATCCTGGCTTTCAATCCCACGGGTAGCATCTACCATCAGTATACAAACATCCGATCCTTCTATGGCACGGATGGAGCGAACCACAGAGTAATATTCCAAATCCTCGTTTACCTTGTTTTTCTTACGGATACCTGCCGTATCGACTAAATAAAAATCAAAACCGAACTTATTATAACGAGTGTAGATTGAATCACGAGTAGTCCCGGCTATTTCAGTCACAATATTACGGTCTTCACCGATGAAGGCATTGACAATAGATGACTTCCCGGCATTAGGACGCCCTACCACAGCGAAACGAGGAATATCTTCATCCAGAATCTCATCAGATTCCTTCTTGAACTTGCTGACAATCACATCCATCAGATCCCCAGTGCCACTACCGCTTACAGCCGAAATGCAATATGGATCGCCTAAACCTAATTTATAAAACTCTGCTGAATTATACCGTAACTCATGGTTATCGGTCTTATTTGCTACTATGATCACAGGACTCTTTGATCGGCGCAATATAGTAGCAACTTGCATATCCAAATCGGTTACACCATTCATTACATCCACTACAAACAGAATAACATCGGCTTCATCCACAGCCATCAATACCTGTTTACGGATTTCTTCTTCAAATATATCGTCAGAATTGACAACCCAGCCACCTGTATCAACTACAGAGAATTCACGGCCCAGCCATTCCGACTTGCCATACTGTCTATCACGGGTAGTTCCCGCTTCATCATTCACAATAGCCTGACGAGTCTTTGTCAAGCGGTTGAATAAAGTCGACTTTCCCACATTGGGCCGACCTACAATTGCAACTAAATTTCCCATAGCTTACATATTATTATTACGACTATCACAGTCGATCCTATTACTTTCCTAATCTAACTGATAACCAAAGTTACGCAACTCCTTGTCTGAACTGCGCCAATCTTTGTCTACCTTTACATATGTTTCCAAAAAAACAGTCTTTCCGAAGAAACGTTCAAGATCACGGCGAGCCTCTGTAGCCACTTTTTTCAAAGCTTTTCCCTGCTTGCCAATGATAATTCCTTTTTGAGAGTCACGTTCCACATAAATTATGGCACGTATAAATATCTTATTTTCTTCCTCTTTGAATTCCTCCACAGCAACTTCCACAGAATAAGGAATCTCCTTATCATAATACAGCAGAATCTTCTCTCTGAGAATTTCGTTTACAAAGAAACGTGCCGGTTTGTCCGTCCATTGATCTTTACCAAAATAAGGTGGTGAATCAGGAAGCAACTCTTTAACTCTCTTCATCACATAATCCACATTGAACTTCGTAGCTGCCGAAATCGGAATAATCTCAGCCTGGGGAAGCAATTCTTTCCATTCTTCTACCAACTTGATTAGCTTTTCCTGATCAGTAAGATCTATTTTATTTATAAGTAGAAGTACCGGAACAGTCATCTTACGCACTTTCTCAATAAACTCACTGTTTTTATCAGGAGTTTCTATTACATCTGTTACATACAACAGAATATCTGCATCTGTCAGTGCTGAAGTAGAAAAATTCAGCATCGACTCCTGCAGCTTATAATTTGGCTTTAAGACACCCGGAGTATCGGAAAAAACTATTTGCATGTCATCTGTATTATAAATTCCCATAATACGATGACGGGTGGTTTGCGCTTTAAAAGTGGCAATTGATACCTTTTCACCCACCAACACATTCATCAATGTCGATTTCCCGACATTCGGATTACCTACTATATTTACAAAACCTGCTTTATGCATATCACCGTTCGTTTATTGATTTAGACAAAAAAACGCATCGAACCGAAATAAGATGCGTTTTATGTGTTATATATCAGTAATGATTGTTACTATTTCTTCTGTGAATCATAACCCCACTTCACATAAACGGCTCCCCAGGTAAACCCTGCACCAAATGCTGTAAAAATCAGGTTATCGCCTTTCTTAAGTTTATCCTCAAAATCCCAGATACACAATGGCAAAGTTCCAGCACTGGTATTACCGTATCTGTCGATATTGATTAAAACCTTATCTAACGGAAGCTCTAAACGATGAGCTACCGCATCAATAATACGCATATTTGCCTGATGTGGAACGATCCAATTAATATTATCTTTATTTAAACCATTCCGTTCTGCAATTGCAGCACAACTATCAGACATGTTGGACACAGCATATTTAAATACTGTTCTACCTTCTTGGTAGATAAAGTGCATATGATTATCAACGGTAAAATAAGAAGGAGGACAAACTGAGCCACCCGCTTTCATATGAAGGAATGGCAGACCTTTACCATCTGTTCTCAATAAAGCATCCATGATACCTACGTCTTCCGTTGTCGGCTCTAACATAAAAGCAGCTGCACCGTCACCAAAAATAGGACATGTAGCACGTTCAGTATAGTCTACCATCGATGACATTTTGTCTGCACCCACAATGATAATCTTTTTGTATCTGCCCGAACGAATGAAATTAGCAGCCGTTTCCATTAGAAATAGAAAACCACTACAAGCCGCCTGTAGATCAAAAGCGAAGGCGTTTTTTAGTCCGAGTTTGTCACAAAGGATAGAAGCAGTGGAGGGGAAGTGATAATCAGGAGTAGTAGTTGCAACAACGACCAGATCAATGTCGTCAGGATTAGAACCGGTTTTCTGCATTAATTGCTTGCAGGCTTTACGAGCCATATACGAAGTACCCAATCCTTCTTCATTCAGAATTCTTCTTTCTCTTACCCCGATACGAGTCATAATCCATTCATCATTCGTATCTACCATCTTTGATATCTCGTCATTAGTCAAGACATAATTAGGTACATATCCACCGACTCCTGTGATTACTGCATTTATTTTTTCCATCAATTCAATTTTAAATAAGCAATACCATAATACTTAAAGCAGCCGGAGAGCAATGCCCCCTGGCTGTCTGATTAAGTATAAGTCTATCCAGACTGTACAAATATTATACAGCTGCCTCTTTTACGATAGCGAGTTTACCTCTGTAATAACCGCAAGCACCGCATACAGTATGATAAACATGCCATTCGCCACAGTTAGGACATATAGCCAAAGTAGGTGCTACTGCCTTATCATGAGTTCTTCTCTTTGCAGTTCTTGTTTTCGATTGTCTTCTCTTAGGATGTGCCATTTTCTTTTAAACTTTAATTATTATCTAATATTTTTTTTAATTCATTCCAGCGGGGATCGATCTGTTCCTCGGCTTCTTCTACAACGATATCATCGCCACCACCTACAGATTCGAATGCATCATCACTTTCTTCATCCGCATTGTTTCTAAGGTGCTTGCTCAATTTACCGGTCATAGTTTTATTACACTTACCGGGTGCGTGGACATGCTTCATCGGAATAGCCAAAGCTATAAATTCATACATAAACCATGCGACATTGATCTCTCCTTCTTCTTCAGGGATCACAATTAAGTTATCCCCTTCCTCTGCATATTCATGACCAAACTTAACCATCAACTTATCAGAAGAAGTAACAGGCAACTCCATCTCATCCAGACAACGGTCGCATGGAACCCATACGACACCATCGGTCTGAAAACTTAATTCAAAAGCACGCGATGTCTTTTTGACAGTCAACTCCACATTAACCTTACCCTTCTGAACCTCAGGACCATCAATGTGAGAGAAATAAAGGTTATCAAGAACAAATTCATACTTAGTAGAATCTGCCTGCATGCCTTTCAAATCAATTTTATATTTATCAAACTTTCCCAAAGCTCTACTTTTTTAATCGTTGCAAAGGTATAAAAAAAGCCTAATCATCCTGTTCTTCATCCTCTCAAATTCCAATAAGAAACAATCGGATGGACAGAATTCGGGCGACAAAGATACAAATAATAATCCTCATAACACACAAATTATCAGTAAATATTTACTTTTTAAGTTCTATTCTAAATACTGTACCTTTATTTAATTCTGATTGTTTCACATATATGCGTCCTGAATGATACTCCTCAACAATTCTGCGCGCCAATGAAAGCCCAAGTCCCCAACCTCTTTTCTTAGTCGTATAGCCAGGAGTGAAAATTGTTTGGTGTTTACTCTTTATTATTCCTTTTCCTGTATCCTCTACATCAATATACCAACGATTAGTAGAGTCTGTGACAGTAATAATAATCTGTCCTACTCCATTCATTGCATCGATAGCGTTTTTACATAAATTCTCTATCACCCATCCAAAGAGTGAAGAGTTTAAAAGAATAATCACTGAATCACTAGGCAATTTAGTTTGTATCTTTACCTTATCCGATGTTCGGCGGGCCATGTACTCAGTCACTTCTTTTAATAATATTCTTAAATCGACTTTTTCCATCTCGGGAGCAGACCCAATTTTTGAAAATCGGTTAGCAATCATTTGCAAACGCGCCACATCCTCTGCCATACACGGAATTAAATTATCCGACGGATATTCATCTCTCAATAATTCCGTCCATGCCATGAGCGAAGATATAGGAGTACCTAACTGATGGGCAGTTTCTTTAGACAAACCGACCCATACTTTATTTTGTTCCGCTTTCTTCGAACTAAGTAAGGCAAATATTGCAACCAAAACAAAAATCAAAACAACTCCCAACTGTACATAAGGATAAACCGAAAGCCGCATCAACATTAAGGAATCTTTATAATAAACATCAATATAGTCAGCTCCGGAAGAAAGGTCCATTCGTATCACACTACCCCCTTCTTTAAAAGACTCCAATTCGGCATTTAGATATGCTACCGAATCTTTAGCAGGAATATCAATATTACGATAAGTCTGAATATTTCCCGCTGTATCCGCTACAATTACTGGAATAGTGTTATTGGCATTCAAAACTTTCAACACAAGATTTAAATCCATATTCTCGTCTGCAGTACTAAAAGCTCGCATTGCTTCCGCCCAGACTTCCATTCTTAATCTTTCTTCCATAGAAAGATCCTTCACTAAACGATGAGAAACATATAAAGAAGCTACAGCTATGATTACAGCTGTTATAACTAATATAACTTTAATACGCCGGATATCAATAATTTGCATAAAAATAAAATTTACTAATATATAACGTAGTAGTACTCTAAAAAGTGTGCAAATTCTATTATGAGTAAAGTTTTAGTGCAGCATGAACATTCCGTCGCGCCTTCCGGGCGTCTCCGGCCTCCCGCGGGGGGGGGCGACGGCGGCCCGCGGCAAAAAGAAAAGCCCCCCCGCGTCCCTTCAGGGGCGCGGGGGGGCGGCAAGACGGCGGCTACCTACTCTCCCACTGTTACGCAGTACCATCGGCGTGGCCGGGCTTAACTTCTCTGTTCGGGATGGGAAGAGGTGGAACCCCGGCGCTGTAGCCACCTGAATGAGGCGGACATGACGGAAAAGCAAACGAAGGGCGAACCCGCAGGGCGGGGCGGAAAGCGCCGGGCGGACGGAAGTGGACGGGCAATTAGTAGGGCTCGGCTGTGGTATTGCTACCTGTACACCTGCCCCCTATCGACGTCATCGTCTATGACGACCCTAAGAAATCTAATCTTGTGGCTGGCTTCGTACTTAGATGCTTTCAGCACTTATCCAGTCCCGACTTAGATACCCAGCGATGCACCTGGCGGCACAACTGGCAGACCAGAGGTCGGTCCAACACGGTCCTCTCGTACTAGTGTCAGAGCCACGCAAATTTCATGCGCCCACGATAGATAGAGACCGAACTGTCTCACGACGTTCTGAACCCAGCTCGCGTGCCACTTTAATGGGCGAACAGCCCAACCCTTGGGACCTTCTCCAGCCCCAGGATGTGACGAGCCGACATCGAGGTGCCAAACCCCTCCGTCGATATGAGCTCTTGGGAGGGATCAGCCTGTTATCCCCGGAGTACCTTTTATCCTTTGAGCGATGTCCCTTCCATGCGGAAACACCGGATCACTATGCTCTAGTTTCCTACCTGATCGACTTGTGAGTCTCCCAGTCGAGCGCCCTTATGCCATTACACTCTGCGGACGGTTACCAATCGTCCTGAGGGCACCTTTAGAAGCCTCCGTTACACTTTTGGAGGCGACCACCCCAGTCAAACTACCCGCCAAACAGTGTCCTCGCAGCGCGAGTTAGAACTCAAATAACCGAAGGGCCGTATTTCAACAGCGACTCCGCGGATACTGGCGTACCCGCTTCAATGTCTCCGGCCTATCCTACACATCAATTACCCAAATTCAATGTTAAGCTATAGTAAAGGTTCACGGGGTCTTTTCGTCCCATCGCGGGTAATCGGCATCTTCACCGATACTACAATTTCACTGAGCTCACGGTTGAGACAGCGTCCAGATCATTACACCATTCGTGCAGGTCGGAACTTACCCGACAAGGAATTTCGCTACCTTAGGACCGTTATAGTTACGGCCGCCGTTTACTGGGGCTTCAATTCAATGCTTCCCTTGCGGTGACATCTCCTCTTAACCTTCCAGCACCGGGCAGGTGTCAGGCTGTATACGTGATCTTTCGATTTTGCACAGCCCTGTGTTTTTGTTAAACAGTTGCCTGGACCTATTCTCTGCGCCCCGCCTCGACGGCGGGGACCCTTTATCCCGAAGTTACAGGGTCAATTTGCCTAGTTCCTTAACCGTGATTCACTCAAGCGCCTCAGTATATTCAACCCGACTACGTGTGTCCGTTTGCGGTACGGGTACCTCGAAGATTAAGTTTAGCGGATTTTCTTGGGAGTATGCTTACGCGCACTATTGGATTGTCCGTAAGGACGCTCCATACTATCAGGTTCGACTCAGACCCCGGATTTGCCTGGGATCATCGGCATCTACACCCTTCAACCAGCTATTCCGTCAGCTGGCGGCGCTGTCACTCCTCCGTCTCCACGTCACTCTTCAAGGTAGTACAGGAATATTAACCTGTTCTGCCATCGGCCTCACCCTTCGGCTGAGCCTTAGGACCCGACTGACCCTGATCCGATTAGCGTTGATCAGGAAACCTTAGTCTTTCGGCGAGGGGGTTTCCCACCCCCTTTATCGTTACTTATACCTACATTTGCTTTTCCACACGCTCCAGCATGGCTCGCGCCAAGCCTTCGACGCCGAGTGGAATGCTCCCCTACCGATACTTGCGTATCCCACGGCTTCGGTAAAACGCTTGATGCCCGATTATTATCCACGCCAAACTCCTCGACTAGTGAGCTGTTACGCACTCTTTAAATGAATGGCTGCTTCCAAGCCAACATCCTAGCTGTCTTAGCAATCTGACTTCGTTAGTTCAACTTAGCGTTTATTTGGGGACCTTAGCCGGTGGTCTGGATTCTTCTCCTTTAGGACACGGACCTTAGCACCCATGCCCTCACTCCCGGGGTAAAACTAATGCGCATTCGGAGTTTATCAAGACTTGATAGGCGGTGAAGCCCTCGCATCTTATCAGTCGCTCTACCTCACATTAGTAACCCCCGAGGCTGCACCTAAATGCATTTCGGGGAGTACGAGCTATCTCCAAGTTTGATTAGCCTTTCACCCCCACCCTCAGCTCATCCGGAAGCTTTTCAACGCTTATCGGTTCGGTCCTCCAGTTAGTGTTACCTAACCTTCAACCTGGCCAAGGGTAGATCACTTGGTTTCGCGTCTACTCCTTCCGACTTGACGCCCTGTTCAGACTCGCTTTCGCTTCGGCTGCGCGTCTCGAGACGCTTAACCTTGCCGGAAAAAGTAACTCGTAGGTTCATTATGCAAAAGGCACGCCGTCACGGCCAAAGGCCGCTCCGACCGCTTGTAGGCGCATGGTTTCAGGGACTATTTCACTCTTCTGTTCGAAGTGCTTTTCACCTTTCCTTCACAGTACTGGTTCGCTATCGGTCTCTCGGGAGTATTTAGCCTTGCCGGATGGTCCCGGCAGATTCACGCAGGATTCCTCGTGTCCCGCGCTACTCAGGATGCCACTAGGGTTCAGTTGGGGTCGTGTACCGGATTATCACCGTCTATGATCTCACTTTCCAGAGAGTTCCACTCGCCAACTTTCGTCCCACAACGTGGTCCTACAACCCCATGCATGCCGTGACATGCATGGTTTGGGCTCTTCCCCGTTCGCTCGCCACTACTAGGGGAATCATTGTTTATTTTCTTTTCCTGCGGGTACTAAGATGTTTCAGTTCCCCGCGTTAGCCTCCATCGCAGGATGGATAGTATCCCTTCAGGATACTGGGTTGTCCCATTCGGAAATCCGCGGATCAGGGGTCATTTGCACCTACCCGCGGCTTATCGCAGCTTATCACGTCCTTCGTCGCCTCCGAGAGCCAAGGCATCCGCCATGCGCCCTTTATTACTTCTGTCCGCCGCCGCGGGAGCGAGGACGCGTTCGCACACGTCAGCGCCACCCCGGACGGCTAATACTTTCAGCTTTTCGCTTTTCGTTTACTTTTGTACATCATGTCAAAGATCGTGTCCCCTCAGGGAATGTGGAGAATAACGGATTCGAACCGTTGACCCTCTGCGTGCAAGGCAGATGCTCTAGCCAGCTGAGCTAATCCCCCTTCTCAGAAGACGGCCGGGCGGGGTTCCGGACGGGGCCGGAGAGGACCCGAGGGGAAGGGCGTCGGCCTTCTGGAAGTAGTCCCAGGCAGAGTTGAACTGCCGACCTCTACATTATCAGTGTAGCGCTCTAACCAACTGAGCTATAGGACTAGTTCAACCCGGTCTGCGTAGACCCGGCTTCTGTTTTCTCTTGTTCATCTATGCCCGCAAAGAACACGGGCGGTCGATCATATCTATAAATAAACAAGTACAAGCAGGACAGGTAAAGAACCGGAAAGAGATAAAACGCGGCACCGCTCCAGAAAGGAGGTGTTCCAGCCGCACCTTCCGGTACGGCTACCTTGTTACGACTTAGCCCCAGTCACCAGTTTTACCCTAGGGCGCTCCTCGCGGTTACGCACTTCAGGTACCCCCGGCTCCCATGGCTTGACGGGCGGTGTGTACAAGGCCCGGGAACGTATTCACCGCGCCGTGGCTGATGCGCGATTACTAGCGAATCCAGCTTCACGAAGTCGGGTTGCAGACTTCGATCCGAACTGAGAGGGGCTTTGGAGATTGGCATCCCGTCACCGGGTAGCGACCTGCTGTACCCCCCATTGTAACACGTGTGTGGCCCCGGACGTAAGGGCCGTGCTGATTTGACGTCATCCCCACCTTCCTCGCATCTTACGACGGCAGTCCCCCCAGAGTCCTCGGCGTGACCCGTTAGTAACTGGGGATGAGGGTTGCGCTCGTTATGGCACTTAAGCCGACACCTCACGGCACGAGCTGACGACAACCATGCAGCACCTTCGCAGACGCCTTGCGGCCGTCCCGTTTCCGGGACGCTCGTCTGCAATTCAAGCCCGGGTAAGGTTCCTCGCGTATCATCGAATTAAACCACATGTTCCTCCGCTTGTGCGGGCCCCCGTCAATTCCTTTGAGTTTCACCGTTGCCGGCGTACTCCCCAGGTGGAATACTTAACGCTTTCGCTTGGCCGCTTGCAGTGTATCGCAAACAGCGAGTATTCATCGTTTACTGTGTGGACTACCAGGGTATCTAATCCTGTTTGATACCCACACTTTCGAGCATCAGTGTCAGTAACAGTCCAGCGAGCTGCCTTCGCAATCGGAGTTCCTCGTGATATCTAAGCATTTCACCGCTACACCACGAATTCCGCCCACCTCTGCTGCACTCAAGGCCCGCAGTATCAACTGCAATTCCGCGGTTGAGCCGCGAACTTTCACAACTGACTTACGAGCCCACCTACGCTCCCTTTAAACCCAATAAATCCGGATAACGCTCGGATCCTCCGTATTACCGCGGCTGCTGGCACGGAGTTAGCCGATCCTTATTCGTGCGGTACATGCAAAACGCCACACGTGGCGAACTTTATTCCCGCAAAAAAGGAGTTTACGACCCATAGAGCCTTCGTCCTCCACGCTACTTGGCTGGTTCAGGCTCCCGCCCATTGACCAATATTCCTCACTGCTGCCTCCCGTAGGAGTTTGGACCGTGTCTCAGTTCCAATGTGGGGGACCTTCCTCTCAGAACCCCTATCCATCGAAGGCTTGGTGGGCCGTGACCCCGCCAACAACCTAATGGAACGCATCCCCATCGGCGGCCGAAATTCTTTAGCCCGGGGGCCATGCGGCCCCCGGGCGCCATCGGGTATTAATCTTTCTTTCGAAAGGCTATCCCCGGGCCGCCGGCAGGTTGGATACGTGTTACTCACCCGTGCGCCGGTCGCCATCTTCCCATTGCTGGGAAATGCTGCCCCTCGACTTGCATGTGTTAAGCCTGTAGCTAGCGTTCATCCTGAGCCAGGATCAAACTCTTCATTGTAAAAGTATTGTCGAGACCCGGGGCATAAGCCCCGGGCCGTTCTTGCTCTGTCATGGATGCCGCGATTTATCAAGAAAACCACCGGAACCGGGCCGAAAAAAAACGGCCCGGGCCGGAAATGACGGTTCTTTATCTTGGACCCGGCCCACCGCCCAAAAGGGCGGGGGCCGGGATGTACTACTTGTATTGTTTATCAATATTTCAAAGAACTAACTGTCTCCTGACGGCCCGGAGGCCTCGTTTCAGAAAGCGGATGCAAAGGTAGGGGTTTTGTTCGAAACCACCAAATCCTTTAAGGTTTTTTTGCTTTCCCCTTCCCCAACCGCCTCTCTCTGCGAAAGGGAGGAAAAAGAAAGAAGGAAAAAACCGGGGGCCGCCCACTGCAAGGATGTCAAGAAACGAACGCTTTACCTCTCGAAAGCGGGTGCAAAGATAGGGAAAGGGAGGACAACTCCAAAACATAAAGGGAACTTTTTTACACAAAATGAAAAACTTTTTCGCAAGGGGCTGGGAAACAGGGCGATGAAAGGAAGGGGGAAGAAAGCGAAAGGAAAGGGGGACACATTATTATATTACAAGGGGGGATTATATCATAAGGGGGGGGGCAAGAGGACGCGCGGGAACCGCGACGGAGGAGGACCGAGAAAAAAAGGAAGGGAAAGGAAGAAAGAAGGGGGAAAGGCACGACAACATAAAAAAAACAGGGGAAAGACACAAGAACCAGCCCCATAAAAAAGGGGCGACGCACGCCGGGCCACGGGAGTTTCCGACCGCGGGAAAGGGAGGGGAAGGAGGCGGAAGCCACCGGAACAGCGGGAAGGAGAGAAGGCCGGAACGGGAACGCCACAACACGGGAACAAGGCAAGACGACACACGCTGTTCAACGAAAAAAAACAAAAAAGGAAGGATAAAGAACGGGGACTAAATCAGGATGAATAATATCATCGATCTAGGAATTCAATAAAGTATTTACAGGCAGTTTAGAGTATTAAAAAGACTTTTTCTTATCTTTGCCCATATTGCTAATTATAATCAATTTATATTATGAAAAGACTTAATCACGCAGCGTTGGTATTAATCATCCTTTTAGCCACTTCTTGCCATAAGGATACAGCCAACTTCCAAGTAATCCCTCTCCCCCAAGAGGTAGTTACACACCAAGAGGAAACTTTCAATTTATCCTCTGCAACCATGATACTTTACCCGGAAGGGAATGATTTACTGAAACGAAATGCCGAATTTCTTACTGACTATGTGAAAGATGCTCTTGGAAAAGAATTAACCATCAATCCTTTCAATCCACAGGACACGCCAAAGAATGCAATTCTTCTTGGAATAAATGATGCAATCGAGCAAGAAGAAGGTTATGAACTCAAAGTCACTCCACAATTAGTCACTATTCAAGGAAAAACACCTAACGGAGTCTTCCATGGTATACAAACATTAAGAAAAGCAATCCCGGTGACAACAAACTCATTGGGAAGCGCTACATTGCCTGGAGTAGAAATTAAAGATTATCCTCGTTTTGGTTATCGAGGAATGCATCTTGACATTTGCCGACACTTCTTCCCAGTAGAGTTCGTAAAAAAATATATCGATTTACTTGCATTACATAATATGAATACTTTCCATTGGCATTTGACTGATGATCAAGGATGGAGAATCGAAATCAAGAAATATCCGAAACTAACCGAAATCGGATCAATCCGTGCGGGAACGGTAATAGGTCACAATTCAGACAAATTTGATGGACAACCTCATAGTGGTTTTTACTCCCAAGATGAAATAAAGGATGTGATCGCTTACGCAAAGGAACGTTATATTACAATTATACCGGAAATCGACTTACCCGGGCACATGGTTGCTGCTCTTACCTCTTACCCGGAATTGGGCTGCACGGGAGGCCCTTATGAAGTGGAAAAGAGTTGGGGTGTATTCGACGATGTAATTTGCATCGGCAATGAAAAGTCTATGCAATTTCTAGAAGATGTACTATCGGAAGTAATAGAACTATTCCCATCGGAATATATACATATAGGAGGCGATGAAGCTCCCCGTACCCGCTGGGAAAAATGTCCCAAATGCCAAGCCTGCATCCAGTCCGAAGGATTGAAAGCCGACGAAAGGCATACGGCTGAAGACCGTTTGCAGAGCTACTGCATGGCACGCATCGAAAAGTACCTGAATAATAAAGGACATCGCATCATTGGCTGGGATGAGATTCTAGAAGGAGATGTAGCTCCTAACGCGACTGTAATGTCATGGCGAGGAACTCAAGGGGGTATCGAAGCCGCCAAACTGGGACATGATGTCATCATGACCCCGAATACTTATCTATATTTCGATTACTATCAGACAGCAGATACCGAGGGAGAACCAGACGCCATTGGAGGATGCCTACCTATAGAACATGTATACAGCTTGGAACCTGTACCTACCGAGCTGAATGAAATTGAAAAAAAACATATCATCGGTGTGCAAGCTAATCTATGGACAGAATATATAGCAACCACTCAGCAAGTGGAATACATGGTTCTGCCCCGTATGGCAGCCTTGGCTGAAATACAATGGACAATGCCGGAAAAGAAAGATTTCAATAACTTCGCCCAGCGCCTTCCCCGTCTCATGGAAATTTATCAAGGCATGGGTTATAATTATGGAAAACACATCTATGACATCAAATCGAATTTCACTTACGATTCTGATAAAAAAGCGGTTATAGCCGAACTAAAAACAGTAGATAATGCACCGATCTATTATACATTGGATGGATCAGAACCCACTACTTCATCCACTTTATACAAAGCACCTATAAACATTACAAGCTCTACTGAATTCAAAGCCAGTGCCGTCCGTCCTTCAGGAAATAGTAAGGTAATTTCTGAAAACATCAATTTTAATAAAGCAACCTGTTGCCCTATCGAACTGAAAAGCCAACCTACTCCCAAATATGCTTATAATGGAGCAATCACTTTGGTAGACGGTCTGAAAGGTAATGGAAATTACGCCGGAGGAAGATGGTTAGGCTTTCAGGGAGACAACGTAGAAGCAACCATAAATCTGGGTCAGCCTACTGAAATAAGCCATGTGTCAACAGAAGCCTGCGTTGATGTCAACGCTTGGATTATGGGAGCAACAGGAATGTCCGTTGCAGTTTCTGAAGACGGCAAGCTATTCAGTGAGGTTGCCAACCGAGAATATCCAGCCTGTACGGATATGAATAAAAAAGAAATCGTCCCTTATGCAATAAATTTTAATCCCATAAAAGCCACTTTTGTAAAAATTACGATAAAGCCTACCTCTGCTTTGCCGAAAGGACATACCGGTGAAGGCAAACCGGCATTTATATTTATAGATGAAATCTTTATAAACTAAGATATCTCTTAGAACTGGAAATAAATGAATGGTTGAATTTCACTACTTTTCATTTGAATAACCACATAAATCATAGTGATCATCAGTATCGCCTTCCCTAGAAAGGGAAGGCGAATTACTCCGTTACATACAGAATTCTCCCAGCGATCTGGTGCCCAATGAAGCAGAAATCCCAACCCCATCAAAGCAAAAACGCGCCAGTATCCTTCTAGTAATTGTGGGAACAGTTGAGGACGAAAAGTGGTAAATATTTGTCTCAGCATATCCATTGAATTATGAATATCGGCATTACGAAAGAAAATCCAACAGAAACAAACGAAGTGGAAAGTGATGATCACGCCTAAAAAACGGCGGATACCATGACTTTCTTCTCCTTTTTTACGTCCTGTTATGCTCCTCCATGCTTTGTGCAGTGCCAATGCTATCCCATGGAACATTCCCCAAAGAACGAAATTCCATGATGCACCATGCCATAAGCCGCCCAAGAACATAGTAATAATCAGATTAAGATACTGCCGAAATTTACCATGCCGGTTTCCTCCGAGAGAGATATAAAGATAATCGCGCAGCCAACTGGACAAAGAGATATGCCAACGGTGCCAAAATTCGGTTATCGATGCCGACTTATAGGGAGAATTAAAATTCATATTAAAATGAAAACCTAAAAGGAGAGCAATTCCTATTGCCATATCACTATAACCGGAGAAATCACAATAGATTTGGAGGGCGTACCCATAAAGTCCCATCAAATTCTCAACACCGGAATAAAGCGTAGGATTGTCAAAAATGCGTTCAACAAAGTTGATACTGATGTAATCTGAGATCACCGCTTTTTTAAATAACCCCACAACAAGCAGAAATATGCCACGTCCAAACATCTCCTGCGACACAAAAAGTGGCTTACGTATCTGTGGAATAAAATCACGTGCCCTAACAATAGGTCCAGCTACCAATTGTGGAAAGAATGAAACATAAAAAGCATAATCAAGCAAATTGGCAAGTGGCTTGATTTCGCATCGATAAACATCGATCGTATAGCTCAATGACTGAAAAGTAAAGAAGGAAATACCTACCGGCAAAAATATATCGAGGGCAGTAAACTCTCCGCCCATCAACGACGCGATGACACCACCGAGAAAATTGGTATATTTAAAATAGGCAAGAAGACCGAGATTCAGGCAAAGGCTTAACACCACCCATGCCCTCCTTCCATATTTATTGGAGGTACAGTCCATGAAACGGGCTATTATGAAATCTCCTAAAGTGACAAATACCAATAAAAAGAAGTAGGTACCACTACTCTTGTAATAGAAATAATAAGAGAACAGTGCCACGAATAAAATACGTGCCGTATTTCTGTGTTGCAACAAAACATATATTACCATGAATGCAGCAAAGAGCCACAAGAACATTCCGCTACTGAATATCAACGGAGCCTGTGGATCGTAAATAAATATATCGCGAAGTCGGCCAAAATCTATATCATTGAGAGACATAATCATTGTATGCTTTTATTATTGCTTCATATAACAAATTACCTTGCAGAACATAACCATCGGGCATATAGTGAACATGATCAGGACGCATCAAACCGGCCTCCTGCCAATTCTTACAAGCACGGAGGCTACCACCAGCCACATTGTACAAGTCCCATATAGCCAAAAAATTATCACCGGCATATTTTTTTATATTTTCAACAGCCTGTACCGTACGAGGATTAATAGAATAGGTACGTTTCCTCCGACGTTGCCTGAAACTTTCATAAGAACCAGGAGGAGTAGTCAACAAAATAGGCACGTCTGGCAAACTGTCCCGAATCATTCTTATAAGCTCGTCCATTTGTTGGTAATGCAAATTGGCATTATAACGCCGGTTATGACTTTCATTGGTACCAAAAGAAAGAATCAACAATTCAGGCCGAACGGCAGCAATAGCAGCTATGCGATCGGGATGCGTAAACGTCAGACAAGTTGCCCCGTTCACACCCATATCCGTGTATGAAACAGCACCGAATGTTTCAATCAAATTCCGACCTATAGTTTGCGGATAAATATGCCCCCGGATATGGCTGTCACCTATATGCAAGATACGCACAGTGTCTTCACTTATCCCTCCTTTCACCAAACGCAAATGTTCTAAAACTGGTGACAATGATCCAAGACTGTCGATTATTTCATTATTTCCTATCCCTTTGAATGCAATCGGAAACTTCACATGTACCGATAGCGTGTCATAAAGAAGCTTCATTTCTTTCATCGGTTTGGGACTTTTCACAAGAAACATCTTAGCAGGACAACCAGGCAAAATATCTTGTGCCAAAAGCCTCAGCACCATAAACAAGTTATATAGAATAAATAATAGGAATTTATTCGGTCTCATAGGCACGTCTCCTCTCGTATTGTTCCTTTCCGTAAAGGAGTGTTTCGTAAAGCAAGCCAGCCAAATGCCGACCTCCCCGGAAATTAATGTGTGTATAATCGTAGTTAGCCATCGAAGGTTTTGCATGTACCAACTTTGCCATGCTACCGTCACCTCCCATCGCTTCAAACATATTCCAAAAAGCGATTCCACTTTCAGCAGCAACGTTTTGCTGATAACGGATCAAGTTCTTAATGCCCGGCATTGTACGTAGGTCGCCATTTTCTGTCTTATAGTCGCGGTCACCCACACTAAGCAACAACAGCCCGGCCTGGGGAAAACATTTTTTCAGATGACCGATTGCCGTCAGTAAACCTTTCTGATAATTATCATAATTATATCCTCGTTCGGTAGCCACATTCAACCCGTATTGCAATATAATCAAATCATACGGCCGCTGCATATTGAACTCTTTCAACATCTCTGAAGGTATAGTCCGTAAAGAAAGCCCCGAACTGCCGCGTAACGAAAAGTTATCAAGTATGACACCTTCCGTACCATCCATCGCCAAGCCGTAAAAGAGTGCGGAATCGGCCTGATTTACAGTCCAACGTACCGAACCGATCCGACCTTTGACCTGCATCTCTTGCAAGCGACCGTTAGGTTCGAACTGACGTGTCTGCATTTCTCCACGGTTCACTCGAACTGAAAGATCGACAATGCCTTTATTATAAAAGAAGATAGATGCCTCCTGGCAAGTATCAAGTAAAGAAGCATATTTATTTTGTCCGCGGAGTTCAACATAAGCTCCTTCTCCCGGAACAAAATAGTGGCCGGAAACCCCTTGCTTTTTACGGTCGAAATAAACACTGTCTGTCACCGCATGGCTCGACCATCCGCCAAAAGTATGACGAACGGTCGGACGATATCCACTCGTCATAGAGGTGATGGTAACAAAACCAACTCCACAACCTCCGAAACGTTTCTGGAGCATCTCGCGAAGATCAGCTGTAAATATATCGGCCTCAATAAATGAATCACCGAACACAGCAATCCGAACTAAACGTTTCTTAGAAGAAAGTTCATTCAAAGCATGATAAAAGGGTGTCATTCCACGGAGTGTAGAGTCACTATAATCCTCTATACAAGTCATTCCCGCACGACAAGTATCAACAAAAGCCGGTTTCACTTTCGGAACCGGAGGTAAGCTATCTGTCCCAACCTCTTTTCCTACAGGTTCGAGTCGTCGGATATCACTTAACAAATCCACCCTTCTCATCGTATGTCCGTCTATCGTCAGAACCGGAAGCCAATGCATAGCAAGCAATACAAACAGAACAACCAAAGTCAGCCCTAACGAATATTTCAGATAATTCTTCATCAACTATATACCATTTGTAAAGAACTGCAAAGATAGATAAAACGCCTAAAAAGAGAGGAGAATCCACATTATTTAAATGTGATTCTCCTCTCCTTCATTCATTGATAGAAAAATATCCTATATAGTACGCTCTATATTCCACACAAAAGCTCGCAAACCTAATTGTTCCGTTTGCAAATCCATTTTATGAAGTGTATCCAATAGAGGGTCTACTTTATCATCATCAACCACTGTAATGATAGCTGAACACAAACTAGGCCATGCATGACTGCCAAAATGAGGTTCACCTGTTTTAGAACCACGCCCCTGCACGCGGTCCAAATAGGTAAATCCACGACAGTTCAGACGGTCAAGCAATGCTATAATACGCTCATAATATGCCTGGTCAAAAGTTATTAATACTGATTTCATATTTTATTTAATTAATTACAAGCTACAAACTAATTTATTTCCTAATCATTTCATCTTTATGCGCATCGAAGTATGTATCCAACTCACGTTGCTTTTTCAACTTTTTACGTTGGCGGCGTATACCTACCCCTCCAAAGATGCAGTACATAGTGGGCACATAAATCAAAGTCAAGATAGTAGAGACTGTTAAACCTCCAATTACAGCAATTGCCATAGGGCTCCACATCTCGGCTCCCTGTCCTGTACTGACAGCCATCGGAATCATACCCAAAATTGTAGTTGCAGTTGTCATCAATACCGGACGGAGACGGCTCTTACCGGCAGTTACCACTGAATTCAGCACAGATTGCCCTCGTTCACGACACAAAATAGTATAGTCGATGAGTACAATACCATTTTTCACAACAATACCGATCAACATGATACCTCCCAACAAACTCATTACGCTTAGCGTAGTATTTGTAATGAATAAAGCCATCAATATACCACTCAATGCAAAAAGCACCGAAAGGATCAGAATAAACGGATAAGTCAATGACTCGAACTGGGCAGCCATTACAATAAATACCAGAATGACAATCAAAACACCCAATGTTCCCAAATCCCTAAACGAATCCTGTTGATCTTCGTAGGAACCTGCCACCTGTACGGTAATATCCGAAGGCATATCCATCTTGTCGATAATAGCATTACCAGCATTTACCACATCACCCAACGGAGCGCCAGAAATAACAGCGGATACCGTCACAATACGTTCACGGTCTTTACGTTCGATGGTAGGAGGTGCAAAACGTTCCACCACTTTACCGAGATCTTTGATTCGTACAGCTTCCCCCTTGTTATTATAAACAAGAATATTTTCGATACTTTCAAGGCTGGTGCGATATTCAGGTGCATAACGCACTTTTATATCATATTCGTCACCGTCTTCACGATACTTTGAAGCCGTGGCACCATTTATTCGGTTACGCAGATAAGTAGCGGCAGTAGCCAAATTCAATCCATGTAAAGCCAATTTCTCACGGTCAAAGTCAACTTGATATTCCGGTTGATAGTCGCTACGGCTAATATTTACTTCAGATACACCCTTGACGTTCAGCAATTCGCGTTTTAATTTGGCAGCAACACTATCGGTCTCTGTCATATCATAGCCATAGACTTCGAAGTCCGCACTTGCCTGAGCCGACATACCCGTATTGCTACCTCCGAGTATTACCTGTGCTTTTGCGAATTCAGGATATTTCTTTAAGTCTTCACGCATTTCATCACAGACTTGTTCCAAAGATATATCACGATCACCCGGATCGACCAAACTGATATTGAACGATATGATATGTGAGCCGTTATCCTGCATTGATGCCCAGGTATTATCCGAATCGGCCTGCCCCACTGTATAGTTACATACCTTCATTATGCTTTTATATTTGGACATCCAATACTCTTCCAATTTCTGTGAAATCTGCTGCGCCACTTCTTTTCGCGATCCAATAGGCAACTCCAATTGCACAGCAATACGGGCATTATCTTGTGCCGGGAAGAATTCCGTTCCAATATATTTCGCACATAGCAAACTGAGGAAGAAGAAGACAATGCAACCGACAATCACACTCCAACGGTGACGAACGGCCCAGTTCAACATACGCGCATACCAGTTATCCAAAGCATCCAATGAACGTTCAATCGGAGTAAAGAATATCTTAAACAATTTGGATTGCTTTTTTTGCAGGCGCAATAGCTGCGAACAAAGCATCGGTGTCAATGTCAAGGCAGATAAAGTAGATATGAACATGATGGCACACATCATCCAACCCAACTGTTTAAACAATACTCCGGACATACCGCTCACCATGGTCAACGGGAAGAACACAGCAATCATAGTCAACGTAGATGCCACAACCGAAATAGCTACTTCATTCGTACCGTGTACAGCTGCTTGTTTGGGATCGGAACCTCGCTCGATATGTGTCGTCACATTCTCCAACACCACAATAGCATCATCCACTACCATACCGATCGCAATAGACAATGACGAAAGCGAGATAATATTAATCGTATTTCCCGAAATAGCCAGATAAATAAACGAAGCAATCAACGAGAGGGGAATGGTGATGCAAATAATCAATGTGGCACGCCAACGCCCCAAGAATAAAAATACTACTAACACAACGAAAAGCAGCGCATACATAACGGTTTCCGTCAAACTGTCGATCGTATTCAATATATTGTCGGATGTATCGACGATAACACCTATCTTGACATCACTTGGCAAATTCTTCTGCAACTTAGGCAATGCTTCCTGAACTTTCCGTGAAATCTCTACAGAATTGGCACCGGACTGTTTCTGCACAACAATCATTGCGCCCTGTATACCATTGTTATATGTTTCCTGAGCGCGTTCTTCCACGGTATCTATCACACGGGCTACATCGCGCAAATATACACTCGCACCGTTATAAGTACCTACGACTACATCTTCCAATTGACGCGAATCATCAAATTCACCTTCCACACGCAAAGAATAGGTCTCATTACCTATATCGAAATTTCCACCGGGAATATTCCGGTTCTCAGCGCCAATAATAGAGCTGATCGTTTCTATTGTCAGATTGTATGCCTCCAGTTTATTAGGGTCGCAATACACCTGAATCTCCCGTTGTGGCGCACCACTGATAGACACTGTTCCTACCCCAGGTATACGGGCTAACGGGTTCACAACGCGATCGTCCAGAATCTTATACAATGCCGATTGACTTTCTTTTGCCTGTACGGATAACAGCACAATAGGAATCATATCGGTACTGAACTTGAAGATAATCGGGGTTTCGGCATCATCCGGCATTTGCGAACTTACCATATCCAACTTGTCTCGGACATCATTGGTCAAGACATCAATATCATTACCGAATTCAAATTCCAACGTAATCAAGGACATATTTTCTGACGACCGGGATGTGATATGTTTCAGGTTGCTGACAGCATTCAACGTATTCTCCAACGGTCGGGTCACATTATTTTCTATATCCGAAGCACTGGCTCCGGGATAGGCGGTCATTACCATGATCGTATTCGTATCGATATCCGGATACAAGTCGATAGGTAATTTCGACAAAGAGAAGAGACCAAAGATCACCACTGCCAAAAAACAGAGGGAGGTCATAATCGGTTTCTTAACCGCACCTTCGTATAAACTCATGTTATTTAGTTATTAGTTATTTAATGATGAGCGATGAGTGAAAAATGATGACTCTGTTATCTTTGCACTCTCCACTAATCAATAATATTTTATTTTTCTACTTCTACTTCCGCTCCGTTAATCAAGCGTGCCTGTCCAGCTATAACCACCTGAGAATTATCAGGAACTCCCGATATCAGCTCATATTCAGCCCCCATACGGCGACCAAGTTCTACCTTATTATATGTTACTTTTCCATTATCGTACACATACACATAACGGTCTCCGGAACCTGCCTGTTTTACAATAGCCAGATCGGGGACAACCACGTGATCTGCCGTTCCGAAATTCAATGTTGCGCGTGCAAACATTCCCGGACGAACCCTCTGGTCTCTGTTTTCCAACTTAATCTCAACTGGGAACGTACGCGTTGCAGCGTCAATGGTCGGATAAACCAGACTTATCTTTCCAGTAAATTCTTCGTCACCGTATACATCTAGTTTTATACTGACAGGAGCCCCTTTCTTGACTTTAGTAAAATAAGTCTCGGATACGTTGATCAACAGTTTCACCGGAGTGATCTGCTCAACCACTAATACCGGACTGCCTCCGCTGTACATATCACCATTATCATAATTGCGGGCAGTAACTACTCCGTTAACCGGACTTAAAAGTGTAGTATTTTCCATCAAATTCTTATAAGCAGTTTCCTGCACATCCAACGCCATCTTCAAAGCGTCCCATTCTGATTTGGATGTTCCTCCCACTTTATAAAGCTCATCTGCACGCTTAAATTCAAGACGTTTATTTTCCAACTGCAATTTCATTTGCTTCAAGTTTGCTGCATCCATCAATACCAACTTCTGGCCTTTGGAAACCCGGTCACCAACTTCCACAAATATCTGATCGATACGCACCGGAGAAGCCGGAGCAATATTATTCTTTACTTCTGCTTCGACAGTTGCCGTGTATTCCTGAATCTGATCAACGGGCCGTGCTGATACAGCCGCTAATTTTACTCTCGGCTTTTCTTCTACTTTCTCAGCAGTTTTCTGTTCTTTTCCTCCACTACATGAACCCAGTAATGCGATAGCAATCAAGGCTATTAATTGGAAACTCTTCTTCATATCGTTTTCTATATTATTTTATTTTTTCCTTATTTTACTACTATATCTTTTCCCAACACTTGATCAAGATCAGCCTTAGCTACCAAATAGTCATAAATAGACTGATTGTATGTCAATTCTGCCTGAGTTAACGAAACTTGAGAGCTATTCAGCTCGAGTACTGTGCCCTTACCTACTTCATAACGTTTCCCGGCAATCTGTACTGCTTTCTCGGCCTGTGACACATTTTCTTTATTACTTAACACCTGCTCTGAACTGGATGCCATGTTATTGCGATAACTCTCTATCTGCATATTCAGCTTCCGTTCGGTATCAATGCGGTTCCATTCAAGCTGTTTCACCTGTATACGGGCTGTCTTCATCTTTGTGAAATTGCTCGCTTTATACAACGGGATACTCAAATTGAACATCAATGAAGAACTGTTGCTCCAAGTATAATTAAAAATGTTCACATTGGGATTGTACAGTGATTGATACTGATAAGAGAACGACATCGACAGTGTCGGAATAAAATTCGTACGCAATGACTTAATGTTCTGTAAAAGCATCTTATGATTGAGATCGAACTGCTTCATCGTCGTATTGTTTGTCAAATCCTCGTTACCGGAATTCAATTCTTCGGCAAACAAAGAAGTCTCATATTTAGCCAAGTTATCATCAATCTTAATATCGATATCAGCCGTAATCCCCAAAAGTACTTTCAACTGAAGCTTTGAAAGCGTTACCGCATTAGCTGCAGAAACGACACTTGGCTTTACACTTCGCATCTGCACTTCCGCACTGATCTTGTCAAACTCGCTAACTGTTCCCTGCTGGTATTTCGCATTGACCACATTGAAATTATCTTCAGCAAGTTGATAGCTTTTCTGCATCACATCATATGTATCCTGCGTCAACAGCAACTGATAGTAAGCTTTCGTCACTTGGTTGACCAAATCCTGCCGGGATGCACGCGATTTTTCCAAAGCCAGTTTAATATCAGTTTTGGTCATCGACATAGCTTTATATACCGCTGGGGCAAACAGGGGCAAACTAATAGATAAACCGGTATTAGCAGTGTTTGTTCCATCCTGTCCCATCTTAAAAGACATGTCATTCAATTTCATTTCAGCAGCTTTAATGGTGTGATCCAAAGAGCCCGAAATACTGGCCTGAGGTAACAAGTTTTGCCAGGTCTCTTTGTTAGCAACCTTTTTTAAAGCGATCTCTTCATCGGCTACCTTAATGGTCGGATTCTCACTCATAGCAATTTCAAGCGCCCTATCCAAAGTCAAGGTCAAAGTGTCTTTCGCCCCTTGTGCTTGTGCAAAGCCTCCTGCAAGAAGCACTGCCACCGCCAAAAGAGTTTTCTTACACATTAGTTTTTTCATTTTGTTCATAAGTCAATCTTCTTCTATTTGAATACATTAGTTGTTTGTAACCCCGGAAGAGTGATGCTCTGTCCGTTCTATCCTGTTTTTTCTATACTCCTGTATGAATTTCTCTAAAACCTGCGCTCCTTTTTCTGTTGCAATGCCGCGAATAAAAGTAAACATGATGGATTCATACACCTCAATGAAAGGATATTCATTGCAAATATCCGTATTCAGTAATAAATCAAACTGTTCGTGCAACAACAGGTTTATAATTGCAAAATTCACATCATCCCGAAAAATACCCTGTTCTACCCCAGTCTTGAAAAAAGCAATCGTACTTTCTGAGTCTTTTTCACGGTTATTCTTCATCATATTGTAAACCTTAGGATATTTCTTCAAATCTTCAAAAAAGCGCTTGTTAGTATTATGAAATACTTCTATGCTTTTCTGAAAGCAAATCAATATTACTTCCAATACATTACTTGATTCAGAAATAAGAGTTGTCAAAAACTCATTCTGCTCTCTTTCATTCCGCAAAACAACTTCTTTCAACAATGTTTCTTTGTCCTCAAACACTTCATAAAGTGTACGTTTAGATATACCCAACGAAGTAGCTATATCATCCATCGTTATACTTTTGATTCCATTCAAAGTAAATGCCTCAGTAGCTTTTACTATAATTCTATCTCTCAATTCTGCTCTGTTAGAGGTTTCTTTTGCACTGTCACTCATCATCCGTTCCTTTAATAATTAGATTTTCGATCTTCAACATTCTCCCTTTATCGGAAGAAAAACGGAACAAAGATAAGCAGAAAACTCAGAACACTGATTTGGTTTCCATATATTTCATGCCTATTTGATAATTATTATAGGTTAGAAGATACTTCTGAAAACAAGTGTTAATAATAAGGATGGAGACAAAAGTAGGGAATCTATTATATACAAGAAAAGTTTTATCGCTGACATAAGGGTAAGAATCGATAAACAGCGGATCTATTTCGATGAATCATCCGAATATATGCCTATCATTTTATTAGTCACAAGTAATGTTTCTCTACAAAAAAGAAATTCTTAGGACTAAATGCAAAATAGCCTCTTTACCTCGGTGATCAAGGCCCTCTTCCTCGGTGACTAACGACCCATTCATCGGTGATCAACGACCTATTCATCGGTGATCTCCAAGGTGTACCTCGGTGGTATATAAACATCAACACTTTCGGGTAGTAGAACCATTACTTCAATCGGCAATTTAACACCTGACAACCAATCGATTAGAGCAACACAGCAATCTCTTTTGCATACAAGGCGGTAAAAAGACAGCAGTCATTTAAAAGCGGATATATCCAGATGAATCACCCGGACACATCCGCTTCTGTCATGTTATTTCAAGTAATATTTACTTATATAAAAACATAGGCTTAATTAATAGTCAAACTGAGTACGATTTAGGAAGGCCACCGTTTTATGTATCTCTTTATACATCACAATATCGTCTTTTACAAACGGTACTTCTTTGCGATACTCTGCAAGGAAACGTTCTAGTCTTGGCGAAGTTTTATCCGGCCGACGGAATTCGACTCCTTGCGCAGCATTCATTAACTCAATTGCAAGAATGTGTTCAAGATTATCCATTATTTTATAAAGCTTGGTAGCAGCATTCGCTCCCATACTTACATGATCTTCTTGACCATTTGAAGAAACAATTGAATCACTGGAAGCAGCATAGCAATACATTTTATTCTGACTTACCATAGAAGCGGCAGCATATTGCGGTATCATAAAACCGGAATTCAAACCAGGATTGGCAACCAGGAATTCAGGTAGCCCACGAAGTCCCATGATAAGCTGTGCTACACGACGTTCGGAGATGTTTCCAAGTTCGGCAAGAGCAATGGCAAGAAAATCATAAGAGATAGCAAGTGGCTGACCGTGAAAGTTTCCACCAGAGATAATCCGGTCTTCGTCGGGGAAAATGGTAGGATTGTCAGTTACTGAGTTAATCTCGGTCAACAATACGGAAGCTACATAACGAATGGCATCTTTCGTTGCTCCATGAACTTGTGGAATGCAACGGAAAGAGTATGGATCCTGCACATGCGTCTTAGGACGAGCAATCAGTTCACTACCTTCAAGTAAATTGCGGAAAGCTTCACCTGTTTCGATCTGACCTTTGTGGGGACGAATCTGCTGGATACAGTCCATGAAAGGTTCGATACGTCCGTCAAAAGCTTCAAGAGAAAGAGCAGCAATCAAATCGGCTCTCTTTGAAAGGCGGAAAGCTTTAAGAATGGCAAACACACCGTTGGCACTCATGAATTGGGTTCCATTCAGTAAAGCAAGTCCTTCTTTACTTTGCAACTTAACCGGTTCCCAGCCAAATTCATCAAGTACACTGATAGCTTCGCGTTTCTTTCCTTTGTAATAAACATCGCCAACTCCGATAAGCGGCAAGAAAAGATTCGCTAATGGAGCCAAATCACCTGAAGCACCGAGTGAACCACGATCGTAAACGATCGGCATCACATCGTTGTTGAAGAAATCGAGAATACGTTGCACGGTAATGACCTGTACTCCACTATGCCCTAAAGATAATGCATGTGCTTTGAAAAGCATCATCAACTTAATGACAACCGGACGAATTTCCTCACCGACACTACAAGCATGGCTCTTGATGAGATTTTCCTGTAAAGTTCCCAACTCGTCAGTAGAGATATTCTTATTACACAGAGATCCGAAGCCGGTGGTAATGCCATAAAGTGGAACATCCGAGGTAGCTGTTTTCTGATCTAGGTAATCACGGCAACGCTGAATGCGAAGTTTAGCTTCGGGAGCAAGTTCCAGTTTCAGGTTCTCATTGATAATGCGCTCGATGATTTCGAAAGTAAGTTCTCCGGAACCTACATAATATACATTCTTCATACTCTTAAATCTTTGTTGACAGCATCCAATAATTCTTTCTCCTTTGCACAAGCATTACGTTCCAACTCATCAGCCTCGGATTGAAGTTGTTCAACAAATACTTTGTCTTTCAATGAACCAAGATTGATACGGACATTCATCAAAGCGCCTAGTACAGCAGAACGGGCAGCCATCATGGCAACACAAGCATCGGTAACCGCATTGCGATTCCCTTTACCGGCCACTTCAGCAATGATAGTCATCAATTCATAAGCATTGCGAGCTACCTGCATGGGAACCAGAGCAGCAAACCTGGTTGCCTCCTGAATAGCAGCACTACGGGCAGCCTTTTCTTCATCGGTAGCTTTCGGCATTTTGAAACATCCGAATACTTTATTGTAAGCTTCCGAATCACGATCAACATCAGCTATAAATCCATCTTTCTGACAGATAGCAAGAGACTGGATGCGTTGCATGGCCTCTTCGTGTTCTTCATATCCTTTTTTACCAATGGTCAAACCGGCTACCATAGCCGCCAACGCTGATGCAATAGCGCCATTCAGTGCAGCAATACTACCTCCACCGGGAACAGGATCACTTCCGGCAACTTTATCCAAGAAGTCTTTAACGGTTAATTCTACTAACATAGTAATCTATCTTATTTATTTGTTTTTTATTATTAAGCCACCGGATAGAGAGTACCTCTCTTCACCGTTGTATTTACACAATTCATACCTATATAATAAGGTAAGATATTGTAATCGTTTGAGTCAAGGATGACAAAATCTCCTTGCTTGCCGACTTCAATACTCCCGATACGGTCTGCACGGTTAAGCGCGGCTGCACCGTTCAGGGTCAATGCGGTAATAGCTTCCTCGATGCTGAGTTTCATATAGATGCAAGCCAATGCAAAAGTCAGTGGAATGGAACCGGAAAAACAGCTACCGGGATTCAAATCGGTGGCCAATGCCACAGCGCAACCGGCATCTATCATTTCACGCCCGCGAGCGTAAGGTTCTTTTAGTGCAAATGCCGTCAAGGGAAGCAATGTAGCAACCACTCCGGCATCAGCCATAGCTCGAATACCGACATCTGAAGCATGGAGCAAATGATCGGCAGACAAAGCTTTCAGCTCGGCTGACAGTTCAGCACCACCCAAAGAGACAATTTCATCGGCATGTAGTTTCAATAGGAAACCTTGTTCTTTAGCAGCAGTCAATAGACGGCGGGATTGTTCGATAGAAAAAACTCCTTGTTCACAAAATACATCGCAACATTCAGCAAGATCATTTTCACGAACGGCAGGAAGCATTTCTTTAATGATAAAATCAACATATTCGTCACCACGCCCGGCATATTCGGGAGGAATTGCGTGCGCTCCCAAAAAAGTAGACACGACATCTACCCGCTTGTGTTCATCATTGTTCAGACTGCGCATCACTTTCAATTGCAGAAGTTCCGTATCGCGATCAAGTCCGTAGCCGCTTTTACCCTCTACGGTAGTAACGCCCATAGCACTCATCTTTTTCAAGAAGCCTTCTGCCTTCGAACGCATCTTAATAAAATTCAACTCCCGGGTAGCGTTCATTGTACTGGCTATGCCACCGCCACGTTCCATGATGGACATGTAACTTTCACCTTTTAAGCGCCAAGAAAACTCTTCAGCACGTTCTCCTCCGAATACAAAATGAGTATGTGAATCAACAAAACCCGGCAACAAGCATTTACCGCGGGCATTGTAATGCCAGAAATGGTGATGAAAGCCGTCACAATCTTCACCACGGTTTTCACCGACATAGGTAATCACACCATCCGTCACTTCTACCGTACCGTTTTCTATGATGTGCAACTGTGCCATCTCCTTACCCTTCCTAGATGAGAAACCAAGTGGAGTTACAATCTTTGCATTAAATATAATCAGATTTTCTCCCATTATCTTTTATTCCATGATTCGTGCTTCCAGCACCTGTTGCATTGAGAAATTTTCCAAGCCAAGATAATAGGAAGCAGTATCTATCAATGCTTCCATCGGAACTAATCCAATAATCTCACTCCCCACAATGCTTACGCCATACCTGCGGGCTTCGATACGTACCAATTCAAAAGCACGATATAGAGCAGTTTTGGTATAATCGGTCATATTGATGGAAACTTGCGTGATGCCTCGATCAGTCAACTCTACCCCCATTGCTTTGCAATACCGGAGTCCACCTCCGATAAAACGAATTTTCTTAGCAATGTCATGAGCTATTTCCAAGCTAGGTGTATTGAGGTTAATATTATAGGCAACCAACGGCATACGTGCCCCTATTGCTACTGTACCAGCTGTCGGATGACGTTCAGCGGGTCCAAAGTCAGGTGCCCATTCGGGAAGTTTGATCTTTTCTGCCATACCTTCGAACTCGCCTTTACGAACAACAGCTAAATTTTCCCGATGTGGAGCCGAAGCAGATTTTTCATAAAGAAAAACGGGAAGATTGTATAATGTGGCAACCTTCTCCGCCACTTCTTTTGAAAGAGCAATCGCTTCTTCCATGGTAGTGTTTTTAATCGGAATGAAAGGTACCACGTCTACAGCTCCCATACGGGGGTGTTGTCCTTTATGGTGGTTTAGGTCTATCAATTTGACAGCCACTCCGATAGCCTCAATTACAGCATCCCGAAGTGCTTCGGGTTCGCCGACAAGTGTTACCACCAAACGGTTGTGATCTTCATCATTACTATAATCTAACAATTTCACTCCCGCACGCGCACGGAAAGGGGCTACGATTTTATCTATCTTTTTCAGGTCGCGACCTTCGCTAAAGTTGGGGACGCACTCAATAATTTTATTCCAGCTCATAATTATTCGGTAATATATTTGTTAATAAGTTTTTCATCTGCAACATAAGGCATCGTTATGTGATAATTATCACCATGTGATTCATTGAAAGCCGCACTGGTCTCAATGGCATGTTCATTACGCGCCCAAGAACGACGGGCTACACCACCCATTACATCCCAAAGCATAGCAGAACGGAGAATTTCATCCACACGTTCACTACCATCGCAAACCATGCCGAAACCACCATTGATAGCTTTACCGATACCTACGCCACCACCGTTGTGTAAAGCAACGAGGCTCATACCACGCGCACAATTACCTGCAAAGCATTGTACGGCCATATCAGCCATCACATTACTACCGTCTTTGATATTAGAAGTTTCACGGAAAGGCGAATCAGTTCCACTTACATCATGATGATCCCGTCCTAACATGATAGGCCCTACTTCTCCTCGACGCACCATTTCATTGAAACGTAAAGCAATCGTCATGCGACCCACAGCATCCTGATAGAGAATACGGGCCTGAGTACCTACCACAAGGCGATTTTTCTCAGCATCGCGTATCCAATTATAGTTATCCAGATCTTGGGCACGGCGATTTACGTCTATACATTCCATAGCCGCATGATCGGTTTTTATCAAATCTTCATGCTTACCGCTCAGGCATACCCAACGGAAGGGTCCATAGCCATAGTCAAAAAGCTGGGGACCCATAATATCTTCAACATAGCTTGGCCATATAAACCCATCTTTTTCATCAATACCATTACGTGAAATCTCATGGACACCAGCATCATAAATGGCTTTCATAAAGGCGTTACCATAATCAAAGAAATAGGTTCCGCGTGCAACTAGTTTCTTGATCACTTCAAAATGGCGTCGTAAAGATGTGTCTACCAAACGATGAAACTCCTCCGGAGATTCATGCAATAAACGGGTACGTTCTTCAAAAGTCAGTCCAACAGGACAATAACCGCCATCATAAACGGCATGGCAGGAAGTTTGATCTGAAAGTAGTTCTATATGAATATCTTCCTTTTCTGCGTATTCCAAAAGGTCGACTACATTACCGTGATAGGCAATGGAGCAAGGTTCGCGACGTTCCATCGCTTTCTTAGCCATATGATAAGCTTCACGGATATTATCGGTAACATGTCCCACCCATCCTTGCTTATAACGAGTTTCAATACGGGAAGCATCCACCTCCGCTATAACACAGGCGGCACCGGCTATTTCGGCAGCTTTAGGTTGGGCACCACTCATTCCTCCCAAACCGGAAGATACGAAAAGATGTCCGCGCAAATCTCCATCCTGAGGAATACCAAGCTTCATTCTTCCAGCATTGAGTAGAGTGTTGAACGTGCCATGTACGATGCCCTGTGGTCCAATATACATCCAACCGCCCGCAGTCATTTGGCCGTAATTGGCAACTCCCATCTGCATAGCTACATGCCAATCGTGCTGGTTATCAAATTGCCCCACCATCATAGCGTTAGTTATAATGACACGGGGAGCATCGGGACGAGACCGGAATAGGCCTAACGGATGACCAGATTCGATGACAAGCGTCTGATCTTGTGTAAGTTCTTCAAGATATTGCTTAATGAGGCGATACTGCATCCAGTTTTGACAAACTTGTCCTGTCTCACCATAGGTAACCAATTCGTAAGGATAAAGTGCAATGTCAAAACATAGATTATTGTCGATCATCACCTGAAAAGCTTTTCCTTCAATGCACTTTCCCCGGTATTCATCGATAGGTTTTGCTTTAAGATCGCCTTCGGGACGAAAACGATAACCATAAATTCGTCCGCGAGTACGAAGTTCTTCCATAAATTCGGGAGCCAGTTGCTCATGCAATTCAGTGGGGATGTAACGCAAAGCGTTCTTCAAAGCCGTAGCTGTTTGCGCCGGAGTAAGAGTATACCCACGGTCGGGTGCCCGCCGAATGCCTTCTACAAAAGGCGGATAAGGGGGCAAGGTGTTGCTGAGAGTTATTTTCATAATACAATAAAGTTAATATTACAAACTGTAAGTTTTTACAGCTCGATAACCCTCGCAAGTTAGGTAAAAGGGGTGAAACCACAAAGGATTCCATAAAATAATTACCAAAAAGATTATTTCTCTACACTTTTAAGCAGCAAGAGATACTTTTTGGTAATGCGAGCTGATTCGGTATTCTCCTCTAAATAAGATTTCTGCCACTCCGGATAAGGTGCCAATAAGACAGACATACGCTCCTTTCCTACAAAGTTAATCTTTCCGGTTGAAGAATCTATTTCGTAACATACACGTTTCGAAACCAGCCCGGAAGCGGCAATAGCATCCCCAAGCGTTCCTCCTAAAGTGACATCCATTGTGACCGAAGAACTGGCAGCAACCGATCCGAGAGGAATAGCATAGAAAAAGATATTCCCGTTCAACCACATAGCTGGAGCATACCAAGCTCCAAAACGTAAACGTTTATAACGCAATTTTTTGCAATTCACATAAAGCAAAGTATCTACTTGTACTGCAAAACAACGGTTTTTCAAGTATTTACACATAGACTTATTATTGGCAGTAATCCTGTAATCGGCACCACCATATAAGACTATATTATTTTTAGTCCTTTTCTCTACTTTCAATCCTTCGACCAGATTACCATCATTGGCAAGTAAATCTTTCAAATTGGAATAAACCAAGTCTTGCGCGACCAGATGCAATCCGGCAAAACATAATAAGCATACCATCCAAAGTTTTTTCATTAGCATCTCCTTTCTTTTGTCATAAATCGTTTGGAAAGTTACACTATTTGATGAACTGAAGCAAATTTTCTAGTTGAAAGTTTTAAAAAAACAACGAAAAGCTTGGTCTAGGCATCAGAATATGTTATCTTTGTCAAACTTATTATCAAGTATCATGAAATTATTATTGAGAAAAAGAGGGAAGTTTGAACTTTCCTCTTTCTTATTATATATACTCTCCAAACAAGGATGAGAGGAAGATATAGTTAATCATTTTATTCCTTTCATTTGCAATTTTAGAAGAGATGTTACGACAAATGAAGTGAGATGTTGCAGAAGATTACAATATATGTCAAGATGCATTATAATACATGTCGCATTGAAAAGGATGTTTACCTAGAATAAAAGACCAATATCGTTAATAAAGTGTAATTATGCTCTTGACAAAAATGGTGCTTAAAATACAATTTGTTTAATATATTATTTCATAATAATCTAATTTGGTATTATAATGGAACCACTTGAAAATATAATCAAAACCTATCTTGGAATCATTCGTGAAACAGAAATCAAACTAGGAAAAGTAAAACAACATATTTATCGCATAAGCACCTTTCGGGTTATTTTATTTCTTGCCGGCATAGCAGGAATTATATATTATTGGAATTCTGGTTGGCTGATAGTTGCCGGAATATCCGCAATCACGTTCTTGCCATTATTGATATTGGTGAAATATCACAATCGCCTGTATTACAAAAAGGAATATCTGGAAAAGAAAATAGAAATCAATCATCAAGAACTAAAAGCATTAGATTACGATATTTCAGCTTTTGATTGTGGGAAAGAGTTTATAGATCCTACTCACTTTTATACATATGACCTAGATGTATTTGGCGAGTATTCTCTTTTTCAATACATCAACAGAACTTCGACAGTATTGGGGAAAAAACGCTTAGCAGCATGGTTCAATGAACATCTTGAAAAAAAAGATGAAATTCTGCAACGTCAAGAGGCAATACGTGAATTAACTTCAGAATTAAGTTTTCGACAACGTTTTCGTACCTTAGGTTTGTTACATAAAGGAAAGGCAGCTGACGAAACAGAACTAGAGACATGGGCAAAAAGTCCGAGCCTGTTCCGAAAGAAGAGATTATTACGTATGCTACCTTATTTGGTTGGTGGCACAAATTTTATTTGTCTTGGTCTAATGATTGCAGGAATCATATCCAGTAGCCTTTGGGGAGTAATTTGGACGTGCTTTGTCATCGGCAGTTTTATTTTTACGGGAAAGATTACCAAAATACAAACAATATATGGCAAAAAACTTCAAATCCTTTCAACCTATGCAGGGCTACTTCAACTTACGGAAGAATTGCCGGTACAATGCAATGTCCTAAAAAGTATAAAAGAAGAAATCAGTGGAAGCAAACGAAAAGCATCTCAATCCATTCAGCAACTAAGCAAACTCATGGATGACCTAGATCAACGCAATAATATCTTTATATATGTCATTCTTAATGGACTTTTCTTTTGGGAACTCCGACAGATTATGCGCATTGAAGCATGGAAAGAAAAGAATGCCTCAGATTTACCTTGTTGGTTAAACGCAATAAGAGAAGTGGATGCACTCAATTCATTAGCTAATTTTGCATATAATCATCCGGACTATACATATCCGAACTTCACCGACCACCCTTTTATTCTCACTGCCGAATCACTAGGCCATCCTCTAATGCATCGTGATCGCTGTATACAAAATGATATCTATATGGAAAAACGTCCTTTCTTTATTATCATTACCGGAGCAAATATGGCAGGAAAAAGCACCTATCTTCGGACTGTCGGCATAAACTATCTGCTGGCATGTGTCGGCACTCCTGTGTGGGCAAGAAGCATGACACTATATCCAGCACGCCTTGTCACCAGCTTGCGTACCAGTGATTCTTTAACTGATAACGAATCTTACTTCTTTGCTGAACTGAAAAGGCTTAAACTCATTATCGATAAGCTCAATGCAGGTGAAGAACTTTTTATAATTCTTGATGAAATATTAAAAGGTACAAACTCTGCTGATAAGCAAAAAGGCTCATTAGCACTCATCAAGCAATTCATGCTATTGCATGCCAATGGAATCATTGCTACACATGATTTAATGCTTGGAACATTAGTTAATCTTTTCCCAAAAGACATTCGCAATCATTGCTTTGAAGCCGAGATAGCAAACAACGAACTAACGTTCTCCTATCAAATAAAAGATGGAGTAGCACAAAACATGAATGCCTGTTTCCTTATGAAAAAAATGGGGATAGCCATCATTGACGACTAATCCCCCAAGCCAAAAACAAAAAATTAAGTTTTAGCGAATTTTACTTTTCGCAAGAAAGGCAGCGACAGATGCAGCTTCACCATTGGTGAAATATTGTACAGAAGTCACAGGATTATATGTATATGGAACAAACTGGAATAACTGTACGGCTGCAAATTTTTTATCTTCAGAAAGAATAATATCTAATCGGATATTTCCACTATTCTCACTTTTCATAGTAGCATCAGGTGAAAATGTTCCCGATTTAACCATAGCTCGCAGTACATCCATGTGTTTCAGATCAAAATAAAGACTTTGCTCTCTAGTTATACTCCCGGTAGGAACGTAAACTACTTCTTTTGACTTCCAGAAAATGCGAAAAATGCCAACCAAAAACAATCCTGATCCCAAAACCATCAATCCCATACTTAAAGTTGAAGAATGATCTTCCATTTCAAAAGTCGCAGCAAAAGCCAAAATACCCGCAAGTAACATTAAACATGAAATAATTAAGCTTGAAATACTTGTACGCTTAGCAATATCTGGATGTGAAGATGCAAAAATAGTTGCATCAATAGCTTGAGTTGTCATATTATTATAAGTTTATATAATTAGTAAAATAAGTTTTATATCCATGAGAGCATATACTAAAGATTTATACACTATAACTCATGTAGGAACAGTACTAAATAAACTTCTAAATAATAATACGTTTTAAAGCAAATACATAGTATTCACTTGCCGGTTGGCAACAATAAGCAGTTGTGGTATCATAAACCTTTCCGAAATGTTGGGTCAATGATGCGTCACGTAACAATAGACTTTGAAATATTCCTCTTAAAGCTGATGAATATTCAAGCATATTATACCGTTGGATACGTGTATTGACTATTTGATGAGACTGCATAGCGGTCAACTCGCCCTCTGGTAAATATGGCAATTGAGTATTACTAAATTCGTGGGAATGACTTTCAATATATTCAAGTTTATGGTTCTGAGTTTCTATTGACTTATCAATAGAAATATTACTTGCTGCGGTATTTAATACCCATACAAATAACGTAAACAATATTATTTTTACAAACTTAGCCATATCTAATTGCAAATATAACAGATTATTCAGTTGAAAAGTTTACTAGATATCAAAATTAATGTATCTTTAGAAAAGACAACAAAAAAAGGTCATCTTTTTCAAGATGACCTTTTTCATATCTATATAAATAATTGTCGAATTATTCTGCTGATTCAGCTTTAGGTTCTTCTGTTGCAGAAACCTCAGCAGCAGGAGCAGCGGCTTTTTTTGAGCGACGAGTACGAGTAGCCTTCTTAGCAACTTTCTCTTTAGCCATATTTTCATCGTAATCCACGAGTTCTATAAAGCACATTTCTGCATTATCACCCAAACGATGCCCTGTCTTGATTATACGTGTGTAACCACCTGGACGATCTGCAATCTTAACAGAAATTTCTTTGAACAATTCTGTAACTGCCACTTTATCCTGCAAATTACTAAATACAACACGACGAGAGTTTGTAGTGTCTTCTTTAGATTTTGTGATCAAAGGCTCAACGAATTTTTTCAAAGCTTTAGCCTTCGCTACAGTCGTAGTGATTCTTTTGTGCTTGATCAAAGAACAAGCCATGTTAGATAACATAGCATTTCTATGAGAAGCAGTACGACCTAAATGATTGAATTTCTTATTATGTCTCATTTTTTATTCTTTATCTAATTTATATTTAGAAATATCGGTTCCAAACGACAGATTCAGACTTTCCAGCAAATCATCAAGCTCGGTAAGCGATTTCTTTCCGAAGTTTCTGAATTTCAGCAAATCCGTTTTGTTGAACTGTACCAAGTCGCCAAGTGTTTCCACATCTGCAGCTTTCAAACAGTTTAGCGCACGTACTGACAAATCCATATCAACGAGCTTCGTCTTCAACAACTGGCGCATATGCAAAACTTCTTCATCAAACTCTTCATTGCCATCAACATCATTACTTTCAAGAGTAATCTTCTCATCAGAGAACAACATAAAGTGATAAATCAAAATCTTTGCAGCTTCTTTCAGCGCTTCCTTCGGGTGAATGGAACCATCCGTCGTAATTTCAATGATCAGTTTCTCATAGTCAGTCTTCTGCTCAACACGGAAGTTTTCTACAGTATACTTTACATTACGAATCGGGGTATAAATAGAATCGATTGAAATTACATTCACATCGGTACAATATTCGCGGTTTTCATCAGCGGGGACATAACCACGACCCTTATTGATTGTAATATCAATCTGCATAGTTGCCTTAGAATCTAAATGACAAATAACTAATTCCGGATTTAACACTTCAAATCCAGTCAAATACTTACCTATGTCACCTGCTTTAAATTCACTTGAATTCTCGACTGTAATACTTACTTTTTCACTCTCGAATTCCTCAACTACTTGCTTGAATCTTACTTGTTTCAGATTCAAGATAATGTTGGTAACATCCTCTTTTACTCCAGGTACACTAGAAAATTCGTGTTCAACACCATCTATACGAATAGTGGTGATGGCAAAACCCTCTAATGAAGAAAGGAGGATACGGCGTAACGCATTACCTACAGTAATACCGAAACCGGGTTCCAACGGACGAAATTCGAATCTACCGAATCTTGAGTCCGCTTCCAACATTAATACTTTATCAGGTTTTTGAAATGCTAATATCGCCATGAAATTAATTATTATTTAGAATACAATTCAACGATCAAATGCTCTTTAATGTTCTCAGGAATGTCAGCTCTATCAGGAATATGCAATAATTTTCCCACTTTTGAAGCTTCATCCCATTCTAACCAAGCATATTTACTATGATTGAAACCAGCGAGAGAATTAGCAATTACCTCCAAAGATTTTGATCTTTCGCGAACACCGATCAATTGTCCAGGTTTTACTGCATATGAAGGGATATTAACAACCTTACCATCTACAGTAATATGTTTGTGACCCACCAACTGACGAGCTGCAGCACGAGTCGGTGCAATTCCCAAACGGAAAACAACATTATCCAGACGGCACTCCAACAACTGAAGAAGTACCTCACCGGTAATACCTTTAGCTGTAGCCGCTTTCTCAAACAAGTTACGGAATTGTTTCTCTAATACTCCGTAAGTGTATTTAGCTTTCTGTTTCTCACGAAGCTGAACACCATATTCAGAAGTTTTTCTTTTTCTAGAATTACCGTGCTGTCCAGGAGGATAGTTCTTCTTTGACAAAACTTTATCAGCTCCAAAGATACCTTCACCGAATTTACGGGCTATTCTTGATTTTGGTCCAGTATATCTAGCCATTTCTTTTTAAATATTTAATTGTTTATTCATGAACTTAATTTGTTGCAGCCGCGATTACAGAGAGAAAAAATGTAATCCAAAAACAAAATCAAGTATCATTTGTATTAAAGGTAAATCTTAAACTCTACGTCTTTTCGGAGGACGACATCCATTATGCGGAAGTGGAGTTACATCAACTATTTCAGTAACCTCAATACCTGCACCATGAATTGTTCTTATAGCAGACTCACGTCCGTTACCTGGTCCTTTAACGTATGCTTTTACCTTTCTCAGGCCAAGATCGAACGCAACTTTTGCACAATCTTGGGCAGCCATCTGAGCTGCATAAGGAGTATTCTTCTTAGAACCTCTAAATCCCATTTTTCCGGCAGATGACCAAGAAATAATCTGCCCTTCACTATTTGCGAGAGAAACAATAATATTGTTGAAAGATGAATGAACATGCAACTGTCCATTAGCATCTACCTTTACATTTCTCTTCTTAGCTGCGACTGTTTTTTTTGCCATATCAACAATTATTATTTAGTAGCTTTTTTCTTATTAGCAACGGTTTTCTTTCTACCCTTACGAGTACGTGCGTTATTCTTTGTACTCTGACCTCTAACGGGTAATCCAATACGATGACGTACACCACGGTAACAACCTATGTCCATTAATCGCTTAATGTTTAACTGCACTTCAGAACGTAGATCTCCTTCAACTTTAAATTCTGCACCGATGATCTCACGAATCTTTGCAGCCTGATCATCTGTCCAGTCTTTCACCTTCAAATCTTTGTCTACACCAGCCTTATCTAAAATTTTTGCTGAACTACTACGACCTATACCATATATATAGGTCAACGCAACCTCACCTCTCTTATTCTGAGGCAAATCTACACCAACTATTCTTATAGCCATATACTAAATTATTTTTTTTGCAAAAATAATAAATTATCCTTGACGTTGTTTATACTTAGGATTTTTCTTGTTAATAACATACAAACGGCCATTACGTCTAACGATCTTACATTCTGGCGTACGTTTCTTTAATGATGCTCTTACTTTCATATCTAATTTTTATTTATATCTAAATACAATTCTTCCTTTCGATAAGTCGTAAGGTGACATTTCAACTCTTACTTTATCTCCTGGTAAAATCTTAATATAATGCATTCTCATTTTACCAGAGATATGAGCAGTAATCTCATGTCCGTTTTCTAATTCAACACGAAACATTGCATTGGACAATGCTTCAACTATAACTCCATCTTGTTCTATTGCAGATTGCTTTGCCATACTATATTGCTTTATCTCCTAAAACTTCTTCAATGAATTTAAATGATGAAAGAATATCCGCTTCACCTGCACCCACTGCAATCGTATGCTCAAAGTGTGCAGCAAATTTCCGATCTCTTGTTCTCACTGTCCACCCGTCACCTTCCATTATCACTTGTCGGTCACCCAAAGTTATCATTGGTTCAATCGCAATACAAAGTCCTTTTTTTAAAAGCGTACCATATCCCCGTTTACCGTAATTAGGCACTTGAGGATCTTCGTGCATTTCTTTACCAATGCCATGGCCAACAAATTCACGTACTACACCATAAGAATGTGACTCACAATATTGCTGAATAGCATATCCAATATCACCAATTCTTTTTCCTTGTATTGCATTTTGGATTCCGATATATAATGCCTCCTTTGTAACTCTCAACAAATCACGAACTTCTTTGTCCACTTCACCCACGCAAAAAGTGTAAGCTGAGTCACCACAGAAACCATTCATATAAGTACCACAATCAACTGAAACAATGTCACCTTCTTTTAGGACAATATCTCCTGGAATACCATGCACTACTTGTTCGTTAACGGAAGTGCATATAGAAGCTGGAAATGGATCCCCATATTGATTAGGAAAGCCCTTAAAAGTTGGAATAGCACCATTATCTCTAATAAACTCTTCTGCAACTTTATCCAGTTCACATGTAGTAACTCCCGGCTTTACTATCTTAGCTATTTCAGCTAATGTTTTCCCTACAAGTAGATTACTCTGACGGAGCAACTCTATTTCATCTTCTGTCTTAAGAAATATCATTTCTCCACAATATTAATATGCAGCTACACCAGCACGACCTTTAATACGACCTGATTTCAACAAACCGTCATAATGTCTCATCAACAAATGACTTTCAATCTGTTGCAGCGTATCAAGAACAACACCTACAAGAATCAACAAGGATGTACCACCGAAGAATTGAGCAAATTCAGCTTTCACACCAAATACACCCGCAAAAGCAGGCATAATAGCAATCAAAGCCAGGAAGAACGAACCAGGTAAAGTGATACGCGACATAATTGTATCAATATACTCAGCTGTCTGCTTTCCAGGTTTAATACCAGGAATGAAACCATTATTTCTCTTCATATCTTCTGCCATCTGGGTCGGATTTATTGTAATAGCCGTATAGAAATACGTAAACAATATAATCATAATGGCAAAAATCAGATTATACCAAAAACCAGTATGATCAACTAATGCATGCGCTATACCACTTGTTGCATTATTAGAATAACCAATAAAAGCAATAGGTATGAACATAATTGCTTGAGCAAAAATGATAGGCATTACGTTAGCAGCATTAACCTTCAAAGGAATATACTGTCTTGCGCCACCATACTGTTTATTTCCTACAATCCTCTTAGCATACTGCACTGGTATTTTACGCGCTCCCTGTACTAGCATAATAGCAGCAGCAATAACCAACAAAAGGAAAACAGCTTCAAACAAGAACATAATCAAACCTCCTGCACCTGGCGAGGAAAGTCTTGACACAACTTCCTGAAATAAAGCTTGCGGTAAACGCGCAATAATACCAATCATAATGATCAATGAAATACCGTTACCTATACCTTTATCTGTGATTCTTTCACCAAGCCACAAAATGAACATACTTCCTGCAGCAAGTATAATAGTAGAAGTAACCATGAACAGAGTCCAATCTAATGAAGCATTTAAAGAAGATCCAGCCTGCATTTTAAGATTGAGCAAATAAGAAGGAGCCTGAACCAGCAAAATCAGAATCGTCAAATAACGAGTATACTGATTCATCTTTCTTCTGCCGCTCTCACCTTCTCGTTGTAATTTCTGAAAATAAGGAACCGCAATTCCTAGCAACTGGATAACGATAGATGCAGAGATATAAGGCATGATTCCTAATGCAAATATAGATGCATTAGAAAAAGCTCCTCCTGAGAACATGTTTAACAAGGCTAAAAGGCCTTCGCTTGTTTGCTTATGTAGTTGTGCGAGCATAGCCGGATTAATACCCGGTAACACAACATACGAACCAAAACGGTAAATCGCCACAAACAATATGGTAATGAGGATCCGTTGTCTCAGATCCTCAATTTTCCATATATTCTTTAATGTTTCAATAGCTTTTCTCATTGAATCAGAGTTTTACTACAGTTCCACCTACAGCTTCGATAGCAGCTGTTGCAGTCTTAGAGAATGCATGAGCTTCCACGTTAAGCTTAGTAGTCAAAGTTCCGTTTCCTAATACTTTTACCAACTGGGTTGAAGAAATAAATCCAGCTTCGATAAATTCATTAACACCAACTTTATCCAAATTCTTAGCTTCTGCCAATTTTTGGATAGTGTCAAGATTAATAGCTTTATACTCTACGCGATTGATATTCTTAAAACCAAATTTTGGTACACGACGTTGAAGGGGCATCTGTCCACCTTCAAAACCGATTTTCTTAGAGTATCCGGATCTTGATTTAGCTCCTTTATGACCTCTTGTAGAAGTTCCTCCTAAACCAGAACCCGGTCCACGACCGATTCTTTTTCTTGTTTTAGTAGAACCCTCTGCAGGTTTTAAATTACTTAAGTTCATATTGTAATTCGTTTTATATTCAACAAATAATTACTTAACAATGGCAACCAAGTGTTTAACCTTATCTACCATTCCAAGAATCGAAGGAGTTTCTTCGTGTTCAACAATGCGGTTCAATTTACGAAGTCCCAGTGCATCAAGAGTTCTTTTTTGATCAGCTGGAGCACCAATTCTACTTTTAACTTGTTTGATCTTTATAGTTGACATATCTCCTCCTTATCCTCTAAATACTTTTTCAACACTAATACCTCTATTTTGAGCAACCATTCTTGCATCTCGCATTTCACTTAAAGCCAAAATTGTAGCTTTTACTAAGTTATGCGGATTTGAAGAGCCCTTCGACTTAGCCAAAACATCAGTAACACCAACGCTTTCCAATACAGCACGCATAGCACCACCAGCCACAACGCCAGTACCATGAGATGCGGGTTTAATAAATACCTCAGCACCACCATATCTTGCTGATTGTTCATGAGGCACTGTACCTTTCAATACCGGAACTCTAACCAAATTTTTCTTGGCAGATTCAACACCTTTAGCGATAGCAGCTGTTACTTCCCCTGCTTTACCAAGTCCCCAACCGATGATTCCTTCTTCGTTACCTACAACAACAATTGCAGAGAAACTAAAAGTTCTACCACCTTTGGTTACCTTCGTAACACGATTGATAGCAACCAGTCTATCTTTTAATTCTATATCGTTAGAAATCTTAACTCTATTATTAACTCCTGCCATAATGATTAAAATTTAAGTCCACCGTTACGAGCAGCATCAGCCACTTCTTTTACTCTCCCATGATACAAGTAACCATTACGGTCGAAAACAACAGTAGTTATACCTGCTTCCTGAGCCTTCTTAGCGATCATCTCTCCCACTTTAGCAGCCATCTCTTTTTTAGGTAACTTCTCAGTTAAACCTAAAGACGATGCAGCAGCTAAGGTTTTGCCTGACAAATCGTCGATAACTTGAACATAGATTTGCTTATTACTTCTAAATACACTCATACGCGGACATGCAGCAGTACCTGACACTTTATTGCGTACTCTATATTTGATTTTAATTCGTCTTTCTATTTTTGTTGTCATGATAATATAAATTTATTTAATTTACTTAGCGCCGGCTGATTTACCAGACTTTCTGCGAATTTCCTCGCCAACAAACTTAATACCTTTACCCTTATATGGTTCAGGTTTACGGAAAGAACGTATTTTAGAGCAAACTTGACCAAGTAATTGTTTATCGCAAGACTCTAATATAATAAGAGGATTCTTATTTCTTTCAGATTTTGTCTCTACTTTAATTTCAGAAGGCAACTGTAAAAAGATATTATGAGTATATCCTAAGGCCAATTCTATAATATTTCCTTGGTTAGATGCACGATAACCAACGCCAACAAGCTCAAGTTCCTTTTTATATCCTTCTGATACACCCACAACCATATTATGAACTAAAGAACGATACAAGCCGTGGAAAGCGTGCTTTTGTTTTGGATTATCAATCATTGCACTTTCGTTTTCTGTCAAAACGATATGTCCGTCCTCAATGACAACATTGATAGCAGGATTCACATATTGACTCATCTCACCTTTTGGTCCCTTAACGGTAACCACATCATCTTTCAGAGTAACTGTTACTCCAGCGGGGATACTAATGGGTAATTTTCCTATTCTTGACATTGCTTTTCCTCCTATTAATATACATAACACAAAACTTCACCACCAATTTTCAGATCGGCAGCTTCTTTGTTTGTCATTACACCCTTGGAAGTAGATATTATAGCAATACCCAAACCATTAATAACACGCGGCATATCTTTATAACCAGTGTACCTACGTAAACCCGGAGAAGATACTCTTTCAAGTTTTTTGATTGCGTTAACCTTGTTAACCGAATCATACTTCAAGGCAACTTTAATAGTTCCCTGAGGACCATCTTCTACAAACTTGTAATTAAGAATGTAGCCTTTCTCAAAAAGAATCTTAGTGATTTCTTTTTTCAAATTTGAAGCAGGAACTTCAACCACTCTGTGTTTTGCTTGAATAGCGTTCCTCAACCTCGTTAAATAATCTGCTATTGGATCAGTCATATAAAAAATAATTAAATTAATCAGGACTTCCCTGACAATATTTAAAAAACAATTACCAGCTTGCTTTCTTTACACCTGGAATAAGGCCATTTGATGCCATTTCACGGAACTGAATTCTTGAAATTCCGAATTGACGGATGTATCCTTTCGGACGACCAGTCAGTTTGCAACGGTTGTGCATACGAATCGGATTTGCATTTTTCGGCAGTTCCTGCAATTTTTGTGCTGCCTCATAAGCATCTACAGGATCACCCGTTCTTACTATTTGCTTTAAAGCAGCTCTCTTGGCGGCATATTTGGCTACTAATTTAGCACGCTTTACTTCGCGTGCTTTCATTGATTCCTTTGCCATATTTATCAGTCTTTTTTAACGTTTTTAAACGGTAAACCGAATTCTTTCAACAAGGCATAACCTTCTTCATCTGTGTTCGCAGAGGTTACAAAGGTAATATTCATTCCGAGAATTCTTGTAATACTATCGATATTTATTTCAGGGAAAATGATTTGTTCCTGAATACCAAGGGTATAATTCCCCATTCCATCGAATTTACTTTCAATACCTTTAAAGTCACGGATACGAGGCAACGCCACACGAACCAACTTTTCAAGGAATTCATACATTCTTTCGCGACGCAGAGTAACCATAACTCCGATCGGCATTTTCTTACGCAGCTTAAAGTTAGCGATATCTTTACGAGAGATAGTTGCTACAGCTTTCTGACCGGTAATAGCAGTCAACTCGTTAATTGCTACTTCAATAATTTTCTTATCGGCCACAGCCATACCTAACCCCTGATTGATAACAATCTTCTTAAGTACGGGTACCTGCATCGATGAAGAGTACTGGAATTGTGACTTCAGCGCAGGCGCAATACGCTCTGCATATTCTTTCTTAAGGCTTGCAGTATTACTCATTACTTAATCTCCTCTCCTGATTTTTTAGAAATACGCACTATAGTTCTTTTACCATCCAAAGAACTTACTTTTCTACCAACACGCGTTGCTTTACCAGTTTTTGGATCAACCGGGTTCAAGTTTGAAATATGGATAGCAGCTTCTTGCTTTACTATACCACCCTGCGGGTTCTTAGCATTTGGTTTTGTGCTTTTTGATACCATATTGATACCTTCAACCAATGCACGTCCTTCTTTAACAAGAACCTTCAATACGCGACCAGTCTTACCTTTGTCTTCACCAGCATTTACGTAAACTGTATCGCCTTTTTTTATATGTAATTTACTCATTACTTAAATCTTTTACAAAATTAAAGTACCTCAGGCGCAAGTGACACAACTTTCATGTTAGTAGCACGAAGTTCACGAGCTACCGGACCGAAAATACGACTACCTCTAATTTCACCTGCATTATTTAACAAAACACAAGCGTTATCATCAAAACGTATATAAGAACCATCGGGACGACGGATTTCTTTCTTAGTACGTACGATCAAAGCTTTAGACACTGCACCTTTTTTAATATCACCCGAAGGAATGACGCTCTTTACAGAAACGACTATAACATCCCCTACTGAAGCATAGCGACGTCCTGTACCGCCTAAAACGCGAATACAGAGTGCCTCTTTAGCGCCACTGTTGTCACATACTGTAAGTCTGGATTCTACTTGTATCATAATTACTTAGCTCTTTCAATTATTTCTACTAATCTCCATCTCTTAGTCTTGCTCAAAGGACGAGTTTCCATAATGCGTACTGTATCACCTACATTGCATTCATTCTTTTCATCGTGAGCATGGTATTTTTTCGTTTTACTAACGAATTTACCATATATAGGGTGTTTTTCCTTGAATTTGGCAGCAACAGTAATGGTTTTATCCATTTTATTGCTCAATACAACACCTGTTCTTTCTTTTCTTAAATTTCTTGCTTCCATCGAGCTGATCATTTATTGTTAAGTTCTCTTTCGCGCATCACAGTTTTCATACGCGCAATAGTCCTGCGTAACTGTTTAATTTGCGCAGGGTTTTCCAAAGGAGAAATAGAATGATTGATAACCATTTGGTTATAATTCACCACTTCTGCTTCTATTCTCTCTGCTAAGTCAGCAGTAGACATCTCTTTAATTTCTGCAATTTTCATAAACGTTACGCATTTTGATTTTGAATATCATAATCACGTCTCACTACAAATTTTGTAGTGATAGGAAGTTTTTGAGCAGCTAAGCGAAGAGCCTCTTTCGCAACATCGAAAGGTACGCCTTCAGCCTCAATAATAATTCTACCCGGAGTAACAGGAGCTACGAATCCTTCGGGGCTACCTTTACCTTTACCCATACGCACATCAGCAGGTTTTCTAGTGATTGGTTTATCCGGGAATATACGAATCCAAATTTGTCCCTGACGTTGCATATATCTTGTAACTGCAATACGAGCAGCTTCAATCTGGCGGCCTGTGATCCATTTTGTTTCCAAAGCCTTAATTCCAAAAGAGCCGAAAGCCAACTGGTTACCTCTCTGAGCAACACCTTTCTGACGGCCTTTCTGTTGTCTTCTGAATTTTGTCTTTTTCGGTTGTAACATAGTTTCCTAAAATTCAAATTCGTTTAGCGATTATTTTTCTTTCTTTTGAAGTTCTTTCCGCCGCCGTTGTTGTTTCCACCATTGTTTCCACGACCACTTTCTTTGCTTTGTGTAAAGTTCGGAGCCAATTCTTTCTTGCCAAACACTTCACCTCTACAAATCCAAACTTTAATACCGAGAAGACCAACTTTTGTCAATGCTTCTGCATGACAGTAGTCAATGTCTGCTCTAAAAGTGTGTAACGGAGTCCTTCCTTCCTTATACATTTCAGAACGTGCCATTTCAGCTCCATTCAAGCGTCCTGAAATCTGAATTTTGATACCTTCAGCCCCCATACGCATTGTATTTGCGATAGCCATCTTGATGGCACGGCGGTAGGCAATCTTTCCCTCGACCTGACGAGCAATGTTGTTAGCAACAATTACAGCATCCAGTTCCGGTCTTTTCACTTCAAAGATATTGATCTGAATATCTTTATCGGTAACCTTCTTCAACTCCTCTTTCAATTTATCAACTTCTTGGCCACCTTTACCGATAATAATTCCCGGACGAGCAGTGCAAACAGTAATAGTAATGAGTTTCAACGTACGTTCAATTACGATTCTTGAAACACTTGCTTTTGCAAGTCTTGCATTAAGATATTTACGGATTTTGCTATCTTCCAGCAAAGAATCACCGTAATCATTTCCACCGTACCAGTTAGAATCCCATCCTCTGATAATTCCTAAACGGTTGCTTATTGGATTAACTTTTTGTCCCATCTACCTTAATTTAATCTTCGTTATTACTTTTAGAATCAACGAACAACGTCACGTGATTTGAACGTTTACGGATTCTGTAACCTCTACCCTGCGGAGCCGGTCTCATTCTTTTGAGCGTAGCACCACCATCAACAAAAATCTTAGTTACATATAATTCACCGCTTTCAGCTTTACGTTCGTTTTTCTGCTCCCAATTAGCTATCGCAGAGCGTAGTAATTTCTCCACTCTTGCTGCAGCTTCTTTTGAAGAAAACTTCAAAACGCCAAGTGCTCTGTTCACTTCCATCCCGCGAATCATGTCAGCCACGAGACGCATTTTGCGAGGAGAAGTAGGAACATTTTGCAATTTAGCAAAATACATGGTCTTAAGGGCTTCTTTTCTTTTATCAGCCGATATTTTTTTTCTTGCTCCCATTATATTTATTACTTTATTATTTCAGATAAATCCTGTTATTTTTTCTTATTACCAGCGTGTCCTCTGAAAGTACGAGTTGGGGCAAATTCACCCAACTTGTGACCTACCATATTTTCGGTAACGTATACAGGAATAAATTTATTTCCGTTATGAACTGCAACTGTATGGCCTACAAAATCAGGCGAAATCATTGAAGCTCTGGCCCAAGTCTTAACAACAACCTTCTTGCCTGATTCATTCATAGCAAGAATCTTCTTCTCAAGCTTAACGTTAATATACGGACCTTTTTTTAATGAACGACTCATAGTTTACTCAATTAATCAGATTACTTCTTTCTTCTCTCTATAATATACTTAGATGATTGTTTCTTAGGAGCTCTAGTCTTAAGTCCCTTAGCATACAATCCCTTACGAGATCTTGGGTGTCCTCCGGAAGCACGTCCTTCACCACCACCCATAGGATGATCAACCGGGTTCATCACAACACCACGGTTACGAGGACGACGTCCTAACCAACGAGAACGTCCTGCTTTACCTGAACTTTCCAATCCATGATCCGAATTACCTACACTACCGATAGTAGCTTTACAAGTGCTAAGTATCTGTCTAACTTCACCTGAAGGCAATTTAATAACACAGTATTTACCCTCTCTTGAAGTTAACTGAGCAAAATTACCAGCCGAACGAACCAAAGCAGCACCCTGCCCCGGACGTAATTCAATATTATGAATCACAGTACCGACAGGAATATTCTGAAGAGGAAGTGCATTACCAATCTCTGGCGCTGCATTTTCACCTGACATCAAAGTCGCACCAACTTGCAATCCATTGGGAGCAATAATATATCTTTTTTCTCCATCAGCATAAAACAACAAAGCGATACGAGCCGAACGATTCGGATCGTATTCTATAGTTTTCACAACTGCTGGAACACCGTCTTTATTTCTCTTGAAATCGACAATTCTGATCACCTTTCTATGGCCGCCACCTATGTAGCGCATGGTCATCTTACCTTCGTTGTTACGACCTCCTGATGATTTCTTACCATATACAAGAGACTTTTCTGGTACTGATGCAGTAATTTCTTCGAAAGTACCAATAATTTTATGTCTTTGCCCCGGTGTTGTGGGCTTAAATTTACGTACTGCCATTTTTATTAAATATTGCTATAAAAATCAATAGTATCTCCTTCTTTCAATGTTACAATCGCTTTTTTGAAAGCGTTTGTACGGCCATTGATGATACCTGCCTTCGTATAACGGCTCTTATTCTTGCCGGCATATCTAGCCGTATTCACATCAACCACTGTAACATTATAAAGGGCTTCAACTTCATTCTTAATTTCCAGTTTGTTAGCTTCAGGACGCACAACAAAGCCAAAACGATTCAGCTTATCAGTTATTGCAGTCATTTTTTCTGTCACCAACGGTTTAATAATAATTCCCATTATTTAAGCCTCCTTTTTAAATTAAGATATTGTCAATAGCTTTCAAAGAGTTTTCAGTAAGCACAACAACCCCAGCATTCAATACTCTGTAAGTATTTAATCCTGAGATAGTCTGCACATTAGCACCCTCAATGTTACGAGCTGACAAATATACGTTTTTATTTGCTTCTGGTAAAATTACAAGCAGTTTTTTATCAGAAACTTTAAGATTTTTTGTCATTGCAACGAAATCCTTTGTCTTCGGAGCCTCAAAAGTGAAGTCCTCAACTACAACAATCCCATTGTTTTGAGCTTTATAAGACAAAGCAGACTTACGAGCCAATGTCTTAACTTTTTTATTCAACTTGAAGTAGTAGTCTCTCGGCTTCGGACCGAATACACGTCCACCACCAACAAGTACTGGAGAATTCATGTCTCCACGACGCGCACCACCGCCACCTTTCTGACGACCGATTTTACGAGTAGATCCACTGATTTCACTTCTTTCTTTTGATTTATGAGTACCCTGACGCTGATTAGCCATAAATTGCTTTACGTCCAAATAGATAGCATGGTCGTTGGGCTCAATTCCGAAGATAGATTCGTTTAACGTAACCTTTCTCCCAGTGTCTTCACCTTTAATGTTATATACGTTAACTTCCATTATTTCTCAATTAATACGATTGAACCTTTGCAACCAGGGATAGAACCTTTAATCAAAAGAAGGTTATGTTCCGCGATTACTTTTAATACCTGTAAGTTTTGAACAGTGACTCTTTCACCACCCATTTGTCCACCCATACGCATTCCTTTGAATACTTTTGCAGGATAAGAACAAGCACCGATAGAACCCGGCTTACGAGCACGGTTGTGCTGACCATGTGTAGACTGGCCTACACCGCCAAAGCCATGCCTTTTAACAACACCCTGGAAACCTTTACCCTTGGAAGTCCCGACAACATCAACATAATCTGTACCATCAAACAACTCCACGGTAACCGTATCACCCAGATTTAACTCATTTTCAAATTCTTTGAACTCGGCCAAGTGTCTCTTCGGTGTTACTCCAGCTCTTTTAAAATGTCCCATCAACGGCTTAGTTGTATGTTTTTCCTTTTTGTCCTGGAAACCCAACTGAACAGCAGCATAGCCATCTTTCTCTACAGTCTTAACCTGAGTAACAACACAAGGACCTGCTTCGATAACAGTGCATGGTACATTCTTACCATCGGCACTGAAAACGGATGTCATTCCGATTTTTTTTCCTAATAATCCTGGCATTTCACTAATTTTTAATTATCAAACTTTAATTTCCACTTCTACACCACTCGGTAACTCCAACTTCATCAGAGCATCTACCGTCTTAGCTGTTGAACTATAGATATCGATCAATCTTTTATAAGATGAGAGTTCAAACTGCTCACGAGACTTTTTATTTACGAAAGTCGAGCGATTGACAGTAAAAATACGTTTGTGCGTTGGAAGGGGTATCGGACCACTAACAATAGCACCGGTAGCCTTCACAGTTCTCACAATCTTCTCAGCTGACTTGTCAACCAAGTTGTGGTCATAAGATTTCAGTTTAATTCTAATTTTCTGACTCATTGTTTTTTGTTATTAATAAGTATATAAATAGGATAAAGCGGCAGGCTAAGAGTCATTCGCTAGCCTGCAGCTTCAGATATTTTCGTTAAATCAAATCAGCACGTCCCTTAACTTCTTCTAATACAGCCTTAGCAATAGAATTAGAGACCTGAGCATGATGAGAGTAAACCATTGAAGAAGTTGCACGTCCTGAAGTAATAGTACGTAAAGCAGTCACATATCCGAACATTTCTGCCAACGGTACCATTGCCTTAACAATACGAGCACCTGAACGACTCGACTCCATTCCTTCAACTTGCCCACGGCGCTTATTCAAGTCACCAATAACATCACCCATGTTTTCTTCCGGAGTTACAACTTCCAGTTTCATGATAGGCTCCATTAAAACAGGACCCGCCTTAGCACAAGCATTTCTATAAGCCTGAATAGCACAAATTTCAAAAGACAACTGGTCAGAATCCACCGGGTGGAACGAGCCATCAACCAAAGTCACCTTCAGTGAATCAAGAGGATAACCGGCCAAAACGCCATTTTTCATTGCTGTTGTAAAACCTTTCTGTACAGCAGGGATAAATTCTTTGGGAATATTACCTCCCTTTACTTCATCAACAAACTGTAATCCGCCTTCTTTAAAATCCTCATCAACCGGACCGATGTTCACAATGATGTCAGCAAATTTACCACGACCACCAGATTGTTTTTTGTAAACTTCACGCAAGTTAACTGTCTTAGTGATAGCCTCTTTGTAGTTAACCTGAGGTTTACCTTGATTACACTCTACTTTGAACTCACGTTTAAGACGGTCAATAATAATATCTAAGTGAAGCTCGCCCATACCCGAAATAACCGTCTGGCCTGTTTGCTCGTCAGTTTTAACAGTAAACGTCGGATCTTCTTCAGCCAATTTAGCCAAACCGTTAGACAGCTTATCCATATCTTTCTGAGTCTTAGGCTCTACAGCAATACCGATTACTGGTTCCGGGAAGTCCATAGATTCAAGTACAATAGGTGCCGATTCATCACACAACGTATCTCCTGTATGTATATCTTTAAAACCTACACCAGCACCAATATCACCAGCACCAATTACATCTACCGGATTTTGTTTATTTGAGTGCATCTGGAAGAGACGAGAAACACGTTCTTTTTTACCAGAGCGAGAGTTATAAATATATGAACCAGATTCAATCTTACCCGAATATACACGGAAGAAAGTCAAACGGCCTACATACGGGTCAGTTGCAATCTTAAATGCCAAAGCCGAAGTCTTATCGTCATCACTTGGTTTACGTTCTTCCTCAGCACCTGTATTAGGATTGGTACCGATCACATTTTCCGCATCCAAAGGAGAAGGCAAGAAAGCACAAACATAATCAAGCAACGTCTGTACACCTTTGTTCTTAAATGAAGAGCCACAAAGCATCGGAACTATAGCCATCTTAACAGTAGCATTACGGAGAGCTCTCAGAATCTCTTCTTCAGTGATAGTAGAAGGATCATCAAAATATTTCTCCATCAAAGCATCATCAAATTCAGCTACTTTTTCCAACATCTTATCTCTCCACTCATTAGCTTCATCAACCAAATTTGCAGGGATCTCTTCAGTTGTATAGTCGGCTCCCATGGTTTCATCATGCCAGTAGATCGCTTTCATTTTAACTAAATCTACCAAACCTTTGAAAGTTTCTTCGGCACCGATAGGGATAACAACCGGACAAGGATTAGCACCCAAAACAGCCTTCATTTGACGCACTACTTCAAAGAAGTCAGCACCTGAACGGTCCATTTTGTTCACATATGCAATACGCGGCACGTTATATTTGTCAGCTTGGCGCCATACCGTTTCCGACTGTGGCTCAACACCACCTACAGCACAATAAGCTGCGACTGCGCCATCAAGCACACGAAGTGAACGTTCCACTTCGGCAGTAAAGTCAACGTGTCCCGGAGTGTCAATCAAGTTAATTTTATAAGTTTCATTACCATACTTCCAACGAGTTGTAGTAGCAGCAGAAGTAATAGTAATACCACGTTCCTGCTCCTGTTCCATCCAGTCCATTGTAGCAGCACCATCATGCACCTCACCTATTTTATGAGTTAATCCGGTGTAAAATAGGATACGTTCGGAAGTAGTTGTTTTTCCGGCATCAATGTGAGCCATGATACCGATATTGCGGGTTAAATGTAAATCTTGTTTAGCCATTTTCTTATTCTTTTACTTTAAGTTTTTAATCTAATAGGTTATTCTTAATAGTATTAGAATCTGAAATGAGCAAATGCACGGTTAGCTTCTGCCATTCTATGCATATCTTCTTTACGTTTATATGCACCTCCCTGTTCATTGAATGCATCCATAATTTCAGCGGCCAACTTATCAGCCATGGATTTACCACCTCTCTTACGGGCGTAAAGAATAAGATTCTTCATAGAAATTGACTCTTTACGATCCGGACGGATTTCTGTAGGTACTTGGAAAGTTGCTCCCCCCACACGACGTGATTTTACTTCAACTTGTGGAGTTACATTATCCAATGCTTTTTTCCATATTTCAAGAGCGGATTTCTCTTCATTAGGAAGTTTAGCTTTAACTGTTTCTAAAGCTGCGTAAAAGATTTCGTAAGATGTATTCTTCTTTCCATCATACATCAGATGATTTACGAATTTTGAAACCTTTTGGTCATTGAACACGGGATCCGGCAGGATTACGCGTTTTTTTGGTTTTGCTTTTCTCATTTGTTTGAAAAATAATGTTTTTGTTCTTGGCTGTCTATTTCTTGACGTCTTCAATTTTCCCTCCGAAAAATTTACTCAACCTTTATAGCTTATTCCAACAAACTAAAACGAAAGTTATTACTACTAAATACTATGTTTTATTTTTTCTTTCCTTTTGCAGGAGCTGCTGCCTGTCCTGGTTTCGGACGTTTTGCACCATATTTAGAGCGTCTTTGAGTACGTCCAGCTACACCTGCCGTATCAAGTGTCCCCCGAACGATATGATAACGAACACCCGGAAGGTCTTTCACACGACCGCCACGTACCAATACGATTGAGTGTTCCTGCAAGTTATGTCCTTCTCCCGGAATATACGAATTGACTTCTTTTTGGTTAGTCAAACGTACACGGGCAACTTTACGCATTGCAGAGTTCGGTTTTTTCGGAGTGGTTGTGTACACTCTTACGCAAACGCCACGTCTTTGAGGACATGAGTCCAAGGCCGGAGATTTACTTTTCTCCACCAGCACTTCGCGTCCTTTTCTTACTAATTGCTGAATTGTAGGCATGTTAAAATTGTTTTTTTAATTTATATTATTATTCTATTTATTTCGTAACTATACATTTCGGGCTGCAAAAATACGAATAATATTTGAACGAACAATGGCTTACAGCAATATTTTTAGAAAAAACTCATTCATAACCAGCTTACTGGCATCAAACAAAAGAAATGACGAATCATATTTGTCACAACATATGAACTCTCATCCACATGTTTGATAAACCATAGAAAATACCTAATATAAAAGACCGGTCCTTGGTTTTAGATTTATAATTCAAAAACCAAAGACCAGCCTTTTATAATCAATGCTTATCGATTGTGTTATGCTTCTCCTTTAAAATCTGAAATTGGTGGAATAAACATGTCACCTTTGACTTCACCCGGCATACGTATTTCACCAAATACACGTTCATATTTAGCTATATTTTCCTGTAAAGCGCGTAACAAACGTTTTGCATGTTCAGGAGCAAGCACTATGCGTGATTGAACACTAGCTTTAGGTACCCCTGGCATTACACGTACAAAATCGAGAATAAATTCCGAACTTGAATGAGTAATAATAGCCAAATTAGCGTAAGTCCCTTGTGCGACTTCTTCTTTCAGTTCTATCTGTAACTGATTGTTTGGATTTTGATTTTCCATAATAGTACTTATTTTATTAAATTATAGAATGCTCATATTTCATTTATAACCATCCAACTGAATAAACCCTAACCACTTAAATATTTGCTCAAAGTTGCAGCTATCTGATACCGTAACTCATAACCGCAGATTTCTTATAAAAAGGAGCAATCACCATAAAGGTAATTGCTCCTCTCTAATTATAGTCAGTTGGATTGTATTATTCTACTTCGTTATAATCAAGTACGGTTTTTTTGTTAGCAAGAATACGGTCGTACTCTTCCTTTGAACCTACGATAATTTTATCAAATTCACGCTGACCTGTACCAGCAGGAATCAAATGACCGCAAATAACGTTCTCCTTCATACCCTCTAACTTATCAATCTTACCATTAATAGCAGCCTCATTCAATACCTTCGTCGTTTCCTGGAAGGAAGCAGCAGACATGAAACTTGAAGTTTGCAGAGCAGCACGGGTAATACCTTGAAGAATCTGAGTAGACGTTGCAGGAACAGCATCACGAACTTCAACCGGTTTAAGGTCACGACGTTTCAACATACTATTCTCGTCACGCAATTTACGCGCAGTTACAATCTGTCCCGGTTGCAGATTCTGAGAATCACCAGCATCAACAACAACTTTTTTGCCCCAGATACGATCATTCTCTTCCATAAACTCGATTTTATCAACCACCTGTTGTTCGAGGAAGCGAGTATCACCAGGTTCGTCTATTTCTACTTTACGCATCATCTGACGAACTATAATTTCAAAATGCTTATCGTTGATCTTCACACCTTGCAAGCGGTATACATCTTGAACCTCGTTCACAATATATTCCTGAACTGCCGTAGGACCTTTAATAGCGAGAATATCGGCAGGCGTAATGGCACCATCAGACAATGGAGTACCAGCACGAACATAGTCATTCTCCTGTACCAGAATCTGTTTAGACAAAGCTACCAAATATTTCTTAACCTCACCTGTTTTAGAAGTAACAATGATCTCACGATTACCACGTTTGATCTTACCCATAGTGACTTCACCATCAATTTCAGATACAATAGCCGGATTCGACGGATTACGTGCTTCAAACAGCTCAGTAACACGAGGAAGACCACCGGTGATATCACCAGCCTTACCTACGGCACGTGGGATTTTAACAATTACTTCACCAGCTTTCACCTTCTGGTTATTTTCAATGATAACGTGTCCACCTACAGGTAAGTTATAAGTACGGATCAAATCACCATCTTCAGTAACGATATGAACAGAAGGAACTTTTGTCTTATCCTTAGATTCGATAATGATGATTTCACGAAGTCCGGTTGCTTCATCCGATTCAACTTTGTAAGTGACATTCTCAATAACATTCTCAAATTCGATCTTACCTGTAGCTTCCGTAATGATAACAGCATTGAATGGATCCCACTTAGCAATAAGCTTACCTTTTTCAACCACTTCGCCATCAGAAACATACAATGTAGAACCGTAAGGTACGTTATGAGTAGACAAAACAATGTTCGTATTTACATCCACAAAACGGACCTCAGCCAAACGACCTACCACTACTTTTGCAGATTCACCTGTTTCATCTACGATATCAACTGTACGAAGCTCATCAAATTCAAGCCGGGCATTATTCTTAGCAATAATACTCGCATTAGCAGCAATATTAGCAGCAGTACCACCGGCATGGAATGTACGCAGCGTCAACTGTGTACCCGGCTCACCGATAGACTGGGCGGCAATTACACCTACAGCTTCACCTCGCTGAACCATACGGCCTGTAGCCAAGTTTCGTCCATAACATTTAGCACAAACCCCTTTCTTGGATTCACAAGTCAATACCGAACGGATTTCAACACTTTCGATCGGAGATTCTTGAATCTTCTTAGCGATGTCTTCCGTTATTTCATCTCCACCGGCTACCAATAACTCACCTGTTTGCGGATGAATGATATCATGTACAGATACGCGGCCCAAGATACGTTCATATAATGTAGCAATCACTTCATCGTTATTCTTCAAGTCTGTACAAACCAGCCCACGAAGCGTACCACAATCTTCTTCATTTATAATGACATCATGCGACACATCTACCAGACGACGAGTCAGATATCCTGCGTCGGCAGTCTTCAAAGCGGTATCCGCCAAACCTTTACGGGCACCATGGGTAGAGATAAAATACTCCAATACCGACAGTCCCTCTTTAAAGTTAGACAGAATCGGGTTTTCAATGATCTGACCACCCTCAGCACCAGCTTTTTGGGGCTTAGCCATCAAACCACGCATACCTGACAACTGACGAATCTGCTCTTTAGAACCACGGGCACCAGAATCAAGCATCATGTATACAGAGTTGAAACCCTGATCATCGGAAGAAATTGTCTTCATCAGAATATTCGACAATTCAGAGTTCACATGTGTCCAAATATCAATTACCTGATTGTAACGTTCGTTATTGGTGATGAAACCCATGTTATAATTATTGATCACTTGCTCTACTTCATCGTAACCTTTTTGAACAAGCGCTTCTTTCTCCTTCGGAATGATGATATCGCCTAAGTTGAATGACAATCCACCTTTAAAAGCCATCTCATAACCCAAATTTTTGATACCGTCAAGGAAATCGGCAGCTTTAGCTACACCACATACCTTAATTACATTACTAATGATGTCTCGAAGCGATTTCTTTGAAATAATCGTATTGATATAACCAGCTTCAGGCGGCACAATTTCATTTACAATTACACGTCCGACAGATGTCTCACGCATAACATCTATAATATTGCCATTTTCATCTACATCTTTCACAATTACTTTGACTGGAGCATGGATATCCACTCTACCTTCATTGTAAGCAATCAATGCTTCTTCCGGTCCATAGAATGTCAATCCTTCACCTTTAGCACCCGAACGTAATTTAGTAATGTAATATAATCCAAGAACCATGTCCTGTGCAGGTACGGTAATTGGGGCACCATTAGCCGGATTCAAAATATTATGTGATTGAAGCATCAACATTTGTGCTTCAAGAATAGCTTCATTGCTCAAAGGCAAATGGACAGCCATCTGGTCACCGTCAAAGTCGGCATTGAACGCTGTACAAGCAAGCGGATGCAGCTGAATAGCCTTACCTTCAATCATCTTCGGCTGGAATGCTTGAATACCGAGTCGGTGAAGTGTCGGGGCACGATTCAACAATACAGGATGTCCTTTCATTACATGCTCAAGAATGTCCCAGATTACCGGCTCTTTGCGGTCAACGATCTTCTTTGCTGATTTTACAGTCTTTACAATACCGCGTTCAATCAGTTTACGGATAATAAACGGCTTATAAAGTTCGGCAGCCATTAATTTAGGAATACCGCACTCACCCATACGTAACTCAGGACCAACAACGATAACCGAACGTGCAGAGTAGTCAACACGTTTACCAAGCAAATTCTGACGAAAACGGCCCTGCTTACCCTTTAAACTATCCGACAGTGATTTCAACGGACGGTTAGCATCAGTTTTTACAGCACTCGATTTGCGAGAGTTATCAAACAATGAGTCTACTGATTCCTGAAGCATACGTTTTTCATTACGCAAGATCACTTCCGGAGCTTTGATCTCAATCAGACGTTTTAAACGATTGTTACGAATAATCACACGACGATACAAGTCATTCAAGTCAGATGTCGCAAAACGACCACCATCCAATGGAACCAACGGACGAAGTTCGGGAGGAATAACCGGTACAATCCGTACAATCATCCATTCCGGCTTATTACGTCCTCGCGAAGCACGGAATGATTCCACCACTTGAAGACGCTTTAAAGCTTCATTCTTGCGTTGTTGAGATGCGTCGTTTCCTGCACGATGACGTAAGTCGTATGATAAAGCATCCAAATCAAGACGCGACAAAAGGTCATAAATGGCCTCTGCACCCATCTTTGCAATGAATTTATTCGGATCCGAATCTTCTAAATACTGATTTTCCTTCGGAAGAGTATCCAGTATATCCAAATATTCCTCTTCAGAAAGCAGATCAAATTCAGCTACACCGTCCTCAGCCTTTACACCGGGCTGAATAACAACATAACGTTCATAATAAATAATAGAATCCAGTTTCTTTGTAGGCAATCCCAGCAAATAACCGATTTTATTGGGAAGCGAACGGAAGTACCAGATATGCGCCACCGGCACAACTAACTGGATGTGTCCCATACGTTCGCGACGTACTTTCTTTTCAGTAACTTCCACACCACAACGGTCACAGACGATACCTTTATAACGGATACGTTTATATTTACCGCAATGGCACTCATAATCTTTGATAGGTCCAAAGATACGTTCACAGAACAAGCCATCACGCTCGGGCTTGTACGTACGGTAGTTAATGGTTTCAGGCTTTAAAACTTCACCACTCGAATTCTCTAAGATTTCTTCGGGAGAAGCCAAACCGATAGAGATTTTCGAGAAATTGCTCTTCGTCTTATTATCTTTTCTAAAAGCCATACTATAATATAGTTGAAAATTAAAAGTTGAAAGTTGAAAGTTGAAGATTGATAACCGGAAGAAGAAAGTGAATACACTTTCAACTTTCAATTATCAACTTTCAACTAAATAATTATTCCAGGTTAATACTCAAGCCCAAACCTCTCAATTCGTGTAACAACACATTCAAAGATTCAGGAATACCGGGTTGCGGCATTGGTTCACCCTTAACAATAGCTTCATAAGCCTTAGAACGTCCTACAACATCATCAGACTTGATTGTTAGGATTTCCTGGAGTATATGCGCTGCGCCAAAGCCTTCGAGTGCCCAAACCTCCATTTCTCCGAAACGCTGACCACCGAACTGAGCCTTACCACCTAGTGGTTGCTGAGTAATCAATGAATACGGGCCGATAGAACGTGCGTGCATCTTGTCTTCAACCATGTGACCGAGTTTTAACATATAAGTCACACCGACCGTTGCAGGCTGGTCGAACTGTTCGCCCGTACCACCATCACAAAGGTATGTCTTGCAATAACGTGGCAAACCAGCCTTATCAGTCCATTCATTCAAATCGTCCATTGTAGCACCATCAAAGATAGGAGTAGCAAACTTCACACCGAGCTGTTTACCTGCACGTCCAAGAACAGCTTCAAATATCTGCCCAATGTTCATACGTGAAGGTACACCCAATGGGTTCAATACAATGTCAACCGGTGTACCATCTGCCAAGAACGGCATATCTTCCTGACGTACAACACGTGAAACGATACCCTTATTACCGTGACGACCAGCCATTTTATCACCAACACCGATCTTACGCTTCTTGGCAATATATACTTTAGCCATTTGGATGATTCCGGCAGGAAGTTCATCACCGATAGTGATAGCAAACTTCTTACGTTTCAACTCAGCATCCAGTTCTTTATATTTCTTAATATAGTTCATAACCAGGTCACGGATCAAACCGTTAGTGTGGTCATCATTTGTCCAGTTGCTCAACTGAATAGAAGTAAAGTCAAGTGAATCGAAATCGGAAGCACTGAATTTTGCACCCTTCGCAACAACTTCAGCTCCCAAATAGTCTTTCACTCCTTGAGAAACCTTACCTTCAGTAAGCGTCATCAATTTCTTTACAAGAATGCGCTTTAAATCAGAAGCCTTTCCTTCAAATTCATCATCAATCTTAGGAAGCAATGCCTTGTCTGCCAATTTAGAGCTACGATTCTTGATAACTCGTGAGAAAAGTTTCTTATCAATGACAACACCTTTCAGGGAAGGAGAAGCTTTCAAAGAAGCATCTTTAACATCACCAGCCTTGTCACCAAAAATAGCACGGAGTAACTTTTCTTCCGGAGAAGGATCAGATTCACCTTTTGGAGTGATCTTACCAATCATGATATCACCCGGCTGAATACGGGCACCAATTCGTACAATACCGTTTTCATCAAGATCTTTGGTTGCTTCTTCACTTACATTAGGAATATCAGAAGTCAACTCTTCCATACCACGTTTAGTCTCACGAACCTCCAAAGAATATTCTTCCACATGCACAGAAGTAAGCAAGTCTTCACGAACCACACGTTCGTTCAACACGATAGCATCCTCATAGTTATATCCTTTCCAAGGCATATAAGCAACAAGTAAGTTCTTACCTAATGCAAGTTCACCGTTTTCTGTAGAATAACCTTCTGTCAGGATCTGTCCTTTGGTCACTCGATCACCTCTATTGCAGGTAGGCCGTAGGTCGATGGTCATATTTTGGTTAGTCTTACGGAATTTAGGTATTCTATATTCCTTCAGAGCTGGTTCGAAACTTACAAACTCTTCATCTTCCGTACGATCGTAAAGAATACGAATAGTAGTAGCATCAACAAAATCAATCACTCCATCCCCTTCAGCAGTGATCTGCGTGCGCGAATCTCTAACCAACTGGCGTTCGATACCCGTACCTACAATCGGAGCTTCACTTCTCAACAATGGTACTGCCTGGCGCATCATGTTCGATCCCATCAATGCACGATTAGCATCATCATGCTCCAAGAACGGAATCAATGATGCTGCAATAGAAGCAATTTGCTGTGGAGAAACATCCATTAGCTCAACTTCTGCAGGCTCAACTACAGGGAAATCAGCATCTTGACGAGATTTTACTTTGTTACGAACAAATGTACCATCATCATTCAACGGAGCATTACCCTGAGCAATAATCTTACCTTCTTCCTCTTCAGCAGTCAAATATACCAAACCATTATCAGAAAGATCTACCCTGCTTCCATCGACTTTACGATAAGGAGTTTCAATAAATCCGAGGTCGTTAATTTTGGCGAATACACACAAAGATGAAATCAAACCGATGTTTGGACCTTCCGGAGTTTCGATCGGGCAAAGCCGACCATAATGCGTATAATGCACGTCACGAACCTCAAATCCGGCCCGTTCACGAGATAAACCGCCAGGACCAAGAGCAGACATACGACGTTTATGAGTGATCTCTGCCAATGGGTTCGTTTGATCCATGAATTGCGATAATGCATTTGTTCCAAAGAACGAATTAATGACAGAAGAAATCGTCTTCGCATTGATCAAATCAATCGGAGTAAACACCTCATTGTCACGGACATTCATTCGTTCCCGAATGGTACGTGACATACGAGCCAAACCTACAGCAAATTGATTAGATAACTGTTCACCTACAGTACGTACACGGCGGTTGCTCAAGTGGTCAATATCATCCACATCTGCCTTTGAGTTAATCAACTCAATCAGATATTTGATGATCTCAATGATATCTTCCTTGGTAAGAACGCGTACGTCCATATCAGTCGTCAGATTCAACTTCTTGTTGATTCTATAACGACCTACATCCCCAAGGTCATACCGTTTTTCTGAGAAGAACAGGTTATTAATAACCTCACGTGCGCTGGCATCATCAGCCGGATCTGCATTACGCAACTGCCGGTAGATGTACAGTACAGCTTCTTTTTCCGAGTTACTCGGGTCCTTCTGCAGTGTATTATATATTATAGAATAGTCGGACTGGTTCGGTTCATCCTTATGGATCAGGATGTTCTGAACGCCCGATTCGATAATTTCATTGATATGTTCCTCCTCGATGACAGTCTCACGGTCGATAATAACTTCATTACGCTCGATAGAAACTACCTCACCGGTATCTTCATCAACAAAATCTTCAATCCAGGTTTTCAAAACACGAGCAGCCAACTTACGGCCTACAATTTTCTTAAGATTGGTCTTATTTACCTTCACATCCTCTGCTAGGTTGAAAATCTCAAGAATGTCCTTATCATTTTCAAAGCCAATCGCTCTCAACAGCGTTGTAACAGGCAATTTTTTCTTACGGTCGATGTAAGCATACATCACGTTGTTGATGTCGGTAGCAAACTCGATCCATGAACCCTTGAATGGAATAATACGAGCCGAATAAAGCTTCGTGCCATTAGCATGTACACTCTGACCGAAGAACACACCCGGAGAACGATGAAGCTGAGACACAACTACACGTTCGGCACCATTTATTACAAAAGTTGCCTTATCAGTCATGTAAGGAATCGGACCAAGGAATACATCCTGTATCACGGTATCGAAATCTTCATGATCGGGGTCGGTACAGTACAACTTAAGTTTTGCTTTCAAAGGAACACTATAAGTAAGCCCACGCTCTATACAATCATCAATGGTATAACGCGGCGGATCAATATAGTAATCCAAAAACTCAAGTACAAAATTGTTTCTTGTATCGGCAATAGGGAAGTTTTCAGCAAATACTTTATACAATCCCTCGTTCTTACGCTTCTCGGGCGGGGTGTCTAGTTGTAGAAAGTCTTGGAATGACTTCAATTGTACTTCCAGAAAATCCGGATATTCAAGCGGATTCTTAGTCGAAGCAAAATTAACTCTTTGATTTACAGTATTTGAAGACATCTGTCAATGAATTTGGAGAACTTAATTTTAAATATATACACAAAAAGGTTAAGAATCCTTTTTCGAAGGATTCTTAACCGAATTACCTGATTTCCAGGCTAATGTTATTTAAGTTCAACTTCAGCTCCAGCTTCTTCCAATGTTTTCTTCAATGATTCTGCTTCGTCTTTAGCCAAACCTTCTTTTACTACACTAGGAGCGCCGTCTACCATGTCTTTAGCTTCTTTCAAGCCAAGTCCACAAGCTTCTTTAACGGCTTTTACAACCTGAAGTTTAGCTGCACCAGCGCTCTTTAATACTACGTCGAAAGAACTTTTTTCTTCTACAGCAGCAGCACCAGCTGCAGGACCAGCAGCAACAGCTACAGCTGCAGCAGCAGGTTCAATACCGTATTCATCTTTAAGGATAGTTGCAAGTTCATTAACTTCTTTTACTGTCAAGTTAACTAGTTGTTCTGCAAAAGCTTTCAAATCTGCCATTTTTTGTATGATTTTAATTGTTTAATTACTTTGTTGATTTATAAATTTATTCTGGACGTTCACCAAGAGTTTTGAGAAGTCCGTGAAGGGTGTTTCCACCTGATTGAAGAGCAGAAATAACATTCTTGGCCGGTGATTGCAGCAATGCAACGATATCGGCAATAACCTCATTCTTACTCTTGATACTGATGAGAGCATCCAACTGGTCTGCACCAACGTAGAAGCTTTCTTCTGCATATGCTGCTTTCAGTCCAGGAACTCCGTTTTTAGCCTTATCTTTAATCAACTTTGCAGGCGCGTTAGCAATGTTACAAAGCATAACGGCCGTAGTACCTGTCAAAGAGCTATAAAGCGGAGAAAAATCTTCTTCAAGAGACTCAAGTGCCTTGTGAAGCAATGTGTTCTTAACAACCATCAATTTGATGTCTGCTTTGAAACATGCTCTTCTCAATTCACTGGTAGCAGCTGCATTCATAGCTGTTACATCTACTAAGTAGAAGTGTCCATATTCCTTTATTGTCTCAGCAATCTGTGCAATAATCGTATTTTTATCTTCCTTTCTCATTATTCCTCCGTTTTATTAGATTTCCTCTACTGTTTTGGGATCGATTTTGATACCTGCACTCATCGTGCTAGAAAGATAAATACTCTTAATATATGTACCCTTGGCTGCAGATGGTTTCAGTTTATTCAATGTAGCAATGAACTCTTTTGCGTTGTCGCGAATTTGTTCCGGAGTGAATGAAACTTTACCAACCGAGGTATGAACGATACCGCTCTTATCAACTTTAAAGTCAATCTTACCTTGTTTTACTTCTTTTACAGCTTTAGCAACATCCATAGTTACAGTACCACTCTTCGGGTTAGGCATCAATCCACGAGGACCGAGTACACGACCGAGCGCACCAATTTTACCCATGATAGATGGCATAGTGATAATCACATCAATATCTGTCCATCCACCTTTGATCTTTTCGATATATTCGTCCAGACCAACATAGTCGGCACCAGCTTCTTTTGCAGCAGCTTCAGCATCCGGTGTACAAAGAGCCAACACACGAACTTGCTTACCCGTACCGTGAGGAAGTGAAACGACACCTCTCACCATCTGGTTAGCCTTACGTGGGTCAACACCTAAACGTACATCTATATCTAATGAAGCATCAAACTTGGTAAAAGTAATTTCCTTTACCAAAGATGCAGCCTCTTTCAGTGAGTATGCTTTCCCTGCTTCAATCTTTCCTGCAGCTAACTTTTGATTTTTTGTCAGTTTACCCATTACAATTGAAGTTTATTAGTTATTAACCGGGAAGTCCCCTTTTACAGCGATACCCATACTTCTAGCTGTACCTGCAACCATTTTCATGGCAGCTTCCACAGTAAAACAGTTCAAGTCAACCATTTTGTCCTGAGCAATCGTACGAACCTGTTCCCAAGTCAACTCGGCAACTTTCTTACGGTTAGGCTCAGCAGAACCACTCTTTACCTTAGCTACTTCAAGCAATTGAATAGCAACGGGAGGAGTCTTGATTACAAAATCGAAAGACTTATCTGCGTAGTAAGTAATGATAACAGGTAATATTTTACCTGCCTTGTCCTGGGTTCTGGCATTGAATTGCTTGCAAAATTCCATGATATTGATTCCCTTAGAACCCAATGCAGGTCCAACGGGAGGTGATGGATTTGCAGCGCCTCCTTTAATCTGTAATTTGATTAGTCCAGCAACTTCTTTAGCCATTTTCTAATTGATTTATATATAAAAATTAATAAAGAATACTACAGCGTAACACCTGCATTATTCTTTTTCTACTTGCATAAAGCCTAATTCAAGCGGTGTTTTTCGCCCGAATATCTTCACCATGACCTTAAGTTTCTTCTTTTCACTGTTCACTTCTTCAATGATACCACTGAATCCGCTGAAAGGACCAAAAGTAACCTTTACAGTTTCGCCTACAACATACGGGATATTTAACTCTTCTCCTGTCTCTTGCAGTTCGTCAACTGTACCAAGTATTCGATTCACTTCCGATTGTCTGAGGGGCACCGGTTTATCGGAACCACCTAAAAAACCTATCACATTAGGCGTATTTCTCAAGTGGTGAGCGACCTCACCAACCAGAGCAGCCTCCACCAAGACATAACCAGGAAGATAACTTCTTTCCTTCACAATTTTTTTACCATTGCGAACCTGATATACCTTTTCGGTAGGAATCAATACCTGAGATACATACTCACCAAGGTCGCTGTTTTTAATATCAGCCTCAAGATACTCTTTTACCTTAGCTTCTTTACCACTAATAGCACGCAAAACGTACCATTTTTTTTCAATCTCAGACATCGTACTCTTTTTTTAATGTGGATAAATTAAGTTTTCCATTAAGTTTTGGAAACAGAGATCCAAAAGGAACACCACTACTGCAATTATCAGGGAAGCATATAAAACAGCAACTGCACTACTGGTTAATTCAGAATACGTAGGCCACGATACTTTATGAACAAGTTCGTCGTAAGATTCTTTAATATAAGTAAATACTTTCTTCATCTTATAAAAATTAGCACGGGAGGAGAGGCTCGAACTCCCGACACCCGGTTTTGGAGACCGGTGCTCTACCAACTGAGCTACTCCCGTTTGTAACTAATCAGTTCCCGATGGTTATCGGGAACTGATTAAATTTATTGGATATTAGTCAAGAATTTCAGTAATCTGACCAGCACCTACCGTACGTCCACCTTCGCGGATAGCGAAACGAAGACCCGGATTCAATGCTACCGGATAGATCAATTCTACAGTAATAGTTACGTTATCACCCGGCATTACCATTTCAGTTCCTTCCGGCAAAGTGATTTCACCAGTACAGTCCATAGTACGCAAATAGAACTGAGGACGATATTTGTTATGGAACGGAGTATGACGACCACCTTCTTCTTTCTTCAAGATATAAACCTCAGCTTTGAATTTAGAGTGCGGTTTAATCTGACCCGGTTTACAAAGAACCATACCACGTTTGATTTCGTTCTTATCAATACCACGAAGCAACAAACCTACGTTATCACCAGCTTCACCCTGATCCAGCAATTTGCGGAACATTTCAACGCCAGTTACAACAGATTTCTTATCTTCACCCAAGCCGAGGATTTCAATTTCATCACCTACATGGATAACACCTGTTTCGATACGACCTGTTGCTACAGTACCACGACCTGTGATAGAGAACACGTCTTCAACCGGCATCAAGAAAGGTTTATCAACATCACGCGGAGGAAGTGGAATCCAGTTATCAACTGCTTCCATCAGCTCCATAACTTTGTCTTCCCATTTTTCTACACCGTTCAATGCACCAAGAGCAGAACCCTGAATGATAGGAGTATTGTCACCATCGAAATCATAGAATGAAAGAAGTTCTCTCATTTCCATTTCAACGAGTTCCAACATTTCAGCATCATCAACCATATCGCACTTATTCATGAAAACAACCAAACGAGGCACGTTTACCTGACGAGCCAAAAGGATGTGTTCACGAGTCTGAGGCATCGGACCATCAGTAGCAGCAACTACGATGATAGCACCGTCCATCTGAGCAGCACCAGTTACCATGTTTTTAACGTAGTCAGCGTGTCCCGGACAGTCAACGTGAGCATAGTGACGGTTAGCAGTCTGATATTCTACGTGTGAAGTATTGATAGTAATACCTCTTTCTTTTTCTTCAGGAGCGTTATCGATAGAATCGAAAGAGCGCAGTTCTGAAAGACCTTTCTTTGCCAACACTGTAGTGATAGCAGCTGTCAACGTTGTCTTACCGTGGTCTACGTGACCGATTGTACCAATGTTTACGTGCGGTTTGGTACGTTCAAATTTCTCTTTAGCCATAGCTTTACTTGTTATTTATTTGATTAATAATCAGCATTTACATGTTATGAGCTGTTACCGGGACTTGAACCCGGGACCTCTTCCTTACCAAGGAAGTGCTCTACCACTGAGCTATAACAGCAAGAAAATTATAAGAGCGGAAGACGGGGCTCAAACCCGCGACCCTCAGCTTGGAAGGCTAATGCTCTATCAACTGAGCTACTTCCGCATTCTCGCCAAAATTGTCTTTCGGTCTTTTTTTTTGTGGGCAAAGATGGATTCGAACCACCGAAGGCGTAAGCCAGCAGATTTACAGTCTGCCCCATTTGGCCACTCTGGTATTTGCCCTAAAATGCTACGGATGACTTTCGCACATCCTCGAGCCTCTTGTCGGATTCGAACCAACGACCCCGAGATTACAAATCACGTGCTCTGGCCAACTGAGCTAAAGAGGCAACTATTCAAAAAATGCAACCGTCACGTTCTAACGCGAGCGAAACGGCTGCAAATTTAGTTATTTATTTCTTTTCCGCAAAATATTTGCGAACTTTTTATTTGGTCCGTTGTTTTTCCTTGTATTTAACCAGCTGTTTCTCGAGCGCTTCGACACTTAAATCGACTGCTTCTTCAAACGTATCGCAAACCTTACACGCATAAAATTCATTATTCGGTACAGAGACTGTAATACCGGCTTCTTTATTCTCAGCCGCTTCCGGTTTAACTACCTTTAATGACACCTCTACTTTCTTTATATCTTCGTAATACTTCTCCAACTTAGACACTTTCTTCTGAATGAAAGCCTGCAATTGCTCTGATGCGTCAAAGTGAATTGATTGAATTCTAATTTCCATACTTACCTCCTTTTTTTAAGCTCTCGGATGAGCCTGTTTATACACTTTTTTAAGTTCTTCAAAAGTAGTGTGCGTATATATCTCAGTAGTAGCTAGACTACTATGACCTAAAAGTTCTTTTACCGCACCCAATTCCGCCTCGTTATTTAGCATTGTTGTGGCAAAAGTATGCCTCAGCACGTGAGGACTTCTCTTTTTTAACGTCACTACCTTCGACAGGTTTCGTTTCACTAAATTATAGACCAAATTTTTATAAAGCCTTTCTCCATCTTCTTTCACAAAAAACGCTTCAGACCTCATCAAAACCCGTTCATTCCTTACATTGACATACATCAGCATCTCTTCCTTTAGTTCATCGCCAAAAGGGATCAGCCTCTGTTTATTTCTCTTTCCAGTCACTTTTAAAAGAGAAGCAGAGAAATCTACATCCTTATCATCCAAACCGATCAATTCCGAAAGCCTTATACCGGTGGCATAAAACATCTCTATAATTAGACGATCCCGGACGCCTTTAAATCCATCACCAAAATCCGTTTCATCCAGCAATTTATTCATTTCACTCTCTTTCAAAAAAGAAGGAAGCGGTTTTTTATTCTTAGGCCCCGCTATTTTACGTAACGGATCCACGTTCACCTCTCCTCGTTTTAAAAGGAACTTATAGAATGACCGGAGCGAACTTAGTTTACGATTTACAGATGTCGAAGTATACCCCTTATCCATCAATGAAATCATCCATTCACGAATAATTCCCGGATTTACTTCAACCGGATTAAAATCTCCATTTTTTCCCTTAACAAACTCCGCCAACTGAGCAATATCCTCACCATAAGCTAATACGGTTTTTTCGGAATAGTTCCGTTCATACCGGAGATAATCAAGGAAAGAATCTGTCAACATAACATCGCTACATCTATAATTTTGCAACGAATGTATGAAAAGTATTCAATAATTCAAAGGAAATTACGAATAATTAATCTTCTACTTGCTGAAGTTGCTGAACGTAAACTGCACGTTCTTTCTTAAGTCTTTTAGTTACAGACGGTTTATCGAACTGTTGTCTGCTTCTAAGTTCTTTAACGATACCAGTTTTCTCAAATTTTCTCTTAAACTTCTTCAGCGCTTTTTCAATGTTTTCGCCTTCTTTTACAGGTACTACAATCATTTTATTACTATTAATATTTATTGGTTTAAAATTTCCGCAGTCAAATTGCGCGGCAAAATTACACATACTTTCTTTATTCACAAAACTTTTAGCAATTATTTCTCAAAATCAACACATAAGCTTATTTTCATGCCCAATAATTCAAGAAAAGATGCATTATATAACAAAGAATAAGCTCATTTCCTAAATTGGCTCTACTCAGACGACTTAATGAAATGAGCTTAAGAATTAATGGATATACTGCATTATCTCAATTACCGACACATACTTTCCGCACATATTCTTTCTGGTTCGAACCTGTCAATCTTACCATATAAACTCCCGGCACCAGGTTTTCATTAGGAACAGGCATACCTTGTAGATTATATACCTTCAGATTACTGTGTTCTCCGTAAACATAAACCGTTCCATCCTTTGCAAAAGCTCGAATAGATTGATCTGTTGCTCTTTCCGATTTCAGTCCTGTCACCTCTTCATTCAACGAAGTCGTTTTATTTGCATTCAACACGGCACAAAAATCAGGATATACATTATTATAGTTAGAGACGAATGCCACCACATTCATATTTTCAGGATGGCTCTCAGTGACCTGTCCAGTAGTCGATGTATAGGATTCGGGAATGGTATAAACATACTCTTTACTATAGGTACCATCTCCATTAAAAGTTATTACATCCCCTGTCGCATCAGATAATACGGCACGAGGAAAATTATTATGCTCAAATTCACCAGAGAAGCCACTTTGATTGCCCACATATTTACTCTCCAATAGGAATACGGTCAATCCGACATGTTCGCCCACTAGATCAGTAATCTTATGCCCTGACACGGTAACCGTCAATTTTCGACTCGCGTCGTCATACTTACTTTTTATACCGACAGACACCATTGCAGGCAATTTCAATTCTTTTAATAAAGTTGATTTCGATAAGCTACGAGGGTCAAAAGCTAAACTTCCCGTTCCATCAGTATCATATAACGATAAATAAGTCCGATCCATTACCATAGCCGGTGCATACGTAGACGGAGAACCATAAAAATAACAATAGCCATCACTTTCCATAATCGAAAAGATATCAGGTGCGAATCCGGAATGATGAAGAACCATTGCTACATTGTCCTCATTACCGGAAATCATCTTGTGCAAAGATTCTTGCCCCGCCGGACAATTACGGCAGGCCTGTGAAGTAAACTCCTCAATCAACACCACGCGATGTACAACATCCTCCGTATCATATAAAGAAATCCCTGTTTCCTTTATGGAAGCTGACACAGGATTCCCATTGATTTCCTTTAAGGTATACTCATATTTACTGGTTTCAACGGGAATAACTTCCAAAGTCAATTCACTTTTATTGTTTGCTCGCACTTTATTATGAAAAGCACAAATCGTATCAGCCAATTCCTTGCCATTATATTTACGACCAAGTTTTATATTAGTGACCTCCTTCTCTCCTTCATTCAAAAAACGAATCACCATTTCAACTTTTTTCTTTAACCCTTGCGGCAAATAAGACTCAGAAGGAAAAACACCCAATATGCTTCCAAGACAATTGAATTCATCTTCTGTGCCTTCCAATTCAACCAATATACAAAGATTACCCAAATCCGAATATTCCCACAAAATTCCATTACCCAAAGCCATCAGTGTTCCGTTAGCCTTGGCCGTAGTATTTTCATATGCAATCACATATTCACCCGGATACTGCGTGCAACGATATCCTATATAGAGTTCCTTCTCCTCTGGGATAGTTACGGGAGTATCCAACACAACATCATTCCATCCCAAATTCAGCGTTGCAGACATCTCCATAACAAGAGTTCCATCCGGCTTCCGAATGAACACCTTAGCGTCATCAGCTTTGGAAGCTACACCAATCCTAAGGCGATAAATCTTCCGCCCTTTTACCACACTCATAACCCCCTCGGAGAAACGGATGGCTGCAGTCACTTCAGTATTTTTATTCAACTGAAATCCGATTCCACTACCTGAATTGACTTTGGCCGAAGGAGAACAATACCCATAAAGTACTTTTCCATCTCCTTGATCCTTAACGATCTTATCAACTTCGGATTGTTGCTTAACCGATTCCTGCGAAGCAGAACGCCATTGGGCACATACTACAGAACTATTCCATAGAATACCTATTACCAATAGTAAATATTTATATTTCATCTTACACCATTTTTATCTCATTTGATAAAAAACATAAGACTATATCAACCTTTATAGGGAAGTTGATATAGTCTTACACTTAACACCATTATTATTTCTTAACCAATCTCAATATTTAATCAAATTCCTCAAAAAGCACCTTAGTGTAGACTGTATACTTTCCGCACATATTCTTTTTTATCGGAACCGATTATCTTCACAATATAAACGCCAGGTTTCAAGTCTTCATTACGAATCTCCATTCCTTGCAAATTATACACTTTCAAGTCTTCATATTCGCCACAAACATACACCTTGCCTTCTTTAGCAAATGCCGGAAGCGATTTTTCTATTGCTTTTTCCGATTTCAACCCTGTTTCTCCTGCATTCAGAGAGGTTGTTTTATTTGCATTCAGTACGAAACAATTATCCGGATATACCGTATCGAAATTGGAAACAAATGCCACAATACTCATGTTCTCAGGATGTGCCTCCGTTTTTTTTCCTGTAGTCGACACATAAGTCTCAGGCATTTTATATTCATATCTTTTACTGTAAGTACCATTTGCTGCAAAAGAGATTACATCACCAGTCTGATCCGAAAGAACAGCGCGAAGGAAATTATTATGTTCGAACTCAGATCCTCCTCCGTTGCCGTGTTGGTAACCTATATAATTACTCTCCAGCAGAAACACAGTTACCCCGACATGATCTCCTACTAAATCCACGGTTTTGTTCCCTGAAACAATAACCGTTAATTTTCTGCTTGCCTCATCATAAGAGCAATTTATATCCACAGAAACTAACGCAGGCAATGCCAGCTCTTTTGTGAATGTAGATTCACTGAAGTTACGGGGATCAAAAACCAACGAACCCACACCATCAGTATCGTAATCAGACAAGTGCGTCCTATCAATCATCATAGCCGGGGCATAAGTTGTCGTATTATAAAAATAGCAGTAATTCACACTTTCTTGTTTAGTAAATATATCCGGCTCATATCCAGAATGATGAAGAACCAGTGCTACACGATCCTCATTGCCCGATATTACTTTATGCAAAGCCTTTTGCCCAGCGGGACAATTGCCGCATGACTGAGAGGTAAACTCTTCAATTAGTACTACGCGCTTAATCGCATCTTCCGCTTTATAAATGGTGACACCAGCCATTATGGGTTTCACGGAGACCGGAGTCTTTTCTATTTCTTTCAATGTAAACGTATAGTTTCCACTTTCGGTCGGAGCAACTTTCAAAGTCAATTCACCTAAACTATTCGCGCGCAACCTTCTTTTGAAAGTACAAATAGTATCGCTCAATTCTTTATCATTCAATTTACGCCCCAATTTAATCTTGGAAATACTATTCTCTCCTTCATTCAAAAAATAAATCGTCATATCTGTAGCCGCCTCTTTTCCTTCTAATAAATAAGGCTTGGTAGAATAAGCTTTCAGCATACTTGCAACATAGCCGAATTCACTTTCATTACCATCAACTTCGACTTTCAAACAAAGATTTCCCATGCTCGTATATTCCGTCAAAGGTTCACCGTTTGCAGATAAAAACAAACCATTCACCTTACCGGTCTCTTTAGCAACGGGAATCAAATATTTACGATCATGTTGCACAGCGCTGAATCCAATATAAAGAGGTTGATCTCCCGGTATTACCAAAGGATTTTCAAGAACAACGTCATTCCATCCCAATTCCAGTGCTTTTGTTATTTGCCACAAAATTGTTCCATCCTCTTTACGGATAAAAACAGTAGCGTCATCTGCATCAGCAGCTATACCGACTTTTAAACTATAAATATTCCGACCTTTCAGCAACCCCATCATTCCTTCAGACAAGCGAATTGCAGTCGTCACTTTGACATCATCATCCGTATTGGATCCGATTCCGCTTTTTGCAGTAACCGCTGCATCAGAAGAGCAATAGCTGTAAAGCACCCTTCCATTTCCCTGATCCTTGACTGTTTTAGAGATTCCTGATTGCTGTTCTATAGGAGAATCAGGAGCCACACACCATTGAGCATTCAATATAGAGCCGGCCCATACCAAACAGACTACCAATAAAAGATATTTACACTTTATCATATATAGATTATTTTCATTGAACAATAAAGAATAATAAGACTATATCAGCCCATAAGAGCTGATACAGTCTTACTTTTAATCCTGCTACTTTACTTCTTTACCAATTTAAATACACCCTTCTGAGTCTTCACGATGTATATGCCATTTTCCAAAGCAGAAACACTTATGTTTGTTTCATTAGATTCAAGAACCATCTTACCGGAGACTGTATATACTTTCGTATTTCCTCCCGTAGTAATGATTTGCATAGTTTCCGCGTCATAATGACCTTGAATAGAATTCAGAGATTCAATGCCGCTATCTGGATTTACTTTGAAAGCACCCTTAATTACGATAATCTCTTTATCTGTATTTTCAACAGTATACGCATTCTCTGTAAACTTTGTGCTTTCGTCATAATTAAGATAGTAATAATCCAAAATATAACCTTCCTCCGGTTCCGCTACCAATTCCACGGTAGTGCCTACTGGAACGATGAAAGTGTTGGCAACTTCACCTTTATACTTGATATATACATCACCAATACTATTATACATATCATCATTGGTATGTTCGCCACTCACACTAACTAATTTAACCGTTGTAACTTTTATAGTAGCATTCTCATCAACCGTCATAGTGTAACTTCTACCTTCTTTGTCTGCATCTGCCGGTACATCTACCCCGTTCTTTGTACAACTTGCAATATTAACCGTAGCAGTAAAAATCCAAATATTAATCGCACTACCCTTCTTCACTTCACAAGGTTTAGACGGATCAAGCGAAATAAATTCAGAATCTACAATATTTCTAATATTGAGTAGTCCCCCTTTCTCATCAAGTTCAAAATTGACTGCAACATAACCGTCTCTAAGGGCTCTAAACACCGCACCTACAGTAATATCAGTTGATCCTGATACCGTATACGTTTCTACACATTCTTCATTATTGACCATATAGTTCACAAAGAAGTAATTTTCATCAGGTGTATTCTTGAAAGACAATTTGTCATTTGTTATAACGACATCTCCCTCATGGAGTTCTTGTCCATCACGATATACAGCAATCGTACCACCTTTTTCCGGCTGAATAATATGCAATACCAAAGAAGCTGCCGTTTCAATGACAAATTCCATATCGCCAGCTACCGTCACATGATATTTTTTATCTGAACCAGCCTCTAATTCTTCACCATCGGCCACCACAGAACGTATAATGCAATTTTCATTTGCAGGTTCAATCGTTATTTCCGTGCCAATAGGCAATTCGACCATTTCACTTATATCCAATTTTTCAGCTCCATTCAGTACATTAATACGCTCGGGAGCATCCACCTTAAAGTCCAAAGTAGGAAGATTACCTTTCGTTTTCACTTCAATTACCATATCCATAGCAACAGACGTCATATAAGTACCATTTCCAAGAGGTGTCAATTTCATACCATTGGCTATTACAGATGCAATACGAACTTCATCAGATGCCGCTTCGATTACGATCTGCGTATTTTTTTCCATTTCATATGTCTTTGCTACATCCAACATCTCTTCACTACCTAATTTGTGAATCTTCACGTTCTCCGGTTTGTCCACATCAAACTTAACAGAAGGAACTGTCGATGATGTCGCAATAGCAACCGTCATATTACCTTCTACCCCTACATTATATATTGCACTACCACCAGCAGGTGCTTTATCTTGTCCATTTACCTTTACTGATTTGATTGAATATTTTTCATCAGAAGCCTGGATTTCCATTACAGTACCTTTCGGAAGAGAAACCTTGGAAGAAGAGATATCAATAGGCTTGCGAGTACTCTGATTCACCACACTTATTCTTCCCGGATAATCAATTTCAAAGGTAACCACTGGATTAGCAGCCTGACTTTGAACATAAATCGTCATTTCTTGCTCCACACGAATCGAATAAACGCCATTTGCAAATGGAATGGTAGGGCGCTCAGTGGTAGAAACGTTTATAACTTCATACCCATCAGCAGGTGCTATAGTCAACATTGTCCCTTTCGCAAATTCTTTAGGGGAACTTATGTCACTAACAAGCTCATCGTCTGCTTTTACGATTATATGACTTGGATCAGTTACCGAGAAAGTCACCGCAGGGTTAGCAGAAAGAGATCTCGTTGTAATTTCAATGTGCAATCCTTCCGTTATCCCAACACGTAATTTACCATCACCACCAATGCTACCATCACTACCATTTACCTTACATGACACGATCTCAGCTCCTTCTGCCGCTTCTATCTGTAGAGGATTTTCGCTATCATCCAACTGAACATCATTAACACCATCCGTTAAAGTCAACCGAGTTCCATGTCCAGCTATAGTCGTAGCTATTACATTGCTCCCTTTATCTACCTCGATCTTCACATTACAAAGCCCATCCGCAGAAAACGCCCTTTCTATCTTTGCTGAAGCCGAAAAAATATTCGCTAACAACAAAATAACTATAAGGAAACTATTTTTTTTCATAACAATTTTAATTTTGATGATTATTTAATAACAACTTTTTGTGTAAATACAGAGTCGCCATTGGCTACCTTTATAATATAAATACCCGGATGCCAACCTGCAGTTGCAGCCTCAGCATTGTTTGCATTTAACGTAGCAACACGTACTCCCGTCGTATCATAAACATCAGCTGTTTTAAAATCGCCTTCAACAACCAAGCGACCACCAGCCATAGCAATCTTGACATTTTCAGTAAGAGACATAGATTCGATACCTGATGCAATGCCCTCTTCAATACCGATATTAGTGATTTGGAACATAGCGCAATCACCAAACATTGTTACCAAATTAATTCCTACACAATAGATACCGTCCACACCATCCGGCAACTGTATTTGATAATTCTTGAGAACAGGATTATCTTCGTCAGCCTCTTCCGTAAGCAAACCAGATTCCAACATTATGGTTTGAGAATCAATCGTATTCAACTTACCCATTGTAAGATTCAACTCATCCACTCCGGCCGAACGAGAATCAAAACTTAGATAATATTTTTTCCCTGCTTCAAAATTAATAGGGGGGCTTATCAACCATTCGTCAGCATCCTGGGTACTGACGTTAGGATCTGCCAAATAGCTGGCACCAAAAAGATAATCGCCAAAAACGCTCTTAGTCATAGTTGAATTCAAAAGCCAAGTATTATCGTCATTATTAGCATTCACTACAGACCATTGGTTCGTAACAATAGCCTCATCCTCAAAGCTACATTCATAAGGAACATCTACCGCTTTGCCGGCAATGATAGCCGATTTCAGAACGTATTCTTTATTCGATCCGGCCTTATTTATCGCAGTAACACCATAATAATAGGCACCCAAACGTTTGATAGACTTATCCTCATAGGTATTTCCTTCCCATTCCTCTTCAACCACAGCCTTATCCGGATAACGTACAATTTTATATCTAACAGCTGTCTTATCATAATATCCTCCATGGGCACCTACTTCCGGAATAGACCACTCCAGTTTTATAGTCTTACATTCATTTCCTACGCTGGTCTTTAAATCAGTAAGAGATCTGGGTACATCGTCTCCCACGTAAGCATCCATATCACAACGCAGTCCTTCTCCTACTTCACTAGTCACTTTAACCGTATAAAGATGTTCACCTTGTCCTACGGTTTTATCAGTCCATGACATTTCTGCACCTGCTTCTCCTAAAGAGCTACTTATTATTTCACCATCTCTTTCCAAAACAACTGTCAGAGTTCCTGTCAATTCGTCTCCACCATGTGTTTTAACAGGGTTTTTCCATGTAATCACTGCTTCATGAGCCCCTTTTTCTGCGGGAACTACTTTCAAATCAGTTACCGCCCCCGGAGCATCAAATCCCGCCAGCACATAAGGAATATACAGACCACAGGCTTGCGTATATTCTCCTGTACCCAAAACTCCCAGTGATTTAATCGTTTTCTTATCAATATCTATCTTATACAATTCGTTTTGACTATCTGGAAGCCCTACCATAGTGGCCCAATACAGACAATCATCCGTATGATCGAACTCCATTGATTGATTATACCCCAATGATATTTGGGTATCCATAACACGGGTCAGATTACCCGTTTCTTTGTCTATCTGATAAATGACACCCTTTGTATTCATACAATATAAACGGCCGTCATAAGTTGCTGCAATAATAGGAGTATTTTGGTTTCCCAAATTAGTTGTCAGCAATGGACCTGTAGTGATATTACCGGTCTCTATATCTATAGTATAAAGGTTAGTATCCCCTAAGTTAAACCCTACCGCATACATCGTATTCGTAGAATAATCAAAAGTCATATCGGAGAAATGCACATTAACATCACTCCAATCTTTCACCACAGTCCTTTCACCTGTGCGAAGGTTCACTTTACTAAATGATTCAGGTAATACTCCACCCAAATTATCATAGTAATAGAAAAAGCCATAATACTCCCCATAAGCGGCAGCCCCAGAGAAGATAAACGTTCCGTACTCCCACGGATGCAGCAATGTCATATTTTGTGGAGTATCACTCTTAAAGGTAGACATTCCGAATCCGTCAAGAGCCGGATTACCCGTAACAGCCGCATAAATCGTACGATTTTCCACATCGCGTACCGCTTTCTCCTTTGATGGGGAGTTAATAGACTGGGCATTTACGCCACTGGCATAGGCAAGCCAACAAAGTAGCATGCATGCTAATTGGTAGTACTTTTTCATAACACAAATCATTTATTAGTGAAACATACTAATTATTATAATGTAAATATCAATAATTAATATAGTAATATTATTTCATTCATAGAAATAATATGTTTTGTATTATTATTTCATCGCAAATAAAATAACAAATGCAAAAGAAATAACAATCTTATTTTTCTCATTACTTATATAAGAAAAATATAATCCAATCGCGAGGCATGTTCTTCTTTTAATAAGTAGTTACATAACTCATTTTGATTTTAAACAAAATTAGTGGTTTGAAACAAGAATCTACTGAATCTAGATTAAGAAATCAAAAGAGAAAAGAAATAAAACACAAAAAGTTTTTCTTTTGGAATAACCTTTCGTCAAAAGCCCACATCTACGGCTATTCCTTAATATATTTAGATCTTATTTTGCTTAATGTTTGAGGGGTCATCTTTAAGTACGACGCAATGTGCTTTAACGGTATCTGGCGAATAGTCTCACGAGACCGCATTTTCATAAATGATTTATAGCGTGTAAAAGCATCGCCTGTACCTATATAGGTATATCTCCGCTCCAACGCATAAAGTTCCTCTATAGCCAACATATACCCCCAATAAACTAGTTCCTTTGAATAATTAAGCAATTCTTCGACATCGCTTTTTGATATGTAGTATAAATCTGTTGGGATCAATGCTTCCACAGACGACATAGCAGGTTCACCCCTATACAATGAGTGAATGGAGGCCAAAGCATCTCCCTCAATAGCGAACCAACGGGTATCTTCTTTTCCGTCATCATCGCAATAAGAGCGCACCAAACCTTTCCGAATCAGAAAAAGATTTTCACATTTCTTCCCCTGCGTAATAATCAATTCCCCTCTTTTAACATGAAGAGTATGGACACAGGCTGAAATCTTATTTAATCCTTCATCCGAAACCGGATATATATCACGTATTATTTGCGCAAGATCCATCATTTGTTTTTTTTTGGCTATTGTGTGTTTACAGATGCAATATTAAGGAAAAATCATGATAATTGCAAGAAATAGAATATTGTTAATGATTAATAAGAGAATCCAAAGATAAAAAAGTCACCATCTATCTATGTTACACATACATTTCATAGTTTATTTATGTATCATTTTATTACTATAAATAATACATTATCTATAATATTTTTTCTTCTACAATAGACAAAAAGTATTAATTTTAATATCACTTCTTTGCCTAATAAATATATTTTGCATATTTTTACCAAATCATCAATTAATTATAGGTTATGGAAAAGCGACTACTTTTTAATTTGCTTATTACATTTATGTGTATTGCGACAATGGAAGCTGCGCCAGCACTTCCCGTAAAACATCAACTCACACAACCGGATGGTACTACACTCACAGTCTATTTGCGTGGTGACGAGTTTATGCACTATTATGAAACAGTTGACGGACTTATGCTACAAAAGAGTCTGAACGGTTTTTATTGCTATGCGGAGTTATCCAAAGAAGGTAAAGTCATCGCAAGTCCACTGATTGCTCATGACGAAACACTTCGCTCGCCTGATGAAATTACATATATAAGAGGTATAAGACAAGAGAGCCTCAGAAATGTCCTGATTGAAAAAATGAACTTAGATAAATCGATCAGGCAAAAAGCAGTTAGCCCAGGAACCATCAAACAGGATTTTCCAACCGTAGGAGAAGTTCATGGCTTGGTTGTTCTCGTACAATATCAAGATATAAAGCTATCGGAAGCAGCAACAGTCGAAGCTTATGATCGCGTAATGAACGAAGAAAACTACGATGGCGACATCGCTTCCGGAAGCGTACGGGATTACTTTTTAAACCAATCCGAGAACAAACTGAAATTACATTTTGATGTAGTAGGACCTATCACCTTATCCCAAAACCGGAAATATTATGGTTCTGCAGAAGAAGCCGGGAAAGAAAGAGTGGACGAAATGATGGCAGAAGCAGTAAAATTAGCCAAAGAACAAAATCCCGATTTAGACTTCAGTTCATATGACTTGAATGAGGACGGAGTTGTGGATTTTGTATATGCCATCTATGCCGGTTACGGTGAAGCCCAAGGAGGACCGGAAGAAACCGTTTGGCCACAATCTTCCACCCTGGAATACAAAGATTGGAATCTGTATGATGGACTGTACCTCGGTCGTTATTCTTGCTCTTGCGAACTTAGAGGAAAAACAGGAAGTACTTTGGACGGCATCGGTACTTTTTGTCATGAGTTTAGCCACATTTTAGGATTACCTGATATTTATGATCCGAGATATTCCGGCTGTCCTGGTTTGAACGGTTGGGATGTAATGGATATAGGTTCGTATAACAATGAATCAAAGACCCCTGCCGGCTATACCGCCATGGATAAATATACTTTGGGATGGTTAAAACCGGAACTTCTGGACGGCCCACAATCCGTATCACTTGAAGCATTAGCCACATCCAACAAAGCATACTTCCTAGTATCGGAAAAAAATCCAAATGAATACTTCACTTTTGAGAATCGGCAAAACGTAGGTTGGGATGCCGCCCTGCCAGGACACGGCTTGCTAATTTGCCACATACAATATGACAAAGGAATATGGCGTAGCAACACTGTAAACACTGATGGATTCGAGCATGTATCCTTGGTAGTAGCAGATAAAAACAAAAGAGAGTCAGAAGGAAGCAGCATGAAAGATGTATTCCCCGGCTCATCAAAAAACACATCCTTCACAGATGATTCAGAACCTGCTATGTTATGGAATTCAGGCGCAAAGGTAGGCAAGCCGATAACAAACATCAAAGAAGTAGATGGTGTAATCACTTTCGACTTTATGAAGGACACAGGCATTGAATCTTTCGAGGCAATTACAGACTTCAGAGTTTATAGCGAAGGCCAAACCATCGTTATCTCCAATGACGGACTTGACGAAATAAACATCTATTCATTGTCAGGAGAATTGATCTACACAAGCAAAGAGGCCAACTGCCGTATTCCGGTAGATAAAGGCTGCTACATTGTTCGCATTGGGACTAAGTCAAGCAAAGTAAATGTAAGATAATCCCATCCAACTCTAAACAATAGCAGCCACGGAACATTTATCAGACTATCCTCGAAGAATAACCATTTCTCCGAGGATAGTTTTCTTTGAAGGCTATAAGCGTTAAAAAAATAGGAGATTATTAAGAGAGAGTTAATGATTTCAGAGACAGCAAGAAATACGGTCATACAGATGTTTTGTTATGTATTTATTGCTATTTTTGCAAATCGTGGTATTTTAAGTTATATATTATTATGGAGCAAAAGATTAATGAGCGAATACATGCCCTGCGGATGCTATTCAAGCCACAACCAATCAGCGCATTTATTATCCCCAGTACAGACCCGCACCTAAGTGAATATGTCGCCCCCCATTGGGAAACAAGAAAATGGATATCCGGATTTACCGGTTCAGCCGGTACTGTCGTCATCCTGTCAGACAAAGCGGGGCTTTGGACTGATTCCCGGTATTTTCTACAAGCCGCAGATGAGCTAAAAGACACAGAGATAACATTGTACAAGGAAATGTTACCCGAAACACCTACGCTCATTGAATACTTATGCCAAAACTTGCAACCGGATGAGAAAGTAGGAATTGACGGAAATATGTTCTCCGTATCACAAGTCGAGCAGCTAAGCCAGTTACTGAAAAAGCACCAAATAGAGTTGGAAATCACCGGAGACCTTATTGGCAAAATATGGCTAAACCGTCCACCTATGCCAGATGCCCCGGCTTTTATCTACGACTTGAAATATGCCGGTCGTAGTTGTAAAGAGAAAATAGAAACCATTCGCAAAAATCTGGAAGAAAAAGAAGTGGAAGGTTTATTCCTGTCCGCACTGGACGAGATAGCCTGGACACTGAACCTGCGCGGAAGTGATGTGCATTGCAATCCTGTCATAATCAGCTACCTGCTCATCACTAAAAACAATGTCGTCTTATTCATTTCACCGGAGAAAGTTACAAAAGAGGTACATGACTACCTGAAATCGCAAGATGTTGACATCCAGCCCTATGCAGATGTAGAGGATTACCTAAGAAAATTAAATATAAAAAACCTGCTACTCGATCCCACAAAAACAAATTATGCCATATACTCTGCCGTCAATCCGTCATGCAGAATTATTGCAGGCACATCCCCGGTTTCATTATTAAAGGCTGTCCGCAACGAACAAGAGATAGCCGGGACACATGCTGCTATGAAGCGGGACGGAATTGCCCTTGTCCGTTTTCTGAAATGGCTGGAAGAAGCGGTTCCCACAGGACAGGAAACCGAACTCAGCATCGACCGAAAGCTACACGAATACCGTGCCGCACAAGCACTTTACATGGGAGAAAGCTTCGACACCATTGCCGGCTACAAAGAGCATGCAGCTATCGTCCACTATTCCGCCACCCCAGAAACAAATATCCCTCTTCAGCCGAAAGGTTTCTTATTGCTGGACTCCGGGGCACAATACTTAGATGGGACAACAGACATTACCCGCACCATCGCTCTCGGAGAATTAACGGATGAGGAAAAAGAAGATTACACACTTATATTAAAGGGGCACATTGCACTTGCAATGGCACGGTTCCCTCTCGGCACACGCGGCACTCAGCTCGATGTATTGGCAAGGATGCCTATCTGGCAAAAAAGAATGAATTTCCTCCACGGCACCGGACATGGCGTAGGTCATTTCCTGAGTGTACACGAAGGGCCTCAAAGCATACGGATGAATGAGAATCCGACTCCGCTCCTGCCAGGCATGATCGTTTCCAATGAACCGGGAGTTTACAAAGCGGGTAGCCACGGCATCCGCATCGAGAATCTGCAACTTGTATGCAGCATAGGCCGAGGAATGTTTGAAGAATATCTGGAGTTCGAAACCATCACCTTATGCCCTATCTGCAAAAAAGGGATCATCAAGGACATGCTTACCGAAGAAGAAATAACCTGGTTGAACTCCTATCATGAGAAAGTATACGAAACATTGTCTCCACACTTGGACGGAGAAGAAAAAGCATGGTTAAAGGCAGCAACGTCTGCACTATGATAAATCTATATATAAACAAACGAATTTATGGCTTTAATAAAATCAGTAAGAGGATTTACCCCGGAAATCGGTGAGAATTGTTTTCTTGCCGACAATGCCGTTATCATCGGCGATGTAAAAATGGGACGCGACTGTAGTATTTGGTTCAGCACCGTGCTGAGAGGAGACGTAAACTCCATTCGAATCGGTGACGGCGTTAATATTCAAGACGGCAGCGTGCTACACACCTTATATGAAAAATCAACCATTGAAATAGGCGATCATGTCTCCGTAGGACATAACGTTACCATCCATGGAGCCACCGTCAAAGATTATGCATTGATCGGCATGGGTTCCACTTTGCTCGATCATGCAGTTGTCGGTGAAGGCGCAATTGTTGCAGCTGGTTCACTGGTACTCAGCAACACTGTGATAGAGCCCGGAAGCATCTGGGGAGGTGTTCCCGCCAAGTTTATAAAAAAAGTAGACCCGGCCCAAGCCAAAGAATTGAATCAGAAAATCGCCCATAACTACCTGATGTACTCATCTTGGTATAAGGACGAAGAATAATTTATACACAGTTAACGATGTGTCAGGACATAGGATTTAGCTGATATTTCAGAGAAAAGTACCTATAGCTGGCACATCGCTATTATAACAAACCAACAGACACCCTTCCCACAAGCACGGTTTCAAGATCATTCTCTTACAAAAAGTCAGTACATGATCTTATAAAAGAATTAATTAAGCCTTATTGATAATCAAAAGCACTATTCTTTTCATAAAATTGTAATTAAAATGTAAGCTTACATTCCAATAACATCCCTATCTTTGCGCTGTTAATAACACAAAAAAAAATAAATTATGAAAAGATTTCTACTTACCTTTTCCTTAGCTGTCATCTACAGCTGTTTTCTTAGCTTAAATGCTCAACAGTATGTACCCGTATTACAAGAAACATTCTCAAAGTGTAGCAGTACCACCATCCAGGGAGGATATTTCAGTGAATCCACCTATTTTGAACCTGACGAACACGGAGACAATGAAGGATGGTACAGCCAAAACACCTATCCCAGTGAAAAAGCAGTGAAACTCGGCACTAAGGTGAAAACGGGGTATATCACTTCTCCGCAACTTAAATTCTCTCAAGAGACAGCCAGCGAAATAAGAGTGCAATTCCGCGCACAGTTATGGTTTACAGGCACGACAAAAGATACGACAAACATCGTAGTATCCGTAGATGGCATGGAAGGAAGCGCCCAGAAGATGGACATTCTGGAATCAAACAACGTGGTAGACCGCAATTTAGCTCCTTACCAGTTAACATTCAAAAATGTTCCGTCGGGTGCCAAACTCAGATTCACTGCTGAAAAACCGAACGGCATTTCCCGCTTTTTCCTTACTGAAGTCATCGTAAGCGAAAAGAGAGAGGGCAACACGGAAAAAATTCTTTCCACCTCCGCTTATTACCACCATTTCGAAAACCTGATGGCAGGCGATCAAAGCGAAGAGAATACGATTAGCATTTCCGGTGAGAACCTGTCAGAAGACATCACCATAGAAGCCGAATCGGATCGTCCGAGTTTCACCATCACCAAAGCTGCCACTTGGAATGCACGTAGCGGTGGTGATCTCTCTATCCACTTCGTACCGGTCAATGCAGGCGATAAAGAAGAGGTTTTCAATATCAAGTCCGGTGATCTGACACAAAGAATCATCCTTACCGGAAAAGCTAAAGTATTTGCTCCGGTAGCCATTCAGCCGACCGCAGTAAGCGACAATTCCATCACTTGTGCATGGAATCCGGTGGCAGGTATCGACAAATTCGTTGCTACCATCTACACTAAATCCGAAAAGCCGCTTCAGGCCACTGATCTATTCATCAGTAAATACATAGAAGGAAAATCGAATAACCGTGCATTGGAAATTTTCAACGGAACAGGAAAGAGCGTCGACCTGAACGGATACGCTCTTCGTATGGAAACCAACGGTGCGGGAGGCTTGACTTCCAGTGAATTTAAGTTCCCGGACGTTAAGCTGGAAAACGGAAAGACTTATACGATAGCCAATGCACAATACACTGCCGTACGCGAAGTGGCCGATTCCTTAATCGGTTTTCAAAGCGGTGGTTACAGCAATATTGTAACCTTTACGGGAGATGATGCCATCGGTCTGTTCAATCCCGAAGACAAACTGATCGACATCATCGGTTATGAGAATCCGGACATAAACTCTACCGTAGATGCTAACTGGGGACAGGATAAGAGCTATTACCGTAAATCAAACGTTTATGCTCCCAGCGATAAATTCTATCTGGAAGAATGGGATATCCATGAAATGGATTATGCAGAATCTTACGGTACCCACACCATGGATGCTACAGGTCTTGTACGCAACATCATTGCTAAAAAAGAAGCGGACGGCACGGCTACAAGCGTTGTTGCTGACGGATTGAACTCAGGGACTACTTATTTCTATGCCATCCAAGGTTTCTCCAACAATTTAAAGACTCATTATTCTTCTGAGATCGAAGCAAAAACAACAGGAGAAAGCGGCATAGAAGAAATGGAAGCGGATGCTCCTTCTTATCGTTTGGAAGGAAACCGGTTACAGGTAGATGCAGACAACGTTTCTGTGTACGATGCAACCGGCTTACAACTAAAAGCTTCTCAAGGTTCGTATACCTTGCCAAAACACGGTATTTACCTGATTCGTGGTGAAAAGCAAACGGTTAAGATCGTTTATTAAGACCAGAAGGGCATTTTAACAGCGAAACTTCAAACATCTAACGGAAGGTGAATTAATGATTACAGAATTCACCTTCCGTTATCATATCCATAAACATCCGTATGTTATCATACAAAACATCCCCATGTTCTATACAAAAACATCCGGATGTTTTATATCACAACATCCGGATGTTTTTATAATACGATTTAGCTTTTACGTATACAACAAACTAAAGTTCAATGCGTTGAACAGCCCTATTTCATTCTTTTCAAAAGAACACCTGTCAGGAAAGGAATGATAAGCAAAAGCTACGAATACGAATGCAAGAGACGATCCACCTGAAACGGAAGAATCTTTAGAAATTTATCATGTGCAATACTTTGTCCGTAGCACCTGCATTACTTGTCACGTAATACCCGGCATTTTTTCCCGTCTCCTGCAAGAAAGCAGGATCGGTAAGCATCTTATCCAACAGAGTCTTCAACTCCTCATAATCCTTGATAGAATAGGCACCTTTCGATTCGAGCAATTGTACCGCTTCCATGAACTTCTGGTATTTCGGTCCGAAGATGACCGGAATGCCGTAAACGGCTGCCTCCAAAGTGTTGTGAATGCCTACTCCGAAGCCGCCACCGACATAGGCTATCTCACCATAACGATAGATGGACGAGAGCAAACCGAAGCAATCTATAATCAGGCAGTCGGCTTTCAGCACATTCTTTTCATCGGCACGGGTGTAACGTACATACGGACGTTTCAGTTTGCTGATGATCTCTACCAAATGATTTTCATCGATGACATGCGGAGCGATGATAAGCTTCATTTCCGGATGGTTGTTGAAATATTCGAGGAAGAGGTCTTCATCCGGCCCCCACGAACTCCCGGCTACAAAAACCAGCGAATCGCCTTTGAACTTCTCGACCAAAGGCAAGTCCTTCGCCTCTTCCCGAATCTGCAGTACACGATCGAAACGGGTATCGCCTACCACGGTGACACGGGTAATACCGATTTTAGAGAGGAAGCGTTTGGAAGCCTCGTTCTGCACAAACAGATGGTCGAAATCTTTCAGTACACTGCGATAAGTGCCTCCGTACCATTTAAAGAATATCTGGTCGCGGCGGAAAATGGAAGAGACACTATATACCGGGATACGGCGTTTATGCAACTCGTCCAGATAATTCTTCCAGAACTCGTATTTAATAAAGAATGCCATGCAGGGATTCACGATATCGAGGAACTTCTTCACATTACGGGGTTTGTCGAACGGAAGGTAGCATACGATATCCGCTCCCCGGTAGTTCTTACGAACCTCGTAACCGGAAGGAGAAAAGAAGGTCAATAATATCTTATATTCCGGATATTTCGCCCGGATCTTCTCTATCAGGGGACGACCTTGTTCGAACTCTCCCAAAGAGGCAGCATGGAACCAGATATACCGGGCATCCTTCTCCACCTGTTGGCGGAGAAGTTCGTACACTACCCAATGTCCTTTCATCATCTTCCGGGGTTTCCGGCTGAACGGTGCGGCCAGGTGAACTAAAATGTCGTAAATGGCAATTGCCAGGTCGTAGAACATATCGTCTTTGTTTTACTTCAAGACTTCAACGGCACGTTTGATGCGAGCCAATGTCTCTTCTTTACCCAATACCCAGGAAATATCAAACATGTGCGGGCCTTTGCCTTCACCGACCAAAGCCAGACGGAAAGCATTCATGATGTTCCCGGTGTGGTAGCCTTTCTCGGCAATCCAGTCCATCACTACCTTTTCCTGTCCTTCAATGCTGAAATCTTCGATTCCTGCTATCACTTCGGCAAGCTCGGTCATATGTTGGGCGGAATCTTCCTTCCAACGTTTCTTCACCGTCTTTTCATCATACTCCACCGGAGCGATAAAGAAGAAACTGCAAACATCCCACAATTCACGGACGAAGCTGACGCGGTCTTTCATCATGCCGACTACCGTCACCACCGTTTCGAGAGGAGCCTCTACACCGTGTTCTTTAAGGATGGGCAGGAAAAGCCCGGCTATCTCTTCATTCGATTTCAACTGGATATACTGGTGATTGAACCAGATTCCTTTCTTATAATCGAACTTGGCACCCGACTTGCTGCAACGGTGCAGGTCGAACAGTCGAATCAGTTCATCCATCGACATTACCTCCTGATCGTTACCGGGATTCCATCCCAACAGGGCAAGGAAATTGATTACCGCCTCCGGCAGGTAACCCGATTCACGGTATCCGGAAGAAACTTCGTTCGTCTTCGGATCGTGCCATTCGAGGGGGAATACGGGGAAACCGAGACGGTCACCGTCACGCTTGCTCAGCTTGCCGTTCCCTTCCGGTTTTAGCAACAACGGGAGATGGGCAAATGCAGGCATGGTATCTTCCCAGCCAAAAGCACGGTATAGTAAGACGTGCAACGGAGCCGAGGGCAACCATTCCTCCCCACGGATGACATGGGACACCTCCATCAAATGGTCGTCCACAATGTTTGCAAGGTGATAGGTCGGCAATTCATCCGCTGATTTATAAAGAACTTTATCATCCAAGATAGACGAATTGATAATCACTTCCCCACGGATGAGATCGTTGACATGTACATCCTCGTTGGGTTCTATCTTGAAACGAACCACATATTGTTTACCCGCTGCGATCAGCGCATCCACTTCTTCTTTCGGAAGTGTCAGCGAGTTACGCATCATGCCTCGTGTGGAAGCATCGTATTGGAAGTTGGGAATCTCCGCCCGTTTGGCATCCAATTCTTCGGGAGTATCGAAAGCAATATAAGCCTTATCGTTATCGAGCAACAGTTTCACATACTTCTTGTATATTTCACGCCTTTCGGACTGGCGGTAAGGGCCGTGTTCGCCACCAAAGCTAACGCCTTCGTCAAAATGCACTCCCAGCCATTTGAAAGATTCAAGGATATACTCTTCAGCTCTCGGCACAAACCGGTTGGAATCCGTATCTTCAATACGGAAAATCATGTCTCCCCCGTGCTGACGAGCAAATAGATAATTATACAAAGCTGTACGCACACCACCAATGTGCAATGCTCCGGTCGGACTCGGAGCAAAACGAACTCTTACTTTTCTTTCTGCCATAATTTGGGTTAGTATAGGTAAATCGTGGCAAAATTAAACTTTTTTTTCCACACGATTGTTTTTTTTTGTACTTTTCGCAAAAAATTCAAAGGATATGAATCATCTCAAGAAAAAAAACAGCTTTCCCTACAGAGATTTGCTATTCAAAGCATTGATATTTGTAGCCACGGTGACAGTTATTGTATACTTTCTGCCACGTGACAGCAAATTCAACTATCAGTTTGATATTGACAAGCCTTGGAAATACGGACAGCTCATTGCCACCTTTGACTTCCCGATTTATAAGGACGATGCCCTTGTCAAACGGGAGCAAGATAGTTTGCTGGCTTCCTTCCAACCTTATTTCCAATTGAACAAGGAGGTGGAGAAGGAGGCTCTCACCCGGTTGAAAGATAATTACCAAAGTGACCTGAGAAGCATATTGCCCTCGACCGATTATGTCCGCTACATCGAACGGAAACTGAAAGAGATCTATGGTGCCGGCATCATTTCGACGGAAGACGACCAGAAGTTGCACAAGGACAGTACGGAGGCCATCAAAAAGATAGCGGATAAGGAGGCGAAATCACAACCGATATCAGACATCTTCACCGTAAAAGAGGCGTATGAACAATTGCTGTCAGGAGATACCGTCCACTTTGACCGGGATGTATTGCGCCAATGCGCACTCAACGAATACATATCGCCCAACCTGACTTATGACGAGGCTCGCACGCAAGCTGCCAAGGAAGACATCCTGAATAATTATTCCTGGTCGAACGGTGCGGTTGTGAGCGGGCAGAAGATCATCGACCGCGGAGAGATCGTCAGCGCTGAGACGTACCGGATACTGGAATCATTGCGGAAAGAGTCTATCAAGCGAAGCGACTCCCTGGGGAAAGAACGGTTGATGCTGGGGGGACAGATCTTGTTTGTCTCCATCTTTATTCTTTGCTTCATGCTCTACCTCGACCTCTTCCGGAAAGACTATTATGAACGCAAAGGGAGTCTGTCGTTGCTTTTCATACTGATTGTGTTCTACAGTGTCGTCACGGCATTGATGATGAAGCACAGTCTGTTCAACGTATACATCCTGCCCTATGCGATGCTTCCCATCATCATACGGGTCTTCCTCGACTCGCGCACGGCATTCCTGACGCTTGTCATCACCATATTGATCTGTTCCATCACCCTGCGCTTTCCACATGAGTTCATACTTACCCAACTGGCAGCAGGCTTGGTGGCGATCTTCAGCTTGCGCGAACTTTCCCAACGGTCGCAACTGTTCAAGACGGCAATCCTCGTGATACTGACCTATGCGGCAGTCTATTTTGCTTTTGAGCTTATCACGGAAAACGATTTGTCGAAGCTGAATGTACGGATGTACACCTACTTCGTCATTAACGGTATCCTGTTGCTATTCACTTACCCCTTGCTATTCTTGCTGGAAAAGACTTTCGGATTCACTTCCAACGTGACGCTGGTGGAACTGTCGAACATCAACAACGACCTGCTGCGCCGGATGTCGGAAACCGTTCCGGGAACCTTCCAGCACTCCATGCAGGTGGCCAATCTGGCAGCTGAAGCAGCGATACGTATCGGTGCAAAGAGCCAGCTTGTACGTACCGGTGCGCTCTACCATGATATCGGAAAGATGGAAAACCCGGCATTCTTCACCGAAAATCAGTCCGGTGGCGTCAATCCGCATAAGAACCTGAATTACGAACAAAGTGCGCAGGTGGTCATCGATCATGTGACGGACGGACTGAAGCTGGCCGAGAAACATAATCTGCCCAAAGTGATCAAAGACTTTATCACCACCCATCACGGACGGGGAAAAACCAAGTTCTTCTACATTTCCTGGAAAAACGAACATCCGGGCGAAGAACCGAATGAAGAGGAATTTACTTATCCCGGACCGAATCCCTTCTCGAAGGAGACGGCTATCCTGATGATGGCGGATGCCGTAGAAGCCGCTTCACGAAGCCTCCCCGAATATACGGAGGAGAGTATCAGCAATCTGGTGGATAAAATAATCGATTCGCAAATGGAAGACGGGTATTTCAAAGAGTGCCCGATCACCTTCAAGGACATTGCCACCGTAAAGGCTGTGTTCAAAGAGAAATTGAAAATCATGTATCATACACGTATCAGCTATCCGGAATTAAAGAAATGAAAGAAACAGATCAGGAACAAAAACAGGCCGAGCGACTGTTGCAAAGCAACGGCATACGGCTCCATGACATTGAACGTTTTAGTTTTATGAAGCGTTACTATCCGAAACCGCATAAAGGCAACCAGGTTCCGAAAGAAAAATACGGTGCCGGTGTACTGACGCTCCATCTGAAAGAGGACCGGGAAAAGGCAATTTACCTCCGTCCGTGCAAACATCCATCGGCAGTGATCCACTACTTGCTTGCCAGGGGCATACCTTTTGACAATTACAAACCGAGAGAAAGAGAAGCCGGAATCACAATACCCCAAAAGAAGTACTGCCGGGCTTCCCTGTATATGCTCTATTTTGTCTCTCTGTTTCTGGTATTTGCCATCATGGGAGTCAACGCCATTGCATCCGGTCTGCTGTGGGGCATCCTGCTGGGTATCCTTTCCATCAGTATAAGTTTATTCATGCTCTATGCCTTGCTTACCCGGTTCGGCTACCTGACGCTGGACAATGAAAGCATTACGGTTCACAGCCTTGGACGCACAGTGCGCTACTTATACTCCGACCTGAGAAAAGTAAATTTCGACTATGCAAGGGAAAAGAACTTCACTTATAATATGGAAGTACTGGATAAAAATTTCGATTATCACCTGTACTACATCGGAAGAGTGCCCCGTACAAAAATGAAAGAGATCACGAAATACCTGAAAGAAGCCGGCATAGATGCTACTTGCAAAGTAGACAACGACAGCCGGTATTATAACGATTATTACCACAAACACTAAAAGGTGCTTGGATCAGGAAAGCTCTTTCAGCAATCCTGCACACGCATCTTCAAGTACATCGAGTACATATTCAAAGCCCTCGGCTCCCCCATAATAGGGATCAGGAACATGATCAGCGGGAATACGGGTACAGTAGTCCGTCATGCGGTGGATTTTCTTCTGTTCTTCCGGACCGGGGGCACGTTCATTGAGATCATCGATGTTCCGGTCGTCCATGCCGATGATTAAATCGAAATTATAAAAATCTTCCGTTCGTACGGGCCGGGAGCGATGCACCAGGTCATATCCGCGCCGGATGGCGTGCGCACGCATCCGGCTGTCCGGTAGTTCTCCCTGATGATAAGAAAGAATACCGGCAGAATCGATCACGAACTCCTTTTCACGCCCGGCTTCTTTGAGAAGATGCAGCATTACACCCTCCGCCGTGGAAGAACGGCATATATTACCGAGGCAAACAAATAATATTTTCTTCATATTCAAATTCATTTAATTTTATTCCGAACAAGAGAGCGAATGAACGCTTGGGGAATTTTACAACCCACTCAATCAGAATGAATTCAACAACGCATTTGCCTTTTGAACCGTTCCAGCAGCAGGTACTTCCGGAAAATCATCCAAACGGAAGGCCGACAACATCTTTTCTAATTTCTTCAACCCTGATTTATTGCCGTTCTGCTGGAACTCTCTACGTAACAGCGTAATCTTTTCATGCGCCTGAATGCCTTCAATCAATTTCTCAAACCGGATGGAACTCCGGGCACCGGGATAAACCAGGTATGTATCGCCTCCTGCCCATGTACGGAAACGGGAATCGAGCAAAGGTTCCAGGGGCCAGCTATTATATGCCCAACGCAAATACCCGTCCAAATGCTTCTTTGCGGAATAAAAACTCATCCATGCTGCTTCCGCAGGGTCAGAAAAGGTAAACGTATTCGGATATGCCTCGGCACAGGAAGTATAATAGGTGGTCCGCTTGCCTTCCGAAGCACGACGCACCCGTACTTCTTCGGGAAATTCCTGACCGATGCAAATGCAGTAATCGTACATGTCTTTTTCGATAGCATCATGATAATTCCCTGCAAGAGAAACTTTAAACTCAGGATCGGCTTTCCGAATCACTTCCAGTGTTTTTTGCATGACATCCATCGGGCGTTCGTCCATGGCAATCGTACAGATATCGAACCAACCTTTCTCACGCAAATGGGAAGAAAAAGAGGTTAACATAGCCACCCACATCTCTTCATATTCTTTCTCACCGGGGGCTGTCCGCAGTGACTTCAATGAATTTGTAGCCTGATCGAAATATTGGAAGGATAGTTCCCACGGGATCATTGAATAACAATTAATCTCTCGGTCGATGCCCTGCGTCATCATAAATTCAATCCAACGGTCGAACACCGTATAATCAAAACTCCAGGAGCCATCGGCCTTCTTCAGCCAAGTGACCATCGTCTCAAAGTAATCTTCGGTCTGACCGTTCCAAGGTTTATGCATGATGCTTGCGGTGATCACTTTCTGTCCGGCATCGGCAAGCATCTTCATCAATGGGCGCATAGCTTCGAGATGCGCATCACTCCAGACGGGAACTTGATAATAACGTGCTACGGCAAAAGGATTCTGCCAGAGATCGAGGTGATAGTTCCAATCGGAAGGTTCGGGCAATACACGGTCGGATACCCGAATTTCCAAATTCAGTTTGCCGAGCAACCGGGTGCCTTCTTTTAACAATACTTCTCCTTTGTATACTCCGGGAACAGTCGCCTGAGGAATACGGCATTGTATCCATACGGGCTGCACCGTATTCTCCGGTACAGTTATATCTTTGAGCAAATGATCTATCGGATCGGCTACCAGCAAGGAATCAAACAGAGAATGATCGGGACGGTACCCGCAAGCCCCTTTCCCATCTTTGTTCAATTCGTCCGTCATTACATAACGTACAAAACGGCTGTCCCAGACATGATCCGGTAACAGATTGCCTTTGGCATCTTTGAGATTCGTGAGTTCGCAACTGAGATTTTCCACAGGTTCAGTCGTCCATACCAATGCCTGTGCATTTACCCTTTCACCGCGCCAAGCCTTCAGACGGAGCGTTTTTTGTTCTTTCACAGCAGGTACTGCATGTTTGGGATAACGCACATCAGTGCTTCCCCAAGACACCTGCACGCCTTTGACGCTAGCCCAGTCCTTGGCAGAGGGGGATGCAGGATCGGCAAGTTCGATATAGGATTGAAGTGGGAACGGAGTTTGTCCGGTCGGAGTTCCACATTGTGTGACTCCTTGTTGGGCAAAAAGCGAAATTCCAATCAACAGATTTAAAAAGAAATAAGAAATGAAACGTTTCATGGTTTTAAATTATTAAGGATAAAAATTACATCGGATCGACATCATAATACACAATCAGCGATTTAAATCTTTCGTCTTCAATCATCTCCCGCTGAACCTGTAGCAGCAATTCACGGGCACGACTCATCGGAGCATTATACTCGATCTTCAAAACTATCTTTTTTATAAACAGAGTCTGAATGCGACCGACAGGCGGTTTGTCCGGGCCCAGTACGCGGGAACCAAACACGGAACGCAGCTTGCCCGCCATCACGTCCGCCATCTGTTCCAGCGTAGCCTCATTTTTATGCTTCAGATAGACATACACCAAACGGTAATAAGGCGGATAGCGGAACATCTGCCGCTCGGCAAGCTGACCATCGACCATCTGCTCATAATCATTGTTCATCACTTGTACAATAATGGGATGATCTATACTCTTTGTCTGCAAGACAACACGCCCCTGCTTGTTTTTCCGTCCGGCACGCCCGGCTACCTGTGCCATCAACTGGAAAGCACGTTCGTACGAACGGAAGTCCGGATAATTCAGCATCGTGTCGGCATTGAGGATGCCTACCACACTCACATGATCAAAGTCCAATCCCTTGGACACCATCTGTGTTCCGATCAAGATATCCGTCTTGCCTTGTTCGAAATCGGCAATGATCTTCTCATAAGCCGACCGGGTACGGGTAGTATCCAGATCCATGCGGGCCACCGAAGCCTCCGGGAAAACAACCTTTATATCGTCTTCTATCTTTTCGGTACCGAATCCCCGGTTTATCAGTTCAACGCCCTCACATGCCGGACAGGAACGGGGCAACTGATAGGTATAGCCACAATAATGGCAGGTCAGTTGATTGATGCCTTTATGATAGGTCAGGCTGACATCACAATTCTTACATTTCGGCACCCACCCGCAGGTACGGCATTCAATCATCGGTGCAAAGCCCCGGCGGTTCTGGAACAGAATGACTTGTTCTTTCTGCTCCAACGCTTCCCGGATATATTGCAAAAGCAGTGGGGAGAACTGTCCGGACATCCGTTTCTTACGGTGCAGTTCCTTTATATCGACAGGGATAATTTCGGGCAACCGAATCTCTTTGTAGCGTTCTTTCAGTTCTACAAGCCCATATTTACCTGTAGTAGCATTGTACCAAGTTTCAACCGAAGGGGTAGCAGTACCCAAGAGTACTTTCGCACCGTACATCGATGCCAAAACAATGGATGCATTACGCGCGTGATAGCGCGGAGCAGGGTCTTGCTGCTTATATGTATTTTCATGTTCTTCATCCACTATCACCAACCCAAGATTACGGAACGGAAGAAATACGGACGAACGGACTCCCAGGATTATATCATATCCTTGACTGCTTAACTGCTTCTGCCAGATTTCAACCCGTTCGGCATCCGGAAACTTGGAATGATAGATACCGAGGCGTGAACCGAACACACGCTTCAACCTTTCAGTGATCTGCATGGTGAGTGCTATCTCCGGAAGCAGATAAAGCACTTGCTTCCCCTGCCGCAACATCTCGTCTATAAGATGAATGTAGATTTCCGTTTTACCACTGGAAGTGACGCCATGCAACAAACAGACATTCTTATTCTGAAAAATGTTGTTGATTTCAGTAAAAGCACGAAGTTGATGTTCATTCAAAGGATTGAGAGCTACGGTTTCATGAACTACTTTATTCAGACGCCCGATTTCCTGAAAGTAGATCTCGAATATCTTCTTATCTACCAGCCCGCTTAATACAGCGGGGGAGACACCGGCACGCTGCAACAATTCCTTTTTGGAAACTTCCCTTATCGGAGACTTACCCAACACACCGGACAACTCGACATACATCATCAAGAGAGAAAGCTGCTTCGGGGCGCGGGAAAGAATATCAAACAAGATATGGAGTTGCCTTTCATCGGCCACACCCACCAAACGGACACGAGCCTCAGTCTTAGGTTTATACGTACGACGCAACTCTTCCTTTATAAAAAGAGCCTCTTTATCGAGCAAGGATTTAATGACAGTCAGAATATTCTTTATGCCACTCTCCTTCTCCAACCGCGTAACGCTTTGCTCCGGTTCCTGTGAAAGCAGATCGAGTATTTTCTGTTCTTTCTCAGGCAAGCTCCCCTCTGCTTCATAATCGGGATTATATTCAACAATTGTTTCACTTTCCAACTTCAACCCCGATGGTAAAGCTGCTTTATAAACATCACCTTGTGTACACAGGTAATAATCTGCCAGCCATTCCCAAAACTTAAATTGGAAAGGAAGCAGAACAGGAGAAGTATCGAGTACGGTCGTTATCTCTTTAACCTCATATCCTTCAGGAGGGCAATAATGCACATTACATACAATAGCCGTATAATATTTCTTCCGCCCGAAAGGAACCACAACGCGACATCCCGGCTGAATGTCTTCCATTCCATCCTCCGGAAGAGAATAGGTAAAGCTGCGGGGAAGCGGTAAAGGCAATATGACATCAACGTATTTCTTCATTGCGGGGACAAAGATACAAAAAAAGAGGCTCCTGTTTGAAAGGAGCCTCCATCTTTAGTCGTTAAAGAAAGTATCTTTAGAAAATATAAGCAGCGGAAATCTGCCAAGTTTTAGTCTTATAACCTTCTGATTTAGAGAAAACAGCACCTACTCCGTCAGCAAAAGTCACATCACCGGATTTACCCAATGGAATGTTGTAGTTGAAGCCTACTTGCAGATGTTTGATCAGTTTCACACCGGCACCTACGTTTATACCGACCATTGCACGTTTTTTATCAAAGCCCGGTTCTTTGCTCTTAAAGTCAAAGAAGAAGTCAGGACCGGCAGCCACATAAACACCTAACAGACTACCTAAACCGATGTTATATTTCAAATTGACAGGAATGTCGAGACCTACCTGTTTCAGTCCATCCGCATCGGACTTAATTCCTTTCTGAGAAAACAGCAAAGCACCGTCTACGCCCAATCCAACGACAGGAATCGTAAATTCCGCCATCGGGCCGATGAAGAAGCCACCCATTTTATCCTTCCAATCCGTATCGTCACCTGTCACTTTAGCCAAGTTTACACCACCTTTAACACCCCACTTAAGTTGTGCCTGAGCAGGCATAGCCATACCTAAACATACGGCTAAAAGCAATACACTAATAATCTTTTTCATAATCAAAATGTGTTTAAAATTCGGGACAAAGATATGTAATTAAAATTAAATAACACACAATATGACTATTTTGTTTACCTTCTTTGCCTGCGAACGGACGCTTTTGGTGCAGCCGACTCACGTTTGGAGCCACCACTCTTACGAACAGTCGAGGTCGATTTTTCACGTCCTTTCTTCTTTGAGTTAGTTTTTACTTCCACCGGTGTAGCAACTTCCTCATTTGCGGACGTTTCTTCTGTGGCTTCTTTCGCAGCTTTTTTAGAAGATGCTTTTTCCTTCACAACCACTTTTTCTTTTGCAACAGACAGTGTATCCGAACCATAAAGGCTCTTTTCGAAACTCACTAATTCTGCTTCGATCTTCTTTTGTTCCTTTATCATTGCACTATCCGTCTTGCAATATTCAGCCAACGGACGGTTTTGAAGATTGGTTGTTTTGTAGATATCACCACTATATTGATGACTTACAAAGAAATCATCCATACTACGATTGGCTACATTGTTAAAATTGCTCGCCATTATCATGGCACTAGTCAGATGAGGAGCCAAATCCTGATAATCAATCCAGAACATAGGCAACTTGACAGGCTCCATACTAAAATCATCCTGACGATGGTAGACCGGACATAAAGCCGTTATCATGGAATTGTAAGTGGAAGTCCGTTGATCGAAATACCACACCTCCTTAACGAAATAGCTCAGGACATAAGCCGAAGGAACATCACTGTTATCGATGACGAGAACGCTGTCCTTACGCTCCTTCAGCTTCTTTTGCTCATAATAGATGCTGAAACGGTCGAGTACATCCTTGAACTTGATCTCATTATCGGAAGTTAGCCGCTCAGTTCCATCCAAAAGATATTCATATGCAGGAATTTTCTTTTGAGCCAGCAACTTAAAGATAAGAGAGAAAAGATTCATCCGGTCACCAATGGGTTCTACAGGATAATAGAGGGCACCATTTTCTTCTTTCTTCATATCCAATATACGATACACCTCACGTGTCCAAATCAGATCCTGCGGAAGTGCTTTGGCATGAGGATACCGGCTCTGAGCCCGAACAGACATTTCCTGCTTCGGGTTCTTTGCCTCTTCTTTGGCTGCGCGGGCCTTCGGTTGCGCCCATGCAGGGAGTATCCCCAGTAACATGACCACACCCACAGCTATACTAATCTTACGTTTCATCATTCGTAACTCGTAATTTGTAGTTCCTAATTAATTTACTATCACTTCCAACGTAGTAGGCAGCAAACGTTCTACCCCATCCGGTCCTTTGGCACGCACCCTTGAAATATAGAAACGTTTTCCGCGTGACAAACGGCGGAACATATCTTTCTGCCGGGAAGAAAAATTGGCACTTGAAGAAACTTCCGGCACCGCATTTCCCATATTATCAAAGAAAGTCGTTTCAAAACCAAGAACCTGAAAATCGATATTCAACAGACCATCATCGATAGCGGCAACGATTCCATCCGTATTCATCAACACCGCTTTCGATAAACCACTGCCTCCACGATATCTTTTCAAACTCCCGTTGGCATCCTTATATTCTATAAATGGAGAAGGGTCGGGAAGTTGACGCACACGATAAGAATAATCTCCCATCACTTGTGTTCTTCCATCCATCGTAGCCGTGACACGTATCACTGCCTCCTTACCTATTGCCGTAGGATGGGCTACATACCCATTGCCCACCCGCTTCAAGGTTCCGTTTCCATTGGCGATGGTCGCTTGTACCTGACCATTGGGTACACCCGGAACGGAAATGCTGATCGGGTTATCGTATCCGGCATACAGAACATTCATCAATGTAGCAGAAACCGTCGCAGAAGGCTCGACCACCGTATACTTTTGCGAGAAATCACGGCGTAATATTTCACCATTGCCTTGATTCAATTCCAAATAACCAGTCAGATTAAACTCACCGGTACTGTTACAAACCGTTTCGTACCATCCGTGCGCTTCTTCCGGCAGTTGCTTTTCTCCTATAAATACGGCAGGACGCTGAGTGGTATCTACCGCTGCAAGAATAATCTGGGCACTCAATTTTCCACCGCGTACTATGTTCTGCGAACTTGGAATGACATAGGCATTAACCTGATTGACACGTACGTCACGCACATCTATATCCTTAGTCAAAGTGTGAAGCACTTCACCTTCGGCATAACGTATGTCGCTCTGCAACTTGGTAAGTAAAGTAACCGCAGCAGCAACAGGAGTCCCCTCAAAAAGGCGAGGAATATTCAGCGTAAAATTATCAGTGATAATCTTTTTCTGCACCGGATCTTCAATCTGTGCCAAAATCTCACTTTTATATGTACTAATGCTCTTGGCAAGTTCTTTGCCCTTTCCTGTACTAGGTGCAAACATCACATGAGAAGCAGCTTCCAAATCTTCCTGGCTTGATTCGTTTATCTTAGCTTTCAGGTCTCCTACAAAAACATACAGTGAATCAGACATCCGCCGAACATGCATTGCCTTCTCATACCACGGACCTACCTTTTCAGGATTCTTCTCCATATATTCTGCAAGTGCCTTGTACAAAGACTGGTTCTGCTCGGCAGAATTGGAGGTAGAACGTGTCAGACTTTCATCCACGAGGGTGAAGCCACGCAACACATCCGATGAGACGTTGAGTGCCAGCAATGCCATCAAGACGATATACATAAGGTTGATCATCTTCTGGCGCGGTGTCTGTGTTCCAAAACTCATAACTGCTTTTTATTTATTAGAAGTCATGGCCTGCAACATGCGGGCATATACTTCGTTTAATTCTTCAATCTGACGAGCCATTCTGCGCGTCTGTTCGTGTACCTGGTCAATAGTACCTATTTGCGTGCTGACACTGCGCAACTGCATTTCATAAATAGCATTAATGCCGGCAAGGTTCTTGCTCAGGTTATTCATCTGCTCAGTATCCTGTGAAACGCTCTGTGCCTGTTCGGTACAGCGGGACAACATTTCAGTCATTGCTTTCAGTTGCTCCAGATAAGCCGTCGTAGCTTCTTCCATTTCCGGCGTAATGGGTGCGCCACCAGGTTGTCCGGTCATCACCACTCCACCCGGTTGAGCCATCGTTCCGGCAGCAACATTTGTTTGCATGGGTGTACCTGCGGAAACCGTGCCTCCGCTTTGTACAGGGCTACCTCCCTGAACAACAACGATAGAAGGCCCACCACCACCGGCAACTACATTACCGGATGGGATATTTCCCTCCGACGTTTGTGCCACTTGATCATTGCTTGCAACTACCGTACCGACAGCAGACATCACACCGCCTCCCATAGGAACCGATACCCCTTCGTTACTTGGCTCTCTTTTCACCCCTGAAAGGTCGAAAGCTGAAATAAAGAAGATCAGGACTTCCGTACCCATCCCGGCGAACAACATGAAATTCGCCCCCGGTAGATGTGTCAGTTTGAAAAGCGTACCCATGATTACGATAGATGCTCCCCAGTTGTATGCATAGTTCATGACTGTCTGCCCCTTAGGAGTCGACATTAAATCCTGCATTTTCTGACGCAGGCTTCTTTTATTATCCCTGTATCCCATTGTTATCTTCCTTTTCTATTATAACCAACCTGTGTACGTACGCACCTGAAACCGATATAAGACCGTTGTTCATTCTGATATTCGGGTGTTCGGGCATCGGAACGGATAAATGCATTCACATCTTTCCACGATCCACCGCGAACCACCTTCTTTTTCATCCTGTACGGGTCTTCAATAGCAGCATTGTATTGCAGGTCGGGGTTGAAATCACTCATTGATAAAATACCCGATTCGGTATAAACTGTCGAAGTCCATTCCGAGACATTACCAGCCATATCATACAATCCGTTTGAATTCGCAGAATAAGCACCGACGCGGGTCGTTATCAGATTACCGTCTTTTGTGTAATCCCCCTTACCGGGTTTATAGTTGGCTTTGTAACATCCTTTTTCATCTTTCGTCTCTTCATCCGCCCACGGATACTTGTTCCCGTCACGTCCCCTTGCCGCAAATTCCCATTCAGCCTCGGAAGGCAAACGATAACGCTGGATAAAGCGGGCTTGTCCTTTCAGCCCGGCAAGCAGGTAATTGGTACGCCATGCACAGAATGCATTGGCTTGCTCCCAACTTACACCGACTACCGGATTTTCATTATAGCTCGGGTGATTGAAATAAAGGCGCATGTACGATTCATTGTTAGCATTCGGAAAATCGTTTACCCAACAAGTCGTATCAGGATAAATGTTAATTATATAACTATTGAGAAAATCCCACTCGCTGGATAGCGGACGAGTTATCGTACGGTTAATAATACGTCCGTCATCATCGATATAGGCCGTATCTTTGGAGATCATAATCACTTCTTCCGGATTCACGCTGATATCCGTATTCTTATTACGATCAGCGGCATTCAGGCGATTCCGACGTTTTGCAGCTTCCACATAGTCAAAAATCTCATAATAATAGTTCATTTGAGAAGCATCCAGCATCGTAGTTCCATCAATCGGATGTTTCCTGTATACGCTCTGGATAGCCATCTGTTCGTCTTCAGTAGGCTTCTTCCAAGGAATAGGCTTCGACCAGTTAAGATGTGGCTTAATGGGATTACCTTCCTTGTCTTCTTCTATTTTAAATAGCTCGTTGCCTCCGTAGGCAGGATCTGCGAGACGCTCACGTATGATAGAATCGCGAACCCAATAAATAAACTGCTTGTATTCGGCCACCGTAACTTCAGTCTCATCCATCCAGAATGACTCCACAGAGATCTCTTTCGTCGGAACAGGCGCTCCCCAAAGTGAATCCTGCGTTTCCGGTCCCATTTTAAGAGAGCCTCGTTTTATCAGCACCATACCGTAAGGTGCAGGTTCATTCCATGCCGTAGCACTGGCCCCTATCACCTCCCCACCGGGCGCACCGGAACCACCTCCTGCCATGCGTCCCATACAAGAAGAAAGCAATGCGACCAGCAACGTCACTACTATACAGTTTTTACTCTTCATTCTTTTCTTCACAATTATAAGATTCGTACACTCTTATGTTTATTCTTACTTTTCTTAAACAAATTGATATCCATTGCATAACTGACCATCAGATCATGACTACCACTTGCCACCCCGATTTTAGAAGTATAAAGCTCGTAAGCATATCCAACGGTTATTCCTCGAATAGTGGCTCCCAAACTAAATGTAAAAGATATTCCCGGAGAATAAGTCAACCCGCCTACAAATACTCTTTCACTAAAAGTATACATTACGCGCCCCGTCATATCGAGCCTCATGGAGGAAAAATCACTCTGCAATAACATCGATGGTTGTATGGAAACTAACGGATTACGTGTCTGAATATTGTATCCGCCAGTGAAATAAACCATTGGATCAATCTTTATTTTACTGGTTGTTCCAGCCTCTGTGGTTCCCAGTTCCAATGTGGGCATAGTGAGATGTTGGCCCGAAAACCCCACATAAAACTTGGGATGGGAGTAAAACGCACCTACCCCAAAATCCAACGACGTACCGCTCTCCTCTTGCTTTGGAAAAGCCGGATCATCGTCCACTTCACCAAGATTTATATCCGTGGGATCAAAAGCAACATTGATTATTCCGACCTGTATCCCAATACCTAGCCTGCTTTTACTTTTACGGAACTGATGTTTATAAGAATATTGCAGCCAGGTGCGCTGATTGCGAAACAGTCCGACAGCATCGCTGAAAAAGCCTGCACCGGCTCCATGTTTTTTATTGAAAAGAGAGAAAGGCATATCCGCCCCGAAGAACATTGTCCGGGGAGCGCGGGTGAACCCCATCATCTGCATGGAATAAGTTCCACTAATATTGAGTTTGTCAGTTTGTCCTGCCCAAGCGGGATTATAAAAGCCCTTCAACCCCCAGTACTGATTGAAGTGTACATCATACTGCGCCTTGACTTTCAGAGGAGAGAGTAAAGCCAGAGAGAAGAGAATAAATATAAGACAGAACCGATTCATCAATATAAAGAACTGAAAAACCGGGAAAAAATTGTGTCCTAAAAAGATAAATTGAATCTCCCGTCACTGCTCCGGGGGGTAGATTATAAGTCTGTGAAAACAGATTACCCGAAGCAACCTTTCGTTTTGTGTCGAAAAGAAGTTCTTTCGGCTAATTATCGGTGAAAGATTCATTAAATAATGTTTTACATAAATCAGTTCTCGGCACTGCTCGTTTTCCTAGTCACCGAGGAACCACTCGGAGATCACCGAGGAAGGGTGCCTTGGCCACCGATGAAGAGGGTCTTCATCACCGAGGAAGGAGCCCTTCATCACCGAGGTCTAAACGCTTCAAATACACACTGGTAATCAAGCATTTACACTATACATTTTTCGACATTCCCGCTGTATATTCACGAATAAGCACGTGATTCGTTGTAATCAAGACATAAGAAATAATTCAACATAACGGATACAAATCATGCCATACTATGCATGGGTAAACATACTACTTTTGAATACAAAAAACGAGCGTAACTTCACGAAAAGGAATCTAGTTCCCGTAAAGTTACGCTCGTTTACCTATTTCTTTATCGACAAGTACTACTTGTTCGGTTTAATATCCAGTTTCACCGGACGAATCATATTCTCCGGTTTCAAGATAGTATCCAAATCTTTTTTGGAAAGTATATCATGTTCCAATACCAGTTCGTATACTCCCTTGCCCGTCTCAAGAGCTTCTTTGGCTATCTTCGTAGAATTCTTGTAACCGATCACCGGATTCAATGCGGTAACCACGCCAATACTATCATGCACATGGCGGCGGCAAGTTTCTTCATTGGCAGTAATGCCGTCAATACACAAAGTACGAAGCGTATCGAAGCCATTCATCAATAAGTCTGCCGATTCGAAACAACACTGAGCCATCACAGGCTCCATAGCATTAAGCTCCATTTGCGCAGCCTCACCACTCATAGCTACACAAAGGTCGTTACCGATCACCTTGTAATCAATCTGGTTCATCACCTCCGGAATAACTGGATTCACCTTACCGGGCATAATGGAAGAACCGGGCTGCATGGCAGGAAGGTTAATCTCACCCAATCCGCAACGCGGACCGGAAGCCAATAAACGCAAATCGTTACATATCTTATTCATCTTTACCGCTATACGACGCATTGCCGAAGAATATCCCACCATGCTGGAAGTATCTGAAGTAGCTCCTACCAGATCCTCAGCCAATTTGATATCCAATCCGGTTATCTTCTTCAGTGCTGCAATACATTTTTCGGCATATTCGGGTTCGGCAGTAATTCCCGTTCCGATAGCCGTAGCTCCCATATTGACCGTCAAGAAATCTTGTGCGGCAAAATCTAGATTCCTGACTTCATCCTGCAAAATACTTGCAAAGCCATTGAACGTTTGTCCCAATGTCATAGGTACGGCATCTTCAAGTTGCGTACGTCCCATCTTGATGACATGTGCAAATTCTTCCGCTTTCTTGCGGAAAGCAGCAATCAGTTCATCGTAATGTTTCTTCAATTTAAGATGAGTATAATACAGGCCGATATGTATAGCCGTCGGATAGGCATCATTGGTAGATTGAGAACGATTCACATGATCGTTGGGCGAACAATACTGATATTCTCCCCGTTTGTGTCCCATCAATTCAAGGGCACGGTTGGCAATAACCTCGTTCGCATTCATATTTGTAGTGGTGCCTGCACCTCCCTGAATCATATCTACAGGAAATTGTTCGTGGTGCTGGCCGTCAATAATCTCTTTACAAGCTTTTAGAATAGCATCGGCTTGCTCTTCCGTCAACAGGCCCAAGTCAAAATTGGCAATGGCAGCCCCCATTTTGGTAATGGCAAGCGCATTGATGAATAAGGGGTACTCATTCAGATGGAACTTACTGATACTAAAATTTTCTATTCCCCTGAGAGTTTGTACACCATATAAAGCGCTCTCAGGCACTTCACGACTTCCAATAAGATCGCTTTCAATGCGAGTTTCTTGTGACAAGTTCTTTTCCATAATATTCGTTTTAACAAAATTATAAGTTTTCAGTTACAAGTATAACGTAAGAAAAGAGTTATTGTTTTAATAAATATGCAAAAACTATTCAACTTCTTTTTTGTTGTTTTAGCAATCGGTTGAATTACATTATCTTTGTCCATTTTAATAAGGAAACATATGATACTACAATTAGCATTTGTACTGACAGCAATTATTATCGGTGCCCGTTTAGGAGGCATCGGATTGGGAGTAATGGGAGGCGTAGGATTAGCAATACTTACTTTCGGATTCGGATTGCAGCCTACCGCCCCTCCTATCGACGTAATGTTGATGATTGCCGCTGTCATATCGGCAGCTTCATGCATGCAAGCAGCCGGAGGACTGGATTACATGGTGAAACTCGCTGAAAGGCTATTACGCAAAAATCCTTCACATGTCACCATTCTAAGCCCGATTGTCACTTATCTTTTCACGTTCATAGCGGGAACGGGGCACGTGGCCTATTCTGTACTTCCCGTCATCGCTGAAGTAGCCACCGAAACAAAAATCCGTCCGGAAAGACCGCTCGGTATCGCTGTCATCGCTTCACAACAAGCGATTACGGCCAGCCCGATTTCTGCAGCCACAGTTGCATTGTTAGGATTACTGGCTGGATTCGACATCACATTGTTCGACATCCTGAAAATTACCATTCCTGCCACCATCATCGGGGTATTGGTAGGTGCTTTCTTCTCCATGCGGGTCGGCAAAGAGCTGGTGGACGATCCGGAATACCAAAAGCGTGTAGCGGAAGGGCTTATCAAAGACCAGAAAATAAAGATCAATGATGTTCAGAACAAACGCCACGCACTGATTTCAGTCCTTATCTTTATACTAGCAACTGTATTCATCGTATGTTTCGGGTCAATCGAAGGAATGCGTCCTTCATTTTATATCGATGGAGAAACTGTCACTCTAGGTATGTCCTCCATTATAGAAATTGTGATGTTGAGTGCCGCAGCATTGATTCTGCTGTTTACCAAGACCGATGGGATGAAAGCTACGCAAGGTTCTGTATTTCCAGCAGGAATGCAAGCCGTTATTGCCATTTTCGGTATCGCATGGATGGGTGACACATTCCTTCAGGGGAATATGGGAGAGCTGACGCAATCTATTGAGGGACTGGTAAGACAGATGCCGTGGTTATTCGGTATCGCACTTTTTATCATGTCCATTCTTCTATATAGCCAAGCCGCAACTGTCCGGGCATTAATGCCGTTGGGCATCGCATTAGGGATTTCCCCTTATATGCTCATTGCCATGTACCCGGCTGTAAACGGCTATTTCTTTATCCCGAATTACCCGACAGTAGTGGCGGCTATCAATTTTGACCGTACCGGCACAACAAAAATCGGGCGATATGTGTTGAATCATTCCTTTATGATGCCGGGACTTGTTGCCACCGTAGTGGCGATCGCTTTGGGATTACTGTTTATACAAATCTATTAAACAATCGATATATTAACCTAAACAACCATTTAGTCATGAAAGAATTTAAAAAAACCAGTCTGACAGTAGTCGTTTTACTACTCTCCGTAACTTTAGCTTTCGCTGCAGGGAAACCTAACATTCACATTCTTGCAACAGGCGGAACAATTGCCGGAACCGGAACTTCGGCCACCTCAACCAACTATACGGCAGGACAGGTTGCCATCAGCACCCTACTTGATGCAGTTCCCGGTTTGAATGACATCGCCAATGTGACGGGCGAGCAGATCGTAAAGATCGGTTCACAGGACATGAACGATGCTGTATGGCTGACGCTGGCCAAAAAGATCAATGAATTATTGAAGCGTTCCGATATCGATGGCATCGTCATCACTCACGGAACCGATACGATGGAGGAAACGGCTTATTTCCTGAATCTGACAGTGAAAAGTGACAAACCAGTGGTACTGACAGGGGCTATGCGTCCTTCTACCGCTCTGAGTGCAGATGGCCCGCTGAATATCTATAATGCAGTAGTAACGGCAGGAGCGAAAGAATCGAAAGGAAAAGGGGTATTAGTAGCCATGAACGGATTGGTTCTCGGGGCCGAAAGCGTACAGAAAATGAATACAATCGATGTACAGACTTTCCAAGCTCCTAATTCGGGTGCATTGGGTTACATTTTCAATGGTAAAGTGTTTTACAACCAATCTCCGCTGAAAAAACATACTACACAATCCGTTTTCGATGTTAACAATCTGAATTCCCTTCCTAAAGTCGGTATCGTATATAGTTACTCCAACATTGAAGCCGACATGGTGACTCCTCTTTTAAGCAATGGTTACAAAGGAATTATCCACGCCGGTGTAGGCAACGGTAACATCCATAAGAACATCTTCCCCGTGTTGACTGAGGCTCGAAATAAAGGAATCCTGGTAGTTCGCTCTTCCAGAGTACCGACAGGCCCCACCACTCTCGATGCAGAAGTGGATGACGCCAAGTATCAATTCATCGCTTCACAGGAACTGAATCCTCAGAAAGCCCGCGTTCTGTTAATACTTGCATTAACAAAGACGAATGATTGGAAACTGATACAGCAATATTTCAATGAATATTAAAGCCTTTTGCAACTTCTTCCTTCCAAGGAAAGATAAGAAATGGTTTTATTAATCTATTTATATATGTAGGGGCTGACTATAAAGTTCACCAAATATATTATTACCCTTGATTCGTACTTTCTGTAGAAAAGAGTACCCAATAAAAAGGTTTTTATCTTATTAGTTTGCCCCCACCTAAACCTATACTTAGCAATGAAAAAAATAATGTTTATACTGCTCTTAGTGGGTAGTATCCAAGGGTTATACGCCCAAAACACAGAGAAGAGTAAGAAATTTATGGTCGACAAGACCCTCTTTGAGGAATTGACAGATGTCAAAAAGAAATCGGACAAATTCAATCTTTACCTTAATATGCAGGGTAGTTTCGATGCCAATTTCAGAGACGGATTTGAACAAGGAGCTTTTAAGATGCGCCAGCTCCGCATCGAAATGAAGGGAAATATCAACAATTGGCTTTCATACCGTTACCGCCAGCGCCTCAACCGTTCCAACGAAGGAGGAGGTATGATCGACAATGTCCCTACCTCCATTGACTACGCTGGTATCGGTATCAAACTGAATGATCAATTCAACCTTTTTGCAGGAAAACAATGTGCGGCTTATGGCGGTTTTGAATTCGATCTGAACCCGATCGACGTTTACGAATACTGCGATATGATTGAAAACATGAGCAACTTTATGACAGGTCTCAACGTCGGCTATAACATTACTGCCGACCAACAACTCAATCTACAGGTATTAAACAGCCGGAACGGTTCTTTCGACAGCACCTATGGCATCACCGAAAATGAAGAGGGCAAATTGCCTGACTTACGCTCCGGGAAACTTCCTTTGGTTTACACTTTGAACTGGAACGGTAACTTCAATGATTTGATCAAAACCCGCTGGTCTGCCTCCGTTCTGAACGAAGCCAAAAGTAAAAACATGTATTATTACGCTTTTGGCAACGAACTGAATCTGGACAAATTCAACATGTTTGTCGATGTCATGTATTCACATGAAGGCATCGACCGGAATGGAACCATCACGAGTATCGTTGGGCGTGCCGGAGGACATAATGCTTTTGATGCAGGTTATTTATCGGTCGTGACTAAACTGAATTATCGCTTCCAGCCGAAATGGAATGCATTCGTCAAAGGGATGTACGAGACGGCATCTGTCACCAAAAGCACCGAAGGCATTGCCAAAGGAAACTATCGTACCTCATGGGGATACTTAGCCGGAATAGAGTTCTACCCGATGGAAACCAATCTACATTTCTTCTTAACCTATGTAGGACGTTCCTATGATTTTACTTCACGTGCCAAGGTACTGGGACAGAATAATTACAGTACCAATCGCATATCAGTAGGATTCATCTGGCAGATGCCCGTATTCTAAGCTTGATAAACAAAATGCCCGGTAGTTTTCACACTTCCCGGGCATTTGTTTATCTGTGTAACTTTGTTCGAATTAATACTCTTCTTCGTTGAAGAAGAAATCTTCTTTACTTGGATAATCCGGCCAAATATCTTCTATACTTTCATAGATTTCGCCTTCATCTTCCATCTCTTGCAAATTCTCAATAACCTCAAGAGGAGCACCCGAACGCATGGCATAATCAATCAACTCGTCCTTAGTTGCCGGCCAAGGAGCATCTTCAAGTTTCGATGCTAATTCCAATGTCCAATACATAAGCTTTCAGTATTTAAATTGTGAATATATCTATGTTTCTATTTTTCGGCAAAAGTATAATAAAATATTTCACTTCCCACTATTATTCCAAATTATTTCTTCTTTTCCTTCGTTAAAATTGATTTTTCGCGACAATACGAATAAATAATCTGATAATCTGTTCACATATGCTAATAGTTCGGGAGATATTGTATAGTTTTCGGAGAGTGCCAAAATCCGGCGTTCCGCACGACGGCACACCGTACGGCAGATATGACAAACGGCTGCCCCTCGGACTCCGCCGGGAAGAATAAAAGAGTTCAACGGAGGAACAACTTCATCTGCAGCATCAATTTCATGTTCTATCTGCTCCACATCCTCGGAAGTAATAATACTTGCATTATACAGTTGTACTTTTTCCTGATCTGTTGCCAAATGGGAACCAACTGCAAACAACTTATCTTGCACGCTCCGGAGAAATTCACTGTCATGTTCATCATTCAGATAGGTAATCAACAGTCCAAGGTTGGAATTCAATTCATCCACCGTACCATAAGCTTCAAGACGGATGTGTGTTTTCGGGACACGTGTACCACCGATTAGTCCGGTTGTTCCACGATCGCCAGTTTTGGTATATACAAGGCTCTTTTTCATAATCGTTAATTAATAAAATAATTTATATGGTTAACACACAAAGATAATCAGAAGTTGACTATATAATGCTGTTTTATCTTAGTTTTATCAAAGAAAAGTATTCCCACGTCGTAAAGATCAAATGTTATACCGACTTTTTCATCCGATTGCATTTTCTTCCAAAGCTCTCTCATCGCCTTTGACACATGGATTTCCCCAATAACAAATACACTTTTTTGTGTAGTACGTGCAGCACAAATGCGAAATACCTCTTCCGTGAAAGCCAGATTTTTAGCATTGTGTAAATAAAGAAAGTCCACCGGCATATCCGATTCCAAAAATAATTCTGAAAGATCGGAGGCAAAAACATAGTTCGCGCCAACCTTTCCGGATTGTAAATAAAGAGAGGAAGAAGAGGGTACTCCCGCATCTACAATCGTTTCAGGCTGTACCCTGTTCACCAAGCGGAATAATAACCTTTTGACTTTCAACGGTTCACATTTCCAACCTTTAGCATGGTTCCTCCTCTGTTTTTTTTCTTCGGCTTTCAGTTGTTCATAAGCATAATAAGGGGTCTTTTCATAAATAAGACAGGTTATCAGTTCAAAAGCGAAAGGAGAATGCACCCCGTAACCGCATCTGTGACAAATACGTGAAAGCCAGATCAATGGACGCTTCAAAAAGGATAATTTATTCATGGTTCCAATTACTATATCTATAATTCACATGTACATATAATCATATTTTTACATATTTACATGTTCATGTATTCGCATGCAAAGATATATCATTAGTCAATAGAACCAATTGTGATTTTTAATGTTATTCTGAAATAACTAACCTAAACAATTAAAATTATGAATAAATCCGTATTTTTGATTTTACTGACAACGGTTCTATTGACCGGTTGCGTCAAAGATGACTCAATATGCCCGGAAGACGGTGGAGGAACCAGTGAGAAACTTATAAGTCCCAATCTTCGTGCTTCCATCAACAACGGAGTAGAGCAAAGTCCGATGACAGGCATATTGGAGGTATATCCCTGCTTACCGGGAACATCTACCTATTACGGCAACTACATAAACGGTTCTCTCACTCCGTTCAACGGACGGTATACCATTCAGGACGGTGAAATTTTCGGCACTTCTACACGCCCGATTTTCCTTCCCGTAGGCACATATAACATGATTTATTGGGGAACACCCAAGTATGAAGAGCCTATCTTTGCCGAACCTGCCATCAAAGAACCGCAAATCATCATCGGTGAAGACATGTCACAACAATATTTTGGTCTGTTCCCGAGCGTAGGTGATACAACCTATCGCCCTGTATTCGACCTTGTATTTGCTGTTAAATCCACTAAAATCGGAAGTGAAGAACTAAATGCCGCTTTATCTCGTGAAGTAGCCGGCATTAAAGTAATCGTTAAAAATAAAAATAACGGAATACTCAGTTCGAGTATAGCAAGCATGAAAGTTCATATCGGAGGGATTGCCGAAAAAATAAACTTCTTTACGGCAGAACCGGTGAATCAGACTAAAACAGTCACCTTCCCGTTAGTTTTGTCTACGGACGGCACACAAATGAGCAATGCCACAGTCATGGTTTTCCCTTCTTCCGCAGCTCCTTTATTCCAACTCTTCATCACACTAAAAACAGGGGAAGTCAAAACGTATAAACAGAATCTTACTTCGTCATTGAAAGCGAATACCAAACTCACGCTGACACTGGTTTTGGGTGATATTTTTTCGGAGGGAGGCTCCGGAAGTTTCACCCTTGACAACTGGCAGGAAGAAACGCAAACGATCGATATTCCAACGCTCGATTAAAAAATGAGCCGGCTCGTTTTCATCCGGGCCGACTCATTCATTTTAATCAATTAAACTTTAGATCTATTGTAATCTGAAAGCTACGGGCACCGTGTATTTCACTCTAACCGCCTTGTTACGCTGCAAACCAGGTTTCCATTTCGGCATCGCTTTTATTACACGAAGTGCTTCTTTATCCAAATATGGATCTACACTGCGAACTACCACAGGATCTGTAATCGTCCCATCTTTGTCTACCACAAATTGAATTATTACTCGTCCTTGAATCCCCTCTTCCTGGGGAATGGCAGGATACTTAATATTTTTGCTCAGATATTGGAATAGCGCCCCATTCCCTCCCGGGAACTCCGGCATATTCTCTACAAGAACAAAAATATCTTCTTCCACCGGCTCTTCAGTCTTTATATTTACCGGTGTATAAATGATATCAACCGGTGTATTCAGATCTTCAGAGGAATTGATTACGGTATTTGCTTCCACATCCTCATCGTCCACAATCGACAACAATTCTGCTGCTTTTAGCACGGGGGCAGGAGGCGGCTCCAGTTTCTTTTCCTGAAACGTAATCGGTAGAAGTGTCTCTACAAACAGGGGTTCATCGGCGAGCGAGCCGGAAGCGACATTGATGTCATGCTGTGTCCATTCGAACGAAACAAACATGAAAGCAAGCACTACTACGAATCCCATAAGCAACCAAGTACCTCTCAGGCTCTCAATCGCTGCTCTTTTGGATTTCTTTACTTCCATAAAAAATGAATTTAAGTAATTAATAATAGAAAATATATATAGTATATATACTATTTCGTGTCCAGATTACTTAATCTACCATTCTTACGTACCGTGAATATAGTCTTTTTATCAATAGGGTGTTCATAATCAAATATTTATTTAAGAAATAAGCGCGTTATTTCTTTAAAATTAAGCTAAATTCATTACCTTTGTCCCAAACCAAACATAGAGTCTCCATTTTCTTAATCAAAGCAAATATGAAAAAGGCAATTACAACACTCCTGTTACTCCTCCTGTCTTTCAGAATGATGGGACAGATTGATTATCTTGAACCGGTCAAAGATTATACAAAACATACAAACGAGATTAATGGCTATTATAATAATGTATTCTCCCTTTTAAATTTCGGAATCAGTCATAAGCCTTATGCATATTATGCAGCTCTCCCCTCATTTTCACCCGAATATGCATTATCGGTAGAAAGTAGGGAAGGAAAATATTTCTTACTATCGAATACTTTGTCACAAAACAGTTGGCAAGTGGAAAGAAACAGTATCAAAGTGAAGACAAGCTCAACAGAGATAGGAAAAACTCTATATACGCTGTTAGGAGAATTGCTGAGCTTAACCACCGGACAAATCCAAGACATGGACGGTTCCACCAGCGGGCTAGATGGTATCACCTATTATTTCACGACGACAAATAATAAAGGCGAGATAATGACCGGGAAGAAATGGTCCCCTGATAGAAATACCTTAATGGGACGTTTGGTCGCAATTTTCGAATCAGCGTATTCATTGTCTTTAAAGAAAGGACTTTCCGAAGAAGATATTATAAACAATGCACGACGATTGATAAAAAGCTTAGAAGATCGATCCAAAGCCCATCCGGATCAATATAAAAAGCCGAGATATGCCGGTAACTTCCAGACTGGCGTGTGGAAAAGTTGTGAACCGGGAAAAGAACTGGAAATTCAACCGGAACTTCCTGATAGTACACTGGAAGATTATGCCATGTCCAACCTAATATATCCACCGAAGTTACTCGCAAAAGCGGCCAAAGGTTATGCACTTTGTGAATTCACTGTCAACAGAGAAGGGAAAGTTGTAAATCCACACATCCTGAAATGCTCTTACCGGGAGTTTGGAGAAGAAGCTCTGAGAATTGTTAATAGCCTGCCTCAATTTGTTCCCGGTATGTCCGGAGGAGTACCGGTAGACTGTAATTATGTACTTTATATCCCTTTCCGTCCAAAGCCTAATTTGCGTTAACAAAATGATGAGATAAAAATAACGGCACAATAACTTATTTTCAAGTTTTACCAACGACCTTTGCTTACACTCAATAACATTATACTCACAATTGTACCATATAATTGACATATCACTGCTAATAGAAAGACACTCCTGCGCCAATTAAATGTCGCGAGAGTGCCAATGAATTAACACCCTCTTAGTAATTAATTGAAGAGAAAAAACAACTTGAAGAGAATCGAACTACATCAAAAGTTAACGTTTACTCCTCCCATAAAGGTTGTTTTCGGCATAGGGAATCCTGTATTGATTTCATAACGTTGTGCCAAAAGATTCTCTCCACGTAACCAAATGCTCAACCATCCTGAGGCACGATATGAGCCACGTATATTCCAAAGTACAAAATCTTCTTTTTCAACAGGAACAGTCGACTTGTAAAGTCCGGCAATGTACTGAACGCCTGTAGATACGTTCCAGCGTCCTTTATTAAATATGGCGCCTGCATAAAGTTTCTGTTCGGGAGCAGCAACAATAGGATTTTCCATATGCAAGTAACTATAATTAGCATCTACTGACCAAAGCTGCGATATACGGTAGGCTGCCTGTATTTCAAAGCCAGTGTTTTCGGCCTTTCCCGTATTGGTATTCATCTGGCGGTCACCAACCATTGCCGGCACAATCAGATTATCCGCATCAATATAAAAGAGATTTATCCCAAATGACAATCTCTCTTGAAGAAATTTCCGAGAAAATGAAAGTTCGTAATTCCACATACGTTCAGGCTTCAGTTCAGCATTTGCCATCCCCCACATGAACATCTCCTTGATTAAAGGATAACGGAACCCCTTACTTGCCGAAAGTTTTATTTCCGCAGATGCCGGAAGATGAAATGATAGACCCACCTGCGGTACCCATTCAGCACCCACATGTGAATGATGGTCAAAACGCAATCCCGCATCGAAGGTCAACCACTGTCCTATATCTTGCCGGAAATCAATGTAACCGGCCACCTCATCCTGTATCTCATCCACAATATCCACACGTTCACCTGTTCTCGTACCTTCAACGAATTTATTCCACGCTTCGCCTCCGAAACGGTACCAATCTACACCGGCTGTAAAACGGTTTCCTCTAAAAAGCTGCACAGATTGATACCAAGACAGTCCCATCATGTTATCCCGCGAATTAAAACGATATGCTAACGGGCCTTTCCCTTCTGCCGGATTGTAGCCATCGTTAATCTTATGACGTCCCCAATTATAAAAGAAACTCAAAGCTCCTGATGTCCTTTCATAATGGTTTTCCAACGCATAGGAAGTCATACCACGGGTGATGTGCTGATCGGCATCCAATAAGGGATTGAATATGCTTCCCGGATTTGAAGCATTGAAATGAGTAATGTTTATGTCCCCCCAAACATTCCAGGTTTTTGAGAGTCCATATCCTAACTTGGCATAACCGCCATATTGTTCAAATTCCATGTTTGAACGATGCCCGTCCGTACGATTGTAAGATCCGCTTACAATACTCGTGAAACGCCCTTTCCGCACACGATTGGTTACTTCGGTCTGTAAGGTGTTATAAGAACCGTAACCGATATTGGCACTCGTATTTACACCATCTTCACGCATCTTACGGGTTACTATGTTCACCACACCGCCCATGGCATTCGAACCATAAAGTACCGAAGCAGGTCCCCTCAACACTTCTATACGATCTGCCATGAGCGATTGATAAGCATCAGCTATGGGGTGCCCCATGATTCCCATATATTGTGGATGTCCGTCAATCAACACCATCAACCTTCCCGATCCTCCATTCAATCCGCGCAACGAAATGCTCCCTGCGGCACCACCCGAAACACCAAAGCCCATTACACCACGGGCTGTCGTGAACAGTCCCGGCACTTGTTCGGTAAGTATCGGCAACAAAGACGGCTGGAATGCCTGTTCTATCTGCTTGCGGTTGATGACCGAAACCGTCATCGGTAAGTGGCGGATATCTGTCTCATTGCGGGTACCGGTGACCACCACTTCATCTATCGAATAATTCCGGGCTATTCTTGCACTATCATTTTGGGCTGTTAATATCCCCGTAGACATAAGACTGCCCACTAGGAACATAATTACAAATTGTCTTTTCATATTTTATTTTTGTTGTTATCAAAATAGAGAGAATCAGGCACCGAACTCATGCCACTGTGACACCGTATATCTCATCTGGGGCACACTCATTATGCCATCTATATTTTTTTGCAAATATACTGTTCTTAACCCAATACGGTTGTATACAAATTACATCTATTTATACCCTGATTACTTTTTTATTCCATTATCATTTCCACAATGCAATTAAAGTAAAAGAAAAAGCAATGTTTACCGGAAGGAAAATTCCCGAAACAGTACCACAATTACGGATAGTACTACCACAATTACAGATTCGGCATACCATATGAAACAAGTATGATTTTTATTTATATCTTTGCTACAGTTCAACAACTTAGACATAATATAAGATGGATGAGATTATAAAAATTGATACCGTAGATCAATACAATAAATTTTATGGATTGGAAACCCTGCATCCCTTGGTTGCAGTGGTAGATTTAACCAAAGCAACCCAACATCCCAACCATGTTCGAATTAACATGGGAGTGTATTCTTTATTTTTAAAACATACCAAATGTGGCGACCTCAAATATGGGAAAAAACAATATGATTATCAGGAAGGCACAGTGGTATGTATGGCTCCTAACCAAGTCATCGGCATTGAATTGAAAGAAGGCGTCAAGCCTTCTTCTTTAGGTCTTGTTTTCCACCCGGACTTAATACGAGGCACTTCACTGGGGCAAAACATCAAACAATATTCTTTTTTCTCTTATGAAGTGAGCGAAGCACTACATGTGTCCGATGAAGAAAGGCAAATAATCATTGATTGCCTTGATAAAATCCGTATTGAATTAGGACATGCCGTAGACAAACATACCAAGACATTAATTGCCAAAAATATCGAATTACTGCTCGACTATTGCATGCGCTTCTATGAACGGCAATTCAATACCCGTGCTAAAGTCAACAAAGACGTTGTCGTTCAATTCGAAAATCTATTGAACGATTATTTTACAGGAAGTAATGCCGAAGTAAACGGCTTCCCGACTGTGAGATATTTTGCAGATAAAGTTTGTTTGTCTCCCAATTATTTCGGTGATTTAATAAAAAAGGAAACAGGAAAAAATGCTCAACAATACATTATATCCAAGCTGATAGATATGGCTAAGGAAAGAATACTTAACACCCAGTTACCTGTATCCCAAATTGCTTATGGATTGGGGTTCCAGTACGCCCAACATTTTTCACGACTATTTAAAAAGAATGTAGGCTGTTCACCCAATGAATATAGGATGCTAAATAATGTATGACGCATTAAGACTTGTAAATCACAAATTTACAGTTATTATACCCTTGATTACCAATATAAGAAAAGGAGTATCAATTTGATTAGAACAACTTATCTTCATAGAAAGTAAGATATTCTTATGAAAGAAAAAATATTGAACATAGAAACCGTCCATCAATGTAATTGTTGCCTCGGCTGTAAAACGCTTCATCCATTAGCAAGTGCTATCGACCTGTCAAAAGCCAGCTTGGAACAGCAGACCATTAAATTTGACTTTTATACTGTTCTTATAATAGAAGGTGAAGTTGAAGAGTTCTTGTTTGGACGAAAGTATTATGATTACTCCAACGCATCATTGGTCTTTCTCATGCCGGGAGAGTCTATCAAAATAGGCAAGAGTAAAGCATTTCCCACAAAAGGCTGGTTACTGGCATTCCACCCGGATTTGCTTACTCAAACTTCGTTAGGAGAACATATAAATAATTACTCATTCTTTTTTTACAAGATAGATGAAGCACTCCACATTTCCCAACGGGAAAAGAAAAAAGTCATAGAATGCCTACTAAGCATTGAGGAAGAGCTTCGCCATGCAATAGATTGCCATAGTAAAACACTGATTTCACGGTACATCGAGCTGCTTTTAGATTATTGTACACGTTTCTATGAGCGCCAGTTTATTACACGCAGTGAAGCCAGTAAAGAAATAATTAAGCAAACAGACATACTACTTGATCAATATATTCTTTCTGGTAAATCAAAAAACAACCACACTCCATCAGCTGAATATTGTGCTGATATCCTCCAATTATCCCCTCATTACTTCAATGACTTACTAAAATTTGAAAGCGAAAAAGACATTTATGAATATTACCAGTTGAAACGGTTGGACAAGGCTAAAAAGATGTTACTCAATTCAGATAACACTGTTAGCATGATTACAGAAAAGCTGGGATACCCAAGTGTACAATATTTCAGTCATTGGTTCAAAAAACTTACAGGCATTGTTCCCAATAGATACAGGCTTGTACAGAACTAGAAGTTTTCAAGATATAGGGGCACTCTCCACTAGCTATTTTTCATTCTCGCTTTCAAATATCCTTTTTTTCTCCTCCCATCTTAAAGGGTAATATGGATGAAAGCGGTAATCAAGTGTATTACAATAGCAGAAAGATGTAAGCCTAGAAATATTCAAAGAGAACATGTTGGCGCATCGGTTGAAAAAGACAGGATCATTGACTTCTTGGATAACTTCCAATACAAACGTTGGACACGCATTCGTTAATACGTTGCCCAACGCCATTTTTAGTCAAGTAAACTTTTTATTCAGCTTTTCGCTTACGCTTATTCAGACAGAAAAAAATCAGTAAGCGAGGTCTTACTCCAGCTATTTTCAAATTGAGGAAGTACCGGTTTAGACTCCTTTACTCCTTTATCCGGCTTACCCTTTTTCTCCTCTTTGGGAGAAGCCGGCAACGGAGTTACCATAGAAATTTCACCTTTCAAGGTTCCTTCTCGTGCTGCTACAGCATACCCTTCCTTATCATAAACGATGCCATCTTCATACCATCCGAGGAAACGACCATCGAAACGATAAACACCTTCATTCTCTTCCAAATAAGCTACGGGAGTACCATCCCACATATAAATTGTCATGTTATCACCGTAATCTATATAAGCGATGGCATCTCTTCCTTGATCATACAAAGTAACTTCAATTTGGAAAAGTTCGTCAAATGGGGGCACGATTACCTTCCATTCATCCTTCAATTTTGGAGTATCCGGTTTAGATGACTTTTCCTTTGGGGCAGGTTTATCCTTCTTAGCTCCCTTAGCCGTGCTTTCAGTAGATGGATTATCCATCTTAATCTCCCCTCTAACAACCCCTTCTCGGGCAAAAACGGCATAACCTTCTTTATCATAAACTATCCCGTTTGCATACCATCCAAAAAAATGACCATTAAAGAGGTAGATATCTTCTTTATTGTCAACGTAAGCAACCGGAGTACCGTCCCACATATAAATTGTCAAATTATTATCAAGATAGTCCATGTAAACCACAGCTTTTGCTTCCTTGTTAAACAAAGAAACATCCGTATCCCGAGGAGGAATAGGTTCTTCATCACTTCCATTACATCCGAAAAGCAATCCGGAAATGGCGAACAGAATCAAAAATAGTTTTTCCATATCATAATGTATTTATTGTGCTTCATGATCTTTAGCTAAGAGCTTCATCGAGTTCATCGCAAAGGAATGCATACAAAAATAAGATGAAAGAATTTAATATGAAAGAAAATCAAGCAAATAATTACATTGACATCATTTTATCCCTATATTTGAGAAGTAAAACATTAACATATGAATAACGCAAACCAATTAATCTGGCTGGATTGGGCCAAAGAATTACAATTTATCGGACAGGCAGGGGTGACTTACTCTAAAGACCCTTTCGACCTAGAACGGTTTGAACGAATCCGTGAAATAGCTGCTGAAATCATCAGCAGACAAAGTGGACTACCATTGGATAAAGTAAAAACTTTATTCTGTAATGAAACGGGGTTTCAGACTCCTAAGCTGGACACACGAGCAGCAATCTTCAAAGGAGGAAAGATATTGTTAGTTAAAGAGAAATCGGGGTTCTGGTCTTTACCCGGTGGCTGGGTTGATGTGAACCAGACTATCAAGACAAACACGGAAAAGGAAGTGAAGGAAGAAGCAGGACTGGATGTAAAAGCCATACGAATCATTGCCTTGCAAGACAGGAATCTCCACAATCAACCAGCTTATGCTTATAATGTCTGCAAAGTGTTTGTGCTTTGTGAAATAGAAGGCGGAAGTTTCCAGCCCAATATAGAAACCATAGAAAGCAGATATTTCTCTTTGGATGAGATTCCGCCATTGGCAGAAGAAAAGAATAATAAGAAACAAATTAAAATGTGCTTTGATGCCTATCAAGACGAGAATTGGCAGGCACCTTTTGATTGACCATAACGTCATCCTTTACATAACTGCCATATTAAAATACAGCCTGTTCCTTTTATGGAAAAAAGGGACAGGCTGTAAAATCGTATAAATAATAAATCTATTCTTCTTCCACTTCCAAGCTATTTGAACTCGCGTTATCTATATTATACAATTGCATATCGAAAATCAATGCAGAATAAGCAGGAATATCCACGCCATCACCAGATCCGGTCTGACTACTGGAACCATAAGCATATTCCCAAGGAATAAATACTTTCCATCGGGCCCCCACTGTCATCCGTTGCAATACTTCAGTCCAACCGACCACAACTCCTGTCGATCCTCCAAGAAGTCCACTAACCCCAACACGGATCGGGCGATCAAAAACCGTAGGATTAGGTCCTTTGAAACCATCAAAGTATTCACCATTAATGAGCGTTCCTCTGTAATATACATTCACAGTATCCGTATACAATGGACGAATATCAGACTTCTCATATCCTTCGATATATTCATAAGGATTATTTTCAGTGGGAGTCCCTGTTACCGGATCCAAAACCTTATAATAAATATAATTATCAGGAGCGGTAAGAAGAGCAAAGCGTTCCAGTTTTCGTCCATCTTTGTCTACTGTCCCTTGATCATATACACTTCTCAAAGAGTCTATAAACGCATCATTTCGCGACTGCCAGTTATCGTACTTACTCACTTCCTTCGTTTCTTCACAAGAAGTCAGTGCTAACACGAACAATAAGATGGGTAATAAATAGATTTTTTTATTCATTCGTCAAGGTTTTATTGTAAAGTTTTCAAAAGCGAAGTTATACTTACTCTGTCAGCAATAATATTATTCAGTTCAGAGATAGCCACACGCTCCTGCTGCATGGTATCGCGGTTACGCAATGTCACACAATTATCTTCCAGCGTCTGGTGATCGACAGTCACACAATAAGGAGTACCAATAGCATCCTGACGGCGATAACGCTTGCCGATGCTGTCTTTTTCATCATACTGGCAATGGAAGTGGAATTTAAGATCATCAATTATCTCACGAGCCTTTTCGGGTAGTCCATCTTTCTTAACCAATGGCATTACAGCCAATTTCACAGGAGCAAGTGCTGCCGGTAGTTTCAGAATAACCCGGCTTTCGCCATTCTCCAACTGCTCTTCACAATATGCTGCACTCATGATGCTAAGAAACATACGGTCTACGCCAATAGAGGTTTCAATAACATACGGAGTATAGGATTCGTTCAATTCCGGATCGAAGTACTTGATACTTTTGCCTGAGAATTTCTCATGTTGGCTAAGGTCGAAGTTTGTACGCGAATGAATTCCTTCCACTTCTTTAAAACCAAATGGCATCAAGAATTCAATATCGGTAGCAGCATTGGCATAATGAGCCAATTTATCATGATCGTGATAACGGTAATGGTCATCTCCAAAACCAAGCGCTTTGTGCCATTTCAAACGGGTTTCTTTCCACAGCTTGAACCATTCGAGTTCAGTGCCCGGTTTAACGAAGAACTGCATTTCCATCTGTTCAAACTCACGCATACGGAAGATGAACTGACGAGCAACAATCTCATTACGGAAAGCTTTACCGATCTGTGCAATTCCGAAAGGAACTTTCATACGACCAGTTTTCTGAACATTAAGATAGTTTACAAAGATACCCTGAGCCGTCTCCGGACGAAGGTAAATCTTCATAGAGCCATCGGCAGTAGAACCCATTTCAGTAGAGAACATCAAGTTGAACTGACGTACTTCCGTCCAATTCTTGGTGCCGGAAATAGGACACACGATTTCTTCATCAACAATTATCTGGCGAAGTTCCTCAAGATTATTGTCATTCAAAGCTTTTGCAAAACGTTCGTGAAGGGCATCTCTTTTAGCCTTATGCTCCAAAACACGACCGTTAGTACTACGGAATTGCGCCTCATCAAAAGCATCACCGAACCGCTTGGCAGCCTTGGCTACTTCTTTATTTATTTTATCGTCGTATTTAGCAAGCTGATCTTCGATCAACACATCTGCACGGTAGCGTTTTTTAGAATCTTTATTGTCAATCAACGGGTCGTTGAAAGCATCGACATGACCAGAAGCCTTCCAAATAGTAGGATGCATAAAGATAGCAGAATCGATACCGACAATATTCTCGTGCAGCAACACCATGCTGTCCCACCAGTATTTCTTAATATTATTTTTGAGTTCAACACCCATCTGCCCGTAATCGTATACAGCTCCTAATCCGTCATAGATATCACTTGAAGGAAACACAAAACCATATTCTTTGCAATGCGATACGAGTTTCTTAAAAACGTCTTCTTGTGCCATTTTTTGTTGTATCTTAATTAAATTGAAATCATTATTTAGCTAAAAAGTGCCACAAAGATAGCCATTTATCTTATTAAGTAGAGTAATGGGGATATTAATTTATCTTATTTACCACTTCCGGATAGAAGTCAAGACCCTATCTTTTTTACTTTACGCTTTTTACGTTACACAGAATACATAAATTTCTTTAATTGAGCCTATACCCTTTACAGATTAAACTGCCGGTCGAATTCATGATAGCACTTGTTTTTTAGAATCATTTGCATCTTTTTCCCGAGAAAATTCGTATTTTTGCCTGCAACTGAGAAAATCGGTCAATCTTGAACAGACAATTCCCGAACAAATATGAGTGAAGATTTTGAAGCACCAAAAGACGATTTGGATAAAGAACTCCCGGAAGGGAACGAAGGACATTCTGACTATAAACCGGCAGACTCACATAACGAAAGCGTAAAACATCAACTCACAGGTATGTACCAGAACTGGTTTCTGGATTATGCTTCGTACGTGATTCTGGAACGTGCCGTACCCCATATAAACGATGGTTTGAAACCTGTACAACGCCGCATCCTTCACTCTATGAGGAGATTGGATGACGGACGTTACAACAAGGTGGCCAACATCGTGGGACATACCATGCAATTCCACCCGCACGGTGACCAATCGATCGGGGATGCATTGGTACAATTGGGGCAGAAAGACTTATTAATTGACTGTCAAGGCAACTGGGGTAATATTCTTACCGGAGATGGTGCAGCCGCCCCACGTTACATCGAAGCACGTCTTTCCAAATTTGCTCTGGATGTTGTCTTCAATCCGAAAACGACGGAATGGAAACTCTCTTACGACGGGCGAAACAAAGAGCCGGTCACCTTGCCAGTAAAATTCCCTCTATTGCTTGCACAAGGAGTGGAAGGTATCGCCGTAGGACTTTCTTCCAAAATACTGCCGCATAACTTCAATGAATTGTGTGATGCTTCCGTACAATATCTTCAAGGAGAATCTTTCAAACTTTATCCGGACTTTCCTACCGGAGGATCCATCGATGTATCCAAATATAATGACGGAGAACGTGGCGGATCGGTAAAGATACGATCTAAAATCAATAAGATAGATAACAAGACTCTGGCTATCACCGAAATACCTTATGGCAAAACAACCTCATCGGTAATCGATTCGATATTAAAAGCAGTTGACAAAGGAAAGATCAAGGTACGCAAAGTAGATGATAACACCTCTGCCAATGTTGAGATTCTAATCCATCTGGCGCCAGGAACTTCATCGGACAAAACGATCGATGCGCTCTATGCTTTCACAGATTGCGAAGTGAGCATATCTCCCAATTGTTGCGTGATTGACGACCGCAAACCACATTTCTTAACCATCAGCGATGTGTTAAAGAAATCAGCAGACAACACCTTGCATTTATTACGTCAGGAACTTCAGATACGTAAAAGCGAATTGCTGGAAAACCTGCATTTCGCTTCACTCGAAAAGATATTTATTGAAGAACGCATCTATAAGGATATCGAATTTGAAGAGTCCAAAGATATGGATGCAGCCTGCGAATATATTGACGACCGCCTGACACCTTTCTATCCACAATTTATAAGAGAAGTGACCAAAGAGGATATCCTTAAACTGATGGAAATCAAAATGGGACGTATCCTTCGATTCAACTCAGATAAAGCAGATGAATTTATAGCTAAAACCAAAGGTGAAGTAACCGAAATAGATAATCATCTGGCTAATATTGTGGATTATACCATCGAATGGTACCGGATGCTGAAAGAAAAATACGGAAAGAACTTCCCGAGACGCACCGAGTTACGTAATTTCGACACCATCGAAGTAACTAAAGTTGTAGAAGCCAACGAAAAGCTTTACATCAACCGGGAGGAAGGATTCATCGGGACTTCCTTAAAGAAAGACGAGTTTGTAGCTTGTTGCTCGGATTTGGACGATGTAATCATCTTCTATCGAGATGGGAAATACATAATCACTCCTGTTGCCGAGAAAAAGTTTATCGGCAAAAACGTATTGTATGTCAACGTTTTCAAGAAGAATGATAAACGAACGATTTATAATGTAACTTATCGGGACGGATTAGAGGGTACGACCTATATTAAACGTTTTGCAGTTACTTCCATTGTCCGCGATCGCGAATATGATGTAACACTGGGTACACTCGAATCCAGAATCAGCTATTTTAGTGCCAATCCGAACGGTGAAGCTGAAATCATCAAAGTAACGCTGAAACCTAATCCACGTGTAAGACGCATCATCTTTGAACGCGATTTCAGTGAAATCAGCATCAAAGGACGGCAGGCACAAGGAGTGATCCTCACCCGGCTGCCTGTACACAAAATCGCCCTTAAGCAGAGAGGCGGATCTACATTGGGAGGACGAAAGGTCTGGTTTGACAGGGATGTATTACGACTCAATTATGACGGTCGTGGTGAATATTTGGGAGAGTTCCAAAGCGACGACACTATTCTGGTTGTACTTAATACGGGCGAATTCTACACCACAAGCTTCGATGTGAGCAACCATTATGAAAGCAATGTAAGCATCGTCGAGAAGTTCGATCCGAATAAGGTATGGACAGCTGTGCTGTACGATGCAGACCAGCAAAATTACCCTTACTTGAAACGTTTCTGTTTTGAAAACACGTCTCGCAAACAGAATTACCTAGGGGACAATAAAGCAACCCGGCTGATCCTGCTTACAGACGAATATTATCCTAGGTTTGAAATTATCTTCGGTGGTCATGACAGTTTCCGTGAAACAATGATAATAGATGCTGAAGAGTTTATTGCCGTCAAAGGTTATAAAGCCAAGGGGAAACGCATCACAACGTATACTATAGAGACGGTCAACGAACTGGAGCCGACCCGCTTCCCGGAACCTGCCGAAACTAAAGAGGAAGAAGAAAGGGAAGAAGAGTCAGAAATTCTTGATCCGGATCATGGAAAAAGTGAAGGAGATATTTTAGACGAACTCACCGGACAGATGAAGTTATTCTAAAAATCAAACGAGTACATACGACAATATGCCATCATGCCGATGAAAAGAAGAGTAGTACTAAAAATAGGATGGTTCGCATATTGTCTGATGTACATCTGCAACCAAGTAACAGCCCAATCGGATTCGCTGCAAGCTAACCGTTACATAACTCGGACCACGATGTATGGAATCGGATATACGAATTTGTTCGATACCTATTTATCTCCACAGGAATACAAAGGTATCGATTTTCGGATTTCCCATGAGAGCATGCGAATGACAAAGTTCTTTGACGGTAACGTGTCTGTACAAAATCTTTTCCAGGCAAACATCGGATACACACATAATAGAGCCGACAACAACAATACTTTCGCAGGATTGGTAAATTGGAATTATGGTTTACATTATCAGTTTCGCATCACGGAAAACTTTAAGTTACTTGCCGGAGCCTTGGCAGATATAAACGGTGGCTTTGTATACAACCTCCGCAATACGAATAATCCTGCTTCTGCCCGGGCATTTATCAATCTGGATGCTTCGGGCATGGCTATCTGGCATACGAAAATCAATAAATACCCGCTAACTTTACGTTATCAGGTCAATCTACCAGTACTGGGCATCATGTTTTCTCCGCACTATGGGCAGTCCTATTACGAAATATTCACTTTGGGAAATTCAAGCGGAGTTGTCCGCTTTACATCACTCCACAATCAGCCTTCGGTAAGACAATGGTTATCCATCGATTTCCCAATCCGTTATACAAAGATGCGAATAAGTTATGTAGCAGATTTGCAACAGTCTGATGTGAATGGAATTAAGACACATACCTATTCTCACGTATTTATGGTAGGATTCGTTAAAGACCTTTACAGAATTTTCAATAAGCAGGGAACGCCACTACCAGCGGCAATCAGAGCATACTGAAAAGAAGAGAGAAGGAAGAATTATGAAAGAAAAAGGCATAAGAAAGAAGTTTATCATATACAGGGCGACCCTGTGGGGTATACTTTTGAGTATTCTGATAGGATTTAACGGATGTATCAGAGAGGAAAAGTTTACTGACGATCCGGAAGGCAACTTCAATCAACTATGGAAGCTGATTGATGAAAAATATTGTTTTCTAGAATATAAGGGAATAGATTGGGAAAGAATCGGAGCAGACTATCGCAAATACATTTCTCGCGAGATGGATGATGAAGATCTATTTTATGTCCTTAATAATATGTTATATGAACTTAGGGACGGACATGTAAACCTTACTTCGGAAAGTAATCAATCCAACTTTGATTATTGGACGGAATATCCCTTGAACTTTACCCAATCTTTATTAACCAACAGGCACTACCTTGGCAACGATTATTTGGAAAAAGCAGGATTTAAATACAAAATACTGGATGACAACATCGGCTACATTTATTATGAAAAGTTTTCAAGCACCGTCACCAACTTGGAACTGGACGAAATACTCACCTATTTTTCCGGTTGTGACGGACTGATCATCGATGTCCGACAGAACACTGGGGGCACTGCTACAAATTCGGCTAAAATAGCATCCAGATTTACCAATGAAAAAGTACTGACAGGATACATTCAACATAAAACAGGCCCCGGCCATAATGACTTTTCAGAGCCATATGCGATTTATCTGGAACCCTCTCCAAACATACGCTGGCAAAAAAAAGTAGCTGTACTTACCAACCGGCATTCTTACAGTGCAACAAATGATTTTGTGAACCATATGCGTTGCCTGCCAAATGTACTAATCATAGGTGATACAACCGGAGGTGGTTCCGGGATGCCGTTTTCCTCGGAACTCCCCAACGGATGGACAGTTCGTTTCTCCGCCAGCCCACATTTCGACCGCGACATGAACCATATCGAATGGGGCATCGATCCAGACATTAAGGTCGACATAAGCCAATGGGACGAAAGTAACGGGCTGGATAGCATCATAGAAAAAGCACGCAAATTATTGAAATAATCACTTTTGTCACACATTCTTTTGGCAGAATAAAAATTATCTATATCTTTGCACCGCTAAAGAAAAATTAGCCACTATGTTTTGCGGCTGTGGCGTAATTGGTAGCCGCGCCAGACTTAGGATCTGGTGTCTCGCGACGTGTAGGTTCGAGTCCTATCAGCCGCACAAAACATAAAAGCCTTCAAGAAAACTATCTTGGAGGCTTTTTCATTGTAAACAAAAAATAGTAAGATGAAGAGACATGCCCTTTGCTGTATTGGCCACATCACCTTGGATAAAGTAGTTACTCCCCAAACAACGGTATATATGCCGGGGGGAACGGCTTTTTATTGTTCGTACGCTATCCATCGATTTGAAGATGCCGATTATGGACTCGTTACAGCTTTAGGAGAGAGTGAAATGCACGTAGTCGAGAAAATGCGTAGCAAGGGGATTGATGTAATGGCTCTGCCTAGCGAACACTCTGTTTATTTTGAAAACATATACGGTGATAACCCCGATGACCGTAAACAGAGAGTGCTGGCAAAAGCCAACCCTTTCTCTGCCCAACAATTAACCGACATAGAAGCAGATATCTTTCATTTGGGATCTCTATTGGCAGACGATTTTGCAACAGATGTCATAAAACACCTATCCGGCAAAGGCCTTGTAGCTGTCGATTCACAAGGATATCTACGTAAAGTCCGGAATACCCATGTCTATCCCGTGGACTGGGAAGAGAAAAAAGAAGCACTGAAATACATCCACTTCCTAAAAGTCAACGAACATGAGATGGAGGTATTGACAGGTCACAACAACGTAACAGACGCTGCTCACAAACTTCATGAATGGGGTGTAAAGGAAGTCCTGCTGACCCTCGGCAGCATGGGCTCAGTCATCTTCGATGGTAAGAAATTCTATCAGATACCGGCATATAAGCCGAGCGTGGTGACAGATGCAACAGGGTGCGGAGACACCTATACCATCGGCTATCTGTATCAACGGGCAGCAGGGGCAAGCATTGAAGAAGCCGGAAAGTTTGCCGCAGCCATGTCTACACTGAAAATAGAAAAATCAGGTCCTTTCAACGGAACTAAAAAGGAAGTGTTGCATTGCATGAAAACAGCCCAAAAGGTACTGCCTTGCTACATGGAATAATTCTCTTTTCTTACATTACTTTAAACTCGCGCTTACCTAATCCGGGTGAGTTTCCATCCACGGAATTGCATTATCATATTAAGGTACGATTGAGCATCTTATCTAATTCGTTGTACCCACGAATCACTTTCCCGAAAGCAAATGTTAAATTCCGGTATTAACACACTCATTCTAATCTTTTTTACTACTCATTTGTTCCTTTTAATAATTTGACCGACATCAGATACCGTTGCCGGCATATAGATGTATTCAATAATAGTTCATGTAATAATAAAATTTAATGCAATGAGACCTAAACCTATCCAATCTCTTCTGAAAGAGAAGAAATCTTTCCGGCTAAGGAGCATCCTTGCCCTAGTCTGTCTGTTACTGACTGCCTCATCCGTATTGGCACAAACAAAGACGGTGACGGGAACGGTGACCGATTCGCAAAACGAACCTCTGATCGGAGCTTCGATTCTCATACAAGGCACTTCAAGTGGCACTATCACTGATCTTGACGGTAAATATTCAATCTCGGCAACACCGGAGGATGTACTTGAGTTCTCATATGTAGGTATGGAAAAACAAAATATCCGCGTGGGGCAACAAACTGTCATCAATGTAGTGCTTCAAGACAATTCGCAAATGTTGGCAGAGACAGTTGTCATCGGATACGGTAGCGCAAAAAAGCGCGACTTAACCGGCTCCATCACCAATATCAAAGGGGAAGAGATAGCCAACAAGCCCTCTACCAACCCACTTTCTTCCTTACAAGGTAAGATTGCCGGTGTACAAATCGTCAACAACGGACGTGCCGGAGATGATCCGGAAATACGTATCCGCGGAACTAACTCTATCAACGGATATAAGCCCTTGTACATAGTGGACGGGCTTTTCAACGACAACATCAACTTCCTGAATCCGGAAGATATCGAATCAATGGAGATCCTGAAAGACCCGTCATCATTAGCAATTTTCGGTGTACGCGGTGCAAACGGTGTTATCATTATTACCACCAAAAAGGCAAAAGAAGGACAGACGAGAGTAAACATCAATACTTCTTTCGGATGGAAATCGGTGGTGGATAAGATTGCCATGGTAGATGCCGGACAATTCAAAGAATTGTACAACGAGCAACTTACCAATGAAGAGACTCCCCTCTTTGACTTCACACCGTGGACTGCAAATACTGATTGGCAGGACGAAATCTTCCAAACAGGCTTTATCACGAACAATAACATCAGCATCACCGGAGCTTCGGAAAAACATAGCTTCTATTTGGGCGTAGGTTATTCCTATGAACAAGGAAATATAAAGCATGAGAAATTCAATAAAGTGACAATCAATGCCAGCAATGAATTCAAAGTAACGGACAACTTTAAAGTCGGCTTCCAATTCAATGGTGCCAGAACATTGCCGGCAGATGCCAAACAGGTATTGGGAGCTATCCGCACCACCCCGGTAGCACCGGTCTATAATAATGAATACGGTTTATACACCGCATTGCCGGAATTCCAGAAGGCACAGATGAACAACCCGATGGTCGATGTCGAATTGAAAGCCAATACCACCAAAGCTGAGAACTATCGTGCTTCGGGAAGCGTGTACGGTGAGCTGAACTTCCTGAAACACTTCACAGCCCGTGCGACCTTCTCTATGGATTACGGAACTAACAACGGCCGGACTTATACTCCGATCATTAAAGTGTACGACCCGACCGTATCGGGTAACGTAGCCACCCTGGGAACCGGAAAGACGGAAATCAGCCAGTTCAAGCAAGATGAGACGAAAGTACAAAGTGACTATGTTGTCACTTATAGCAACAGCTTCGGAGAGGGCGCACACAATCTGACTGCGACAGCCGGCTTCACCACCTATTATAATTCCCTAAGCAGATTGGACGGAGCGCGCAAACAAGGTGTAGGTCTGGTTATACCGGACAACTCCGACAAGTGGTTTGTCAGCATCGGCGATGCAGCAACCGCCACAAACGGAAGTACCCAGTGGGAACGCACTACCGTATCCATGCTGGCGCGTGTAATCTACAACTATAAAGGCAAATATCTGCTCAACGGTTCTTTCCGCCGTGACGGTTCATCGGCATTCTCATATACCGGCAACCAGTGGCAGAACTTCTACTCCATCGGTGCGGGTTGGTTGATGACGGAAGAAGAATTTATGAAAGATATCAGCTGGCTGGACATGTTAAAATTGAAAGGTTCATGGGGAACATTAGGAAACCAGAATCTGGATACAGCTTATCCGGCTGAACCGTTACTTGAAAATGCGTACTCTGCCGTCTTCGGCAAGCCCTCTATCATCTACCCGGGTTACCAACTGGCCTACCTGCCGAACCCGAACCTGCGTTGGGAAAAAGTAGAGGCATGGGAAGCCGGCTTCGAAACCAACATGTTCCGTAACCGCCTGCACCTGGAAGGTGTCTTCTATAAGAAGAATACCAAAGACTTACTGGCTAAAGTACCCGGAATATCCGGTACCATCCCCGGCATCGGAAACTTGGGCGAGATTCGCAACAGCGGTGTTGAACTGGCAGCTACATGGCGCGATCAGATCGGTGATTGGGGATATTCCGTCAGTGCCAACCTGACAACCATCAGCAATAAAGTAAAAAGCCTCGTACAAGAGGGATATTCCATTATTGCCGGTGATAAGAATCAAAGTTATACAATGGCAGGTTATCCCATCGGGTACTTCTACGGATACAAGGTCGATGGTGTTTACCAAAGTCCGGCAGACATCGAAGCTTCACCGAAAAATACACTGGCAACCGTCACCCCCGGTGACCTGAAATTTGCCGATGTGAACGGAGACGGAAAGATCACTCCGGAAGACCGTACCATGATAGGCGATCCGACACCGGACGTCACCTACGGAATGACTTTGGGCGTGAGTTACAAGAACTGGGATCTGAGTATCGAGATGATGGGACAAGGCGGCAATCAGATTTACCGTACTTGGGACAACTACAACTTCGCCCAATTCAACTACATGGAGCAAAGGCTCGACCGCTGGCACGGTGAAGGAACTTCAAACAGCCAGCCGTTGTTGAATACGAAGCATGCCATCAACCGGGAAAACTCGGAATATTACATCGAAAGCGGACGTTTCTTCCGTATCCGTAACCTGCAACTGGCTTATACGTTCGATCAGACCCTGATAGCCAAAATACGCTTACAGGCTTTGAGAGTCTATTTCAATGCCCAGAACCTGAAAACGTGGAAGCATAACACGGGCTACACACCTGAAATCGGCGGATCGGCCATTGCGTTCGGTTCGGATAATGGAACTTACCCCGTACCGGCAATATATACATTCGGAATCAATGTGACGTTCTAAGGGGATAAAGGGTCCACCTTAATTAATATAACTATTAAAAATTCGATTTTATGAAGACAGCCATTCAATTACTAAGAACCATAATAAAGAGAAGCATCTCTTCTCCCCACTCTATGAGTAAGGTGTCGGGAGCAGGACTTTTCCTTCTGCTTTCTATATTCCTGACCTCCTGTAACGACTTCCTCGACCGCAGTCCGCAGGGACAGTTCACGGAGGATGATAATCCAAATGCATTGGTAAACGGAAAAATCTACAACGTTTATACCATGATGCGTAACTTCAATATAACCGCAGGCACTCCCGCCTTCGCCATACAAAGCTTCCGTTCGGAAGATGCCGAAAAAGGCAGCACGAGCAGTGACGGATCGGACGTTGCCGAAATGTACGACGACTTCGTCTATACTCCCACCAATGGCCTGCTCGGAGCTTATTGGAGCCAGAATTATGCCGTCATCTTCCAGTGCAATGACATTCTGGAGTCGATAGAACAAACAGAAGCTACCGGAAAGTTGACCGAAGACGACCGTCGGAACAGGGGCGAAGCCATGTTCTTCCGCGCTTACGGTTATTTCAACTTGGTGCGTGCATTTGGTGAAGTACCGTTGATTACTTTTAAAGTGAACGAGGCTTCGGATGCCAACCTGCCCAAGGTGGAAGCCGAAAAGATTTACGAACAGATCGACAAAGACCTTTCCGGTGCCGAATCAACACTTCCCAGACAATGGAGCAGCGAATTCCTAGGCCGCCTCACATGGGGAGCCGCCCGTTCGCTACATGCCCGTACATTTATGATGCGCAACAACTGGGACAGCCTCTACGTAGCAGCAAATGACGTCATGTCTTCCGGCCTTTACAACCTCAACACTTCGTATGATAAGATATTCACCGATGAAGGCGAAAACTCCGGTGGTTCTATCTTCGAGCTTCAATGTGCCGCAACGGCCGCCATGCCACAGAGTGACAAGATAGGAAGCCAGTTTGCCGAAGTACAAGGTGTCCGTGGAGCAGATCAATGGGACTTGGGCTGGGGTTGGAACATGGCAACCAAGAATCTCTATGACGCTTACGAACCGGGAGATCCCCGGCGGGATGCCACCCTACTCTATTTCCGTAAAAGCGACAGTGATCCCATCACTCCCGAAAATACAAACACGCCTTATGGCGAATCACCCGTTTCGCAGGCAATGGGATATGCTTTCAACAAGAAAGCCTATACCGACCCCGCTTTACGTCGCGAATTCACCAACAAAGGATTTTGGGTAAACATCCGCCTGATCCGCTATGCAGACGTTGTCCTAATGGCAGCCGAAGCAGCCAATGAGTTAGGTAAGACGGGTGAAGCAAATGCCGACCTCGAGATGGTACGCGCACGGGCACGTGGTAATAACCCGAACATATTACCGAAAGTGGAATCGATGGATCAGAACGTCTTACGGAATGCTATTCGGCATGAACGCCGCGTCGAGCTTGGCATGGAATTCGACCGCTTCTATGATCTGGTACGATGGGGGATAGCCGAAGAAGTTCTTCACGCAGCAGGCAAGGTCAACTATCAACCGAAGAATGCGTTGTTGCCATTGCCACAGACAGAAATCGATAAGTCGAAAGGGGTATTGGTACAGAACCCCGACTATTGACCATCCAAAACAAATTAAACCATTACCGATATGAAGAAATTATTCAAACGAATTACTTCCCTGTTGACTGTCACTTTCCTTGGAATGACAGCTCTACAGGCACAAAACGCACCGCTGGACATGGATCGTTTTGTCGATGCCCTACTAAAGCGCATGACTGTAGATGAAAAGATCGGGCAGCTCAATCTTCCCGTCACCGGAGAAATAGTAACCGGACAAGCCAAAAGTAGTGACATCGCCGGAAAGATAAAACGCGGTGAAGTAGGAGGTATCCTCAACCTGACGGGGGTAGAGCGCATCCGTGACGTACAGAAACTCGCAGTAGAGAATAGCCGTCTGGGCATTCCCCTCATCTTCGGGTTGGATGTGATTCATGGCTACGAAACCATCTTCCCCATCCCATTGGGACTCTCCTGCACTTGGGACATGAAGTCAATCGAGGAGTCCGCACGCATTGCAGCCATCGAAGCCAGTGCTGATGGTATCTCCTGGACTTTCAGTCCGATGGTGGATATCAGCCGTGACCCTCGGTGGGGACGTGTCAGTGAAGGTTCCGGTGAGGATCCTTTCCTTGGCTCACTCATCGCACAAGCCATGGTAAAAGGCTATCAAGGGAATAAACTTTCCGACCAACTGAAACGGGATGACGAGATTCTGGCATGCGTCAAGCATTTCGCTCTTTACGGGGCTGCCGAAGGCGGACGTGATTACAATACCGTGGATATGAGTCGCCAACGGATGTACAACGATTATTTCCCTCCCTTCGAGGCAGCCATAGAAGCCGGTGTAGGCAGCGTGATGGCAGCTTTCAATGAAGTAGACGGTGTTCCTGCCACAGCCAGCAGATGGTTGATGACGGACGTGCTTCGCGACCAATGGGGATTCAACGGCTTTGTCGTTACTGACTATACAGGCACCATGGAAATGGTGGATCATGGTATCGGTGATCTTCAAACCGTTACCGCACGCGCCATCAATGCCGGTGTAGACATGGATATGGTCAGCGAAGGCTTTGTCAGCACTTTAAAGAAATCCATTCAGGAAGGAAAAGTCTCGATGACGACGCTCAACACGGCGTGCCGCCGCATCTTGGTAGCCAAATACAAGTTAGGGCTGTTTCAAGACCCTTATAAATACTGCAACCCGAAACGTCCCGCACGTGACATCTTCACCCGCGAACATCGCGATGTGGCACGTCGTATTGCCGCAGAAAGCTTTGTCTTGCTTAAGAACGATGCGCCTGCCAATAGCCCGCACCCGGTATTGCCGTTGCCCCTTCAAGGGACAATTGCCGTCATCGGTCCGTTGGCGGATACACGTTCGAACATGCCCGGAACTTGGAGCGTAACTGCCGTACTCGACCGGTCTCCTTCACTCATCGAAGGTCTTCGCGAAATGGTAAACCGCATGGATGAGATGCCATTGAACCAACCAGGGGGACCCTGGTACCTCCCGCTGATGACAACCGAAGCAAACATCAACCTGCTTTATGCCAAAGGCAGCAATCTCGTTTCCGATGCAGCTTATGAGGAACGTGCCACCATGTTCGGCCGTTCATTGCACCGTGACAACCGTACCGACCAGCAGTTGCTTGACGAAGCACTCGCTACGGCAAAGAAGGCGGACATCATCGTGGCCGCTTTGGGCGAATCATCCGAGATGAGCGGTGAAAGCAGCAGTCGTACCAATCTGGAATTGCCGGATGTGCAGCAGACACTGTTAAAGGCCCTGGTTGCTACCGGCAAACCTGTCGTTCTCGTTCTTTTCACCGGGCGACCGTTGATTTTGAACTGGGAACAAGCGAATGTACCTGCCATATTGAATGTATGGTTTGGTGGAAGCGAAGCAGCTTACGCCATCGGTGACGTTCTTTTCGGACGCTTCATTCCGGGTGGCAAACTGACGATGACTTTCCCGAAGAGCGTTGGGCAGATACCGTTATATTATGCCCACAAGAACACCGGACGTCCACTGAAAGACGGCAAATGGTTCGAGAAGTTCCGTTCCAACTATCTGGATGTGGACAACGATCCGCTTTATCCTTTCGGCTACGGATTGTCTTATACTACTTTCTCTTTCAGCGATGTGCAGTTAAGTAGCAATCAACTGCCGATGACAGGCTTGATTACCGCCTCCGTCAACGTCACCAACACAGGTGAATATCCCGGAACGGAAGTCGTACAATTGTATACCCGCGACCTTGTAGGAAGCGTCACCCGTCCGGTCAAAGAATTGAAAGGCTATCAGAAAATATTCCTGAAGCCCGGAGAAGCACAGACCGTCACCTTCAATATCTCCCCGGAGATGCTCAAGTTCTACAACTACGACCTGAAATACGTAGTCGAACCGGGCGATTTCCAAGTGATGATCGGACCTAACAGCCGGGATGTCAAGTTGGCGCAGTTCACATTAACCAAATAGAGAAGTGGCGTATCTTGAACAAAGCCGTGTCTGAAAGCAAAGAGGCAACGGCTTTGTTTAAGATCTTGTAATCATCTATAGTATTAATCGTAGTGCTTCGATGCCTTTCTCGCAACCTTCCTCTATTTATCCCGTAGGGAGAGCATGTTAGACATCCCCATGTTTCGCAGTGAAACATCCCCATGTTTCGCAGTGAGACACCCCCATGTTTAACATAGGAAGGTTCTACTCAAAGCCTCTTTACCTTTAAACCAAAGTATTCATCCTTTAAGACTAACCATATGAAGTCAATAAACATCTATATACTCTCTGCCCTCCTGCTCCTTAGCATCTCCTCTTGCGGGAATAGTAAGAAAGCCGGGCAGAAGGAGTCAGCCTCACCGGCCGATACACTCACAACGGATGCCCTTTTGGACACCGTACAACGCAGAACTTTCCGTTACTTCTGGGACGGTGCCGAACCTAACAGCGGACTCGCGCCCGAACGTATCCACATGGACGGGATATACCCTGCCGGTGGTCCGGACGTAGTTACTTCCGGTGGGAGCGGCTTCGGTATTATGGCTATTCTTGCCGGAATCGACCGTGGTTACATATCCCGTGACGAAGGACGGACACGGATGGAAAAGATAGTATCTTTCCTCGAACGTGCCGACCGCTTCAAGGGAGCATCCCCACACTGGTGGTATGGGGCAACCGGCAAGGTAAAACCTTTCGGGAAGAAAGACAATGGCGGAGATTTGGTGGAAACAGCTTTCCTCATGCAGGGGTTACTTGCCGTCCATCAATATTACGTCAACGGTAGTAATCAAGAAAAAGTGCTGGCAGCAAGAATCGACAAGCTCTGGCGTGAAGTAGACTGGAACTGGTACCGCCGGGGGGATCAAAATGTGCTTTACTGGCATTGGAGTCCTGAATACGGCTGGGACATGGACTTCCCGGTACATGGCTATAATGAATGTCTCATCATGTATATCCTCGCAGCAGCTTCCCCTACGCATGGAGTACCTGCTACCGTTTATCATGATGGCTGGGCGCAGAACGGTGCCATCGTATCTCCGCATAAAGTAGAAGGCATCGAACTTCATCTTCGTTATCAAGGTACTGAAGCCGGGCCGTTGTTTTGGGCACAATACTCATTCCTCGGTCTCGATCCCGTTGGATTAAAAGATGAATATTGCCCGAGTTATTTTAACGAGATGCGCAATCTTACACTCGTCAACCGCGCTTACTGCATCCGCAACCCGAAACATTACAAAGGATTCGGTCCGGACTGCTGGGGGTTGACAGCCAGTTATTCCGTGAACGGATACGCAGCCCACGCACCGAACGAACGGGAAGATGCCGGAGTGATCTCGCCCACCGCTGCCCTCTCTTCCATTGTTTATACACCCGAATATTCCTTGCAAGTCATGCGTCATCTTTACAACATGGGCGACAAACTTTTCGGTCCCTACGGATTCTACGATGCCTTCAGCGAAACGGACGATTGGTATCCTCAACGTTATCTTGCTATAGACCAAGGCCCCATCGCTGTCATGATCGAAAATTATCGGAGCGGTCTTCTGTGGAAGCTCTTCATGAGCCATCCCGATGTGCAGGCAGGACTAAAGAAATTAGGATTCAAATGACGGGAGATAGGAAAACCGAGAAGGGAGAAGAAAGGTCTGTCAGAAAATTTAATGAGATTAAATGGTATCTTAAACAGGTGCAAATAGCGACTGACAGGAATAGTTTTTAGAACGAAACCAGTATCACATGTTCATCCTACATTTAAAAAAGCTGCCCCGGTAATCCGGGACAGCTTCACCAATCTTTTTCCTTAAATATAAATACTTATATACCACAGATAAACTAATTTCATTTATTCAACGAATCGACGATCTTTTTGTTGATAGCCTTTAGCTTCTGTTCATTCAATTTAATCACTTTTCTATCATAAGTCATCAAACCGTTCACTTCTACTTCGACATCCGTAGTCTGCGTATAAACAGCAGCCGTAAATCCGCGTGCTATCAGATCGTATAATTTATTGGCGTATTTGACATATTCATCGGTTACTTCATCTGAAGAATTGAACTGAACATAACCCCAGTTACGGTTCGGTTCCCAGATATGATCCTTCAAAACAAGACCAATACCACCATATTCACCCAAGACATTGGCACGTTGTGCATCATACAGATACATGTCGGGAGCAGGGTAGTTATGAAGGTCGAGCATATCACCGCAAGTATAATGATTGCCCCCACTGGCCGGATTCACAAGACGTGTGGGATCATATTGTTTTGTCCATTCCACAATCTCCGGAGTTTTAAATTGTCCCCATGCCTCGTTGAACGGCACCCATGTACCGATACATGGATAAGAATAAAGACAATCCATGATCTCTTTCCACTCTTTACGATAACATGCTTCAGACTCTGCCGAACGCTTCATCTCCGTTCCGTTAAAGTACTGGCGGTTCTGCCATTGAGGATTGCGGTCACCACTCGGCATATCCTGCCATACGATGATTCCTACCTGGTCACAATGTGTATACCAACGGGCCGGTTCCACTTTGATGTGCTTACGAATCATATTATAACCGAAATCTTTCGTTTTCTGCACATCATACAACAGTGCTTCATCCGTAGGAGCAGTATACAGACCGTCAGGCCACCATCCTTGATCGAGCGGACCGAATTGGAATTGTGGTTTGTTGTTCAATTCAAAACGTACGATGCCGTTGGCGTCACGCTTGGTTGAATATTTACGCATAGCAGTGTAACTGTTCACTTCATCCACCAGCTTGCCGCCATTCTTCAGAGCCACTTTCAAAGTATATAGGAAAGGAGAATCCGGACTCCACAGTTTTACATTTTCCGGCATTGCAACCTCAACCGTTTCTCCATTGATGCTCTTGCCTGTAGCTACCAACTGAGTTCCATCGAACACTTTCACTTCAACTATGTCAGAAGGATGAACATTGTCCGTGCTAACCTTGACCGACAAAGTATTCTTGTCGATATCCGGAGTCATACGCAGATCGGTAATATAATGATTAGCCACCGGTTCCAACCAAACCGTCTGCCAGATACCTGTTACGGGCGTATACCAGATACCCTCCGGACGTTTCACCTGTTTTCCACGAGGTTGATAACCATCGTCAGTTGGATCCCAAACTTTCACAACGAGTTTATTATCCCCCTTATTATTCAGCGCAGCAGTCACATCGAAAGCAAACGGAGTAAAGCCTCCCGTATGGCTACCGACCTTCACATCGTTTACCCATACATCCGTTTTCCAGTCCACCGCACCAAAGTGGAGCAACACTTTCTTATTTTTCCATGCCTGAGGTACATCGAAAGTACGTTGATACCAAAGTTCTTTTTCAGCTCCTACCGTTTTACCGACTCCAGAAAGCGAAGACTCTACGGCAAAGGGCACCAGAATCTGTCCATCGAAAGTGGCAGGCATTGCCGATTTACCAACTTCGGTAATCGCATAGTTCCAAAGTCCGTTCAGATTTTTCCAATCACTACGTTCCATAATCGGACGCGGATATTCGGGAAGTACATTTTTTACATCTATCTCTTCAGCCCATTTCGTCTTAATACGATCTCCGGCCGGCTTCCATTGCGCAAAAGTAGTTGTCGCACATAATGCTAATAGCAATGATAAATAAAAGTTTTTCTTCATGGTTTGATAATTTTGGGTTTTATGTCTGTGCAAAAATAAGGCTAAGTTCCATCTTTGAATGCAAGAATTTTGTCATTAAACAGTAATATTGTACCATTTTCAACTGTCAAACAACTAAAAAGGCTTTATTTCATATAAGGCAGCGAGTTTTTCCAGAACACACGTACATTGGAGAGCAGCCACGTTTTACCAAAGTCATTGTTCCCCTGATAAAACAAAAATGTCTTCCCATCCACGTCTTTAAAGATATGCGGGTGTCCGGACTCGCAATAATTCCATGCCCCCACATCTCCATTTGCAAGAAATGGCTTGTTCCCGATTTTTTCCCAATGAATGCCGTCTTTGCTCCTTGCCACACCGATTTGTTGCGGGCGGTTGTTATATGCGCCTGCGTAGAACATATAGAGTTCTCCATCCATCTGTACCACCGAAGGCCCTTCCACACAGGTTTCTTCCCAAGGGTATTCCGGTATGAGAATAGCTTTGTCACACGCTTCCGTCCACGCTTCCCGGTTGAAATCAGTCCCTTCTGAAGCAGTTGCTACGCCTATGATCTGCTTCACATAATCCGGAGTACGAGTGGCATAATACAAATAATACTTTCCATTGGCGAATACGACTTCCGCATCTATGGCACGCCCACAATTCCACTCATCTGCTTTGGGCGCAAATATAGGATTAGTCCGGTTACGAGTAAAGTTCACACCGTCCACTGACCAGGCATGGCAAATAGCATCCTTCTTGCCATTCCCGTAAGTCTGATAAAACAGATGAACCGTATCATTGCGTACCAAGGCACAAGGGGCACACAATCCCTTTGCTTCATAGTCAGCCATCGGTGATACTTCACCTTTCCGCTCCCACTTATGCAGGTTTTCACTTTCTGCCACACCAATCCCCCAGCCTAAATTATCTTTAGGAGGAATTGAATAATACATCAGGTATTTCCCGTGGAAAGATATTACATGAGGATCTTTAGAGAAGGGTACTCCCGTTCTGGACGTGTCGCCAAACCGCATGGATTGTCCTACCAAACTACAAGGCAATAGCCCTGTTATTACCAACAATAACAATTTACTAAAATTCATAATCAATCTATTTTTGTGTTCGATTTCTAACTAAAGATACTTTCATAATCGTATCTCTATTCTATATACTTCCTCGTTTTGTCTTCAATAGTCGTTCAGACGACCTAGGCAAAGGTAAGAAAAGTAAAGCAAAAATACTGTAAAAGACAAACAATAGATGTAAATCCTCCAATCAACCCCATCGACAACAAGAAAAGATGCCACCATGAACCCATCCTCAAAAGTCACACTTGCAACTTCCGGGAATCCGCTCATGATGGCATCCTCTTAAAAAATGATAGATACATGTATAGCGGAAGTCTCCTCCGACTTCACCCTATCACTTATATTCCGCAACCGGCAATTCTCCGCGCAAAGCTCCCAAAGCATTCAACGCAAGCGCTTCAAGTTCATCCTCTCCCGGATATACATACACCGGAGCCAAGAAAGAAATGTACTTTTCCAAGCGTGGGATAAGATACTCTGAGCGAGCAATACCTCCTGTCAACAGGATGGCATCGACTTTGCCATAAAGCGCGACTGCGGCTGCACCGATGCTCTTCGCCACCTGATAGATCATGGCATCCACCACCAGTTCCGCCTTTTTATCACCGGCCAGGATTGCATTCTCAATAGCGATCATATCCGTCGTTCCCAAATGGGCGGCAAGACCGGCCCGACCGGATATACGCTTCTTCAATTCGTCCTTGGTAAAACGGCCGCTGAAACAAAGGTCGATCAACTGCCCGGCAGGAAGCGTACCCGCACGTTCGGGAGAAAACGGACCTTCACCGTCCAACGCATTATTCACATCAATAGCACGTCCATGATCGTGGGCACCGATGGAAATGCCGCCACCCAGATGACAAATCACCAGATTCAAATCTTCGTATCGCGTATTATGTTCGCGGGCATGCCGTCTGGCAATGGCACGTTGATTCAGCGCGTGCCAGATGGTAATACGCGGCATTAACGGAGATCCCGTGATATGGGGAATTTCGTCCATCTCGTCCACTACACCCGGATCGGCAATAAATGCACGGCAACCGGGAAGCATCGATGCCAGTTCATCGGCAATGAGGCAGCCAAGGTTACAGGCATGGGTACGCATCGCATGGAGCGTATCCAGCCGCATCGCTTCGTTCACTTCATAAACTCCTCCGGGGATAGGTTTCACCAATCCACCGCGTCCAACAATAGCATCAAACTGAAAAGGAATCCCTTCCTTCTCCAATTCATTAAGTACAAGCGATTTACGAAACCCGAACTGATCGGTCACTTCGGCAAATGCGGACAATTCTTCTACCGAATGCTTGATATTGCGTACCAGCAATGGTTTCTCATCTTCATAAACGGCTATCTTCGTTGAGGTAGAACCGGGATTGATTGCAAGAATCTTCATAGTATGTCTATTTACAGGTTGGTATTTCTATTGACATGTCAGGCAGGCCATCGCCATGCTATAATATTTCGACAGACCAGTATCACTTCGTGACGGCAATACCACCGGGCAAATAGGACCTTGCAACAAACCTGCCATGTCGGCATTGGCAAAGAGTGCCACGGATTTATAGAATGCATTCCCCGATTCGATGTTCGGGAAAATCAGCACGTCAGCCTGTCCTTCGATGGGCGAAACTATTCCTTTGATGTTACCGCTAGCCTGTTCGCAAGAAGTACGCACATCCAACGGGCCATCAATGATTACATCTCCGAATTCACCGGCTTCGGCAAGTTCTACGATATTCACATAATCCAATGAATGGGGGAATTTGGCACTTACCTTTTCTGTGCAGTGAATCAATGATATACGCGGTTGCTCTATGCCGAAAGAGTGACAGGTGTGAATGGCGTACCAGATCATTTCAATGCGTTGTTGTAAAGTAGGACGGGGAATCACGGCAGCATCGGAAAAGAACAATAACTTATTATAAGTAGGAATCTGCATTACGGCCAGATGGGTCAACACCTTCCCTTTGGGGAGCAACCCTTTTTCTTTGTCGAGAATGGCATGAAGGAGATTATCCGTATTGATGATACCCTTCATCAGAATATCTGCTCCACCTTCACGTACGATGCGGACAGCTTCACGCGCCGCTTCATCCGAATCTTCAATATGGATGGTTTTCACATACTCCGGATACTTCTTCAAAGTAGGATACTTGTCGAGGATGGCCGAATCTCCGATCATCAGGAATTCTGCAATTCCTTCTTCCAAAGCACGGGCGATAGCATATTCTGTATTAGCATCGTTAGCACACACTACGGCTATTTTCTTCCGTTGATTCAACGTTTTCAGATGTGACGTCAGTTGATCAAAATTTCTAATAGGTTCCATAACGTTAGATTTTTAGCAAATATCTGAAAAATGATTGAGAAATACAGCATAGTATAGAAGAAAAATAACGTTGGGCGGTAACATTTTGTCATTAGAGCCAAAAAAACGGTAATTTTTTATGTTACCATGTCATGAATATGTACATTTGCAAAAAACAAGAACACTATATGGACAGTCTGATTTTTCCCTCTTATTTACTCGCAGGAGACAAAATAGCCATCGTGTCTCCTTCGGGCAAAATTGATAAGTCTTTTCTCAAAGGAGCCAAAAAGAGATTGGAATCCTGGGGATTTAAAGTCAGCATGGGGAAACATGCGGGTGGAGAGTCGGGACGATATGCGGGGACGATCCATCAACGCCTGAAAGACATGCAGGAGGCAATGGATGATCCGGATGTAAAAGCCATTCTTTGCAGTCGGGGCGGCTATGGAGCCGTACACCTGATCGACAAGTTAGACTTCACACATTTCCGCGAGCATCCCAAATGGGTAATAGGATTCAGTGATATCACCGCTTTGCATAATCTGATCCAGCATAATGGCATCGCTTCCCTCCATGCTCCTATGGCACGCCACATCACCGTTGAACCGGAAAATGATCCATGCTCGATGCATTTAAGGCAGATTCTCACGGGGACACTTCCCGAATATACCTGCGAAAAACATAAATTGAACCGTCAGGGAACGGCTCAGGGGATTTTAAGAGGTGGGAACATGGCAGTCTTTTACGGGCTGAGGGGTACTCCATACGATATTCCGGCGGAAGGAACGATTCTTTTTATCGAGGATGTGAGTGAACGCCCTCACGCCATAGAGCGCATGATGTACAATCTGAAACTGGGCGGTGTACTCGAAAAACTTTCCGGACTTATCATCGGTCAGTTCACCGATTACGAAGAAGACCGTTCGCTGGGTAAAGAGTTATACGGTGCATTGGCAGATTTAGTTAAAGAGTACGATTATCCGGTTTGCTTTAATTTTCCGGTGGGGCACGTCACTAACAACCTCCCTTTAATCAACGGAGCAACAGTGGAATTAACCGTAGGTAAAAAAGAGGTCGATTTAAGGTTCATTTGTTAATAAACCATGTAGACTATAATATACTACCGTGAAAATCATTACTTTTGCCGTTATAATAAAACAGTTATCCAAAATGAAAAAGAATAATATAATGTTGCTCACCGGAATATTGCTATTCTCTTCCTTCTCTTCTATTTCTTGCGGGAACAAAAGCAAAGCAACCGAAGCGACCGAAAAAGTAATAACCGTTCAGGTTCCTCCATTCGATGCAGACAGTGCTTATCAATATGTAAAAGACCAAGTGGATTTCGGTCCCCGTGTACCCAATACTCAGGCGCATGTAGATTGCGGCAACTACCTTGCCGGACAATTAGAGAAATTCGGTGCCAAAGTCACCAGTCAATACGCTGATCTCGTAGCCTATGACGGTACTCTTCTGAAAGCACGCAACATTATCGGCTCGTACAATCCGGAAAACAAAAAGCGTATCGCCCTCTTCGCCCACTGGGACAGCCGTCCGTGGGCAGACAATGATCCGGACGAAAAGAACCACTACACACCCATCTTAGGAGCAAACGATGGCGGTAGCGGTGTAGGCGTATTGCTCGAAATCGCACGCCAAATACAGCAGCAACAACCAGAACTCGGGATAGACATCATCTTTCTGGACGCAGAAGATTATGGCACTCACCAAGCTTATACCGGAGAACACTCTGAAGAATCCTGGTGTCTGGGAGCGCAATATTGGGCACGCAATCCGCACGTGCAGAACTACAACGCACGTTTCGGAATCTTACTCGATATGGTAGGCGGACTGGAACCAACCTTCTACCGGGAGTCCATCTCCGAACGTTATGCCAAAGACATCAACCGGAAAGTGTGGAAGAAAGCAAAAGAATTGGGTTACGGAAAATATTTCATCGACGAAGTGCAAGGCGGTGCAACTGACGATCATCTGTTTATTAACAGAATAGCAGGTATCAAAACCATCGACATCGTTCCTAGCGACCCCGAAGCCGAATATAGCTTCGACCCCCACTGGCATACGGTGAAGGATGATATGGACAATATCAACCGAAATACGTTGAAGGTAGTGGGACAAACTGTGATGGAGGTTATTTACAATGAGAAGTGACCCCTATTCCAACGCTGAAGTATAAAAAGTAAATAGAAAAATATAGCACTATGTCAATTAATGAATTACAAGATGAAGTGATTGCTGAATTCAGCGATTTCGATGACTGGATGGATCGTTACCAGTTGCTTATTGATTTAGGAAATGAGCAGGAACCGCTTGACGAGAAATATAAAACAGAACAGAACCTAATTGAAGGTTGCCAAAGCCGCGTCTGGTTGCAGGCAGACGAGGAAGACGGCAAACTAGTGTTCAAGGCAGAAAGCGATGCCTTGATCGTAAAAGGGATCATCTCCTTATTAATAAAGGTACTCTCCGGCCATACTCCCGATGAAATTCTAAATGCAGACCTTTACTTCATCGACAAGATCGGATTAAAAGAACACTTGTCTCCCACCCGGAGCAACGGTTTACTTTCGATGGTTAAGCAGATGAGGCTTTATGCGCTGGCATTCAAAGCAAAAGACAACAAGAAATAAGATACTGCCCGAAAGAAGAAAAGAGATAGAAAGCATCCGGTTTTCTATCTCTTTTGCCAACGGATTGGCATTAACCTAGCTCTTGAAAGATTATCCCTCCCCTTCCCTGAATTCCAGAATATCACCAGGCTGACAGTCCAGCTCCTTACAAATAGCTTCCAGTGTAGAGAACCGGATAGCTTTCGCCTTTCCCGTTTTCAGGATAGAGAGATTGGCAGGGGTGATATCAATCTTCTCAGCCAATTCGCTCAAAGAGATCTTCCTTCGAGCCATCATTATATCAAGGTTTACTATTATAGCCATAATTTCATTTCGGTTTTAGGTTAAATGGTCAATTCCTGTTCTTCCTGTAATTTCACCCCTAATGCAAATATCTCAGCAAAAAGGCACATCAGAAACATGTCACTCCAACTAACGGCAAATTCATAATTGCCCACCACGTATCCCGGCATTATCGTCTGACTCGCCACACAGCGATAGCATACCCAATCACAAATCGAGCTAACTGCAATTATACCGTAATTAGTGTATACGAAGATGCGCAACCGGCGGGCATTCTTGCGGGTAAATATTTCATGCTTAAATACAGAGATCAGTAATTTGATAAAGTTAACGATTCCCCAAATGGCAAGCGGCAGGGCGATTAAAAAAAGGAAACTGACCCAAGCCATCCACATAGGCAGCCAACCGCATACGACCACCTTTCCTACTCCATAAGGAATCTGTGTATCCAAATACGTATTCTCCAAGGTATCCAATGCCAATTTGTCTTCCACTGGAACCATATTCAGTGATTGCACAATAGTAAATGTCCGGTGATCTCCATCAATCGATTTCCCGACTACCTCCGTACTTTGTTTTACGATGCCGCTCAAACTTTTATAGCCCCATAAATCCACAAATGCAGATACAAACTCCACCGCGATAAACAATAATGTTATAATAGCTAAAATACTAATCTTTTTCATTCAAAAATCTCCTTTAAATCGTCAACTCTTGTTCTTCTTTCATCTTTAACCCAATAGCGAACACCTCACCGACTACCAACGAGACAAGCCCCAGTACCAATGTCAATTTAGAAACAAGACAAGACAAGTTCAGAGAATAACCGGGAATCGAAAAAACACCGGACAATTCATAGATAGAAATATAATTAGGTATAGCCTCACAAAGGAAATTAAGGATTAAAAAAGCTCCCAGCCAGCGAAGCCGGTGAACATTCTTCCAATTGAAGATATCGGACTTATTGATGGCAACAATCAGCCAAAAGAAAAATATAACCGAAAGAATCATCGAAAAGATACCTATAGTGTTGAATAACATGGTGAGAAATTTCAACCAAATGTTAACAGGGGTCTCTACGCCTACAAGCATTTTCCCATAGATAGCCGGTACGTATTCACCGGACTTCTCATTGAACACTGAATCCGTCCGTTCGGTAAAATCATCAGGGAATAAGGCAACAGATCTTATGTTACTTATCCAAGCTAATTCCTTTTTATCTTTATCGCTTACCGAATTCATCCCAGCTTGAAATCCTGCCATAAATGCATTGCCAAAATAATAAGCAGATTCAAATACTGAATAGCAAAACACTAACATCACTAGCAAACAGAGTATATTCAATCTTCTTTTCATGGATTGGTCAATCATTATTAGTTACTACTTCTACATTCTCTCCTTTTTTCCAAGAATATGCTATCGTTGTCCGTTTCATCAGTTGGTAGCAAAGCACCAATACCACAGTACTTATGGCGACAATCAGCAACTGCCCCGGTATACCTACAATCGTATTCACATCTTCCGCATCGGGATATTTCATGTTGATATAGACCGAAAAACCATTGTTCAGGACATGCATCAGAATGCATGGAACCAAACTGGCTGTCTTATAATAAACCCATGCAAACAGGATTCCCAACAAAAATGCGGGAACAACCTGAGCCGGATTGATATGAAATATTCCAAAGAAGAACGCAGAAATGAGAATTGCTTTTTTCGGATCGTACTTCTGAAGAAGCGCTTTCGTAATGGCTCCGCGAAACAATAATTCTTCCAAAACCGGGCCAATCACGGCAATGGTCAGTATACCGGTCCAACCGGATTGTAAGATATCAAACACATTCTCCATTATATTGGGTAGCCACGTAACATAGGACATTAAAATGGAGATTAAAGCAACGGCTGCAAAAAGAATAAGTACGCTCAACCCCATGTAGGAAGGAGATACGATAGTCCATGTGACCCGTTCCTTACTAATATATCCGTCTTTCCACAGGTAAACCGCCATCAACAGGATACCGGTCAATTGGGCCGGAATGATAATCATCTGCATCAATGCCTCACGGTCAACAGTTCCGGTGGTTGCTATCATATAAATGACGCACGGAATTGTTACCAGGATAGGTGCAATGATCTGCAAAATTCCAAAATATATCAATACTAATTGTATGGCAGTTTTCATTCTTAACTGATGTTGATGTTAAAAGGATTACAAAGATAAATGTTTTAATTCATACTATCAGTGTTCCCGGCAAGGTAATCTTCCAAAAGGAAATGTTGGTCAATCTCCCAATTACCAATTTTCCGGTTCCACTTATAAGATTCATAAGAGAGGACATCATTCTCTAATCCTTTGTTATAAACAGCTTTTTGAAAATTCAGGGAGTAGGTCTGAGATTTACTGTCCCATGCGGCATATTCCACTACCGAATCATTCCCTACCTCGGAAAGAGTAGTTAGATAATAAGGCATCCATTTCCTTTCGCCGGCATTCCAGCGGTATGCCTTTTTCTGGATGGAATTGTTTTTATCATCCTTGGCATATTCATATTTCAGCTTCGGAGTCAGATACCTGCCGGTTTCGTCCACTGTATAAACAAATTCAGTATTACCGTCCTTGTTATATACATACTTAGAAGAGGACTGCGCATTGGCAACAGTTGAACACAAAAACAGGGCTAACATCGAGATTGATACGATCAACATCGAAATGCTCATAAATGACTTTTTCATACGACTATCTTTTTTAAATTGTTATTCAATGATTATTTATCGTTTTTCGATATGCAAAGAAAGATATTATTTTCTAATCGCCAAAGCTTTTCGATAAATATTTATCGAATAACAATAAAATAATCATGTAATTCGATATTTTCTTCTCTTTTTTCGATAAAAAAGAGAGAAAAGATGCTTAACAGCATAATATCAAGGGAAGAATAAAAGCCGGAAAAACTATTTTCCAACAGAAGAATGAGAGTATACTAAAAGCGAATCCAAACGTTTCTCATAAGAATATTCAAGCTATTTGTTCCAGAAGGGCTTCGTTTATAGAAGCCATCTATTTGGAACTCTATATTTCGGGATTCATAGAAACTCGAAGAAACGCACGGTGTATTAGCTTAGCCATGCCAATGCATTGCTTTTGCAGCATCACTGCAATGCCTTTGCAGTAACACTGCAACGCTGATGCAGTACTACTGCAATGCTGATACAGCGGTGCTGCACCCCCTTTGCAGTGATGATGCAAAAGTGATGCAATATGACTGCAGTAATAAGCACTTGTATGATAATATATTAACCTTGATCATGGGATAAGAGAAAAGAAGAGGCAATAAGATTGGTAAGGAATTAAAATCCCTTTAGAAAAGGATTATCTTTTGGCAAACAGCCGTTCCACCTCTTCCTGATCTTTAAACAGTTGCGAAATCAAACCTTCTATTCCATCAAATTTTAATTCGGGACGAAGATACTTCACAAAAGAGATGCGTATATACTTATTATATATATCGGCATTGAAATGAAGGATGTTCACCTCGATGCTGCGATTATCGCCATTATTCAAGGTAGGACGGTGTCCGATGTTCAACATCCCGTCATATACATTTCCGTCAAAACTCACATGTACGGCATACACTCCATCCGCAGGAACTAACTTTTCAGGATCATCCACCCCTAGGTTGGCAGTTGGAAAACCGATCTTGCGCCCTACCTGATAACCTCCTACCACGATCCCATCCAAAAAATAATCATAGCCCAGGCAAAGATCCGCCATTTGCACGTCACCCTTATGAAGACAATCACGGATAAGAGAAGAGCTGACATGGATGCCATCGAAAGTACGTGCATGGGCACGGATGACTTCCATGCCGATGGACTTACCATAACGGCAATAATCCTCAAACCCTTCACTGCGATTGTGCCCGAAACGATGGTCATAACCTATGACAAGGGATTGCACATTATAACGCTCTTTCAGTATATCCGTCATGAATTCCCGTGCCGTCAACCGCGCAATCTCAGGAGTGAAATCAAGCATTATACAATAATCGACCCCTGTTTCAGCCAGCAAGGTCAATTTCTCAGCTTCCGTAGTAAGCAGCTCCGGACGGAAATCCTTGCTTATCACCTTACGGGGATGAACGGGAAAGGTAATCAGTGCAGACCGTACCCCTTGAGCCACCGCCACTTCCTTTACCTGATCGATAAGAAAACGATGCCCCATATGTACCCCGTCAAAGAAACCGATAGTTGCTACACAGGCTTCGGGCAATGCTTCCGATATGTTACGAATGATCTGCATGGATGAACTTATCTTTTAAAATGAAACAGATGACTCCAGTCTTCCCCGGGCTGCGGGGTATACGTAGCTATGCCCAATGACTTTGCCGTTTGGCAGTTGGCTACGGAATCGTCTATGAAAAATGTCTCTCCGGGTTCGATGCCCGCATCTGCCAGCACCGTTTCAAATATTTCCGCATCCGGCTTCACCATCTTCATCTCATATGAAAGGTATATCTTCTCAAAATAATCTTCCACCCGGAAACCCCGGTATGGGAAAGCGTGCTTGCACGACCATTTCCAATGAATTTCATTCGTATTGCTCAACAAATAGACCACATACTTTTCACGCAATTTCAATAGCAAGTCGAGCTTGGAGGTGGGAATACCAACCAGAAAGCTGTTCCATGCCCTGTCAATCTGCTGGTCGGTCAACGACTTTCCCGCCATCTCCCGGATGTTGTCGCGGAACTCGGCAGCGGAAACCAACCCTTTCTCCTGTTGCATGAAAATGCCTTGCTGATGATATACATTCAGCAATTCATCCACATTTTGTATTCCTAGTTTTCTGAAATTCTCTATGCAACGAGGACGGTCGAGATCAATCAACACGCCTCCGAAATCAATAAGAAGGTTTTTTATCCCTTTAGCAATCATCTTTTCTTATTTATTAAACGCTGAACGAAACGGATGATTTCCCCCACCCACAAGACGAGGGATGAAATACCGATGATCGCCAGCCACGTCTGCCAACCTAGAGGAACGGTACGGAACACCGCCCCACCGAACTCTACGATCAGAAATTGACCGCCAAGTATGGCAAGCACGACCAACTCCATCCCGTAAGACTTCGTAATTCCTTTAAATGCAGAATCGGTAGTCCCAAAAACTCTGGCATTAAATAAATTCCAGAATTGCAGCATGACAAAGAAGGTAAAGAAAACTGTGAGACGCTCCACCGTCATACCCCCTTCTGCATTTGTAAAATAGTATATCATACCCATTAACACCACTAAAAAGACCGTACCGACACCTAATATATCACGCCTCATCGATGGGGTGATGATGAAGTCCGTACTGCGGCGCGGTTTCTCTTTCATCACGCCCTCGCTGGGTGGGATCGAAGCAAGTGCCAGCGCAGCAAAGGTATCCATAATCAGGTTGACCCATAACATTTGAGTAACGGTCAGGGGCAATTCTGTGCCGATGAACGATCCCAGCAACACGATAAAGAGTGCTACGAAATTGATGGTCAACTGGAACACAATGAACCGTTGGATATTCTTATATAAGGATCGGCCCCACATCACAGCCGTACCGATGCTATTGAAAGAATCATCCAACAGGGTGATATCGCTCGCCTCTTTCGCAACCGATGTGCCGGTACCCATCGACAGGCCGACCTGTGCATGATTCAAAGCCGGGGCATCGTTCGTCCCATCCCCTGTGACGGCAACTACGGCTCCTTTCTGCTGGAGCAATTGCACCAGACGTTGTTTGTCGGTAGGACGGGCGCGCGACATGATTTTCAAGTCCATCACCCTGTCCAAAGCCTCGGCATCCGTCAACTCGGCAAAGGCAGTACCGGTGATGCGGTTTCGTTCCGTATCTTCCGGTTTCCATAGTCCGATCTGGCGGGCTATTTCCGTGGCTGTGCCGGGAGTATCTCCCGTGACAATCTTAATGCCGATGCCTGCGGACTGGCATTTTGCTACTGCGGCAGGTACGTCCGGGCGAATAGGATCGGAGATGGCAACCACTCCCAGGAAATTCAAATCATTTTCGGCAACCAATGCCACACAATCATCCGGAGCATCGGCATCGACTATTTTGTAGGCAAATCCCAAGGTACGCATTGCCATATTCTGGTACTCCTGCAACTGGACCTCCACCGTGGGACGGTATTCGTTCGCCTCCACCTTTCTGCCATCCAGTATCACCTCCTTGCATTTGCCGAGAACAATCTCCGGAGCGCCCTTTACATAAAGCACTTTCTTTCCGATCAGGGGCGACTGCACCAATGTAGCCATATATTTACGCTCGGTGGAGAATGTCAACTGATCAAGCACGCTAGCTTGCTCGCGCAATTCCAAGTAATCCTTATGTTGTCCGTTCAGCCATAACAATAAAGCTACTTCCGTAGGATTGCCCACCCCTTTCGGCTTCTCACCCTCGGCTGTCTCTTCAAGAAAAGCGGTAGAATTGGCACTGATCCCCTCCATCACAAGTTTGCTCAACTCATCATCGGAAAGTTTGCCCCCTTCTTTCAGTCCGTAAAAGTCAGGTTCATGCACCTGCATCAGATTCTGAGTCAGCGTACCGGTTTTATCCGTGCAAATGACCGTGATCGCTCCCATCGTTTCACAAGCATGCATCTTTCGTACAAGGTTGTTGGTGGAAAGCATACGGCGCATATTCAAAGCCAGACTCAGCGTGACGCTCATCGGAAGTCCTTCGGGGACAGCTACTACGATCAAGGTAACAGCCATCATAAAATATTTCAGGACAATCTGTGCGATAGCCATATAATTGTGCCAGCCGGTTATTTCATTTGCAGAGATATAATGATAAAGGTCCTTGGATACAAAAATGACAAAGGTGGCACCTGCCACGGCAAAACCGATCTTGCCAATCAACTTGGCGAGGCGGGTAAGTTGTATGTTCAGCGGTGTAGGTTCGCCGCTTTGTTCCGTACTCTGCCGTGCCACTTTACCGATCTCGGTATCATCTCCCACGCGGAGTACTTTCATCATTCCATGCCCATCGACCACCGTTGTTCCACGCATCACTTTATTGGAAGCATAAGTGGCTTCCTCATCAAAATCGGCTTCGATGATCGTCTTGTTTATTACAGGCTCTCCCGTAAGGTTCGACTCGTTGACTTGCAGGGAGATGGCTTCTATCAGCTCTCCATCAGCGGGAATTTCCTCACCCGTTTCAAGTACCACAATATCGCCTACCACGATGTCCTTTCTGGGAATCTCCTGAATCTTGCCGTTACGGATCACTTTGACAAGTGTTTCCTCATTGACTGCGTTCAATAAGTCAAACTTCTTGCTTGCGTCATATTCAAAATAGAAACCGATTCCCGTAGCCAGCAAAATAGCCGCAATGATGCCGATAGTTTCGGCATACTCATTTTCAATGACAGAAATAATAAATGAGAAAACAGCTGCAATAAGTAACACACGCACCACGGGATCTTCAAACTTTTCCAAATACAGTTTCCACAGGGAGGTACGTTTGGGAGGGGTAAGCAGGTTAACCCCATACTTTTCTCTACTTTTCAAGACCTCACTATCTGTAAGGCCTAAATGATAATAATCATCTTTTTTTGCAGTCATTCAGATACATGCGTTAAGTTAGGATTGCAAAAGTACAACATTAAATCGGGATAGAATGTTTATTAGTTTTTTTTAAGGTGTTTCCGTCGAATGCCTCCCTAAAGCCTATGCAACGTTCCGGACAATGCCCCGGCATAAAAGAAAATAGTTTAAGAAACGATCCCTAAATTCTTTGCAAAAAAAGAACAATATCTTCTTCCGGTTTCAATCCGATATGCTTCCTCAAGCGGTGACGGGTCATGCTGATGGTTTTAACGGAGTTTCCGGTTATCAAAGCTATTTCTTTTGAAGAAAGGTTCATCCTCAGCAATACGGCAAGGTTCATTTCACTGGCAGTAATACAGGGGAATTGCTCTTCCAGTCGTTTAGAGAAATCCCTGTTCTGTTCCTCTATCTGAAGGGCTAGCTCATCTTGTTGCTCTTCCATCTGGTACTGGGCAATGAAAGTATTCACCTTTTTCAGATGGGTAAGTTGCTCGAACGGCTCCATTTTGTAAGTTTCCCTGATCATGTTGCGTATCTTTTCAAGCAATTCGTTACGGCTCCTTAAGAACAGCAACATATACCCCAGTTTTTCTTTGGCAGCTTGCAATTCATTATCTATGCTGCCGATAGTCTCCTCCTTTTTCTTTATTTCCAGTTCCATGATCCGGCACTGTGATTGTTCCAGTTCATATTGCCGGGCAATAAGCTCCATCTCTTTCTTTTTCTTAAACCACCTGAAACGCATAAAGAACAATAAAAGGCAAAGCAACAGGACAATCACCGTAATGATCCAGTTCTTTTGCAGGATGGCAAGGTCATGCTTTTTCTGTTGCAATTCATACTCCTGTTTGAGCTTCAACAACTCCTGATTGGAGATGTAACGTTCCATGTCCCGGATGTTTTTCTCTGAACGAATTTCTTTATCGAGTTCTATCTGTTTTTGGGCGGCATTGAATGCCATCGGATAATCTTTTTGGGCAGCATAGATAAGCGAACGCAACTGATAATTCTCCAACAGAAGATTTTTCGCTTTCGCCCTCTGTGCATATTCTTTCGCCCGTTCCAATGCCAACAGTCCATCGTCATAGCGGTGCAGATAGTAATACTGTTTCCCCAGATTGTTATAATTCTCCCCGATAGACCACATGTTACCAAGAGACTGGTTTATCGAAATGGCTTCCTGGATAAGCTTCACCTTTTCATCACTGTTGCCCGGAGACATACAAAGATTGTTGATCACCGCAGCGATATTGCGTTGGTTATCCTGCTTCCTGAATATATCCAAGGCAAGATGGAAGAAATGATCAGCCCGGTCATACTGGCTCCCGCGATAATAAATGAATCCTTTATAATTATAAGAGATGGCAACACCGATTGTATCAGCTTGTTTTTGATAAATCCGCAAACTCTTATCAATATAATCCAAAGCCTTTTCCCTATCGTCCAGTTCCGTATATCCCCATCCGATCCCACTGTATATGTCAGCAAGAATAGATATTGAATCCGGCGGACAAAAATTCAACGCATTCAGATAAAGCCTCAGTCCTAATTCATGGTCTCCCTCGAACATCGTGATCCGGGCATAAAAAGAAAGCGCACGAGAACAGATTACTGCATCATTGATGCCTTTTCCTATTTCATACGCTTGTTTTGCCTTTTCAATAGCCTCCTCCGGATGAGAGGTATCCAGATCATAAGCTTGTTGAAGTATCGATTCAACATTCTCGTCTTCTTTTGCCAAAAGTCCTGTTCCCTGCCAAATGCAGGCAAGGAACAGGAATAGTATACGTGTTTTCATTCATATCTTCTTAGTGCGACAAATATAGCAAAAAAGAACAAATGAAAACCTTTGCAATAAGGATTATGCGCCTATTTTAGTACAATCTTACGCACTATATTCCGGTTTTCCACCGTCATGACTGAAATGATGTAAACTCCTTTATCCAAATGATTCAAGTCTGTCTCAGGCAGAACATCATCTGTAACCATCATGCACGTGCCGGTTGCGGTGAACAGTTTCATTTGCTTATAAGCACCTTGAAGAATCAGCTTATTCTCCGGAATCACGTAGATACCGAAATCGGAGTTCACTTCATTGATGCCATCCGGATTGTCCACATGAAAGTCAATAGACAATGGGGCGGATTCACCTGTTTTATACACTTTGGTGACAGATGCCGTATGATCACCGTTTGTCAATCCGGTCAATAAGATATTATTTTCCTGAGTCGTGGCTACACAGACATTATCTACATACACCTTATAGCCATCGAATGTACCGTATCCCGGTTCTTCCGTAGAAGTTACCTGATCTGTCCCAATAAAAATGTCATCTACCAAAAGAATGAATGCGCTCGGCGAAGAACTGTTCAATACCACATATTTAGCTTCTTTCGGAATGACATATGTATATTTTGTATATTCCGTGGGTACACTGATCAGTTCTTTATCAATATAAGTGAAACTATTCAATTGGGTATCGGTTGTAGAATAGCCCACACGTATTCTTTCCAATCCATTCTCGTCATTGTAACTTCTTGCATAGAAACTAAAGGTGAAATCCTTGTGAAAATTCAATTCCGGTGAGATCAGATAATCATCGCTTGTGTGCAGAACGATATTTCCCGATTCATCTTCTGTTTCCCTTGCTGCAAAGAACGCCAGGGCACGATCGCCTGAATGAGCCGTATGAATAGCCAATGGAGGTTCCGTTGTATTCGAATTGAATAGAATGGCAGCCATCTTTGCACGCATATTCGGGAAGGTCGTTGCGCCAAATCCATAAGTCTCCAAACCATCGTTGTCAATATATTGCCAACCGGTATTTCCAACGGGATTAATTTCAAAGTCTTCATAGGCTTCACTCTCAAATCCGTCTTCAATATTTCCAAATAAATCCCACATCAATTTCCATTCCGTTTTTTGTTCCGTGGGCAGGATATCAAGGTTACTTACCGGTGCAATGATCTGAACCAAAGTATAAGATAATTCATATTCACTCTCCGCACTTAAATCTACAGATACTACCTGTTGCTCAAATCCGGCTTGGGTTAAAGTCAAGGTGTAGATTCCTTTCCAGATATGTGGCAAGGAGGCTTTACCATCGGTTACAGTTATTTGATAATGGTTCCCCCGCACATCATCCAGCTTGATTAAAGCCCCTTCAGCATCTTCCGGAACGGAATTAGTGTTTATATTAAACGTAACGTCTGTGAACTGCTGGTGATAAACAGGGTTTGAAAATACTTTCTCAGAAACGAGATTGTCCACCGGGTAAGAAGCTGAAACTGCATATAAATAAGTATTCATAGGCAATGCATGGAACGAATTATCTTTCAAAGTCCGGTCGGTTGTACCGGAAACAACTTGTGTCCACTTATCCGGATGGTCCTTATCTTCTTGTGCAAGCCTCCACAGGTTATAAGTAACATTAATAGGATGTTCTTCTTTCTCAATCGCCTCTCCCTCGGCACGTAGCATTAAAGCCCCCGTCCATTTTGCATCTTCAAAATACGTATATCCATCAGGGAACGCATAATTTGTGCTATAACACTGTGTCTTACCACCTACTATTTCGGGATTATCGTCTTTAGCAAGGTTAATATTGCCCTCTCCGCTGAGTGCAATCATAAAACCGCGTGGCGCGCTGACCCGTTCGGGTAATTCGAATGTAGTCCACTGGTCGTCTTCGGTCGGCACTTCCTTTTGTGAGAAAAGCATTTCTCCCGTTGGATTACCCTGTTCATCGAGATCAATGATATAAACATGTACAAAAGGTTTCTTTTCATCATGGCTCATGGTATACCATTTAATACGGTAAAGTGTAGTAGCCTCCCGGTAGACGGCACCCAAAATATGTGTTTCTCTTCCTATGTCATAACCGATAGGCGTAGAAGGCTGGTCATTGTCATAAGCATATGCTGTCAGATCGACAGGACGATTCCAGCTAATCACAACCGATTCGTCTTGTCCTTCCTGAGTCATTGTTGCTTCTATCGTATACGGGGACAAATTCTTATATACTAATTGAACCGGATCATATTGTACATCACTTTCCACTATCAATGAATTACTCTTCGATTCGAAGTTATTCTTTTTTATCTCCAATTTATATTCACGGCTCTGGTACACTTGATCAAATTTGAATGCTCCGTCTCCATCCGTAGAGGTACGATAATAATTATACCCTGATAGAATTATCGTTGCCCCACTGACAGGATTTCCCTTACTATCATTCACAACTCCTTGTACTTTATACTGTGGCAACGTTTCCAAAGTAATATCTTTATTCAAAGCCACTTCTGGAGTTACAGTTATATTTTCTTCCCACTCTTCATATCCCAAAACACTTGCTTTCAACACATATTCTCCTTGAATGACCTCTTTAATATCATATTTTCCATCAGCATCCGTCTTACCCGTATAAGTCCTGTCACCGTTTAAAGTAATCGTAACATTTGCAATAGGACCTGTGGCTGTGGTAATCGTTCCGTTCACACTTCCTTTATCTTGTTCTTTAAGTTGCAGGTTATTGACTTGTAACATCATGCAGTTACTTACTTCGGCATAATGTTGGATACCTAAATAATAGTTCCCATCCTCTTCTTGTTCAGGTAAAATAATAGTTACAGATTCACCATAGTAGTTTTTAACAGACAAATCTTTGACAATAATAGTTTGGGCTTCCGGATCAGGCGCTGTTCCAAGAGTTATTCTGAACGTTTCACTATTATAATAGGCGGTATATGCTTTAAAAGACAATTCATACCTAATTCCCTTTTCCAGATATAAAGGAGGAGATACCAACCAGTTATCGACAGTTGTGAAAGGTGTGACATAGGATGAGGAGGTAGCACATCCTTCTCCTTTATACGTCTGTCCGAAAGACCAACTGGCTTCTGTATCATCCCTGTTATAAACACTCCACAGGTTAAAGTCTTCTTCCGTCAGAAAAGTAGAAGTAAAAGGAAGATGAATACTCTCTCCCAACGAAACGGTAGATGATAAAGCACTTCCTCCTTCACCATGAGCATTAAGGGCTATAATTTGATACGTATAGTTTGAATATTCCGTAACATTTTCATCAGTATAGGTTGTGGCCGACAATTGTTCAGCCAGAACTGTATTATCGGGCTGGCGGACTATTTTGTAAGTCAACGTTTCCCGATCAAACCAGCAGTCATGTAGTCCGTTAGTAGGAGCTTCCCAAGTGATAGAAGCACTCGTTTCACTGAGCTTTGATACTTCAACATTGGTCGGATTGCCGGGAACATCTTGCCCTGAGAAAGAAGATATCCATGCCGGAAATCCTTCTTTACCATCAGATGTATAAGTGATTATCTTATATTTATTAATTTTATTAGGAGCAGATAAATCTGTCCATTCCGAAGTCCCTCCTTTGGAAACGTTAGTTAATTTGTCCACCAAAGTATCGTTTCGATATACTTCTGCATACAACAAATCAGGCAATGCTTCTCCCGCAAGAGTCAAAGTCGGATTTGTCCATTTCAATGTTGACAAGAAATCTTCACCATATTGGGCAGACAAGTTATCAATCGCAGCAGGACTCTCCGAAACAGCATTCGTAAATGCCGTATGTAAACCACCCATTTGATAACCGGATGGGAAATTATTCATCGGTTGAATGCTCTGTTGAGCCAGATCTATTTCGTAAAACAACGGATTACCATATCGATGAATTATCCAATACAACCGCCCGCTGTTCAAATCGAAATCCATGCTTTGAAAGCCGCTACCATAAATTTCAGTAGAGAACAGTTCCACTAGTTCGTTATTTGTTTTATCTATGGAATAAACATATCCATTAGATGAAGTAACATAAAGCTGCCCTGTTATGTCAGCCGCTATGGCATAGAGTCCTTTATTTTGATAAATATTGATCAATGTTGGTGATCCATCTTCGGTATTTACACGTAACAGTGTCGTATTCGGATAATCATACCATAAAGCATAGAGCGACGAAGTGGTATAATCATATGTCATGTCTATAAAAAACGAAACCGCGTCCGACATGTCATTCACCAATGTCCGTAAGCCGGTTTGCAAATCATAAGCAAACAAACCTATAGGCTTTTGGTCTTTAGTAAGAATCATTGCATAATATTTGCCATTAGCATAAGTTCCTGCACTGGCAATCTCGTTAGCTTCAAGAGGAAACTTCATTTCCAAGTTACCAGGATTTTTCAAATCGAACAGAAAGATGCCAGGGTCGTCATTAAGTGACAGAACGTAGGCGTTCACCGTTGCTTTGGTTACGACCGGATCATTTTCCGCTGAAAGGTTTTCAGTAAAAAGAAGGGCAGTAAAGAATATGCCTGCCATTAGAAGTAATAATCTTGATCTCATAGCATTTGGGTATTAAATACAACATATTTTTCTTCACCAAATTTAAGAAAACCAAAGCATAAACTATGAGTTTCAAGGGAACAATTTACATCTACAAAACTAGATTTAGTATCCTTTTTAATACTACATTTATTTTGTAACTCTCTTATTATTAATCCACTTTATCTTTAAAAGCCTCTACAAATCGACTATCATTAGAAATATAAATCATCCGTCATCAGAATAGTATTAATCAATTGTCATGCTTTCTCTCAAACACGCTCGGCTCTTTTCAGATCAGTTACATCGTGTACAGTAAGTACCATACAATCTTCTCCATCCAGAGAAAGATAATTGCCGGAAACCAATACATTACATTCAATCGATTCATTATCGGATATACATAAATTCATAGTAGTCTCCAGATCAGTGAAATTCTTTTCATCGGTAAAAGCTTGCGTGATAGCTTTACGAACAGGACAGGATACACATAACTCATGCATTCCACATCCACCTGCGACAGATTGTGCATTCCGGCATTGCAATAAGTCTCCGACTTTTTTCTCTTTAGACCCCTTCTTTGTACCGGTACGCCTGTAATAATTTGTTTTCAACACCGTAAAATCTCTGTCTATTAACAGTACAAATGCATGTACACTTTTAAGAATAGCCGCTGCAATATCACTAGTTCGCTTTAACTCGTCCGTTTCTTTCTGTAAAACCAGACGTGTATGTATACGCCTTCTTCTCTCATAAAGGAAAGCAATTAAAAAAAACAAACATAAAACGATTAATAGAACATCTACTTTCATAAGTCTTTCAAATTGCCTGATATTATTGATTGTGTGGAGGCAAAGGTACAACTTTTCTGCTATAAAAAAATAGATATTAATGAACAAACAACTCCCTATTTTGTTATTATTAATATAACCAATTAAAAAAATAAAACATTATGAAGAAGTACATTTGCACAGTTTGTGATTATATTTATGATCCCGAAAAAGGCGATCCAGATAGTGGCATTGAACCAGGCACAGCTTTTGAAGATATTCCGGAGGATTGGGTTTGTCCACTCTGCGGGGTAGGGAAAGAAGATTTTGAGATCTATGAAGACGATTAATTGAAAAATTAAAAATAGAAAAAAAGGAGCATTGAAACTCCTCTTTTAAAACAATCACCCACGCTACAGCTATTTTAGTAGCGTGGGTGATTGCTTATTTATAAAATCTTAAGGACAGCCTCCTTTTCGTTTATTCAGATCAGGATGCTTTCTTCTCTTTCACATCACTGCTCGCTTCGACAACATTTACGATATAATCACCAAGTTTTTCACATTCGGCAATAATATCCATATAATAAACACCCATCTGATAATCGTACTCTTTATTGTTCACATCCAGAATATTCTGATTCTTCAATTGGTTACGATAGTTATTGATTTCATTTTCTATATTAAACGATTTGTTGACATCTGCACCGTGATGTTCGGGCTTCTCAACGACAACAATCATCTGTTCAAGAGCATCGTTTGTAAGCTTCATCATAAAGTGGATATGCTCATACTGTTTCTCTGTAAAGTCTTGATTCGTCTGCCGTTTCCGATTAATAGTACGTGCTAGATTATAGCAACTGTCACCTATACTTTCAATCTCAGTCACCTCGCGAAGCATGGCACGTATCTGTAACTTACTTTCCGAACTCAACCGCCCTTCGGACACCTGATTTAGATAGTTAGCTATTTCCAGTTCCATATTATCACTAATGTTTTCATACTTTTCTACACGGCTGAACAATTTATTAAAGTCATCATCCTTTTCAGTATGTAAAAGATCCCTCACCATCCCAAACATACGGTGTGTACGTTCAGCAAACAGATGAATTTCTTTGCGTGCTTCAAGAATTGAAAGTTCTGCAGTAGAAAGCAATCCTCTGGAAATATAGCGCAAGCGATATTCCTCGTCGGTGTCTTTCAACGGAAGCAATATACAAACCACACGTTCTATGCCCTTTACAAACCATATAAGTAGAAGTACATTGAAGATATTAAACGCTGTATGGAAGGCTGACAATTCAAAAGCGACTTGTGTTGCCGGGTTATGCTGATTCATAAAATCTGTAACAAACCAACTTACAGCCCTTGTAAAAGGATGGAAAATACAAAGCACGACAATTACGCCAAAAACATTAAATAAAAGATGCGCAAGTGCTGCACGCCGTGCCTGCGTATTTCCGGTCAAAGCTGCAAGATTGGCCGTAATTGTTGTACCGATATTCTGCCCCATCGCTAAAGCCGCCCCCAATTCAAAACTGATCCAGCCATTAGCACACATAATAAGAGTAATAGCCATTGTAGCAGCAGATGCTTGCACAATCATAGTAATCACGGCTCCAACCAATACAAAAATAATGATTGAGAGAAATCCCATATCCGTATAATTCTGTACAAATGCAAGCATTTCAGGATTCTTACTTAAATCCGGTGCATACATCTGTAAGTATGCAAGTCCCATAAAAAGGAAAGAAAATCCAAAAATAAATTCCCCGACAGACTTACGGGTACTTTTTTGCGAAAATAGAAGCGGAACGCCAAATGCCAGAAGCGGAAGTGCCATTGCAGCTACATCGATTTTAAATCCGAATACAGAAATAATCCAAGCAGTAACTGTAGTACCGACATTGGCACCCATTATTACACCGATAGATTGTGAAAGAGTCAGTAGTCCAGCATTTACGAAACTCACCACCATAACCGTGGTAGCTGAGGAAGATTGGACCAGAGCAGTAATAAGTATACCTGTAAGTACTCCAGTCACACGGTTCGTAGTCATTGCCGTCAAAATGGTTCGTAAACGGTCACCGGCAAACTTCTGAAGGCCTTCACTCATGATCTTCATTCCATACAGAAACAGCGCTAGAGAGCCCAGTAACTTTAAAAAATCATAAAAAGAATATTCCATCCTTTAATTAATTAGAGAGTTTTATTGTCATATCTATTATTAACCCCTATATTTACCTGTAAATGATAAAAAAAGAGATGTCATGAAACACATGTTACAAATCTGTTGCAAAAATAATAATATTTATAAAGAATTCCCTATAGGAAGTTCACTTTTGGATATTTATTACGGTTTTAATCTAAATTTCCCTTATCAGGTTATCAGTGCCAAGGTCAATAATCGCTCCGAGGGTCTTAACTTTCGTGTCTACAATAATAAGGATGTAGAGTTTCTGGATATCAGAGATCCATCAGGAATGCGCACCTATGTGCGTTCTCTATGCTTTGTACTATACAAGGCGGTCAATGAGCTTTTTCCGGATGGGAAATTATATGTTGAGCATCCTGTTTCCAAAGGCTATTTTTGTAATCTCCGCATCGGTCATCCCATCACTTTGGAAGATGTATCTCTGATTAAAAAGAAAATGCAGGAGATTATTGATGAAAATATTTCTTTCCATCGCGTTGAATGTCATACAGCCGAAGCTGTACGTATCTTCAGTGAACGCGGTATGAACGATAAAGTCAAACTGCTCGAAACTTCCGGTTCTCTCTATACTTATTATTATACCTTGGGAGATACCATAGATTATTATTATGGTAACCTGTTACCTAGTACAGGGTTTATCAAACTATTCGATCTGGTGAAGTATTATGACGGTCTGTTACTCCGTATTCCAAATAAAGACAATCCCGAGGTTTTAGAAGAGGTAGTAAAACAGGAAAAAATGCTCGATGTTTTTAAAGAATATCTAAACTGGAGTTCCATCATGGGATTGAACAATGCCGGTGACTTCAACCTTGCCTGTGAAGCAGGACATGCCACAGATCTTATAAATGTAGCAGAAGCTTTACAAGAAAAGAAAATAGCACAAATAGCAGATACGATCTTTAACCGTGGTGAAAATGGAAACAGAGTGAAACTGGTATTGATTTCCGGACCTTCTTCATCTGGAAAAACGACTTTTAGCAAGCGCCTATCCATCCAATTGATGACCAATGGATTAAGGCCCTATCCCATTTCGCTTGATAATTATTTCGTTGACAGGGAAGACACTCCCCGTGATGAAAATGGAGAGTATGACTATGAATCTTTATATGCCCTTGACCTTAAATTGTTCAATGAGCAATTACAGGCATTGTTGCGAGGAGAAGAAGTAGAATTGCCCCGCTTTAATTTCGCACTTGGGAAAAAGGAATTCAAAGGTGATAAGCTAAAAATAGACGAACACACAATTCTTATTCTGGAAGGTATTCATGCCTTGAACCCGGAACTGACTCCGCAAATTCCTAATGCTAGCAAGTTCAAGATATATGTGTCTGCCTTGACTACTATTTCGTTGGACGATCATAACTGGATTCCTACAACCGATAATCGGCTGTTACGCCGCATCATCCGCGACTTCAATTATCGTGGATACTCTGCACAGGAAACTATTTCACGCTGGCCCAGCGTACGTGCCGGAGAAGATAAATGGATATTCCCTTATCAAGAGAATGCCGATGTTATGTTTAACTCTGCTTTGCTTTTTGAGTTTGCAGTACTCCGACTTCACGCAGAAACTATCCTGACCGGAGTTCCAAGAAACTGCCCGGAATATGCCGAAGCTTACCGGTTACTAAAATTCATCAAATATTTCCTTCCTGTTCAGGACAAAGAAATACCTCCCACCTCTTTGCTAAGGGAGTTTCTGGGAGGAAGCAGTTTTAAATATTAGATGGAAAGAGAAGAGAATCCTTTACTTTACATAATTAGACAACTGCGGGATTCAGGTTTTACACTTGAATCCCGCAGTTATCTAATTATACAATACAAGGAATCTTAATTCTCCCCCCTCACTTTCCGTTTCGTATAATACCAGTTTATTACTTTCTTCGACATCTCCGAAGCCAACTCTGGATGTCTGTCAGCAATATTGGTAGTTTCGTTCGGATCTTCTTTAATATTAAAAAGTTCAAGATTCGTTCCGTCGCCATTTACCAATACCTTCCAATCTCCCCGACGGATACCTAAATGCGGACTTTGTTGGTGTACCTGTGCCGGACGATTGAAGTAGCGATTACGACCGAAATCCCACATCATGTCTTTCTGCCGAGCTTGGTGCTTAATCCCTAACAACGCCTTACTCATATCTTCACCACTGTAATTAAAGCCTGCAATTTGTTTTGCACCTGTAATGGCACACAATGACGGATATATATCAACGGCATTGATCACACTCTCATCATCCACTCCACCGGCTTTAATTTTATTCGGCCATACAATAATGAAAGGCATATTCACACCCCCTTCATAAATACTGTTCTTAGAACCGCGATGACCGTTGCTACGTACTTGATTGAATGTTGGATAAGCACCGTTATCACTGGTAAAAATGACGATTGTATTCTCTGCTAGCCCTAACTTTTCAAGACCATCCATGAAGCGACCGATCTGGCGATCATACTCTTCCAACACCTGACGGAACGGAACTTCCGTTGACCACAACTCTTTCTTGTTATAATAATCTGCCGATGGCACCCATGGATCATGCATATCATCCGGCCACAAATTCACGAAACAAGGTTTTCCCTTATGACGTGAAAGATAATCCAAGGTTTTATCTATAAAATAACCGGTACGTTCCCAACGCTTGATACTATCGTTCTCACTCCATATCCAATTAGAAGCTGTAATCAGCTTGTCAGGATCGGGGCTTTCATACGTACTCAGGTATTCATCAAAACCATATTTGGGGATCTGAGGAGCATCATCCACATCACGGCCACCCCCCATGTGCCATTTACCGATATGAGCTGTGGAATATCCCGCAGCCTTCAATGATTTAGCTATCGTAGGAGCCGAACTGTCCAAATAATCACACTGCTCACAATTGGCATTGTATTTACGGTTGTTCAAGAATGTATTAATCCCCCATTCGGTAGGAAACATACCCGTCGTCAGACCTACTCGGGAAGGCGAACTTACCGGAGAAGATGTATAATAGTGGTTAAACTTTAACCCCTGGGAAGCCAAACGGTCAATATTGGGAGTCATTACCCAACCACTGTTATAACATGACAAATCTCCAATACCCATATCATCCGTATAGATGATAACAATATTGGGCTTCTGAGTCTGAGCAGCTGCCATATTTGCCATTCCGGCACATGCTGTCAACAATAAAGCTGTTTTATTCATTTCATTTAATATTTGATGTAAGAAAATGTGTCAGCAGCCAGCAGCTACCAACACATCCCCTTGCGGTTTATTAATAACCTGTATTCTGCTTCAGCAACGGATTCGCGTCAATAGCCGATTGCGGGATCGGGAAATAGACATGAAAGTCTTGTGCATTCTTAATTCCGCGTTTCTGTGCATCGGTAATGAAGCGCCCGGTACGGATCAAGTCCGTTCTTCTCTTGCCTTCATACCAGAATTCCCATTTACGTTCATCCAAAATCTGATCCTGCAATTTTTTCTTATCGCCAAAATCACTCAACTTCAGATCATCTAATCCGGCTCTGTTTCTGACATCATCTATCAGGTCGAGTGCATCCTGGCTCGGACCAAACAATTCATTCATCGCCTCAGCTTTAGCCAACAGAATTTCTGCGTAACGGACAACCGGGAAATCGTTGCCATGTTCGTTTGCCTTGGCTGCTGGATCGGGCGGATATTTTGTACCGCGAATATTTCCCTTACCATTCGTTGGCGTATCTTCCAGAAGATCCACTGTTTTGCCATTCGCGTTTATGTACTTCGTCAAAATACGACCTTTGCGCTGATCCTTTTCATCAAAACTATCATAGAAAGCTTTATACATACGGTAATTGGAAGCAAAGTTAGACCATTGAGAATTCACTACACCTTCCAGATAGCCATCCAAACCTTCTTTGAATCCCGTAGGCAATGTCGTTGCAAGCAACACATTCGTCGCACCGCTATTGGCAAGATAAGAGAAGACAAGCATAAATTCCGAATTCTTCTCATTCTCTATAGCGAACATCTCATTGTAGTCTTTACAAAGTTCATACTTCTTACTCTTGATAATATCATCCGCTACATCGATACACTTTTGCCATTGATGAGTATTCAGGTACCATAAACAAAGTAATCCACGAACACCACCCCGATTTACACGACCATAAGCGGGTTCTTCACCTTCCAGATAAATATCACCCAGTATCTCTTTGAACTCAGTCTCCATGAAAGTCCTGAACTCCTCTTCCGAAGGACGCCCTAAGACATCGGGATCATTAATGCTCCGCCGGATAGGCACTGGTCCGTATTGATCCCATAAAGCATAATATGCCCACACCCGAATAAAACGCGCTTCGGCAATCAACTGCTTACGTTGCGTCTCATTATTAAAGCCACTGGCGGTAGGTACATTTGCCAACACGATATTGACATCACGGATCGCCTGCCACAGATTCATCCAGTCAAATGCTTCCAGCGTATTGGAAGGGTCCCAGTTGAAATTGATCAAAGGAGTAGCCGTACCCTCTTCACCTCCACCGCTCTGCCACAAAATATCGGTAGTCATTTCCCCGCGTTTCACTACATTCCGGGCACTGTTATTCTTACCATATGCATCGGCTATCACAGCTTCAATGCCCGCTTTCTTCGAAAGCAACGTAGCTTCGGTAAATTCCGATTTTACGGACTCATCCAAAATAGCCTCACAACTCTGGGTTAGGAACCCCAAGAGCGACAAAGATAGTAAATAAGTAGCTATATATTTTTTTGTTTTCATATCTTTCAAAATTTAATCGGTTACACTAAAAGTCAAGTTTCACTCCAAACATGTAGGTACGGGCACTCGGATAGGAGTTAAAGTCCATACGGAAGTTAACATTACTATTCGAATTCACCGTTGGATCCAAACCAATGTAATCGGTAAACGTAAATACATTCTCAGCCGTTGCATAAACCTGTAAAGAACTGATGAACTTAGAGAACTTAGGGAATGTATAGCTCAAACGGATCGTTTTCAGACGTACATACGAAGCATCGGACAGCGTTCTGGAGTTAACCACTTTACGACCATGTGCCAACGGATCGACAAATGAAGGGTATTGGTTCGTAGGATTTTCCGGAGTCCACCGGTTCAGATAAAGTTCCGAGAACTTGTTACGGCGGAAACTTAACGGGAAGTAGTTGTCAATCAAGTTACCATTCAACATCTCGACACCTTGTACTCCTTCAAAGAATACGTATAAATCCAAATTCTTATAACTAAATGTATTACCAAACGACCAAGAGAAATCAGGGAAAGAATCACCCAATACCACACGGTCGGCATCATTGATATACCCATCACCATTCTGGTCAACATATTTCAACTCGCCCGGTACGAACTTCTCTTTCATTTTACTGTAATCATCCTTTTCCTGCCATACACCGGCTACCTCCCAACCATAGTATGCATTCAACGGATACCCCGGTTTACGTATAGCTACCTGATCTACATGCAGATATCCTGCACCGATGATAATTTCATCCACACTGCCGAGACTCTTCACTTCATTCTTCATAGCCGAGAAAGTTACATCCGATGTCCATTTAAAGTCACCGGCATGGATATTCACCGTATTCAAGAATATCTCTAATCCTCGGTTATCGATACGCCCGATATTGGAAAGTTTGCTCGTATAACCGGTAGTCTGGTCAACGGGGAGTTGCAACAACATGTCCGTAGTCTTCTTCCAGAAATAATCGACACCTCCGGTAATGCGGTTATTAAAGAAACCAAAATCCAAACCGACATTAAACTGGTCGGTCGTTTCCCATTTCAGATCCGGATTAGGCATTTTACTGGGCTGAATACCATTGATTTTCTTATCTCCCCAAACAGCAGCATTAGCCACACTATACGTAGTCAACGACGGATAGTTACCAATGTCCTGATTACCGGTACGTCCCCAGCTGGCACGAATCTTCATGGAAGTAATCGCACGGATGTCCTTCATAAACGATTCATTGGATATCTTCCATGCCAAAGCGGTAGATGGGAAATAACCGAAACGGTTGTTCTTACCAAAACGTGACGAACCGTCTGCACGGAACGTAGCTGTCATCAAGTATCTGTCATCGAATGAATAGTTGACACGTCCGATATAAGAGGCCAGACGATTGCCGGTAGAAGAATTCGATAAACGATAGGTATCTTGGGCTCCCGCAGTCAGATTATCCGCTCCCAGAGATTCGTCAGGGAAGGAAGCGGCACGCATATTCATGCTTGAATTGCTGAAACGCTGATAACTGAGTCCAAACAATGCACCGAAAGAGTGTTGTTTGATCGTCTTGTTATAGTTCACCGTACCCTCGACAATGTAATTGGTCTTTTCACCATTCTGATTGGAACCTACTCCACCGTTGTCGCGTCCGAACTCACAAAGACTGGAATTAAAATTCTTACGGTTCTCGTTCAGGAAGTCAGTACCGACATTCAATTTGGCAAACAAGTCTTTGGTGATATGATATTCAGCATAAGCCGAAGCAAGGATTCTGTACGTATCCGAACGTGAACTCATACCTTCCTGAATAGCCACCGGATTGTCTACCGACAAAAGGCTTGAAGTGGCATAAGCTCCATCTTCCCCCCAAACCGGAAGTGTAGGGTCAAAATTATAAGCGGCATACAATACGCCGGCATCTTTGTTCACACCGTAACCATCGGCTACAAACTGGTCTTTCATATACGATCCTGTCACGTTCATTCCCAAAGTCAGCTTAGAGCTGATATCCGATTTCAGGTTCAGGCGCGCGCCCCATCTTTCAAAGCTGGTATTCTTTACGATACCGTCCTGTTTGGTATAGTTGAAAGAAGCATAATAAAACGTCTTTGAAGTTCCGCCCGAGAAAGACAACTGATGTTCGTGCGTAATGGCATTACGGGTAACTTCATCCTGCCAGTCGGTACCTGCACCATTGTTGGCAATATCCCCCACCCGGTTTCCTTCTTCACCTGTTCCGGCATCAATGATTTCATTCATAACACGTTTGTAATCGGTAGCATTCAGCAAATCCAATCTTCTTGCAGGTGTCTGTACACCGAACGAACCGGAGTAACTGACCTTCATCTTCTCGGAAGAGCCGCCACGAGTCGTAACCAAAATTACACCATTGGCACCTCTCGAACCGTAGATAGCCGTAGCGGAAGCATCTTTCAGAATCTCGATAGATTCGATGTCGGCCGGGTTAATGGAAGCCAACGGATTGCGCGGTGTGCGGCTACTGTTGAAACCAGAGATAGAACCTTGGTCTATGGCACGTGAGTTGTCGATAGGAATCCCATCGATTACATACAACGGAGAGACACCGGCATTGATAGAACTGGCTCCGCGGATATTGATAGAATATCCTCCACCCGGTTCACCACTGTTCTGAACAACGGTCACACCTGCACTTTTACCAAACAACATCTGGTCGACCGAGGTGCTGACACCCTCCTTCAATTCATCCACTTTCACTGAAGACAAAGAGCCTGTAATATCGCTCTTCTTCATCGTTCCATAACCAACGACCACAATCTCATCCAGCGTCTTGGTGTCTTCCTTGAGTACGACTTTGACGAAACTCTTGCCTTTTATATCTACATTCTGTACGATATATCCGATATAAGACACATGAAGTGTGCAATCTTCGGGGACTTTCAGTGAGAACTTACCGTCCAGATCGGTGATGGTACCTATTGACTGACTACCCACCACGCTCACATTTGCACCGATGATAGGTTCACCGGCAGCATCGGTCACTGTTCCCTCTATTTTACGGTCTTTCTGTTGTTGGATAGCATCTGTTTTTGCTTTATTAGCCAAAAGGATATAATCATTTTCAAACTCATATCCTATTTCCGTTTTCGCGAAGGCTTCCTTAAGAAGAGTCATAACCTGTGCAGACGTATTTTTTACATTTATCTGACGCTCGGTATTAATTTCCCGGTTACTGTACACTACCAGATAGTCCGTCTGTTTCTCAATCTCGGAAATCAGGTTTCCCACTGATAATGATTGAGACGGAAGTTTGATAACCGCATCCTGGGCTTTTGTGTTCGAGGCCACCAACTGGAGTGTGCCTGTCAAGAGCAAGAACAACCATAGTTTCATAACTCTAAAATAAAATTTAACGCTGTGATTTTGGACAATACAAGATAATAACAAAGGATTTTTCATATCTTTGCAATGTTAAGTGAATACTAAAATGTGTGTGTTTACTTCTCATTCAGAGTGGCGGATGGTGGTGCATCGGTCACTCTTTTTTTCTGTTTTTGATAAGATTATGTTCTCATAGGCAGTTTTTCGTATTATAATGGGTTACACAATTGGATTAACTTAAGGTGATTGTATTTTTATCTTTATCTATTTTGATTTTAAAGTGATGAATCTTCTGAATGATATGTATAATCTCTTCTATACCATCCCTTTGCCGGAATTTACAGGTATAACGCACTTTGGCGAGTGCCGGATTGGTAATATGTATTTCAACGTTGTAATACAATTCCAATTGCCGGACAATATTCTCCAACGTTTCATTATCGAAACTATAAATTCCATCTTTCCATAACAATGCCGCCGGATGCTTGATTTTTCCTACGATCATCTTTCCATTCCTTACGGTGACTTGCTGATTGGGTTCCAATATTACTCCTTTCGAGGAGATGCCTTCACAAGACACTTGTACACTTCCTTCCAAAAGGCAAGTTCGTACAATCCCCGTTTCAGGATAACTATATACATTGAACTTTGTCCCCAGCACCTTCATTTCCACTCCTTGGGACGCGGACACGATAAAAGGCTTTTCCGAATCAGGAGCCACTTCAAAATATCCTTCTCCTTTCAGGGTAACACGCCTTTCAGAACCTAAGAAGGAAGAGGGATAAGTCAATGTGGACTGTGCATTCAGCCAAACCACACTCCCATCCTGCAAAGTGACACGGGCGCGCTGCCCGACCGGGGCATACAACACATTCGTCTCGGCCATCAACTTCTTACGGAAAGTATCGGTAACTTGCCTTTCTGCCAACCAGTAGGCAGATAAGATCACGATCGCAAATACTGCTGCATATTTCATGATCCGAACCGTCCAACGATATCCGTTAATTCTACGAATTCGACCGGCAAATTGCTTGTATTTTTTCTTTCCTTCCTCCCTGTCTTCCCCATAAGAAGAGAGGTGGGCTAAAGCTCGTATATTCTGATATTCGACAAACTGCCTTTTAAGAGTCTCGTCCCTCTCCGCTTCACGCAGAAATTCCAATCTCTCGGCAACAGTCAGTTCGTTCTGAAAATATTTTAATATACGTTCGTCCATATTTTATCGGCTTGATACATAATGTAAACGAATAAGGAAAAAGAATCCGCTAAAAGAAAATAGTTTTTTTTATTCAAAATCATAAATAAAACAGGAAAATGAAAAGAGGAAAGTAATCCTTTAGTTCACTTTTTAGTTTCTTATAGGCAATGCCCATCTGACTCTCAACGGTATTTACCGAAATATTTAACTCAGCTGCAATATCCTTTTGCTTTTTGCCTTCAATTTTATTTTTAATAAAAATCTCCCTGCACTTCTCCGGAAGCGAGTCAATAGCCTTTGATAAAACTTGTTCGATATTCTCTTCTTCAAACAATTCGTTATCAAAAGCTTCCAATGAATAATACTTCATCTGAAGGGTAAGCCGATACTCTGCTTGCATTTTATCTTCCGTGTCCTTTGCCACAATCCTGTGCCGGAGAAGATCGATACAACGGTTCTTAATGGCAGTAAAAAGATAGGCAATGATATTGACAGGCAATGCCAGAATTTCTTTTTTTTCCCATAGTTCAAGAAAAACATCCTGCACAATATTCTCGGCATCTTCATCTGACAAGACATATTCACGAGCGAAATACTTCATTTTAGAGAAATACATAATGTATGTCTGCTCAAAATCAATGTGTTTTTCTTCCTTGATCACTTTATTCATTCCTATTAATATGATGGCAAATATACCATAAAATATATAACGATGAATCCGAAAATAAAGTAATATTATTTATCACTATAATAAGTTATGTCTAACAAGTTATGTATTAACTACATGCAATCAAAAAAGTCACTTCATTAATTAAAAACACCCAGATGTTATATAGTAAAACATCCGGATGTTCTATAATAAAACATGGGGATGTTATCAACTAAAACACCCGGATGTTTTTGTATCTTATCCTTCTGTTTTCATTTGTCTGATACCTACGTTTCAGCTCTTGAAGATAGGAGTTCTACTTCTGAAATATAAAGGACGTATCTCTTATTTCAAGGCTTAACTATTTTCCATTCTTTCGGAGCTTTGAAAGTGTCCTTTCCCAAACCGTAATCTTTCTCTTCAAATACCGGTTTTACAGCATCGTATTTCTCTGCTATTTTCTTCAGGCGTTGCATCTCTTCCGGATTATTAGCGGCACTGTTTTTCTGTTCGTAAGGATCATTCTTATAATCGACCAGATAGCCTGTTCCCAGGTTTTTCATATGGTTGTTTTGTCCCGGAAGAATCAGTTTCCAATCCTGATTGACAACTGCACCACATCCCAGATAAAAATCACGCCGGATACTCTCACGCTCACCCGTTAATACAGAGCGTACGCTAATGCCGTCCAACTCACGTTTGGGTGCTTTCTTCACATCGAGGATATCCCGAAGTGTCGGGAGTACATCGACGAAGCCGGTCACTTGTTCCACTTTCCGGGGTTGTTTGAAACCCTTGTTCCACTGGATAACTGCGGCCGTACGTACACCACCATCCCATTCTTGGAACTTAAAGCCACGCAGCTCTCCGGATGAACCGCCTTTACCATCCGTTCCGTTGTCGCTGAAGAAAAGGAAAATCGTATTATCAAGCTGGCCGTTCTTTTCCAACGTGTTATAAATATCACCGATCCCCCTGTCCATGCAAGTCACCATTGCGGAATAAATACAACGGTTTTGCTCTTTCTTCGAAAGACTTTCCAAGTCGGAAGTATAGAGAGCAATATCTTCAGGCTTCGCCTGCAAAGGTGTATGCGGAGCATTGAAAGCCACATAGAGGAAGAAAGGTTCTTTTTTATGGTCGTTGACATAACGGACAGCTTCCCGGGCAATCAGGTCCGTGGAATACCCTTTGTCATAACAACTTTCCCAATTCTTATGCCAGTCCAGTTCTCCTTCACGTTCGTGAGTAAAGTAATCGATCGCCCCGTTCAGATGACCATAGAAATAGTTAAAGCCGCGGTTCAAAGGATAATAAGCTTTACGCCCATGACCGAGATGCCATTTGCCAATAACCGCCCGGTGTTCATAACCAGCATCGCCAAGAACATCGGCAATCGTCTCTTCGGTTTCGTCCAATCCATATTCGCGCCAAGGAGGAATAACCGTCTTACGGATGCCGAAACGATTCGGATAACGCCCGGTCATCAATCCTGCACGGGTAGGCGAACTGACAGGAGCCGTATAAAAACGGTCAAGAATGATTCCTTGCTTTGCCACCCGATCCAAATTAGGAGTCTTTATCGAACTTTGATGAAACCCCACATCTCCCCAGCCCAAGTCATCGGCTACTATGATTACGATATTGGGACGATCCCCACTCTCCACAGGAGCCTTCTGCGCCTGTGCCATGACTGGCTGCAATAAAAAAGAAGAGCCAACCAGTCCTACGGTACTGCAAATCGAATTCTTATTCATGTTTATACCCTTACTATTGTCTTAGTTTACGTTTTGTGAAATACCAATTGATGACTTTCTTCGACATTTCTTGTGCCATCTCAGGATATTTATTCGCTATATTGGTTGTTTCGTTCGGATCTTCCTTTATATTGAAAAGTTCCAGATTAGCCCCGTCAGCATTGACCAAAACCTTCCAGTCACCTCTGCGAAGAGCCAGGTGGGGACTTTGCTGATGAGGTTGAGCCGGATGGCCGAAGAAACGGTTACGGCCGAAATCCCACATCATATCTTTCTTGCGGCTCTGGTGTTTCACTCCCATCAATGCCTTGCTCATGTCTTCGCCACTGTAATTGAAACCTTTTAGTTGCGTGGCTCCTGTTATGGCACATAAAGAAGGATAAATATCCACTGCATTGATCACGGTCTCATCATCCACCTCACCTGCCTTGATTTTATCGGGCCATACGATAATGAAAGGCATATTGACACCACCTTCATAAAGGCTATTTTTCGAACCACGATGCCCGTTGCTTCGAACCTGATCAAAAGTAGGATAAGCCCCGTTGTCGCTGGTAAAAATCACAATCGTATTGTCGGCAATGCCAAGTCTCTCCAAACCATCCATGAAACGTCCGATCTGACGGTCGTATTCTTCAAGTACGGCCATAAAGTTCTCCTTGCCGTTCCACTCCTTTTTCTTTCCGTAGCAATCGGCCGAAGGCACCCAGGGAGTATGCATATCATCCGGCCATAAGTTTACAAAACAGGGTTCACCTTTATGACGACCAAGGTATTCAAGTGTTTTATCTACAAAGTAGCCGGTACGTTCCCATCGCTTGATACTGTCTTTCTCGCTCCATATCCAATTGGTAGCAGTGATCAGCTTGTCCGGATCGGGACTCTCATAAGTACTCAGATATTCGTCGAAGCCATATTTCGGTATTTGGGGAGCATCGTCCACATCACGGCCACCACCCATGTGCCATTTACCAATATGAGCGGTCGCATATCCGGCAGCTTTCAATGACTTGGCGATAGTCGGTGCCGAACTATCTAGATAATCGGACTGCTCGCACTCCGCATTCCCTTTCCGGTCGTGTAGGAAAGTGTTGATTCCCCATTCGGTAGGGAACATTCCGGTGGTCAGTCCGACCCGTGAAGGGGAACTTACGGGTGACGAAGTATAATAATGGTTGAATTTCAATCCTTTTGCAGCAAGACGATCGATATTAGGGGTCATCACCCATCCGCTGTTATAACAGGAAACATCACCAATGCCCATGTCATCCGTATAAATAATGACAATATTGGGTTTCTTCTCCTGCGCAACAGCCATTGTGGCTGCCAGCCCACTGCAAGCGGTCAAGAACAATACTGATTTGTTCATAAGTAGCGTATTTAATAGGTTTTAGTTTGTAAAATGATAATTCTCCGGATTCCGCTTGAAATGATAACGGTTACGTGGTACGGGCAAAGGGTCTTGCAAACGAAGGTTCCAGGTGAGCAACTCTTCCAACAGTTCCATTTGCGTAGCGGCATGTTTTTTATTTCCATATAAATTATTTATCTCTACAGGGTCTTCTTTCAGGTTATAAAGTTCCCCCCTGCCATTCTGATCCATTACCAACTTCCAATCGCCTTTGCGAACCATTCTCAGCACCCCACTTTGCGTCCAGGAATTTAAGCCGTCGAAGCCTGCTTCTTTTCCTGAATAGCAACCTTCTTCCTTGAAAGTAACCGGTTCATTGAGAGTGAAATCTTCACCTCCGTAACCTTGTTCCACTACTACGCTGGCAAATTCTTTCTTCGGATATTCTTTTCCCGTCAGCATGGGCCATAAACTGCGTCCTTGTACCCCAAGAGGGATATCTGCCCCCATAATACTACAGAAAGTAGGTAGGACATCGACGATCGAAACACAATCGTCCATCGGTTGCCGACGGGGAACAATGTCTTTACCAGCCCAAACCATCGGGATGCGTGTCAAAGATTCCGGCACGCCCGCACCTTTACGAATCAGTCCATATTCACCAAAATAATCTCCATGATCGGACATGATAACGAATACGGTATTATCGTACAGCCCGGTTGCCTTCATTTCTTCAATTAAACGACGAATCTGATCGTCAATAAGACGAAGCATACCGGCATAAATACTTCTCAAACGAGGGATGTCCCGCTGTACATTAGGACAGGCTGTATCTTCCAAAGCAGCCAATGACATGTATTTCTCACCCTTATCCTGCAGATTCTTCCGGCTCGAAAGGAGTGGCGGGAGCGATTCTGGCGGAAACATAGAATAATAGGGTTCGCAGACCTGTGAAGGAGAGTGCGGTTCGGGTATGGATACAAACAGGAAAAAAGGAGCATCTTTTTGCTGCTTTACCCAGTCCAACGCTTTCGTCACAATCTGATAAGGTTGTTGCTGTTCCAGTGGAAAAGGAGAAGGGTCGAGATATTGACCGGGCATCTCCTGCAGAAATTTCCCAAGCGCTCTTTCTTCAGGCGTCCCCTTCTTGGCATTCCCACGATGGCCATAGTCCACGCTGTAATCGAACACTTCGCTCATATTCATATAAGTATGGTTTTTACCGACCATTGCAGTACGGTAACCGCACTCTTTCAGGACATCGGTCAAATCCTTTCCATGGAAAGCATCAGGTATATTATGATTCGTGCGCACGTGCGTAGCACTCGGAAACCGCCCGCTAATCAAAGAACAACGCGCAGGGGCACTCGAAGGCATCGATGTATAAGCCCGATTGAACCATACATTTTGTGTAGCCAGCGAATCTACATAGGGAGTCACAGGAAGCGGAAACCCTTCTCGCCCGCATATATCTGCCCGTTGTTGGTCAGTCATTATCAATACAATGTTCGGTTTGGTAGCCTGAGCAGCTGCTGTAACATTTCCTAATGCAGCCAAAGCTATTGGTACGGAATAAAAAGCATGTTGTTTCATTATTATCAGTTCTATTTAAAGTCATCGTCTACTCACTTTGAGCAGGCATACAAAATACGCCATTTGCATCCAAAAGCAAGATAAATAATCGGGCAGAAAATAGAAAAAACGAACCAAATCGAATTATTTCCGTTCACCAGCATAAAATACAGTCATAAAAACACAATGTTTTTTATCTTTTGTGACTAAAACATTCATATATTTGTTTTACATTTGTGTGAATTAAACAAACAAAATTATGAGAACGTCTATCGTAACCATTGTATTAATGCTCTGTTTCAATGCACTAATCCATGCACAGACAAATCAAGACAGAGCCAAAGAGTTAAAAGAACAAGCCCAGAGTAGTCTGAGCCAAAAAGATTATATCAAGGCACGTTATCTTTTCAAAAAAGCATACGAGGCCTTTGCTGCCCGCGAAAATTATCCGCAGGCAGTGGAATGCGGTATCCAAACCAGCATCCTCTATGTCAGAGAGAACTTTTACAAAGAGGCATTTGAGCTTTGCCGGGAAATGGATCAGGTGATATGGGCAGGCGAACAAAAACAGAACAAAGCCTTTTATGATCTACGCTACCCGGTCACCAAAGAAAGGCTGCGTATGTACATGGGACTGAAAAACGCTGCACAAGCCAAAGGGCAGTTGGACAAACTGGAGGAAACGGCCAACCTTGCCAAAAACGACTCGATCAATGAGGACTTACTTTATACAAAAGCCAACTATTATTACACCTTCGGGCTTAATACGCAAGGCGATGCGTGTTTCCGTAAATTAATCAACCAATATAAGGAGAAGAAGGACTACAAAAAAGTAGACGACTGTTATAAGAACTTGATTGCCATTGCGCGTAAAGCAAATAATGCCCCACTGATGGGACGGACTTATGAAAGTTATATCGTTTGGACAGATTCGGTGAAAGCTCTCACTGCACAAGATGAATTGAATATATTAAAAAGGAAATACGATGAAAGCCAGCAAGTCATTCAGGAAAAAGACGATACGCTTTCGGCAAAACAATACATCATCATAGGATTATGCACGCTAGTCGTTATTCTCATTGTCGCTTTGGTATTGCTCGCCATCGTATGGTTACGCTTTGTCGCTGCAAACCGAAAACTCAAAAAAGGTATTCAAATAGCCAACGAACACAATGAATTGAAAACTAAATTTATCCAAAATATATCTTCCCAAATGGAGCCTACACTGAACACACTGGCAGCTTCGGCAGGCGAACTCTCCGGAAAAGCCCCCCAACAAGCTCTCCAAATGCAGGAACAGGTAGGTGCGTTAAAGAAATTCAGTGATGATATTCAAGAACTCTCTTCCTTGGAAAACTCATTAACCGAACCCTACGAAATGACCGAAGTCAACGCTAACACCTTCTGTGAAGAAATAATGGAAAAAGCAAAGCAATATATGAAACCCGGTGTTACAGCCACCGTGAATGCTCCCAAACTTCAGGTAAAGACGAACAGGGAAGAATTGGAACGCATTCTGCTTCACCTATTGAAAAATGCCGCTTATTATACCGAAGAGGGACGTATCACTCTCGACTTCAAAAAGCGCGGAGCCCATACTCATCAATTTATCATTACCGATACTGGTACCGGAATTTCCGAGGAACAACGAGAAAAATTGTTCAAGCCCTTTACCGAAGTGAAAGATCTGACAATGGGTGATGGATTGGGCTTGCCCATCTGTTCGCTGATCGCCACCAAAATGAATGGCAACCTGAGCTTGGATTCAAGTTATACAAAAGGAAGTAGATTCATACTGGAATTACATGGATAATTTATACGGGAAGAACTCATTTGTCATTTATTTTACATAGGGTTCAGTTCATTTATTTTTTATCCCCAATGTAACAACACCAAAATAACCACGCCTTATACTCTTGATAATCAATATATAGGAAAGTGCTTTTTACCTCGGTGAGGAACACCCTCTTCATCGGTGAGGAACATCCCCTTCATCGGTGAGGAAAGGGTGCTTCATCGGTGATCTCCAAGGTACTCCCCGGCACCTGGCAAATTCAATAGTTACAACCACGAAGCAATGTAAAAATATTGTCCTTCGATTTAACCAATAGAAAAGGTACGCCAACTATGAAATGAACCCCGAAAGTCGGATAAAAAACTTCCAGGGTTCACTTTTATGGCGAATCATCTGCTTACTTTTAGACAGACCTTCTATATCTTACATTTAGCGAAAAGCGATATATCTACTTTTCAAAATAACCGGATCAACGAAGTGCTTCAACTTCTTCCGGTGTCAATGGGATCTTCTTACCCAAACGGCGGGCACCGGTTTCAGTAATCAGATAATCTTCTTCGTTACGGATACCGCCAAAGTCTTTATAGGTTTCTACCTTATCATAATTAATGAAATCGGCAAACTTCTTTTCAGCTTTCCACATATCGATCAGTTCCGGTATGAAATAAATACCCGGTTCCACAGTATGTACAAAGCCAGGCTCAAGCGGGATAGCCAAGCGTTGTGACTTACGACCGAACTGCGTACTTTTAGGTTCACCATTGTAACCTACCCAAAGTTCCCCCAGATTTTCCATATCATGTACATCAAGGCCCATCATATGCCCCAAGCCATGAGGATAGAACAATGCGTGCGCTCCTTCGCGTACAGCATCTTCCGCATTACCTTTCATCAGTCCAAGCCCCTTCATTCCTTCCACCATCACACGGGCAGACAAATCATACACATCCATATAAGGTATACCCGGTCGAAGTGCTTTAACAGACTCGAGATGCATTGCATTCTGGATTTCATAAACCTCACGCTGGCGAGTGGTAAACTTCTTATCGGCAGGGATAGTAGACGACATGTCTCCGGCATACCCCATCTCCGTCTCGGCACCTGCATCAATCAGAAACAGATCGCCCGGTTTCACTTTATTACCATGATAATGATTATGCAAAGTCTGGCCATTGATGGTAGCAATAGTCGCAAACGAAAGCTCACAATTATTGGCTTCTGCCACGCGGTTCATCTCAGCAACAACTTCATATTCATACATGCCCGGACGAAGCACCTTAGTAGCCGTAATATGCATATCAGCTGTTACGTTGCATGCACGTTCTATCTCAGCAATTTCTTCAGCGGATTTATAATTACGTTGGCTGACAATCGCACGGATAAAAGGTACAGAGCCTTCCTGACGAGATGGAGGTATTCCCAGCCAATCCATCAATTTCAGCTTATGTTCGGCACGATAAGGAGGCAGATAGTGGATAGCCTCCCCCTTTTGCACACACTGATGCAGATAATCCACAATTGCAGCGGACGGCAATGTATGTTTAACTCCTACAAGCTCACTTTTCTCCTTCAATGTTGGCTGAACACCCATCCAGACGACATCATCAATCGTCAATTCATCACCAAAAATAATTTCTTTATCATTGTCTATATCAATTATAGCAGAAAGGCCGGCAAACCGAAGACCGAAATAATAAAGGAAGGTAGAATCCTGACGGTAACGGAAAGTATTACTTTCATAATTTAGCCCACAATCGTCATTACCCAGAAATAACAACACTCCGGAGCCTAATTTCTCTTTCAGCAGGGCTCGGCGCTGCACATAGGTTTCTTTGCCAAACATAATGTTCTATTTTAAGGTGAGTTCTATCAATTCAATTTATCCTCTTGTATCAGACAGCAGAACTCTTTAACTGCCCAATTTGTGAGCTTTAGTCTTGCAAATTTAGCGAATATTTTCTACCCCCCCCCCGATTTTTACAATAATTAACTTGTGTTTGTTGTAAAAATTGGATGTGCAGGCATAATTCACCCCAACAACTCAGGTTTCAGCCTGATTATTTGCGTGTAACGACTGATGTTATACACAAGACTGGTGAATGCTACATTGGCTTTAGCACGAATAAGCCCTACTGTACGCACCACAAGTCCACGCATGGTTTGTTCCTCAAACCCGAATACATGCTCGACAAGGCAACGTGTCTTGGATTTTTTCCTATTGTCTGATTTCTGCTCCTTGGTAAGCGGACGGTTACGGTAGCCCTTTTCGCAAATTATCGGATTCATCTTATGCTGTTTTACAATCTCCTCTTGTCCGACATAACCGGCGTCCAAATACAAGTCCTTGCCTTCGTCTTTTTCATCCAGCAGTCCTTCAAAGCCTTTGGAATCATGCACTTCTGCCGACGTGGTATCATAAGAAAGTATGATCTTATTGCGTTTCTCAACTTTAGTATGCTGCTTGTAGCCGTAAAAAGTCTCATCACGCTTCTTTGTCCAGCGGGCATCTACATCCTTGTGGCACTTCTTGTGGGGATTGTCATTCCACAACTTATCACCCGCTCCCTGTTTTATCTGCTCATTTTCATCACGGGTGTTACGTTGGCGAGGGGCAATAACAAAACTGGCATCAATGATGCGACCCTCATTGAATTGCAGACCCTTACTTTCCATGAAACTATGAAATTCCGAAAAAAGCTTGTCATAAACGCCTGTATTTGTCAGGAGTTCGCGATACTTCCACACCGTCTTCTCGTCAGGAACATCGTCAACACATTCAATACCAAGAAACTTGCGGAAACTCGTACGGTCAACTATCTGATACTCTATCTGATGGTCACTCAAACCATAATAACGCTGAAGAAACAAGACCTTGAACATCAGCACACAGTCTATCGGCGGACGACCGGCATTACTTTTGCGCTCTCCGGTAAAAAGGGCTGATTCAAGAGTAGGACGAAAGATCTCAAAATCAACATACTGAGACAACACTTCAAGAGGATTGCCCATTTCATTCAAACGCAATTCACGATTCTCTGACTCAAATAGTTGATTATAACGAAGCTTACGGTATCGGGATAACTTGTTCATTATAAAATTCTTATTTTCTGCAAATTTACGCTCTTGGAACCATATAAACAACTGTACTACAATATTTTAATTTATAGAACTCCTCTTAAAGTTAATGCAACAAAGATACAGAAATTAGTGTTATACTAATAAAAATAATCCGTGTAATCTGTATTATCTGTGGTTAAAAAACTACTTTTGCAGCGAGAAACAATAGGAAATAAAACAGAAAACGTATGGCTCAAGGTTCCCGTCAAATACAATCTCAGGCGCAACAGCAGATTCAAACGCTATCACCACAACAAATCCTGGTAGTTAAACTATTGGAACTACCGGCTGTTGAACTGGAAGACCGCATACATGCCGAACTGTTAGAAAATCCGGCACTTGAAGAAGGCAAAGAAGATTCATCCACCGATGAATTGAGCGAAAGCACTCCCTCCGAGACTGAATCCGAAGGAGGTGACAACGACTATGACTCTTTGGGTGACTATCTGTATGAAGACGACATACCCGATTACAAATTACAAGAAAACAACCGTTCGAAAGGTGAACAACCGGAAGAAATTCCTTTCTCCGATGCCATCTCCTTTTACGAAATACTCCAAGAGCAATTGGGTGAACGAAAACTCACGGAACATCAACGCGAACTGGCGGAATATCTCATAGGATCATTGGACGATGACGGACTGCTCCGCAAATCACTTGAAAGCATTTGTGACGAACTGGCAATCTATGCTGGAGTTGACACTACTGAAATTGAATTGGAAGAAGTCTTACATATAATCCAAGATTTCGATCCGGCCGGACTAGGCGCGCGCAATTTAAAGGAATGTCTATTGATCCAACTGCACAGGAAAATAAAAGTGGGGAAGTCAGATCCGATATTGATGCTTGAAATTAGAATCATCGAGGATTGTTACGAAGAATTCACCCGCAAACATTGGGATAAGATCATAAAGAAATTAGGATGCAACGAAGATCACTTTAACGCTGCAATAGCCGAAATCACCAAGTTGAACCCACGGCCGGGAGCATCTTTAGGTGAAGCTATCGGGCGCAATTTGCAACAGATCGTACCCGATTTCATTGTAGATACTTACGATGATGGCAATATTAACATTAGCCTGAACAATCGTAATATACCCGAACTCCGTATGAGCCGTGACTTCACGGAAATGGTTGAAGAGCATACGAGAAACAAGGCCAACCAATCAAAAGAAGCCAAGGAAGCCATGATGTTCCTGAAACAAAAGATGGATGCGGCGCAGGGATTCATTGACGCTGTAAAACAGCGCCAAAACACACTGATGACAACCATGCAAGCGATAGTCGACTTGCAACACTCTTTCTTTCTTGAAGGTGACGAATCATTACTCCGCCCGATGATTCTTAAGGATGTGGCGGAACGTACCGGACTGGACATCTCAACAATTTCTCGTGTGAGCAACAGCAAGTATGTCCAAACCAATTTCGGTATTTATCCACTAAAATTCTTTTTCAGTGATGGATATGTCACCGAGGACGGTGAAGAGATGTCCGTACGCGAGATACGTAAAATCCTTAAAGAGTGTATCGACAATGAAGACAAGAAGAAACCACTTACCGATGATGAATTAGCTGACATTCTGAAAGAAAAAGGATATCCAATTGCAAGACGTACGGTAGCTAAATACCGCCAGCAACTGAATATACCGGTAGCAAGACTCAGAAAATAATTCAAGACAGAAAAACGAAATAGTAAAATCAATAAGTTTATCAAATTATGAGCGAAGTTAATGCAGGTCAACATATTATTGCAGATAAGACACTCATCAGAACTGCACAAATCACATCATGGATACTGACTCCCTTCTCTATCCCATTTCTGGCATTTCTGGTTTTGTTTTTATTCTCATACCTGCGTATCATGCCCATACAATATAAACTGATTGTGCTAGGCATTGTCTATTGCTTTACCATATTAATGCCTACACTCACCATATTCCTGTTTCGTCGAATCAATGGGTTTGCCATGCAGGAACTCAGTGAGCGCAAGAAAAGATACATACCTTTTCTATTGACTATTATCTCTTATGTATTTTGCCTCTTGATGATGCACAAATTGAATATCCCTTGGTACATGACCGGCATTATTTTAGCAGCCCTCGTAGTTCAGATTATCTGTATTATCGTAAATCTGAAATGGAAATTGAGTGAACATATGGCAGGAATTGGTGGCATTATAGGCGGCTTGATCTCATTCAGCGAATTGTTCGGATACAATCCGGTGTGGTGGTTATGCTTATTCATCCTGATTGCCGGTATTTTAGGTTCGGCAAGAATCATTTTAAGTCATCATACATTGGGAGAAGTATTATCAGGCTTTGCCATTGGTATGATTTGCGCCCTGTTAGTCTTGCATCCATTAAGTAACATATTGTTTCGAATCTTTTTATTTTAAATAAAGCAGCTTTTTCCCCTTCAATAAAAGTTGTAATATAATTGAAATATCGATCAACAAAGACTTTTCATTATCATCTTCCATAATTAACATAGTGAGAAAAAATTTATAAAATGATAAGTAGTAGCAATGCACATCTTTTTTTTAAATATTCTATTGCTATCATAGAATGTAAAATCAATAGCGTTTTAACACAAACACATGTTAATATAGTTTCATATTGATAGCTTATAAACAGTTTCAATAAATTACAAGTTTCATTTTTCAATAGTTCATTTATTGATACTGCCTCTTAGATTACATAATAATGTTAACAAACCAAAACCGAAAGCTTTATTTGGTTACATCTATGCAAAATTATCTAAAACAGATGCATATTAACTAACTTATTTTCATCTTATTTTAAAAACATTTATATCTTTGCCAAGTCCCATAAATGATAAACGGTAGTATATCAAATACATTATATAATAATAAGTCTACTATACAACAAGTTATCTAAAAATAATTATGAGAAAAGGATTATTTATCATCTTGCTCGTCTTGTTATCACCGCTTGCTCTAATGGCACAGCAGATGAAAATACAAGGAGTAGTTATCTCGGCAGAGGACGGAGAGCCAATCATCGGAGCATCCGTTACAGTAAAGGGAAATACCGGAATTGGTACAGTAACTGACTTGGACGGAAAATACTCATTGAGTATTCCTAAAAGTACTAAGAAAATTGTGATTTCGTACATCGGAATGAAAACGCAAGAAGCTACGCCATCAGGAAGTATGAAAATCACGCTTGAACCTGATGCCCAGCAACTGGATGAAGTTGTAGTTACCGGTATGCAAAAGATGGATAAACGATTATTCACAGGAGCGACAACGAAAATCAGTGCGGAAGATGCGAAGTTAGACGGTATCGCCGATGTCAGCCGTGCCTTGGAAGGACGTGCAGCCGGAGTATCCGTACAGAACGTTTCCGGAACATTCGGTACAGCACCAAAAATTCGTGTACGCGGTGCGACCTCTATCTATGGTAGCTCCAAACCTTTATGGGTTGTGGACGGAGTTATTATGGAAGAGTCTGTTGACGTTTCTGCAGATGACCTTTCTTCGGGCGATGCGGTTACACTTATCTCTTCTGCCATCGCTGGTTTGAATGCTGACGACATCGAAAGTTTTCAGGTTCTGAAAGATGGTTCCGCTACCTCTATTTACGGTGCGCGCGCTATGGCAGGTGTAGTTGTTGTTACTACCAAAAAAGGCCAAACAGGACGTAGTACCATCAATTATACGGGTGAATTTACCACACGTCTAAAACCCCATTACCGCAACTATAACATTTCCAATTCACAGGAACAAATGGGTATATATAAGGAAATGGCATCTAAAGGCTGGCTCGAGTTTGAGAATTTAGTTAACAGTACTTCCTCCGGTATTTATGGTAAAATGTACCAATTAATCTCAATGTATGACAAAACCACCGGTCAATTCGGTCTCCCCAATACAGAAGCTGCTAAAGAAGGCTATCTGCAACAAGCCGAATTCAGAAACACGGACTGGTTTGATTTACTTTTCAAGACAAATCTAGTACAAAACCACTCTGTCAGCATCTCTAACGGTACAGACAAAGCGAAGATGTATGCATCATTGTCTGCCATGTATGATCCGGGATGGACCAAATCCAGTTCCGTAGAACGTTACACGGCAAACATGAACGGGTCTTTTAAACTATCCAAATGGTTAACGGCAAGTATGTTGACCAGCGGATCTTATAGAAAGCAGTTAGCACCGGGTACGTTGAGCCAGGAAACAGACGTTGTTAGTGGTGAAGTAAAACGTAGTTTCGACATCAACCCGTTCAGCTATGCATTGAATACTTCACGTACTTTGGATGCTAATGATGTATATACACGTAACTATGCATCGTTCAATATTTTTGATGAGTTGGAAAATAATTATATCGAACTAGGAGTAACCGACCTCAAATTCCAAGGCGAATTGAATTGGAAGCCTATCCAAGGATTAGAGTTCAATGCATTAGGAGCTTTGAGATATCAGAAATCAACTAACGAACACTTCATCAAAGATCATTCTAATCAGGCAGAAGCATACCGTGCAGGAGTCAACGACCCCAGTATCATGTATAGCAATCCATACTTGTATCAAGATCCTGACAAACCTAACTCATTACCGGTATCTGTTCTTCCTGAAGGTGGTATGTATTTCCGTAATGATTATACAGTTCGTCAGATTGACTTCCGCGGTACTTTCCAATACAATAAAGTATGGAACGAAGACACCCACATTCTTAATGTATTTGGTGGAACGGAAATAAACTCTACTGACCGTAATTCCGTAGCATTTGAAGGTTGGGGATTCGTATACGACAATGGTGGAATCGCAGCACCAGATCCTAATTTATTCAAAAACCAAAAAGAAGAAAATTCGGTTTATTATTCTAATCAATGGGGATACACCCGTAGCGTTGCTTATTTTGCATCTGGTACTTATTCTTATAAAGGTCGCTATACATTGAACCTGACAGGTCGTTACGAAGGTACTAACAAGTTGGGGAAAACACGTAGCGCACGTTGGTTGCCGACATATAACATCGCTGCAGCGTGGAATTTACATGAAGAAGAATGGTTTAAGAAATGGGATCAGAATGCTCTTTCTCACTTAATGCTTAAAGGTTCTTATTCACTAACAGGTGACCGTGGACCATCTTCAATCTCAAATGCATTACCGATTTATTATTCTACAACACCGTGGCGTCCGACTGTTTCAGCTTATGAAACAGCGATCACTTTGGATAATATCGCCAACAAGGAACTGACTTATGAAAAGAAACACGAATGGAATTTTGGTGTTGAGGCAGGCTTTATTGATAATCGTATCAACGTTGCAGTCGATGCTTATAAACGTAACAACTACGATTTGATTGGTTTGATATATACTGAAGGAGCAGGTGGATTCATCGCCAAATACGCTAATATGGCAAGTATGAAATCACACGGTGTAGAATTCACGTTGTCTACAAAAAACATTCGTACTAAAGACTTCAATTGGAGTACTGACCTTACTTTCTCTTATGCCAAGAATAAGATTACAGAACTGGATTCACGTTCCAACGTACTCCAGCTCTGTTCTGGTAGCGGCTATGCAAAACAAGGTTATCCGGTACGCGCATTATTCTCTATCCCGTTTGTAGGATTGAACGATGAAGGTCTGCCACAATTCATCAATGAAAAAGGTGAAACGACCACATCTGATATTTACTTCCAAGAATATGAGAAACTGGACTTCTTGAAATATGAAGGTCCGACAGATCCTACCATCACCGGTGGATTCGGAAACTTGTTCAGCTATAAGAATTTCCGCTTGAATGTATTTATCACTTATTCATTTGGAAACAAGATTCGTCTTGATAATGCATTCTCAGCAGCCTATTCAGATATGAATTCTATGCCGAAAGAATTCAAAAACAGATGGACAATTCCGGGAGATGAAAACATTACTGACATCCCGACAATTGCAAGTAGACGTCAATACAAAAATGACCAGTATCTTTCTTACGCATACAACGCTTACAATTATTCTACGGCACGTATTGCCGATGGTGGTTTTATCCGTATGAAAGAGATCTCTCTAACGTATGATTTGCCAACCACTTTCTTAAAGAAGATCGGACTTTCTACAGCTTCCTTGAAAATACAAGGAACCAACTTATTCTTGATCTATGCTGACAAGAAGTTGAATGGACAGGATCCGGAATTCGTTAATTCAGGTGGTGTAGCAACTCCAATGCCTAAACAGTTTACATTTACAGTTAGATTTGGTATTTAAAATCCATAAACAAATTATTAAACTATGAAATTAAGATATATTTATATGACGGCAATCGCCGGATTGTCATTATCCTTGGCATCTTGCGAAGACTTTCTTGAAAAAGAGACAGATAACCGTATAGAGTTAGTAAACTCAAAACAAATCGTGCAACTATTGACTACCGGTTACTTTACTGGTAATTACGGTCCTATTTGCGAAACAAGTAGTGATAATGTGATGGACAACAATTCCCCTCACGTAGACGCGTTAGGTGACGGTAAAAAAACCGTATATTACAATTTGACTTCCTATAATCGTATGTACGATGAATTGTTCGCATTCGAACCTGTTAGATCATCTACTAGTACCGATAGCCCCTCCGCTGTATGGGAAGGTTGCTATAATGCCATCGCAACAGCTAATCACGCTCTGGAAGCCATAGATAAACTACGTAATGAAGGCAAAGTTGATGCCGCATTGAACGGTGCGGAAGGCGAAGCATTATTGATTCGTGCTTACAACCATTTCCTGCTTGTTAACATTTTCTCTCAAGCTTACCGGAACCCGACTTTAAGCAAAAATGATATCGGTATTCCTTACGTGACTAAACCTGAAACAGAAGTGTTAGTACACTATGACCGTGGCAATGTAGCCGATGTATATGCTAAGATACGGGAAGATTTGGAAAAAGGATTGAAATTAGTCACAGATGACATTTATGCAGATGGCCAAGCTAGAAAATTCCACTTCAACGAAAAAGCAGCACATGCTTTTGCCGCACGTTTCTACCTGTATATTCGCGAATATGATAATGTCATTAAACATGCCAACATCGTATTGGGCGAAACAGAAGAATCAGCTTTGGCATGTCTTCCTGACTGGGAACCGTTTGCAAAATGTACTACTGGTAGTGACTTTGCCAACGCTTGGCTAAATCCAGAATCTCCTAATAATCTATTGCTAGTTTCTACTTACTCTACTGCATGGCGTGGAATGGCCAGTAGCGTTCGTTATGCCTGTAATGGTGACATAGCTAAAGCCACATTATATTCATTCTCTCCCACATGTAGCTTAGCTCCGGCTCCTTGGTTAAGTAATTCAGGTCTGTTTATCAATGGTAAGCAAGACTGGGGATTGCTTAGTGGAAAAGGTGTAGAAATGTTTGAATATACAGACAAAGTAGCTGGTATTGGTTATCCACATATCGTACGCCGCGAATTTACAAGTGCAGAAACATTACTCTGTCGTGCCGAAGCCAAAATATTGAAAAAGAATCCTGATTTTGAAGGTGCCGTAGCAGATCTAAGAGCATACGACAAAAATCATCAGATCCTTCCAACTCCGGGAGTTGAAAAATATTTCAATAGAGATGGAGAATTATCTTCAGAACTGATCAAAACATATTACACGAAAGAAAAGAATCCTTTGGTAGTATTAGATTATAACACTTCATTAATGGATCCTGAATTCGTTATCAGTGAAGAAGCCAAGCCCTATTTTGATTGCATGATGGACTTCCGTCGCATTGAAACCATTGGGGATGGAACCCGCTTTTTCGATGTAAAACGTTTAGGATTGGAGTATTCTCACATCATTGGCAAAAGTGCAACAGTGGAAACATTAACATGGAATGATCCCCGTCGCGCTATTGAAATACCTCAAGAAGTTCAAGCTGCCGGTGTTGAATCATCTTACGCAAAAGTACCTGCTGCAACAGCGCCTGCTGCTAGTAAAGTATCCAAATCAGAAGTAAAAAGTAATTAAATAAAAAATACGATAATGAAAAAGTCTATTATTTTTATATTCCTTTCCATTCTTATTGGAAGCAGCCTTTTTACAGCTTGTTCCGATGATGAATTAGGACCAACCATTTTTGACGCGACAGTAAGACCATTGGACCGTACTCAATATTCATTCCCGTTAGACAGTTTCGTAGAAGCGAACTACCGTCAGCCCTATAATCTCCGGTATATTTATCGGATGGAGGATATCAGTGCCGATATGGACTACAATCTTATACCTTGTACTTACCAAAAAAGTAAAGAGGTAGCTGTATTGGCAAAATATCTTTGGTTTGATATTTATGCAAAGCTACAAACACCGGAATTCTTGAAAATGTATGCTCCGCGCATCCTGCACATCATCGGTTCACCGGCATATAATCCGAGTAGTGGAACTATGACTTTGGGTGAAGCCAGTGGAGGTAAAAAAATTACTTTCTACCGGGGTAATTCTATTGACGTCAACAACATTGATAGTTTAAATGAATTATTCTTTAAAACGATGCATCATGAATTCTCTCATATTTTGCAACAGACTAAAGTCACACCTACTGAATTCAATACGTTGTCATCTGGTCAATACGACTCTTTTGCATGGCAGGATAGAAATGACTCACTTGTTCTTTCATTAGGCTTCGTTACTCCTTATGGTAGTTCACAAGCCACAGAAGACTGGGTGGAAGTAATAGCCAACTACATCGTGAAAGACAGCATAACTTGGAACGGTATGTTGAATACAGCCACTTACGGCTGGGAGGTGGTAATGGTTGATGTTGACAAATTCGATCCGGAACTTGAAACCAGAACTTTCAAAAACGATGTAAAACAAGCGGGCAGTGATGCATATGCACAATATGAAGTATACCGCAAGACAATCGTTCGGGATGAAAATGGAGATCCTATCAAAGATGAAAATGGTAAATTGCAATATATCGATGAAGACGGTGTAGATGGAAAAGCATTAATCCTTCAAAAGTTAGATATGGCTCGCAACTGGATGAAAACTTCTTTCGGACTTGACTTAGACCAATTGCGCAAAGAAGTACAAACTCGTCAATATCTTACTGATGAAAAAGGAGAATTCGTTTTGCGAGATGGTAAGTTTGTCAACCGCCTTGTCGAACCTCTACATATCGGAAGCTCTGAAACTTTAATGGATTCATTATTGTATCAGGTAGATAAATTTAAAGAGTTGCAAAACTAAAATAATTATGATAATCAAAAGACTGAATATGAAAAGATTTGCGTTATTTTTTGCTTTGTCTGCCCTATTCCTTACTTCGTTTAATTCATGTAAAAATGAAGAGGAGGATCTTTTCGACCAGACATCGGCTCTTCGGCTTGAAGCTGCCAAAAAAGACTATACAGCATTGCTTACCAGCGCAAGCAATGGATGGGTTATGGAATATTTTGCTACTGAAAAATACAAAGGTTATACTATGTTAGTTAAATTCAATTCTGACGGCTCCGTTAAATTTGCGGCCAAAGACGATCTTACTTCTAACAAGTATACTGAAGAAGAGGGTTCTTTATGGGAAATGATTTCTGACAATGGACCGGTTTTAACATTTAATACTTCCAATTCTTTATTACATCGTTTTTCCAGCCCAGAAGACATTCCTTCGACTTCCAAAGATGATGAACAGGGATTAGGGTATGAAGGTGACTATGAGTTCATTATGGTGAGCCCAACTACAAATAAAGACGCAGTAATGTTGAAAGGGAAAAAACGCGGTATGTATATTCCTCTCACACGTTTGAGTGAAGACCAAAATTGGGAAGATTATTTTGCCAAACAAGAAGCACTAAAAGAAAAAGTATTTGGAGAGAGTATAAACCCTGTGTTACTTGCACTAGGAGACAAAAATTATGAGATACATGAGATCAATAGTGGAATGGCTAAATATATCCCGGAAGGCGGAGATATCATCACAGATGCTGAGGAAAGATCAGTAGCTTTTACATCCAACGGATTTCGTTTAATCAAACCAATTACAGAAAATGATCATTCTGTTCAGAATTTCGTATACGATGAGAATAATGATATATTCACCTGCACAGATGATCAAGAAGCAAGTATAAGAGGCGTTGCCAAATTTCAATTTATATGGCAACAACTGACCTTGTCTGAAAAGCCCAAATCATTAACTTTTAATGCAAGTTCAGAAATGTCAAGCAAATTCTCTGCAGTTTTTCAGCCAATAGTTGAATCATTTAAGGAAATAAAGTATTCTGTGACGAGTTTCGCGTTTATCCCCAATGGCACAGACTTAAGTTTAAAATTAACAGTCAGAACCAATAAGGGAGGTGCATTATCAGGGAATTATTATTACACAACAAAAGGGAACAATGATGAACTGAATATCACATATAAAGATGCAGATGCGACTGGAAATAATCTTTTGAAATTTAATGTTGAACCTTTTGTAAAAACAACAATGTCACGTGAGTTTGAGCTAGCGGCAGATAAATCAAACATGAATCTAGAAACCATCAAATTAGTGGACAAAAATGATCCGGAGCTTTGGGTTATAGCTACTTTAAAATAAATAATTAATAATTGTTTCACATAAAAAAAGGAAATCATGAATAAGAATTTTTTATTTTCTACAGCTTTGATGGCAATAGCTACTGTGGCATCAGCACAGTCTTTGTCTCAGGCAGATGTACAAGTTACTACACCATCTACAGAGAAAGTGAGTGTACTTAAAGTAAAGGCTACCACTCCTATAGCAACATCAAAACAGGAAGCCTCAACAAGAGCAAATGGAGTATCCTACCTTAATCCTGATGGAACATATTGGTTGGGAATAAACATAGAAGGAGCAGGTTATAAGGCTGACCTCCTTCATGTACCGGCTTGGCAGATATTGACATTCAAAAACACATCTGATGAGCCACTCAAAACCAAATGGTCAATCAACGGCAATGATGTCAGCCAAAACGTAACAAGTGAGGGAAATTTAGAATATTATTATATAAATCCTGCAGCCAAAACAGACGCTGCTTTTTATCTTCCCACACTGAAAAGTAATTCAGGGAACCACTCATTTACTTTAGGAGAGTCCAACACAACAGGAAGTGCAGTAAAGACTTTCGGAAATGCAGAGACTACCTTATGTACAACCGCAAAGGGTGGTATGACTCCTATTTGGTCAGACACTAAAGGTTATATATTTGGCTCTGACACTGAAATAAATGAAACAGGAGAGATAATAGAGTCTATTGTTGTATCATCGCCTCAACCTGCTGCATCATTATGCGTATCTAATATTCTGTACCATGTTTATTCTAAATCAAATACTCCTCTATCATCAGGAGCCAAAATGACATTGAAAATCGTGGAAGCAAAAGCCAATGATAAAGGAGTTTACCTTCCTACAGATAATGTTTTGTATGAAATGACAGCAGAGGAGAAAGATGTTTTAGACGGAGGTCTTTTCAGTGATCTTACCACCTACGCACTTGTCTTTAGTAACAAAGTATATGATCCGGCTACAGAGTCTATGATTGAAGAACCACTTACTTTAGATAAACCATTTTCCCTAGTACTCAGCGGATTCAATCAAAAAGGAGTTGACATGGGTTTAATAGCAACACAATTCCCAGAAGGAGAAGTTCTTAACTCACATATGACCATTCCAAGCGAAGAGGGAATGTTCTATAGCTACGGTTCTTTCAATGTTGCTGTCATGATTACAGGCTATTTTAACGGCATTCAGGTAGATGACCGTATAAATGTTTTAAAAGCTCCAGACGAAGGAGGTATAGCAACAGCAACCTATGAAGGAGGTGAAATTGAATATGCAGCTGTAACTACAAGCCAAAACTGGATTGAAGAATATGATTTCGGTTTTGAACCTGAGTTACCAAGCTGGATATCTTGGGAACTAGATAATTCTTATCGTGAAGAAGATGGATATTACGCTTTAACATTTACTTGTGAACCGTCAGAAGGTCAAGATCGTAATTGGACAGGACATATAACTGGATTCGGAGGTGTCAAATCAGATAATACCATTACAATTTATCAAGGAAAGTACACAGGTATCAATGATGCTGTTACTAATAACAATATTAAAGTATCAACAAACGAGGATTCGTTTATCCTGTCATATATGGAAGGAATAAACAACGTAAATATTGTGAACATTGCAGGCCAAACTATAGCAACTTATGAATTACCTGCTAGTGGTCAGTTTACAATCCCTGCTGCAAATTTGAGTAAAGGAATCTATTTACTTAAATTCAATAACAACCAAACTATCAAAGTTGTAAAATAAGCCTTTACAACAGCTGATCTTGAATTTTATTTAAGAAGAGAGCGATGCACTTTTGAAGTGCAATCGCTCTCTTTTTTTATAATAAACCAAGAAATTCAACAATTATTGAAAGGTTTTGAAAATCTCATACATGTCATTATTTTCCATCTATATTCCAACAGATGAGCTACAATACATCCCACATAATACAACATATATGCATTAAGGAACTCCATTTTCATAATTTCTCAGCTTCCTCTCTTCCTAGGTATTCATATAACGCTAATTACAATATAAATTTAATCCTTATCTGATTATCTATATTTACTGAGAAATAGTATGCTTTGTGCTACCGTTGAACTGTTCTAAACAATCTCCTTTATCTGTAGGAGTTACTTCCCAATAATATATTCTTACAATACTGCAACAATCTTATTAAAATTGAGAGTCTCAGAATAGCGATATCACTTTATTCTGCAAATAAAAATTAGACTCATAAACGTTACCACCAACCTTTCCAAATTTCAGGCTGGATATCTTCTTGATTCTATCTCACAATATATCTTATGCCATCGATTAGATACTTCTAACAGTCAAAATATGTTAGTAACATCTATTCACCCACTATAATAAATCGTATTAAATGAACAAAAATGCCAAATGATGCTTACTTCTTCATCATTTGGCATTACATTCTTTACACTAAGTATTACAAGTAATACAAAGAACAAATAATAATAGTGTATTCTAATAGATAACCTTAGCTATCTTTCCATTACAATTAATAATATACAATCCTTTCTCCTGTAACGAAATTTCAGCTCTCCCACTTTGCAGTTTTGCATTCTCAACTAATACACCACTGGCAGAATAAATCCAAACATCTGAAGAAATATCTTCACCAGTTTCAATTATAATCTTCCCATCATTACAATATACTTTCCAAGACATATCTTCTGCAAATTCCTGTGATATACCTGTATTTATTTTGGATACATAAGTCAATGTAAAATCGTCCAGATAACATTTTTCAGTAGTACTACCTTTGTACAAAACTACTTGATAAAGAGAAGGTACATCTAAATTAATATTGTATTTCAACAAAGCAGATTTACCCGGAGCGACTGTTGCCAGAGTTTCTCCTGATTCAGTCTTAGCAGTAGTCCAAATCTTTCCTCCTCCAGTTGAATACTGCAAGCGAACTTGAGCAGTTACTTTAGTAGGATTCCAAAACATAAAAGAAGCCGTCTTCACCTCTATATCTACTGGAGTAGTCGACGTTAATTGAGCTTTCTGTAGCATCCCTATCGAGCGATTACCATGAGCTAACGCACTACCAGGTTCCTGTATAAATGCCTGTTTGAGATTCCAATTACTGAATACCCCTTCAATATCAGTTGCATTTTGATCAGTGACATCCATACCCTCAAAATCTTCTAAGTACACCTGTTCAGCAAAGTCACCAGTTTTAAAACTGATCAGACCTTCACTTTCTTTTATATCAAAGATACTAATGGGAGTTTCGCTACCCTTCCATGAAGCCAACGCCCCACTTCCAGTCAGATAAGTAATTTTATTTTTTCCTGGATACGGATCCGTTGGCGAATCGGTTCCACCGGGAGTAGCACGCACAAGTTCAAAATACTGATGCGAAGGATTAATATTTACCGCATTATTGACCCAAGCATAAGTACTTGTCGAATCGACACGATAGACAAGCATTCCATGTCCCGGTAAAAATCTATCCCAACCTTCAAGTTGACGATTTTCAATTAAGAAGAACTCTTTATTTACAGCGGAATTAATCCGATAACCTTCATGGGCAGAGTTCTGCGGCTTTAAGCTATGGTTTCCTTCTCCATCTATCAATTTAGGCATCACCCAACCGGATGCATATTTTTCATAAATAGTATAACCAGTCGGAGTACGTCCATAATTAGAATAACTACCACCAGACATAATAGACCAAATTCCCGGATGATTAGTCTCACCACCGCTACTGTCATAGTCAGTATCATATAAATCGGGAAGTCCCAATACATGACTGAACTCATGGCAAATAGTACCGATGCCATCTAACATCTTTTCTTTTTCCAATCCATAGAGTTCTGTAGAACAAGCATACCTTCCTAAATAGATGCCATCCAATTTAAACTGTGAGAAGGAAAATGCATGCGGCCAAAGATATTTAGAATTATTACCACCAACATTAGAGCCTGCACCAGCAAATATGAAATAAACCATATCCACTTTTCCATCACCATCTGAATCATATTTGCTAAAATCCACTAGAGGATCTGCTGCTCTACATGCAGCCTTCATAATAGTGGTCGCATTGCTCGTCTGATTTACATATGTCTGACTATAATCAATTTTAACCGGACCTACCACATCAAATTCTGGATCGAATTTACCTTCCGAATTTTCGTAGAAATAATCTCGGACACTTCCTGTATATTCTATATGCTTACCATTGTCATCGTATCCTGTATAATTTCTTTTATTCATCATATCAGTGAACAAAGTGTTAAGGTCATCACGTGTAAACCCACGATCATTATATTCTACCAAAATCACCAATCCACGGTAATTATCAAGACCGGAAGCGTTTGCCCTTGTCATCAAGCCATCTTCACCATAACCGGCATTGGCAGCAACACGCAAAGCCGTTGCCTTTGCATTATCGGCAGCCACAATATTTTTACCAACTTTAGACAAATAACTTTGCTCATCTACAGAGCGATAAGCCGCATCCTTTGCAACATAAGAAGTAGGTACAAGTGAACCGTTTTTCAGATCGGCATACACATAATAGCCATCCTCGTTAAGCACAACCGTATAGCCGTCTTCGGTAGACATACGATTCATAAATTCATCTCCATGCATACGAATTACAACAGAGCTTCCATCCGGTTGAGTCACCTTAACAGGGTACGGATAAGCCGGAACCGCTTTCACTAGGGCCGGACACAATAGTAGAACAATAACCCAAGAAATTAAAATTAGATTTTTCATCATATATTAAATTAATAAATATTGGTTACAAAAATAAGATGAATCATATTATCAATAAATTTAATTATTTGCAAAAATACAATTTTTATGCATAATTGAGCCGAATTCAGCAACAAAATCAGTGTAATTATCGACATAGAACATTATTTTATCTATCTTTGCGTCACAGGAGAAATAAATTCAAACGTTAAAAACTAATTATTATGAATTTCCCGCAAAATTTGAAGTACACAAGCGAACATGAATGGATTCGCATTGATGGCGACATTGCCTATGTAGGTATTACCGATTATGCTCAGGAACAATTGGGTGATATCGTTTTCGTTGATATCCCAACTGTAGGAGAGACTTTGGAAGCCAATGAAACCTTCGGAACTATTGAAGTAGTTAAAACTATTTCGGATCTTTTCCTCCCGGTAGCCGGTGTTATCATGGAACAGAACGATGAGTTGGAAGAAAACCCGGATTTGGTAAATAAAGATCCGTATGGAAAAGGTTGGTTGATAAAAATGAAACCGACTCGTATGGAAGATATCGATAATTTGCTGGATGCCGAAGCATATAAAGAAGTGATTAATGGCTAATAAAAAGTAATTGATCGTTAATATCTGATTGGCTGCGCAAATACAATTAAACAATGTAATTGCGCAGCCAACTTGTAAATATCAAACTATAAAATCTTAAAAAGAATGACTCCAATTGTTAGTATCATCATGGGTAGCACCTCAGACCTTCCGGTTATGGAGAAGGCAGCGCAACTGCTCAATGATTTGCATGTACCGTTCGAAATCAATGCTCTTTCAGCACACCGTACCCCCGAAGCTGTGGAAGAGTTTGCAAAGAATGCTCGTTCACGAGGCATTAAGGTGATCATTGCCGCTGCCGGAATGGCTGCTGCATTGCCCGGTGTTATTGCCGCCAATACGACCCTGCCGGTCATCGGTGTACCCATCAAAGGATCTGTACTCGACGGAGTAGACGCTCTCTATTCCATCATCCAGATGCCTCCCGGAATCCCCGTAGCTACCGTAGCCATTAACGGAGCCATGAATGCAGCGATTCTCGCGGTACAAATCCTTGCACTTAGCGATGCTGCTCTTGCTGAATCTTTCGCGGCCTACAAAGAAGGATTGAAAAAGAAGATAGTAAAAGCTAATGAGGATTTGAAAGAGGTAAAATTTGAATATAAAACAAACTGATTGAGAAGTAAAGGAGAATGAAATATTTAGAAAGATATTTATCTCTTAGTTTTTAACTTTTAGCTCTTAACTTTTTTATGGATCTATTTAATTATTCCCGGAGAGAAACATCAGAAGTAAATATTGGAGCCGTTCCGTTGGGTGGTTCCAATCCTATCCGCATACAGTCGATGACTAATACATCGACACAAGACACAGAGGCTAGCGTAGAACAAGCTAAACGCATTGTGGATGCAGGAGGTGAATATGTGCGCCTGACAACTCAAGGTATCAAGGAAGCGGAGAACCTGATGAATATCAATATCGGTTTGCGCAGCCAGGAATACATGGTACCGTTGGTAGCAGATGTCCATTTCAATCCTAAAGTGGCAGATATTGCCGCACTTTATGCAGAAAAGGTGCGCATTAATCCGGGAAATTATGTAGATCCCGGGCGCACCTTCAAGCAACTGGAATATACGGACGAAGAATATGCAAAAGAGTTGCAGAAAATACGTGACCGCTTCATTCCATTCCTGAACATTTGCAAAGAAAACAATACCGCTATCCGTATCGGAGTCAACCACGGCTCACTCTCCGACCGCATTATGTCCCGTTATGGCGATACTCCGGAAGGCATGGTCGAATCGTGCATGGAGTTCCTGCGCATCTGTGTTGCAGAGAATTTCAAAGATGTCGTAATATCCATAAAAGCGTCCAATACGGTAATCATGGTACGGACCGTCCGCCTGCTGGTTGCTGTCATGGAAAAAGAAGGCATGTCGTTCCCCCTTCATTTGGGAGTAACTGAAGCGGGAGACGGAGAAGACGGGCGCATCAAGTCCGCACTCGGCATCGGTGCTTTGCTTGCCGATGGATTGGGAGATACGATTCGCGTTTCACTGAGTGAAGAGCCGGAAGCTGAGATCCCAGTCGCACGCAAATTGGTCGATTACATCGTCACCCGGAAAGACCATCCTTTTATTCCGGGAATGCAAGCACCTGAATTCAACTATTTATCTCCTTCCCGAAGAAAGACAAAAGCCGTACGCAATATCGGTGGAGACAACCTTCCCGTGGTACTTGCCGACCGCATGGACGGAAAAACAGAAGTAAGCCCGGAATTCAAGCCAGATTATATCTATGCCGGACGGGAACTCCCTGCCATACGCGAATCCGGTGTTGAGTACATCCTTGATGCAGACATCTGGAATGGTGAAGAAGGGACATGGCCGGCATTCAATTACCTCCAACTCTCACTGTTGGAAACCACCCGGGCAGAACTGAAATTCCTGTTTTTACCCTATATGGCACTGACCGATGAAGTGATTGCTTGCCTGAAAAAGCATCCGGAAGTAGTTATCATTTCCCAAAGCAATCATCCGAACCGCACGGGGGAACATCGCGCGCTGGTACATCAGTTAATAACGGAAGAATTAAAAAATCCTGTCCTGTTTTTCCAGCACTATACGGAAGACCATGCAGAGGATTTACAAATAAAATCTGCTGCCGACATGGGAGCGCTTATTTTTGACGGACTGTGCGATGGCATCTATCTATTCAACCAAGGTTCCCTGAGCCATGCCATCATTGATGCCACCGCTTTCGGTATTTTACAAGCGGGACGTATCCGCACTTCAAAAACGGAGTATATCTCATGCCCCGGTTGTGGACGAACCTTGTTTAATCTGCAAAACACGATTGCCCGGATCAAAGCAGCTACTTCACACTTGAAAGGATTGAAAATCGGCATTATGGGATGTATCGTGAATGGCCCCGGAGAGATGGCTGACGCAGATTATGGTTATGTGGGCGCAGGTCGTGGCAAAGTAAGCCTCTACAAACAGAAGAACTGCATCGAGAAGAATATTCCGGAAGAGGAAGCGGTAGAAAGATTAATTGAACTGATCAAAGCAAACGGAGACTATAAAGAACCTGAGAAATAATCAGATTATTTCAGACACGGATTAGGCGACTTTAGTAAATTAAGAACCACGTAATCCGCGTCTGAAAATTATATTTTAATAGTAACTATTACTTCTGACATAAAAGAGTTTACGGAGACGATCGCTTACCTCCTAATATCTATTCCTTTTTCTGGCTAAACAGCCAATCCATAAATCCCGGATAATTGAATGCCGGAGTCCAACTGCCATGATTGCATCCGGGAAACTCAATATATTCCACATCCGCACCTGCTGCCTTTAAAGCACGATAAGCTTCACGCGAACCTTCAACGGTAACAATATCATCAGCATCTCCGTGAAAGATACGGAACTTCACATCTTTCGCAGCAGCTAAACGCGCAGGATTAACAGAGCCGCAGATAGGAATAGCAGCAGCAAAGATTTCAGGGAAACGGACAGCCAAATCATACGTACCCATCCCACCCATTGAAAGGCCGATAATATAAACCCGGTCCTTATCCACTTCGGGCATAGCAAGATAAGTGTCCAACAACTCTTTCAATGTGATGAAGATCGGACACATCTCCTGTCCTACCGGCATCTCAGACGGTACTAAAGATGCAGGACGGGAAGCGAATCCCCAATATTTATCTTCCGGGCATTGCGGCATCAGGACAAATGCCGGATGTTCTTCCCGGTTCACCGGATTGAGAAACATCTGTCCACCATGCGTCAATTGTTTTTCGTTATCCTTTCCACGCTCTCCGGCACCGTGCAGGAACAGGACAAGGGGATATTTCTTTCCCGGCTTTTCCACTTCCGGACGAAGCAGGCGGTAATTCAACGAATCTCCCTGAACGGAAACAAACACTTTCTTCTGATAGGTTTCCTGCGCAGATATAGTGACTACGCAATAAAATAGGAGCAACAAACTAACTAATTTTCTCATATAGTATTAATATTAAAGATGAGGGTTAAACATCCTCAGTCACAGAATTTAATCAAATAAAAACAACTACATCCACTATTTTATCAGGGACTATATTTTCCTTTTTCCGGATCTCAGCCTTGAGAGGAAGCATGTAAATTTCTTGTTTCGTATCAAACCAAATGGAAGTTCTCCATTCACTATTACCAATTCTTGCAGTTACCTTCATCCGTCCCCAGCCTTCTTCAAACTTCTTAAAATTGTCCCGTATCTCTATTGACATGTCCTTCGGAAGTGAAACAATAGTCCAGCCGGGTATCTCTACCGATGACGAATATTGATAAACTTTCGCTGTGAACTGGTATTTTACTCCTTTACTTTCCATTTTACGTACCGCTAGGAATTGATAAACGACTGAGATGGAAATAAAAGGTATATAAACGCTACTCTATATATTTTATTTCCGAGCGTAAAGATACTCCATTTCCATTAAACGCCTCCACGCAAAAGCAATAATCCTGATCGGTAGTCAATGATTTTATCAACAATTCATGAGTACCATAAACCAGCCATGAACTGTACAGCTTGTCGGGGCAATTCCCCAAAATAACGGAAAGTCCTCTGCTGCAGCAATGTCATCAGTTCCTCATCCGAGATACATTCAAATTTATCACTCTGATAATAAGTATACAACAGCAAAAAAGTTAAGATGTATTTCATATAAAGCACTATCTCCAAATTAAAAACATCCGGATGTTTTATATAAGAACATCCCCATGTTTCGACATACAACATCCCCATGTTATTATATAAAACATCCGGATGTTCTTACAATTTATCTAACTAATTAAAAGATTATTCTCCCGTTATCCTTTCTCATTAGAAAGCCTGCGAACGTCTTCTGCATTAATAGCTTTATCGCAGAAGTGGAACTGATCCATCAGTCCCGGATAAGTACCCTCCCAGTCGGGAGACGTTGTTGCAGAGGTCAGACTTGGATTCGGAGAGAAAATGGAATCGGATTCCCTTCCCCGTGGCAAGGAATACCCGAAAAAGAAAACCACAGATAGTCCTTCGATGATATTGAAAGATTACCTGTGGTTATGTAGATTTACATTGTTTCAGTTTCTTCTTGTTAAAGATGAAATTCAGAGTTTATTTCTTTTCAGCAACCGGGACAGTCAATATTTCTTTGTAACGTTCGGGCGAAGTAAGTACTTTTACCGCTTCTTCCATACCTTTGTCCCCCTTTAACTGCTCGATAATTGCTCCACGCTTATAATAGTAGCGTTTTACAATCTCTAAAGCAAGAATCTCTTTAATATCTTTCGAGAAATAATCCAGATCACGATCAAGGTTATGATTCAACTTCTTCTCCAACGCCTTGAACTCATCGGATGCTTCTGACATATAGCCTTCAAATTCAGCAGCTTCTTTCAATGTTTTCAGAATCTTCTCGCTCTGTTGGTCATATTTGAAATCTGCTGCTTTTACTTTCTTTTTAAACTCCTCATAATCGGCATCCGTCAGTTTGAAATCTTCAGCAGAGGCAATAGTAGGGTGTTTCAAGCAGTAATCCGTAGCATAATCGAATATCAAATCGTCACGAAGAAGATAATAAACTATATTAGGCAACCGCTCCTGTTTAATTGTAATGTCCGGTGTCACTCCACCTCCATCACGGACTTCACGTCCGGCAGCCGTATGGAACACAGAAGTCAAACTATCGGGAATGGTTCCGACACTTCCGTCTTCATTCCGGTGTTTATAATCAATGGCCTGCACACAACGTCCGCTAGGGATATAATATTTGGAAGTGGTAACCTTCATATTACCGCCATAAGGCAATGAACGTGGAACCTGTACCAAGCCTTTACCAAAAGTACGATTACCGATAATAACGGCACGATCCAAATCCTGCAAAGCACCCGAGAGAATCTCGGAAGCAGAAGCCGTACCGCTATTCACCAGAACAGCTATCGGGATATCCAAATCCAACGGTTCACGTAAGGTCTTATAAGTACTGCTGGCTTGCTTTACCTTTCCTTTTGTAGTCACGATCACTTTGCCACGCGGTAGGAAATAATTTGCAATTTCCACAGCCTGTTCAAGCAATCCGCCCCCATTATCCCGGATGTCAATGACCAATGAAGTAATTCCCTGCTTCTTCAAATCGAGAAAAGCCTTTTTGAAATCTTTCGAAGGATTTCCCGAGAAACTGTTCAAATTGATATAACCAACCTGATTATCCATCATGGCATAATAGGGAATGGTTGGCATCTGAATGGAGCGACGTACGATTGTAAATTCCAAAGGATCTTTTACACCGGGACGTTTCACTTTCAATTTGAAACTTGTATTTACCTGTCCACGCAACAAAGTGCTTACGTCCGAATTGCCTTTCAGGTCTTTTCCGTCTATCTCCAAAAGAAGGTCACCCGGCTTTAAACCGCTTTCAGCAGCCGGCATCCCCTCATAAGGCTCCACGATCATAGTATATTTAAGTTCCGGTTTATATCTGATGATAGATCCGATTCCCCCATAGGAACCTTTCAGCATCATCTCCAGTTCATCCTGATCATTTTCGGGATAATATACTGTATAGGGATCGAGTGAATATAACATATTGTCGATTCCTTCGCGGATCGTCTTATTGGGATCGATGGTGTCCACGTAAAACATATCCAACTCTTTTACAATAGAATTGAATATCTCCAGGTTCTTAGCTATCTGGAAATTACGGTCGTCACCACTTTTAAATCCCAAGAAGGCTGCAGCAATCAGCACAACCATTGCAAGGACAGCATTTCTCCTATTCAGAAACTTTTTCATACATCTTTTTTAGTTAAAATGAGTCGTAAAAGTAACTCATTACCTGTTCATTCTGACAGAATTTCGTTAATATTTAACTTTATTTCATCCCAACGTTCCTTTGGGATAGTAGTTCCGATAACTTGTATAACATTTCCCGAAAGAATAGAACCTATTTTAGCACATTTCTCCAAAGAATAGCCGCAAGTCAAGCCATATAGAAAGCCTGCCGAGAAATAATCACCCGCACCGGTGGTATCCAGCACTTTCTTTACCGGGATGGCATCTACCTTGACTTCTTCCGTACCTTTACGTATCAAGGAACCTCTGCATCCCACTTTTACGATCGCAATGCTACACTGCTTGCCGATAATTTCCAGTGCTTCTTCGGGTTCCTTACCCGTGAAAGCTTTTGCTTCCTCCTCATTGGCAAATACGATATCCACATATTTATTAATCAATAAGGAAAAGAACTCTTTATCTTCTTCTACGATGTTATAGCTCGCCATATCGAGGCATATCTGAAGTCCGGCTTCTTTTGCCAGTTTAATGGCGCGGAGAATCATATCGTGATCCTGTACCAGATATCCTTCTATATATAAGTAAGCATATCCTTTAAACATTTCCAATGTTAGATCTTCGGCTTTCAATGAAGCTGCGGCTCCGAGATAAGTACCAAACGTCCGTTCACCGTCCGAAGAAATAAAAGTCGATGCTACTCCCGAAGGAAGATCGGAAAGAAGCAAATTGTCCTGTATATTGTTTTTTTGAAGGTTTTCACGAAAAAAGTTTCCATAAGTATCATTCCCCACTTTTCCGATAAAACCGGTCGCTGCACCGAGACAAGAGAGTCCCAAAATGGTATTTCCGGCTGATCCACCTGTTGCAAGATGGGTTTTCATCTGGCTGAATTCATCCTTAATCTGTTGTAACTTAGCTTCATCAATGAGTTGCATACTCCCTTTAGGCAATCCCATAGTCGTAAGTAAGGAATCATCTTTCAAAGTTGCAAGTACATCAACAAGGGCATTGCCCAAACCAATTATTTTGTCCATTTCAAATATTTTTTTTGCAAAGATATTGCATATTTCAAAATAACCTATTACTTTTGCAGCGCATTTGAGAAAAAACATTCTTCCTTAGCTCAGTCGGTTAGAGCATCTGACTGTTAATCAGAGGGTCCTTGGTTCAAGTCCAAGAGGAAGAGCAAAGTTCAAAAATCCCGGATGCAAATATTCTTCCTTAGCTCAGTCGGTTAGAGCATCTGACTGTTAATCAGAGGGTCCTTGGTTCAAGTCCAAGAGGAAGAGCAAAAAAGGTTCGTCGATAGGCGAACCTTTTTTTGTGAAGTCAAAAAATGCAAAACTTTCTCTGTTTTAATCGGCTACCGCCAAAGTCAGAATACTTATCTTCATCCCTTCTACCGCATTAAAAGCTGAAGCACATGCCACAGTAGTCGCTCCGGTAGTCAAAACATCATCGATAATAAGTATATGTTTGCCCTTGAACCATTCGGGAGATTTAAGAAGAAAAATACCATCCACATTTTCCCAACGTTCCGACATGGACTTTTTAGTCTGTGTTTCCGTATTCTTCTCACGAATCACAGCATCGGTCTTAACGGGTAATGCGGTAAGGGCAGAGATCCCGCAGGCCAGCCATTCACTCTGATTATACCCTCTTAACTTCTGTTTCTTCTTATGTAAAGGGACAGGGATAATGACATCTATACCTTCGAAAAAGCCCGAAGGAAGCAATTCGGCAGCCATATAGCGACCCATAATCTCACCAATCTCCTTCTGACCATTATATTTCAGCTCATAAAGAATGGCCTGGCAATCGTTCCCTTTGCGATAAAAGAAAAAGGAGGTAGCACGTCCCAGCGGTATTTTGCCCCAAAACATCTTTTCAACCGGATTATCTTTCTGCAAATGATATCCCGTACGGGGCAAGCCTATATTACATCCGGTACATAAACACTCTTCACCCTTTGCCAGCGTCCGCCCACATACCAGACAACAACGGGGGAAAAATAGAGAAAGAAATGAGTAAAGCCACTCTTTCATAAGATTTATCAGATTTAAATCCGGAACTACATTCCTACCGGTAAAAGTTCATTTACCTTCTGTTGCATCAATGCATGTAAATGCCCATTCGTGGCAATGATATGATGCCCTTCAATGAAGTGCCTGTCTCCATAAAAGTCAGTCACCTCGCCACCAGCCTCAAGAAGAATCAAGGCAGCGGCAGAATAGTCCCATTTGCCGAGAAAAGCTTCCATCCAAGCATCGAAACGCCCCGCAGCAACATAGCAGATAGCCGCTGCAGCAGAACCATTCATTCGTATTCCTCCCACTTTCCCATAAAACTCATTTAAGAGATGCATCGCAGTCTGTTTGTACTCTTTGTCATTGTAAGGAAGTTCCACAATGATAAAAGCATCGGTAAGTTCATTCACTGTCGAAACTTGCAAAGGTTCACCGTTCAGCCATGCCTTACCATCTTTCCAAGCATAAAAGCACTCATCACGACACACTTCATAGACAACTCCAAGCAGCAATTCTTCGCGATTGCGTAAAGAGATGCAGACACAATAGGGAGCATTATCGTGGATATAGTTAGTAGTACCGTCCAAAGGATCTATCACCCAACAATAAGGCTCGTCATTATACGTAGCCGAACCTTCTTCAGCAATAAAACCGGCTTCAGGCAACAAATCGTTGAGAGCCGCCACTAATTTATGTTCAGCTTCCTTATCGACATAGGATACGTAATCATGTTCATGCTTTTTGACCACACTCTCACGGTTGAAATTCTTCCGTTCTTCTTTCAGGAAATGCCCGACAGATGTTGCTAAGCGACATACGTCAGCAGTCAATTGTTGTAAATCTAACATAGTTGCATTATTTGTTTCATTCAACTAAATAACAAATCTGCAGACAAAAATACAACATGAAAACGAAAATGGTGACAGGATAAAGAAATAATAATGATAAAATTAATACCCAGCACATTGAGTAAGCATACTCACCGTGCTGGGTATTGATATCCTAAGAATAAAGTTCTGAGATCAAATCACACCACGTACCCGGTCTTCAAAAGCAGACAAAGCAGCTTTCGCACCTTCACCCATAGCAATGATAATCTGTTTATAAGGAACGGTTGAAACATCACCGGCAGCATAAATGCCAGCTACATTAGTACGGCAATGGGTATCAATCACGATTTCACCCGCACGATTCGTTTCCACGACATCACGGAAAACAGCACTGTTGGCAACCAAACCGATTTGTACAAACACCCCATCCAAATTGTGGATACGCTCGTCACCCGTACCACGATCCTTCACACGTAAGGAAGTCAGTTTAGTACCGTCTCCTATCACTTCGGCTGTTTGGGAATTAACGAAGATTTCCACGTTCGGCAGGCTTTTCACCTTTTCCTGCAAGACACTGTCGGCTTTCAACTCATCCATGAACTCCAGGACAGTCACCTTCGAACAGATACCTGCCAGGTCGATAGCAGCTTCTATTCCGGAATTTCCACCTCCGACAACAGCAACATGTTTATCTTTATAAAACGGACCGTCGCAGTGGGGACAAAAAGCTACACCTCTACCTATATGTTCCGCCTCACCGGGAACATTCAGTTTACGCCAACTTGCCCCGGTAGCAATGATTAAAGCAGGGGCGGATAATGTTTCACCTACGGAGGTCGTTACCAACTTTTCATTTCCCGAAACTTCCACTTTATCTATCTTACGATGCTCAAGCAAGTCAACCGGATATTCCATCAAATGGGTTTTCAAGTGGTCAGCCAACTCATTACCGGTAGTGTAAGGAGTGGAAATCAGATTTTCTATTCCTACCGTCTCTTTCACCTGTCCACCGATTCGTTCGGCAACGATGGCAACTTTCAATCCCTTGCGAGCCGAATAGATCGCAGCCGATACTCCGGCAGGGCCACCTCCGGCAATAATTACATCATAATTCTTCACCGTAGTATCTACGGCCATCTCTTCAACGCCATAACGGGTTTCCAGTTTCGCAAGCAATTCTCCAAAATCTCCACGTCCCACATGCAACAATTGTCCGTCTGCAAAAACAGAAGGGACACCTTGTATATTCAGCGACTCTACTTCTTTCTGATAAAGGGCACCATCCACCATTTCATGGGTTATTCCCGGATTCAGGGTAGTCATAGCATTCAGTGCCTGCACCACATCGGGGCAATTGGTACAAGTGAGTGAAACATACGTAGTGAGATGTACCGGTCCTTTCAGTGCCTTTACACGGTTGCACACTTGTTCATCCGGAAAATTCTTCCCTTTTCCATCCAGATTGAGGATAGCCAGTAACAGAGAAGTAAACTCATGTCCGTTCGGAACGGCACGAAAGGTTATTCCTGTCCTCTCGCCATTCTTCAATATAGTAAATTTCAACGCCTCTCCGTCATTCACCCGGCTGGAAATATGCGAAGAACAATCTGCCACATCTCCCAGTAATTCGAGTAATTCTTTACGCCCCTCATGTTCGGGCGATACATATATGTCAAAAGTATAATCTCCGTCCAAACCGGCAAATATACCTTTCAGTTGCTCTTTCAATGCGGGTTCTAACATCCGTTTTTCCTCCTATTATAATTAAAGAATCCGTTTATAAATTAAAAAGGCCGGTAATCAAAACATTGCCGGCCTTCGTCTAATTAGTATCAAATCTTTCCTACCAGGTCGATGCTCGGTTTCAGAGTAGCTTCCCCTTTTTTCCATTTAGCCGGACAAACTTCTCCGTCATGAGAGGCAACAAACTGAGCAGCCTCTACTTTACGTACCAGTTCATCGGCATCACGGCCAATGCTGTTGTCGTTCATTTCCGCCAACTTGATCTGACCTTCCGGATTGATAAGGAATGTACCGCGATAAGCCATGCCTTCTTCTGCAATATACACACCGAATGCGCGTGCCAATGCACCTGTCGGGTCTGCCAGCATCGGATACTTGATCTTACGGATACTTTCAGAAGCATCGTGCCATGCTTTATGAACGAAATGCGAATCGCAACTTACCGAATATACTTCTACGCCCATTGCTTGAAGCTTGTCATACTTTTCGGCTACGTCTACAAGCTCTGTCGGACAAACAAAAGTAAAGTCTGCAGGATAGAAGAAGAAGATAGCCCATTTGCCTTTAACATCATTGTTAGTTACGGTCTTGAAACTTCCGTTGTGAAAAGCCTGAACACTGAATTCAGGAAGTTGAGAGTTAAGAATTGGTTCCATACTGAATTTATTATTTTATGATTAAACTTATTTTTGATTACGGTACAAAGATAAGGGGAGATGACCCTGACGAACAAAAAAAGTCCAATCGAATAATTCTATGTTCCGATAGACAAAATCCATCAGGCCGTCTTTCGCCACAACACCTTTGCACCGTAACCAAAGAGAGATCAGAGAACACTTACCTGCCGGATTTTGTTTATCTTTGCACCCATTCAATCCTATCAATCAAATAAAAAGAACATGGAACATCCTTTATCACAATTCAAATATTGTCCGGAATGCGGGTCGGAACACTTCAATATAAATAATGAGAAATCAAAACGCTGTGCCGACTGCGGATTCGTTTATTATTTCAATCCCTCTTCGGCTACCGTAGCCCTCATCGTGAATGAGAAGAACGAGTTGCTGGTCTGCCGTCGTGCCAAAGATCCCGCCAAAGGCACACTCGACCTGCCCGGTGGATTCATCGATATGGGCGAAACCGGTGAAGAAGGAGTTGCCCGGGAAGTAATGGAAGAGACGGGACTTGTAGTGAAAGAAGCCGTCTATCAGTTCACCCTGCCGAATATTTATATCTATTCCGGTTTCCCGGTACATACACTCGACATGTTTTACCTCTGTAAAGTAGAAAACACCGACCACCTCTCCGCTATGGACGATGCAGCCGATGCCTTCTTCATGCCAGTCTCCGAAATAGATCCCGACCAATTCGGATTGGGGTCGATCCGAAAGGGACTTGTGAAATTTCTAACTACTTTCTGACCCCGGCAAGTAAATCTTCCAGCATACTTTTCAGTTGGGGCTTTCCCATGGTTCCCAATTCCATGTAAGGCGTTCCGTTCACCGGAACAAACAACAGATTGGGAATCATACGTATCTTGAAAGCACTCTCTAGTTCAGGTTCCTGGTCTACATCCACTTTGTAGAAGTCGATCTTACCGTCATATTCCTCGGCCAACTGATCGAGGACAGGCGACAACGCTTTGCAATATACGCACCAGGGAGCATGGAAATCGACCACACAAGGCTTATCTCCCTTAAAGTTCCAGCCTTCGGGATATTGCTGAAATTCAGATACTCTCTCCACAAAACTCTCTTTTGATAAATCTATAACTTTCATATTGTTTCGGTTTAATTTTCCTTATTCATTTCTATACTGCAAAAGTAGCATGTTTTATCCTTTCAGGAAATAGCAATTTACCCGATTCAGATGGCAATACTTCCTTTGGTATCACTTCCCTATTCCTCATAAAAGGAAAATATTCACCGAACATATAGGGTCATGCTGACGTTAAAACCTGTAAAACTAAAGCACAGTTTGCGATAAAGTCCCTAAAAACAAGTACTTTTGCGAAAACGTCCAATTATGAAAAGAAGAGTTTCACGATTTATATGTGCCCTAATGTGCAGCGTTCCTGTCATTGCTTCGGCACAGACAAGCGAAAAGATCACATCGCCAGAGAACCTATATAAAGAAGGAAGATACCTGTTCCAGCAGAAGAACTATGCAGCAGCTACGGCATCGCTGAAAGCATTCATCAAAGATGCACCCGAAACAAAGTTTCGTGAAGAAGCCGGATATATGCTGGTTTGCTCGGCTTACGAACTGAAAGATAAAAACAGCATCGCTTTGTTACGAAGCTATCTGGATGAATATCCGGATACCCCGTATGCCAACCGGATTTATGCGCTGATTGCCGCAGCCTATTTTTACGAAGGGAAATACGACGAGGCACTCGCCATGTTCAATTCATCACAACTCGACCAATTGGGCAATGAAGAACGGGACGACATGACCTACCTGCTCGCCACTTGCTATCTGAAAACAGGGAATGTAAAAGAAGCCGCCATCTGGTTTGAAACCCTGAAGGCAAGCAGCAAGAAGTATGAAAAGGATTGCACCTATTACGTTTCATACATCCGCTACACGCAGAATAGACTGGATGAAGCCCTGACCGGATTCCTCTCCTTGCAGGATGATCCGAAATATAAGGCACTGGTTCCTTATTATATCGCTGAAATCTATTCCGCCAAGAAGAACTATGACAAAGCGGAGATCGTAGCACAGAACTATTTATCTGCCTATCCGCAGAATGAACATGCAGCCGAAATGTATCGCATCCTCGGAGATGCCTATTACCATTTCCGCAACTACCAGGCAGCCATCAAAGCCTTTGAGAACTATCTCGACCGGGATGCATCACCACGCCGGGATGCCCTCTACATGCTCGGACTCTCCTATTTCCAGACCGGATTATATGCCAAAGCAGCCGAAACGCTGGGCGAAACGGCTACGACCAACGATGCCTTAACCCAGAATGCTTACCTCCACATGGGGCTTTCCTATTTGCAATTGTCCGAAAAGAACAAAGCACGAATGGCCTTTGAACAGGCTGCCGCTTCAAATGCCGACATGAAAATCAAGGAACAAGCCGCTTATAATTACGCTTTATGCATTCATGAAACCTCTTACTCCGCTTTCGGAGAATCGGTCACCGTTTTTGAAAAGTTCCTGAACGAGTTTCCAAACTCTCCCTATGCCGACATGGTAAGTAACTACCTCATAGAAGTCTACCTGAACACACGTAGTTATGATGCCGCCTTAAAATCAATCGACCGCATCACCCATCCGGGAACCCGCATCATGGAAGCCAAGCAGAAGATACTGTTCCAACTAGGTACGCAAGCTTTTGCCAACGCTGCCTTCGAGCAGGCTATCGATTACTTCAACCAATCCATCGCCATCGGCCAGTACAATCGCCAGACAAAGGCAGATGCCCTTTATTGGCGCGGGGAATCTTACTACCGCCTGAACCGGATGCAGGAAGCCGCACGCAATTTCATTGATTACCTGCAGCTTACCCAACAAACAAATACAGAGATGTACGCTTTAGCTAACTACAACCTGGGTTACTGCGCCTTCCACCGGAAAGACTATGCGCAAGCGCGCCAATGGTTCCTCAAATACATCCAACTTGAAAAGGGAGAAAACCGTACCGCTCTGGGTGATGCTTACAACCGCATCGGTGACTGCTTCCTCAACGAACGTAACTTTGATGAAGCAAAACATTATTATGCGCAAGCGGAAAGTATGAACTCCGCCTCCGGTGATTATTCGTTCTATCAGCTAGCCCTCGTTTCGGGACTACAAAAAGATTACTCCGGCAAGATCACGTTGTTGAACCGGCTGGTAGGCAAATACCCGGCTTCGCCTTACGCCGTAAACGCTCTTTACGAAAAGGGACGTTCGTATGTACAAATGAACAATAATAGTCAGGCGATCGCCTCGTTCAAGGAATTACTGAATAAATACCCTGAAAGTCCGGTCAGCCGGAAAGCAGCTGCTGAAATCGGTCTGTTGTATTATCAGAATGAAGACTACAATCAAGCCATCGATGCTTATAAACAGGTTATCAGCAAATATCCCGGCAGTGAAGAAGCACGCTTGGCAATGCTCGACCTTAAATCCCTTTATGTGGACATGAACCGTATCGATGAGTTTGCCGAACTTGCAGCATCCATGCCGGGGAACATCCGTTTCGATGCCAGCGAGCAGGATTCACTGACCTATATAGCTGCTGAGAAGATTTACGGCCGCGGGCGTATCGAAGAAGCTAAAAGCAGCTTCAACAAGTATCTGCAAACCTTCCCGGAAGGAGCCTTCGGACTTAATGCCCATTATTACCTCTGCCTCATCGGTAACGAGCAGAAAAACTACGATATGATTCTGCTCCATTCGGGCAAGTTGCTGGAATATCCCGACAACCCATTCTCGGAAGAAGCCTTGGTGATGCGTGCGGAAGTGCAGTTCAATCTGCAACAGTTTGCCGACGCACTGGCTTCCTACAAGATGCTGAAAGAAAAATCCACAACCACCGACCGACGTTTACTGGCGGAAACGGGTATGCTCCGCACTGCCTATCTCCTGAAAGATGATGTAGAAACCATTCATGCCGCCACCGACCTGTTGGCGGAAGTCAAACTGACCCCGGAACTGACCAACGAAGCTTTGTATTACCGAGCCAAGGCTTACCTTAACCAACAAGCCGACAAGAAAGCAATGGATGATCTGAAAGCATTGGCTAAAGACACACGTAATCTCTATGGCGCAGAAGCAAAATATCTGGTAGCTCAACAATATTTCAATGCCGGTGATTACGCAGCCGCTGAAAAGGAATTATTGAACTACATCGACCAAAGCACACCTCATGCCTACTGGCTGGCACGCAGTTTCGTCCTCCTATCAGATGTATATGTAGCTATGGATAAAAAGCTCGATGCACGCCAGTACTTGCTGAGCTTGCAGCAGAACTACCATGCCGATGACGACATTGAGAATATGATAACAAGCAGACTGGAAAAACTTAATAAGCAATAAAGTATGAAACGCAATCGATATATTTTCCTGGGAATGGCGCTCACCGCGCTTCCTGCCATGGCTCAGCATCAACAAGCCCAGCCTAAAGATACAACCATGAACCGTACGGTCGTAGTGGAACAGGAGTACAACCCGGAGATCATGGATGCTTCCAAAGTAAATGTTTTGCCGAAGGTAGAAGAGCCGACTGTCATCAAAAAAGAGGTCGAATATGCCGTCAGTGCCGTTCCGGCTTCCAACATTCCGATGGAAACCATGCAAGCCTACACAGGAATAGAAGCCCAACCCATGAGCAAACCGGGATACATCCGGCTGGGATATGGTAATTATAATAACCTAGATGTTTATGCCAATTATCTCTTCCACCTTTCAGGCAGGGATAAATTAAATGTCAATTTCAACATGACCGGAATGAGCGGAAAGCTGGAAGTGCCTTACGAAGAAGGATTCAAATGGAACGCCCATTATTACCGTACCCGCGCAAGCGTCGATTATCTGCATCAATTCAAAAAGGTAGACTTGAATGTTGCCGGACACTTCGGATTGAGCAACTTTAACTACGAGCCCAATACGATGGCATCCGGCAATCAGAAATTCACCTCGGGAGATATACATTTCGGTGCCAAATCGACCGATGAGACGATGCCATTGCAGTTTCACGCTGAGACAAACCTGATGTTGTACAACCGCCGGGATTACCTTTCCCATGGGGAAATAACCGAAACCCAGGTACGTACCTATGCCGATGTGAGAGGGAAGATCAACGATGAACAGCAGATTGCCATCGGTCTTACCATGAATAACCTGATCTACAGTAATGATGCCAAGAAGAATGCATTCAAGCAATACTTCAAAGAAAAATATGACGACCGTACCACTTTGAACTTGAATCCTTATTACGAATTAATGGATGATAGCTGGCACCTCCATTTAGGAGCTAATGTCGATGGCTCTTTCGGAGGAGGCAAAAAGCTGCGTGTCTCCCCGGACGTGAGCATCCAATTCATCTTTTCCGACAGCTACGTGCTTTACGCAAAAGCTACGGGAGGCAGGATAGTCAATGATTTCCGCCGATTGGAAACATACGACCCCTACCTGGAACCCGATAGTAAAATACGTGACACTTATGAACAGGTCAATGCTTCCATAGGATTCAAAGCCAGTCCGGTAAATGGTCTTTGGTTTAACCTGTTTGCAGGATACCAGAACCTAAAAGACGACTTATATGCCAGGGAAGCTGAATTCGGATTTCTTGCAAGTTATGCAGACATCCCTGCTTCCGCATCTAGAGACAACATTGTTTCCTCACAGACCCAGACCGACAATCTCTATGCCGGACTTCAAGTTAGTTACCAATACAAAGATATCCTTTCTCTATCCGCTGAAGGCATCTACAGGCATTGGAAAGCAGATGGCGCGTTCGAATCCTATAACCCCATATCCTACAATCCAGCTCTTTTGATGAAGCCGGAAACAGAATTGAATTTCCAAGCAGAGTTCCATCCCATTCCGAATTTATGGATGAATGTAGGTTATCAATACATCCGTCGTGCAGAGCGCTATCATGCACGACTAGGCACTTATCTCCCTTCAGTCAGCGACCTCAGCCTAGGCATTACCTACAATCTGTTTAAAGGAGCCTCCATCTATGCGAAAGCTGATAACCTCTTAAATAAAGCATACCAACGCTATCTTCTCTATCCAACGGAAGGCATTAACTTTGTAGGAGGTCTGAGCTTCCAATTCTGATCTTTTATAAATACACTGATAAAATCACTTAAAGGGCGTTTCTTGTCATAATTGGAAAGAAACGCCCTTTAGGTACAAAGAAGAAGGGAATCCACTACTCAGCGGACAAATCCCCTTGTTCTTCTTCCGCTTGAATCACTTCCTGGCTCAACATCGACTTCGGGAAATAGCGTGATAAAGGTATCCGGATAAACTTCATTTTCTTAATACGCCGTGTCAACCAACGGTCGGCAATAAAATAAACACGTGAGACTTTTACCGTCCCTGGCATCACATCTTCCGGGCGATCTGCTCCCGGACTGGTCAAAGCCACTTGGAACGTGCCGAGTCCTTTCAAATTCACCGAATAACCTTCTTGCAGGAACTTCTCTACGACGGAAGCGACTTCCGTCATGATGCCTTGCACTTCACCTTCGCGAAATCCACTCCGTTCCGCTACCAACCGTGCCACGTCTTCTTCGGTCTTCCCGCCACGTTCCTGCAACTTCTTTTGTACGGCATACCAGCGTATCTTCCTTTCACCGCCATTGACGTTCACTTTCTTTCTTACTAAATAAGGTATTGACATGTTAGTTATAACTGTTCATTAATCAGGGTTTAAACATTCCATTCTTATCTCAGCACCCTCCAATGTGAAACACCCCCATGTTTCACTGTTAAACATGGGCATGTAACGCAGTGAGACATGGGGGTGTTTCGCAGTCAGACATGGGGATGTTTCACATCAAAGGATACCGACAAAGATAGGTGATCTCCGCGGGAAAAGCAAATGATGTCACCGAGAATGCAGTTTTTACATTCTATCGGGCACTTCAATGCCTAAAAGTCCCATGCCGAGACGCACGACCTTGGCTACGTTGGCAGAAAGAGCCACGCGGAATACTTTCAATGCTTCATTCTCCTCACGCAGAATACTGAAATCGTGATAGAACTGGTTATACTCTTTCACCAAATCATACGTATAGTTAGCGATGATGGACGGGCTATAGTCCGTTCCAGCCTGTTTAACAATGGCGGCAAAATCAGCAACCATCTGAATCAGCCCTTCTTCCTTTTCACTCAATTCGACACCGGCAGGCAGCTGGTCCGGAATCGTAATGCCGCTTTCGGCAGCCTTACGGAGTACGGACTGGATACGAGCATACGTATACTGGATGAACGGTCCGGTGTTCCCGTTAAAGTCGATGGACTCTTTCGGGTTGAACGTCATATTCTTACGGGCATCTACTTTCAGGATGAAATACTTCAGCGCGCCAAGACCAACGATACGGGCAATATTATCTGCCTCCTCCTGAGTCAGCCCATCCAGCTTACCCAGTTCCTGCGACGTCTCTTTCGCTGTCGCGATCATCTCTTCCATCAAGTCGTCGGCATCGACTACGGTTCCTTCACGGGACTTCATCTTGCCTTCCGGAAGTTCAACCATACCGTACGAGAAATGTACAAGACTCTTGCCCCATTCAAATCCCAGCTTATCGAGCAGGATAGAAAGCACCTGGAAGTGATAATTCTGCTCGTTACCAACGACATAAACCATCTTATCGATAGGATAATCGGCAAAACGCAACTTAGCCGTACCTATATCCTGCGTCATATAAACAGAAGTACCATCGGCACGAAGCAATAACTTATGGTCAAGCCCTTCACCTGTCAGGTCTGCCCACACCGAGCCGTCTTCTTTCTTGTAGAAGAACCCTTTCTCAAGTCCTTCCATAACCTTTTCTTTTCCTTCAAGATAAGTGTTCGATTCATAGTAGATCTTATCGAAGCTCACTCCCATCTTGCGGTAAGTCTCGTCAAACCCGGCATATACCCAATTGTTCATCATTGTCCACAAGGCACGCACTTCAGGATCGCCCGCTTCCCATTTCACCAACATTTCCCGGGCCTCATTCATCAGCGGAGAGGCAGCTTCCGCCTCCTCTTTCGTCATACCTTTCTCCATCAAGGCAGCAACCTCCGCTTTGTAATGTTTATCAAAAGCCACGTAGTAATCACCTACCAGATGGTCTCCCTTTTTGCCGGAACTTTCGGGAGTTTCACCATTCCCATAAAGTTTCCAAGCAAGCATCGACTTACAAATATGGATACCGCGGTCGTTTACAATATTAGTCTTCACAAGCTTATTACCATTAGCCATGATGATATTAGCCAATGCATTGCCCAGCAGGTTATTGCGCACATGTCCCAAGTGAAGCGGCTTGTTCGTATTGGGTGAAGAATATTCAATCATCACGAGCGGTGCATCTTCTCCGGCTGTCACAATTCCATAATGCGGGTCGGCATGAACCACGTTCAGCAGGTCGATCCAGGCAGAAGATGCGATGGTCAGGTTCAGAAAACCTTTGATCACATTAAAAGCCGATACCGCTGGTTCGTTAGCCAGCAAATATTCACCGATTTCCTGAGCCGTTTGCTCCGGTCCCTTCTTCGACATGCGCAAGAAAGGGAACACTACCAACGTCAGGTGTCCTTCAAATTCTTTCTTAGTCTTCTGAAGCTGCACCTGTGCGGCAGGGACATCCTGACCGTAAAGAGCTTTCAGTCCGTTTATTACGGATTCAACAAGTTTGTTCTCTATATTCATATTCTACAATTATTTTCCGGGCGCAAAGATACAAAAAAGGAGGCGTTAGAGCGCCTCCTTCTTTAAAATCTTTCAACGATATAGCTTATTCTACAGCATAAGAGAGTTCAGCACCCGCTTTAAACTTGGCAACTTTCTTTGCCGGAATTTCAATAGCCTTTTTTGTAGACGGATTAATACCGGTTCTTGCAGCTCTTTCAGCAACAGAGAATGTACCAAAACCAACCAAAGAAACTTTGTCACCACTTTTTAAAGCGTTAATAACGGACGATACAAAAGCATCGAGAGCTTTTTTAGAATCAGCTTTATTCAAGCCGGATTCTGCTGCAATAGCACTAATAAGTTCAGCTTTATTCATAAGTCGTAAATGATTAATTAATATATATTACACAAAAGATAGACGTAAAATCCTCACAAATATAGAGTAACAAAACAATATATCAAATAAAAACATCAAAAAAACGCATCAATTTGTTGAAAAAGAGCTAATAGAGATTCGTTTTTCTGCTTTAGAACAGAATTTATTCGTACTTTTGCATTCATTACTATTACCAAACGTAAATAAAGAGACTAAAATATATATGCCAACAGTTACTAAAAACCTGATAATTATTAATGTACTGGTCTATTTAGGGACTCTCGTTGCCCAATCTTACGGCATAGACCTGGCGGACTATCTGGGACTTCATTTTTTTCTCGCCAAGGATTTCAACCCGGCACAGTTGATAACGTATATGTTCATGCACGGTGGGTTCACCCATCTTTTCTTCAACATGTTTGCCGTATGGATGTTTGGCCGGATTCTTGAACAAGTATGGGGGCCGAAACGTTTCTTGTTTTACTACATTCTTTGTGGTATCGGTGCAGGTTTGATCAGTATCCTCGTGACCTATATCCGTATGAATATATTGGAAGCCGGAATGAGTCCGGAAGCTATCGCTACCGTTTTTCAGGAAGGATTGGGAGTATTACAGACCAACCATAATTACATTGAACCACACATGGCAAGTCTGAATCTTCTTTTGAACACCGCTACCGTAGGAGCTTCAGGCGCCGTTTATGCCATTTTGCTGGCTTTCGGTATGTTGTTCCCCAATCAGAGCCTGTTCATCTTCCCGCTACCGTTCCCCATCAAGGCGAAATATTTCGTTATCGGATATGCATTACTTGAATTGTACTCCGGCTTTGCCAATAACCCCAATGATAATGTAGCCCATTTCGCCCATTTGGGAGGAATGATATTCGGATTCATCCTGATAATGTATTGGAGAAAAAAGAACAATAACCATGGGACATATTATAACTGACCTTAAAGAGGCTTTCCGAAGAGGGAATGTTTTCATCCAACTGATTTATATCAATGTCGGTGTTTTCATAGCCACTACGTTGATCAATATCATCCTGCAACTCTTCAACAGAAGCGCGGCAGGCATATTCGACCTGTTGGCATTACCGGCCTCCTTCACCCGATTCATCCTACAGCCCTGGTCGTTGTTCACTTACATGTTCATGCATGCGGGATTCCTGCATATATTGTTCAATATGCTTTGGCTCTATTGGTTCGGGCAATTGTTCCTCTACTTCTTCTCAGGGAAACATCTACGCGGACTTTACATTCTCGGAGGAATCTGCGGTGGTTTGCTGTATATGGTTTCTTACAACATTTTCCCCTACTTCCGCCCCTTTGTTGAAGGATCGACCATGGTCGGTGCATCCGCTTCCGTACTGGCCATCGTAGTAGCAACGGCTTACCGTGAGCCGAATTACCCGGTTCGTCTTTTCCTTTTCGGAAACGTCCGGTTGAAGTACCTGGCTCTGATCGTGGTACTGACAGACCTTCTGTTCATCACCTCCGCCAATGCAGGCGGCCATATCGCACACCTTGGAGGAGCGCTTGCCGGACTATGGTTTGCCTCGAGCCTGAGCAAAGGCACCGATATCACAGCTTGGATCAATAAAGCATTGGACGGAATCGCTTCCCTTTTCAGCAAGAAGACCTGGAAACACAAGCCCAAGATGAAAGTACATTACAGCAACAGCGGCCGTCAGCAGGATTACGATTATAATGCACGCAAGAAAGCCCAGTCGGACGAGGTAGACCGCATTCTCGAGAAATTGAAGAAATCAGGATATGAGAGTCTCACGACCGAAGAGAAGAAGAGCCTCTTTGATGCAAGTAAAAAATAAAGCATGAGACATATCGGAAAAGTAGTCGCTTATCTGATTTTAGCTGTCAACTCATTCTTTGCGGGAATGCTTTTACTGACAGCATACAGTCCCCATATCCATCCTGCGGTTCATCCGGTAGAATCGTGTCTGGGATTGACTTTTCCCATATTCCTGCTGATCAACCTTTGCTTTATGATATTCTGGTTGATCGTACGCTACAAATATGCTTTGTTACCGTTGTTGGCATTCGTATTCTGCTATCCGCAAATACGCACCTATCTGCCCGTCAACTTCACCACTAAGACGGTTCCGGAAGGAAGCATAAAGATACTTTCCTACAATATCATGGGATTCGGGAACTTGAAAAAGGAAAACGGCAAAAATGCGATCCTTGAATATATTCGAGAAAGCGATGCAGATATTGTTTGTTTGCAGGAATACCATACTTCGACAGTCGCTTCCAACCGATTCATCAAAGAAAAGGAAGTGCAGAACGAGCTGAAAGCTTATCCTTACCGGCACGTTCAACCTGTGGGGCAGGGAGGTACCAACCAGATAGCAATCTATTCAAGATTTCCAATTCTATCTGCACGCAAACTGGGCTATAAAAGCAACTACAACGGCTCGGCTATTTACGAATTGAAAGTCAATGAAGACACGATCACACTGATCAACAATCACCTGGAGTCGAACAAACTGACATTGGAAGATAAAGAAGTCTACGAAGATATATTGAAAGACCCCAACACACATAATGTAAAGACCGGAATGCGCCAACTTGTGGGTAAACTGGCCGAAGCATCTGCCATCCGTTCCTTTCAGGCGGATAGCATAGCCACAGCAATTGCAGCCTCAAAGCATCCGTACATCATTGTCTGCGGTGATTTCAACGACACTCCCATCTCTTACACCCACCGCAAGATTGCAGAAAACCTGAATGATGCTTTCACCGAATCCGGACGCGGGCTGGGAATCTCCTACAACCAGAACAAGTTCTATTTCCGGATAGACAACATACTCATCAGCGATAATATGAAAGCTTATAACTGCACGGTAGACCGTTCTATCAAAGATTCGGACCATTATCCGATCTGGTGTTATGTAAAAATCAAGAAATAAGAACCGAATACAATTATCACTTTAATGAATCATATATCCCTAACAGATAATACTTATGAGAATTAAAAGAACAGTAATCATTTTAGCCGCATGTTGTATGATGTACTCCTGTGCTACGCAAACGGAAAGCAATCCGTTTTTCACCGAGTTTCAAACCGAGTATGGCGTTCCTCCTTTCGACAAGATCAAGTTGGAACACTACGAACCTGCCTTCCTGAAAGGAATTGAAGAAGAGAATCGTAACATCGAAGCCATTATCGAATCGACGGAAGCCCCGACATTCGAAAACACAATCGTAGCACTCGACAACAGCTCACCTATCCTTGACCGGGTCAGTGCCGTCTTTTTCAACATGGCTGATGCGGAAACAACCGACTCCCTGACCGAACTCTCCATCAAGCTGGCTCCGGTTCTTTCGGAACATAGTGATAACATCGTACTGAACCAAGAGCTATTTAAAAGAATAAATGCCGTATACCAACAAAAAGACGACTTGAACCTCACAAGGGAGCAGCAGCGCCTGCTTGAAAAAGTTTATAAAGACTTTGTTCGTGCCGGTGCTAATCTTCCCGCAGACAAACAGGCGCGCTTGCGTGAAATCAACAAAGAGCTGTCCACCCTCGGCATTACATACAGCAACAATGTTTTGAATGAAAACAATGCATTCCAACTTTTTGTAGACAAAGAAGAAGACCTTGCCGGACTCCCAGAATGGTTCCGCCAGAGCGCTGCCGAGGAGGCCAAAGCCGCAGGACAGGAAGGTAAATGGCTGTTTACGTTGCACAGTGCAAGCCGCTTGCCATTCCTGCAATATTCGGAGAACCGCCCGTTACGCGAAAAGATGTATAAAGCTTATATCAATCGCGGAAACAATAACGATCAAAATGACAATAAAAAGGTCATCACTCAAATCGTAGCGCTCCGTTTGGAAAAAGCCAATTTATTAGGTTTCGACTGCTACTCCAACTTCGTTTTGGACAATACCATGGCGAAAAACACTGCCACCGTCATGCCATTCCTTAACAACCTGTGGAGTTATGCGCTTCCAAAAGCTAAAGCAGAAGCAGCAGAATTGCAAAAGTTGATGGACAGAGAAGGCAAAGGCGAGAAGCTGGCAGCTTGGGACTGGTGGTATTATACAGATAAACTGCGCAACGAGAAGTACAACCTGAATGAAGAGGAAATCAAACCCTACTTCAAACTGGAGAATGTCCGTGAAGGAGCTTTCGCTGCGGCCAACAAGCTGTATGGCATCACATTGACCAAACTACAAGATATCCCGGTATATCACCCCGATGTAGAAGTCTTTGAAGTAAAGAGTGCCGATGGCAAGCAACTGGGAATCTTCTACGTGGACTACTTCCCCCGCCCCGGCAAGAGCGGTGGCGCGTGGATGAGCAACTACCGCGAACAACAAGGTGACGTTCGCCCGATCATCTGTAATGTAGCCAGCTTCACAAAACCGGTCGGAGATACCCCTTCCCTGTTGACAATCGATGAAGTAGAGACACTGTTCCATGAATTCGGACATGCTCTTCACGGGCTATTAACTCAATGTGTCTATAAAAGCACCTCCGGCACCAACGTCCTCCGCGATTTTGTAGAATTACCTTCACAAATCAACGAACATTGGGCTACCGAACCGGAAGTACTGAAAATGTATGCCAAACATTACCAGACAGGTGAGGTCATTCCAGACTCTCTCATCAATAAGATCTTGGCACAGAAAACCTTTAATCAAGGATTTATGACTACTGAATTGTTGGCAGCCGCTATCCTAGACATGAATCTGCACAACCTGACCGAGGTAAACAATCTGGATGTCGTTGCTTATGAAAAAGAGGCAATGAATAAACTCGGACTTATCCCCGAGATCGCACCGCGTTATTGCACCACCAACTTCACTCACATTATTGGTGGATATGCTGCCGGATACTATGGTTACCTCTGGGCAAACGTATTGGACAACGATGCTTTTGAAGCCTTCAAAGAACATGGCATTTTCGACAAGACAACTGCCGACCTGTTCCGTCAGAACGTCCTAGAAAAAGGGGACAGCGAAGACCCGATGGTTCTCTATAAAAACTTCCGTGGAGCCGAACCCCAACTGGAACCACTGCTGAAAAACAGAGGAATGAATTAAGAAGGGAAAAATCTACTGGCTCACTTATATAAAAAGAGAGGATTCAAGCATAACACTTGAATCCTCTCTTTTTATGGATAGAAGACTGTGCTTTTTCACAACAGCCGTACGCCAAGTCAGGGGGAACATCATATGCGTGCCAATCATTCACACTATACAGCTTAACTAATTACCAGTTAATCATTTGCCATGACTCGATGAAGCACATAGTGAACACCTACCTCAAATAGCATATAGGCCGCAAATAATCATCCCCTCCCTTTACCTCTTACTTCCTTCTTCATTCTTCCTTCTTAATTCCCCTTCCCCCTCCTCTCAATTTTTCTCTTTAGAAGCAAAATACACCCCAAACATCAAATATTTGAGGGCTAAATGCCACTGAATGTGAAAAAAAAGCTATATTTGCAGCCTTATATGCGACAGAATTAAATTAAAAAGTAATCATAATAAATTAAAAGTAAAATGCAAAACAAAGGATTTGTTAAAGTTTTTGCGGTACTTCTCACGCTGGTATGCGTGTTCTACCTCTCTTTCTCCTTCGTTACCCGCCATTATACAAATAAGGCTAAAGAGGTGGCAAAAGGCGATCTTAAAGTAGAACAGGACTATCTCGACTCGCTCGCTAACACGAAGGTCTGGCTGTGGAACTACACGCTGAAACAATGTCGTGAAATGGAAATTAGTTTAGGTTTGGACCTCAAGGGCGGTATGAACGTCATCCTTGAAGTATCCGTGCCCGATGTTATCAAAGCACTGGCTGATAACAAACCTGATGAAAACTTCAATCAGGCACTTGCCACTGCTGCGAAACAAGCCGTAAACAGCCAAGAGGACGTTATCACGCTGTTCATCAAAGAGTATCAAAGAATAGCACCGGGAGCCAAGCTTTCTGAACTTTTCGCAACACAGCAATTGAAAGACAAGGTTAACCAGAAATCAACCGATGCCGAAGTAGAAAAAGTATTGAGAACTGAGGTTAAAGCTGCCGTTGAAAACTCCTACAACGTGCTTCGTACCCGTATCGACCGTTTCGGTGTAGTTCAGCCTAACATCCAGAGTCTTGAGGACAAAATGGGACGTATCATGGTGGAACTTCCGGGTATCAAAGAACCGGAACGTGTGAGAAAGCTTCTTCAGGGATCTGCCAATCTGGAATTCTGGGAAACATATACTGCCAGAGAAATCCTTCCGAACTTCCAGTCTGTGGATTACAAGCTACGCGAGATTCTGACAGATACCAATGCACCTGCTGACGACGCTGCCAATGCAGCTGCCGACACAATAGCCGTGGAGGAAGTCGTTGCAGAAGCCGCTCCTGCTAAAACCATAAGCGCAGCCGACAGCCTAGCAGCCGCTTTGAAAGGCGACAAAGCAGAAGCTTCCGTAAACATGGAACAACTCAAGAAAGAGCATCCTTTACTTGCCATCTTCCAACTGAACACAAGCGGCCAAGGCCCTATCATCGGTTATGCCAACTACAAAGACACTGCTGAAGTCAACAAATATCTCAGCATGAAAGAGATCAAGTCAGAACTTCCCAAAGACCTCCGCTTGAAATGGGGTGTTGCACCTGCCGACTTCGATCAAAAAGGACAAATCTTCGAGCTGTACGCAATCAAATCTACCGAACGTAACGGAAAAGCTCCGTTGGAAGGCGATGTGGTTACTGATGCCAAAGACGATTACGACCAGCATGGCAAACCGTCTGTAAGCATGTCAATGAACACTGACGGGGCACGTCGTTGGGCTCAGCTGACCAAACAAAACATCGGACGTTCTATCGCAATCGTTCTTGATAATTATGTATATTCCGCTCCGAACGTAAGCACGGAAATCACCGGTGGTAACTCTATTATCACAGGTAACTTTACTCCGGAACAATCCAAGGACTTGGCAAACGTATTGAAATCAGGTAAGATGCCTGCTCCGGCACACATCGTACAGGAAGATATCGTAGGTCCGTCATTGGGTCAGGAATCTATCAATGCAGGTATCTTCTCATTCATTGTTGCGCTTATCCTGTTGATGATCTATATGTGTTCCATGTATGGTCTGATCCCGGGTATGATCGCCAATGGCGCGTTGTTACTCAACTTCTTCTTTACATTGGGTATCCTGTCATCCTTCCAAGCTGCACTGACCATGTCAGGTATTGCCGGTATGGTGTTATCACTCGGTATGGCAGTGGATGCGAACGTGCTTATCTATGAGCGTACCAAAGAAGAACTGCGCGCAGGCAAGGGTGTGAAGAAAGCATTGGCCGACGGTTATTCAAATGCCTTCTCTGCTATCTTCGACTCCAACTTGACATCTATCATTACGGGTATCATCCTGTTCAACTTCGGTACGGGTCCTATCCGCGGCTTCGCCACTACATTGATTATCGGTATTCTCTGCTCATTCTTTACAGCAGTATTCATGACCCGTCTGGTTTACGAATACTTCATGAGTAAAGACAAGTTGTTGAACCTGACATTCACCTCTCCTATTTCAAAGAAGATGCTGGTGAACACCCACTTCGACTTTATGGGAACCAATAAACGTTCGTTTATCATTACCGGAGTTGTCATTCTGATATGCGTTGTTTCATTCTTTACCCGCGGATTAAGTGAAAGTATCGACTTCACCGGTGGACGTAACTACAAAGTACAATTCGAAAAGCCGGTAGAACCGGAACAAGTTCGTGACTTGATCGCAAGCAAGTTCGGTGATGCCAATGTCAGCGTTATCGCTATCGGTACGGATAAGAAAACGGTTCGTATCAGTACCAACTACCGCATTGAGGAAGAAGGCAACAATGTCGACTCTGAAATCGAAGCATACTTGTATGAATCAGTAAAACCGTTGCTGACCAACAACATCACACTGGAAACATTCATCGACCGCGATAACCATACCGGTGGTAGTATCATCAGTTCACAGAAAGTAGGTCCGAGCATCGCAGAAGACATCAAAACGTCTGCAATCTATTCGGTCGTACTGGCTCTGCTTGCCATCGGTCTGTACATCCTGATCCGTTTCCGCAACATTGCATATAGTGTGGGCTCTGTTGTAGCGCTGACCTGTGATACGATCATGATTATCGGTGCTTACTCACTGTTGTGGGGTATCGTTCCCTTCTCCTTGGAAATTGACCAGACGTTTATCGGAGCAATCCTGACAGCTATCGGTTACTCCATCAACGACAAGGTGGTAATCTTCGACCGTGTCCGTGAGTTCTTCCATTTGTATCCGAAACGTAACAAGCGTCAGTTGTTCGATGACTCATTGAATACGACTTTGGCACGTACCATCAATACTTCTTTAAGTACTTTGATCGTGTTGCTATGTATCTTCATCCTGGGTGGTGACTCTATCCGTAGTTTCGCCTTCGCAATGATCCTGGGTGTTGTTATCGGTACATTGTCTTCACTGTTCGTTGCTTCTCCGATTGCCTACGTAATGTTAAGCAGAAAGAAAGGCAAAACAGAAGAAGTAGCTGCTGCAACTGCCGAATAATCCTGTTAGGATACTAATCTTATATATATAAATGCCCTGAGGTGAATTCACCTCAGGGCATTTATTTTATGTGTACCTTCTACATAATCATCTATTAAACAGGCATATACATTTGTCGTAATGAGTATTAATAATCACCACGTCAGGTATTAATGGTCAGCGCGTCAGGTATTAATATCCAGCGTGATAACTATTAATAGCCAACACGATAGGTATTAATACTCAATTTGAAGACTATTTATAGCTGATAAACTGAGTATTTAGAATGCACATACAATATAACACGTTCTCTAATTTTATGCTTTTAATTTGGGAATATCGATAATAATACCCAAATTTGTGAAAATTAAACCTCTAGCATTAGATTAGAGTTTAATTTCATGTTTTCCTGTATTATGAAAAACATAAAAAACGATATTATCTATGAATTCACAAAAAAACGATACCCTTAGTGTTACTGTTTCTCGTAATAGGGCAACTCCTGTTAATCTAAATCGTCTACTTGCCTTTATTTTTTCATGAATGGAACAAGGTACAGCTTTCTTAAGACTTTTAAATAGTGACAATATGAAACTAAAATCATTTACAATTATTATAATAAGCACTTTATTTATCATCAATATATTTGGTCAAAAAGAGAATATAAATAAGGTCAATCAGTTTAATAATAAAGGACAAAAAACTGGTTTATGGGTAGATAGTAGTGGATCTTTTATAATAGAGAAATATTATAAGAACGACATATTATCAGGTATTTATATAGAATATTACACAACAGGTAAATTGTCAATTTTTGGAGAATACAAAAACGGACTACGTTGTGGGACTTGGTTCTATTTTGACAATAATGGATATCTAATCATGCTCTTTAAAGATTTTTCCAAAAACAATTATTCTATTATTAATGAAGGAGATGGTAAAAAATACATTCCAGATTATAAGTGTTACACTATAACTTATTATCCCAACGGAAATATACAAAACGAAGGGACTCTTCTATGGTCAGAAGGTGAAGCACCTGAGTCGGATTTTTCTGTTGAATACGGTGAATGGAAGTATTATGATGAAAATGGAAAGTTAATAAAAACAAGGAATTTCAAGTAAAACCTAGTAACCGTTTAATTAAAAAACTTAACATTTGAAATACTGTATGATATATAACTCCCATTCGTTTACTCAAAATTAATAATAATGGATAGTAAAGCATTTTTTAAGAACATATTTACCTGTCTGTTTTTATGCACGATTTGCACTACTAACAACGGACAAAATGTAAGCTTAGGAAACATTATAAAGAAAAATCAGTATAACCCTGTTTACAATTCCATTTCTACCCCTGCTTCAGGAAAAAGCCGGGATTTCCTTCCCGTTTCTCCCACGGTGGGTAGTTTGGGCGTATTTGGACAAATTCCGGTAGGCAATTATACGGGCACGGCTGATATTAATATGCCTTTATACACAACCATTAAATACAAAGAAGACCGGAACAATGTGGAAAAATTGAAACTTTATCTGATTCAAAATAGTTTGACCTATGCAAATACGCGCGAACTAGACAAATACTATTTTAATAGTAACGAAGAATTAGGAAAAATGGTTCCTGCTAGTACGAACGACTATACTTCCATAGATTACCGTGGCAATGTACTTTACGAAACCGACATTCAGAATAAAAGGCTCCCCAGTGAAGGATATATCACTCTATCCAAATATTCCATCTGCTACCATTACTTATATAAAGTAGTCATTTATGGTTTCAGACAACAAGACTTATCTGAGGGAAAAACAAAGAGTAATAATAAATAATATTTTTATGATTGACAAAGCAAAATTTATATTATCCTTTTTTGAAAAAACAGCCTTCTTGATTGGAAAGATTATATACTTATCTGTTTGTACTATAACCATTCTTTCTATATTGCTTATTGCGATATTAACGTTATATACTGGAAATTCTAATTTATACTACTTAGAAGAAGCAGGAATCTATATTAAAACATTTCCATCAAGACGATATACAATAGTAGCTATTTCAGAAAATAAAATAGAAAATATCTCTGATAGTCTAGATTATATTAAATTTATTAAAGGAGAAGACTATTGGCCTAGTTTGATTTTCAATCCTAACAAAAAACACGTAATTTATGATACTGGAAATCATAATATGATACAAGTTCATTTGGTCAAGTATAAGTTAGATACTTTAACCTTTAACCGAAATGACATTAATTATGATAAAAAGCTAGAAGAAAATCCGTATGTACAAGTTTTATTCTATTTTTCTGGAATTAAAGAAGAATTATCCTTAAAAAATAGATATGATGATGGATATACAATTTTAATACCCAAAGAATGGAGTATAGCTTTTCCTTAATTTAAAATCTTTCTTTTTTATAGCTTTATAAGCCTTCACAAAAAGATAAATAATCAACAATATACATAAGATATATGATTAGTAAAAGATATATAATTACAAAAGAAACAAGACTAATGAAAAAGATCATCAAGACCTATTGGTTATTATTCCCCTTAACTTTTAGTTGGAGTACAAATATTTTTGCTCAAAGTGAAGATATTACAATACGATTGGAATTTGCTTCTGTATCTGAATATTTTTTCAACTCTTTATGCAAAGGCATTTCCGTAAAAGATACGATGCCTCATAAATTAAGTTTTCCATTTTTAATAGAGAATCATACTAAGAAGAAAATGTTATTTGGATCAAATACCCGGAATTATTATAGAGATAATGAATATTTTCATTATAAAGATTATAATTATGGAGTGATAGGACGTTTTTTGATGATAAACGGGGCAGATACAATTCCATTGTTCACAGACAAATATAATATTAAGCCAGGATTTGAAGATTATATTACAATTTGGGGAGAAATACGCTTTAGTTTAAGTGATAAACGCATGTCCATTTTTAATGATCTATTGTGTCGCTTCGCCCATTTTAAAGTAAATCAAAAAGAGCGTATTTATAACTATTTAAATGAAGCGCGCTTCGTATATGTTCCGGTTATTTCAGATTATGAATTGCGTATGTCAGAATGTGAGAATGATTCGATAAGAAATATGTTTATATATCCCCAAAAGCCAATAGAAGTAATCAAAAATGATCCGTTTACGGTGTTTTTTATATGGAACGATGACCAAGAAAATGTAGAAACGTATCCTAAAGGAAATGCTTCATCAGAATAGACACACAAAGAATATGGGAGTTAAAAATAAGTCCTAAATCATTAACCACTTTAAAATTAGAAATTCAAATGTTTTTCTTTATAAATTTTACAGGAGAATCCGAACAAAGAACTCTTACGTACTGCGAGAATGAGTATAGTTTTGATATGTCCCCCTGGGAATCAAACCTTGATTTTGACCTTAGCATTAATCAATTATGTCTAACAGTAGTTGATGGCAAGATTATACAGCTTAGTGGCTTTTGCGGGTTAAGTAAAAAAATGATAAGTGATTTTCTTACACCTGAAAGCAAGAAAGGAGAATTGAGGATTTTAAATGTAAACAAATATCTCTCCGGAGTAGGTTCATATGGCATTAGCGATGAAGAATTTCCTGTTTATATAAACATCGTAACAGGATGGGTATGTGTAGGATTCCCAGAAAAAAAAGGTTTTGCTGTAGAGTTCATCGATAATTGTATAGCTGTAATTAGCGATAAACAAAAATTAGTATCACTCTGGCTAAAGCCATTGAGATTACCCTCTTTATCATAATATATTAAAGTTTCTATATACATTGATGAACAGTATATAGTAATAACACATTGAACTATATAACTCAGCAAAATACTTAAACATGAAAATGGCGGCAAGTGAAAACTAACCGCCATTTTTATAATCGTCCCTAGAATAGATATCGGTATCTCTACTTCACCACTTTCAATAGTTGAGTTCCATCACTTTCAAGATCGATATTTATCACATATATTCCAGCAGGATATCCGGACATATCAAATCTATCTTCCACATATACCCTCTTCAAAAGTACACCATCAGTATTAAACAAGGACACGGTAGAAGCTTTTGGAAGAATAACTTGTTTCAAACTATTGTCATAAGTTGCTTTTGAACTTGCATCAACACCTGTGATACCTGTAATGTCTCCCAATAATATTGCATTGGACGGAGCGGTTTCAACACCATCTATCACGGCAGTCACCGTATAAATGCCATCGGCAGCATTGCTGACTTTATAACTGGTAACAGCAAGATTTTCTGCAAGCATCACACCGTTGCGATAAACAGTGTAGGTAAGGGCAGGTGTATCCGTCTCGGCTTTCATGGCAGGTGCCTTCAATACCACATCGGCATTTTGGAGAACGGCAGTAATACGCCAGTTGTAATCCAACTTGCTACTGAGTTTCTTCAACGTTTTCCAACTTGTCGGAGCATCGGAAGCACTGTTGGCAATCATATTTCCCTTCCCATCTTCTGCAGGCCCGGAATCTGTCATATTAGGTTTGATCGTACTCGCATATTTGGCATAATAACCTACCATGACCTCACGACCGGCCAACAATTCCACCGGAGTATCCAAACGTACTGAGTTTTCCCCTTTTATCAATGTTTCTACATTGACTTCCTGCTCGTAATAACGGTTCTTATCGAAATAAATCACAATCTTACATGCATCAAGTCCAGGATCGGCTAATCCAAACTTAACGTGCGTGATAAACTGTCCTATCTTCCCTTCATTCTTCAGATCTTCTTCCGAATAAAGAATAGCAAAATAGCCTTCAACCGTTGCTTTACCACTCAATCCTACAGCCAGACTGGTGGATTCTTTGTCCTGCCAAGTTAATTCATTCGCCTCGGAAGGAGATTGCCATGTCAAATTCAAGTCCTTTCCGTCCCGTTCTCCCGTCAAAGCATATGGTGCAGAAACCAGATTAGGTTGTTGATAATTAATATCATAAGAATCGGATAAAGCAGACTCCCAACCATTATCATATACGGCAGACACAGCATAACTATATGCTCCATACGGCAGACCTTTTACAGAATAGCTCGTACCGTCCAATTCTTCAACTAAACTACCATTACAATAGAGTCTATAGCTTTTTACTTTCGGAGTAGTCGTTTCTGCCTTAAAAATACCAGCCTTATTTGCCAAAGTAGAAGTCGTTTGTGCATCAGATTCCAATGCGAACGGTGTCAAAGCCTCAGAAAGGTCGCTTAATTTGTCATTCATAATTTGCCTGATAAGGATAGGTGCTGACGAAAACTTGGATAAGACATAAGAAGCAGGTTCTTCTTTAGGTTCAGCCACAAGACCGATTACAATATTATTGTTCTTTACAACTGTACTTATCAAACCTAAATTCGACCAACGGGTTCCTTCAAAGCTGATCAATGCGCCTCCTTCTACCAACGGTCCGTCATCCAAAAGGGTAGGACTCTTACCAACTTCATAGACAATGTGATAAGCAACCAGGACAGTCTTTCCTTCGGGAACAGCAACCGGGGTGTCAAACTTAACCACATTCATCTCAAGCAACGGGAAAGCAGCAGCATCTACTACCTTACTGGCAACAACCTGGTCATCTATATAAAGGAATACTTCCAATTTCTTCACGGTATCTGCAAGCCCCATATTGACCCCTGTAATAGTATAACCATTGATCGCATTAACTTCCTCTGGAGTAAAACTTGCTCCGAAATAGGCATCGATATCTTTCGTATCTTGCAAGCCATAGCTATATACCACCTCATTATAATGTTTCAGTTCACGAACATCCGTACTCCAAGAAAGAGAAAGATTTCCTTCACTAAATGACTTTTCAAGGAACATAGGAGACACATACTCTGCAGGTAACGCAACTTTTGCTTTCACTGTGGCGGACATTTCCGACTCTTTCCCATCCTTGAAATGTGCAACGATACCATACTCATAAGTACCGGGAGATGGGACTTCATCTACATACGAATTAACGGTAACTGCCTCTGCAACCTTTTGTCCATCCCGATAAACATCGTAAGACTGTGCTTCTATCTTATTTCCTCCTTCACCGACAGGCTCAACATCTGCACTTAAAGTCCAATTATAATCATATCCGCCATCTAATAACTCCTTCCAGGTAGGTTTCGTATTCTCCAGACCACTCGTTGCCGGTGAACTGGTCGAGAACCAGCCGCCTCTGGACGGAACTTGCGGGCCACCGTCACGTCCTGCAGGAGAAACGCCTTCGGGTGTATAGACCAAATATCCAAACCGTAAATCACTTCCTAAAGGTATCTGATAAGGGGTTTTCAAAGTAAACTTCATCCACGAATTGGCTTTTATTTGCGACAACACCGCATCTTCTACTCTTTCTGTATAAGCAATTTTCCCATCCGCAAAAATAACCATCCATAAAGAATCGACCTTTGCCTCGTAGAAACCGACATTTATAGCAGTGATCTGGTGATTGTTATAAGCCAAAAGCTCCTTAGCATCAAAAGCATGCACAATCCATAATTTAGGTTTTGTGCCGGTTCCCTTCATTCCGCCTAAAATCTCTTTGCTGCTCCAAGTCAATTCATTCCCGGAGAAAGGCGTATTCCACGTGGTTGTTACTTTCATGCCTTCCACTTGTACACCGACATTGGTTACAACAGGGCGATAGTCGGTTGCAGACTTATTGGTCAGCGTAACGGTGTTAGAACGTTCTTCTTTATCACCATACACGGCTGTAACATGGTAATCAAACGTACCGACCGGTTCGTCCGAAAAGCGTACTTCCGTAGCTTCCAGCAATTCCGTATTTACCTTTGCATCCCCGCGGTATACATTATATCCGTCCGGTTCCTCGGTGGCGACCGTACCTTGAATATGTCCTGTCACCAAAAAGTTACCACGCCCTACACTCTTCCAGTTTACACCATCGTAAGAGTATAAATCGCCCTTTCCCGTCACAACAGGTCCATTATCCATGATGGCTACAAAATCCAAATTCTCGCCATGCAAGAACTTGACTGCAATCATCAGATCGACATCCGTCTTTATCGTATAAGGTTTGTCCAATTTAACAGAAGCCATTTTATTCAGTTCCAAACTCTTGGTATCGACAGGCTGCTCGTACACCACTTCTCCGTTCTCATAAAGCTGAATAGTAATACTAAACACAGGACGGTAATGAAAATAAGCAACCGAATCGATTACCGCATCTTTGTAACCTTTTAGATCCTCTTTTGTAAATAGGTTAGCCACGTAAATTTCAGGCATCTTTCCACTCATACTAATACCCGTTTCTCCGTCATAATCCCGATCATGGTGCCATTGAAGAGTTTGCGGACTAGTCGGACTTTTCCACGATAAACTGACCGTAGCCATATCACTCTCTCCTCTTAATGTATGAGGAGCTTTCATCTGCGCCATAGCAAAGTTCCAACCCGACAATGCCACTAACAGAAAAATCATCTTAAAAGTAATATTTTTCATAAGCAATCATTTTATTCCCAAAGCAGGGGGATACCCACCGGGAGTGTTAAACAATAATAGGCAAAATTAGCAGAATGAGCCATTTCATCGTAAAAAAGCCAATAGACAAATGATGTACAAATGTCAATTTCATTATCTTTGTAGCATGAAAAATGCATTTTTAATATATTTATGTCTGATTTCATGCCAACTCCCAATTTGGGGAAGCAATCCTTATAGATGGAAAGCCATCGATATGGCTTTCGACTCATTGGGCATTCAACTCGAGATGACAAGCTGCAAAAGCAATAACCGGATGGAATTCTATCCGCTTGTCAACGATATGTACCAAATTGCCACACAAAAAAAGAACCCCAATCTACTGGTTCGCGCACTATACTGGGATGCATGGCTGCAATTTGAAACGAACACGGAAAAGACCGAAGCATTGATCCTCCAAGCTTTGGAAAAGGCTGATTCTGCGGCATATAGTTATGATTTTGCAAGAATATCATTTGTAAAGGGTATGTTGTTAGCTAAACGCAACATTTACCCGGAGGCTTATCGTGTATTCAAAACACAGGAGAATTATTTCAAATCGATCGGAGACCTTTATAATCTGGGGTACACATACGTTAATATCGGCTCCATCATGCGTAGGATTGGCGAGTATCAAGAAGGATATAAATATTATTTATTAGCAAACGAGGCTTTCAGGAAAGGAGGATTCGATACGGATGAATTGAAAAACGAACATAATATCGGAATCAGCCAATATCATTTGGGGAATCAACAGAAGGCAATAGATATATTGACAACTTTGCTCCAAAATAAAATTACCGAAGACGATGCCACGTTGAAAGTAGATATACTTACCTCTCTCTATTATGTTTCAAAGACACTTACCGATAAAGAAAGGTACGCGCGAGAAGCATACAGAACAGCACAACACGTAACCAATAAAACTTCCCAGACCTATACACTGATTAATATGGGGGCTATCTACATATACAAACATGATAATGACTCTGCTTTATTTTATTTCAAGAAAGCACGGCAACTCGCAGAAGCAAACAAAGACGCTTACTCCGCCATACATACATTATACGGCCTTTCGGAAATATTCGATCGTAAGAATGAACCGGATAGTGCTTACCAATGTCTCAAACGCTATCTGCAATATAAAGAGGAAACGACCGGTCACGCCAAATCAAATGAGATAAACAGACTGGAAGTACGCGCTGCCATTAAACAATATGAAAAAGAGCTGAAAGAGGCTGACATGAACATGCGAAAACATAAAAGGATCACATTAATTATTATATTTTCTGTCACTTTCTTGGCAATTATCGGATTTTATATACTGTGGATTTTACGCAAAAAAGAGAAAATCAACAAACTGCTGAAAGAAGCTGAGAACCGGGAATTGAATGAACGATTGGAAAGAGAGAAATTACAAAATGAACAGTTCCTTATGAAAATAGACTTAAAAAACAGAGAACTGACCTCCAATTCAATGATCATGGCAGAGAAGAACCAGCTTTTAAAAGAATTGATGGGACAAATAGAGGATTTTGCCAGTCAAGGGCTCCTCCCCCGGCAACAGGAGAAAGCTCTTAACTATCAAATAAAAAAACACTTGGGCACTGGAGATGAATGGGCATTCTTTAAACTACATTTTGAAGAAGTACATCCTAACTTTTTCCTCAAACTGAGTGAGAGGCATCCGGTGCTTTCAGAAAACGATCTGAGACTTTGTGCCTATATACGAATAGGAATGACAAATAAACAAATAGCCCAGATGCTTTATGTCCTACCCGAAACGATCAACACAAGCCGTTACCGCATTAGGAAGAAATTACACTTGGAACAAGACGAATCATTGGAAGATTATTTAAGAAGGATTTGACGGCATTCTTAAAGAATGATTTTGTATCTCTCTCAATTTGTCACATCTGCGGCAGTATTTATTGTAGTTATTTCCCTAGATATAACAATCATTGAAACAGTCGTTGCCACTTCTTTTCAAGAGAAATGAATCCTATAAGGTTACGTGGTTGTCCATCGAAACAATAAAAGATATCATCTACCCGCTAAAATATCATGGGAATGTTATGCAATACCAATTAATCGAAAATCAATAACATATTCATACATAGAGAATTTAGCATTTCCGATTGTAGTCCCGAGGGGAATCGAACCCCTATCTAAAGTTTAGGAAACTTCTATTCTATCCGTTGAACTACAGGACCTCTTTTCAGATTTCGGTTGCAAAGATAACTTATTCTCTTGATTTAACAAGACGGAATACTCAGTTTTATATAAAACAGAAGAATAACACTGTTACTTCGAAACACAGAAACTGATTTAATGACACTAAAAACAGAGGATAAATGCTATATTTGAAAGCAAATTCAGAATAAATATAACATATGTATTATAAAATATATAAAATAGAGGACAATAAGTAATTACCTATTCAAGATAACGGTAACAAAATGAAACCACATTAGCATAAAACCAAGATAAAACATGGAAGCATCCCTTACTTTAGCCATATTAAACCAGAAGAATGATAAATCTTTTGATAGACGACTACAGATAAACTGCAAAACATTTTGCTAAGTCATTTTACTTTGCGACCTTTGCCAAACCTTCTGCATAGTAAATGAATATACAAGAGCAACAATTGTTAAGGTGATATTTATGCATGAATGTAACACAGTTAATCCTTAATTTAAATTAGTAAATAAAATTATGGCAGACGAAATGATGGTTAAAGAATTGGAGCAAGTGGTAGTACGCTTCTCCGGCGATTCCGGCGATGGTATGCAGTTGGCCGGCAACATCTTCTCGAACGTGTCGGCAACAGTAGGTAATGACATCTGTACATTCCCGGACTACCCGGCAGATATACGCGCCCCGCAAGGTTCACTGACGGGAGTATCGGGTTTCCAAGTACACATTGGAGCAGACAAAATCTTCACTCCCGGTGACCATTGCCACGTGTTGGTAGCAATGAACCCGGCAGCATTGAAAACACAAATCAAGTTCTGCAAGCCTCAAGGACTGGTAATCACAGATTCCGATTCCTTTGGAACAAAAGACTTGGAAAAAGCTAAATTTACAACCAATAACCCGTTCGAAGAGCTGGGTATCAAACAAGAAGTACTCGAAGTACCTATCTCATCCATGTGCAAAGAGAGTCTTAAAGACTCCGGATTGGATAATAAAGCGGTGCTTCGTTGCAAAAACATGTTCGCACTCGGACTGGTTTGCTGGCTTTTCAATCGCAACCTCGAAGCTGCTGAAACCATGATCCGCCAGAAATTTGCCAAAAAACCGGAAATTGCAGCTGCTAATATCAAAGTACTCAATGACGGTTATAATTATGGTGCAAATACCCATGCCGCCACTTCCACTTACAAAATAGAAAGTAAGAATCAAAAGGCAAAAGGACTATATACAGACATCAATGGAAATAAAGCGACTGCTTACGGTTTGATTGCCGCAGCCGAGAAGGCAGGACTAGAGCTTTATTTAGGTTCTTATCCTATCACACCCGCCACAGACATTCTGCACGAACTGTCTAAACATAAATCACTCGGTGTAAAAACCGTGCAGTGCGAAGATGAAATAGCCGGATGCGCTTCCGCCGTAGGTGCTGCTTTTGCCGGTGACCTTGCCGTAACATCCACTTCCGGACCGGGTGTCTGCTTGAAGAGCGAAGCTATGAACCTCGCTGTCATTGCCGAACTTCCATTGGTAGTGATCAACGTACAGCGTGGCGGCCCTTCTACAGGTATGCCTACCAAATCAGAACAAACAGACCTGTTGCAAGCTCTTTATGGCCGTAATGGCGAAAGCCCGATGCCGGTCATTGCAGCTACTTCACCTACCAATTGTTTCGATGCCGCTTATATGGCAGCAAAGATTGCGTTGGAACACATGACTCCTGTCGTACTGTTGACGGATGCATTCATCGCAAACGGTTCTGCTGCATGGAAACTGCCTAATCTGGATGAATATCCTGCTATCAACCCGCCTTATGTCACTCCGGACATGGCTGAAACCTGGACTCCATTCCAACGTAACGAGAAGACAGGCTCACGCTATTGGGCTGTTCCCGGAACAGAAGGCTTCATGCACCGCATCGGAGGACTGGAAAAGAGTAATGAGACAGGTGTCATCTCTACAGAACCCGATAATCACCAAAAAATGACCCTGCTACGTCAGGCCAAAGTCGACAAGATTGCCGATTGCATTCCCAATCTGGAGATACAAGGAGATCCGGATGCAGACCTGTTGATCGTTGGTTGGGGAGGAACATACGGACACCTTCATCTGGCTATGGAATTCATGCTTAAGAGTGGCAAGAAGGTGGCACTCGCCCAATTCCAATATATCAACCCGCTGCCGAAGAACACAGCCGAGGTATTGAAGAGATTCAAGAAGATTGTAGTTGCCGAACAGAATTTGGGCCAGTTTGCAGGATACCTGCGCATGAAAGTGCCCGGACTGAACATCAGCCAATACAATCAGGTGAAAGGCCAGCCTTTCGTAACGAGAGAACTTGTAGATGCATTCACTAAATTATTGGAGGAATAAGAGATGAGCGAAACATTATATACAGCAAAAGATTACAAATCAGGCCAGCCGCGTTGGTGCCCGGGATGTGGCGACCACGCTTTCCTGAACTCACTGCACAAGGCTATGGCCGAATTAGGAGTAGCTCCGCACAACATTGCCGTGATTTCCGGTATCGGCTGTTCTTCACGTTTGCCTTATTACGTGAATACCTACGGATTCCACACTATACACGGACGTGCCGCTGCCGTAGCCACCGGTGCGAAAGTAGCCAATCCGGATCTGACTATCTGGCAGATCTCCGGTGACGGTGACGGACTGGCCATTGGCGGTAACCATTTCATTCATGCTTTACGCCGTAATATCGACTTGAACATGATCCTGCTGAACAACCGTATTTACGGATTGACCAAAGGACAATATTCTCCGACATCGGAACGAGGACTTGTGACGAAATCATCACCTTACGGCACAGTGGAAGATCCTTTCCACCCGGCCGAACTGGCTTTTGGCGCCCGCGGTAAATTCTTTGCCCGTTGCATTGCCGTAGACGGTCCTGCTTCCGTCGAAGTTTTGAAAGCCGCTGCCCACCATAAAGGTGCTTCCGTGGTCGAAGTTTTGCAAAACTGTGTCATCTTTAATGACGGCACACACGAAAGCGTAGCTACGAAAGAAGGGCGTTCCAAAAACGCTATCTATCTGGAACATGGCAAACCGATGCTCTTTGGAGAAAACAAAGAATTCGGATTGATGCAACAAGGTTTCGGATTGAAGGTTGTGAAGCTTGGTGAAAACGGTATCACTGAAAAGGATATTCTGGTACACGATGCACACTGCGAAGACAATACATTACAGTTGAAGCTCGCTTTGATGGAAGGCCCCGACTTCCCGATCGCCCTGGGCGTTATCCGTGATGTAGAAGCTCCCACATACAATGAAGCCGTGGCTGCTCAAATCGAAGAAATCAAAGGGAAAAAGAAATATCACAATTTCAACGAACTCCTGATGACAAATGAAACTTGGGAAGTGAAATAAACATTTCCAGCATGTACCAAAAAACGAGAGAGATCGCATCCCACCGGAACGGTTCTGATGCAATCTCTCTTTTTTTATACCTCTTCTATATATATTATTCCTTAAGGATGCACATTATCTTCTTCCGAACTTCTTTATAATATATTCCGGCCGGTCTGTAGCAATCACATCCACTCCCAAACGCGCAGCACGGATATAGTCTTCATCCGGAGCCGAACTCTTTAATGCCAAAGCAAGCACTTTCATTCCTGCCTCATGGCAACGGGATATCCACAGAGGAGTTATCGAGTCAAGCCGTACCACCGCAATATCGGGCTTCAAACTGTCTATCACATAGTCAAAATCCTTATTCGTGCGAATATAGGCCTGCAACCGTTTGACCTGAGGAGCAAGTTTCCGGAAAGCTTTAAAGTCATCTTCGGAATAAAAGACGAAAGTACAATGGTCGAGCATCCCCTCTCTCCGGATCAGATCAAGCATTCTTTTCAAATTGCCATTCCTATAATCGATCGTCAGTTCCAATTTCCCTTGTTTAGCCCTTCTCAGCGCATCTTCCAAACGTGGCACACGCACTCCTTTAAAAACGGGATTAAACCAAGAGCCGGCATCCAACGTATCTATATCATAAGACATCCAATTAGCAATAGCTCCCGAACCGTTCGTTGTCCGGTCGAGGGTAGAGTCATGCAAAAGATAGAAAACACTGTCCTTACTAATACATACATCACATTCGGCAAGATCGACTTTATATTTAATGCAAGAATCAATCGAAGCCAACGTATTTTCCGGAGCAATGAAACTCGTTCCGCGGTGTCCGCTTATTTTCGGGAAATGTTCAGTTTTACTTTTACATGCAACAATAAGCAATATACAAATAAACTGTATAAGTCTTGAAAAAATCTTTGTACACACAATTACGCTTTTTTATCTGACTGCAAAAATACTTAAAATATATTGTTAAAGCAATGCCATACAGAGATCTCCCTTTCTATTTGCCGACAGGGACATTCAAAGTCAATGCTTGTGTTGTCGGTCCATGCACTGCTAATTCACCATTCGGCTGCACTTCCATCTTATCGATGAACACCACCCGGTTCTTTCCTGTCTTCTTTGTGCGCCCGTGATAGACACATAACATCTGACCGTCGGACAAGGTAAGCACCATATTATGCCCCGTCCCTGTCACATCGCCCCCGGCTGTTATGTTCTTTTGAAGAACCGGATTATGGTCAGACTTCTTAAACGGTCCTAACGGAGATTCCGAGGTGGCATATCCGACAGCATAATCGGCTCCTCCGAAGAAGTTGGCCGAATACATCATATAATACAGGCCGTTTCGTTCGAAAATAAACGATCCTTCCGTCCATCGGCGATTAGCTTCCTGGCTGGTCACCGAACGGCTTTCCCATTCAGCCTGCTTATCATCGAGAGAGGCGGGAGGACAAAGCATCACTTTTGGCTCACCGATGATGCCCGAATAATCGGGTTTCAATTCCACTCCGTAAATCCAACTTTCTTCAATCTCGTCATACCAGCCTTTCTCTTTTGCCAAAGATGCAATTTCACTCTCTACCGGATGTTTGTAGCAACAACGTGAATAGTAAAGATATACCTTGCCCGTTTTGTCATCAAACAATAAATTGGCATCGATCACAGGATATCCGGGATCGAATACCGGGCCATCATTTAAGTCTTTGAAAGGTCCGGTTGGTTTATCAGCCACCGCAACGCCAATCCTGAAGTTCTCTTCCTCGTTGGTAGGGTTTTGTTTCCAATTGGCACTATACCACAAATAGTATTTGCCACCCCGCTCATACACTTCAGGTGCCCAAAAGCAATCTACATTCCAGGACTGATCGGTTCCTCCCTGATACACCAGCCCTTCTTCTTTCCAATCGGTGAGATCGTCAGAGGAATAAGCTCTGAAACCTTTTTCTCCGGAAGTTCCATACATATAATACCTTCCGTCCGAGGCGGCCAGAATATAAGGATCACCGAAAGAGACAGAAAGCGGATTACTATAAGTTATTTCTTTTGTCCGGCTCTGATTACAACTCCAGAGAGACAGTAAAATGGTTATAATTGAAATAAATTTGATCTTCATTACAAATGTCTTGTTTTAAGTAAAATTGTTGTGTCTATAAGGCCTAAATGCTTTTCATAAAGCAGCCTATAAATTACGGTCTCAAATCCCCCGGTAGACGGGACGTTTACAAAGCAGGATCACTCCTTTTCTCCATAGGCCAGATCGCCTGCATCCCCCAGTCCCGGCACAATGTATGAATGCTCGTTGATCTCCGGATCGATAGCAGCACACCAAATGGTCGTCTTGTCCTCCGGAAAAACAGAAGCGATGTGGTCTACCGCCTTCTGGCTGGCAATGATCGAAGCGACATGAATTTCGGACGGATGTCCTTTCGTCAACATAGCCTGGTAACTAAGCTCCATACTGCTACCCGTGGCCAGCATCGGATCGGTAATGATCAAAGTCTTTCCATCGATACGCGGTGAAGCGATGTATTCAATATGAATATCGAACTTCAGCGTATCCTTATACTTGCGGTAAGCCGACACAAAGGCATTTTCAGCCTGGTCGAAATAGCTCAGGAAGCCCTGATGAAAAGGCAGACCAGCGCGAAGAATAGTACTTATCACCAATTGATTGTCAGGCGTGCTGACCGGTGCTATGCCCAACGGAGTGCAAATATCCTTTACGGAATAAGTAAATTCCTTACTTATCTCGTACGCCATAATCTCACCGATCCGTTCGATATTGCGGCGAAAGCGCAAGCGGTCGTTCTGAATATCAACATTTCTTATTTCCGCTACATACTGATTCAAAATGGAATTAGTATCACTAAAATTGATTATTCTCATCTTTAATTATAGAGTTATTTTATATATCCTATCTATACTTCTGCAAAGTAAATGATAAAGTTTCAATTTGCAACATTCAGTTTGCAGATTTTGTTAGGAATCTATAAAAGAGATTCAATTAGGGAAATATTTCTCTAATCCATAACATGTTTCCAAAGAAAGTATTACTTTTGTAGCCGATTTACAAGAGGATGTTGTAAAACATCCTTTTCCGCATGCCAGAATGAGATAATAAACAAAATACCAATTTAAATTAATTCAAAAGAAAATGGCAAATTTAGATTTAAGCAAGTACGGTATTACCGACGTGAAGGAAATCATCCACAACCCTTCTTATGATGTACTGTTCGCAGAAGAGACCAAACCGGGACTGGAAGGTTTCGAAAAAGGTCAAGTAACTGAATTGGGCGCTGTAAACGTAATGACTGGTATCTATACCGGCCGTTCTCCTAAAGATAAATTCTTCGTTAAGAATGAAGCCAGCGAAAACACTGTATGGTGGACTTCTGAAGAATACAAAAATGACAACAAACCTTGTTCTGAAGAAGCTTGGGCTGACTTGAAAGCTAAAGCAGTGAAAGAACTGTCCGGCAAACGTCTGTTTGTTGTAGATACTTTCTGCGGTGCTAACCCTGCCACTCGTATGAAAGTTCGTTTCATCATGGAAGTAGCTTGGCAGGCTCACTTCGTAACTAACATGTTCATCCGCCCGACAGCTGAAGAACTGGCTAATTACGGAGAACCTGACTTCGTTTCATTCAACGCTTCCAAAGCTAAAGTTGACAACTACAAAGAACTGGGTCTGAACTCAGAGACTGCTACCGTATTCAACTTGAAGGTAAACGAACAAGTTATCCTGAACACATGGTATGGTGGTGAAATGAAGAAGGGTATGTTCTCTATCATGAACTATCTGAACCCGTTGCGCGGAATCGCTTCAATGCACTGCTCTGCCAACACAGATAAAGAAGGCAAGAGTTCAGCTATCTTCTTCGGTCTGTCCGGTACTGGTAAGACAACCTTGTCAACTGACCCTAAACGTCTGTTGATCGGTGACGACGAACACGGATGGGATGACGAAGGCGTATTCAACTACGAAGGCGGTTGCTATGCTAAAGTTATCAATTTGGACAAAGACAGCGAGCCCGATATCTACAATGCTATCCGTCGTGATGCTCTGCTTGAAAACGTTACAGTAGACGCAAGCGGTAAGATCGACTTTGCAGATAAGAGCGTAACTGAGAACACTCGTGTTTCTTATCCTATCTACCACATCGAAAACATCGTTAAACCGGTTTCTAAAGGTCCTCACGCAAAACAAGTCATCTTCTTGTCTGCTGATGCCTTCGGAGTATTGCCTCCAGTATCTATCCTGACTCCGGAACAAGCTCAGTACTACTTCCTGTCCGGATTTACAGCTAAGTTGGCTGGTACAGAACGTGGTATCACTGAACCGACTCCGACATTCTCCGCTTGCTTCGGTGCTGCTTTCTTGTCACTGCACCCGACTAAATATGCAGAAGAACTGGTTAAGAAGATGGAAAAGACCGGTGCTAAAGCATACTTGGTTAACACTGGCTGGAACGGATCTGGCAAACGTATCTCTATCCGCGACACTCGTGGTATCATCGATGCAATCCTTGACGGTTCTATCGACAAAGCTCCGACGAAGGTTATTCCTTTCTTCGACTTCGTTGTTCCTACAGAACTTCCGGGTGTTGATCCGAAGATCCTCGATCCGCGCGACACTTACGAATGCGCTTGCAAATGGGAAGAAAAAGCAAAAGACCTTGCAGGACGTTTCATCAAGAACTTTGCTAAGTTCACTGGAAACGAAGCAGGTAAGAAGTTGGTTGCTGCTGGTCCGAAACTCTAATCTGAGATTCGACCTTGACATACAAAAAGGCGGTTCCGAAAGGAATCGCCTTTATTTTATTTGTATCGTTACTTTGCCAAAACACCCTGCAATGCGAGTTCAAACGTCAATACTTCCAGAGGCTCGACCGGTGAAAAACTCTGATATGCATCAGAGTTCATGTAAGCAAATCGCCTATAAAAGCACTTCGACTTTGCTTTATGACCGTTAAAGCAATACTTTATTTCTTTTTAAAGTGGAACTTTATTCCTTTTAAAGCGATGCTTTATTACCGTTAAAGCGATGCTTTATTACCGTTAAAGTGGTGCTTTATTACTATTGAAGTGGTACTGCATTACCTTTACAGTAACGCTGCATTACTTTTGCAGTAATGCTGTATTGCTTTTGCAGAAGCACTGCATCACCTTTGCAGCAGCGCTGCATTGCTTTTGCAGTGACATTGCATAAAAAGGGGCTGTCTCATCCTTCCTATGCGGAATGAGACAGCCCCTTCGATTTATTTAGAGAATACCTTTATCTTACAACGACCTTGGTAACGACATCTCCAACCTTAACAAGATAGAATCCTGCTGAAACCGGAATAGCATTTGCACCTGCAGTCACAGCCTTGCTTACAAGAACCTGACCCACAGAATTAACTATAGTAACCTGTGCATCTTCGGCAGCATTCACATTGATCACATTATAACCCGCTTCTACTCTTGAAGCTGCATTATCAACATTTGCAATGCCCGTATTAGTCAATGTAAAGGAGATAGGGAACAACTGTAAAGCCCCCTTAAAGCTACTTACGATAGCAGTTACATCATACGCTTTATCATCCGCAGGTAAACTTACTTCATTAAAACGTGCAAAAAGAGTAATAGTACCGGATTCGTCCGTTAATGTTTTACCACCTTCAAGATTAACAGTAGCATTATTCACCTGAATCAGTCTATTAAGCATTGTTTCTGTGATTTCATTAACCTTAACCACAGTCGGTTTGATAACCGCACCTTCCTCAGCAGCAGCAAATGTTTCGGCTACAGGGCTTGACAACTGTATAACTTCTCCGAATTCACCAACGGAACCCATGAAACCGGCAGGGATAATGTCGCCATTCTTATAAGTCTGCCCAACATTACCATATATCTGAAGTGCGCCCGTTGCATCTTGTACAAACAAATACGCACCGCTTTGATAAAGTACATTGACCGGATTAGCAAATTTCACAACCAAGCTTTGAGATTGTGTATAAAAATCTGCAATGTTCTCAACGGATTTTGCCTCACTTATGGTATAAGTAGCTGATACAACATCAGAGAATGTAGTTCCTACGGCAGCCGCTGCTATAATGGTTGTAGTAGATTCTACTTTAATAGGTCCGGTATAAGCAGTAAATTGTGGTGCTGATTTACTTAATTTATACCAAATGTCGGCCCCTTCGGTAGCACAACTAAGAGTCACTTCCACCGGTCCGTAATAAGTTCCTTCGCCAGGATTGAAAACCGGAACGGCAACAGCCGGAGCTTCACCTGTTGTTGTAGTTACCACTATAGAACTAATTTTAGCAGTACCGGCAAAAGTTAACACTACCTGACTTTCCGATCCCGTCCATGTGGGTTGGGCATATTCTCCACTATCAAATGTCAAAATAGTAGAAGCAATTGCTTTTCCTTCAAAAGTTATGGCAGTTATAATTTCCCCATTTGTAGTACTGAAAGTCAAAGTAGAAGGTTTGTAGCAACGAAGGCCTTCAACTCCATCTTTAGTTGCCCAAAAACGGTTATCAGTCGTTTCGTTGATCTTAGTAGATTTAATCACAACATTTCCGACAGTCATAGTACCATCGGCAAGATCGGTACCAGCACCTGATTCTGGAACAGCATACCCCAACGCAGCAGGGTCAGTCAAATTAAAAGTCACATCTGTAGCATTTGTAAAGCTTACAGCAGCAATAATCACAAATAATGAAAGTAACAGTCTTTTCATAAATAAATGTTTTTTAAAATTGGTGACACAAAGATAGAAGTTATTTATATTGCTGCTCCAATCCAACGTTTAAAAAATCACAATGTCACAATATTGTAATGAGGGAGGAAATGTAATAGTGCCGGACAAACACAAAAAGAGCTGTCTCGTTTTTCCAACTCAAGACAGCCCTTATAAAATTATTTCAAAAAGACCTTTTTACCTTACGACAACCTTAGCTACGACATCACCGACTTTAACAAGATAGAACCCTGCTGAAACCGGAATGGCATTAGTTCCGGCACTAACCGTTTTGTTAACAAGAGCCTGACCAACAGAATTGACAACAGTAACCTGGGTATCTTCCGCAGCATTCACATTGATTACGTTATAGCCCGCAACTACTTTTGAAGCTGTATTATCGACATTTGCAATACCTGTAGTCAACGTAAATGAAATCGGGAACAATTGGAAGTTACCATTATAACGACTTACAATGGCAGTTACGTTATACGATTTATCATCTGTAGGCAAAGTCACCTCATTGAAACGGGCATAAAGATTAATCGTACCCGTACCATCTGTCAAAGTCTTACCATCTTCAAGATTGACAATCGCATCATTCACCTGAATCAGTTTATCAAACAGATAATCATCGATTGCGTCTATCTTAACAACCGTAGGCGCGATCACCGGCCCCTCTTCCGGAGCTGCAAATGTTTCGGGCTCAACCACACGGAACTGAAGCTCCCCTCCGAACACATCTCCCTCCCCAATAATACCGGCCGGAATTATATCGCCATTCTTATATGTTCGACCGACATCACCATATATCTGCATCGCAGCCGATTCGTCTTGCACAAACAAATACAGACCGCTTTGATAAAGCACACTTACAGGATTGGTAAACACATGGACTATTCCTCTATTGGTGGTGAAGAAGTCAGCAATGTCTTTCACAGGTGTAGTTTCACCGATAGTATAAGTAGCTGAAACCACCGTACTATTATCACTTCCCTTTGAAGCCATAGCCTTGATTGTAGTTGTAGACTCTACTTTAATAGGAGCATTGTAAACGGCAGAAGCACTTGTCGGCTCGTCACCATTTGTAGTGTAATGGATGATAGCTCCCTCAGTAGCACATGTAATTTCTACATTTTTTGCCACATAATAAGTACCAGTCGCGAGTGAAAAAGTAGGATCGGCAACAGAAGCAGCCTGACCGGCTGTAGACACAACTATTGAACTGATTTTTGCAGTACCGCCAAAGGTTAACACAACTTTGCTTGCCGAGCCGGTCCATGTCGGTTTATCATATTCGCCACTATCGAATGTCAAAACAGCAGGAGTAATAGTTACTCCTTCAAAAGTAATAGCAGTGATTACTTCTCCATTGTTCGTAGAAAATGTCAAAGTGGAGGGCTTATAGCAGCGAAGACCTTCAACACCGTTAGCAGTTCCCCAAAAACGATTATCAGTCGTATCGTGCTTCTTATCCGACGTAATCACGACATTTCCAACAGTCAAAGTGCCATTCGCAAGATCAGTACCCTTACTTGTTTCAGGGACAGCATAGCCAAACGCAGCAGGATCAGTTAGATCAAAAGTCACTTCTCCTGCATTTGCAGAACTTAATGCAACTATAATCACAAATAACGAAAGTAATAGTCTTTTCATATATATATGTTTTAAAATGATTTCACAAAGATAGAATATATTTCATATTATCATCATAATCAACGTTTAAAAATTCACAATGCTAAAAAATAGTTATTATGAAGGACATCTTGCATCCGGAGCAATAAAAAAGCCTGGCAAGATTAACTTACCAGGCTCTTTCCTATTTATATATAGACTATACTCGATAGCCTCGATTACTAATTCTTATTAGCACGCTTACGTTCCATTTCGTCCAGAATGACTTTACGCATGCGCATCGCCTTCGGAGTCACCTCCACATATTCATCTTCCTTAATATATTCCAACGCCTCTTCCAAGGAGAACTGCACAGGAGGAATCAAACGAGCCTTCTCGTCAGAGCCGGACGCACGCATATTGGTAAGCTTCTTCGATTTAGTCACATTTACCACCAAGTCATTATCATGAGAATGTTCTCCCACCACCTGTCCGGCATAAACCTCTTCCTGCGGGAAAACGAAGAACTTGCCGCGATCCTGCAATTTATCGATTGCATAAGCAAATGCAGTACCACTCTCCATAGCAATAATAGAGCCATTGGTACGGCGTTCTATATCTCCTTTGTACGGTTGATACTCCTTGAAGCGGTGTGCCATGATAGCCTCACCGGCAGAAGCCGTCAACACATTGGTACGCAAACCGATGATACCGCGTGAAGGCATGTCGAACTCCAGATTTACACGTTCACCGTTGCTCTCCATCATAGTCATTTCACCCTTGCGGCGAGTCACCATATCAATGATCTTGCTTGAATACTCCTCCGGAACATTCACCGTAAGCTCTTCGATCGGCTCGCATTTCACACCGTCTATCTCTTTATAGATCACCTGCGGCTGTCCCACCTGCAACTCGTAGCCCTCACGACGCATGGTCTCTATCAATACAGACAAGTGAAGCACACCACGGCCGGAAACGATCCATTTGCCATCTTCCTCACTCTTACGCACACGTAATGCCAGATTCTTGTCCAATTCCTTCATCAGGCGGTCATGAATATGGCGCGAAGTCACAAACTTGCCATCCTTACCGAAAAACGGGGAATCGTTGATGGTGAACAGCATGCTCATCGTAGGCTCATCGATAGCAATTGGCGGCAATGCTTCCGGATTCTCAAAGTCGCAGATCGTGTCCCCGATCTCAAACCCGTCAATACCGATCAATGCGCAGATATCTCCGGAAGAAACTTCCGTAGTCTTCACGCGTCCCAACCCTTCGAATACATGCACTTCCTTAATCTTTGATTTCTGGAAACTCCCGTCACGCTTTGCCAATGTCACGTTCATACCTTCCTTCAACGTACCGCGGTGAACACGTCCTACAGCGATACGGCCCGTATATGAAGAATAATCGAGTGAAGTAATCAGCATCTGGGGAGTACCTTCCAACTGCGTAGGCGCAGGAATGTTCTCAATAATGCAGTCCAGCAACGGAGTGATGCTGTCGGTAGGTTTCTGCCAGTCCGTACTCATCCATCCGTTCTTTGCAGAACCGTACACACACGGAAAGTCCAACTGATCCTCTGTAGCATCCAAGCTAAACATAAGGTCGAACACCATCTCATGCACCTCTTCCGGGCGGCAGTTCGGTTTGTCCACCTTATTAACCACCACGATCGGTTTCAGTCCGATTTCCAGTGCTTTCTGCAACACGAAACGTGTTTGAGGCATCGGACCTTCAAAAGCATCGACCAACAGGATACATCCGTCAGCCATATTAAGTACACGTTCCACTTCTCCTCCGAAGTCACTATGCCCCGGAGTATCAATAATGTTAATCTTAGTTCCTTTGTAATTGATTGAAACGTTTTTTGACAGAATCGTTATCCCTCGTTCACGTTCCAAGTCGTTGTTATCCAGAATTAATTCACCGCTTGCCTGGTTGCTACGGAACAGATTTCCGGACAAAAGCATCTTATCGACAAGAGTTGTTTTCCCATGGTCAACATGGGCAATAATTGCAATGTTTCTAATATTTTGCATATAATACCTATTATTTGGCTGCAAAGGTACGAAAATGGATTATAAAACATATACTATACTTGGAAAAATTTCCTGCAAAACGTTGTGCGTTATTAAGATAATAACTATCTTTGCACGCTCAAAAGTAATATTTATATATCAAACCAAATCAAAGAATTATGTATTTAGACGCTGCTGAAAAGCAAGAGATCTTTGGAAAGTACGGAAAGTCTAACTCTGATACTGGCTCAGCTGAGTCCCAGATAGCTTTGTTTTCATACCGTATTTCTCACCTGACTGAGCATATGAAGCTCAACAGAAAAGATTATAGTACTGAGAGAGCTTTAACAATGTTGGTAGGTAAACGTCGTCGTTTGCTCGATTACCTGAAGGCTAAAGATATCGCAAGATATCGTGCCATCATTAAAACTCTCGGATTGCGTAAGTAATCCACTTGTTACAGACAAGATTGAAAGAGCCGTTCTCCAAAAAGAACGGCTCTTTTATTCTCAATAAAAACCACTCTCAAAAAACGGACATCCATCCGATTCCAAACCTTTCCTTAGAAAAGGATACTTAAAAAATCAGCTGCCGCATACTTTTTACCTTCTATAATTGTTATCATATAAAGAATTTGCTATTTTTGCAAATCAACCATTTCTAAATAGTAACCTTTTAGACAATAAATTCTATCGATATGGATACAAGCAAAATTGTCGGAGAGAAAATAAAAACACTCCGCGAGAATAAATCAATTACAATAGAAGAGCTGGCTCAACGTTCCGGCTTGGCTATAGAACAAATCGAACGCATCGAAGGCAACATCGATCTTCCATCACTGGCTCCACTCATCAAAATAGCCCGTGTACTGGGAGTGCGTCTGGGCACTTTCCTTGATGATCAGGATGAAACAGGCCCTGTGGTATGCCGCAAGACCGAAACAACCAACACCATCAGCTTTTCGAACAACGCCATCCATTCCAGAAAACATATGGAATATCATTCACTGTCAAAGTCGAAAGCAGACCGCCATATGGAACCGTTTATCATCGATGTCGCCCCGACTACCGATAATGACTTCGTTCTTTCATCCCACGAAGGAGAAGAATTCATCATGGTTATGGAAGGGGTCATGGAAATCAGTTACGGTAAGACCACTTATCTGCTTGAGGAAGGTGACAGCATTTATTACGACTCCATCATTCCCCACCATGTACACGCTTACGAAGGACAAGCGGCTAAGATACTGGCGGTGATTTATACACCAATTTAGGGGAGGAAGAATCAATTCTCAATTATACCACATGCAACTATACAACAGAACTCTCGGCCAGTGGCTGGAACACTGGGCCGAGAAGACACCCGACAAAGAATACATAGTATATTCCGATCGCAATCTTCGTTTTACCTGGCAACAATTTAATCATCGCGTGGACGATATGGCCAAGGGACTGATTGCTATCGGAGTAAGGAGAGGTACGCACGTAGGAATATGGGCAGCCAACGTACCCGATTGGCTGACATTGCTGTATGCCTGTGCCAAAATAGGCGCTGTCTACGTTACTGTCAACACGAACTATAAACAGGCAGAACTGGAATATTTGTGCCAGAACTCCGACATGCACACGCTGTGCATCGTGAACGGAGAGAAAGACAGCGACTTTGTACAAATGACCTATAACATGCTCCCCGAACTTAAAACCTGCGAACGGGGACATCTGGAGAGTAAACGTTTCCCACACATGAAGAACGTGATATACGTTGGTCCGGAAAAACACCGGGGCATGTACAACACGGCAGAAATCCTCCTGTTGGGAAACAATGTAAAAGACGACAAACTGGAAGAACTGAAAAGCCAGGTAGACTGCCACGATGTTGCGAATATGCAGTATACATCGGGAACCACGGGATTCCCCAAAGGGGTAATGCTGACCCACCACAACATCACGAACAACGGCTTTCTAACGGGAGAGCATATGAAGTTTACCGCAGACGACAAGTTGTGCTGCTGCGTTCCGTTATTCCATTGTTTTGGCGTTGTACTTGCCACAATGAATTGCCTGACACACGGCTGCACGCAAGTCATGGTAGAACGGTTCGATCCGTTGGTCGTACTCGCCTCCATCCACAAAGAACGTTGCACGGCACTCTATGGCGTACCTACCATGTTCATCGCCGAATTGAATCATCCGATGTTCGACTTATTCGATATGACAAGCCTCCGTACCGGCATTATGGCAGGTTCGCTCTGCCCGGTGGAGTTGATGAAGCAGGTAGAAGAAAAAATGTACATGAAAGTAACCAGTGTTTACGGACTGACAGAGGCTTCTCCCGGCATGACCGCCACACGCATTGAAGATTCATTTGATGTCCGTTGCAACACGGTGGGACGCGACTTCGAATTTACGGAAGTCAAAGTACTCGATCCGGAAACCGGAGAAGAATGCCCCGTAGGTGTACAGGGAGAAATGTGTAACCGCGGCTACAACACCATGAAAGGATATTATAAAAACCCGCAAGCAACCGCTGAAGTAATCGATCAGAACGGCTTCCTGCACTCCGGTGATCTCGGCATCAAAGATGAGGATGGGAACTACCGGATCACCGGTCGCATCAAAGATATGATCATCCGTGGCGGGGAAAACATTTATCCCCGGGAGATTGAAGAGTTTCTTTATAAGCTGGAAGGGATCAAAGATGTGCAAGTGGCAGGCATCCCGTCAAAGAAGTACGGTGAAGCCGTAGGAGCATTCATCATCCTTCATGAAGGGGTCGAAATGCACGAATCGGATGTTCGGGATTTCTGCAAAAACAAGATAGCCCGATACAAGATACCGAAATACATTTTCTTTATCGACGAATTCCCAATGACGGGCAGTGGCAAGATTCAGAAATTCAAACTGAAGGATCTGGGGTTGCAACTGTGCAAAGAGCAGGGAACGGAGATTATTTAAGGGAACAGGGTAACGTAAAGTAGAAAGTCGTGCCTTTGCCGACTTTCGAACGTACCCAGATACGACCACCCATCTTCTCTGCCAACATGCGGCAAAGCGTCAACCCGAGTCCGGTTCCCTGAACAAAATCATCTATCTTTCCAAAGCGACTGAAGATAGTGGCAATACGTTCGGCAGGAATACCTATTCCGGTATCGGAGACGTACCCTTGCACCATTTCCTCTTTCTTTTCAAATCCGTAATGAATCTCACCACCGGAGGTAAACTTTACGGCATTGCTCAATAAATTCATCCATATCTGGGAAATACGATCCCAATCACCCTGTACACACAATTCCTGATCGATCTCATCCAAATAAAGTTTCACTCCGGGCTTAACCGAATTGCAGAAACGATGATACAAGAGATTGCATACATCTCTCAATCTGACGGAACGAACGGAAAGCCTCAATGATCCGGCCTCCAATGCCGAAAGATCAAGGATGTCATTAAACAGGTTTAATAACAAGCCGGAATTCTTTTCGACTATCTCGGCATACTGATCCTGCTCTTCCCTATTTTCAGACTCAATGATCAGCTTTGAGAAACCTACAATTGCATTCAAAGGGGTACGTATTTCATGACTCATGTTAGCGAGAAACGAAGATTTCAGCTTGTCTGCTTCTTCCGCTTTGACACGTGCGGCAATCAACTCCCTTTCAGTGCGCTTTATATCGGTAACATCCCATGCCACACCGATGATATACGGATGTTCGCTACCAGAAGGTACCAGTGTTTTTATTGTCTTAACGAAACGTACCTCTCCTCTTTTGGTAGTATACCTCTCTTCATATTCCAGCCTCCCGGTCTTCATCACTTGCAGGTCGTCCTGACGGAATTTCATCGTCTCCTCGATATTGGGAAATACCTCCGCATCCGTTTTTCCGACAGCCTGCTCCACAGATATTCCCGAATACTCCGCAGCGGCAGCATTCCAATACAAGTAACGGAAGTCATTCCCCGCATCTTTCACAAACAGATAGACAGGAACATTATTCAAAATAGCATGCATCAGGGAATTCAAACGGGCAATCTCATTGCTTTGCTGAGTATTCCGCTTCTGCATTTTGACCTGATCGGACACATCGCGACACATACACAGCAGATAATTATCATCCAACGGGAAGATACGGTTCTCATAATGATGCAGAACACCATCCAGCATCAGCGAATGCTTGGCGATTGACCCTTTATGGGTTTCAATCACTATATCCATATTGTGCCTGACACTCTCATAAGCCTCTTCGGGCACAATGTCTTTTACATTAGAACCTACAATACTGTCGGAAGAAGTGCCTTCCACATGATTCGTAGAAGGAGATGAAGCCAATTCCACAATGTTCGCATCGTGATCGAAAACAGTAAGCATATCGGGCAATGCATCCAAAATACGGGTACCGTACCTGTCTCGAAAGCGTTTCGCCTTCATCAATGACAGCTCGGAAGAAAGACTTTCCACTTTCTTCTCAAGATCAACTATAATTTCAAGCAGCTCTTCCCTTGTTTTTTGTTTGCAATGTTCCATATATAGACCGTGTTTCTTCACTGGTATTATCATCCCGGTTGTCAATACTTTGCAAATATAAAATATATTCCGCAATACTGTTCATCCTTGTAGTTATTATTTTAAAAAAAGTCTGGCTGCTTTTGCCCTACTACTCAGAATGTTCTATCTTTGCATCACTTTTATTTTTAAACAAATTACAATATGTCTACAGAATTATTCTCTACTCTGCCTTATAAAGTGGCAGACATTAAACTTGCTGACTTCGGTCGCAAAGAAATCGATTTGGCAGAAAAGGAAATGCCCGGCCTTATGGCTCTTCGCGAAAAATATGGAGAATCCAAACCTTTGAAAGGTGCCCGCATCATGGGATCATTGCATATGACCATCCAGACTGCCGTACTTATTGAGACGCTCGTTGCATTGGGAGCTGAAGTACGTTGGTGTTCATGTAACATATATTCAACACAAGATCATGCAGCCGCTGCCATCGCAGCATCGGGAGTCGCTGTGTTTGCATGGAAAGGCGAAACACTCGCTGATTACTGGTGGTGTACGCTTCAGGCATTGAACTTTCCCGGTGGCAAAGGCCCCACGGTAATTGTAGACGACGGCGGTGACGCTACGATGATGATCCACGTAGGCTACGAAGCTGAAAACAATGCTGCCGTACTGGATAAAGAAGCCCATGCGGAAGATGAGATCGAACTGAACGCCATCCTCAAAAGAGTGCTGGCAGAAGATAAAGACCGTTGGCATCGTGTAGCTACCGAAGTACGCGGTGTATCGGAAGAAACAACTACGGGCGTACACCGTCTGTACCAGATGCAGGAAGAAGGCAAGTTGCTGTTCCCTGCCTTCAACGTAAACGATTCTGTAACCAAATCAAAATTCGACAACCTGTATGGTTGCCGTGAATCACTGGCTGATGGTATCAAGCGTGCCACAGACGTAATGATTGCCGGCAAAGTAGTGGTAGTTTGCGGTTATGGCGATGTAGGTAAAGGATGCTCGCATTCCATGCGTTCGTACGGAGCCCGTGTACTGGTGACGGAAGTCGATCCTATCTGCGCCCTGCAAGCAGCTATGGAAGGCTTTGAAGTAGTGACAATGGAAGATGCCTGCAAAGAAGGCAATATCTTTGTAACCACTACCGGAAACATAGACATCATCCGCATAGACCACATGGAGCAGATGAAAGATCAAGCCATCGTATGTAACATCGGTCACTTCGACAACGAAATACAGGTGGATGCACTGAAACATTACCCGGGTATTAAACGGGTTAATATCAAACCACAAGTAGATCGCTATTACTTCCCGGACGGACATAGCATCACCCTCCTTGCCGATGGCCGTCTGGTAAACCTGGGATGCGCAACGGGACATCCGTCCTTCGTGATGAGTAACTCGTTCACCAACCAAACATTGGCACAGATCGAACTGTTCAACAAGAAGTACGATGTAAACGTATACCGCCTGCCTAAACATCTGGACGAGGAAGTAGCCCGTCTGCATCTTGAAAAGATCGGTGTAAAACTGACGAAACTCACCCCCGAACAGGCTGCTTATATCGGTGTATCGGTAGATGGTCCGTACAAAGCTGAACACTACAGATATTAATAGATTGTTATTCAACAAGTGAAGAGTGAGAAGTATCACTATTTTTCACTCTTCACTAATCACTTTTCATTTAATTAAGTATGAAGAAGTTCCTTCCCGATCTGATTGCCATCCTGGCATTTATCATTCTCTCTTTCGCCTATTTCTTCCCGGCTGTCATCGAAGGTCGGTCACTCTTCCAACACGACACGGTTGCCGGAGTAGGAGCCGGACAGGAGGCTAAAGAGTTCCATGAACGTACAGGCCAAACCACACGCTGGACAAACTCGCTTTTCGGTGGTATGCCGAATTATCAAATATCGCCCAGCTACGATTCCACCAAACCATTGCGATGGGCAGAAAAGGTATATCAACTTTATTTGCCTTCATACGTCTGGCTCACGTTCATCATGATGCTGGGGTTCTATATCCTGTTGCGCGCCTTCGGACTTCCGGCATGGTTGGCTGGTTTAGGAGGTGTTATATGGGCATTCTCTTCATACTTCTTTATATTGATATCGGCAGGCCATATCTGGAAGTTTATCACTCTGGCATATATTCCGCCTACGATAGCCGGTATCGTACTTGCTTATCGTAAGAAATATCTATTGGGAGGTATTGTCACCGCCTTGTTCCTGGCTCTGCAAATACAGTCCAACCACGTTCAGATGTCTTACTATTTCTTGTTTGTTATCCTGTTTATGGTGGGAGCTTACTTCGAAGAGGCGTGGCGTAAGAAAGAATTGCCTTCTTTCTTTAAAGCTTCGGCAGTATTGGTAGTGGCAGGCATAATAGGTGTGGCGGTCAACCTCTCCAATCTGTACCACACGTATGAATATAGCAAAGAAACCTTGCGCGGTAAAAGCGAATTGGTACACGAAGGTGCGAAAGCAGAACAGACCAGTAATGGACTCGACCGTGATTACATCACAAACTGGAGTTATGGCATCGGTGAAACACTCAGCTTGTTGGTCCCCAATGTCAGAGGCGGTGCATCCGTCCCCTTGACGGAAAGTGAAACTGCTATGAAAAAAGCCAACCCGATGTACAACGGGCTTTATTCGCAAATCACCCAATACTTCGGTGACCAACCCATGACTTCCGGCCCGGTCTATGTCGGTGCGTTTGTGATGGCACTCTTCCTCCTGGGCTGCTTTATCGTGAAAGGCCCCATGAAATGGGCACTGATCGGGGCTACCCTCTTCTCCATCCTTTTGTCATGGGGAAAGAACTTCATACCATTGACTGACTTCTTCATCGATTACATACCGATGTACAACAAATTCCGGGCGGTATCGTCCATTCTGGTAATTGCAGAATTTACCATACCGTTATTGGCAATATTCGCACTTAAAACGATTATCGACAAGCCGTCCGTTCTGAAAGAGAACCGCCGGGGAGTCATCATCAGCTTTTGCCTGACTGCCGGTGTAGCACTTATATTGGCTATTGCTCCGGGCATACTTATTCCGAGCTTTATCCCCGCACACGAAATGGCTGCCCTCCAACAGGCCATTCCATCCGATCAGTTAATGCCCATTCTCGACAATCTGAAAGAGATGCGCATGAGCATGGTAACATCAGACGCGTGGTCGAGTTTCTTTATCATCTGTTGTGGCTTTGCCCTCCTGTTCATTTATCAAAGAGGCAAACTGAAAAGTTCATGGACAATCGGTGCCATTGCTTTGCTCTGTATCATCGAAATGTGGAGCATTAACAAGAGATATCTTAACGATGAACAGTTCGTACACCAATCTGCAAAAGTAGATACATTCCGCAAGACCCCGACCGACGAACAGATATTACAAGACAAATCGTTGGATTATCGTGTATTGAACTTCGCAACCAGTACGTTCCAAGAGAACAATACTTCTTACTGGCACAAAAGTATCGGTGGATATCATGCAGCCAAACTCAGGCGTTATCAGGAAATGATAGACCACTACATCGCACCGGAAATGCAGTCTACCTTCAAGGAAATTGCTGCAACCGGTGGAGAAATGGACAGTGTAGATGCCAATAAGTTCCGGGTATTGAACATGCTGAACACGAAATATTTCATTTTACCGGTCAACCAACAGGGACAAACGGTACCGATCCTCAATCCGTATGCTTATGGCAATGCCTGGTTCGTTGACAAAGTACAGTATGTGAATAATGCCAACGAAGAAATAGATGCAGTAGGCACGGCAGACCTTAAGAACACTGCAATTGTAGATGCGAAATTCAAGGATGCTTTGAAAGGAGTTACGGATGGGTTTAAACAAGATTCCTTAAGCACTATCCGGCTAACCAGTTATGAGCCGAATCAGTTGGTATACGAAACTTCTTCCCCCAAAGACGGTGTTGTCGTTTTCTCCGAGATTTACTATCCGGGATGGCAAGCTACGATTGACGGTCAGCCAGCGGACATAGCCCGTGCCGATTATATCCTCCGTGCCATGAATGTTCCGGCAGGCAAGCACACCATTGAGATGCGCTTCGACCCGAAAAGCTTGCATGTGACGGAAGGTATCGCTTACGGAGCAATAGGATTGCTGGTAGCCGGAGTAGTAATGCTGATAATCATCTATATTAGAAGAAACAGAAAAACAACTTAAAAATAAGAATGGACTGAGTTGAACATGATGAACGAATAAATCCCCTACTATGCCAAGGATAAGAGAAGGATTCAAAGGAGAACGAATTGCCGTACTGCCCGTCTTTCTGATTGAAGAATTGAAGCGGGACTATTTAGGTAAAGAGCTATACATAACCGATATCGGTTATTATCCTCATGCCGGCTTCCATTATTGTGAACGCACGGATGCGGAAGCAAACGAATTTGTCCTTATCTATTGTGTAGAGGGAGAGGGTTGGTTTGAACTCGACAGGAAAAAGCAGACAGTGACCGCCAACCAATTCTTTATCCTTCCCGAACATAAAGCACATTCATACGGAAGCAGTACGCAGAATCCGTGGAGCATCTACTGGATGCACTTCAACGGGGAGAAAGCCGCCTTCTTCAGTTCGGGCTTCGACCGCCCGCACGACATTGCCCCAGCGGAACATTCACGCATCAAGGAGAGGCTGGGACTGTTTGAAGAGATCTACTTATCCATCAGTTCGGGATACAATAAAAACAACATGCTTTATGCCACCACCAGCCTATTCCACTTCTTGGGTTCCATGAAATTTATCGGTGAGTACCGGGAATGCCGTTCACCCAAGGAGGCACGCCCCAAAGACGTTGTACAACTGGCCATCCACTACATGCAGGAGAACCTGAACAGAAGTATCCGGTTGAAAGACATCGCTGCCGAAGTGAAACTTTCCATCTCTTACTTCTCCAGTCTCTTTGAAGAAAAGACGGGTTACTCACCCCTACGTTATCTGGCATACCTCCGGATTCAGGAGGCTTGCCATTATCTGGATTTCACAAACCTAAAGATCAGCCAGATCAGCCCGTTGGTGGGTTATGAAGATTCATTCTATTTCTCCCGCTTGTTCACGAAGACGATGGGAATGTCGCCTTCGGAATACAAAGCGAAGAAAAAAGGATAGGTCACAGGTTGTCGAACCGGTAAACCGTCAAGTGATCGTACACCTCCCCCGGATTGAGCAAACAGGAAGGAAAATGCGGATGTGAAGGGGTATCCGGAAAATACTGTGTCTCCAGACAGACTGCCGTATCCGGACGCGCATAATATCCGGCAGTATAGAGCAATACCCCCGGCAAATCAGTCTTCACGGTCAACCGGCGGTGGGATTCCGTTTCACATAAAGAGGCGGCAGTTAGTAAGTCAGGAGAAGATGCCTCTTTCAGTACATAGCAATGGTTATACCCTTTATTCCATGCCAACTGTTGATGGGCAGCATAAAGATCTTTACCAATCGTTTTACGGCGTGTAAAGTCAAAGGGCGTACCCAGGACGGAAACCTTCTTCCCATTGGGAATGAACTTGGAATTGGTATCCAATATCCACTCCGAAGGGATGGTCAGATAATGGGAAGTAATCTTTTCCCTTCTCCCCGTCAAGTTGAAATATGCATGGTTCGTCATATTCAAATAGGTCGGACGATCGGTTTGCCCATAATAACGAATGGAGAGTTCATTGTCTTCGCTCCACAAATAATCCACTTTCACCCGGATAGTTCCGGGATAACCTCCTTCGCCATCGGGCGATGTCAATTCAAACCGGACACCACCGTCTATCTCCTGCCATTCCCATAGCTTATTATGGAAACCGGAGAATCCACCATGATTCGTATGGTGCCCGTCATTAGCCTCCAGTTGGAAAGTCTCCCCGTGTATGGTGAATCGCGCATTCGCAATGCGATTGGCGAACCTGCCGACAATGGCTCCCATATAGTAAGAATCGGACAGATACTCCTCTATGCAGTCATAGCCCGCCAATACATTCGCCAATCGCCCATTGGCATCGGGCATCATAGAAGTGATCCAACGGGCTCCCCAGTTGGTCACTTCTACGAACGCTCCCGATTCGTTAGTCAACCGGATACGGTAGACCGGTTCACCGGAAGGGATATAAGCTTCTACGTTATAAGCTATCTTCATAACATGTTCCGATGGATTTGCCCACCCTGATGGTTCACATCCAATGCTCTCACCTCATCGAGAAAAGCGGTTGCTTTGACAGGCTCGTTCAATCCCAAGTAGCCAAGTCCCATCACATAGTTGCAATGGATGCGGTTACGCTTGTCCAGATCGTCTTCCCAGATAGCCAGATCGGGCAATGACACGGCAAAGTAATCGATGCGGCATTTGTCGAACAGATGCTTCTCACCATGCTTGATGAGCTTGTTGAAACAGCCGCGTGCCTTGCCTTCTTCTCCCAACGCCCGCCAAGCTAATCCCTGATAGAATATTTTATCCGGTTGCTGGTCATTATAGAAGAAAGCCTGCTGAGGTTCGGACGATCCGACAGTAGCTTTTTCAAAGCACTCTCTAGCCGATACATCTTCTCCCAAGCCGCGATAGGCTTCGCCTTTGTAATACCAGATATCATTTTCCTCGGCATTCGCCAGCTTGCCTTCACCCAAGTTATAGGGATAGTCTTCCGTCTCTTTCAGAAGAGCCAAGGCATCGGCATACCGTTTCTCGCGAAGTGCAATTTTCGCAAGTTCTACCCGGCATAACACGTACTGCCCGGTGATCTTTCCTTCACCACCCTCCCAAGGATGGAAATTACGGGCAGCGATCAAATCTTTGGCTTCGGCATAACGACCCAATTGATTATAAAGCGTAATACGCTCGATAGCCAAATCATCACGCTCTTCCGTTTCGGCAAGGTGAGCTTCGAGGAAAGCAAGGCGTTCGGCATGGGGACGGCCAAGACGTTTGTAAAGCTGGTCGAGTTCCATCAAAATGCGCGAATCGTGTTCATCGAGCCTGTAAGCTCTTTCAAGGGCCTCCAAAGCTTTCTGTTTCTCATTTTGCTTATTGTAATAAGCCAATGACAGATTGCGCCAGACGGTGGGGAATGACGGATCGACGGAAGCAGAAGTTTCCCAGCAAGCAACGGCACTGTCGTACTGACGGGCGGAATACCAGAAGTTACCCAAGCTATAAGCAGCTTTTGCACCTTGCTTATTCATAGCAACTGCACTTTGCAGGATGAGGACTTCCTCAATGCGGTTCGGGAAACAATAGGCGTGGTTTTCTTTCTCCGCCTTCTGATAGTATTCCAATGCTTTCTCATTTTCACCCATACAGGCATGGAAATACCCCAGTGCATAGTAAACCATCGGATATACGTTTCCAGCTCCCGAAGCATGGCTTTGCAACAAGGCAATTGCCTCATCATACAGACCGGCAGCGGCAAAATCGAGTGCATATTCTAGGAATCCGTGCGACCAATTGCGCATCATCGTCTTCATATCCGCCAGCACTTTCTCGTCTTGTGTCAGCAAGTAAAGTTCAAAACGGCAGCCCATGTTGAAACGGTCTATCTTCAAAGACTCTTCTATCAGTGCCAACGCCTCCTCCTTCCGGTTCAGCTTCCGGAGAATGGAGGCTTTCAACTGACGAGCCTTGTGATTATGCCAGTTGCGAATCAGAGAACGGTCTGCCTTATCAAGCGCACTCTCATAATTCCCTTTCTGTGTCTCAATCTGTGCCAGGGCAAAATAAGCGGCATCCTGCCAGGCGGCATTCCAAGCCGATTTGAAGAACGCATCATATGCTTCATCCGGTTTACCTTGCATCTTGCAACTCCACCCCAGGTTGTAGTAAGGTTCTCCGTCATACGGATTGGGATTGCGTTCGGTCAAGGTTTCTACTGCTTTGCGGAAATACGCTTCTGCCTGTGCAAACTGCCCTTTACGCATCAGAAGGAGTCCGACCGCATTGTTACAACGCACATCCCCCGGTTCGCGGTGGAGAGCTTCCATATAATAATCCATCGGATTGTAAGTAGCATGGCGATACTGTTCCAGATGCAGACCGGTAAGGAACAATTGTTCGATTGAAGCAATGTCCTTCGGATCTTTGGCAGCCTTCGCAGGATCGGGAACCGGTTTGATTTCCGGCTTATCCGCCTGATAGGAAAGGATCACTTTTCCTTCCCGGTTCCTGACTTCCACACGGATCTCTTCTTCTTTCAAATCTCCTGTCGGGAAAGTGCCGGCAAACGGTTCGGCAGGAGATATCCGGAGCGTCTTATCAAAAAGCATATTTCCCCGGTTATCTTTGACCAGTATGTTCAAGTCTTTGTTCACGCCTGTGGTATAGAGGACGATACGGCTTTCTCCATCCTTCAGTTCTAGGTTCAACAGGGCATCTTTAGTCGCATTTTTCACATAACCCACTTCGCTGTAAGGCATGAAATATTGAACCCATGATTTTTCTTCATAAGGTTGAAGCCATGAGAAATCAGGTTGGTTGTCGGTGTACATTCCGGTCATAAGCTCAATGTACGGACCGTCCTCGTCCGTAAGATTGCGATCCCAGGCACGGCCGAAGTTTCCATTTCCCCACGTCCACTGTTTCTTACCGGGCGAAACATGATGATCGGCAACGTGCAGCAAACCGCCTTGCACATCGGCTTCATAACCTCCGACAAAGTCGAACTTCGATTTAATAGCCATATAGGAAGTAGGCACGGGGATATTCTTATACTTCGAGATGTCCACGCCTGCCGAATAATCCTGTTTATAATAAGTCCCGGTAGCAATGGGGAAAGAGGAAACATCGCGCTTGCCATGATCGAACACGGCATTCACATCAGGCGGGAACACCGAATGGTAATGATCGTTGACCACGACTGCCGGATTTGCCCACCATAAGAATGTCTGAGGGAAAGAAGTGCGATTGTATATCTTCACCTTAATTTCGATATACGCCTTTCCGGGGTAGAGCGTGAATCCTTGCATTCCTTTGGTACGGAACATGCGTTCCACTTCATTGCACCAGATGGTTTTACTACCATCGGGATTCTCCTCGATAGAGAAGTCGGTGGGCAGATAAGTGGAAGGACGGTGGTGCTGAGGCCAGTTGAATTCTATACCTCCTGAAATCCACGGGCCGGTTAGTCCTACCAAGGCAGGTTTCACTACTTGGTTGTAATACACAAAATGGCGTTTCTTCACTTTATCGTATGCCATGTGTACACGTCCGCCCAGTTCGGGCAGAATCATCACCTTTATATACTCGTTCTCGATGAACAGGGCGTGATATTGCTTATCGACTTTCTTATCGGATATCTTTTCTACCACAGGATAAGGATAGACCGATCCGCAACTGCCCTGATAAACTCGCTTTTCAAGGAAGATAGGGTTCTTCTCCTCTTTTCCTATCTCGTAAGTAGGAAGTAGAATATCCTCTTCCCAAGCACGCACTTCACTGGTGTGAACGGTGCTTTGAATCAAATATTGGGTTATCTTTTCCATATTTATATAATGATTATTTTATTAATTCTTTCTCGATCTCTTCCAAGCTCTTCCCTTTCGTTTCGGGCAGACAGGTCACTACAAATATTCCGCCGGCAAGACAGATGACACCGTACAACCAGAAAGTTCCGGCTGCCCCCAGGCTACTGTTCAATACGGGGAAAGTATAAGTCAGGATGAAACAAGCAGCCCACAGAGCGAATGTACAAACGGACATTGCTACACCGCGTACACGGTTCGGGAAGATCTCGGAGATGATGACCCACATGGTAGTTGCCAACGTCATGGCGTAACAGGCAATAGCCAGTACGACAATGACCAGCAATACGATGCCCGTGATGTGGAAATAGTAGGCTGCCCCCATGAAAGCGTAAATAACGGTCAGCCCGAACGATCCGATCAATGTGAGTACCTTACGTCCCCAGCGGTCAACAACAAACATGGCAAGAATCGTAAAGACCACATTCGTAATACCGGTCACGACAATATTCATCAATACATCCGAAACACCGTAACCCGCTTCCATAAATATCTCTTGGGCATAATTGAATATCACATTAATGCCACACCATTGTTGCAGAACAGCCATAACAATACCAATTATCAAGACTTTCCTCATGGATGGTTGAAGTAATTGCTTGAATCCTCCTTGTTGCTCAGTACCGGTGGAAGATGCATCGATGGCTTGCAGTTCCCTACGTGCATAGGCATCTCCTCCCATACGCGCGAACACTTTCAATGCTGCTTCCCGGCGACCGGAAGAAGCCAGCCAACGGGGACTTTCGGGAAGAATGAAGCTAAAACCGAAAAACAAAGTTGCAGGCACGGTCATCGCCCAGAACATCCAACGCCAGCCCCATTGCCCGTTCCACGATTCACGGATCATCTCCGCTGTGGCACCTGCCTGCACAGGTTCGGCTATCTGCCAGTTCACGATCTGGGAGGCAAGTATGCCCAATACAACTGTTAACTGATTGATGGAAACGAACCGTCCCCGAAGATGTGCCGGAGCTATCTCGGCAATATACATAGGTGAAAGGCTGGAAGCAATGCCAATAGCAAATCCGCCTATCAACCGGAATACATTAAAATAAGTAAAGGAATGGACAGCACCCGTACCAATTGCCGTGGCAATAAACAGTCCCGCAGCCAGAATCAGGATAGGCTTACGTCCGAGACGGTCGCTCAGCTTGCCGGCACTCAAAGCACCGACCAGACAGCCGATCAACGCGCTGCTCATAGCCCAGCCTTGGAGGACAGGATCACCTGCTATCTGGAAATATTGTTCATAAAAAGGCTTTGCACCGCCTATCACAACCCAGTCGTAACCAAAGAGGAAACCTCCCATGGCAGAGATCAGGGCGATCAGAAACAGATAAAGATTCGATTGTGTCTTCATGGTCATAATGATATTGATTAATTATGACCGCAAAGTAACCCGGTTTTCTCCGAGTAAAAAATAGAGAGAATTACTTAAAGCATGGACAATCTTACTATTGCAAAGTCGAAGAAAGCCGATACGCTCAACGCATCCACTTGACAATCTTCCTGCGAAAACATCATCTGATTATCAAAAGCCATCATATGCAAGTTTGAGCATGATGATAGCTTAAAATGAAACATGATTGTTGAATTAAATCATTTAGCTTAATACCAGGTTTGCCCAATTATCAAAGCCGATATTCATATAGAGACACCAAAATCGAGATAAATCATATATATTAAATCATTGACTATCAGATCATTTTAAACACATTTTTTACTCGGTGAGGAAGTGGTTCTTCATCGGTGAGGAACAGCGCCTTCATCGGTGAGGAAGGACACCTTCATCGGTGCCCTCCGATACGTTCCTCGGTGATAAGAAACATCATCAGTTTAAAGCATCAACAGATGTAAAGTATTATTTACTGATCCGTTGCATCAACTCCATGCACATCCGTCCATTATGATAAGGACATTTCCAAAACCCGGCTTTATCATCTTCTCGGTTCACTGTCCCGTCAGCACGGATACTCCAGAACCACTCCCCATGTTCACGGTCTATCAGATGTTTTTTAATAAACTCCCAACAATCAAGCGAACGCTGCAACGCCACCGGATCGTCAAAGTGCTGATAGATATTAAAATATCCCACTACCGCCTCGGCTTGCACCCACCAATGCCGGTCAGCATCCGTATGTCCGGTATTCGTATCCCTTTCATAAATCATTCCTCCTTCGGTGGTAACGCCTTCGGCTGCTGCATCGGCTATACAGCGAACGACCATTTCCACAGATGCCAGTAATCTTGTATCACCCAATTCCAAAGCAGCCTCATGTAACAGCCAGGAAGCCTCAATGTCATGCCCATACGATATAATTGAGGATTTTGATTGCCAATCGTCATTAAAAAAGAGTTGCAAATGACTGGTCTCCTTATTGAGTATCTTCTCTGTAAAAAGAAGAATCAGATTATGCAGTCGCTCACGCAAACGATCGTCTTTCCAGACCCGGTACAAGTTGGTATAAGGTTCCAGAATATGGAGATGAGTATTCATCGTCTTCCTTTCATTCGCATCTTTTTCGCTCAGGCGCATGTCGGCTATCTCCTCCCACTGACGGGTAAAAGCTTCCTGATAGCCATTCTTTACCGTGTCAAAGCTGTGCTTTTCAATATCATCGAACAATCGTACAGCATACGTCAATGCTTCTTCATCACCCGTTGCACGGTGATATTCGCTCAATCCGTAGACGGCAAAACCAATGGCATACACCTGTTTCTTCGTATCCAACGGATCACCTTCGGCAGTAAGACTCCAATATACGCCCCCGAAATCGCGATCATAGAAACAATCGATCAGATATCGTTTGGCATGTGTAGCCATATCCAGATATTCCTGTTTACCAAGAAGCCGGTAAGCTGCTGAAAAAGTCCAAAGGATACGCGCACAAAGAATAGCTCCTTTCGGGGCATCGGGCATGAGTACGTCCCTCCCGGTGATGCGTCCGAAAAAGCCGCCTCTCGCATTGTCTTTCATCCCGTTCATCCAGTAAGGAAGAATATTGGAGACAAGGATATCTTCCATTTCATTATATAGCTTTTGCAATGCTTCCATCATTTAGTCCTTCCGTTTAGTTTCCAATTCCGCTTCAATCTTCTTCATCCTTTGTTCACTAAGAGGATACATGCTGATAAAGATCACACTCAACACCGTACCGACAGCAGGCAGAAAGCTCAAGAACATCTTGATACCATGTATCGCCTCTTCACTTTGCACAGCATTCGCCCGAAATCCGAAATAGGCCAATAGCCATCCGGTCAGCGCAGTGCCTATCGCCCATCCGAACTTCTGGCTCATTGATGAAGACGAAAAGATCAGCCCTGTAGCCCTGTTCCCTGTTTTCCATTCCGAATAATCGGTACAATCGGCATACATCGACCACAGCAGAGGAAAAATACTTCCCGCACAAATACTGATCAGTACTTGAAAGGTAAAAATGAGTACCAGATCCCCTTTGCCGAACCAATAGAAAATAATGCTCAGCACAGTAGCGATCGACATCGCCCACTTGTAAGTAGCCTTCTTTCCGATCCGGTTACTGACAGGAGCCGCAAGCATTACTCCCACGATGTTTGCCGCTTGTCCTACCGCCAAATACAACCCGCTCAGCACAAAAGAGACTCCAAAAAGGGATACAGCCGCATGAGATTCTTCCACAATGAAATATTTGAAATAGTATACCGTAGCTCCGTCACGAATCGAATTAAAAACCAAAGCAGCAATGCCTGCCCCAAGCAGAATCCACCAGGGACGATTGTGCAAAAGATCGCGCAGATCGTCTTTCAACGGGCTTTGTACCTCCCTAATGGGTTTCACCCGCTCGCGTGTCAGTGCAAAGCAACCGTAAAACAGCGCAGTACACATCACCGCTATCACCACCACAGCCATCATCCAGCCATATTGCTCACTATGCCCGTGACTGAAATGATTCACCATCGGCATAAACAGCAACAGGGCAATGAAACTGCCGATATAAGCAAAAGTCATGCGATAGGTGGAAAGCGTGTTCCGCTCTTTTGGGTCGGGACTCATTACTCCCAGCAAGGATGCATAAGGAACATTGATGCCCGAATAAACCATCATCATCAGCGAATAGGTAATATAAGCATAGACGAGTTTTCCGGTGGTACCCAGACCCGGGGTAGTAAATGTCAGGACTCCGATCAGTCCGAAAGGTGCAGCCAGATATAACAAATAGGGACGGAACTTCCCCCACCGAGAAAGGGTACGATCCGCCATCACCCCTACGATGGGATCAAATGCAGAATCCCACACCCGAGTTATCAGGAACATGGTTCCAACCACCGCTGCGGGGAGCCCGAACACATCCGTATAAAATATCATCAAATAAGAACCGAAAAGCTTCCAGAACATAGACGAAGCCATGTCCCCGAAGCCGTAACCAATCTTTTCCCTTAATTTTATCATAGTATCTATTTGTAAACTAACACCTTATGCCTGTATCATGTCCGTTACCTCCATAATCTTTTCGTCTTCAGAAGCATCCCTCATCACCTCAAGGTTATGCTTTATGAGTTTTTTCAGTGTTTCTACCGAAGCCGATGACGACAATCCATCCTGCGGAGTGTGCATACAATAGTCCACCAGTTTCTTGATGGTAGAAGTAGCCACATGCATTCGCGTGTCCGAAGAAGCGTAATAGATAAATACGGTTCCGTCTTCATCGGCAATCCAACCGTTGCTGAACAATACATTGGAAACATCACCGATGCGCTCTTCACCTTCGGGAGCCATGAAGTAACCACCCGGAGAAGCAATCACACGGGTAGGATCATCCAGCGATGTCATGTACATATACAGCACATAGCGCAAACCGGAAGCACATCCGCGGACTCCGTGAGCCAGATGCAACCATCCCTGGGGAGTCTTAATCGGGTGAGGGCCTTCACCGTTTTTCACCTCTTTAATAGTATGGTAATAACGCGAATCGATAATCTTTTCTTCTTTTACCTCAGCACAAGTCATATCGTCTACCAAAGCCCAACCAATGCCTCCACCGCTACCGGCATCGATAAATCCGTCCTGCGGACGGGTATAAAGGGCATATTTCCCATTCACGAATTCCGGATGCAAGACTACGTTGCGTTGCTGGCTCCGTGTTTTCAGATCCGGCAAACGTTCCCAATGGATCAAATCTTTAGTACGTGCAATGGCAGCGGTAGCTGTAGCCGATGACAAATCCCCGACGGGCGCAGAATCATCATGCCTCTCTGCACAAAAGATACCGTATATCCAGCCATCCTCATGAGCTGTCAGACGCATGTCGTAAATGTTTGTGGCAGGAATCAAGTCCTCGGGCATCGTAACGGGATAGTCCCAGAAGCGGAAATTATCCACACCGTTGGGACTTTCCGCCACGGCAAAGAACGACTTCCGGTCGGCTCCTTCCACACGAACCAGCATCAGATAGCGTCCCTGCCATTTGATGGCCCCTGAATTCATGGTGGCGTTCATCCCAATACGTTCCAACAAATTAGGATTCGAATGCTCATCCAGGTCGTAACGCCAAAAAACAGGCGTATGGGCAGCCGTCAGTACCGGATATTTATAACGGGTAAAAATACCGTTGCCGGTGGGAAGAGGTTCATTTTTTCTTACGATCAACTCTTCATACTTACGAAAGAGCTTCGCTACCTTATTATTAAAAGTTTCCATCCTTTTTCAATATTTTATTTTTCTCATACATATCATAATACGCTGCAAAGATAGCCGGACACTTTAAGAGATACTGATACAAAATTATCCCATTATAATATTATTTATCGTCCTATTGAAATCTCTCTCAAATATCTCATATTCTCAACCGGTGTAGCGCGCGGAATCTCACATCCTGCCATCATTATCCAGTTCTCAAGCGGTATCTGGCTCTTTACTGCATCATATTTCTCTTTTATCAATTTCTTGTCACCTTGCATAACTACCGTTACAGGATCAAGATTACCACATATCATAACATCTTCTCCCATCACTTCATAGGCCTCTCTTACATTGACCATCCAGTCCACATCTAATATATCCACATCCGTTTTGGCCAAAGAAGGCAATATATGAGTTATATTCCCACAAATATGAAGTTTGACAATGGCTCCTTGCGCATGGATAAATGAGAAAAGCTCTTTGTGCAAAGGCAAACAGAACTCATCATACATGTCTTTCGATATCTGTGAACATACAGCATCTCCTACCCCAATGATATTAGCCCCGGCTTTAATCTGAGCCAAAGCAAAATTCTTTGCCATCTGCAAACATTTCAATTGCAATGCCTGAACCATTTCTGGTTCAATCACCATGTTCATCAATATTTCCGAAACACCTGCAAGATCGGCAGCCTCAGCAAGCGGTCCCTCTACCCAACCTATTATGGGAAATGGCTCACCCAACTTTTCACGAAACAGTTTCACTCCGTTTATCCTGTCCAAAGTCCGTTCACAAGCATATACATCAGGAATCTCCAACCTTTCAACGTCTTCCATGGAATGAACCAATTTCTCACCTTTAGGAGAGTTATCACCGTTGAAAGTAATGGTAGCTCCAAAAGCGGATGCTTCCCTATAAGGATCGGAAATGACGCTAACAGCATCATGGTCATACATTTCAAGCAATCGTAAGTTAGATTCCACCAACACGTTATGATCTGACATGAACTCCGTATAGGTCTTTCCATATAAAGTGGCAGCATGCATCATCAATATCGGATGAAAATAAACCCGTCCTTCACCGGTCTTAGGAGTTGCCAGCATGCTATGTGTTCTTTCTAATTTTGCATTCATCATACTTGTTCTTATTTTTGTAATTTCTTATTTTTTATACAGGTAGCCATTTTGCAAATATCGCAACCATAAGGTTGCTTTTTCACATCCGTACCGACTGCAACGATTCCACTGACCGACTTAACAGGAAGCATCAGGCAAGAATCAGTCAGATGAATGCCAATCGGAGTTGCCGGAAAGAACCCAAATACCTTTTTTTGTTCTTCCAACAACCAATCGCAATATCCGGGACTATAATTATTGCTTATTTCCATTTCATCGGAGGCCGCCATAGAGGACAAGCGTTTCATAAAATAAGCAACAGCAGCTTCTGCCAATACAGAACCAAATGCATCTGCAATAAACACTTGTAACATATCATTCTCTTTTTTCAATTGCTCACAATATAAATCAAACTCTTTTCCTATGGTTACTAAAAAAATAGCGTAATATGAAGCTCCTTTCATGGCATGGGTAATAATACGCCCAGGATTTAACAGCGTGTCCCCTATCTGAAGACTTTGAATACCATCGATCCTTCCTTTCAATAACCGGTATGTACAACGAGGAGTAACCAACCGGCTTATCCGATCTGCCATGTCATTGACAAGTGTCACTATTTCCGTACCCGGTTCATGCCCGTCATACCCCATCAACTGATACACCTCCCTCATTTCTATTGAAAGTTGCGAGAAGGCAATATCGAAGCTTCCAAATTCATTCATGTCCGATCAACATTTATGGCATGGTTGTATTCATCCAATGCAGCATAAAAAGCTGTTATATTCGCAAGAGAAGTATGCGGAGGAATGTCACATCCCGAAGAAAGAACGAAATTAGGATATGCCGATGTTTGTTGCAACAAATCGAGTGTAGCTATCCTCAAATCTTCCGGGCTCGCTGCTTTAAACAAAGTTACAGGATCAAGATTGCCCATTACGATTGAATCGGTGGGACATGCATCCAATGCTTCCAACATATTTATCTTATTACCAAAATGATAGCAGGCAGCACCGGTCTGTACCATTGCCTCGGTACAATGACCTGTATTACCACAGTTATGTAATATGACAACAAAATTTCTATCCTGAACGACCTCCACTATCGACTTGATATATTGTGAAGAAAACTCTGCACAACCCTCATTCGACAATAATCCGGCTGCCGGTTCGGCTATTACAACTCCTTGTATTCCTTGTTTTTTCAATTCCAAGCAATAGTTTAACAAGAAAGAGGTACATTTCCGTAACAATAAACCAGCCGTTTCCGGTTCACAATAGCACGCCATCATGAACTCGGACATATCGTACAGTCGTCCAGCCAAAGAGAAAGGACCGATCATTCCGCCAAATACCGGTTTATCGGTAATATTTTCAGCAGCCAATTTGTTAGCCAGCAGATATTGCGGAATGCGTCCTTCACTCATATCGGGTTCCTTCAATGCTTTTACAGATGACAGGTCGGATACCAGATGCCCAACAACTGTCGGTATTTCATCTTGTGGAAAATCAACCGAAGCACCGAATGCCTCCGCTTCCACAGTAAGATCCATAATTACCGTACATGCTGCGGAAGGGTACTTCTCATTAAGAGCATTAATGGCATCAAAATGCACTTTGCCATTATTGACAGCTTCATAAACGGTTCTACCAATTAGTTCTATTCCCGGATGAGTCATTATGGGAATAGCCACTCTCTTTCTGTTAGCCCGGATACTTTCCATCCAGGCATCCATATCCATATTCTTCATTTTATATCCTGTCTGATGTCTTATTTCTATGAAAGTTTCAGGCAACTCCCAATAATTCTTTTGCTTTTATAACAGCAGAGTTAGCACTACTGCTAAACCCATCGGCACCGACCTCTGCCGCAAAGCCCGCACTTACCGGAGCGCCTCCTACCATTACTTTTACTCTGTCTCTGAGTCCGGCTACTTCCAACTCATCAATTACTGTTTTCATATATGGCATAGTAGTCGTAAGCAATGCACTCAACCCTACCACATTGGCATTATGATCTTTTACCGCCTGCACAAACTTCTCTGAATCCACATCTACGCCTAAATCGACTACTCGAAATCCACATCCTTCAAACATAGATCCTACCAGGTTCTTTCCAATATCATGCAAATCGCCTTTCACAGTTCCTATGACAATTGTTCCGACGGAAGAAGCTGCATCTTCACCTTTTAATAAAGGTTGAAGCAGTGCCAAAGCCGACTTCATCGCCCGGCCAGCCATTAACAACTCCGGGACAAATGCTTGTTGGATCTCAAAGCGTCGTCCGATCTCCTCCATTGCCCTTATCAGATAGTTATTAATCAGTTCCTTAGGAGATACATTCTCATCTATTGCAGCTTGCGTAAGTTCTGCGGCAACAGTATGTTTTCCTTTTAATATCGCTTCGTAAAGTAAATTCAAATCTACCATAATTTATTCTGCTTCTTAATCAATACAAATAATTCTCTGATTACTTATTCCAATCCACAAGGTCCGAAACAAACAAGGTCTTTGGATGCTTGTAAAACTCAACAAAATCTTCGGCCGACAGTTGTCCGGGATAAGGTGCATAATAGTGATTCTCTTTCTCGCGTGCATTGCGCCAAACCAATACATAACTCACCGGATATTCATTTAAAACCGGAAATAACACATTCGTCCACCAATCCTTCACCGGAAGAGCTTCCAATCCCGTTTCCGTTACAGCAATAGGCTTGTTATGCAACGCGCCCAATTTTGTGAGGAACTTCAATGTCCTATGCATTGCATCTTTATATGATTGACACCCTTCGCTTCCATTCATCTGATAGTAATCAAATCCTAAAACGTCTACATACTCATCTCCCGGATAACGATCCATATATTCTTCCATCGTACAATCTCCTCCGGGAGAATAAGCATATAGTAAATTGTTCACTCCTTTAGAATGAAGATAATCATAGGTCATAATCCACAAAGTTTTATATTGCTCAGAAGTACAATGATCTTTCCCCCACCAGAACCAACTGCCTGTATGCTCATGCCAGGGACGAAACAATATCGGTATTTTCGTCCCTTCAGGAGTAACCAACGAATTGCAGTAGTCTGCCAATTTATCTAACCAATCTAGGAACTTGATATGATTTGTCCCGTCCGGCAGAATGGAAGCAACGACTCCGTCTTTCGCTGAAACATCCCATGAATCGCCTCCCGTCATCGGATTGTCCACATGCCAACTCAAAGCATTCACCCCGCCACGTAGATAATTCCGGATCATCTCCACTCGAATCCTATCGAAAGATACATTGTCCAAACTGGCCGGTTTACCTGTCTCAATGCGCCCTATTTCCCATCCGCAAACAGCGGGATAATCCCCACATACACTCTTGACATCACTACGAGCCGAATCTCCTTCCCAACCAATTCCATATACTGTGGCATCCTGATGACCAAACATAAAACCTTTCCCGGGGATTTTCTTTAAAAGTGTATATAGGCTGTCCGTCTCAGGAGTCCTGCATACCTCCGTATTATCCATCTTCTTGTTTCCAACCCCACACGCTGTAAGCCCCGCTAAGGCAAACACCGCCATAATCCTCCTTATATTTTTCATTCTATCTAATTTTTAAATTCGGTTCTTCGATATTGCATTCCATCCACCACACACTATTTACGAATATTATTCTTCACGTTCGTACAGTTTTTCAATGATACAGCCGGCAACTCCGGATTGGAAGGAGAAGGTGAAGCCGTCATATTATCCAGATACAAGGTGTTGACCTTAATGGCTTCGATCGCGTTTGTATAGTATGGCTTATCTACATTCCCCCAACTGATGTTGCCTTGATTAAAAAATACATTCTTCGCATTTTCTATATAGACAACCGGGATATTAGAGGCATAGATCTCTTTGCCTTGTACGGTATTCGGGCGCAAGTCAAAGTTACCACCACTTACTTCTTCCAATGCTCCTTTCTTCAATTCGAAATTAAAGTTATTGAATGAGATGTTTTCCATGACAGTCTCATCGGAAGCATACATCAATATTGAATTTTCTGCCGAGCAGGAAATATTGGCAAAACTGATATTTTTAATAATACCTATCGGGCTATCGGGCACTCCTCTCAAAGCTGAAATCTTGATCGGTTCGCCATTTCCCCACCAATCTCCGGTATGCATTCTGGTCTCGATACGGATGTTGTCAAAGTTTACATTCTGAATAGAACCCGAGTCACGTACGGTAAGGTTGATCCCACAGTTCGAATCATAGATGGTGATGTTACTGAAATTATAATTGGACATGTGGTTCTGATCCCATCCTCCAATCCGGATAGCACTGGAACGTGAACGGAAAATACAATTATCCACATTTATATTCTTCGAGGGTTTCAAGATATCTTTGAATCCCGGATCACCGAAATGATGAGCATAGCCGGCCAGAATTATTGCATCATCCCCACAACTGAAATAACAGTCGGATACATTCACATTACTACTGGACACAATATCCAACCCATCGCTGTTAGGTATCAGCAAATTATTATCGATCATAACCTTATTTACCTTCACACGGTCACAGTGTACGACAAGAATTGTCCAATAAGGCGCATCCACACATTTAAAATCCGACAGACTGACATCAGTACAATTGCTGAAAATGACCATTTGATGGAATCGCTCCTTCGGATTTACCGGGCCATCCCCCAACGTACCATTTTCGACCTTTCTAAAATCAAACTTCTGCCGGATATAATTATTCACATCTCCAACAATCTTTTTCGCAACCGTCCGTTCCATAAACTCCATTCCTTGACCAAAGATGGTGCCGTTACCGGTTATGGAAACGTTATCAGCATCTTCCGTATAGAAAACACCTGCCAATTGTTCATTATGTCTTTGGTATTGGGATAAATCTGTGGTAGCCAATAGTACAGCCCCGGTCTCAAAATGAAATTCGACATTCGATTTCAGGTTTAACGTACCAACCAGGTATTTTCCTGACGGTACAAATACTACACCTCCACCATCGGCATGGCACTGATTGATCGCTTTTTGAATATGTGACGTTACTAATTCTCTTCCGTTATTCTTAGCTCCAAAATCGAGTACATTGTAACTCGCTGCATTGGAGAAGGTAGAAATAGTTGCTAAAGCGGCAACAAGTAAAGCTTTAATCTTCTTTCTGTTCATTGAAAAATTTCTTTTGCATATGCAAGCCGATCGTAATGTATATCGACTTGCATATTTGTTAGACCATTAGTTAAATACTTATTCTTTCTCGGGATATCCATTTAATGTATAAGGACCGTCCGTAATCATAATCTTATCAATATTTGCCTTGAATTCTTTATTATCCTGACTCCCATAATTATAGATATCATCAGGATTCTCCGTACCATACTTACCATTCCAATATACCCCGTTAACCTGTTTGAACACAAGTTCAATATCGGTAATCTGTCCAAAGAGGTCAAATTCTTTAAAATCTCCTCCCCAACTTTCGACAACCAAATCCTTTAGGCGGGCGGTAACGCAATGCCACTTTTTATTGGTAGGACGCAATGTGTATAAATCATACTTCGCTTCAGGATCATACTTTTTATCCGTTTTACCCGGTGCAAAAGTTCCGCCACCTTTTTGTTCACCCTGACTTACTGCCAATTGGAATGACCCGATGTTATCATCACTATTCCAATAGAATGATATATAAGGATCATGGAATTCAGACATATCTATCGGTTTGGCAAAGACTGTTTTTAAAGAGCCCAGATAAGTCCACATCGAATACGCTCCGGTAATTTCTTTTGCATACAAGCTAAAATAGTTATTACTTCCATCGGGTGAAACAATGCCATTGCCTGCTCCGTTTAACTTAGCAGTGCAAAGGGCGGAAGGCATGTCACCACTTAAATAGTGCATATCGCCATCTTCAAAGTCCATCAATACAACCGGCTCTATAGGTTCCCAATTAACAGGATCGTATTCAATGACAGGCAATTCATTGCCCAAGCTTATGGTAGAACCTACGATTGTTTTCAGAACAATCGTAGCTGATGATTCTTCAAGTGTTTCGGGTACAAGTACCAGCAGTCTCTCCTGTTGCTGGTTCAATCCGTTTACCGAGATTGTCACAGAGCCTACCGATACCTGCGTTACCAAGTCCATGTTATGTCCCCGCACGATTAATGGCCGGCCCTTGGTTATTTGTTTAGGCCAAGATGTAACCGTTATCTCTTCCGCTGCCGGATAAATCGGTTTGACAACCATTTTTTCCTCACTACTACGTCCGAAAGCGTTACGCACGATGATTGAAGAGGTTTTAAACAACCGAGGTAATACGGCAACTATCTTCTTATCATCCTGAGAAGTAATGTTCATGCTTATACCGTCAATAGAGACTGTACTCGGTGCAGCAAAGTTCTCACCTATTATCGTTATTTCTCCTCCTACCTCAACATCAGAGGTTACCGAGGTTATTGTTGGGATAGGATAATCCATCTCCGAATGTTCCCCATATTGATCTTCGGAACAAGAGGTTGCCGTAACTAAAACAAATGCAACCGCACTGATATATTGTATAATTTTCATGATCGTAGTTATTAATAATTAGGATTCTGTTCTAACCCCCATGCCAAAACTTCATCATTTGGAATTGGTAACACAGGTACGCCTCTCAGCAGATGCTTGTCATAATTTGCCTGAACAGCAGGAGACAAAGAATTCCGATACTCTCCCCATCTTACTTGATCCCAATAACGCAATGATTCCATGGCCAATTCAAGACGCCTTTCTTTTTTGATTGCCTCTAATAAAGCTGTTCCTGTAGCATCTATATCAGGCACGTTATTAATAAAACCGGTAGCCGTATATGTATTCTTCCCCTCTTCCCAACCTTTGGGATAAGTTGATTGGCGGGCACGTGTACGCACCATATTTACACATTCTCTTGCCGTAATTTCATTATTCAGATGATACGCTGCCTCAGCTTTCATGAGGAGAACATCCGCATAACGGAGAACACGCAGATTATTAGGATAGTCGGATTGGTTAGGCCCCCGTAGGGCAGGATCAGTAGCCAACTTACGCGCACAATAACCCGTCAGGTAATCATTTTTGACTACATCATGTTTAATACCGTACACATAATCGGTGATTCCTTGCCCGTGGACGGTTACGTATAATCGTGGATCATCTTTGGCAAATTGATCTACCAAATCCTGAGTTGGGCAATTATATCCCCATCCCCACGAAGGGTTATCATTTGTTCCCCTATTGGCAACTACGATAGGACTGTTACAACCCTCATTCTCAGTAGTCCATCCGGTATTCGTAGTCTTATGTTGTATTTCAAAAATAGATTCGGAAGAATTCTCTCCTTCATCCTCGAATATTTCAGCATAATTGGACAATAAACTATAAGCTCCCGACTTTACAATTTCATCGGTAAGGTCATATACTTTTTTCCAAGATGATTCCGGTTCTGTTTTAAACATACCTATAGCGTACATAATGGCACGAGCTTCAAGTCCTTTAGCCGCACCGGAAGTAGCTCGTCCTACTTGCTCGGCAGGCCAGCTAACCGGCAATACTTCGGCTGCATCTTCAAAATCCTTTTTGATGAGTTCTAGGACATCTGCAAACGGAGAACGCTGAATCTTTCCCATCTGGTCGGTTCCCAACGGTTCGGTAATCAGCGGAAGATCACCGAACAATTTTACTAAAATAAGATATGAATAGGCTCTCACAAATTTAGCTTCGGCAATATATTGTTCCCTCAAGTCCGAATCAAAAGTGGCATCAGCCAACTGCTTGATTACGGTATTTGCTCTAAAAATAGCCATATAATAAGATTGCCAGACAACTTTCCCCCAAATGTTGGTAGGCAAAGCCACCCACTCTTTCATCTCTTGTATATAAAGATTTTCTCCGGCTCCTCCACCGCCTTTCCAAGCATCATCGGATGCAACATCGGCAAACATCCACTGATAAGTAGACATGTCGTCATCATATTGTAAAGCATCATAGCAAGCTATAACAGCCATATTAGCATTATCAACATCATTATAATATGCGGGAGTATCAAGACTTTGTCCCAATATCGGTTGGTCGAGGAAGTTAGAACAGGAACTGCCCGTCAACAGTAACCCGATTCCCAAAAATGATTTTAATATACGTGATTTCATCGTCTTTATTATTTAGAAAGTTAAATTCAAACCTACAGTCATTGTTCTCGGTAGCGGAGAAGCTCCTACATCAGAACCAGCGGTCAAAGGATCGCCCCATTGATCACTGATTTCGGGAGTATACCCCGAATATTTAGTGAACGTAAACAGATTATCCACTGAGACATAAATTCTTAAAGCATCGAAATGAATATTCTTCAACATTGATTTCGGGAAGTTATAGCCTAATTGAACATTGCGGATTCTCAGATAACTACCATCTTCAATATAACGATCAGAAAAGAGAGTGTTCTGCCCGGATTGGGTGGATGCCGTCAATCGGGGTTGGTTATTCTGAGGTGTTTCGGGAGTCCATCTATCGTCATAATAGGACTGCAGAATATTAGCTCCCATCAAAGGAGAGTTCAAATGGAACAAGTTCATATTGGCAATCTCATTACCGTAACAAAAATCAGCGAACAAAGAGAAAGTGAAGTTTTTATATTCCAATCCTAAGTTAAAACCACCAGTAAATGTCGGTATATAATTCCCTAAATAGGTCTGATCTTTTTCATTGATCTCACCATCCCCATTTCTATCAACATATTTCACATCTCCCAATTCCGCGGTCGGCTGAATTTTAGAAACCGTACCATCCGCATTAGTATGGGTATAGGAGTCCAACTCCTCTTTGGTATGGAATACTCCGTCAGTCTGATATCCCCAATAGCTTGCCAAAGGATGTCCGACTTCTGTCTTAGAAGTTGAAGGCAAACGGTCGAACAAAGTTTTATAAATCGGAGTGGAAAGTCCCAAGCTGGTCACTTCATTATCAATAAAGCTTAAGTTCAAACCCACATTATATTTCACTTGCCCTATTTCATTATTGTGATTGACAGTTATCTCAAAACCTTTATTCCGCATACTACCTACATTGGCAACAGGGGCCAAAGCACCCATATAATCAGGTATCGGGGAACGTACTATCATGTCCTTCGTGTCTTTCACAAAATAATCCAGCACAAAAGCCAGCTTATTATTCCATAATCCGAAATCCACTCCGACATTATATTGTTCGGCAACTTCCCATTTCAATTGAGGATTCGATAAATATTCCGGAATACGTCCTTCAACAACCTGACCGCCCAACACATATTTCTTGCCATTGGATATGGTCGATAAATAATCACCGATACCCGTACTCGACTGATTACCTACCGTTCCCCAACCAGCACGTAGTTTCAATTGGGAGACGGCATTGACATCCTTCATAAATCCTTCTTCTTTGATATTCCATCCCAAAGCAACAGACGGGAATATTCCTCTCCTGTTCTCTTTGGCAAAACGGGAAGAAACATCCGAACGAACGGTTGCTGTCAACAAATATCTATCCTTCAATGAATAGTTCAGACGCAAGAACGTAGAGAAGATAGAACTGGAACCTTGAGAAGAATTCGCCTTATAGTTGTTTGATTTCGCAGCGGAAATATAACGCATATCCTCATTCTCGGATACATCAAAAGCAACTGCCTCTATTCCATCGAAGCTATTATAAGTAGCTTCCGTACCAACCATTGCGGTGAAACGATGCATATTTGCCAAAGTGAAATTATAAGTCAATACATTAGACCACACCCAGTCAAGATTATTATTGCGGTACTCCGTCAACTGACTTGTTGTGATGGCTTCCTGCGGACTGACATTATAGGTAGGAACATAATTGTTTTGCTTTCTATACGAATAATCTACTCCGAACGTACTCTTAAAAGACAACCCTTTCCAAATATCGGCATTCAAAAAGAAGTTACCCACAAAATGCCTCCGTCCGTATTTATCATATTTAGCATGTTCGCTTTTACGAACCGGATTCGAATCCCTGCTCATATTTGATTGCCAGTTGCCGAATTGATCATAGACAGGACTCACCGGAGCCGAACGGGCAGCCAGCATCAATGTTGCAGCATACATATTACTCAAATCCGACATGCTCGACTGAATATCGACAAAAGAAATGTCCGAACCGAACTGAACAGCCTTCGACAATTTATATTCCGTGTTTAGGCGAACAAAGAACTTATCTACAAAAGCATTTTTCAGCACCCCCTCGTTTGAATTATAAGTAGTAGACAGGTTATATTTAACCTTCTCCGAGCCTCCTACGACATTTACATTATAATTCTGTACCGTACCTGTTCTTAAGACCTCCTTCTGCCAATCCGTTCCTTTTTGATTCGATTCAATTGCATAATTCAAAATCGTTCGTTCCGACTCGTCCATTGCCATACCTTCGTAAGCTTCCAAACGCGCTTTTGCATAAGTGGGCGCATCCAGCACATCCAATGTTTTAGTTATCTGACTTATTCCTCCATAAATATTCACATTTACCTTTGTCGGCTTGTCAGCACCTTTATTGGTCGTTATCAAGATCACGCCATTTGCTCCCCGCGAACCATAGATGGCTGTGGCGGAAGCATCTTTCAGAATTTCCATAGATGCAATGTCCGTAGAAGCCAGATAGGAAATATCACTTGTAGGGAATCCATCCACTACATAAAGAGGATCGGAATTATTAATTGTACCGATACCACGTACGCGCACCTTTACATCACCATCGACCGAACCACTGCTGATAACTTGTACACCGGCTGCCCGTCCCGCCATAGACGATTGGATGTTCGGTGCAACAATTGCGTTTAAGTCTTCACTTTTAATAGAAGTTACCGAACCTGTCAGGTCGCTCTTCTTCATAGTCCCGTATCCCACAACTACCACTTCGTCCAACACTTCCGTATCCGGTAGCAATTCAACCATCAGATTCTGTTCCACACGTACCGTAACAGTCTTGTACCCTATGGAACTGATCTTCAATGACTCATTGGAATCCGGCACAGTTATTTCAAATGCCCCATCCATGTCAGTAACAGTACCTACCGAGGTAGAACTTTGTAAAACAACTGTAACCCCAATCAAAGGTTCCCGGGTCTCTTTATCAACCACATGCCCTTTTATCTTCATACCCCCTTGTGCAAAAACACAAGTTACAAAGAGTGATAGAAGAATAGATAAAAGAAATTTTTTCATGACTAAATTTTTTAAAGATTTTCAAAAGTATATCTATAAGATTATTAGAATTCCAAACGCACTTTAGCTTGTCCATTGAAGGAACTGACCGTAATAGTTTCACTTACCGCATCATAATCACCGCCTGTCACTCTCACAGGCTTATTATATTCGGGATGGGGAAGTCTTATTTTTACACACGATGGTTTCCGGTCATGAGTACATTCGACCGTTGCTTCAATGATTCCGGCCGAAAGATCAGAAACTGCATTTATCTTTAATTTTCCGAAGTAACTGCCTACATTATCCAATGCTATTCTTTCTCCATCCTCCATCCATTTACGAGGAATCACTTTAAAGACTTCCAACGTATCGCCTTTCTCCGAATACAACATTCTGCGTGTATCCATCAGGAAGTTAGCTTCTTCATGTGTCTTATGCGGGGTCATTTTGTATAAATGTTCCCAAAACGAATAAGTTTCCCTATCCGTAGTAGCTGCCATTGTCATATAATAAGTGTTCAAGAAAGGCTTCACCATCCCCATCTTAGCCTGATACCAGTTGTGCGTACTATAATAAGGTTGGCTAAATGCAGAATTCTCCTGGAAGAGAAGTTCACTATGATAGTTGAATAGCATTCTTGAAACCGGATCAGTAGGATCAAGAACTTCGCAATAAACTAAATAAAGAGGACCTAAAAGTCCATCGGCTATTGTAAAAGTACCATGAGACCAAAAGACATCTCCATTCAAATATAAAGCGCGAGGGCCTTTCCCTTCAGCCCAAGGAGGAGCGGTGGGACACCAAGAGCCATCGCCTAAAGCAACGACCGGTGATAATGCCATTGAACGCTGTAACGAATGCTTTATATCAGCTTTCCATTCAGCCGATTCTTTTGCATATGCCTTTGCCTGAGGAAGATTCAATGCTTGGAGCAGCTCCGCCATTCGGCTCAATCCCAAATAGGCATATCCGTTAAGCATAAACTGATGGAAATTATCTTCCGGATCAGCCACTTTACCGTCTATCATGCCATACCCCCTTCCTCTCAACTCCTCTTTCTTATTTGCCTCTCTCCATTCTATCAGATAGTTACACGATTTCAATATCTTTGGCATTATTGCCAATATCCACTCCTTGTCCTGAGTATATCGGTAGTATTCACCAATATTCCAAAGTACCGCTCCGGTTTCGACCATATAACCGCTATAGTTAGCTATCAAGCCGTTATCTTGCTGCGTATCCAGAAAATACATCAATGCCCGTCTCGCTTGTTCTTCCCATCCCATCGACAGGTAATATTGAATAATTGGAGAGCTTTCCGTACCAATTGGAGAATATATGCCGACATTGGCAGCCAAAACACCGTCAGGTTCCTGTCCGAAAGTGATCAAATCCAAATGCAACAATCCGGACTTTACCATATTATTAATTCTTTCCTCCGGTAACTTGATTTGAGCTGCTTCACTCAATTTATTATTCCAATAGGTTTTGCACTCCAAATATTTGGAATCAAACGAAGTACCAGCGATATCTTCAGCTTTTCGTTGTGAAACCGGGGTATGGGGAAGATAGAATTCAAATATTGCTGTTTGCCCCGGTTGTAGTAAAATCGCTACTTCTTCATTGGGAACAGGTTCGCCATTCAGTTTCGAGATACAAAATACCCTGTCAGGGGAAAAGGCCGAGAATCCCGTCCGGGGGTCAAATGTATATTTCCAGTTCCCGTTCCCTGTTTGCGGAGTTTTCACCCAAGCGTAACGGGGAACTATTCCTGTATTTTCAATCCAGGTTTTGGAATAGAGTATCACTTCCTCTTCCGTTTCGGCAGCTTCTGCCACTTTCTTTTCCAAAATCTTTTTCTGCTCGTCCGTAAACACACGTCCGGGACTGTACTTATCAGAGATAAAATAATCGGTTCCTTTTACATTCTCCTTCTTTAGCTCTTTACCTTCCAATGTTGCAAAAGTGATACTTTTATAATGAATATCATCGTCTTGCATTTCAGAATGGTAGATAGGAATCGCTCCATCTTCTAATCTACGGGTTACATTATTTTTCACTCCTACCCCTCTTCCCAAAGCATAACGATAAAACACGCCCTGATCATTGGATTCGGGTAAAGTCACAGGAGTACCGGCAAACCGGGGACGGAGCATCTTACATTCCAGATTGTTTGTCTCCAACTCATCCTCTACTTCAAAGAGACGCATGTCCCTGCTAAGTCCCAGCCAAATGGGAACATTCATATTTCTTGCTTTGGAAGCTGCCGTTTCAAAAGACATTTCCGGCTGTCTCTCTATCTCCTGGATTTTCGTAAAACTCTTTCGGCTTAAAACCTCATATTCTACCTGAGCATAGCTACGTCTGTCGTTTGCCGGCAGGACAACTACATTATATTGAGGAATATAAATAGGATAGTCCGACTGCACGTCACGCAAGAAAAATGAAAAAGAGTTCCCGGATTCAAGCAAAATGCTTACAACGGTTGCTTTTGGCCCTATTCTATTGTTTGCTCCTGCAACAGAAAGTTGCAACTCACAATTGTCTGAATTACCAAATTCAAACGCATCCCCTCTTACTTTCCCTTTGGTAACTTTTACTTTCTGCAGTTCCCCATTAAGAATACATACACGGCCGTTCTCCGGACTCTCCTTCCACTTGACCGCCACTTCCTGAGCGCATAGGTCAAACGACAGGAATAACACCAAAATTAAAATTGGATTTCTCATACTTAATTGAATTAATTCATGCTCTTGATGTTTCTATTAAACTCTTTCACCATTTCAGTAGTCTTATCACTTTGGAATACTGAATATAAACCTTGCTCCTCTTGTGCCGGATCTCCCATATAATCATCACCTTTCTCCCAGAAGGTATGTTCCGGATTCTTTTTCGCCATACCGCCCCATGCCCAGAAATTACATCCGGCCAGTACACCTTGTTTTCTGCTATGCTCTAAAACCTGTTGAAAAACCGAAGCATAATATTTATCCCGATCTTGCGTGGAAGATTCGATTGTAAACTGGAAACTATCTCTTGGAAAGCCGAATTCTTCTATTACCAAAGGCTTTCGATATTTCTCGGCTATAGCCAAATGTTGCCGGATATAAATTTCGGTTTGCTCTATGGAATAATCCAATGTTCCTGCCAGATCATCTTTTTTTGCCCATCCCCAGTTATAAGGCCAGATATGAATAGTCATATAATCGATATTCTGATAGGAATGTATCAACTCCCATAACTGAATGTCGCCTTCTGTTCCCTGATAACCTTCACTGCCTGTCGAAATCAGATGATTGGGATCTAATTCCCTGATCAAGCTTGCCACATCCTGTATCCACAAAGCATAACTGACTTTATTCTCCTCACCAAAAGCACGGGGTTCATTGCCTATCTGCCAAGCCATGATAGCCGGATCATCTATATATTTTTGGTTTGTGTATCGGTTGGTACGTGTCACAATGCTTCTTACATGATTGGCAAATAGCTCTTTGGCAGCATCGCATTTCTGATACTGACGTACAAACTCCTGAAAATTATTCCATCCATCCACAGCCGGTATGGGGGCTTTCCCATAACCTGCCCATTCCAAATATTGCCCGTATCCTCCAGACCACTCCCATGAATTATTTAAATAAAGGATGGCTTTCATATCTCTTTTATTCAATTCTAAGAGCAAATAATCTAATCCTGCTAAAATTGTATCATTATATACTCCCGGTGCTTTTTGGAGGGTAGGTTCCACCTTTGCAGTCACCCCATTTTCCCCATCGGCTCCAACCAGTATTCGAAGATTATCGACTCCGATCGCAGCCAACGAATCCAGTTCCGCATTCAAGCGTTTACGGTTTCCACCTTCACCCTCCGATGCTAAAATTGCACCATACCAAAAATTAGTACCTACATAATAACACGGCTTTCCATCCAGTATAAAGTGTCCGTTTTCAACCTTTACGAATGATTTTTGTACATTTTGCTTTTGACAGGAACTGAATAAAGCTAAAAAGATGATTCCAAATAGAATGTGTTTTTTCATTATGCTTTTCATTTTATAAATTATGATATTGCAAAATTAAGGCATATGACTACCATCGACAAATATAAAATTATCATATTCCGATACTATTCATACAAACAGAAAAAATCATTATCCAACAGTCTTATTACTTTCATAATCATTTCATTAACAGTATTATAGAATAATTTAATTAGAGTAAAAGCATGTATTTTTTTAATACAGGCTTGATAACATTATTGTATTTTATAAGTGATTATCTAAATATGTGTGCGCTTACCATTGCAATTGAGAAAGTATCAAAACCACAACAATACTATATTCGTTTTGCAGTGCTACTTACATAGTCTTCGCAGTAAAAGTTATAAAGCAACTACATTTAGTTACTAATTGACATAGCCAAAGAAGGATATGCCAAATCTGTAAGATCAGGAAATTTCGTGAAAAGATGTCGCCTTACCCCACCCAGTTCAATTCAAACGGGCCTCAAGGGATTACCTGAAAAGGGGGTTATAACTATAAAGGACAAGGCTTACCATATATATATGGTTATTTTTTCTTTATCTGGCTCAGTGAGAACTATTAAAACAACAATCCTCTTCCAAAACACAAACCAAAGCTGATTTATACCAGTATTTTCTTCTTCCGATAGTTTTCACGGAATTCTTTCGGAGAACAACCTTTCTTCTTCTTGAATATACGGTTGAAGTTGGAGAGATTGTTGAAACCGCACTCATAACAGATTTCAGCGACAGACATCGTGGAGTCTACCAACAACCGCGATGCAAACCCCAAACGAATATCGATTATATAGTCGGATAAGTTTTTACCGGTGCGCAATTTAAAGAAACGACTAAATGAAACAGCCGTCATACCGACTATATCAGCCAAATGGTTCAAACGTATCTCTTCCTGATAATGGGCATTAATGTACTCCTGGACTTTCTGTACCCGGCGGCTATCCGAATGGATATCGATTTTAGCAAAAGAAGAACTTGACAGAGTACAGGCTTCTTCTTCAAAAAGCGAGAGTTCATATAAGATGGTGAGGAACTTGATCACCGCGTAAAATCCTTGCTTTTCCGATGCCAAAGTATCCAGCATGGAATAAACTTTCAATATGGCAGACATGGGGAAACAGAGCCCTTTTTGCGCTTTCTCCAACATTCGACGTATGGAATCGAACTGATTCTTATTTATAAAAGTCTTGGAGAACAAATCGGAAGAAAACTGAATGGTTATCTCGCGGATATCTTTCGAGTGACACTCATGTTGTTCCCAGACATGTTCCAGTTCTTTCCCGGTGATTAGGACAAGATCATAATCGGTGATCACCTCTGCCGAATCACCAACAATCCTTCTTACACCAGCGGCTTTTTCGCAAAAGTTAAGTTCAAATTCAGTATGATTATGAATAGGATAGGTGAATTCCGTCTTATGACGGTCGGCAATGTAAAAACAGTCCTTGTCCGACAAAGGAGTGATTTCACGAATAATCGGGCTTTGAATTGTAGTCATAGCGGATCGTTGAATATAAAAATAGTTAGTATACGATATGGTGTTTCATAAGAAACGGAAGATTGGATGATAATATTCTTTAAACGGGAAGATATTTGTTCTTATAACGAATAGTTTAACAATATGTGCTAAAAAACATTCCATACGTTAAGTGGGTAGGAAAAGGAACTGATAGGAAGAATTCCGGTAACACCAATTATTCCACTTTCTTTAACGTCATTTTCAAATCTGCTTTTATAAGCGGCATATCTATATCTTCACATTCACCCGCGTTATATAGGAGATATTCCCCACTTACATAATTTATCAGTAAATGCTTATATTTTATCTGATCACCCTTTTCTGTCAAATAGATGAAATCTTGCCCTTCGCTATCCGTGCCAAATCCATAGGATATAAATCCCTCATATCCTTTTACACTTCCGTCTTCTCCAAAATATATTTTATTTATCTCATTGTCCTTATCTGAAACATCATAACAACCTCCAAACCACATGAACCGCATTTTATTCAAGACCAAATTAAATATCTCATAATATTGGAACTTACTTATATCATATACAATCTTTTGCATTCTTTGTCTATCGCCAGTATTAAGATCGATAAGCACCAGATTTTCATCATCGATCAACTTGATATCATATAAGTTCTCTTCGAGAGGAGTGCTTTCTTGAGAATATGGGCCAGAGGCATATAGATTTCCATCTTCTATCTGAAGTTGGATTATCCGGTTTCCAAAGATACTGTCCGCTTTCGAAACGGAATCATATTTCTTCAGAATATCCAAATAAGAAAAATCACCCCAGATGCCTTCAGGTATCTGTCTATTCACTCTCAAGGTTGCCGAAGCACCCACAGGTTGCGTAGTGCCTGCATCTATTTGCTGACTGCAACTTTGAGCGATCAACAAACTTTTAATGGAGCCATTCGGCGTAAACATGCCAATAAGCAACAGAAATAAGATAATTATCCTTTTATACATAGGTATTTAAATAGCTCAGCCTTAATCAATAATATTTAAACCAATTCTAAAGTAAATCAGAAATATTTTGTAACACATATAAACCACAAATTCTAAAATAATGATCGTTCATCTTATTTGATTATAAGCCAATGTAAACACTCGTATATCTTTTTCATTCAAACTCAATATTCTTTATCTACAAACACGGCAATCTCTCTTTCTTTATTTCTTTCAAAAGCAATCCCCCTTATATCTTCTTTTTTAATTAAAACCACTCCAGCGCAAAAGCCTTGCACTGAGTATACTGTAATAGATAAAGCCTTTCCGTCATAATCAGAAATTATTCCGGTTATGTAATCTCCGTAAATCAATTGGATTGTGACAAGAATAGAATAGCTCTTGCACGTATCAATCATACTATTAATCCCATCTTTATGGATGAGCCCTTTCTTTTCGGACAAAAGAGTAAAATCCGGATGAAAATAGCTCTTCTTCAACAACTGTTTTAAATATAATGAACCTTTCTCTATTTTAAAGAAGTCCTCAAATCTCAATAATATGAAACCATCATCCACTCCCATTTCATCAAATGTAGCTACTAACAGAGCGTTTTTAAATAGCACTTCAACATATCCTACTATAAAGCAAGATGCATCGTCCACATTATCGTAAAAAGCAAGAATACCCCTTTCCTGTCTACTTTGTTTCAATATTTCCAAAATCCTATGTTGTACTTTCATAAAGCATTTCCTCCATGACCGATCATTCTCATGACTGCTCTTTCGTCTGCACTGTCAAAAGCGAGACTTCGTATATTCTTATATTCTACAACCGTCACCCCATCGAAAATCCCCTGATCGGTATAAACGGAAACTAATAATTCGTTCCCATTATAATAAGTAATAAATCCTGTAAAACTGTCTTCATAAATCAGCCATATAGTAACCATCTTTTTCTCTATATTACACATCTCAATAATGTAATCAATTCCATACTCTTCTATCCAACGGGGATTAGGCACTGAACTTGTTTGAAATGGAACAAAGTCGGTTTCTAAAGAAAGCAAAGCCGACCATCTTATCAAATATTTTGTATCTTCTTCTATTTTGAAAATATCTACTAATCGCAAAAGGATATATCCATTACTCTCTCCTCGCTTATTAAATTGGACAATCAATACAGAATCAGAAAACATCATTATTACAATGCCTACTCTAAAACTATAGATATCATTCTTATCATCATAAATAGACAAAAGCTTTCTCTTTTGCCTACTCTCTTCTAATTTACAGGTAAATAAATCTTCCATCATTCTATTCAAGTTGAAAATAAAACTTTTATTGCAGGATTTACAAATAATTATTCCTAGGAATCAACGCAAACTGGTGGCACTCCATACAAGTGTGCCTTCCGGTTAAAGTTTTGGGGGACACCCGTACAGGACAAGTTACACGAACGGTTCAAAGAGAACTGGACGGAAATTTGACATGTAAGGATAACTAAAAAGAAAAAAGACAGAGATGATCTCATAAGCCAGATTTTTTATAGGTCAAACCTCTTTAGATATATTGCTATACGAAGTCAGGTTTTAACAACAGCCTTCGCAAATATAAAGAATTATTCCTAGAATTCAAATAGAAGAAGAATAAACGATGGAGTTATGATAACAAAAAGGAATGTTTGCTAAAAGAAATAACAAAGAAATAGATATTCTCTCACTTAAAGGGGTGCTGCGTATGCAAAACACTTCTTAAAAATATTCGCAAAGGCTGAATGGTAGGCAAATATCTACGTTCAATCCAATGGATATACTTTTTGAAGACATCATTCTAGGCTTTCGAAGCGGAGGAATCTTAAGACGGGGAATATTTTTCATCCTAATTAATAATCAAAACATGGGGATGTTCTAATTAAAAACATCCCCATGTTCTATATAACAACATCCGGATGTTTTGGTATACAACATCCGGATGTTTTTTATGTCCATTTATAACAATTGATACCTTACGCCTTATATTTCAAAGAGTTACAAGGGGTAATTCCATACATTCCTAATAGGTACATTTCAGACGGTTGCTTTCACCGCTGACTGCAACGATATAAACGCCTCTTTGCGACAAGGGAATCAGTGTATTGGAAAAGCCTGTGTTCACAGTCCTTCCATCTGCGGCATAGACAGTTACTTTATGGTTATCAGCACCACGAACTACCAATCCGGTATCTGCCGTAACCACCCTGAAGTGACGGACGGCCTCCACTTGGCGAAGTCCTGTGGCAACGAGGGTGGTGGTTGCAAACGTGCTACCTGCATACGACTGGTCTAATGTCTGGACACCCACCGTATAATTGCCTCCTCCGAATATATTCATACGGTAGGAACGGATAGCGGAAGAGAGAGACGTCTGCAAATCATTGCCCACTTTCAGCTTACCGGTCTCGATGTCAACGGGAATCATCGTATACAACTCTCCGGTGTCATCATTACGGACAAAGATGTTATAGCGCAATGCAGCTTCGGAGGTTTCCTTATCGGAACCGGGCTGCCAGGTGATTACGAGTTCTTCGCCATCCATACGGGCGGTGATTCCGGCAGGAGGTTCAGGAAAGGTATTGCCTGCAAGACCTTTCTTTCGGGGATTGTTTTCATAAATGCGCAATGGGGACGAGTAATAAGCAGCCGGTGTTTCATCATATGTACCGATGTATCCACCGACAATAAGGTCCATGTTACCGTCACCATTGGTGTCGCCCATGTTGATGCCTCCGTCTTGGTTGACAGGAACAACAGGGTAGGAGGTGTCCATGATGAACTTGCCTTCCGTTGTCTGATAGTATATGCGGTTACGGAAGCCCGATCCGTCACTGGGTTCTCCATTGATGACCATATCCATCAGACCATCGCCATTGAAATCTGCTATCAACGGGGTGGCACGGCTTACGCCCAGTATGCCGCTCTCCTCCTCGGAAACATATCGGTAGCTGCATGTGCCGTCTTGTCCCACGGTATTATAATACAAGGAAGCGAGGCAGGCCCAGTTCGTATTGTTACCCGTACTCAGGATATCGAGCGTACCATTGCCATCGATATCCGCCAAGGAAGACTGTCCCTGGAAAGCACCGCTCAGGTTGGAAGGGGTCTCATCGGCAAAGGTTCCGTCTTTTTTATTGATATACGTTTTGAGGGTAGTAGGACTCTGGTCACCGTAACCGGAGAATTCTATATCGAGCCAACCGTCGTTGTTCATATCGCCAAACATGACCGATCCGTTGGTTGCCGCTTCGAAAGACTGTTGCTCCTGACGGATAAAGTTTCCGGTACCGCGGTCGTTCAGATACAGATCGACATGCCGTCCGTCATGGTAGTTCATCACTACGACATCCGTATATCCATCGTGGTTGTAATCGCCCACGGAGACAGGATTATAAATTCCCTCATCTTTATATTGCAGGAATCCCGGTGCTGCCACTTTCTCAAAACGATAGTCGTAGTCAGCTCCCAGATTACGGTACAGGACCACCATCTTGACATCCGCACTGATGTTCCAGTCGCCTCCCTGCCCCATAATGAGCAAGTCGAGGTTGCCATCGTTGTTGTAATCGAAAAACACAGCATTCGTATAGGTGCTGATAGGTAAATAAGAATCTTTCTCAAGTGTGAAAGTGCCATCGCTGTTGCGACGGACGAGAATTGCCAATTCATCCCAGACATGGGCGGATGCACCCGTCCATGAAAGAACAGCGAGCAAACAGGCTATCATAATTTTCTTCATGTTTTTGTCCTCCTTTGTTATTCTTCTGTTACTAAACCACCGGGGCCATCGTACTTGTAGTCGAATGAATCGAACCAGGCACTACCGGATGCTTCTTTCGTATTGTACGAATAAATTCCGACACGGGAACCTTTCCAGTCACGGGAACTTTCCTGAAAGGTGTCGCCACAATCCACGTAGTTCTGTCCGTCCAAGCTGTAGGAGAACTGGTGTTTATTGTTCAGCGCATCGATTGCCAACTTCACGTAAATCACCGGAGCATCGACTTTTTCGATTGTTTTTATCAGTTTCACCTCGCCTTCGTTCTCAAAATAGATGACAGGTTGCAGCGTTTCATTCTCTTTTTGCATACAGATACCCGCACCACAGAATTTACCACCAATGCATTCCAGTCCGGCACGTTGTCCCTCGGTCATTGCCGAATAATCCAGGCAGATGGTAGCTTCTCCCCGATACCCCATCGTCTTTTGGGTAAACTGGTTAAGTGCCATGCGCACATTGTCGGCTTTCAACGCTTTGATCTCCAACCAACCGGGGCGGGAGGTCAGCGACCAGTTCGCATCTACCGGGTTATGATTGAACTGCCACTGCACAGCCAGTTTATCGGAAGAGAAATCATCACTTGACTGGGGTGCATGGGGTTTTATGTTGCTGCTTATAGAAGGTTTCTTGCAAACCTTCATCGGCTCACCGACTCCGTTCTTGTCATAATCCTCACCGATAACGGGGAAGCCCTCTTCCCAGACTACCGGTTGCAAGTGTACTACCCGTCCCTGCGGATCGGCTGACTGGAAATGATAAAACCACCATTCGCCTTCGGGGGTATCAACCAAAGCACCTTGGTGCGGGCCGTTCACCTTCGTTACTCCCATTTCCAGGACACGTCTTGATTCATACGGGCCATAGATGCTCTGAGAACGCATCACAGTCTGCCAACCTGAGCCGACTCCGCCTTCGGGGATACTGATATAATAATAACCGTCCTTCTTGAAGAGTTTGGTTCCCTCGGCTACAGGACCTTCATAAACCTTCTGTCCTTCATCGAGCAGACGGGTGCCGTCCGGACTCATCTTATGGATATAAATCGGACCGCCACCCAACTGGCTACGGCCTATATAAGCCTGCCCGTCTTCATCCCATAACGGACAAGGATCTTCCCAACCTTTCACTTCCTTCACGCAATACAAAGGAGTCCAAGGACCGGCAGGATCGGTAGCCGTCGACATAAACAATCCATCGTTAGGCATACAAACGAACATCCAGAACTTTCCATCGTGATAACGAAGGGCGGGTGCCCAACTGCCTTCTCCGTAACGATTCATCTCCGAATATCCAGGAAGGTCGATACGACCAAATATCTGCCCGATGGTCGTCCAATTCACCATATCTTCCGATTCAAGAACGGGTATGCCCATAAAGTGGAATTCGGAGCAGATCATATAATACTTATTCCCTACACGGATTACATCGGGATCGGAATAATCGCCATTCAGAATAGGATTGGCAAACGTGCCATCGCCCAAATCGCCCCAACGGGGATCGGCATACCAACCGGACGAACCTCCCAAGTCTTGCCCGCCACTGAACAGTCCCATATATCCGCTATTGGTATAATCGCCCAATACGGGCCGGGCACGGTGTTCACCCGGAAAATATTCCTGAACGGACTCATCATCCGTTCCCACTCTTTCGAACGCAGTCATTTGCTGACCGGCAACGTTCAGAAACGGCAGGCAGCAGAAAGTCAAAGTCAATATACTCTTATTGAAATTCCGCAAACGATTCATTTGCAAATTCGGTGTAAAACAAGGTAGCTTTACTCTCATGATTATTAGTTTAAGAATTAATAAATAGGATCTCGGTTCAATGCATTGATGTACGCTTCAACATAAAAGGGGACTTACCGTCTTTCCGGTTTGGAATCAGGAATGAGAATGTTCTCTTATGTCTCGGTACGGCAAAGATGGACGTTTTATGCATCCAAGTAGAATGTAAACTCGCCAATATTTAATACTTTTGACGCATTATTCCTTCTAAAAGGATGCTTTAAAAAGAAAAAAGGAGGAAATTGGACTTTCCTCCTTTTTTATAAACCGGACTTCATACCGAAGCAGCGGATAGTTATTGTAGCAAAGTTGCGACTGATTTATCGGAATGGCTGATTAGTTATTGTAGGGAGTCACTTCCAATTTGTAAGAACCTCCGTCCAGCAATTCCTCATCGAATGTGATATTCACATGCTTCTTTTCACCCGGCATCAGGGTAAAATAATTATCATTCATCAGGGCAGGCAGAATGCGCTCCCCGTCCGATGTACGGTAAGCCTGTACGTGTACGGCAAAGGCCGCACCCTTGGCAGAGGCAGGATTCGTTATCATGGCCTGCACTTCGGCTTTACCATTACTCTTCACCAGTCTGGATGTTACCTTAAGATTGGCTTTCGGCATTGTGTTCAAGGCTGTAAAGTCCATTCGGTCGTTACCACGCCAATAGTTATTTTCCGAAATCACCTTACCGGACTGGTCTTTCAAAGTCAGGCGGATAAAGTGGACATCACTCAATCCTTCGCTGGGTTGTGTGCCACTCAGCACATCGAAGCTCCATAAGGAATAACCGAACCACCAGCCCAGTTCAATGCCGAACATGCGGACGTAGCGAGCTTCGACTTCAGGGAAGGTGATCTCATCAACTCCGCCACGCCCTTCGTCTGTTTTATAAACTTCCTTCCAGTTCTTGGCATCATCGGAAACCTGTATTTTATAGGCCTTTCCGAAAGAAGCCTCCCAGTCCAGTCGGACTCCTCCGACCGGCTGTACACTGCCCAGATCGACATAGATCCATTCGTTATCAGCTTTCGAAGCAGCCCAACGGGTATCTTTCTTCCCATCAGTAGCATCCGATGGCTGTCCGTAAGAAGTACTGGAAGCATAGGTGGGTTTACCCAAGGAGAGGTTCTTTCGTTCCTTGTTAAAGTCGATAGTAAAACATTGGATGGTGGAATTGCTGGGAGAATTCACTTTAGCCAATTTGGTATAGGCAGCTACCGGTTTACCGTCCAAGTTGAAGACTTTGACTTCCGCTGTAAGTCCTTCCAGGTCACGTGCCGTGGTATTGGCAATCTTCACACCGTCTGTCACGGGATTCCAAAGGATATGTACCGGTTCGCAAGCGGATTTACATCCCCAGTAAGCCCCTGTCAGGTCGTAATAATAGTCATACGTCTGCCATACCATGGAAGGATAAGCCGATTGCCCCATCCAAGTCATGATGCCGGAAGCATCTTCCCACATCCTGTCCAGCCAGCCTTCATACATGGCTTTGTTCGATTCCAGGTTGATAAGCTGTGCTTTACGGCAATAATCTTCAATGCCTGCGGGCTTGCCGAAATTCCGGGTGATGGAAGCATCATACCGGTCAGGGGCTGCATTAAAGGCATTCGGACCGAAATAATGCTTATCCCACATTTCGTCACGCGGCCACCAATGTTCTTCAGGCATGAACTTCCGGAAGCTTTCGAAAGTGGTCATAACCGCTGTGCCGATCTCCGTACGGAATCCCCAGCCACGTGCCGGATCACCTTCCAAACCATCCGGATATTTAGTGAAATAGAAACGGGGTTCAAATGCCCCCCACGGACCGCTACCGGTCAGGCCGTTCGCATGTGAATTCGCCTGGAAGTAACGATCGCCACCATCAAAGGTCTTGATATTCTCTGCCATCCAGCCTTCCAACGGAGGTTGCGGATTGGACTCGTTGTCACCACACCAGACGGCAATGCTCGGGTGGTTGCGTACGCGCTTGATCTTCTCCATCATATTGTTATTGAAGACATTCAGATCATAAGGCAGGTTCGGGTTCGAGTTGATCCAAAAGTCATCCCATACCATGATGCCGTATTTATCACAAGCCTCATAGAATTCATCATCGGTAACGGAGCCGAGCCAGTTGCGTATCATGTTAAAGTTCATCTCTTTATGGAAGCGAACCTTGGTGTCGTATTCCGCACCGCGGCAACGCAACATGTATTCCGACATTCCCCAGTTGGCACCTTTCACGAATACCGGTACATTATTAATATATACGTGGAAGGTATTTCCTTCTTTGTCATACGTATATTTCTTTATGCCGAAAGTCACATCCTTGGTTTCAGAAACCTTTCCGTCCACTTTTACTTCAAAGGTACAAGTGTATAAGTTAGGTTCGCCATAACCGTTCGGCCACCATAGTTTAGGACTGTCGATCATCAATTGCGGATAATAGCGTTTATCGAAGCTGACTATGGAAGTAGTATTCGCTCCCAACTCTACTTCTTTACTGAAAGTGACATCTCCCGGCTTGATGGTTCCTGTCACAAAAGCTTTGACGGTATTATCGCCACTGTTCTTCACTTCCAGCCGGACAGACAAGTCGGCACGGGCACGGGAAGGTAAATCGGAACGTATCCAAGGATCGATCATCGTCACCTTGCCTGTATTACTGAGATATACCTTATCGGTAATACCCATATTCAAACCCGGGACATACGGCATCCAATCCCAGCCTCCGCTCGACAGGTAAGTCGGGCTACCGCAATTCGCCAATGGAGTCTGGGGCATATGTACCAATACTGCCACTACATTTTTCCCCTTCCTTTTTACAATCTCCGTCACATTGAAACGGCCGCGATGCATGAATCCATCCAACGTACCCAGTTGATGCCCGTTCAGATAAACCTCCGCCTTACGGTTTACACCGTTAAAGTTCAGCCAGATAAGTTCTTTATTAAAATCAGCGGGTACTTTGAATTCGGTACGATACCAAAAACTACGGTCATATTTGGCACGGTCTACCTGATGAATGTTATCACCGAAATTCGGGTCTTTCTCTAATCCGGCATTTACATAAGCGGTAAAGGCTGTTCCCGGAACTACGGCATCTACCCATGCCGATGTGTTGTAACCGGGTGTACACAGTGCGTCTGCATCGGCTTTTACTTCCGCCTGCGGTTTCAGCTTCCAGACAACAGCAGGATCGTCACTATGCAAGTACACCTGTTTCGTTTGCGCGGAAAGCCCAAAAGCCGAAGCCAACAAAAGCAAGCCGACTAATCTCTTGCTCATTTTTCTTTTTACTTCCATTTTATCGTATTTAATAATTATATGATTTATTCTTTCAATAAGCGAATACTTAACTCCGGATATGAACTATATGCATCCCAGACATGAATCTTGATTATCCCACAACAGAGAGAGTGCAAAATAAGCGGGTAACAAGCAAAAAAGAAATAGATAATCTTATCATTCATATGGATTATCTTACTATTTATCATCCATTATATGAAAAAACATCTTGTTTTAATCATCGGAAGTTATATCGTCCATATTCCAAAACTCATTACCAGTTATGAATCCATTAAAGAATAAGGGTATTTCATACTTAGTTTACGTATTACCATGAACTGACCGTTATTCTTGTTTCTTTAATGGAAAGGGGAAAGTTAAAACTCCTCCTTTTCACCGTTAACGCACATAACATACACAATTTTCGTAGGATAATTCAGTTATTACGAATGATGCAAAAAAAGACTCTTTTGTAGAAAAGAGCATCCACAAGGCATCCTAAAAGGAACGTTGCATCAAAAATCACAATTATTGCCGAGTTTACACCTTATCATGATATTTCGAGCATCTATCTTTGTCATACCAAAACAAAGGTGGTATCATCCTATCATTCCTAATAGAAGTATAGAAAAACACCGGATGTTGAAGTAAAAACCAATGCATTGAAATAAAAACATATTTATTAATTCTTAAACTAATAATCATGAAACAAGTAAAACTGATTTGTTTGATCTTGACTATGTTAGGGTGTTGTCCCGGACTATTCGCCCAGAACATGACTATTACCGGAAAGGTTATAGACGTAAATTCCGAACCGATTATTGGAGCAAACGTAACAGAGAAAGGCACAACAAACGGTACTATCACCGATATTGATGGAAACTTTTCTCTTAATGCCCCCCAAGGAGCCACACTCGTTATCTCCTATATAGGTTATCTGACTCAAGAAGTAAAAATCGCTTCTCAGACTTCATTAAAAATCATACTGAAAGAAAATGCCGAAGCATTGGAAGAGGTGGTCGTAGTGGGTGTTTCCATGAAAAGAAGCGACCTGACAGGTGCCATCTCACAAGTTTCGTCCAAAGTGCTGGAAGAAAAACCCGTAACTACTATCAACGAAGCCCTGCAAGGACGTGTAGCCGGTGTGATGATCAATACAGCCGCCAAACCGAGCGATGATTCAAGTATTAAGATTCGCGGTGTAAACACAATCAACTCCGGAAGTACTCCGATCTATGTAATAGACGGGCTGGTTATGGGTAACGACCAAGGTGGTTTCAATTCCATCAACGTAAACGATGTAGCATCCGTTCAGGTATTGAAAGATGCATCCGCCACTGCCCTCTATGGTTCACGTGGTGCGAATGGTGTTGTCCTGATTACTACAAAGAAAGGAAAAGAAGGAGTAGGCAAAGTCAACTACGATGGTTGGTTTGGTATCACCAAAATGTCACAACGCCCGAAAACTATGTCCGCACAGGAATTATTTAATTTGCGTTTAGACGCTTTTGCCAATGGTTATATGTATAATAATCCAGATGGAAACCGTCAGGACTATATCGACAATACACTGCTGAAGACAAACATTGCCTTCCACGATCAAGAATTCGATACTTATCGTAGCGGACAATCTTATGACTGGTTGGATCAGGTAGTACAGACTGGCTACCAACAGAATCACAACATCAGTTTCTCTAAAGGTACTGATAATAGCAGCATTTATATTAGTTTAGGTTACTCCGACGTAAAAGGTCTGGTGAAAACTACCGAACAAACAAGATATTCCGGTCGTGTAAATGCGGAAACAAACATTAAATCTTGGTTAAAAGTAGGTACAAATACTTCTTTCAACCACGTAAAAGACGGTATGCCCTCAGATGACGTTTATAACAAAGCTTTATGGGCAAACCCTTTATTGAATTACAACCCATACAAAGATGACGCTACCCGTCACGATAAAGATTATCTGACTCTTTTCTATCGAGCACACTCGGAAGAAAACAATAACGATTACAACCCGTTCAACTCGCTGGAAGTAATACGCGACCGTACTCGTAACCGTATCACATCTTCTAACTTCCTGAACATTAATCCAATTGAAGGCTTGAATATCCGTACTAGCTTTGCTATCGATTATTCTACACAAGCATGGTATGAGTATACTCCTACCGGAATTCAGGAATCTATCCGTGGTAACGAAGGGGACTCAAAAGCCAAACATGAACGTTGGGAATATATGAACTGGCAATGGGATAACTCTATCACATACGACAAAACAATCGGCAAACACCGTATCAACGCTTTGTTTAGCACAAGTACCAGCCGTATTAACACTAACTACACAAAAGCAGAAGGTAGCCGTTTTGCTAGTGATGATCTGACATACAAAGACTTGGCCGGGGCTGCTTTAAAAAATAAGACTTACATTGGTTCCGATTTCACAGGAAAGACATTGGTTTCTTTTGTTGGACGTGCCAACTATGATTATGATAAACGTTATTTTGCTACTGCTACTCTCCGCTATGACGGTTCTTCTAAATTTGCAGACGGAAATCGTTGGGGACTATTCCCCTCTTTCTCATTAGCATGGGAAATGACAAATGAGGCGTTCATGGAAGATCAGAATATCTTTGATCGCTTAAAACTACGTGCTGGTTACGGTGCAGTAGGTAATCAAGACATTGAAGACTTTGTTTATGCCACTCTTTATTATTCAACAATTAATGATGGAATTCCAACCTATTCCGGTACCGGTTTGCGCGGTAATCCTTCCATTTCTTGGGAGAGCCAAAAACAAACTAACATAGGCATTGATATGAGTTTCCTCAACGATCGGCTCAGCGTATCCTTAGACGGATTCTTTATTAAGAACGAAGGTTTGTTACAAAAATACGATTTACCAGGAACATTCGGTTACAACCAAACATGGGGTAATATTGGAGTTGTAGAAAACAAAGGATTTGAGGCTACTATAAACGCTAACATTATTAAGACAAAAGATTTCAACTGGAACCTTAGCGTCAATTACTCAATGGACAAAAATAAAGTAACAGAGCTTTATGAAGGAGCGGATATCCTGAGCAACGAAAATGAACGCGAAAAAAGTGTTTTCCTGAACCAATCGCTTAATAGCATTTACACCTATAAATATGGAGGCATTGCTAACGAATCCAATCGCGAACAGTGGGAAGGTATTACTTATTACGGAAAAACAGTTGGATTAGGGGATATCTATGTACTCGATCTTTCCGGTCCTGACGGCAAACCTGATGGCATTATAGACCAACATGATCGCACAATCGTTGGCAAAAGCGATCCTAAATTCTACGGTGGTTTCTCTACAGATTTCAGTTACAAAGGATTTACACTGAATGCCGTATTCAACTATTCCTACGGAGCCAAAAAAATCAGTCCTTACTATGAATCATTGGCTAGCAGCGTTGGATTAAGTATGGCTACACCCGATTTGAAAGACCGCTGGACACCTGATAATACAGGTGCAAAATTCCCACGTGTCGTAACCAATGCAACAGACTATAACCGTTATTCTCCTTCCGAATCGGATTTCACTTTACAGAATGCTTCTTATTTGAGGTTGGCTACTTTGACGTTAGCATATAACTTCCCTTCAAGCATGTTAGCCAAAGCCAAAATCAGTAATCTCCGGCTATATGTAACCGGTAGTAATCTATTCTGTGCAACGAAATATAAAGGTTTTGATCCTGAAACAGGAGATTGGGGATATCCTCCTACAAAAATGTATGTATTCGGTCTGAACTTTAGTTTTTAACCTTATTAATCCAAGAATCATGAGAATATATAATAATATCAAAAGATTGTCTTTGGCCATATTAGCCTGTGGAGCATTGACATCCTGTTCCGACTTTCTTACAGAAAATTGTCAGAAAGCTTTAACAGAAGAAGAAATCTATACAGATTTAGATTATACAGAACTGAACTTACAAGGTATCTATACTAAATGGCGCGAGTGTTGGAAAGATGAACACTTTTGGATACCTTCTGTCGGCACAGATGAAATACAGAGTGGTGCTTACCAAGCGCTGAAATCAGGTGCAGAACGAGGAGCATTGGACAAATATGATGCAAATCTGAATTCATTGCAAGGTAAAATAGAACAAGAATGGAATCTGCGTTGGGCACAAGTGACCGCTGCTGCCAAAATCATCAGAGTCTTAAATAACGATGACTTAGTAGTAGGAAGTAAAGAAGCTCAATTAGTAGGTGAAGCGAGCTTTATTCGTGGTTTTCTCGATTATGAGCTGGCCATGTATTGGGGACGTATACCGACAATCGATCTTGAGAAAATCTTAAATGGCGAACTGGGATATGGACGGCAATCTTTAGAAGATACATGGAAATTCATAATCGCTGATTTGGAAAGAGCAGCCAAATATACTCCGAAAGAGAATACTCCGGGACGTGCAACCTGTTATGCCGCTTATACAATACTGGGGAAGGCCTATATGTCAGCTCCAATAGAGACTGGATTACGTGACTTTAACAAAGCTAAAGCAGCATTTGAGGAAGTAATAAAAGGTGGATTCCAATTAGTGGATTATGCTGACTTATGGGATTACAAAATCACAAACACGAAAGAATCTATTTGGGAATTGCAGTTTAACGTCACTACTGACTTTAATCAAATTCAATTCCAGATTGGTAGTCGGGCTGTACAAAGCTATTTTGGAGATCAATGCTACTTCTCCGGCTATGACCATGCAGTACCGACTGAATATGCATACTCTGATATAGAAGATGGCGGTCTTTGGGAAGAGGGTGACATCCGTCGCGATGAAAATATTCGTTATAATTTCACATATTATGGTCAGACTCCCGATTTAAAAAATATTTTGTGGGAAGACTTAGGTGATGATCACGATGAGCTGAAGCCACATATCAAAAAATACGAAGACTTTCGTACGGATTCACACTCCGGATTTGATGTAAAAAACATGTGGAAATCAGGAAAGAATATCCCTGTACTCCGCTATGCAGATGTATTGCTGAGCTATGCAGAATGTCTTAATGAATTAGGCCAGACCGCAGAAGCTGTAGCCGAAGTAAATAAGGTACGCGAACGTGCATGGGAATTTGATCTCCCGACCGAAATGAAATGGGACAAAGGCATGTCACAAGAAGATTTCCGGACTAAGATCATGGATGAGCGCATGCGTGAACTATTCGGAGAGAAGTGGCGTAAAATAGACTTATTACGTACCGGCAAATTCGTTGAACTGACCAAAGAGCGCAATAAATGGACGAAAATGAACGGAACAATTGACCAGCACAACATCTACTGGCCTATCCCTGATTCAGAAATAAAATTAAATCCGGATATTACGGATGATGATCAGAACGAAGGATACAGATAACGATTAAACAACTTAAAACTAACCTAACCGCTTCCTTCCCTTCAGTTTACAACTGAATGAGGAAGCGGTTACAAATAAGAAACAATAACCTGATAAAAATACTACAACCATGAGATCAAACAAACTAAAAACATCCCTTGCCGGGATGGCATTACTTGCCGCTATCGGAGCATCGGCACAAACTGCTCCTTCTTACTCTGCCATCGAACTACCTTGTAGCAACAAGCTATTCCACGGAAACTTCGTATGGATGGATCATAACATGGATGGCAAAATGGATATGGCAGTCAAAGGACGTGACCTGAACGACAATTGGACCATCAAAGCCGCATTACTTCGCAACAGGGGTAATGATTTCGAATCGGAAGACCTGAGCGCAAAGATCGAACTCAATGAAACCTGGGACAAAGTACTTGCACCTATTGATTATAACAACGATGGATATGTGGACTTGCTCTATGCCGGTTATGGAGAAGCCAAACTATATAAAAACACGAAAGGAAATAGCTTCAAAGTAGTTTCCAACTTCCAAATAGAAGATATGGACAATGAAGAAGAGGCATTGTACACCGGGTTCATCGCTATAGCCGATTACGATAATGACGGATACCAAGATATCGCAACTTTCGATAAAGAACGCCGCATCGTACTCTATCACAACAACAATGGTGACGGAACTTTTAGCAAAGCAGACAATGCCCTCGATGGAGAAAGCTTTCCGACATTAGGTAGCGGATCATTAGCATGGGGCGATTATGACAATGACGGACGACCAGACCTGATAGCCACAGGTTGGGGAAATGATGCCACTTATTCCGTACTCTATCATAACTTAGGTAACGGTAAATTCGAAAAGATCGCGATCGACCAAAGCGAAGGTGGCATCGTAAGCGGTACGCAAAAAGGACAGATCACATGGGTGGATATCAATGGAGATGGACACCAAGATCTTTTCTACAGTGGCGAAACTTATATCGGGGGAAACTGGGATAAGAGTTGTGCCATCTACCTGAACACAGGAGATACCGCTGTTCCCTTCCGAAAGATGGAAGCAGATCTTCCTAAAGTACAGAAAAGCGGTGTAGACTGGGCAGATGTGAATGGCGACGGAAAAATGGATCTTGTTTATGCCGGGAACGGTGACAATGACGCATCTATGACTATATTCGTACTAAACAAAGACAATAATACATTCGATATCAAAACCGATGTTGTCATGGGCTTCAGAAGCGGTGCCGTCGTCGGGCTGTATGACTATGACAATGATGGTTTCGTCGACATGGCAGCTATGGGATATAATGATCCGGCTACATTCGGTATTTACCACAATGGCGGCAATACTGCCAAGAACACCGCTCCGGCCTCACCGACTGGGCTCAAAGCCACTGCTGGTGATAATAACGTCACTTTCAGTTGGTCTGCAGGAAGCGATACACAGACTCCGGTATCAGCTTTACGTTACAACCTTGTGATTAAGCTGAAAAACGACCAGATCATTTCACTTGTGCCAGCCAATCTGTCAACCGGTGCATTAAGTCTGGGCGATTGCAACAATGCACTGACTTCTTTGTCATACACATTGAACATTCCGGCTGCCGATATCGAAGAATGGGGAGTACAAACCATCGATCAAGGTAAACTGGGAAGCACTTTCGCCACTTCCAAAGAGATCGGCACAGGCATCGGCCAACTCGAAGCGGACAAAGACAATCTGATCAAGGTTACTGACGGAAAAATTTATCTTCAGTCAGACGAAGCAGCTATAATCACCGTTTATAACAGCGTAGGACAGGCAATAGCCACCGAGACCGTGCAACCGGGCAATTATATGAATTCAGTTTTCAATAGGAATATATACATCGTACAAGTTCGTACAGCAAATTACCAAGAAACTATTAAAGTAACCATCGAATGAGAAAGAACTTTTTAAAAAGAAATCTATGTTGCCTTATCAGCAGTTTGTGCCTCACGGCACATACTGCCGTTGCAGGCGATCTCGACATCAGTTACGGAAAGTGGCAAATCACATTTGACGAAAGCAGCAAGACCGTGACTTATGTTTATCAGGATCTGACTCTCCTGAAAAAAGTCTTCGTACAGGCAGTCAATGCCAACGGAGAAGAACTGAAAAGTAACGATTATCCCAACGCTACCCTCAAAAAGGAAAGTATATCCGATGTTTTCGGTGACGGAGAAAAATATACTTATATCTATTCCGGTCTTTCTGGAAAAGAATCACTAGAACAGGTTTTCTACTTTTATCCATCACAGGATTACTTGCTGACAGAAGCTTTTCTGGTATCCGACCAACAGAGCAGCTGCAACTGGATTGCTCCTATCATGACCAAGACCAGCAGTACTTTCCTTCCCGCTGAAGGAGATAATCGGCTACTTTACGTGCCATTCGACAATGACAGCTTCCGTGGTTATTCTGCCAATCCTTGGGGAATCAGTTCCACCTCTTGCGAAGTAACTGCCATTTACGATGTCATCAGCCGCCAAGGGTTGTGCTTAGGTTCTATAGAACATGATAACTGGAAAACAGGTATCAATTACGGCAGTTCAAGCACCAACCGCTTAAGAAGCCTTGAAGTGTTCGGTGGATTGGTAGATGCCAACACAAACGACGTTCGTCCGGAAAAAGGTCCCGCCATCTATCATCACGGAAGTCTGAAAGGGAAACGCATCAAATCTCCTAAAATCCTTGTAGGTTACTTCAACGATTGGCGCAAAGGTCTTGAAACAATCGGTGAAGCAACGGCTCTTGTCACTCCTCCGCTGTCCTGGCAGAAAGGTACCATCTTTGCATGGCAGAGCTGGGGCGGTATGGCTGAGAAAGTGAACTATGAAGGTGCCATCGATGTATCCGATTATTTCAAATCCACACTTCAACCACAGAACTTCCACAATGAAAATGGAAAAGTATACATGGTACTCGATTCTTACTGGGACAACTTTAGCGAACAGCAACTGAAAGACTTCGTAAAACATTGCGAAGCTAACGGGCAGATTCCGGGTATCTACTGGACACCATTCTCCTTCTGGGGAAGTGCAACGGACGATTGGGACGTGGAAGGTACCAACGGAAAATACAAATACAGTGACATCATCATCACCGCCGGAGGAGAACGCCGTAAGATCGAATCGTACGCACTCGACCCGACACATCCGGGTACACTGGCACGCATAGACTATCAGGTGAAACGTTTTAAAGACTGGGGATTCAAGTACGTAAAGATCGACTTCATCAACAACGGTACGTTGGAAGCCGACAAGTTCTACAATCCCGATATCACAACCGGTATACAAGCGTATAACTATGGTATGCAATATTTTGTAGATGCTTGTGGGGAAGATATGTTCATCGACCTTTCCATCGCTCCCATTTTCCCGTCACAATACGGACACGCTCGACGCATCTCTTGTGATGCATGGGGTACCATTGACAATAGCCAGTATATGCTCAACAGCCTGACATTCGGCTGGTGGTTAGATCGTGTATATCCCTACAACGACCCTGATCATCTAGTATTCAAAGACTGCTCGGAAGGAGCCAACCGAATCCGCCTGACTACAGGAGCTATGACCGGTACGATGTTATTAGGTGACAACTTCAGCCTGAAAGGATCATTCCCCGGTACGCAAACCTTGCGTACACAGGCAGAAAAAGTAGCGACTAATGCCGACATCAATGCTGTGGCACAATTAGGACGTTCATTCAGTCCGGTTGAAGGAAACATGTCTGTCAACTTCAGTCACTTCGACAACAATTACGGTGTAGACAAGATCTACATGCTCGATACCAAAAATGCTTTCTATCTGGTAGTATTCAATTATGACACATCGAAAACAGCAACCGAAACCGTTAGTTTGTCACGCCTGGGACTAAACGAAGCCGATGTGAAACACATCACAGAGTTATGGACAGGCGAAAGTATAAACTTGGACGATGGAAACCTGAAGTGTACAGTCCCTGCAGGAGATGTCCGATTATATAGATTGGAAAAAGAGGGTTGGTCGACCGGAATCGTTACTGAAACGGACTCCGGTACGGATTCTTTTAATATGTTTATTAGTAATGGGAGCTTGGTTATGCAGGCTCCCAAACCTGTTTACAGTGCATCCGTTTATTCCATTGACGGACGCTTGCATACCACCCAGGTCTTCAGCGGTTCTCAGCATGAAGAGACCTTGGACATCAACGCGCTACCTGAAGGGTTCTATATCCTGAAAGCAACGCTGACTTCGAAACAGACAATAAGCAAGAAATTTGTGAAATAAGACAGCACAAGCCAAAATGTCAAACTGACACTTTGTATTTTCTGCACGAGCGCAGCGGATGTATTTACGACCCAAACCTTGTCTGGTGGAAAAGAACGGATTATAAAGCAATCTGGATTTTCCACTTCGAAAGCAAATATAGGAGGATGGATTGCACAGTATGCAATTCATCCTTTTCTTCTTTCTGTAAGTATCGGTTTAAAGATTCCCATCTATCTTTCTGTTAGACAAAAAGCATCCACCGGAAATGAAGAGATAGAAAAGACTATTTTACTCGTTGACAATAGCTATCCAACACAGTAGCAATAGCCATTTAACACAGTGGCAATTGCTATCTGACACGTTAGCAATAGCTATCCAACACAGTAACAACAGTAATCTGACAAAATAAATATTGAATTTCGACTTAGCAAGTATAAAACATCTTCCTTATAAGGCCAGTCCAGTGAAACGTCAAAGCTAAAAGAAGCAACATAAGTATACATTTTGCCAATAAAATATCTAAAAGCGGTACATTATAGCACTTCATAAATTCCCCAATTTCCTCCTTTGCCTTTCTCTTCCAACGTATGCATTTTCTCTCCTCTCCTCTTCCCCCTTCTTTCTTCGTTCTCAATTCTATAAAAATATCATCCCCCCTGAGCATTTCCGAATATAAAACGTTATATTTGTATCGTATAGAGATTTAATACTGTCCATTATGAGTTCAAATTTGATACGTTTTGACTGGGCGATGAAACGCCTGCTGCGCGATAAGAGCAATTATGTCGTGCTGGAAGGATTCCTTTCTACCTTATTGGGAGAGGACTTGAAAATATGTAAATTCCTTGAAAGTGAAGGTAACCAGACGGATGCACATGATAAGTTCAACCGCGTAGACCTACTGGCAGAAGACACGAAAGGTGAGTTGCTTATCATCGAAGTACAGAACAATCGTGAATTGGATTATTTCCACCGCATGCTATATGGAGTTTCGAAAGCGATCACCGAGTACATAGGGCTTGGAGATGAATATAGCAATGTACGCAAAGTATATTCTGTCAACATAGTCTATTTTGACCTCGGGCAAGGCAAAGATTACGTTTACCATGGGAAAACAGTATTCCAAGGGATGCACGAACCGGAAGACATATTACAGTTATCCATTCACCAACGGGAGATGTTCGTGGGCAAAGAAGCCGGAGACGTTTTTCCGGAATACTACGTACTGCGTGTCAATGAGTTCGACAAAGTAGCCCGTACTCCGCTGGACGAATGGATACAGTTCCTAAAAACGGGGGAAATAGAAAAGACTGCAACAGCCAAAGGATTGCCCGAAGCCCGAGAACGGTTGCGGATAGATGCATTGGATGATACGGAGAAACAAGCTTATTACAGAGATATGGAAGCGATACGTTATCAAAAAAGCGTTATTTTTACCGGATGGTATGAAGGTCGGGCAGATGGCTTGGCAGAAGGAAGAGCAGAAGGGAAAGCGGAAGGGAAAGCCGAAGGACTCGCTGAAGGACTCGCTGAAGGACTCGCTGAAGGAAAGGTAGAAGGACTTCGCCAAACCGCCTTCAACATGAAAAAACAAGGACTTCCGGTCTCTGTCATTAGCCAATGTACTGGACTGACGGAAGAAGAAATAGCAAACCTGTAAACAACCCAGATATATAAACAACAAGAGGATATTACTCATTTAAAGTAATATCCTCTTAATTTTAGTGCCATATTAAGAACGACAGTTTGCAACAGGAATCCCCCCATCGTCCCTGCTTTTAAAAACATCATTTATTATCGTTCGACCCTGCAATTTCCACAACATCTCCTTTCTTCAAAGAAAGACGGAAACAGTTGCTCACATCCGGACGTATTGTTTGGACCTCACCGTTGATACGGAGCGTATAACGTCCTCCATCTACCAGCTGCAGGCGAAAGTCTGCAGGAACAGTAGCACGTAAGAGACCACTTTCCAAACGTCCTTCCTTCCAACAAGCATCTACTACGAGGCCACCACGGGCACATAGTCCCTTATACGAACCTTCCTTCCACTCAATAGGCAGTGCAGGTAACAAGCGAATGCAATCGTCATGGCTCTGCAGCAACATTTCTGCAATTCCCGCAGCACCGGCAGCATTACCGTCAAAGATAAAAATATCATAAGGTGCCCCGGCAATACCGGCAGGGGAAATACTTAGAAGATTTTCACGCGTCAGTTCAGTAAGCAACTGGTGTACACTGGCATTCGCAGCTTCTGCATCACGCAGACGAGCATACATGCAAATCATATTGGCACGGCTCCATTCCGTATCTTCCCAATCAGGAGTTGCCAGACGAAGTTCAATCGTACGCCGGGCAGCAGTTGCCAATTCAGGAGTCTCTTCAGGAGTAATCTGAGAGAACGGATAGAGTGAAAGCAAATGGGAGGTATGGCGATGGTTCGGATGAGCCTCTTCATAATCTTCCATCCATTCCTGGACACCTCCATTAGCCCCTATACGTAAAGGAGGAAGCTTCTTCAATGCTTGGCGCAAACTGTCTGCTAAGAGGGGATCAGTATCAAGAATTTCAGTAGAACGTAAACAGGCATTGAATATCTCCTGAGCCAGTACACGGTCTACGGTAGGCATCATCGAAGCACCCAACTCACGCCCTTCGAAGCGAAATGAATTCTCGGGAGAAATACTGGGGCCCGTAAGCAGATAACCAGTGGAAGGATCTTCCACCATATAATCGAGTAGAAAACGGGCATTTCCCTTCAACAGCGGATAAGCCGTCTTAGCCAAATAATCACGGTCGAGTGTATATTCGTATTGTGTCCAAAGATGCGAAGCCATCCAAGAGGAAGCCGTCGGGAAAAGTCCCCATGCGATACTTGTCGAGACAGCAGTATATCCCCACGGATTAGCCGTGGTATGTGCCGTCCATCCCTGACAACCGTAAAGATCACGAGCAGTCTTCGAGCCATGAACCGAAAGGTCACGGATATAATCGAACAGTGGCAAATTGCATTCTGCCAGATTACCAACATTCGCTATCCAGTAATTCTGCTCGGTATTGATATCGAGGTGATAATCATTTGTCCATCCCATGTAGCATGCCAGGTTGTCATTGAAGAAACCTTGCAATGCAACCGGCAACGGAGAGTCCGGTCGTGAAGAAGCAATAAGCAGATAACGGGCATATTGGAAGAATAAAGCAGAGAGTGCAGGATCAGTGCCTCCGGCACGCAACTGTCTCCAACGTTCATCCGTGGGAATATCTTTGTTGTCTACCGTCCCCAGTGAAAGGTTTACACGGGCAAAAAGCGGTGCATAATCAGCGACATGACGCTTCAGCAACTCTTTAAAAGAGTGTTTTCCCGCTTCGGCAAGCGTAGTACGGCATTTCTCCGAATAGTCATATCCGGCAAAAGTCGTATTGCGGAAGTCGGTACGAATATCCGTCAGTAACGTAACTTCCGTAGCTTTGCGGATACGAAGCAATGTATCGGCAGGTTCTACCACACCGTCCTTAGCTTTTACTGTGACACGACCTTCAAATTTAACGCCCCCTTCACCCTGCAATGGAAAGCGCGCATCACCGGTATAAACAAGGTCATTCCCTTCGGTATGTATTTCTGCGTTCCGAAGTAGAGCAAGACTGATATCCATATTCAACGCTTCCGGCCGGCTGGCTGTAACATTCCAGACAATAACCTCGTCAGGGTTAGAGGCAATACACTGACTAGAATAGGTCACATCCCCGCGACGGTATGTAGTGCGACAAACAGCATCCTGTAAGTCCAGTTCCCTACAGTAATCAGTCACAGGATGGCTATCCTCATAGATAAAACGTATTTTCAAGTCACCCATTGGCAGATGCGTTCCGAACGAACGGGAGGTTCCGTTCATCTCCCTGCCTGCTATGTCATTGGCTTCTGCCAGTTTACCTTCAAAAACAAGTTTCCGGAGATGATCCAGTTTCTCACGGCCGAAAGGCCGTTGCTGCGTCTCGTCATATTCTCCTCCCCAAAGGGTAGACTCATTCAACGCCAACTTCTCCTCATCGACTCCCCCATACACCATTGCTCCCAGTCGGCCATTGCCTACGGGCAAAGATTCCATCCATTCATTGGCGGGACGGTCGTACCATAACCTAAATTCATCTCCTGTCTTCGTTTCGCCCTGCGTACATGACACGGTAAGCGTAACCAGACAAAACCCGGCTGCTACCTGAGCCAGCCATTTTCTTTTTCTGTGTTCCATGTTCAATATGTTTTTTAGTGATTGTTCTTTACCCTACAAAGATAGAGAGCAAGCACGAGGCTTTCAGACGCAAATGCGCCGATTACTGAAACAAATACGTCAGTAACAGCGGAATTGCCGTTTTTTGCATTATATTTGCACACACATTTCATCTTACATCTAACATTCGCGATACATGAAAAAGTATTTTTTCCCCCTCTTGCTTATCGCCCTGATAGTTGGTAATCTCCCTCTCAGGGGACAAGGCAATTACTCTTTCACACATATCAACGGAGAAAATGGTCTCTCGGCAAGCAATGTCAAAGTGATTTTGCAGGACAGTTACGGTTTCATGTGGTTCGGCACCAAGAACGGCTTGAACCGGTATGACGGTACCTCCATTCTCCAACTGGATTGTGACGACCTGAAAGCAGGCAAAGGCAACCATAATATCGGTGCTTTATATGAAGACAAAGACCGTAATCTGTGGGTAGGTACCGATCGAGGAATCTACATCTACAACCCGGCAAATGATGTTTTTACTTTCGTCGATAACCGCAGTTCGGATGGTGTTGCACCCGAAAACTGGGTACAGGAAATCATCGGTGACTCTAATGGAAACATCTGGGTACTGATTCCTGATCAAGGATTATTCCGCTTCTACGATGAAAAAATGGATTATTACCCCATAACCGATAAAAGCAATCTCAAGACCGAGACTCCGACTTGCATCTGCAAAAGTCCTCAAGGAGACATCTGGCTAGGCAGTTCCGGAGTGGGATTATTCTGTTACAACCCCCGTACCAACCAGTTCGAACAACGATTAACAGACGCCAACGGACAATCACTGGCGAGTATGTCCATCACAAGTATCTGCTTTCAAGGCGATCAGTTAATCATTGCCATGCAGGATGGAGAGCTGCAAAAATATGATCCCCGTTCCAACCGGATAAGCAAGATCCTTTTCACACCCGAAGAGCAGACCTATCTGCGTGACATAGTGTGTATCGGTGACGAAATTTGGGTAGGAACCCATCACGGGTTGTTCATCATTAATGAAAAGAAGCAGCAAGTCGAACACCTGAAAGAAGACCTTATGCGCTCGTTCAGCCTCTCCGACAATACCATTTATTACATTTACCGTGATCATGAAGGAGGCATGTGGATAGGTACCATGTTCGGTGGGGTAAACTATTTGCCTCGTCATCAAATGGCATTCGAGAAATACGTACCGGGCAGTGATGCAAACTCGCTCAACAGTAAACGAATCCGCGGGTTGGCGGAAGATGCCAACGGAAATATCTGGGTAGGTACGGAAAACTCCGGCATTAACATTCTAAATCCGCGTACGGGAAAAGTTAGGCACGCCCTTCATTCCAACCCCAAGCATCAAGTCACACTTTGCATGAAAAGCTTCGGAGGAGACATCTATACAGGATTTTTTAAACAAGGGGTCGATAGGTTCACCCTGCCTGGCGAACAGGTACAAAACATTTGCAACCCGGTTGAAGGTACTGACAACAGTGTCTATTCTTTCTTTCAAGACAGCAAGGGGCAACAATGGGTCGGATTCGGTTGGGGACTGTATGTAAAGCAACCCGGAGAACAACAATATAAACGCATCGACAACACAGGTTTCGACTGGATATTCGACATTATGGAAGCCCGTGACGGTACTATCTGGCTGGCATCCATGGGCAACGGCATCTGGAAACACGACCCGGAAAAGAATACTTTCCGCAACTATAGCTACGTGGAAGGAGAGCCGAACGGCCTTACCTCCAACTCTATCAGTTCCATCATGCAGGACAGCAAAGGCAACGTCTGGTTCTCAACCGACCGTGGCGGCATCTGCCGATATAATGAGAAAGAGGATAACTTTACCTCATTCGGTACGCGCGAAGGATTGCCGGATGACGTGGCTTACAACATACTTGAAGACGAACGAGGTAATCTCTGGTTCGGAACCAACAAAGGCTTAGTCCGTTTTAATCCTGCGGACGGCAACATTCGTGTCTTCACCACCAAAGACGGATTGCTAGGCAACCAGTTCAATTACCATTCAGCTTTAAAAGCCAGTGACGGACGTTTCTATTTCGGAGGAATAGACGGACTCATCGCTTTCGATCCCAATGTAGAAGAGGAGAGCCGCGACCTGCCCCCTATCTACATCTCCCGTTTCAGTATATATAATAAGGAAGTAACTGTACATTCACCGGATTCTCCGTTAAAGCAATGTATCACACATACAGATAAGATTACCTTGCCTTATGACCAGGCCAATCTCAGTTTCGACGTTGCTTTGCTGAGTTACGCAACCACGGAAACCAATGAATACAGTTATCGGATGGACCCTATCGATAAAGACTGGATTCCGGCAGCAAGCAGCCAGAACATCTCTTACGCCAAACTCCCACCGGGGGATTACACCTTCCGCGTACGTGCCACTCATAATGGCGCTCCGGGTAAACAGGCCAGCCGCTCACTGTCCATCGTAATTCTCCCACCCTGGTGGCAATCTACAATAGCGTACATTGTCTATGTTTTGATTATTACCCTCATCTTGGCCGGATGGTTCCTATGGTACAAACGACGCAAGGAAAAGGAGATGCACGAACAACAAAAACTCTTTGCCATAGAGAAAGAAAAAGAACTTTACGAATCGAAGGTAGAATTCTTCACGGAGATAGCTCATGAGATACGTACTCCGCTGACATTGATCAACAGCCCTTTGGAAGCTATTGAGGAGATCGGAGTGCAAGACTCACGTATCAAGAAATACCTTCGGGTAATGGGACAAAACACGAAACGCTTATTAGAACTGACTACTCAATTGCTCGACTTTCAGAAAATAGGTGCCAACAAACTGACCATGAAGTTCGAAAGCGTAGACATCACTGCCATGCTTGAAGAGATTATGGATCGTTTCGAAGCTGCCATCACACTAAATAAAAAGGAGTTGCTACGCAATCTACCGGAAGAAGATATCTGGGCGGCAGTAGACAAAGAAGCGATAACCAAAATCATGAGCAACCTTTTAAACAACGCCTTGAAGTATGCCCGGCAGTCTATACTGGTTGAACTCAGTAAAGACAATGAATCCTTCACCATCCGGGTAACCAGCGATGGAGAGAAAATATCTCCGGAAACAGGGTGTCGCATATTCGAACCTTTCTACCAAATAGATAAAAAAGAAGGAGGCAGCAACGGATTCGGCATCGGCCTGCCTCTGGCACGTTCATTGGCGGCACTACATAAAGGAACACTTACGCTAGACGAATCAGTCGGTCAGGAAGGCAATTCATTTGTACTGAACATACCACTTAACAAAGAGGGTATCCAGCTGGACAATCAATTGAAACTCGAAAAAGACGGCATCGTATTGGAAGAGGAAACGGCTGTATCAGGGAACCTTCGCAGCTATACACTGCTTTTAGTAGAAGATAATGAAGCCATGTGCGACTTTATCAGCGAACGCCTGCGCGAATCTTTCACCGTAGAGACCGCTCCGAATGGAGAAAAGGCTCTCGAAATTTTACGTAGCAATCATATCGACCTAATCATCTCGGATATCATGATGCCGGTGATGAATGGATATGAGCTGTGTCGTGCCGTGAAATCCGATCTCGATCTGTCACATATCCCCGTTATTTTCCTTACGGCAAAGAACGACTTGAACAGCAAAATCAACGGATTGAAGCAGGGAGCCGAAGCCTATGTCGAGAAACCTTTCTCGTTCAACTACCTGAAAGAGCAAGTGCTTTCACTGCTTGACAACCGCAGGCGTGAACGCGAAGCATTCTCCAAACGGCCGTTCTTCACAGTAGACAACATGCAGATGAATAAATCCGATGAGGAATTCATGAACAAGGTGATCGGCATCATCGAAGAGAACATTACCGACGACAACTTCGGAGTGGAACGTATGGCGGAAATATTATGCATGAGCCGTTCAAGCCTGCTGCGCAAGATCAAAACACTGTTCAACTTATCCCCTGTCGACTTCATCCGCCTTATCAAATTGAAAAAAGCGGCCGAGCTGATACAGGAAGGAAAGCACCGGATCGGTGATATCTGCTATCTGGTAGGTATCAACTCATCTTCTTATTTCAGTAAAATCTTCCTCAAACAATTCGGAATGACCCCGAAAGATTTTGAGAAACAATGTCAGAATGGGGCACAAATCATACTGACTACAAAAAAGGAGGAAGGAAAAACACTTTAAAGAAGCAATATGGATGATGCAAAAAAAGCATACTGATGCGTCAAAGGCTGCCTGTGGGCAGCCTTTGCTGTAAACGCGCTATTTTATGAATGATTTATCTGCAACTATAAAAGACACATTCGCTATCTTTGTGCAATAAATGAAAACCCCAAATAGAATAGTATGAATAAATACAAGTTAACCCTTTTAGCCTTATGCCTCGCTTTGGTCTGCCAGGCTAAAGTGACGCTGCCATCCTTTTTTACAGATCGGATGGTCATTCAACAAAACAGTATTTTAACTCTGCCCGGACATGCTCGTCCCGGTCGCACTGTAACAGCAATTGCCAGTTGGAACGACCAAAAGTTCACGACAAAAGCTGCCGCTGACGGTTCTTTCCGTCTTGAAATACCGACACCCGCTGCAGGCGGCCCTTATACACTTACAATCTCCGATGGTGAAAAGCTTACCTTGTCCCAAATACTATCCGGTGAAGTGTGGTTCTGTTCCGGTCAGTCGAACATGGAAATGCCGGTAGCCGGCTGGGGAAAAGTGATGAACTACGAACAGGAGATTGCTGCCGCTGACTATCCATCCATACGCCTCCTGCAAATCAAGAAAGCAACCGCTTTCTCACCGGCAGAAGATGCAAAGGTAAACATGGGAGGATGGCAACCTTGCAGTCCGGGCACCATACCCGAATTTTCATCGGTAGCTTATTTTTACGCCCGCGCTCTATGGAAAGAATTAAACGTACCCATCGGTGTCATCGACTGCACATGGGGAGGTACTCCAGCTGAAGCATGGACAAGCATCGAAACATTGAAACAAGTAATGGGATTCCAAAAAGAGACCGACAAACTGAAACAGTTTGATTATGACCGGTCAAAGCTTATAACAGCCTATCAGGAAGAAATGAACGAATGGCAACAACAGCTTTCCAAACAGGATACCGGACTCGACAACGGTACTCCGTGTTGGACAGCTTCCGAACAGAACGGCAAGGAATGGAAAACAATGAATCTGCCGGGCTATTGGGAAGGACGGGGATTAAGAGGAGTAGACGGAGTGGTCTGGTTCCAGCACTCTTTTGAGATTCCCGCAGAATGGACAGGAAAAGAAATCACGCTCAGTCTGGCAATGATCGATGACGAAGATATCACTTATTACAACGGCAAAGAGATTGCCCGTGGTCAAGGCTATGCTACGCCCCGTCATTATACAATACCGGCAAAAGATGTGAAAGCCGGCAAAGGCATCATTACCGTTCGGGTGTCGGACTTCGGCGGCGAAGGCGGTATTCATGGAAAACCGGAAGAGATGTATGCCGAAGCAAACGGACAAAAGATTTCATTAGCCGGAGATTGGAAATACCGGGTCGGGGTTACTTTAAGTGATCTGCCTCCTGCACCGCAATCACCGGAAAGTTCCAGCTATCCCACCGTACTTTACAATGCAATGGTACACCCGCTTACCATATTCCCTATCAAAGGGGTAATCTGGTATCAGGGCGAAGCCAACGTGGGACGCCACGAACAATATGCGCTTCTGTTCCAATCCCTCATTACCGACTGGCGCAAACAGTGGAAGAGCGATTTTCCTTTCTACTTCGTACAATTGGCCAATTATCTGGAACCCGTCCAAGTACAACCCGATTCGCAATGGGCTGCACTCCGGGAAGCACAAGCCCATGCACTTCATATGGATAATACCGGTATGGCTGTCATTATCGATATAGGTGAAGCCGGAGACATTCATCCAAAGAATAAACAAGAGGTCGGACGTCGTCTCTCTTTATTATCACTGGTGCACACCTACGGTAAAGATTATACCGCTGAAGCTCCAGCTGTCAAAAGTTTCCGTATCTCAGACGGTAAATTGGAACTGACCTTCGATGCAGATGTAAAAATAGGGAGCTATTCCGTGTATGCCGGTAGCGAACCCGCAAAAAGTGCTTCTGATGTTTTGAAAGGATTTATACTTGCAGGCCCCGATGGCGTATTCCACCCAGCAGTCGCCTCACAGCGTGACTCCCGTACAATCGTCCTGACATCACCGGAAATTGAAATTCCAATAGCTGCCCGTTATGATTGGGCGGATTGTCCGGACGGAAACCTTTACGGGAACAACGGATTACCGGTAGCTCCTTTCCGTACAGACGGAAAATAATCATCGGGAAAGTAAGATTGTCCATATCATTAGTAATATCCTCTATTCCCGGAACGGGAAAAAGCGAGTTACTTTGCAGACAATACATATGACCTGTAAAACACATAGAATATAATCAATAAAATATTCATAAACATTAATATAACTATACCATGAACGTAAAAGCTATTTTACTGGCAGGACTTTTCTGCCTCTCCGGCATAGTACATGCCGCCGACAAACCAGTAATACGTATTGAGACCGGAAACACCAGCCTCATCTACCGCGTAGGTGACAACGGTCGTCTTTACCAGTCCTACCTGGGCAAACGCCTCAACTATGAGGCAGATATCGATCACCTGCCTCTGGGTACAGAAGCCTATCTGACACACGGCATGGAAGACTACTTCGAGCCCGCACTGCATATGGTGCATAATGACGGTAATCCTTCCACACTTTTAAAGTATGATACACATACCAGCCAGAAACTGTCTGATGGTTCGAACGAGACCGTAATCACCCTGAGCGACGCCCAGTACCCCGTAACCGTCAAGTTGCACTACATTGCTTTTCCGGAGGAAAATATCATCAAGACCTTTACGGAAATCAGCCACCGGGAAAAGAAGCCCGTCACACTGCAAAAGTACGCTTCATCCCTGTTGCACCTTAACCGTGGCAAATACTTCCTCACTGAATTCGCAGGCGACTGGGCACACGAAGCCAACATTACCGAACGCGAACTGGCTTTCGGCAAGAAAGTGATCGACACGAAACTGGGCGCACGCGCTAATATGTTCGTTTCTCCTTTCTTCCAATTGTCCGTTGACAATCCATCGGAAGAGAACACCGGTGAAGTGATCGTAGGTACACTCGGCTGGACGGGAAACTTCCGGTTTACTTTTGAAGTGGACAATCTGAACCATCTGCGTATCCTGAGCGGCATCAATCCGTATGCATCAGAATACAACCTGCCAGCCGGAGAAGTATTCCGCACTCCGGATTTTTACTTCACTTACAGCCTGAACGGTAAAGGACAGGCAAGCCGTAACTTCCACGACTGGGCAAGACGCTATCAAGTGAAAGACGGAAACGAAACCCGCATGACTTTGCTTAACAACTGGGAAGCCACCTACTTTGACTTTAACGAAGACAAACTGATCGGTCTGATCGGTGAAGCAAAGCACTTAGGTGTAGACATGTTCCTGCTTGACGATGGCTGGTTTGCCAACAAATATCCCCGTAGCAGCGACCATCAGGGATTGGGAGACTGGACAGAGACTGCCGACAAACTGCCTAACGGTATCGGCCGCCTGACCGCAGAAGCCCAAAAACAAGGCGTCAAGTTCGGTATCTGGATCGAACCGGAGATGGTAAACCCGAAGAGTGAACTCTACGAAAAGCATAAAGACTGGGTGATCCACCTGCCTAACCGTGATGAATACTACTTCCGTAACCAAATGGTTCTTGACCTGAGCAATCCGGCAGTACAGGATCATGTATTCGGTGTAGTCGACCAGCTCATGACTAAATACCCGGATATCGCTTTCTTCAAATGGGATTGCAACAGCCCTATCACTAATATTTATTCTTCTTACCTGAAAGGAAAACAAACACATCTATATATAGACTATGTAAAAGGACTCTACAAAGTCCTGGACCGTGTAAAAGCAAAATATCCAAACCTGCCGATGATGCTCTGTGCAGGTGGTAGCGGACGTTCGGATTACGAAGCATTGAAGTATTTCACTGAGTTCTGGCCGAGCGACAATACCGACCCGATCGAACGCTTATTCATCCAGTGGGGCTTCTCACAGGTATTCCCCAGCAAAACGCTTTGTGCCCATGTCACTACATGGAACAAGAAAGCCAATGTCAAGTTCCGTACGGAAGTAGCCATGATGGGTAAACTGGGCTTCGATATCAAGTTGGACGACCTGACCGATGACGAGCAAGCTTATTGCCGCCAAGCCATACAGGAGTACAACCGTTTGAAACCGGTAGTTCTAGAAGGCGATCTCTTCCGTCTTGTTTCACCCTACGAAGGAAACCACACCTCCTCCATGTATGTCGATAAGGCAAAGAATAAAGCAGTCGTGTTCGCTTTCGACATCCACCCGCGCTATGGTGAGCATATCCTTCCGGTACGCCTTCAGGGATTGGATGCCAACAAAATGTATCATGTAAAAGAGATCAACCTCATGCCCGGTGCAGGTGCTTCCATGGGTGGCAACGATCAGAACTATTCCGGAGAATACCTGATGACAGTCGGACTCGGACTTTTCACCGGACAGGATTTGAGCAGCCGGGTTATCGAAGTAACCGCTTTGTAAGGGAAGACTTTGAATTAATTACCCTACAGGCATCATAGAACAGAAAACATTCATGAAAATAGCTTTCATTTTAGTGTGTACCCTTGCACTTGCCTTCACCGGCAGTGCAAGGGCCACTGATTTCACACAGTACGTCAACCCATTTATCGGGACAGGTGCCGTTCACGGTGGCCTCTCCGGAAATAATTATCCGGGAGCTACGGTGCCCTTCGGCATGGTTCAACTCAGCCCCGATACCCGCGAAGCTCCCGACTGGGCACAAGCTTCAGGATATGATTACAATGACACCACCATCTATGGTTTCAGCCACACCCGTCTTAGTGGGACAGGGGCATCGGATCTGATCGATCTGTTGCTGATGCCGACAACCGGCAACCGCACTTCTTCTACTTTCTCGCACGAACGGGAAGAAGCACATCCGGGCTATTACCAGGTATTTCTGAAGGACGAAGGTATCAATGCCGAACTCACGGCAACCACCCGGACAGGTATACACCGCTATACCTATCCAGAAACCAAGGACGCAGAGCTGATCATCGATTTGGATCACTCCGCCAACAAAGAAAGCTGGAACCGAAAGATCATCCATTCGCAAATCCGCCTGATAAACGACCGAACAATAGAAGGATACCGCATTATCACCGGCTGGGCAAAATTACGCAAAGTATACTTTCATATTGAATTCTCCACTCCCATCGTTTCGGCAACCTTAAGAGACGGTGACCGACGGTACGAAAATGCTCCTCTGATAAACGGAACCGATCTGCACGCACTGCTCCGCTTCGGTAAACTCAACGGACAGCCTTTAATATGCAAAGTTGCACTTTCCCCCGTATCAAAAGCCAACGCACAATTGAATATGGAGCAAGAAGCCGGACATTGGGAATTCGACCGTTTTGTAACAGATGCCAATACCTGTTGGGAAAAGGAACTAAGCAAGATTAAAGCCGATGGCAGTGAGTTGCAAAAAGAACTCTTCTACACGGCACTCTATCATACGATGCTCCAACCTAATACCTTCTCCGATGTCAACGGAGAATACATGACAGCCGACTATACCGTGGGAAAACTACCCGGAGGAGAAACGCATTATACCACTTTCTCCCTTTGGGATACCTTCCGCGGAGCGCATCCGCTTTATACACTGATTACGCCCGAACGTGTTCCCGATTTTGTTAAAAGCATGATACGCCAATACGACAGTTACGGGTATCTACCTATCTGGCAACTTTGGGGGCAGGATAATTACTGCATGATCGGGAACCATTCCATTCCGGTAATCGTAGACGCAGTATTGAAAGGTGTACCGGATATCGATGTTGAAAAAGCATACGAAGCTGTCCGGAACAGTTCACTGACTTCACACCCCAACTCTCCGTTCCACGTATGGGAAAAGTACGGCTACATGCCCGAGAATATACAAACCCAATCGGTCTCCATTACTTTGGAACAGGCCTATGATGATTGGTGTACAGCCCGGCTCGCAAAGAAATTAGGCAAAGAGGAAGACCATCAGCACTTCACCCACCGCTCCGGATTCTACCGGAATCTATACAACAGTGACACCCACTTCTTCCAGCCCAAAAACGACAAAGGAGAATGGATAGAACCTTTCGACCCTTACAAATACGGAGCCAATGGTGGTTATCCGTTTACTGAAGGAAATGCCTGGCAATATTACTGGTATGTCCCGCAGGACATACCGGCCTTAATAGAGTTGACCGGTGGCTCGAAGGCATTCGAACAGAAACTAGACACGTTCTTTACCTCCCGCCATCAAAGCGGAGAGCTGAATGACAACGCTTCCGGCTTTGTAGGTCAGTATGCACATGGCAATGAGCCGAGTCATCATGTGGCTTATCTCTACAATTATGCCGGTCGCCCGGAGAAGACACAAAAGTACGTACATCACATCTTGACCGAGCTTTACAATAACACTTCGTCCGGTTACGCTGGTAACGATGATTGTGGTGAAATGTCCGCTTGGTACGTATTCTCAGCGATGGGATTTTATCCGGTCAATCCCGCAAGCGGAGAATATGTCATCGGTACCCCCGCTTTCAATCATTGTACATTGAATCTATCGAACGGCAAAGAATTCCATATTGAAGCACCCCGCAAATCCCCCAGCGAATTCTATGTCCGCTCCATTCAATTGAACGGACAACCTCTAAAAGGTTTCATACTTACACATAAAGATATAGTAAAAGGGGGAACTATGGTGTTTAAGATGAAAAAGTAAATTCGCCTCAATAGAACTGATAGTACAATTTACCCTCCTTACAGATTTAGTCTGTAAGGAGGGTAATTATATCGGATGAATCTTTATTAGTATTCAATTCCTTTCACAGTACGCTCCACGAAAGAGACTATTTCTTCTTAGAGGCACGTGGCTTCTTCGGAGTAGCTGCCTTTTCACTTTGCAACTTAACGATATCAAGACAAGTCTTTAAATTCAAGTCTTGCGGCACTACATCTTTTGGAATCTTGTAGTTACTACCCTTATAGGCAATGTAAGGGCCATATCTTCCGTTCAGAATTTCCAGTTCCGGTTCTTCAGCAAACTGCTTGATGTGCCGTTTCGCTTCTGCCTCGCGTTTGTTATTGATTATTTCGATGCACTCCTCCAATGACACTTCCATCGGATCGACTCCTTTAGGAAGAGAATTGAAAGTATCATTATGACGGATATAAGGACCAAAACGTCCCGAACCGATCGTTACCGGCTTCCCTTCATACTCACCAACGGTGCGTGGCAGCTTAAACAGTCCGAGTGCTTCCTCCAAAGTGATGGTTTCCATGGAATAGCCTTTCTCCAGTCTGGCAAACCGAGGCTTGTCTTCAGAGTCGGTACTACCGATCTGCACCACCGGGCCGAAACGTCCGATCTTCACGGATACCACCTTACCCGTTTTTGGCTCTTCGCCCAAGATACGTTCACCGACTTTATGCTCCGTTTTTGTAGCCAAAGTTGTCTCCACCGAAGGATGGAAGCCTTTGTAGAAGTTCTTCATGATGGTTGTCCATTGCTGGTCGCCATCGGCAACTTCATCAAACTTCTTTTCAATGTCAGCGGTAAAGTTATAATCCAGTATCTTCGAGAAATATTCATTCAGGAAGTCATTGACCACCGTTCCGATATCCGTCGGCAGAAGTTTCGACTTCTCGGCTCCTACTACCTCGGTATGAGTCTCGTCACTGATAGCCTTATCCTTCAGTGTCAGTTTATTGAAAGAACGTTCTTCACCCGGTTTATCCCCCTTCTCCACATATTCGCGTTGCTGAATGGTAGAGATGGTCGGAGCATAGGTAGAAGGACGGCCTATGCCGAGTTCCTCCAGTTTACGCACCAAACTGGCTTCTGTATAACGTGACGGACGTTGAGTGAAACGCTCGGTAGCTACAATATCGGTATAATCGAGAACTTGTCCCTTCTTTAACGGGGGAAGCAAGCGGCTTTCGTCTTCCTGTTCATTATCGTCATCATACGACTCTTTGTAAATGCGAAGGAACCCATCGAACGTGATTACCTCTCCGGTAGCGGTGAAAGTATCGTCATTGGTGCTGATTCCTATGGTGGCAGTGGTCTTTTCCAGTTCGGCATCCGCCATCTGCGAAGCAATGGTACGTTTCCAGATAAGATCGTACAGTCTCTTTTCCTGTGCGCTGGCATCTACCGATGCATTCTCCATGTATGTCGGACGGATCGCCTCATGCGCCTCTTGTGCCCCTTTGGTCTTCGTCGTGAAATGACGGGAATATACATATCTTTCACCCATCATGCCGATGATAGCCTGTTTGCTGCCTTCGGTCGCATATTCCGAAAGATTCACCGAGTCTGTACGCATATAAGTGATCAATCCCGCTTCGTACAGCTTCTGAGCCAGCATCATGGTTTGCGCAACGGTGTATCCCAGTTTACGGGCAGCCTCCTGCTGCAAAGTAGAAGTGGTGAACGGTGCGGCAGGACTTTTCTTCACCGGACGCTTTACGATGTCTTCGATGGTGAAAGATGCGTTCTTACAACTTTCCAGAAACGCCTTTGCCTCCTCCTTCGTCTTCAACCGGCGAGCCAGTTCGGCTTTCATCTCTACCGTCTTACCGTCCTCCTCCGGTACGAGGAAGACTGCCGTGACACGGTAGGATGCCTCGGTATTGAAGGCTTGTATCTCGCGCTCGCGTTCCACAATCAGACGTACGGCAACGGATTGCACGCGACCGGCAGAAAGGGCGGGCTTTACTTTCTTCCACAAAACGGGTGAAAGTTCAAAACCTACGATGCGGTCGAGTATACGCCGCGCCTGTTGTGCGTTTACCAGATTAATATCGATCTCCCGCGGATTCTCGATAGCTTTTAATATAGCGGTTTTCGTGATTTCATGGAATACGATTCGTTTCGTCTGCTCCGGTTTGAGTTTCAGCACCTCAAAAAGATGCCAGGCGATAGCCTCTCCTTCACGGTCCTCATCGGATGCGAGCCAAACGACATCAGCTTTCTTCGCCTCAGCCTTCAACTTCTCGACCAGTTCCTTTTTATCTTCAGGTATTTCATAATCGGGGGTGAAGTTCTTGGCAATATCAATACTGAATTCTTTTCTCTTCAGGTCCCGGATATGTCCATAGCTTGAAAGCACTTTATAGTCCTTACCAAGGAACTTCTCGATGGTTTTCGCTTTGGCTGGAGATTCGACAATAACAAGGTTCTTCTGCATAGTTTTTACTTTAATAGGGATGTTTGAGAGCGGTGCTTTTCAAAGTTTCAACTCTCTTCTAATCTGAAATTTGGCGACAAAAGTAGAAAAAAACATTTTTCTTACCTTATAATATAGGGAGAATCTTTCCTTTTTCGGTAAAAAAAGTCATCTTCTACACCAGAAAGATGTATTTTTGCAAAAGAATACACACACCGGCTACTATTACATTCGTTACAAATACTTAAACATAATCTGAAATGAAACATCTCTTTTTGTTAACATTATTGCTTATTCCGTGTACGCTATTCGCGGAAGTCAAACTATCCGACCGTCCCTCTTCGGGGAAAGACGCATTCAATTTAGTCGAACGGAAGTCACAAGCCGCCATTTGCTTTGACGACAACGATTACTTAGTGGTAAAAAAAGCCGCCTCGCTGTTTGCCGCAGATGTCGAGATGGTAACCGGGCATAAACCTTCCTTACAGACAGACTTACGGAATAATAAGACGCTTCTGATTGTCGGCACCATCGAAAAGAATGCCTTTATCCGGCAATTGAGCAAAGAAGGAAAGATCGACATCTCTCCTTTGGAAGATGCCTGGGAACGTTATCTGATTCAAACGGTAAAGAATCCTTTCCCGGGAGTAAGCAGTGCCTTGGTCGTGGCAGGAAGTGACCGCCGGGGGGCAGCCTATGGACTCTTTTCCCTCTCTGAACTGATTGGTGTTTCCCCCTGGTACTGGTGGGCGGATGTCCCCGTGAAGAAACATACCACTCTCTGCCTATATGCACCCGCCACACTATCCAAATCGCCCTCGGTAAAATACAGGGGTATTTTCCTGAATGACGAAGATTGGGGACTGACTCCGTGGGCATCTAAAAACTTTGAAAAAGAAAGAGGGAACATCGGTCCAAAGACGTATGCCAAGATCTGCGAGCTTTTGCTGAGGCTAAAGGCAAACCATCTGGCACCCGCCATGCACCCGGTATCCACAGCTTTCAACCAGATACCCGAGAACAAGCTGGTAGCGGACTCCTTTGCCATCGTCATGGGATCGACCCATTGCGAACCGCTGCTACTGAATACCGCCAGCGAATGGGATAAGAAGACAATGGGAGCTTGGGACTATAACACCAATAAAGATAAAATCAACGAAGTTCTCTCCAGACGGATTGAGGAAAACTGCGCATACGAAAACGTATATACTCTCGCCCTGCGCGGATTGCACGATGCAGCCATGGGCGTAGGAGTTCCCATCAAAGAGAAAGTGAAAATGCTGGGAAGCGCGCTGCTCGATCAGAGAAACATCCTGGCATCCCACATAAAAAAGCCCATTGAAACCGTTCCGCAAGCCTTCACTCCCTATAAAGAGGTTCTAGAAATCTATTCCAACGGCCTGGAACTGCCCGATGACGTGACCATCATCTGGCCGGACGACAACTATGGCTATCTGAAACGCCTGAGCGGTATTAATGAACAGAAACGCTCGGGTAGAGCCGGAGTTTATTATCACGTGTCTTATTTAGGCGTTCCACACAGTTATTTGTGGTTCAGCACCACTCCGCCCGCACTCATGTACGAAGAACTGCGTAAAGCTTACGACACAACGGCAGACAGGATATGGTTGCTCAACTGCGGTGACATGAAGGGCTCCGAAATGCAGGTATCCCTGTTCCTCTCCATGGCCTACGACATCGACCGTTTCAATGCCGACAACGTAGTGACCTATCCGGCTCGTTGGCTGTCGGGTATGTTCGGGGAATCTTATTATACGCGCTTGGAAGACATTACCCGGTCGCATATCCAGTTGGCATTCTCCCGCAAACCCGAATACATGGGTTGGGGATACCACTGGAATCTCTTCAACCACTCTTGCGAACGACTAACCGACACCGACTTTTCACTAACAAACTACGGTGAAGTAGAAGGCAGGCTAAACGAATACAAAAGAATCGGGGCAGAAGCCGGGAAAATACTTAATACATTGGAAGAAGAGAGCCGCCCGGCATTTTTCCAGTTACTATACTATCCGGTAAAAGGCGCGGAGCTGATGAACCGTATGACACTGAACGGACAGCGCAACCGCTGGTACGCCCGCCAACAACGCGCTGCAACCAACAGGATGAAGAAAGAAGTGCAACTCTGCTACGACAGTCTCCAAACCATCACCGCTGACTACAACGCATTGCTTGACGGTAAATGGAAGTACATGATGTCCATGCGTCAAAACTATGACAATGTGAGTGCCTATTTTCAATTGCCCCACCTGGAGGAATATGTTCCGGCAGGCTCTCCCCGTCTGGCGTTGCAAGTGAAAAATGAAGATGCCGCCATTACCCAAAGAAGCTTCCATGCACTTCCATGCTTCAACACTTACCTTCACCGAAGTTACTGGATCGACCTCTACAATAAAGGCAACGGTTTCATTAAATGGCAGGCGCAACCTTCGGCCGATTGGATCGTACTGAACAAAACATCCGGTGAAACGGCAACCGAAGAACGGATTCAAGTCTCTGTCGATTGGAAGAAAGTCCCGACAGGAGAAAACATCTTGGGAAATATCCGCTTCACGGACGGCAAAGCAGAAAAGGAAGTCCTTCTGTCCGTATTCAATCCCGCCTCTCCGCGACCGGAAGAGGTCGAAGGCATATATGTAGAAGACAACGGTTGCATCTCCATCCCCGGAGCAGGCTTCCACCGCAAACACGAGAATGCCGACATACAGATGCACATCCTTGATGGAATCGGCATTGAGGGGCAGTCGCTGCAAATGGGAAACCCTGTAGCACCGCTACAAATCTTCCGAGCGAAAGAAGTTCCCCACATAGAATATGATTTCTATACTTTCGATGCCGGTTCGGTGGATGTATATACCTATGTACTTCCTACTTTCCCCCTTCATGCCGACCGGGATTTCCGATTATCGGAGAATACGAATGTAGACACGAAGTATAGTATACGTATCGACGACGGAGCCATCGCCACTCCTACAACCTCGGCTGTGGAATACACTCAGGTCTGGTTTGAAGGCGTGCTACGCAACTACACCGTCAACAAATCGACTCTTCATATCGACAAACCCGGTCGCCATACCTTGCAGATTCGTTGTGGAGATCCGGGAGTTGTCATTCAGAAAATCGTCCTCGATTTCGGTGGAATGAAGCGTTCTTATTTAGGTCCGAACTCTACATTGTCATTCAGGACAAAGTGATTTGCAAACGAGATTTGCGTTTCTAGCAAAGAAGATTTGCACTACCCTTGATGGAAGCCTGTCTTCCATATAAAGGGAACCCTTTTATCTCGTTGCCCAACGATGTCAAACATGGGGATGTTTCACTGTTAAACACCCCCATGTCTCACTGCGTTACATGCCCATGTTTCACTGCGTTACATGGGCATGTTTTACATTGGACAGTTGCAAGAAAAAGAATGGAGGATTAAAACAAAGGGAACGCTTCTCTACGGGGAAGGCATATCTCGCCTTATAAGAAACCGGCTTCCAAGGGAATTGTCAGGCTTCAGCATCAACGCCACAATTAAAGCCAAACAAAAAGATATCTATCACGTCTAGCTACACAGTACCGTTCACGATGAAACATAGAATGAAAATAAGCTAACAATCATAGGTCTCGCCAACAATGCCTCCGGCACAATCGAAGAAAATCACCAAAGCATCCTTCTCATTTATGATAGTGAAGAGCGTACGGTAAAGAGCATCAAAGCTCTTAGATGTAAGACTGAAATAATCAATCAGCTGAGTAACAACTATTCTCCAAGAAGGAAAAAAATAATGGTAGGAAAATAAAGCCCCCTCCACAATGAACTGTTTTTGATTTTGAAAGATCGTCCTAACACGAAATTAAAGCGATCTCTTGCTTAAAAGATTCAATTTGTATATTGAAACCTTTGGGTAACATATTAATAACTTTTATGTATGAAGTTAGTACCTATTCATTGGCATAATCTTAACATTTACAGAATTAAGCCACAATTTTGTACTTCAACTCATTTCAGCAAAGCTACCTATTGTCAATTAGAAAGAAGCCGTTTGCTTAAATACCGTACCGGATACCATACCGAAAGGAAACCAACAGACAGGACGGTAACGAAGACCAGTACCACATCCCAGAAATGGACACTTACGGGGTAGGCATCGACAATAAACTGTCCGCCTCCCCCACCGAGAGTGATCAGTCCGAACTTTTGCTGGATAAAACAAAGTCCCAGTCCGAGTACAATGCCGATCAAGGCCCCGAAGAGAGAAATCAACCGACCTTCAAAAAGGAATATTCGCCGGATCAGCCGGTCGTCGGCTCCAAGATTGCGCAACGTGACCACATCTTCTTTCTTATCCAAAATCAGCATGGAAAGAGAGCCAATGACATTGAAACAAGCAATCATGAGGATAAAAGTGAGAAAGAGGTAAGAGATCAGTTTTTCTATTTCCATGATACGGAACACGTCTGCCTGTTGCTCGTAACGATCTTGTACAAGAAACTCATCCCCTAACATCGAAGCTATCTTCGACTTGACGGAAGAGAGAGAAGCATCCGGCTTTAGCCTCAATTCCACCGCAGACACTTCGGAAGTGTAATCCAGCATCCGGCGGACAAAATCAAGCGAAGTCAGTATGTAGCGGGAATCATATTTTTGCTGGTTAACCACGAATACGGCACCGGGGGAAAACAGGTAATCCATGTTGAAGGAAGAGGCAGGATTGGCCATGTTTACTTTCACGTTCCTCTTCGGCGTATAGATTTGAAGGGGATCGACAAATTGTATTCCCGTCCCCAGCGTAGATACCAGTTCGATACCCATCACTCCATAATCCACGATGGAATCGTGCAACAGGAAGTCTCCCGCACCATACAGGATACTATCGATTGCCGTAAGATCCTCGAAGTTATCTTCCACCCCTTTGATGACTGCCATTGTTTGGCGATCTTTGTATTGTACCATGGCGTTCTCCTCCAATGTTTCGGTAAAGACCGAGACTTCGGGCAATGTCCGGATAGCCCTAATTCGTTCGTCCTGACCATCGAAAACCTTACCCTCGCGGATGGTAATCTTCAGTTCGGGATCGAAAGCGGTAAACAGTCCGGCTACCATATCCTGGAAACCGTTGAAGACGGAAAGAGTACAAACAAGTGCCAACGTAGCAAGAGCCACCCCGCATACGGATATGGCGGAGATAATGTTAATGGCATTATGCTTCTTCTTCGAGAAGAGGTAGCGCCTAGCTATGTAAAAAGGCAGGTTCACTCTTTCAGCAAAGAATCAATCTTTTCAATATAGTCTAAAGAATCGTCCACAAAAAACTTCAACTCGGGAATGATACGCAGCTGATGACGTACCCGCATTCCAAGTTCATAACGGATGGACTTCATATTGTTATTGATATTCTTTACCATTTCTTCCGCTTTTTCAGAGGGGAACACACTGAGATAAACGCGGGCAATGCTCATATCGGGACTGATACGCACGGCACTTACCGATATCAATATTCCGGGCATGGCTTTGGTCTGAAGCAAGAAAATTTCACTTAGTTCTTTCTGCAACAAACGGGATATTTTATTCTGACGGGTTGTTTCCATAAAGGCAATTGTTCTAATTGTTCAACATATTCTAGCAAATGGTTGGGTACCATTCCATTTTACAAAACACAAAGTTACGGAATTATATTATAGCGGCAGGATATTTATATGTTTTTTTAGTAAATAACAGCGTGCGCTGTTATTGGGGAACCATACATTTCTTTTTTTATTTCATCATGATCCCTTAGAAAAAAACAGACCGGACATCCACTCCGTCAACAGAGTAGGATGTCCGGCCTTTTCAAGTATTCTATCCTCCGGGAAAGAGACATCTTCTAGTAAACTACAACCACTTTAGACACATTTGCCTGGCCAGTCTTCACAGTCACCACATACATACCTGCCGGCAAATCGATCCTTTCGTTATCAGAAATAGTCTTCTTCTGAATCTGTACACCATCCATGGAATAGATTCCGATTTCAGCTTGCGCGGAGGCATCAAATGTGATATTATTTTTTCCTCCGATAACGGTGATTGCCTCTTTTTCATTCATATCGATACCTGATAAGATAGTGAATTTGGCAACTACGTCCGTAGCCCGTAATACGGTAAATGCATTTTCAACCACCTCTTTGCCGTTAGCTTTAACGCTCTCTACCTGATAGCCTTCATCCGGTTCGGTTATAACGGTCACCACTGTGTTTTTAGCCACTTTACCACCGGAAACAACTTTCTTATTGTTACTGTCCATTAATTGTATTTTGCCGTTCACAGGTTCTTTCACCGTAATATAAGCTTCGTTACATCCGGTTCCGTCACCTTCATAATTTATCCTCCAACCCTTACCGGTGGCAATAAGAGATTCGGCATGTTCGGCATCATTGCATGTGCCTTCATCAGAACCTTTAACCCAAAGTGTAAATCCTTTCACAGGCTCTTCGAGTTCAGGATATTCGGGCAAACCGTAATAAAGATCATTCAAGGCGCAAGCAGTCATGCTGTTTCCACCACAGTCGATGTAATAGATACCAGTATGGTGGCTCAGATCCAAAGCAGCCAACTTGTTGTCGGCACATAAAAGTTTACCGAGTTTCGTATTATGACTCAAGTTCAAAGAGGTCAATTCATTGCCAGATACCGTAAGAATCCGAAGTTCCGCGTTGTTTGCCAAATCGATCTCACGAATCTTGTTCGCATTGATAGCGAGACTTTCCAGATTCTTCATTTGTGTAACATCAATTTGTTCCAGTTCATTATTCTGCACATCAAGGGATACAAGTTTCGTATTACCGGACAGGTTGAGTTCTGCCAGCTGATTGTTCTTGGCACTTAATTCCTCCAATTGCGTACATTTGGTTACATCCAGTTTGGTTAGTTCATTGCCATAGCAAAGCAATGTAACCAATTTCGTATTGGCAGTAACATCCAGTTCGTCAAGTTCACAATAAGCACAATCCAAATATTCAAGGTCAAGGCAATTGCCTACCGTTAACTTCTGCACCGGATTCATATAAGTACTCAGGGAAACCAAACCATCGTTATGGGAAATATCGATACCCGTCAACTGATTGTCCCATAATCCCATACCGGGATAGCTCGTAAAGTCGGCTTCAATGACCGCACCTGCAATCTTAACGGTTGTTCCGGCAGCATATCCGTCTATACGACTCACACCCGTACCTACCGTATAAGCACTTTCAACGCCATCGCCCCAATCCACGCTGACTTCCGTATCTTCCTCCGCAGCTCTCAAGGCAAATGACATCTGAGTTCCGGCCGCCACATCGACAGTGATGTAAGGAACAAATGTCGATTTGAAATTTACCGAAATGGCTGCATCTTCTTTCAATACAAACAAGGTATCGGCAATTGTTTCTCCACCGACCGTCACACTCTCATATTTATAATCACTATCGGGTGTAGCCACCACTTTGACTGGAGTACCGGCCATGGCCTTTTTAGTTACTTCCTTATAATCTTTCCCATACAAAGAAGGCTGTTCGAGACGATAACTGCCATTTTCGGAAGGCATCATTGTTATTACAACGGAGTCACAGACAGCAGTACCGTCCCCCTTCACATCCGTCATCCATTTCATATCCGCTGAATTTATCTCTTCCGTATCCGCATGTTCGGGGTTGCTCCCTGCGATCAGCAAATTGGGACTGTAAGGATCGCGATATCTACTCAACATGGTAGAAAACATATAATTCAGCGTACATGCCGTCATGTTGGCATTGTTACGACAATCGACATAATCAAGGCGTGGATTCCCAGCGAAATCAAGAAACTCCAACTGGTTGTCTTTACAATATAATCTTGAAAGAAATTCGTTGTTGGAAAGATCCAAACGCTTCAGTTGATTACCATCACATGTCAGAGAGGTCAGACTGGGAAGTTTGGAAACATCCAGGCTTTTCAGAAGATTCTCACCACATCCTAGGTTCGTCATCTTAGGTTGATTAGATACATTTAATTCCTCTATTTGGTTGCCGCCACAAAAAAGATTGAGCAGCTCGGGATTCTGAGTTACGTTAATCTCCTTAAGCAGATTCTCACTGCAATTAAACGAACTGAGTTTGGAACAGGAAGCAATATCGATTTCCGAAATATAGTTACCACTGACATTCAAAGATTCCAAGTTAGGATAATAGTCGGCAAGTTCAAGTTCCATCAGCGAACCGTTAGACAGATTCAATGATTCCAATCCCGGCAGATGGATAGGATAAAAATGACTGATATCACAATTTGCCATGTCAATGCTGCGTAACACTGAATTTCCATCGGCAAACAGTACAGTACTTAAAGACTCATTATCATTTGCAGAGAACATTTCCAGCTTCTCGAAAGGACGCATATCGAAAATAGTCAGTTGATTCTTGCTCAAGTTTACCACTTTCAAGTTGGTGGCACCATCAAGAATACATTTATCCGAAGTAAGTTCATTGTCATTCACCAGCAAATTAGTCAATAAAGGTTGGTCAATCAAGGTCAGAGAAGTTACATTCCCTTCGGAACATTCCAAATTGACTAATTTTGTAAAGATACGGATAGTGTCGCCTACAATCCTTCCGCTCACTTTCGTAAAGTAAGGCATCCCATTCGGATCAATGTTGTATTCTTTCAATTCTCCATCTCCCCAATCAATACTTATCGCATCCTCTTTGGAAGTAGATTTAGGCCACATATCCAAAGTAGCTCCATACTCTTTTGAAGTGGTAATCTTAATTTCACTCTTCACTTGTGCAGTTGCCCATACAGCAACAAGTAGCAAACTTAAAAACAGGTAAACTTTTCTCATACTGATTCCTTGTTAAATTAATACTTGTGTTATATTCAAATCGAGTTTGCGAGATTATAATCTTACTTAAAACAGGATTATAATTAAAAGGAATAAAATCTCTAATCACAAAAATAGAAGATACTTAAGAGAAAAACGAATATTTACCGTTTCTATTTTGAGATATCCGAACGTTGATTATCAGACAATTGTAGAAAGAAACGTTGCATTTCAACCATTTCCGCCTGATTCTTCACCAAAAATCAGGTTGAAAAGACCGCCTTTAAGGAAGTTTTCGGGAATCTTTTTCTTAATTCTTGTTCGTTGCGAACGAATGGTTTCATTGCTTACTCCACGACACAGTGCGCACTCTCTTGTAGAAAATTTCAATAGCGAAAGGCAACAAAGCAAGCTGTCGTTCGTAGAAAGCTTATCAATGATGACGGAGAGTTGCTGAATATAGTTACCGAACACTTCAAAAACAACTTGCCGCAATTCATCTTGCTCATTATAGGTCAAAGACGCATCCTCCGATTGCAATTTCTTTTTTAATCTTTCATAAAACGGCATTGCCACAAAACGCTCTACACAACTATTCCCGGCACTTACAGTAATGGAAATGAGCTGCTTTTCCCAACCGGATTTATTCATTTCATGTACTTTATGAAGTTCCCGGTTGCTGGTATCCAGATGTTCGATAATTTGTTGGTATTTATTCTTTTTGCATTTATACCAATAATGGAAATAAACAACCAGAAGAAGCACGATTGCCGCAACAATAAATGATATATAAATCAATTTGCTTTGAGCATTGCTTTTCAATGATTGCAATTGGTGCAAATGTTCGCTTTCGACTACTTGTACGGAGCGATTGACATCTTCAATGGAGTCGGAGAGTTGTTTTGCCAAACTCAGGTAGACGTATTTCATGGAGTCCGTGATCCCTGATGCTACCGGCATTTCAGAAAGTTTGTAGTAGCTTGATGCGCGTACACGGGCATCATTGCTTCGGCTCGCAATGGCTATATAATAAAGTGCAGAATCATATTGATGGGAAAGCATTAATAACCGTCCCCGTACAGCACAGTTCCGAAAATACTTCAAGCTATCTTTCGTAAGGGATATCGCTTTACTATTACAAAATAGAGCCTTGTCATTATCTTCCAGTTCACAATAAGCATTGGATAGATTATTGTATATAGAGGACACCTCTTCTACATCGGCTATCTGGTCTTCGAGATTTCGGGCTTTTTGAAAATACTGCAATGCATCTTTCATGTTCCCGCATAAATAGTGGTATTTGCCGATTCCCCGATAGGCTCTCGAAAGCAAGAATTTATCAGGTAGCATCTGTACATAGTCCGCAGCTTGCTGATAGGCCTCTATGGCACGGTCATAAACTCCGTGTTGCAAAAAAATATCACCAAGGCAATTATAAATCTCACTTTGCAACGCTGCATCCCCTGTAGCGGTAGAAAGGTCTGCCGCTTTCCTGAATAAGTTTACTGCGGAATTAGGATCACCCGAATCTGCCATCTCTTCACCTTCCCGAAGTAATGCAAGCGCTTCCGTCCGTCTATCTACATGACAAGAAGATAGAAAACAAAGTAGCACGAACAGGTATAATAAAAATCTCATAATACTAACAGGCAAAGTTGTCACAAAGATAGAAATTATATTCTATTCCAAAACAGACGTGCTATCTTTTCAAAGCATAGAAAATGAAAATACCCCTAGTTTATAAAGCTGAATTGCACTTTACAAACCAGGGGCATTCTTATATTCTATTAATCAAAACTAATATTCCGTTGAAATTTTCCTCTAAAAGATATTCAAAAGAAGTTGGAGCAAAATCAAAAGAAACTCCTATTTCTTTCGGATAATGGTTAGTCCATCTCTTAACGGAAGTATCACTTTTTCGACACGGAGATCTTTTGCGACCAAGTCATTGAACGCTTTAATACCTATCGTCTGGTAATCATTACTATGCGGTGATTCTTCCAGCACATGACCATCCCATAAAGTATTGTCAGCAATAATATAACCGCCTGTGGACAAATGAGCGAGTGTCATCTCGTAATACTCAATATATTTACGTTTATCACCATCAATAAAGGCAAGATCGAACGTGATCCCTAATTGTGGTACCAACTCAAGGGCATCACCGATATAAAACTTTATTTTATCGGCATCTGCCGACTTCTCAAGCCAAGGACGGGTAAAATCTTCCTGTTCATCATTAATCTCAAATGTATGCAGCATCCCACCTTCTGACAAGCCTTCCGCTAGGCAGAGTGCCGAATATCCACTATAAGTTCCTATCTCAAGAATTTGCCGAGGACGTATCATTTCAACAAACATCTTCAACATACGACCTTGCAAGTGCCCGGAAGCCATCCGTGGTCGAAGCAATTTCACATGCGTATCACGATACAATGCTTTCAAGTAATCATTCTCTTCGTCGATATGCCGCAAAATGTATTCGTCGATTGACTCAGTCTCCTTCATCCCTATTTACATTTATAAATAGCGGTTCTTATTCGGCAGCACGGTTTCATCGGCATGTTTCAGAACATCTTCTACCACATTGATTTCAAGGAAGGAGGTCTTCGTACCCGCTTTACCACTACTTAAATAACCAACCATATCGGCAGGACACAAACGACCTTCTTTCAACAAACGGCGAAGGGCTGCAAAATAATATTCCTGTCCATTCGCCAACTCAGGCATATAAATAGCTTCCACACCATAAGAAAGAGCCAGCTGGCGCATCGTCTTTTCTTTGTAACAAATAGCCAGTACCGGATATTTGCCACGGAAAGCAGCCAGATTACGAGCTGTACGCCCACTGTAACTGTCAGTAATGATGGCACGCATCTTCAGTTTAGTCGTAGCTTTAACAGCTTGTTTGGCAAGAAAGGCGGTAACGTCATTGCTATTTTCATCCAATGGGATGCGAATATCGTTTTCTTCCATCTTGTCTTTTTCTGCTTGGGCTGCTACCTTAGTCATAGTCTTTACAGCATCTACGGGATATTTTCCATAAGCAGTTTCCCCGCTCAGCATCAAAGCGTCCGTGCGGTAATAAATAGCATTGGCAATATCAGTCACTTCCGCACGTGTCGGGCGAGGGTTGTTAATCATCGTATGAAGCATTTGGGTGGCAACGATAACCGGTTTCTTAGCCAATACACATTTGCGGATCAACATACGTTGAATACCCGGAATACGTTCTTGCGGAACCTCAATTCCCAAATCACCACGGGCCACCATGACACCATCCGCCACTTCAAGAATTTCATCGATATTGTCGACTCCTTCCTGATTCTCAATCTTCGCGATAATTTTTATATCACTATTATGGACATCGAGGATTTCACGGATATCGAGTACATCCTGACGGTTACGTACAAAAGAATGTGCTATGAAATCGATATCTTTCTCAATGGCGTAAAGTATATTGTTTCGGTCTTTTTCAGTCAATGAAGGGAGGTTAATGCGAACACCCGGAACATTCACACTTTTACGGCTTCCTAAAGTAGCTTCATTTTGAACTTCACAAAGAAGGTGTTCGGCTGTCTTATCAATTACACGGAGTTCGAGGTCTCCGTCATCAATCAAGATAGCTCCTCCGATGTTCAGGTCATGCACAAAATTAGGGTAAGAGACGGAAATGCACTCACGTGTAGTTTCCTGATCTGGATTACCCACAATCTTTACCTTATCGCCTATCTGATAAAGAATCGGTTCGGCATTAGCCGTAGTCCGGACTTCCGGCCCTTTGGTATCCATCAGGATTGCAATGCGATTGGAAACGGCACGTACATTAGCTATCAGTGCTTCAAAGCCTTCCCGGCTTGCATGAGCGGTATTCATACGAACAACGTTCATACCTGCATCGAATAACTGTTTTATAAAGTCTACATCACAGCGTCTGTCTGAGATGGAAGCAACGATTTTAGTCTGTTTCAGCAACATAAGCTTATTACCTATTTAATTATTATTTCCTATTTATTATCAATTAAAGCCTCAATCGCCAGGCGATAAGAGTTTAACCCGAATCCGCAAATCACACCTTTACAAGCACATGCAATCATCGATTTGTGGCGAAACGGTTCACGGGTGTGTACATTAGAAATATGTACTTCGATCACCGGGGCTGTTACCGAACGGATAGCATCCTGAAGTGCTATGGAAGTATGTGTATAGGCTCCGGCATTTAGAATAATGCCATCGACTTCAAAGCCCGTCTGTTGAATACAATCAATCATTTCTCCCTCAATATTCGACTGGAAATAGCTAATTTCTATATCTTTATACTTTTCACGAAGACCGGCCAAATAGTCTTCAAATGTAACGCTTCCGTAAATGGAAGGTTCACGCTTACCAAGCAGATTAATATTGGGGCCATTAATAATTTGTATCCTCATAACACAATCCTACTAATTTTAATACCTTTGTCCCGGGAACATAGTTTGAATGTGCAAAGGTAGAAAAAAGAAATGAAAGTAAACGAAAAAACTCATAAGAAGGATACACAAGAGTTGATAATCAAGGAGTATAAACAGTATCTGAAACTTGAAAAGTCTTTATCTAAAAACACGTTGGATGCCTATATGACAGATTTGTCCAAACTACTGAACTTCCTGGAACCGGAGCAGAGCAACGTACTTGAAGTAACACCGGAACATCTGGAACGTTTTCTTGCAGGGCTACACGACATAGGCATACATCCCCGTTCACAAGCACGTATCCTGTCAGGTATTAAATCGTTTTTCCATTTTCTGATCATGGCCGATTACCTCGAAGCCGACCCAAGCGAACTACTGGAAGGCCCAAAAATCGGATTAAAACTTCCGGAAGTACTGACCTTGGAAGAAATCGATGCCATTATCGCTACTGTTGACCTCAGCAAAAACGAAGGACAACGCAATCGTGCCATTCTCGAAACATTATACAGTTGCGGGTTGCGCGTATCGGAACTAACCAACCTGAAACTTTCCGACCTTTATTTTGACGAAGGTTTCATTAAAGTAGAAGGTAAAGGGAGCAAACAACGCCTGGTTCCCATCTCTCCGCGAGCTATCAAAGAGATTCAACTATACTTCATCGACCGTAACCGGGGAAAGATAAAAAAGGATTACGAAGATTTTGTTTTTCTCGCTCGTTGGGGTAAAAACATCTCACGTATCATGGTGTTCCACCTCATCAAGGAGTTGGCACAAATGGCAGGAATCACGAAAAACATCAGTCCCCATACTTTCCGGCATTCATTTGCCACCCATTTGTTGGAAGGAGGAGCCAACCTGAGAGCCATCCAATGTATGCTCGGTCATGAGTCTATAGGTACTACAGAAATATACACTCACATCGACCGTAACATGTTGAGAAGCGAAATCATAGAACACCACCCCCGAAATATTAAATACAGGCAGGAAAAGAGGGGTTGATTTCATTAAATTATAATAAAATCAATACCTTGTTTATATATATATCTTAAGATGTACTATCTTTGCGTTACCTTTCTGAAAAACATCGGGAAAGGCTTATGAATAGACGAATATTTCAATTACAAACATTTAATTTATACCTAAAATGATTAAGAAGCTGTATTTGCCTTTACTTATGGCATTGGTTGTTGCATTATCGTCTTGCAGCAAAAAAATGGGTGAACTATCATCTGATTACTTCACTACGACTCCGCAAGTGCTGGAAGCAGTAGGTGGTAAAGTTCCTGTAACTATCAACGGGAAGTTCCCTGAAAAGTATTTTAACAAAAAGGCAGTTGTAGAAGTAACTCCGGTTCTGAGATGGAACGGTGGTGAAGCTAAATCTCAGCCTGCAGTATTCCAAGGTGAAAAGGTGGAAGGTAACGACCAGACTATTTCTTACAAAGTAGGTGGTAACTACACAATGAAAGCATCTTTCGACTATGTTCCTGAAATGGCCAAGTCTGAATTGTACCTTGTGTTCAACGCTAAAATTGGTAACAAAACAGTCAACATTCCTGATGTCAAAATTGCTGATGGTGTGATTTCCACTTCTGAGTTGATTGAGAACACTCTTCAGAGCGCTAACCCCGCTAACGGTGATGACGCTTTCCAACGTATCATCAAAGAAAAACACAATGCTAACATCATGTTCCTTATCCAACAGGCTAACATTCGTGCAAGCGAACTGAAAACTGCTAAAGACTTCAACAAAGAAGTTGTAGAAGTTAACGATGCTGCCAACAAGAAAATCAGCAATATCGAAGTTTCTGCTTATGCATCTCCTGATGGTGGAGTAGAACTGAATACCGGTCTTGCAGAAAATCGCGAAAGCAATACTAATAAAGTAATCAACCAGAACCTGAAGAAGTCTAAGATCGACGCTCCTGTTGACTCTAAGTATACTGCTCAGGACTGGGAAGGTTTCCAGGAATTGGTTTCTAAATCAAACATCCAGGACAAAGACCTGATCCTTCGTGTTATCTCTATGTACCAAGATCCAGCACAAAGAGAAAGCGAAATCAAAAACATCTCTGCCGTATACAAAGAACTTGCCAATACTATCTTACCTCAGTTGCGTCGTTCTCGTTTGACTTTGAACTACGAAATCATCGGTAAGTCTGACGAAGAAATCGCTTCTCTGGCTTCTTCAAATCCTAAAGAACTGACTATCGAAGAACTGTTGTACGCTGCTACACTGACTAACGATAATGGTAAAAAAGAAGTGATCTATACCAAAGCTACAGAATTGTTCCCGAACGATTACCGTGCATTCAACAACTTAGGCAAATTAGCTTACCAAGCCGGTAACATCGATAAAGCCGAATCATACCTGAAGAAAGCTGCCAGCATCCAAGCTGCTCCTGAAGTTAACATGAACTTGGGTCTTGTTGCTTTAGCTAAGGGTGACAAGACTGCTGCTGAAGCTTACTTAGGTAAAGCTGCCGGTGCAAAAGAGCTGGGCGAAACTCTGGGTAACCTGTACATCGCTCAAGGACAATATGAAAGAGCTGTAAACTCATTTGGCGACGCTAAAACCAACAGTGCTGCATTGGCTCAGATTTTAGCTAAAGATTACAACAAAGCTAAAAACACTCTTGCCGGTATAGAAAAACCAGATGCTTACACAGACTACTTGATGGCTGTATTAGGCGCAAGAACTAATAACACTTCTTTGATGATGAACAGTCTGAAGAGCGCTATCGCTAAAGATTCTTCATTGGCTAAGAAAGCTGCAACTGATCTTGAATTTGCTAAATACTTCACAAACTCTGATTTCATGAGCATCGTAAAATAAGCAATTTCATCTGATATATTAGAAAAAGGAGAATTGCCTGCCATTTTATCGCAGGCAATTCTTTTTTTTATGCCATAAAACCTGTACATTCGCAGCAAAAGAACTAAGAAAATGAAGAAGGTTAATATTCTGCTCATCCTGATTATTTGTTTGACCGGCTGTAAGAAAAGCGATCATTCGACGAACCTCACCGGAAATATAAAAGGATTGGGCAATGATACGATCTATCTGTACGAAGTGGATGGGATATATGAAAAAATAGATACCATCTATGTGAAAGAAGATAAATTCTCCCACGCGATAAAAGTAGATACTGCAACTTCCGCCTTACTACTCTTTAAAAATAAGACAGAGTACCCTGTCTTTTTGGATAAGAACAACCAAATCAAGATACAGGGCAATGCAGATAATCTGGATTATCTTAACATAGAAGGCAATATTTACAATGAAGAACTCACTGCATTCCTGAAGGATTTGCAAGATCTCGGCACGCCATCAGAAAAGGTACTTGAAGAAAAAGCAGAGACATTCATCCGCCAACATAGCTCTTCCCCGGTCAGCATCTATCTGCTTAATAAGTATTTCATCGAGAAAGAAACACCCGATTTTCAGAAGATCAAAGCATTGATTGGAAGCTTTACGGGAATCCTCCAGGATCGGCCGATCATTGAGAAACTTAATGAGTATATTGCCCAATTAGAGAAAGCCGATAAAGGGAAAACGGCTCCTTTTTTCAGTTTGACCGATGAGAAAGGCAAAAAGGTGACACGTGCCGAGAAGTTTAGAGATAAATACATGCTCGTCAATTTCTGGGCATCGTGGTGTAAGGAGTGCGATAAATCCAATGCAGAACTACGGAAAATAAACAAGAAATACAAAAAGAACAACAACTTCGGAATGATAGGAATATCACTGGACGTAGATAAAGAGGCATGGAAAGATGCTATCGAGAAAGATACACTGAACTGGACACAGGTATGCGATGCTACCGGATGGAATTCCGAGACAGCGAAACAATATGCTATTCTGAAATTACCTACTAACATCCTGGTTTCCCCTACCGGAAAAATAATGGAAAGAGACATACCCACCGACAGCCTGAGCCATAAAATCGATGAAATACTGAAGAAGAACGAAAAAAAATAATCCTTTTTTAATCTATACTAAGAAAAACATGCTTGTTAAAGTATACGGAGCCGCCGTACAAGGAATAAATGCTACACTTATCACCATAGAAGTCAATAGTTCAAGAGGTTGTATGTTCTATCTGGTCGGTCTAGCTGATTCTGCCGTAAAAGAAAGCCACCAACGCATCATATCGGCATTGCAAGTAACGGGATATAAAATGCCCACCAGCAACATTGTCATAAACATGGCTCCGGCAGATATCCGTAAGGAAGGCTCTGCTTATGACCTGCCACTTGCCATCGGTATATTATCAGCGAATGAAACGATCTCTCCCGAGAAACTTTCTCGCTTCGTCATGATGGGAGAACTGAGCCTCGACGGAAGTATCCAACCTATCAAGGGGGCACTTCCCATTGCAATCAAAGCCCGTGAAGAGGGGTTCGAAGGATTAATTGTTCCGAAACAAAACGCACGTGAAGCAGCCGTAGTCAATAACCTTTCCGTCTACGGGGTAGAGAATATCAAAGAAGTCATCGAATTCTTCAATGGAAAATACGAATTACAACCAACCGTGGTTAACACCCGCGAGGAGTTCTATGCCCAGCAAGAAAACTTTGAAAATGACTTCGAAGACGTCAAAGGACAAGAGAACGTAAAACGTGCCCTCGAAGTAGCCGCTGCCGGAGGACATAATTTACTAATGATAGGTGCACCGGGAAGTGGAAAATCAATGATGGCCAAGCGTTTACCGTCCATACTTCCTCCCCTTTCTTTAGGAGAAAGCCTTGAAACGACCAAGATTCATTCCGTTGCCGGAAAATTAAACAGTGATACATCTCTCATATCGAAACGCCCTTTCCGTGACCCACATAACACCATCTCCCAAGTAGCAATGGTAGGAGGTGGAAATTATCCCCAGCCGGGAGAAATCAGTCTGGCTCATAATGGTGTCCTTTTCCTAGATGAATTACCTGAATACAGTAGAGCCGTATTGGAAGTATTGCGCCAACCGTTAGAAGACCGGCGGATCACCATTTCAAGAGTAAAATACACTACCGACTATCCCGCCAGCTTTATGTTGGTAGCGTCCATGAATCCCTGCCCATGTGGATATTATAACCACCCGACTAAAGAGTGCGTTTGCAGCCCCGGACAAGTTCAGAAATACCTGAACCGAATATCAGGTCCTCTATTAGACCGTATAGACATACAAATCGAGATTGTCCCCGTCCCTTTTGAAGAGATATCCAACAGACGGCCGGCAGAATCGAGCGGTGAAATTCGTAAACGGGTAATTAAAGCCAGACAAATACAAGAAAAACGTTTTGCCGGCCAATCCGGAATCTACTGTAATGCACAAATGACCAGTAAGCTTTTGGCAACCTATGCCCAGCCGGACAGTAAAGGACTGGCGTTGCTAAGAAATGCCATGGAACGATTCGACCTTTCAGCCCGTGCTTACGACCGTATATTAAAAGTAGCTCGTACGATTGCCGACTTGGAGGATAGTGAGCTGATTTGCCCCGCCCATCTAGCGGAAGCAATCAGTTACCGCAATTTGGACAGGGAGAATTGGGCAGGATAATATTTTACATAAACCGATAGCCGAAAGTACAAATATCACACGGTGCCGGGGTACACCTTGAAGGGCACCGATGAACACCCCCTTCATCGGTGAGGAACAGCCTCTTCATCGGTGAGGAAAGGGGCGTTCCTCACCGAGGTAAAACGAGGCAAAAAGCATATTGATTATCAATTGTTTAAAACAACAACCATCCTCTTTTCCTGTTTTTTTCTGTAGAATTGCAGAAGTCATATTTTATGACATAACATGAATCTGACAATAATAAAAACAAAGAGATTATTTCTGCAAGAACTTTTCCGCACGTCCCGGTGAGAACAATTCCCATAAGGATGCCACTGTCCAGCCCGGAGCAAAAATGTCATTGTAATATCCTTTTCCATTACGGCCATAATCCCAATTAGTGTGTTGCACAACCTCCGGATAATAACCCGTCTTTGCCACACCACACAGATGTCCCTCGTAAGGCAAAAGTTGGCGCATGGAAGTATTGATGACTTCAGCGAACCGTGCAAAACGAGGTTCATTATATTCCTTTGAAAGCCAATCAAGCACGGAAGCAAATTCAAAGACGAACACGTCGATGTGATTGTTTTCTACCGAAACATTCCCCCAACCACGGGTTTGCAAGCCGATGTCACCTAGCATCTGTCCCGGTGCAAAAGGCACATCCCACATATAATACCAAGAAAGAGCAAAGTAAGAAGCTTTCTTGGTCAAATCCGCATAATGGCGGTGTTCCTCTCCTTTTGTAATCAAAGCCAAATAATAGGTTGCCGTGGCAGCATAGAGAGACGCTTCCTTATCTTCACAATTAGCATCCAACGTCGAAGAGAAATAATCCGACTTAGAGATCAGTTCCTTTTCCAAATAACCGGCAGTACGTTTGGCACTCTCCAAATAACGCTTATCTTTAAAATATTTATAAGCCATTACCAACGGCAGTGTAGCCGATGGTGTACTTCCTCCACTACGATCGACAATAGAAAAGTCATCTTTGAACTTGCGTGGGAAACTACCGTCCGGATTCTGTAACTGCATGAACATATCTAACATCTTTTTCATGCGCTGATCCCATTCCGGGTGGCGGCGACCATTTTCCCTCTCGTATTCAAGGAAATGAAGCATTGCATAAATGCCTTCGGATTGACGGCGAATGCTGTGGACAGGATCTACAAAGTTATTTTTATAGTTTACAAACTCATTGAAAAAACCCGCTTCGGAAAAACCATTCTTCAGATAACTGTCGAATACTTTGATTGCATTCGCCTTTAGCTCATCCCGATTGGTTTGCCAGCCATATTCCCACGCATTGAAGGCATTCAATAAAGCACGGCCCACAAAACCGACTTCCGCCACACCGGTATTGGCGCAGTCATCGGTACGCATATGCACACCGGAGTTGTAAACCAATGGATTGCTCTCGACGAAACTCTCTACAAAGTAATTGCTGATCACTTCTTTCATCTTCTCCGTTGTGTAAGGTGTAGCTACCGGTTCGGGACGGAATGTATCGTAACTATATTCCCAGGTGCGACTTACAAAATCGGAGAAGTCCGCTCCCTTTCCTTCATGAATCTCCCAAGTAAAAGAGATGGTTTCTCCCTTTTTCAACAACTGAAAAGCAGTTACCGAAGGAGCCAAAGTCAGTTTCCGAATGTAAGTTTTCGGTGTTTCCATATACGGAAAGCCAAATGACAAGGAAGCCTGCCCCTCTTTATTCTCAAATCCGGTAAAGCCGATTGAAGTAGTGCCGGAAAGGATCACTTCACCCTCCTTATGAGTAGTCAAAGCATCCGTTACCGGTTTGTCGAGACGGACTACCGTCATATAACTCCCGCTCTTCTCATTGAAAATCCCGGTCAAAGGGGTACTTAAGCGGTCTTCACGTACCGTCCAACTGTCCGACGTATGAAACGAAGGAGCCTTCTCCGGTGAACGAAGATTGCGGCGATACCAGAAACCGGGCATATAAAACTGGCAATCATCGTGACGAAAGCCGGTACGAACCGATTGATTATAATTGAAATAAATATCTTCCAGTGCAGTGATGAAAGTCGTTACCTGGCGTTTGTCCCCCTCACCCGTGAGTTTCTGATAAACAGTTACCGGAATAGCCCGTCCGGAAACCAGTTCGTAAGTACAATATCCGTTGTCCGCTTTCTTCATGGAGAGCGGATAAGTCACGGAATGATTGCCGGGAGTTTTTAACATCAATGTCGCTTCAGCATTCTGCGGAGTGTAATCGATAGCTCCTGCATGTGTACATAGAATTGTCATCAATGCACCCGTGCAAAGTCTTTTAAGAGTAAATTTCATGATAAATAAAGTCGTGTATGGTTATAATAATGGTTTATTTTCTTTCAGTGATGGAGAGGTCGTTTTTACAAACGGCCAGCCGTCTTTCCAATGAACCTGGTCGAGCATCAGTACTCTCCCTTCGGGATTGGCAATGCTCACCGCATGATAAAGCATCCAGTCGTTGCCAGCTTTGTCCGTGACGATCTCCGAATTGTGACCGGTCCCTACAAAGGCTTCATTTTTATGGATCAGAATTTCGTGGTGATTGTCCAGCATCGATTCACCCTTCTTGTCCAGATAAGGACCGAACAGCGAACGGGATCGTCCGACCACCGTTGTATACGTACTCTTCACACCTTCACAGCAGCTACCAATGGAGGCAAACAGATAGTAATATCCGTCATGTTTATGAATGTAAGTACCTTCGTATGCAGTGCCTGCAATCTGCCTCGGCTTTTCTCCCTTCTTCAAAGCCAGCCCGTCACCAGTAAGCTCGATGGCATAAATTCCGCGAAAGCTACCCCAAAAAAGATATTTCTTCCCGTTATCATCTATATAGAAAGGGTCGATTGAGTTCTGCACACCGATCTCGTTGCTGCGGAAGAGCATGCCACGGTCTGTAAAAGGTCCTTCGGGTTTGTCGGCAGTCGCAATGCCGATGCCACAAGTCCATTCACCACCCCATTTGGACATGGAGTAGTACATCACATATTTATCGCCTATTTTATTGATATCCGGTGCCCAGACATTTCCTTTCGGCTCGAAAGTGGGACGGGTTTCGTCGGTAAAAGCAGTACCGACCGATTCCCAATGCACCAAATCCTTGGAACGGTGAATAGGAACATTACGGATGTTTTCCGTGGCATATACATAGAAATACCCGTCATCTCCTTCAATGACCGTCGGATCGGGAAGACTATAATTAATGACCGGATTCTGGTACACAGACGCATCTTTTCCAGTTTTCTTGCTGCAGGCTTCTTTTGAATCACACTGTGCGAACGCCAAAGAAGCGAACGAGCATGCAAACAAGGTAAGCATCAAATTTCTTTTCATGGTTTTAAAATTAACATAGCAGTTTTTATTCAGTATCTCAGTGTTGCAAAGATACCCCAACTATGCTTTTTAAAACAGCAAAGTAGAGTCAATTAATATCAGAATCCGGTCAAAACAGTTTTTATTTTTCTATACGGATACGCGCATCCACCGCTATCACATCCGTTTCGGTGGCCAACAGCGGGTTGATGTCCATTTCCTTGATCTCCGTAGCGAAACGCAACAAGGTTGAAAGACGGACAATGATCTCGGCAAATTTATCTTCATTTACCCCTTTCTGTCCGCGGGTTCCCTGAATGATCTTATATGCCCGCAAGGAATGAATCATGGAGTAAGCCTCCTCGTATGACAACGGGGCAAGCCCGGAAGAGACATCTTTCAGGACTTCCACGAAGATGCCGCCCAATCCGCAAAGCACCACGTGCCCGAACTTCTGTTCATACTTCGCTCCGATGAACAGTTCTGTGCCCTTCAACATGGGCTGTACCATGATGGCAGTCGCATCGGGAATCTGCATCATGCGGTCGAACTCCAATGCCAGGTGTTCTTCGCCCTTAATATTCAATACCACACCTCCCACATCCGATTTGTGTACCGGACCTACTACCTTGGCTACCACTGGGAAACCGCAACGCCGGCCAAAAGCAAGTACATCTTCCTTCTTGCTGGAAACAAATTCCTCTACCACCGGGATACCGGCAGCCTGGAGCAATGATTGCACGTGATGGGGAGAAATATAGCCATCTTCCGGAACAGAATCGATGATACGGCGGATACGTGGCACATCCACTCCGAAGAGTTCAATCTCATTGTTTGCCGGTTGGGGTGCGTTCACGATCCTTGACAATGCCGTACCCAAGGTCACTTCGTCTGCAAAGTTCACATGTCCCTTTTCCAGGAAAGCCGCTACTTCTGCGCCCGCTGTATTGATAGAAGGTAGGATAGGGAAGATCGGTTTACGGCAGGTTCTCATCTTCTCGTCCAGCACATCGTACATATCGAACATCGTCACCAGTCCCGGCGTACCGAAGATAGCCATCATGGCATCTATGTTCTCAAACTCTTCTTCGCAGTAGTCGATACAGAGTTTAAGATGCTCCGGTGTTCCCGTTGCAAGTATATCGATCGGATTTCCCACAGAGGCTCCGGGGAATAATTTGGATTTCAATTCTTCGGCAGCAGCACCCGACAGACGGGGAACATTCAGACCGCCTTTGCTCAATGCATCGGTCAACATCACACCCGGACCTCCGGCATGAGTGATGATGGCAAAGTTCTTGCCCCGCAATTCCGGCAATGTGAAGACACAACCTACCGTGGTCAGTTCCTCCCGCGAATAGCAACGGACAATACCGGCCTTGCGGAACAATGCTTCCACTGCCGAATCGGAACTGGCGATTGCTCCCGTATGCGAAGATGCCGCACGGCTTCCGCTTTCCGAACTTCCCGCCTTAATCGCTGCTATCTTGCAGCCTTTCTTGATCAAAGAGGCAGCGTGGAACAACAGCCGGTCGGGATCACCGATGCTTTCTATATAGAGTAGCTTTAAATTCGAATCTTTTTCCGGATCATAATTTTCGTCCATATAAGCCAGTACATCTTCCACACCGATCTGTTTGGCATTTCCCACAGACCATACGGAATTGAACTGTAAACCTTTCGTCACCGCACTCTCCAAGATAAATACTGCGGTGGCACCGGAACTGGAAATTAAATCAACGCCCTTCGGGTTAAGCTGCGGAATCGGTTGGCTGAACACGCTGTGATGCCAAGTGTTCATCAGTCCGATACAGTTCGGCCCGATCAACGAGGCACCATATTTATTTACAATCTCCAAGATGCGGTCTTCCAGCAATGCTCCCTCGTGCGTCTCTTCGCCAAAACCGGCAGAAAGAATGATGAATGCCTTCGTCTGCTTTTGGCTTGCCAAGGTTTCTACCACATCGGGACACAGCTGGGCGGGAATAGCAAGAATGGCCAGATCCGTATCGGGAATTTCTTCCGCGCTTGCGAAGGAAGGGACACCTTGCACTTCTTGCTCTTTAGGATTAACGGCACGAAGCTCTCCACGGTAACCACCGCTGATAAGATTCTTCAAAATAGCGCCACCGGGCTTATGCACATTGTTTGATGCGCCCACTACAACAATGCTCTCGGGGCGGAGTAACTGGTGTGTAATCATAATGATTGTATATTATTCGGTTATTGATGCACAAATATAGCGTTTCCACTTAACATAAGAAATGTTTATGAAGAAATTCTTTGCGATTCGCTATTTGCGCATACTCTGCGCAATGGGCATCAATAAACCACTCGATAACTATTAATATCCAGCGCGATGGATGTTAATGACCAGCGCGATGGGTGTTAAAGGTTATCACGCTGGATAGCAATAGCCAACAAAACAGATATTAATGACCGGTAAGCCACCTCCCCCTTACAACCGCAACAGTAATAAACAAATACCTAACAGACCGTTTACTTTGTCACGGAAAACCGTGACATCATGCTTCGTTTAAGTCTAATATACAACATTTTATCTGTTTTTTATTGCATGATAGTAATTATTATTCAAAGATGTTAACTACATTTGCATAACGATTTTAAAAACAACCTAACTAAAAAACAAACATGTTAAACAGTATCACAAAACACTGGCTACTGCTCATAATTTTACTTTCTTTTTGCCCCGCTGTCCGAGTTATGGCACAGCAAAGCAAAATTAGCGTAGCGTCCTTTCAGAAGATGGAAAGTGACATCACAGCAAGAGTCACTGCTCCAAAAAGGGATCAAAACGGAGAAGTATGTGCATTGATCCGTATTGTAACGACTGAAAAAGAGCTGATGTTCGAGCCCGATGCACTGGGAATCACCGCCCGTGAAAACAAAACGGGAGAAGTCTGGATATATGTTCCGAGAGGGGCACGCCGTATCTCCATCCTTCACGACAAACTGGGTATTTTGAGAAACTACTTCTATCCCGACATCATCGAAAAAGCTACCGTGTACGAGATGGTACTTAATACAGGCGGAGAAGAGGACAAACCGGTAATGGAAAACAACATGCAGTTCCTCGTCGTACGTCCCGAACCGGCTACCGCCAATGTCTACATCGACGATGAATTAGTGCCTATAGAAAACGGACTCTTCAATGCTACCATGCCCAAGGGAGAGCATACTTACCGCGTAGAAGCTCCCATGTACCAATCTGATGCCGGTATCATCAAACTGGAAAACACACCTGTCACAAAGAGTGTTGCGCTGAAGCCTAAATTCGGCTACATGGAGATATTTTCCTTGCCCGAACAGGATGCCGATGTATACATAGACAGCGTACTTGTCGGCAAAACGCCTTACCGGAGTGACCGGATGGCACTCAAAGAATACAAAGTACGGATCGAGAAGACTACTTATTTCCCTATCGACACCCTACTGAACGTAATGGCAGGAGAAACCGTACGCCCCACGTTTACGATGAAATCCACCATCAAACCGAAAGTACCGATGAACACGCTGATTATGGCGCAAGCCGGTTTCGGTGGAGGTGGTCAGACTTCTTTCGGAGGCATGATCGGATTCACCCGTACCAACGGATTTTATGCTGCTTTCCGAAGCGATTTCAATTCAGTGAAGACCGTAGGAGAATGTAGTGACAGCCAAAAGACCGCGGACGGTTCGTCAATCATTTATGAACCGGGAAAGACCGAAAAGTCTTATCTCTGTTTCACTGCCGGATATCTTCGCCGGTTGGTCAAACCACTCTATGGGTATGTCGGTGTTGGATACGGCAGCCGTACCTACGCATGGCTCGAAGCTGACACAGAAGACAATTGGTATAAAAACACGGATCACTCTGCCTCGGGAGTAGCCGTAGAGTTAGGTGCCATACTCCGGCTAAAAGGATTCCTTCTTTCAGCAGGCTTCAACACTGTCAACTTCAAACAACACCAGGTGACTGCCGGTGTGGGTATCATTTTCTAAACGAATCACATAAATCACTCCAAACAATATGAAACAATTCATACGCATCACCGCACTCTTATGCTGCATTTGTCTGGCAACGGGCTGCGAGAAAGATACAGAACCTACTTGGATCGCCCCGACGATGGAAATCCAAGTGGTTATGCAAGACGACATCAGCCGTAAAACCGCCATCCTGAAAGGAAACATCGGACAGAATGAACTGGACATCACAGAATGCGGTTTCCTGTACTCCATTAACAAAACCTTGCTCGAAAGCAAGGCACTGAACGACAACGCTGTTGCAAAAGTACCAGTCAGTCAGACATCCGGTGCCGTGGAGGCACAACTGGACGAACTGACTCCGGGAACCAACTACTTCTACTGCCTCTATATCACTTGTGGCAATACGACAGTTATCAGCCCCGAAATCTTGCAATTCGCCACAGTCGCCAACAACGCACCCGAACTGGATGTCGTAGCAGTAAAGGCTAAAGATAACCAAAGCTTGACACTGACAAGCAAAGTTCTTGCTTCCGGAGCTGAAAGTGTCGATCTGCGAGGCATTTGCTATATGAAAGGCGCGGACGGTGATCCGAAACTTGGTGATAACATCGTTCCTGTACCGGAAAATGAGACTGACTTCATCGTTACCATCGGTAATCTGGAAGCCTCAACTGAATATACCGTTCGAGCCTTCGCTATGAATAATGAAGGTATTGTCGGATACGGAAAGACAATGGTAGTCAGTACGGAAAACTCTGAAAAACCGACCTTGCGCACTTACGATGAACCTACCGTTCGCGGTAACTATGCCGTAGTGACTGCCGAAGTAACCGATAAAGGAACTTCAGATGTAACGGCTCGCGGATTTTGTTGGAGTAGCACCAGTACCACACCGATGCTAGGAGCATGTGACGGGGAGGTAAATATAGCCTTGTCGGAAAGCAACGTATTTGCAGGCGAAGTTACCGGACTCAAAGAAGGGACAGTCTACCACATCCGAGCCTATGCTACCAATGAAAAGGGAACGGGTTATGGAAATACCATCACTATCAATACCACAAGCGTGTCCTTACCCGAAGTATCTATTTCGGAACCGACATTTACCACAAAAACTGCCGAACTTACCGGTGCGGTAGGAAGCAACGGAGGTGGTACGATTACCGAACGCGGATTCTGTTGGAGCGCTTCCGTACACAACCCTCAGATCGGTACGGAAGGATGCCAAAACAAGGCAGTAGAAGGAGAGGACTTCAAATATACACTGGAAGAATTGACCCCGGGTACCATCTATTATGTAACTGCATATGCCAAAAATGAAAAAGGCATAGGTTACTCCAACGTTACCGAATTCACCACGATGGAATTGACAGCACCTAAACTGGACGCTATCATTATTTCCACTCCGACCACGGATAAGGCAACCGTCAGTTGCACACTGCTCAGCAACGGTAACGGTACGGTAACCGAACGCGGATTCTGCTGGAGTACCTCCGTCCAGAACCCTCAACTGGAAGTACAAGGATGCGAAAGCATCAAGATTACAAGTACGGAATTCCTCTATGAACTGACCGGACTGAAACCTGGCACTCCTTACTATATAACAGCTTATGCCAAGAACGAAGCCGGTACGGGATATTCCACAGCCGGAAGTTTCACCACCATAGCCATTGCCGAACCAACGCTGGACATCCCGTATGTATCGGCCGTAAATACCACCTCGGCTTATGTACGGAGCAGCATTATCAATGACAATAACTCATCGGTAACTGCCAAAGGATTCTGCTATAGTAGCACCAATAACAGTCCGACCTTGGATAATGCAGACAAAGTGGTCAACGTGGAAGGCAGCGATTTCACTACCCAATTGACAAACCTCGCTCATGGAAAACTATATTATGTGCGTGCCTTTGCCACCAACGGAGTGGGTACGGGATACAGCACAGCTCAAAGTTTCACAACCACAGAAATCACTGTTCCCGGCTTATACGGCACAAACGTATCAGGTGTCACTATCAACAGTGCAGTACTCACCACTACTATCTACTCGGCAGGTAACGGCACTATCAGCCGAAAGGGCTTCTGTTGGAGTACCAATAACACCCATCCTGACATGGATACCGATACTCATAAAGATATCGAAGGCAATGTGACCAACCTAAGCCATACGCTAACCGGATTGACACCCGGGGAGACCTATTATGTACGTGCTTACGCTGTCAATGAAGCCGGAGTGACATACAACGATTATTCAGAATTCACCACCGACCCGGTTGGCAAACCTACTTTCGGAAACATCAACGTCACCGATGTAAAAATCACGACTGCCAAGGTAACTGCACGCATCAGTAGCAATGGAAATCAGGAAATCGAAGAAAAAGGTTTCTATTGGAGCAGCAGCAATCAAGAGCCAGGGCCAAACGATAGAGTGGAGAATATTACGGACAACAATGACCAGATGACCTTCAACATGAGTGGTCTAAAATCGAATACGACTTATTATGTACGTGCCTTTGCACGAAATTCACAAGGTACCAGTTTGTCGAACGTCATTTCATTTACTACGGCCATCAATCCGGTTCCGGACGACGGTGACATGGACAATCCAGATAAATAACAAACTTAAGAGAAATTCATCATGAAGAAAATTCTATTATATATATGTATGATTTGCCTATCAGGGCTGAGTGCTTATGCAGGCATACAGCAACTGCAAACCACTGATGGTAATTTTGCAGCCAACGCGCTGAAAGAGGGATCATTTCCTCTGACATTCGACCAGGAATCAACCACCACACCGTGGGTAACTGCAAACAACGGTGTAGTAACGAGCGGTAATAAAGACGCAAATTCAGAAGTTGGTTTCAGTACGACATTCAATCTCTCATTCGATGCCAACGTATCCTTCGACTGGTCGATCAACGGAGACGAACTGATCTTCTACGTGGATAATAATCGGATAACAGCTATTTCAGGCATCCAATCCAATTATACACCCTACTCATATAGCTTGAAAGCAGGCGTACATACACTGAAATGGAGCTATAAAAACGGAAATGCAGCTACCACAGGAGATGACCGCGGATATGTAAAGAACATCTATATCTCGCCTACCGCTTTCATCATGGCTGGCATAGCATATCCTGTATGCGAATCCCAACTTTATTTCGGTAACGTAGTAAAAGATGCTCCGACTACCGTCAACCTAAATGTTCGTAACATTGGTAGCGAACAATTAAGCATTACGGACGTAACGACCTCGGATGCCACTTTTGCAATAGGGAACTATGAAAAAAATATTCCGGCATTGGAAACCCGCAGCATTCCTTTCACCGTTACAGCCACGGCCGAAGGCCTTATCGAAGCTAAAGCAACAATTATCACTACAGGAGGTACACGGGAAGTCGCTTTACGTGCAAATTGTACCAATAATATCACAACTTACACTATTGCCACCCCTGGAAACCTCAGCAATATGGTAAATGAAAGTGATTATGCCACTATAACCAGCCTGAAACTCAACGGTGAAATAAATGATGTCGACATAGCCTTTATTAAACAAAATCTGACCGCAGTTAAAACATTGGACTTACTGGATGCCTCATTTGCAGATAATACCATCAACACACAGTTTCAGAATAACACATGGGTAACTTTGATTTTACCGAAAGGAACTGAAACAATTAACAACCAAGCATTCCGAAATTGTGAAAGCCTACAGAGCCTCGTGCTACCAGAGGGACTGAAGACAATAAGAGGGAATGCATTTGATAACTGCATAAAACTTCAAGACATCACTCTACCTTCCAGCCTGGAAACAATCGAAGGCGGAGCATTCAATAATTGTTCAAGCCTCCTTTCAATCACCGTGCCCGAAAAAGTCCAAAGAATAGAGAACTATACTTTCAAGGGCTGTAGCTCACTGACAAACGTGGTGATCGGAAACCGGGTCACAACTCTAGGTTCTTATGACACATTCAGCGGATGTGATAATTTAGAAACACTTGTATTAGGAGACGAATTGACCAGGGTAGGAAGCTTTTTCAGCAACAAAACTAAACTGAAACAGGTGACATTTGGCAAAAAAACAACAAGTATAGCAGCTCAGGCCTTTAGTGGATGTACCGCTTTAACTGTTATCAACTTACCCAATACATTGCAAACGATTGAAAGCAATGCATTCGCCGGCTGCACGAATTTGGAAACGATCAATATGCCCGATAGTCTTCGCACCATCGGAGACAATACTTTCAGTGGATGTGAAAAGATGAAAGACATCGCCCTTCCCGATAGCCTATACACTATAGGACAAGGAGCTTTTACCGGATGCAAAACATTAACTACGATCAACATCCCAGAAAAGGTAAAAGTCATCAATCATTATACATTCAATGGATGTACGGCTCTCGAAAATATTACGATTGGAAATGGAGTAGAAACAATAAACCATTATGATACTTTCAAAGATTGTCCTCTAAAGAAAGTCGTAATCGGTGATGGGCTAAAAGAGTTGCCATATGTGTTTGCCAACAAACCGACACTGACTGAAATAACACTAGGCAAAAGCATATCAACCTTGGGCTCGGAATGCTTCAGAGGATGCACTTCACTTACCAAAGTAACCCTTCCTGATAATCTAAGGAAAATAGACCAACACTCATTTAATGGTTGCACTAACCTGCAAACGATCAATATGCCTAATAGTTTGAGAACTATCGGTTATAATGCATTTAAGGGATGTGAACTGATGGAAGACATCGTATTACCTGACAGTCTGAATGTGATAGATCAAGGAGCATTTACCGATTGTAAAACATTGACTAAAATCAACATACCAGACAGTGTCAAAGTCGTCAATCATTATACATTCAGCGGGTGTACGGCTTTAGAAAGCATCACCATAGGAGACGGAGTAGAAACAATAAACACATATGATACATTCAAAGACTGTCCTATCAAAAAAGTTGTAATAGGAAAGGGACTAAAAGAATTGCCAAATGTATTTGCCAACAAACCGACACTGACCGATATTACACTGGGAGAAAGTATATCAGCTTTAGGTTCGGAATGCTTCAGGAAATGCACCTCACTTGCAAAAGTGACTCTTCCAAATAATTTAAGAAGAATTGAGCAATATTCATTTGAGGGTTGTACAAATCTTCAAACGATTAATATGCCCGACAGTCTGAGAAGCATTGGTAACAATGCATTCCAAGGATGCGAGCTTATGGAAGATATTACCTTACCGGATAGTCTGAATGTTATAGACCAAGGAGCATTTAACGGTTGTAAAACACTGACTAAAATCATCATTCCGGAAAGGATAAAAATTATCAACCATTATACATTCACTGGCTGTACTTCACTGGACACTTTGAAGATAGGAAAAGGTGTTGAAACAATCAGCACATACGATACGTTCAAAGATTGCAACAACCTACGCTATATAGAGTTCCAAAATAATATAACAACGATAGGAAGCTGGTTCTCGGGATTGGAGAAATTAGAAACAGTAGTCCTGAATGATAGTGTACGAGTAATTGGAGACCAAGCCTTTTCCAATTGTAAAGCATTAAAGAATATCCAGTTACCTATGAAACTAAATACAATAGGCAATAGTGCATTCCAACAATGCAATGCATTAACGACAATCAATTTCCCGGATAGTTTATCATCTATAGGAGATTTCGCTTTCCGATATACGGCTTTATCTGAAATCAAGATTCCGGATAAGGTAACAAAATTGAACACAGGAGCCTTCGCTGGGATCGAAACGCTGACAAAGGTAGAATTAGGAGACGGAGTACAATCTATCAGAACTGATTATGGCAACGGCAACGACTGGAACACATTCGGGAAATCGCCTAATATCGAAACTTTCATAATAGGCAAAGGGATGACCTACCTCGATAATAATATATTCAACAGCATGATCAACCTGAAGAATGTATCGCTAGGAGACAGCATAAGAACCATCGGAAGTGGAGCCTTCTATGGATGCAAAGCATTAACTACCCTGACACTGCCAACCAAAGTAAATACCATCCAAGACAAGGCTTTCCAGCAATGTAGCAATCTGACAACCATTAACCTACCGGACAGCCTGTCATTTATTGGAGATTTTGCTTTTCAATATACAGCGTTACCGGAAATTAAGATCCCGGATAAGGTAACGATATTGAATACAGGGGCATTTGCCGGAATAGAAACGCTGAAAAAGGTAGACTTGGGAAACGGAGTACAATCTATCAGAACTGATTATGGCAACAATAACGACTGGAATACATTCGGGAAATCACCTAATATAGCAACTTTTATAGTTGGGGAAGGAATGCAAAGCCTTGGCAACGGCCTATTCTCCGGTATGAAAAACCTATCTACCGTAGAGCTGAGCGACAGTCTGAAAGTAATCGGAAACAATACTTTCAGCGAGTGTTCGGGCATCAGAACCATAAAGCTCCCAAAGAACCTGACTACCATCGAAAATTCGGCATTCAACGGCTGTACCTCATTAAGCGAGATTACTCTGCCGGATAGTTTATCAAGTATTGGCAATTATACATTTGCAAACTCAGGTTTGCGATCGATCGTTTTACCGAAAAAGATAACGGTTATTCCTAATTATACCTTCGACAACTGTGATAGCTTGCGGACAATCACTCTCAGCAAGCAATTGGCCACCGTTGAAGATTACGCTTTTAGCAGTTGTGACAGCGTACAGCATTTGATTATTGACAATGCTAACGAAAAGATTATCGCCTTTGCAGGAAAGTTCCCGACAATACAGAAAGTCACTTTCAATGATCTTGTTACTGAAATTCCTGCCAATCTTTTCAGTGGCAAACAATACCTGAAAGAAGTAGAAATGAGCAAAAACCTGACCACTATCGGTGCTAATGCATTCTACAACACAGGCTTGGAATCTTTCACCTTGCCGGACCAAGTTAAAACCATCGGTGAAGCTTCGTTCAAAGGCAACAAGAAATTGAAAGAATTCACACTAAGCAAAAGTATGAGTGAAATTCCCTCAGAAACTTTTGCCGGCTGTGTGAAACTCGACTCTATCGGATTCCCCGCTTCCATCCGTAAAATAGGCAATAGAGCATTCGACGGTTGCGACTCATTACGGGTGATCAATATGAATCCCGAGTTAACAGAGATCGGGGCTTATGCTTTCTACAACGCAGGCGACAAGAAACTGGAACGTATCACCATACCGGCTCAGGTAAAGAGCATCGGAAGTTATGCCTTTGCAAGTTGCGACACATTGAGCAACATTACGATAGGTGCCGCTGTAGATAGCATCGCCACATACGCCTTCGAGAATTGCCGAAGTTTGAAAGCCATTACCCTTCCGGCCAATCTGCGCAAACTGGAACATGATGTATTCAATGGTACCGCAATCTCCTCTCTCGATATCCCCAATCAGGTTACAGACGTCACCGGAGTGTTCAACGGACTAAACGGCAAACTGACATCCGTCACCATCGGAAACGGAGTAAAGGCTTTGCCAGAAGCCGCATTCAACAGCTTCTCGGTATTGAAAAGCGTCAAGATGGGAACCGGTATAACTAAAGTTCCACAAAACACGTTCAATTATTGTCAAGCATTAACCGACATCACAATCGGTGCGAACGTTACCGCCTTGGATGCATATAGTTTCGGACACTGCACGGCCTTAAAGCAACTGAGCATTCCGGAGAAAGTATCTGAAATACACGAAAATGCCTTCTACGGTACTACGCTGACCAATTTGGCACTGAACATGGAAGAGATCAAGGATTATGCCTTCAACAACCGAAGCGATATAACCCAGATCACCATCGGGAAGAATGTAAAACGAATCGGTATTCAAGCTTTCGGTTCGACAAATATCAGCACCGTCGCACTGCCCGAAGGCCTGACCACGATTGCCGACAGAGCTTTCTATGGAACGAAACTCCAAAGCATCAGCATACCCGCATCCGTAGAAACAGTGGGAATGCAGGCGTTCCACAGCTGTAACGAACTGGCTCGCGTAGAAATAGGGGCAGGCTCGGTATCCATCGGCAAACAAGCGTTTGCAGCCAGTCCGAAATTAACGACAGTCGTAATGAAAGAAGGAGGGGTAAAGAACATCGCAGCAGAAGCGTTCTATGTTTGTCCGCTATTGCAAGACGTGACGTTGGCAAGCATCGATTCCATCGGTACGAGCGCCTTCTCCGATTGCCCCAAACTGGCAAGTATCCATATACCTGCCAAAAACGTAGGAGCTTATGCTTTTGCCAATTGCGAATCATTGGCAAACGTAACCTTTGCCGAAGGAATGGATTCCATTGCAGACTACGCCTTCAACAACTCCAGAAATATCGAGCAGTTGATATTCCCGAACAGTTTGCGCACCATCGGAGCATATGCTTTCACTGCCGACAACCAAGAGATCGCACTGAAAGACATCACTTTCGGAAGCGGCCTGGAGACTATCGGACAGTATGCATTCTACAGAAGCACGAAAGTCAAAGACATCGTAATCCCCGACAAAGTGAAAACGATTCGCCTCAATGCTTTCAGTAACTGCGACAACTTGCGCACAGTCAGCGTGGGTAGCGGAGTAACCACAGTCGAGCCTTTTGCCTTCAATGCCAATCCTAATTTGATGTCCATCACTTGGAAGAGCGCGACACGGATTGAGAATGATGCTTTCAACAGTTATGCGAAGAACTGTCTGATGTATGTCACAGCAAAAACGGAAGTACCGCAACAGTGGTACAATGTGATTCGTGACGGAGAAGCCGATAGCATCGACATTGCTGATAAGTATCCGTTCCATTGCTGGACACCGTTCAAAGCAAAAAAAGCAGTGTTCCGCAAAACATTCAGCCTTGAAACCGGACGCGGCAGTTCATCGAAAGGATGGGAATCTATCACGTTACCGTTCGATGTAAGCCGAGTATGGTTTGAGAACAAAGCTAGCGATCTCCTGCCGTTCGGTGCAGAAGGAAGTAGCACACGCCGCTTCTGGCTTCGCGAACTAGGAGAAAACGGCTTCCAGTCATGCCAACAGATAAAGGCACATACACCTTACATCATTGCTATGCCAAACAACAGGGAGTATGACGATCAATACAATATCGTAGGTGAAGTGCAATTCATAGCCGAAGACTATCAGATGCCCGCAACCCCGGAAACTCTGAACATAGTAGAAGGACCTAAGTTCAACTTCATACCGACTTTGACAGCCGTAGAGCAATCTCAGGAAGTCTACGCCTTGAATATCGTATCATGGAACACAGAAGAACCTGCCGGCAGCGTATTCGAACGTTACCGTCGCGATGTCGATCCTTTCGAGGCATACGTCACAGATAAACCGGAAAGTACGAACTCACCGGCTATGTTCAGTATCAGCGACAACGGTGGCGGGACAACCGACATACGTGTCATGCTGGGCGAAGCCATCGATGATGTGAAAGCATACAGCCGGAACGGTATCCTGTTCATCGAATCCGCAGACGAACGTATCGTCGAGATTTATGGAACGAACGGCATGCTACTCCGAACCGTAGAAGTGAATGAAGGCATCAACCAAGTTACCGACCTTGAAAAGGGTGTTTACTTCCTTGAAGGACAAAAGGTAGTTGTGAAGTAACAAAGTAAGCATATTTTTTAATCCGCCACCACACACCCCCATGTTTGACAATCAGACATGGGGGTGTATCATAGTGAAACATGGGCATGTCTCAGAACTTATCCCGGCATCAAGTCTATCGTAACAAGGTAATAAACAGAACTAAAGCCACCCGACAAGCCAAAGAAGCCTCCGGCAGTGCATACTTTTCAATCCCTAAAGCATACACTCTTATTTTTTAGTATTATCTTTGCACTCTCTCTGAACAGATTACAATAAAAAAGACACTATATCACATGGAAAAGAAGTTTAAAAGAACCACAGTAACCTCGGCTCTCCCTTATGCCAACGGCCCTGTCCATATCGGGCATCTTGCCGGTGTATACGTACCGGCAGATATCTACGTCCGTTACCTGAGATTGAAGAAAGAAGACGTACTCTTCATCGGAGGTTCCGATGAACACGGTGTGCCCATTACTATCCGTGCCCAAAAAGAAGGAATCACTCCCCAGGATGTAGTAGACCGTTACCACTCCCTCATCAAGAAGTCGTTCGAAGAATTCGGCATCTCTTTCGATGTATACAGCCGAACCTCTTCGAAAACTCACCATGAACTCGCCTCCGAATTCTTCAAAGAACTTTATGACAAGGGTGAATTCATCGAAAAAACTTCCGAACAGTATTATGACGAAGAGGCACACCAATTCCTTGCCGACCGTTACATCACCGGCGAATGCCCTCATTGCCACGCTGATGGAGCTTACGGAGACCAATGTGAGAAATGTGGCACATCACTCTCGCCTACCGATCTTATCAATCCCAAAAGTGCCATTAGCGGAAGCAAACCGGTAATGAAAGAGACTAAGCACTGGTATCTCCCGTTGGACAAACACGAAGCATGGCTACGCCAATGGATTTTGGAAGATCATAAGGAATGGCGGCCGAATGTATACGGACAATGTAAAAGCTGGCTCGACATGGGGCTACAACCACGTGCTGTAAGCCGCGACCTCGATTGGGGAATTCCCGTCCCGGTAGAAGGTGCCGAAGGTAAAGTGCTTTATGTATGGTTCGATGCCCCCATCGGCTACATTTCCAACACGAAAGAACTCCTCCCCGACAGTTGGGAAACTTGGTGGAAAGATCCTGAAACACGCCTTGTCCATTTCATTGGCAAGGACAACATCGTGTTCCATTGCATCGTCTTCCCCGCCATGCTGAAAGCAGAAGGCAGCTACATATTGCCGGACAACGTTCCGAGCAATGAGTTCCTGAACCTGGAAGGCGACAAAATATCCACTTCGCGCAACTGGGCTGTCTGGCTGCACGAATATCTGGAAGACTTCCCCGGCAAACAAGACGTGCTGCGTTATGTGCTGACCGCCAATGCCCCGGAAACGAAAGACAATGATTTCACCTGGAAAGATTTCCAGGCACGCAACAACAACGAGTTGGTTGCTGTATACGGCAACTTCGTAAACCGTGCAATGGTACTGACCCAGAAATACTTCGACGGCAAAGTACCGGCTGCGGGCGAACTTACGGAATATGACAAAGAAACGCTGAAAGAATTTGCCGACGTGAAAGCAGAAGTTGAAAAACTGCTGAATGCGTTCAAATTCCGGGATGCGCAGAAAGAAGCAATGAACCTGGCACGTATCGGTAACAAATACCTCGCTGATACGGAACCTTGGAAACTGGCTAAAACAGATATGGAACGGGTAGGCACGATTCTCAACATCGCACTCCAATTGGTAGCCAACCTCGCCATCGCCTTCGAACCCTTCTTGCCGTTCAGCTCCGAACGACTGCGGCAGATGCTGAACATGGAAAGCTTCGACTGGTCGGAACTGGGCCGCAATGACTTGCTCACTGCCGGGCATCCGTTGAATAAGCCGGAACTGCTGTTTGAAAAACTTGAAGACAGTGTAATAGAAGCTCAAGTTCAGAAACTTCTGGACACCAAGAAAGCCAACGAGGAGGCTAACTACAAAGCAAAACCGATCCGGGAAAACATCGAATTTGATGATTTCCTGAAACTGGATATCCGCGTAGGAACCGTCCTCGAATGCCAGAAAGTACCGAAAGCTGACAAATTGCTGCAATTCAAAATAGATGACGGACTGGAAACCCGTACCATCGTCAGCGGAATTGCCCAGCACTATCAACCGGAAGAACTAGTAGGCAAACAAGTTTGTTTCATCGCCAACCTCGCGCCACGCAAACTGAAAGGCATCGTCAGCGAAGGTATGATCCTTTCTGCCGAAAACAATGACGGCAGTTTGTCGGTGGTAATGCCACATAAAGAAGTAAAACCGGGTAGCGAAGTGAAATAAACAACCCTCAAAAACAAGAATGTATCAAAAGTGCAAGGTTTTTATTATAATCCCCCTTGCACTTTTGACACACCATCATTCAAATATAATTAATCCGGGAATGAAGAACCTATGAGCGAATCCCTGAAAGAGAAGACAGCCAGAGGATTATTCTGGGGAGGAATCAGCAACAGCCTGTATCAATTGTTAGGACTGTTCTTCGGAATCTTCCTCGCACGCTTGCTGACCCCGGATGATTACGGAATGATCGGCATGTTAACCATCTTTTCGGCAGTAGCCAACTCCATACAAGAAAGCGGATTCACCCAAGCTTTGACCAACCGGAAAGATGCCGGACAGGACGACTATAATGCCGTTTTCTGGTTCAGTCTATGCACAGGCGGAGTACTTTACCTACTATTATTCTTCTGTGCCCCGTTGATAGCAAACTTTTACCATACTCCTGCCCTTGTTCCGTTAGCACGTTTCCTCTTCTTAGGATTCCTGATCTCCAGTGCAGGAACAGCACATAACGCAATCCTTTTCAAGAACTTGATGGTAAAGGAGAAAGCAAAAGCCATGTTGACGGCTCTTACCGTTTCGGGAACCCTCGGAGTCATTATGGCCTACTACGGCATGGCGTATTGGGGGATAGCCACCCAGAACGTAGTCTATATATTTACATTCAATCTGCTCCTCTGGCACTACTCACCTTGGAGACCCACCTGGTCATTTCATTTCCAACCCATCCGGGAAATGTTGCCGTTCAGTATCAAACTACTTATCACCAACGTTTTTCATTTCGTAAACGATAACATATTCTCAGTCCTTCTGGGGCGTTTCTATACCAAACAAGAAGTCGGCTACTACACACAGGCAAACAAATGGACCAATATGGGACATACATTGATCACCGGTGTCGTAAACAGTGTTTCCCAACCGATCATGGTAGAAGCCGGAGCAAATCCCGACCGGCAGAGAAAAGTATTCCGCAAGATGTTGCGGTTCACGGCATTCATCTCTTTTCCACTCATGTTCGGGCTGGCATTGATCGCCCCCGAGTTTATAACGATTGCCATTACAGACAAGTGGTTGCCCAGTGCTGCAATCATGCAGATACTGTGTATATGGGGAGCATTCCTACCTATCAATTACATATACACTAATCAACTCATCAGTAAAGGCAAATCGAATGTTTATATGTGGAATACCATTATCCAAAACCTGGTTCAACTGTTAGTGTTATTGCTAACGGTTTCTTACGGCATATATGTGATGGCAGCCATTTATGTCACGATCAATATTTTATGGCTTTTCGTCTGGCACTATTTTGTTTGGCAACTGATTCGTATCACGCTATGGAATGTGATGAAAGACATAACCCCCTATCTGTCGATCACTGCCATCTCTCTAACAGCAGGATATTTTGCGGCAAAAGCTTTCAGTAATATCTACATATGCCTGATAAACAAAATTGTGGTAACAGCCTTGGTATACATTATAATATTATGGAGCAGCAAGTCTGTAATTTTCCACGAAAGTATTAACTTCTTATTGAAACGGAGAAAATGAACATATTGATCTTGCAAACCAAAGCCTTTCCTCATAGGTCAAACAGTTTCTATTGGTTTTATACACAACTGACCGAATGGCTGACAGCACACGGATATCCCAGCATTCTCTATTTCGCCTATCTCGATGTGGATGATTACGGTTTTGAAAACGGCCTTTTGCTACCGGATAAAGTCCCTCATTTTTATACCCAACAAAACATCGAGACACTATCGACCTACATCACAGACAAAAGGATCGATGTCATCCTTGATTATTCTCACATCATCACAGGCAGGACGCGCCTTTTCTTTCTGGAGATTAAGCGTTTGCACCCGGATCTGAGAATATTTACAATGATTCACAACTGTCCCAGCCATACTACTCAACTAAAACAGTATGAAATCTCCAGGTTAAGATTGAAAGACGTGCGTTCAGTGAAGCAATTCGTACAATGGTCGATGCCCGAAATCTATCTTCGTCTGTTAAAAAGAGAGGTCAAGAAACAGAATATTTCCGCTTACGATACGCTCGATGAAATAGTATTGCTATCTCCTTCCTATATACCGGAATTCAAAAAGCTCATAAATCGACCGGATGCGAACCGTTTATCAGCCATTCCGAATGCCATCCGTCCGGTTGAAAGCCAGATACCGATTCAAAAAAAGAATAAGGAGATTATCTTTGTAGGAAGGATAGAAAACGAGAAAGCCCTGCCAAAATTATTAAAAATCTGGGAAATGGTACAAGACAGATTACCGGACTGGAACTTAATCATCGTAGGCGATGGTTCCAAACGGGAAGAATGCCGGTCGATTATAGAAAGGAGAAAACTGAAACGTACAGAGATCAAAGAATATCAGATGGCTATCCCCCTTATCGACCAAGCCAGTATCTTATGCCTCACTTCAGTTATAGAAGGACTGCCTACTGTCTTCACGGAAGCCATGTCACTGGGTGTAGTTCCTATCGGATTTGATTCTTTCCGTGCCATCTACGATATGATTGAAGACGGGAAAAACGGTTTTATCATTCCTAACAATGACTACCGGCAGTATGCAGAAACATTGTACCGGTTAGCTTCAGACGACCGTCTGCGGCAACAAATGGCTCAACATGCATTAAGCAAGAAAGATAAATATAGCATAGAATCCATAGCCCCGCTCTGGTTGGAAACATTCAAGAAACATGGTCTGGCATGAAAATAACATAACTGATCATTTCAAATATATTTGGTCTGAAGCTATCGGACACGATTATATAGTTTGTAAATAACACATATACCATAAAAAAGAAACTTCATGAAAGAAATTCATATTGCCATAGCAGCCGATTCCAACTATCTGATCCCCGTGACGGTGGTATTGCAATCCATTTTTGATAATAGCCGCAAATCGACTATTTCATTCTATCTCCTTTACATGACCGGAACAATGGAACAGGAGAAGTTGGAATTTCTTTCAGCGTTTACCACCAAACACCGTGGCAAATTTATCCCATTGGAGATAAATCCGGATCAGTTAGCCGATTTTCCTGAGACAAGACATGGCAAAGCCACATTGCTCCGGCTTTGCCTTCCCACCGTACTCCCTGATTTGGACAAAATCTTATACCTAGACGGAGATGTTATTGTCAATGATGATCTTACCGAATTGTATTCGACCGATATAACCGGTTATTACTTAGCCGCTGCTAAAGATTCTGCCACCGCATACGACATAGGATACCAAAAAGCGATGGGCATAGAAGAAGAACATTGCTATTTCAATGCTGGAGTCACATTGCTTAACTTGAAAGAACTCCGTCAAATTCAACTTCCGGAAATAATCAGTCGGTTCGTTGAAACAAACTATCTTCTGATCGGCGCACCCGACCAAGATGCCCTCAATTATATCTGCCAAAAAGGAAAAACTTACTACATCCCTCCCAGATATAATATGAATTACAACCTCGAGAAGGACATCGCAAACAAAATCTGGGGAAAACAAGCTATAAAGGAGGCCAAGCAGAATCCGGCAATCATCCATTACATCGGCCCTATTAAGCCGTGGTCCATATTGTCCACACACCCGCAGGGCAAACTATGGTGGGCCTATCTGAGAAGAACGCCCTTTGCCGGATTCCGACCCAAAGATGCCACTTTGAAGAATCGACTCCGTAAAGTCTATCTGTCTTTAACCAAACCGATAGAAGCACAGTTCAGTTTGAAAAGCAAGCAACAGATCGGAAAGCTCATCCCTTCTGCACTGAAGAAACATATCAAAAAATCCCTCTTAAAACCACAACCCAAACAATGAAAGTACTCTTTACCTTCGGCGGTATGCCTCATTACTTGAGTGCCATGCTCGATAAATTACAAAATCAGGGAGTAGAAGTAATTGTAGTTACTCCCGAAAAAGGAAATGCAATCATCGGTAAAGGTGTAAAAATGGTAGAAGACGGCACCTATCGACGCATTGCAAGTCAGGAAAAGAAGATGTTCTACGGAAAAACGGCTTATCCGCAACTGCCGGAAATAGTACGCGAAGTGCAACCGGACCTCATCGTCCTGGGATGGCCATACTTCCTGCAACTCTACTTCCAGCCCCGGTTAAGAAGAGCCTTACGGGCATGCGGAACAAAAATCGTCATCCGGGAGATACCCTTCCAGACCCCTCCTTACGGGAAAATTAAAGAATTCTTCCGTAGACAACCCATGATCGACGAAAACATGAACGTACAAAGTACCGGTACAAGCTTCTACATCAAACAGTGGCTTACGGCTCATATCCGAAAATATTGCTACGCGAAGGTGGCGGGTACACTTAATTACTCCACAGCCGCCTACGACATCCTCCCTTCATATGGCGTAAAAAAGGAAAAGATACATGTCACTTATAACTCTACAGATACAGAAGCGTTACTCCGGGAAAAAGAGAATGTTTTGGCCGCTCCTCCCCTCCTACCCCCCAATCAGAGAAGAATCCTGCATATCGGGCGCCTAGTAAAATGGAAACGGGTAGATCTATTGATTACGGCACTTCCTGAAGTACTGGTGCAATTCCCGGATGCAGAACTAGTGATCGTAGGAGATGGCCCTGAACTGAATGCCTTGAAACAACAAGCCGAACGACTCGCGCTAAGCAAACATGTCCGTTTTGCAGGTAGCATCTATAAACCGGAGGAACTGGGCGCATACATGAACGAATCTTCCGTTTACGTACTTGCCGGCATGGGAGGACTTTCAATCAATGACGCTATGACTTACGGATTGCCTGTCATCTGCTCGGTATGCGACAGTACAGAACGCGACCTAGTCACAGACGGACGAAACGGTTTCTTCTTCAAAGAGGGAGATGCCGGCAGCTTGGCAGAAAAGATCACGACTCTCTTCGCATCTCCCGGTTTATGTGAAAAGATGGGAAAAGAGTCGAAACGTATCATTCTGGAGAAGATTAATATCAATACCGTCAGCCAAAGATACCTGCAAGCTTTTAAAGAGATTTTATGACAAGAGTGCTTCTCTGATTCTTTCGCAGGCATGTCCGTCCCCGTAAGGATTATGGGTTTCGGACATCATGCGATAAAGCTCCTTGTTACGCAATAGTTCGTCCACATTGCTGATAATGGCATTGCAATCCGTACCGACAAGTTTTACAGTCCCGGCTGTTACAGCTTCAGGACGTTCCGTAGTGTCACGCATCACCAGCACCGGTTTGCCCAACGAAGGCGCTTCCTCTTGCACACCCCCACTGTCAGTCAGCAACAACTTACTGTGCTGCATGGCATAAATAAAAGGCAGATAATCGAGCGGATCAATCAGATATACATTGCTTAAACCGGAAAGCAGTTCATATACAGGTCTCTGGACATTGGGATTGAGATGAACAGGATATACGATGTCCATCTCAGAATGTTGGAAAGCAATTTCCTTGATAGCTTTGCAAATGTGCAGAAAGCCTTCACCGAAATTTTCACGGCGATGTCCGGTGACAAGAATATATTCCCGATCGGTCACGGCATATCCCTTTCCTTTCAGAATCTCATGCAACTCCTGTTGTTTTACCGGACTCCTGCCTATGATATCGACCGCCATCAACAAAGCATCAATCACGGTGTTGCCGGTCACGAAGATTCGGCTCTTATTTATATTTTCACGGAGCAGATTCTCTTCCGATTGCCGGGTAGGGGCAAAATAGTAATGGCAAAGTCGATCGGTCACCTGCCGATTCATCTCTTCAGGCCAGGGAGAAAGCATATCATACGTACGAAGCCCAGCTTCGACATGGCCCACTTTTATCTGTTGGTAGAAAGCAGCCAGGCCGGCAGCCATAGAGGTAGTTGTATCGCCATGCACCAACACCACATCCGGAGCAAAATCCTTCAACACATCTCTCAGTCCCAATAATACTTTCGAAGTTATATCATAAAGATCCTGACCGGGAGCCATGATATTCAGATCATATTCGGGGACAATACCAAATACCTCCAGCACTTGATCCAGCATCTGACGGTGTTGAGCCGTAACACAGACCTTTGTTTCAAAATGTTCCGTATCCTGTTGCAGAACCTTCACCAAGGGAGCCATCTTGATTGCTTCAGGACGGGTTCCAAACACCAATAATACTCTCTTCACTAAATACTTCTCCCTTCGTTTTTATTATTAATCTTTCATTATTAATTATCTCAGCGTCTCACTCCGCAGAAGTCCAGTTCCTCTTTACCTTCTACCCGGGGCAATTCCACGAAAGGAGTATGACGAACCAACCATACCACGATATCCGCTTTTTCATAAGCTTCCTTATAATCCGTCAGATTAAAACTGGAATGTACACCGACATTCGGTTCGACTATCAACACGTCGGCTCTCGATTCTGAAATAATCCGGGAAGCAATGTACTTGGCAGGAGACTCTCGCAAGTCATCAATGTTGGGCTTAAAAGCCAGTCCCATACAAGCCACGACAGGTTCGCGATCGTTTTTCTCGACAAAACGTAAACAAGCCTCCATCACTTTGTTGGCGCACCAATCAGCTTTATAGTCATTCGTCTCACGGGCACGCTTGATGAGCTGCGCCTGTTCCGGATAATCGGAAACGATGAACCAAGGATCTACGGCAATGCAATGCCCACCCACACCGCAACCCGGTTGGAGGATATTGACACGCGGATGCTTATTGGCAAGTTCAATCAACTCCCACACATTGACACCGGCTTTATCGCAAATCATTGAAAGTTCGTTGGCAAAAGCAATTTGAGAATCACGGGAAGAATTCTCCGTCAGCTTGCACATCTCCGCTGTGCGGGCATTGGTACGATGCAACTTTCCTTGTACGAAAGCAGAATAAAACTCAATCGCTTTCTCTGTAGACTCCGGGTTGAGACCACCGATCACGCGGTCGTTATGCACCAGTTCGTACAACGTATTCCCAGGCAGCACTCGCTCCGGACAATATGCGATATACAGTTTATCTTTCAGTTCGGGTCGCTCTTTATAAATAATCTCCGCCATGCGTTCGGTTGTGAAAACCGGGGAGGTGGATTCTATCACGAACAAATCGCCCTCCTTCAGAAAAGGAATGACAGAGCGAGTAGCCGATTCCACATAGGTAATGTCAGCACGATGGTTCTGTTTGAACGGAGTAGGCACCACCACAAAGAAAGCGTCAGCCTGCTCCGGCTTCGACACGGCACGGAGATGCCCTTTCTGGACTGCTTCTTTCACGACTTTATCCAAATCGGGTTCTACAATATGTATTTTACCTTGATTGATTGTTTCGACTACCGCAGGGTTCACATCCACACCGATTACCTGATAACCATGATTGGCAGCTACTGCCGCCGTGGGAAGTCCAATGTATCCCAAGCCCAAAAACAGAACCTTTTTCATAACTGTACACCTATTTATATATAGTGCCGCAAAAGTACAAATAATCCACGACTTTGTATAAATTCTCACAGAAAACCGCTACTTTTGCCAAAACATTCGGCATAATGAGAGTACTGATTATTAATACATCCGAACGCATAGGCGGTGCAGCAGTTGCTGCCAGCCGATTAATGGAAGCATTAAAAAACAACGGAATCAAGGCGAAAATGCTGGTGCGGGACAAACAGACAGATCAGATCAGCGTAGTAGGTCTCGATCGCAACTGGCTGACAGTATGGAAATTTATATGGGAACGCATCGTCATCTGGAAAGCAAATCATTTTAAGAAAAACAACCTTTTTGCTGTAGATATAGCCAATACAGGAACCGATATAACCAATTTACCCGAATTTAAACAGGCTGATGTCATACACCTGCATTGGATTAATCAGGGAATGATTTCACTGAAAAACCTTCGCAAAATACTGGAATCGGGAAAACCCATCGTATGGACTATGCACGACATGTGGCCTTCGACCGGCATTTGTCATCATGCACGCGAATGTACACACTACCAGCAGGAGTGTCACCAATGCCCTTTCCTATATGGGGGAGGAAGCAAAAAGGACTTGTCCAACCGGGTATTTAAAAAGAAAAAAGAACTTTACAAGATAGCACCCATTACGTTTATCACCTGTAGCCGGTGGTTGGAAAATCGTGCCCGAAGTAGCGCCTTACTCACCGGACACACAGTAACGAGCATCCCCAACCCCATCAATACCAATCTCTTCAAACCCCGCAACAAACAAGAAGCACGTGTACATTTCCGTCTGCCACAAGAAGGTAAACTGATGCTATTCGGTTCGGTCAAGATCACGGATAAACGAAAAGGAATCGATTATCTGATAGAGTCATGCAAACTTTTGGCCGAGAAACATCCCGAACTAGTTTCATCATTAAGCGTTGTCGTATTCGGAAATCAGTCTCAGCAATTGACCAACTTACTACCTTTCCCCGTTTATGCCCTCGATTATGTGAGCAACGAGCATGAACTTGTCAATGTTTACAATGCCGTAGACCTGTTTGTAACCCCTTCCCTGGAAGAAAACCTGCCTAACACCATCATGGAAGCAATGGCGTGCGGCATACCTTGTGTAGGATTCAATGTCGGAGGTATCCCGGAAATGATTGACCACTTGCATAACGGTTATGTAGCTCAATATAAGTCATCAGCAGACTTTGCCAACGGCATCTACTGGACTCTGACGGAGTCGGAATACCCATCTTTGTCGGAACAAGCTTGTAGAAAAGCAGTAGCCAACTATTCGGAAAGCATTGTAGCCAAACAATATATAGAGGTTTACAATAAAATCACAGGAAGTTATGCATAATCATCTCACTCCTAAATTTTCGGTTATCACCGTGACCTATAATGCAGAAAAAGTGCTGGAAGACACACTGCAAAGTGTCATCTCACAAACCTACCGACATGTGGAATACATCATTGTAGACGGTGCTTCAAAAGATGGGACTATAAAGATTATCGATAAATACCGTGAACGGATTCATACAGTTGTCAGTGAACCGGACAAGGGGCTGTATGATGCCATGAATAAGGGGATTGCCCTTGCTACAGGCAATTACCTCTGTTTTCTCAATGCCGGAGATAGTTTTCATGAAGACGATACCCTGCAACAAATGGTGCATTCCATCAAAGGGAATGAGCTTCCGGATATCCTTTACGGTGAAACAGCGATCGTAGACCAACAAAGCCATTTCCTTCGTATGCGACGCCTCTCTGCACCGGAAGTGCTAAGTTGGAAAAGCTTTAAACAAGGGATGCTCGTTTGTCATCAGGCATTCTTTGCCAAACGTGATCTGGTAGAGCCATACGACCTGAACTATCGCTTCTCGTCCGATTTTGACTGGTGCATTCGGGTAATGAAGAAAGCACATACTCTACATAACACCCATCTGACAATTATCGACTATTTGGAAGAAGGCTTAACAACACAGAACCATAAAGCATCCCTGCGTGAACGTTTTCGTATCATGACAAAGCATTATGGATTGGTCAGCACAATTATCCATCATGCATGGTTTGTCATGAGGGCTGTTCTAAAAAAATAGAACAATAATTTATACACCTAATACCTTCATCAACTCCGCTACCCCTTCCGAGGCACCTTTCTGTATCACATGTATCGGACGGGAAGTATGAGTATCTACCGGTTTAGGATCGATAAGATAAACTTCGGCTGATCGCGGAACATAATTCAGTAATCCCGCAGCAGGATAAACGTTCATGGAAGTTCCAATGATCACGAATATATCCGCTTTCTCAACAAAGCTGATAGCACGCTCTATCTCCGGCACCGATTCACCGAACCACACAATAAAAGGACGCAACTGGGAACCATCGCCAGCCTTATCGCCTAAACGTACTTCAAATTCCTCGGGCTTCAACTCTTTCACATAGTGGTGATTATTCGGATCACGACTCGAACAAACCTTTGTCAGTTCACCATGCAAATGAATAATACGTTTACTACCTGCCCGTTCGTGCAAATTATCAATATTCTGCGTAATCACTGTCACGTTAAAATACTTTTCCAACTCGGCCAGCAATTCATGACCCTGATTCGGCTTGACATCTAACAATTGCCTACGGCGTTCGTTATAAAAATTAATCACCAATTCCGGATTGCGTGCATAACCTTCCGGGGTAGCCACTTGCTCCACCGGATACTTGTCCCACAGTCCGCCGGCATCACGAAACGTACTGATACCACTTTCCGCACTCATTCCCGCACCGGACAAAATGACTAGATTCTTCATAAACATCCTCCTTTTCTTTTAATAATAGCAAATGTAAGCAGAAAAATGCATTAACTTACCTGACTATAAGAAATTTTAATTGCTAAAAAAACAATCATTCAAATAAAACACGTACTTTTGCGATTTATAAAATTGCAATTGATTGAAGGTGAAAGATTCAACATCACATCCCATTCAATCTTCAACAAGAAATAAATATGGATAAATTTAGTTATGCTATCGGCCTCGGAATCGGCCAGAACTTATTGGGCATGGGTGCTAAAGGCATCGAGGTGAATGACTTTGCACAAGCAATCAAAGATGTACTGGAAGGTAACCAGACGGCCATCAGCCATCAGGAAGCTCGCGAAATAGTAAATAAATATTTTGAAGAACTGGAACAGAAAATGAATGCAGCCAGCATCGAACAAGGAAAAGCTTTTCTGACGGAAAATGCCAAAAGAGCCAACGTAGTAACCCTTCCAAGCGGACTGCAATATGAAGTTATCAAGGAAGGTAACGGCAAACTAGCCAAAGCTACCGATCAAGTAAAATGCCATTATGAAGGTACGTTGATTGACGGTACATTGTTCGACAGTTCTGTGAAACGCGGCCAACCTGCCGTATTTGGAGTCAATCAGGTTATCCCGGGATGGGTAGAAGCATTGCAACTAATGCCGGAAGGATCGAAATGGAAATTGTACATCCCATCGGAACTCGCGTATGGCGCACAAGGTGCGGGTGAGATGATTCCTCCTCACAGCACATTGGTGTTCGAAGTAGAATTACTTGAAGTATTAAATAAATAAAAACATTTAAAGCAAAATGAAGAAGATTACAATTTTGGCAGCTATCGCTGCTGTAGCCGGTCTTGCATCATGTACAGCACAGGCTCCTAAAGCAAATCTGAAAACAGAACTCGATTCACTGTCCTATTCTATCGGTATGGCTCAGACTCAAGGTCTGAAAGGTTATCTGGTAGGCCGTATGGATGTCGACACAGCCTATATGGCTGATTTCATCAAAGGTGTAACCGAGGGTGCTAACAAATCAGGCAAAAAGGAAACTGCTTATATGGCAGGTTTGCAAATCGGTCAGCAGATTGCAAATCAGATGATGAAAGGTATCAACCACGAACTGTTTGCGGGTGATTCTACAAAAACCATCAGCAAAGAAAACTTCCTTGCAGGTTTCATCGCTGGTACACTCGAAAAAGGCGGCTTGATGACTATGGAAACAGCTCAGGCATATACACAAACTGCCATGGAAGCTATCAAGGCCAAAGCTATGGAAGAGAAATACGCTGACAACAAAGCTGCCGGTGAAAAATTCCTTGCCGAAAACAAGACTAAAGAAGGTGTGAAAACCACTCCGAGCGGATTGCAATATAAAGTAATCACTGAAGGTAAAGGTGAAATTCCTGCCGATACTTGCAAAGTGAAAGTAAACTATAAAGGAACTTTGATTGACGGAACAGAATTCGACAGCTCATACAAACGCAACGAGCCGATGACATTCCGTGCTAACCAAGTCATCAAAGGTTGGACAGAAGCTTTGACCATGATGCCTGTCGGTTCTAAATGGGAACTTTACATCCCGCAGGAACTGGCTTACGGTTCAAGAGACCAAGGCCAAATCAAACCTTTCTCTACTTTGGTTTTCGAAGTTGAACTGTTAGGTATCGAGAAATAAGTAAGCTAACTTGATAAATGGAAAGAGGCGCAAAGACATTTGTGCCTCTTTTTTTGCTAAATCCCTTTTTTTATTACTTTTATATAGAGAAATTAAAATAAATCTCTATATTTGCTTACTATTTGATAACGATTGGAAATTATACTAATAAATTATGGAAAAGATAGACAACCTCGACAGGCAGATTCTTGAGATTATTTCTCAAAATGCCCGTATTCCTTTCAAAGATGTAGCGGCAGAATGTGGAGTCTCACGTGCTGCTATTCATCAGCGTGTCCAACGTCTCATCGATCTGGGAGTCATCGTAGGCTCAGGTTATCATGTTAACCCCAAATCACTCGGATACAGAACTTGCACTTATGTCGGCATCAAGCTCGAAAAAGGTTCTATGTACAAAGCAGTAGTAGCAGAATTACAGAATATCCCCGAAATTGTAGAATGTCACTTCACAACCGGTCCGTACACCATGCTTACCAAAGTTTATGCTTGTGACAACGAGCATTTGATGGACTTGCTGAACAATAGAATGCAAGAAATACCGGGTGTGGTAGCTACCGAAACTTTAATTTCACTTGAGCAAAGCATCAAGAAAGAGATTCCTATCCGGGCAGATAAATAACCCATGGAGTTTCTGAATGATTACCACCTGTCAGGTCTCCTGATAGGAATTTGTACTTTCCTGATAATCGGTCTTTTCCATCCTGTTGTGGTAAAAGCAGAATATTATTGGGGCACCAAATGTTGGTGGCTATTCCTTATATTAGGAATAGCTGGAGTAGTGACCTCACTTTGTGTGGACAATATTCTCGTCTCCTCTTTACTGGGAGTTTTTGCCTTTTCCTCTTTCTGGACCATCAAAGAGATCTTCGAACAGGAAGAAAGAGTAAAGAAGGGGTGGTTTCCGAAGAACCCTAAACGTAAATAAACAGAACAACAGATTAATGTACCAATTGCCTTACGGATTTTTTCGGAGTCGATTGGTACATTTAATAAGTTCATTATCCAACCGCTAAATTCACCTACAAATACTTCCCTAATCAATAATCAAGAATGAAGCAATACTGATTAATCGGCACAACGTAGCCCATGAAGAAGCACCATCTTACCAATCAACCGGCAGTACTGTGCCACACACATTGGTACCAACTCGGCAACACACAACGTAGATGCCATTGATTATTCACAAAAAAATAAAATGCCCATTCCTCCCAAGAAGCAACAGGCATTTTATCCGATACAGAACGACCGTTATTCTATATACATCATTTATTCTTTACCAATCCGGGTTCTCGACGCTCATTCCCCTTCATACGTGTCAGATTATCACCTAGTTCCTGCCGTTTCTGATCGGTAATCTTCATCAGTTTTGCAGCCTCTTCCGGATATTGCGTGATTACATTATAGCGTTCTCCCGGATCACGGCGAAGATCGTACATCTCCGGCTTCAACAACTCCAAGCTTGTCAAACGCCCCGGCTGGCCATCATTTCCCGGTTCATAAGCACCATAAGTAACATATTTGTGGGGGAATACCAACTTAAACATCCCATCCGTTACCGCCTCCAAATCATTCTTATTATAGTAATATACGAATGATTCACGAGGATTGGCATTCTTCTCCCCTTTTATCAACGAGAGGATGCTCACCCCGTCTATCTTACGAACCGGAAGCGGAGCGCCACTAATCTCAGCAAAAGTAGGGAATAAATCTATATTAGAAGCCAATTTATTACATGTCGTACCCGGCTGGATTTTCCCTTTCCAATACATGATGCACGGGATACGGTTACCACCGTCAAACGTGGTTGCTTTTGCCTCACGCAAACCACCCGCTGAGCCAGCATGATTGCCATAGTTAGTCCAAGGCCCATTGTCCGAAGTTAAAATAACCAGCGTATTCTCCTCCAATCCCTGTTCACGCAAAGTCTTCAATATCTCACCGATACTCCAGTCGATCTCCATCATGACATCACCATATAAGCCTTGTTCGCTCTTTCCCTTGAACTTGTCGGAAACAGCCAATGGGACGTGAGGCATGGAATGTGCCAAATACAGAAAGAACGGTTTATTTTTATTCTTCTTAATAAAATTGACGGAACGTGTCGTATAGTCTGTAGTAAATTTTGACTGGTCCGTATTATATCCAACCACCTTGTTACCATCATATGTCGGCAGATCCGGAAAATTGAAGACTTCCCCCTGTTGCGGGTGATACGGCCACATATCGTTGGAGTAAGGTAATCCGTAATACTCATCAAAGCCATTCTGCAAAGGCAAAAACTCCTCCGCATCACCCAAGTGCCATTTCCCAAAAATAGCAGTGCTATATCCTTTCTGTTTCAACAGTTCCCCCATTGTCATCTCTTCAGGATGAATACCGTATTTAGAACCCGGTCCAGGCGCTCCTGCAAAACCGATACGGTTTGGATAACAACCAGTCAGTAATCCGGCACGGGAAGCACCGCTAATCGGTTGCCCAGCCAGAAAATGGGTAAAACGCATACCTTCACCGGCCATTCTGTCAATATTCGGTGTCGTATAACCATAAGCTCCGTTGCAGGAAAAATCCCCATAACCCACATCGTCCAGATTGACGAGTACAATGTTCGTGTAATCAGCGGCAAAACCCGTTACGGAGAAAGCGGAAGCGGCTGATAATAGTAGTAGTTTGTTGTTCATGACATTATTAAGTATTGATAATACACAGAATGATTCTCATTCAAGAGACACTTCAAAGATAATCTTTTAATTATTACAAAGAACCAATTCCTGTCCAGATTTTACTTTTTTATCTGATTCCGCAAGAAAAGAAGCCACTTTTTTAATAAAGCCTCAACTTTTCCGATGTATTTTCGTCCCTGAAAACTTGCACAATTCAGAGAAAAGCATTAATTTTGCATCCGAATCCTTAAACAAGGGATCACGGGCTTTTAGCTCAGTTGGTTAGAGCAACAGACTCATAATCTGGAGGTCCTAGGTTCAAGCCCTAGATGGCCCACCGGTAAAATCCCCATAAGCAGCAGTTTATGGGGATTTTTCTTTGGTTTGAAATTTTCTGATTATGACGAAATTGGCATAAAATCACCTTGAAATGCTTCATTGTTGACCTATTGTTGACCCTTGGAAAATCATATTGTAGCGGCTTTTTCTATTCACATAAAAAAACTCCTTATGCATAGGCAGTCCATTCGCAAATAAATATTGCTATTTATTTGATTATAAGTAACAAAAGCTCTATATTTGTTATCTGTATAACTATAGACGTCTCCATTAAGGTTTATCTTTAAAGCAGCTTCCAATTATTATACACCAAATTATATTTATGGGGGGAATATCCTGATTTCAAACATATAGCAGATTTACGTTGAACTTATAAATATATACGTCATGAAAACATTCAGATTTATTGGAATGACCTTATTAATGGCCACGTTTATTGCGAACTTTATTGCTTGTTCTAAAGAAAAAGTAATTGAAGAGCCACCTCAAAAGCCTGTTATCAAAACGGCATTTAACGGATATGTGCAGAAAGGACCCTATATAAACGGTTCATCAGTAACAATTACCCTATTGGACGACCAACTCGGTCAAACGGGTACTGTCTATTCCACAAGAATAGCAGATAACTCAGGAAGCTTTGAAGAAAGAAATATCGAACTTATTTCTCCCTTTGCCGAATTAAAAGCAGACGGCTATTATTTTAATGAGGTAGAAGGAGATGTATCGAACGCTCCACTTTCCTTGTATGCACTGGCTGATATCAGCGATACCAGTTCTGTCAATATAAACATTCTAACTCATCTAGAATACCCCCGTGTAAAATATTTAGTGAAAAAAGAGGGAATGAGTTTCACCAATGCAAAAAAGCAAGCAAGAAAAGAAGTTTTGAATATTTTTGGAGGCAACCCTGAAAACGATATGCCATCTGAACAACTCAGTCTAAACAGTGATGCCATCCTATTGACAATCTCGTCTATTATTCAAGGACGGCTAAGTACGGGTAAAGTTTCGGAATTGCTTGCCGGTATAAGCTCAGATATACAGACTGATGGAAAACTAGACAACCAAGCCTTGGGTTCGCAACTTGCCGACAATGTTGCCTATCTTGACATTGATGAAATACAATCCAACTTAATCAAAAAGTACAGTGAGTTAGGCGTAGAGTACTCTATTACTACAGAGGATTTAAACAAATGCATTCAGGACTTTAACGCAAATACCGATTATCAACGTACCTTATTCGTCACCTATCCCCAGATGGGCCAATATGGAATCAATCTTCTTGCCGATGAAGTTACTACAGTCTCGGACAGAAGTGATTATTCATTGTGCGCCGATGTGCCCGCTGGAATAAAACTGAAAGTCATTATTAAGGGAGGCTCCCGAACCGAAAAGAAATTCAGATTGGGCGTATGGGGAGGCTTTTATGTAGGCACACAAGATAATTGGATGGTCAGCTCTTTCAACGAAGAGATAGGTGGAAATATATTAACTTCCATCGAAAGCGGCAGGTCTTGTGATCTTAAAATTATGCTTAGTGGTGAATACGATATCATATTAGAGTATTATGAGAACGGAGCAACCGAACCGACCAAGGTAAAACAAGTAAAAATAAAAGATTAGATAACTAAGGTAGCAGCCTAACTTCTATCGGATAATTACTCTTTATCGATGAGAAAGGCAGCTTTTGTTTGTATCTGCTGTCTTTCTTTTATTATTTTTGCAAAGTATTCACTAAATAATAAGACCGATGAAAACAAAATGGATTCTCACAGCCTTGATATTAGCAGGCTCAATTGCTTCATGCCAATCGGGTAAAAAGGCAGATACCCAAACACAACTGACAGGTAACCCCATTATCGAAGGATGGTATGCCGACCCGGAAGCAATTATTTACGATGACACTTACTGGATTTATCCTACGTCCAGCAATGGTGCAATGAAAGCTACTTATTTTGATTGCTTCTCTTCGAAAGACCTTGTCAACTGGGAGAAGCATGCGTGCATTCTCGATACGGCAACCGTCAGTTGGGCCTCAAAAGCTCTATGGGCCCCTGCCGTACTGAAGAAAGACAATAAGTATTACTTCTTCTTTTCTGCAAACGATATCCACCAGGGAGATGTAGGCGGCATTGGAGTAGCCGTCAGCGACCGTCCGGAAGGACCGTATAAGGATTTAGTCGGCAAACCATTGATCAGCGACATTGTGAACGGGGCACAACCCATCGACCAGTTTGTATTCAACGACAACGGCAATTACTACATGTACTACGGAGGCTGGGGACATTGTAACATCGTTCGTTTAAAAGACGACTTCACACAGATCATACCATTCGAAGACGGAACCATGTACAAAGAAGTTACGCCCGAACATTACGTTGAAGGACCGTTCGTATTTAAGAAAAACAATAAATACTATTTCATGTGGAGCGAAGGCGGCTGGACAGGTCCCGACTATTCAGTAGCATATGCTATCTCCGATTCTCCATTCGGCCCTTTTGAACGAATCGGCAAAATATTGGAACAAGATCCTAATATCGGTACGGGTGCAGGACATCACTCTGTCATACAGATTCCGGGTACCGAAGAATATTATATCGTTTACCATCGTCATCCGCTGAATGATAAAGAGGGCACTCACCGTAACGTTTGCATCGACCGCATGACTTTCGACGAGAACGGATTTATAAATCCTGTAAAACTCACTATGGAAGGGGTTGAAGCAAAACCATTAAAATAATAAAGTAATGGGATAGCTTTCAAAACAGGGAATCGCGTTTATTATAACAGACCACGATGGTCATTCAAACAGCAATCATAACCATCTAAATAATGCAATAGAAATGAGATACAACAGATGGCTATTTCCGATGTTCTTTCTTGCGTTCATGGCTTGCCATGACGCAAGAAGACAAGTAGCGTCTTCAATAGTATCGCCTGATTCCACCACCCTCTCCACGAAGACAGATTCCTTACAAACAGCCTCTCTTCCAGCCCAAATCAAAAGCCGTACCGCCTTGTACCTTGATTCACTCGGATTGAAAAATATACGGGAAGCCGACAGTACGATTGTGATAAAACTGATGTATGCCACGCCTGATAATTTCACCGGAGAGATTCTTTACAGCGATCTCAAAGAAGCTTACCTGCATGAAGACGCCCTGCAATCTCTACTGCTTGCACAACAACGGCTAAAAGAACGGCATCCCGAATACCGCCTGATCGTTTATGACGCAGCCCGACCAATGTCTGTTCAGAGAAAAATGTGGAACAGAGTGAAGGGAACGTCAAAGAACATTTATGTATCCAATCCTGCACACGGAGGAGGATTGCACAATTACGGACTTGCCGTCGATGTCAGCATCATCGATAGCAACAATGTAGTTCTGCCGATGGGAACGGAAGTAGACTATTTCGGTGCCGAAGCCCATATCACCCAAGAAGCAATGCTGGTTAAAAACGGAAAAATCAGCCCGGAAGAACGGAACAACCGGCTATTGCTAAGAGAAGTAATGAAAGAAGCCGGATTCCGGGCATTAAACAGCGAGTGGTGGCATTTCAACCGATGCAGCCGCGAAGATGCCTTACGGAAATACAAGCTGATAAATTAGACCTATCTATAAACCCATAAAATTAATTTAGGATGAAAAAAAGATATGCTTTACTATTCGTTTTCCTGATAGTGTGTTGGGTTGGGTCAGTAGCCCAAAAAACGACCGACCGGGTTCATACCCTCTCTTTCCTGGCAGGCTACAGCAATATCCTGGAGGGAACTTCAGGACTTACCAGGCAAATACATAGCTATGAAAGAGAACTATCCGAAGGAGTCAGCTGGGATGTCGGTTACTATTTTCATCCTATAAAAATTATGGGAATAGGACTTTTATATTCAGGCTTTTCTTCAAAAGGAAGCCATGAAGAAGGCAGCGATCATGTACATACACATTACATAGCACCACAAGTCGGACTTTATTGTTACGAGAATCGATACTTCTTTATCCGTTTAAGTATCGGAGCAGGTTCAATGATTTATCGTAATGACAGTAAAGTTTTCGGGAAAAGCAGGCTTGTCCGAGGATCGTCCGCGGCATGCAATGCAGGAGTAAACGCCACATTAAAACTAACCCGGCATTGGAATTTAGAAGCTAACGTACAATATATACATGCACATATTAAAGAGGTTACCTCCCTATACCATGGTAAGGAAATTACTGTGGAATTCAATGACGATCCACTCTCAGTAAGCAGATTAAATCTATCAGCGGGTATCTCCTATAGCTTTTAATTTTAAAACCATAGAATCATGATAAGAAAATATATACTCATACTTCTCTCGGCAATCTTCTGTCTGGGTTGCGAAGAAGATAGGACGGTGGACACAACCGTTATGCCTGAGATCAGCAATGTAGGTGCTGATACTTTCGGTTGCCTCATAGATGGTTGGTTATATGTAGGAGGAAGGTACGGAGCCTTCTTCCTTTCAATACCAACGAAAGAATATTCTATTTCATTCTGTTATAATGAATACACAAAAGTAATGGACGTAAAAGTATTAACGAGCTGGGATAAAGCCATCCGGTTTACGATACAATCACCGAAAGAAGGAGAAGAAAGCATATTCTCCAACGTCCGGTTCGGCAATCAAGAACTGGAAGACGGCACTGTCCAAATCACCCGGTTCGACAAGCAACAGCAGATCATTAGCGGTACCTTCAGTGGCGGCAGGATCACTCACGGACGCTTTGATACTCATTATACAACTTATACAACCAACAATTAGCCTTCTCGCAACCAATGATAAATCTCTCACAGTCCACACTGGACTTTATTCGCCTACATGCCCACGATGACATTCACACGCTGGCATTGCAAGCTGCCCGTTATCCGGACATAGATATGCCGATGGCCATTACCCAAATAGCAGGGAGACAGATCGCTGCATACAAGATCCCTTCCTGGCAAAAGAACGAAAATCTTCTTTATCCCCGCCACCTTTCGCTGGAACAATGTTCTTCGGAAATAACAGCACGTTATAAAGCTTCATTGATCGAAGGAAATTCGTTAGCCGATCTCACCGGAGGATTCGGAATAGATTGTGCCTTCCTATCCCCTAAGTTTCAAAAAGCTACATACGTAGAGCGGCAAAAGGAACTTTGCGAAATAGCCGCACACAATTTCCCCCTATTAGGGCTACAACATATCACTATATATAATGATGACAGCGTAAGCCATTTACAACAGATGGAACCGGTAGATTGTATCTTTATCGATCCTGCCCGGAGAAACGAACATGGCGGCAAAACTGTCGCCATCTCCGACTGTGAACCGAATGTGGCCGAACTCGAAAAACTATTGCTGGAAAAGGGACACAAGGTCATCATTAAATTATCTCCGATGCTCGACCTGACATTAGCATTGAGAAATATGCAGCATACCCGGGAAGTACATATCCTCTCGGTCAACAATGAATGCAAAGAACTTTTATTAATCTTGAGCAAAGAGCCGAAAACGGAAATCCCCATCTTCTGTATCAATCTCACCGTTAAAGAGCAAACTTCATTTGTTTTTACCCGTGAGAAGGAACAGATTTCGGAATGTACCTATACAGAAACCGTCGGAACCTATCTCTACGAACCCAATGCATCTATCCTCAAAGCCGGTGCATTTCGAAGCATCGCCTCTTCATTCAATGTGAAAAAGCTACATCCCAACAGCCACCTCTATACCTCGGACGAATATGTAAAATGCTTTCCCGGCCGTATTTTCCTTGTAACCGGACAATGCTCCTTCAATAAAAAAGAAATAAAGAGGATGCTCGGGGATATAAAGAAAGCCAATATTACAGTCCGTAATTTCCCTGCAACAGTGGCGGAAGTCCGGAAGCGCACCCAGTTATCCGAAGGAGGAGAGGTATACTTATTTGCTACTACTCTAGCCAACGAACAGAAAATACTGATAAGGTGCAGTAAAATCCAAGAAAACTTAGCAACCGAGAACTAGCAGAAAATAAAGAGCTTATAACCAAGCAATTGCTAATCATGAAAGTCTTGCTTATCGGACATTAAAGGTCAACGCGATAAGTATTAATAGCCAGCACGCTAACCATTAATATTCAACGCGCTAATCATTAATGTCCAATACGTTGGATATAGATACCCATTGTGACAGGTAACTACAGCTAGTAAAAACAGCATTTATTGTTATCCAGTTGAATGAGAACAAACACCTGTAAAATTATAAACCAACACATAATTCAGCCTTAAATATAATTTTTATCACAAAACATACCTAGAAACTAATAATATTGATTATATTTGTAAAAATTCACTTATTGTTATACACATAAAACAAAACTTATGAAAAAAGTACTACTTCAAAAGATCCTAAGTACAGGACTATTTCTCTTATTCGTAACATCCCTGTTGGCAGACGTGCCTGTAACTCCTAGACAAAAAGTTTTAAAACGTTGCAACAAAAGCGAGTCTATAGCGACGGCCCAGAAGAACAAAAGAATGGGTCGTGTTGAATTAAACGCTATAACACGTACATCTGCGCGATATAAGACACCGAATGAAACAGTTGTGGAATACCCGGACAGCATGATCGTATTTACTCCTGATGGTATAAAAACGTACATCACCAAATTCGAATACGATGATAACAACAAACTGACCCATTTGGAAGAATTCAGACAATCAGATCTCGATAATACCTGGATACCGACAAAAGAGCAGATTGTCAGATACGATGAAGCCGGACTAGCCGTATATAATGAGTTCTACGAACTGATAAAAGAAGTATGGACAGGTACCAAAAAAGCTGCTTTAGAATATGACGAATATGGCAACATAGTCTATCAAGAACAATTCTACTGGAATGCCACTGACGGCAAATGGATGAACAACCAAAAAGAAAGCTCTTCCTACCGCCCGGACGGGAAACTCATTTCGGAAGAAGGTTATTATTGGGGAGAAGATGGCTGGTTCGGAAGTTTTAAAGACATCTACGAATACAACGAATTGGGGCTTGTAACCAGATATAATGAATGGGAATGGGAAGATGATGAATTTATTGAAAGCTTCTACTACATTTGCGAATATGATGCCATCAAACCTTTACTTCTGAAAATAAGAACGGAATATGAGCTGGACTACGCCACAAACGAATTTTCAGCTACCGCAAAAGGAACTTTCACTTACGATGCGAATGATGAACTTGAAATGGCATTTTGGCAAGAGTCAGAAGACGGTGAATGGGTAAACGATCAGAGAATAATATACGAACACATCAATGGGAAAATGACCCTGGAGGAAGGATATGGCTGGGAAGACGGTGATTGGGGATTTTCACAAAGATGGGAAGGTGAATACGATGCTGAAGGCCGTGAAATAAAATCCCGCTTTTATTATCCTGATAATACCACCGGGACACCTCTGTTAAGTTCGGTATACACCCATGAGTACGATACGAACGGAAATCAAACCCTCTATCAGATAGAATCGATCCCATACGGTAGTTCAACACCGGAACTGATCCTTATGCAGAAAGAAATTACCGAATATGACGAAGCTTCCCGTAACACGCTACATGAAGTATACGGGTATGATATGGAAGAAGCAGAGTTCATTGGCGTGATAAAAGAGATATTTGAATACACAGGACATGAAAATGACGTGGCAAATTATGAAAGCTATGTTTGGGGAGACAAAGGTTGGACACCTGCAACAAAAGAAGTCGGTACTTATGACAACAATAATCTTTTAAAAGAAATAGTCCGTTCAGAAGGTGATGCAACAACCGGCAAATGGGTAGAGGGTTCTAAATATCAGTTCACTTACAATGAAAATAGCAACCTGCTCCGTGAAGATTATTTCGTTTCAAACGGAATGAAAGGCTGGATAGCCGATTCTTACCTCATATATTATTATCCGATTGAAACAGGAATTCAAACCAATAATCAGTCAACCCGCCTGAATATTCAGGTTAACCAAAAATTACTTACCGTTTCAAACCTAAAAGGCTACGAGTCGATACGGATTCATAACATTAACGGACAAATGGTGCAAAATGCGAAATCTCAAGGAAATACATTCTCAATAGCATTACCCCAAGGTGTTTATATCATTTGCGTGGGGAATGAAACAATGAAAGTCTCGATAAAATAAAAGATTAGAAAAGAAAACTGATCAATAAAGGAGATATTATGACAGTTGGAAGGATGCTATGCAGAGATAAAAAAAACAGAAAACACTGAAACAAAAGCTTTGTATAGTCTCTTTAAAGTATTGCACGCAGAGAACGAGAATCTAGTGAGCATTCACTCTTGTAACGTTTCTCTACGTGCAATGTCTTATTTTTCTTCTTTATTTTATGCCGGCTTCGTACTTCCCGTACCAGTGGTTTGTGGTTTGATATCTTCCTTTGGAATAGTAGACTCATTGCCGTCGCGCATTGCCATGTAATGAGGAGACATAATCTCCACATCTGCCTCAGCAAACTTATCCTGAATATTCTGAAGCAGATCCGAATGAATCTGTGTCAATTTATCCGCCTCTTTAATATAGGCATTAATCTGATAGACCGGATACCAGTCCTGCAAGGAGGTCTCCAGAACGAACGGTTCCGGGTCGGCTGACACACCTTCGGTAGCCAAGGCAGAATCGATCAGCAACTGATGCACCTTCCTCCAAGGCACATCGTAACCGATGCTGACCTCCGTATGAATAATCAGACCGTAAGTGCGTGCGGACGAGCTATAATTCACAGTGTGCGAAGACATGATAAATGAGTTCGGAATCGTCACCAGTTCATTCTTCGGAGTTTTGATACGAGTCACCAATGCCGTCTTCTCAATCACATTACCTGTGGTGTCATTCAGCTTGATACGGTCGCCCAGCTTAAACGGACGCATATAAGTAATGACAAGCCCCGCCATAATATTTCCGATTACCGTACTCGATCCCAACGAAACAATCAAACCGACAAAGACAGAAATGCCCTTAAAAATATCCGAATCCGCGCCCGGCAGGTAAGGATAGATCATGGCAATCATGAAAGCGTAAAGCAGAAAACGAAAAATGTGGAAGGTGGGAAGTGCCCAATCCGGATAGAATCCCGTAATCTTCAAATGCCCGGAATCGATCTCCGTGGCAAGATAACGCAATCCCTTCACCAAATATTTCACAGCATAATAAATGATGATGATGGTGAAGAGATTCGGTATATATTCCACAATCCCCCAAAATATGCTTTTAACCGGGTTCCAGATATATGAAAAGATAGTATAGGCAAGATCTTTCGTCTGCGGAAAGATGGAAAACAGTAAAGGCACAGTAATCAACAACTGCAGCAACATGACGACGTACCGTCCTATATTAGCGAGGAATATAAGCAAGTTAACCTGCTTCTGCGTATCGAGCAATTGATAATTCTGAATGGAAATCGGCTTCAGTTTCGTATCTTTCAGCTTCTGGATACGTACTTTCAGTTTTCTGTACAGCCAGCTGGTGAGCCAGAACAAAAGATACTGTCCAGCCAACACAAGAATGAAATAAAGTATCCGCTTACCCAGCTGCCACGCACTATGTTCTTCTTTCAGCTCCTTCAATTTCTGCACGATGACCTGCCGTTCCTTAGCAGCTAACTGATCGCGCGAACAATTCGCCCAAAGGCCGTCCTGATCGGTAAAAGAAACAATTACTTTATTACCATACATGATATCTGTAACGATATCCGTACTTTCGATATATACCGAATCGGGATTCAGATTAAAACGCTTACCCAGTTCCTCGATAGCGTCAGCATCCATCTGCGCACGTTGTTGCGGAGTATATCCGCCCCTCTTTGCATAAAGATAGAACAACGTATCGCCTGTGACCACTACCGGCACTCCCGGAGTAAGGGCTCTCAAAGAATCGATGCGTTGCATCTGCTTCGCCTGTTTCAAAGAGTCAGCGGCATCCGCCTGATATTTCAGCAACTCTATCTCCATCCGCATATTTGCCTCATTCAATTTTGCAGCAGCCAGTTCATTCCTCACACGGGCAATACCTATCGTATCAGAATCGGGAACAACGGGAATTATGATCGTATCGGGGACAGATGTCTTGACGGTATTCTGCGCTGATACACCCACCGCAAGCAGCAGACAGATGAACAAAATACTTAAGAATCGGTTATTTTTCATACTAAACAAGTTTTGATTTTAGATAAACGTGCCAAACATACACAATGTTTTTGATATGGCAATCAGTGTAAATCATTATCTTTGCGCAGAGTTTACAGAAAAGGACAAAAAGATGGATATATTACTTCTTATCGGAGGGCTCATCCTCATTCTAATAGGTGCAAACGGTTTGACGGACGGTGCTGCTTCCATTGCCAAACGCTTTCGGATTCCTTCTATCGTCATCGGACTAACCATCGTAGCATTCGGAACATCGGCACCGGAGCTGACCGTCAGTATCTCTTCCGCCTTGAAAGGAAGTGCAGACATCGCTATCGGAAACGTGGTGGGGAGCAATATCTTCAATACTCTGATGATCGTAGGTTGCACGGCACTCGTCGCTCCCATTGTCATCACCAGCAACACGTTGAAGAAGGAGATCCCGCTCTGTATTCTTTCCTCCATTGTACTGTTGATATGTGCCAACGATGTATTCTTGGACGGGGCTTCCCGCAATGTCCTCAATACCACCGATGGCCTGTTGCTACTTTGTTTCTTCGCCATCTTCATGGGTTATACATTTGCCATCTCGAGCCATCCGGACAGCGGCAGCCAGCCGGAAGAGATACGGGTGTTACCTGTCTGGCGTTCCACACTCTACATCATAGGCGGACTTGCCGGTCTGATTTTCGGAGGACAATGGTTTGTCGATGGAGCCAGCAACATCGCTCGCAACTTGGGAGTAAGCGAATCGATTATCGGGCTGACTTTGGTTGCCGGAGGAACTTCTTTACCGGAACTGGCTACCTCGGTTGTGGCAGCATTGAAAAAGAATCCGGAGATAGCAATCGGCAATGTCATCGGCAGCAACCTTTTTAACATATTCTTCGTATTGGGTTGCAGTGCTTCCATCACCCCGCTCGGACTGAACGGAATCACTAATTTCGACTTGCTGACACTTGTCGGTTCGGGAATGCTTTTATGGTTATTGGGTCTATTCTTCGGAAAACGCACCATTACCCGCATAGAAGGGAGCATATTAGTACTTTGCTACATAGCTTATACGGTGATATTGATTCTTAATATCTAAAGCATTCACGATTATAAAAAGAGGCACCTCGACTTATGAGGTACCCCTGAAAATGTAATGTTATGTTCGCCCGAATCCACAAAGATGAAGCCTATTTACCTTCAGGAGTTGCTTCAATTACAACAAATAACATCCGAGCGTAATACACAGATCACTGTTCATCGCTTTCCCGTAGGAAGAATGTACCTTTAGGAATCCGGCCGAATAAGAAACACGGAGGAAATAGTCTTTGATTTGAAATTCCGACCCCAGCCGTATACCGAAATCGAAACGGTTGTAACCCACGAACTGCCCATTCTGGAATGATTGGTCTTTGAATACATTAGATATCCGTTCTTCATTGCTTTCTCCGGTTGGCTCCCAAACAGCCGTACCCTTTCCGTTAATTCCACAATTCAGATATACTCCTCCTTTAAAAATAAATCTGGCTTGTGAACTTTCGTTTCCGATTTGGGTTACATGTCCAAACATAAAGGGAACTTCTAAGCAGTTCATTTTAGTTCTCAATTCCTTTATGGCTGTTCGGTCTGACAGAAACCCTGACATATTATATCCTTTATACACATAGTAAATTCCGGTTTCATACATAAGCCCCGACCTTTTCTTTGGGAAAAAGTCCACGGTTACTCCGGCTCTTTCCATCATATCGGTAGAGTTATAGACATCATCGGAGATAATTCCGTTTATACCACCTCCTACTTCAAGTCCGACTTTGACTTGAGCCCGGACACCTGCCAAGAGCAGCAAAGAGAAAACAAAAAGAATAGTTCGTTTCATATATATTATATTTTGGTTATACCACAAAATTAATTAATCTGATTGTAAAACGCAACAGATTGTATACAAATTATCACTGTTATCCAACAATATATTCTCCCACTTAAGCCTGTCTAAATTTTACTCAAGATTTTATCGACCATGCTTTAGAATAGAGATTTAAACAGGCCTAAGATTACAAAGCCTAACTAGTGCTTCTCATATTTGCGTTTATATGCAAATAAAACAATTTCCAAAAGCAACAAGATCACTAATTCTCCTATACAATATTGATATAACAGGGAGATTGCCGGGAAATGGGATTACAAAGGCAGCCGTATCTAGTTAAACAACCAAGAAATATTTCCTTCCAACATGGACGGCAGACCATACACAACCAAACAATGAGAAAGCATTGGGTTTCTACTCCGCAAGTACGCCTAGTTAAATGGATGTTTACAGTTGCTTTTGTTACACTGGATGGCGAGGAATCGGTAGAAAGACTGATTTATTCAAGAAATAAATGAGATTCGTCATTCATATTTCAAAATCTTTTTCAACGGCATGAACACACGTTCTATTAGTCTCAAATCCTCCGTAATGATATCGGCACTCCCTTTCATTTCTCGAACAATGGGCAACTCCTTTCCGTAATTTGTACGCATTCCATCTGGCAAATATACTTCCACCACATATTTGCCGTCAGCTCCGGGCAAAGGTGAAACTGATTGTACATTTCCGCTTATATAACCGAATTCCTGATCAGGATAATTGTTCAATCGTATCAGAACCCGCTGGCCAGATTTCACCTTACCCGATCCTTGTAAGGGAAGCAACGCCTTACCCATCGGACGGGAATTTCCAAAAGGAGCCACCACAAATACTGTCATATTCGACTCCACATACTGGTTGCTGCTCCACACGCTCATTAATGTGACTTTGCCAGCTACCGGAGCAACCAACAGATAATGCTGTTCCCAAGAAGTCAGTCCAACAGAAAGTTGTTCGGTAGCATTTTTGAGTTCTATCCTATGCTTCTGTTCTTCTTCTGTAGCTTGCCTGTGTACATCCAGTAAATTTTCTTTATCCTGCCCTATTTGCATTGCAATCTGCGTCAATGACATTTTTGAAGCCTCCCGGGATTGCAGACTTTGCAAATAATCCTTTCCCGATTGGTCAAACTCAGCAGGAACTATCGCATTGCAATCGTAAAGCAATGAATCACGTTGATACAACTTATGTGCCAACACTTGTTCTTTTTCCTGCAATTGATATTGCTTGCTGGCTAAATGATAATAGGTTTGCTGCTTCCGTAACCGCTCTTCACCACTGAATATTTTACGTTGATAATAATTTTGTTCCGCAAAACGAATGTAATCACTCAATGCAGAAATGAATGAAGCATATGCCGCTTGGCACTCCCCTAATCGCAAACGTATATCAGTAAACAAAACTTTTCCTGTTTCTAACGAGTAACCAGCTTCTGCCCATTCTTTCATTTTCTCTTTCAGTAATAATACATCTTTTGTGAATGCGGCATTTTCTATTATTCCCAAAGGAGTACCTTGTTTTACAATCTCCTCATTTTTTATAAATAGCTCGGCCACCCTTCCGGCTGTACGTGCCTGCACATAAGCGGGAGGATTCTCCATACTCAGGGTGATTTCAGCTTGTATCGTATCCGGATATTTAAACAAGTAACTACCAAAAAGCAATGCTGCAATCACACAGAAAAGAACAGTTATCCCCCAGCGAAGAATCCAGGGAGATATTTTGTTCATTACTTGTTGAACGTCCTCACTGCGAAGTTCTACATTCCTATATTCCGCATCCTTTTTATCCATCAATTCCCCAATTCTAATTGATTTTTTACCAATTGATAATACAAGCCTTTTTTCAGAGTTAACTCTTGATGAGTCCCTTCTTCTACAATATACCCCTGATCAAGCACCACTATTTTATCTGCATCTCGTACCGTACTCAAACGATGAGCCACTACCACTACCGTCTTCCCTTCGTAGAAATCCCGAAGATGCTCCATGATTTCTTTCTCATTGTTGGCATCCAATGCATTCGTAGCCTCATCAAAAAATAAATATTCAGGATTCTTATATACAGCCCTCGCAATCAGGATACGTTGCCGCTGTCCCTGGCTGATGCCGTTCCCTTCCATCCCTATCTTCGTATCAAAGCCTAATGGCAAAGAATTGACAAACTTTCCTATATTTGCTACTGTCACAGCATGGCGTAACCGCTTTTGGTCTATCTCTTCGTCACCAACAGCAATATTTTGAGCGATAGATTCTGAGAAGATAAAACCATCTTGCATCACCGAACCTGTTTTGGCACGCCATAAATGTGGGTTAATAGTATCCAAGGGGGATTCACCAACCTTCACTTCCCCCATATTGGGAAGGTAAAAACCGAGCATTAACTTCACAAGGGTAGTTTTCCCACTACCGCTTGCTCCCACGATCGCTGTCACTTTCTTTTCAGGTATCACCAGATTGATATCTTTCAACACATAATTCCGATCCGCCCCATCGTAACTAAATGATAAATTCTCTATCCATATATCTTTATGCTCGGGCAAACGAGTTAATTTGGAAACAATCTCTTGCTCTTCGTCTGTCTTCCCATGCACCTCGTTCAAACGTTCAAGGCTGATTTTTGTATCTTGCAACTGCTGAGCAAATCCGATGAACGAACTGACGGGAGCGCTCAATTGTCCTATAATATAAGTCAGAGACATCATCATACCCAGAGTCATTTGTCCGTCAACTACGGCTTTCGCAGCTATAAAGGATATCACAATGTTGGTAGTCTGGTTAAAAAAGACAGATCCCGTCTGTTGTACCTGTCCCAATGCAAGTCCTTTTACACTAATCTTAAACAACCTCACCTGAATACGCTCCCATTGCCACCGTTTCTGTTTCTCACAATTGTTCAATTTGATCTCCTGCATTCCTGTTACTATCTGGATCAGATTACTTTGCTCGCCCGCTGCTTGTGCAAATCGCCGGATATCGAGTTCACGCCGATACTTCATAAACAATAATATCCAACAAACATACAATGTGTTCCCCAACAAAAAGATACCCAGAATTAACAAATCATAGTACGCCAGCACAAAAGCGAAAACAAAGAAATTGAGAAAGGAAAATAAGGTAGTTATGGACGATCCTGTAAGGAAAGACTCGATGCGGTTGTGATCGCCAATACGCTGCATGATGTCCCCCAACATTTTTGTATCAAAAAAACGTATGGGAAGTTTCATCAATTTGGCAAGGAAATCGGATATCAATGAGATATTAATGCGGGTATTCATATGAAGCAGTATCCAGCTGCGAATAAACTCCACCGAAAGTTGTGAAACGAAAATCACAAGTTGGGCAACAAGAATCAAAGTAATAAAACTTATATTACCATCCCGTATGCCGACATCAACCAATGACTGCGTTAGAAACGGAAAGATAAGTTGTAGAACGCTTACTGTCAACATGCCCAATGCCAGTTGTACCAATTGCGATTTATATGGAGATAGATAACGAGCAAAAAACCACAGGCTTTTCTTTCCTTTTTCCTCCGGTTCATCTTCCCGATCATAAAATTCTACCCCCGGCTCTAAAGCCAATAACACTCCCCGACACACTACTTCTCCTTTGATAGACAACCAACACTTTGCAAATGCCTTCTCTTCATATACCACCAATTGGCTTCCCGGATCGGCTATGTAAAAACGTATCCCTTTTCTAGTTTTCCTTATACGGTAACATACCACAAAATGATTCTGGTTCCAATGTAGGATACAGGGTAACGGAACGTTTTCAACCAAATCCTGCAAAGTGGATTTTGCTCCGACAGTACGAAAACCGATGGATTCGGCAGCATCACTAATTCCCAACAATGATACCCCATCACGGGAAAGGAAGGAACGCGCACGGAGTGTCTGCAAAGAATAGCTTTTGCCGTAGTACTTAGCGATCATTCGCAGGCAGGTTGGGCCACAGTCCATGGCATCAAGTTGTTGGTAAAAGGGGAAATTATTCTTTATCTCCATCACTAGAACTTTCATTATTAATATAACTTATGTACTTTTTTATCACCATTTTTCAAATACACAGCCGAATGTTCCTCCACGTTAATCGGGAATGGACAATTATAGAAAGCATTCAGCCTCTCCCATCCTCCAAACGAATAATATCAAAGCGATCTTTCAAATGCCCCTCTCTGTTTTGCCATCGTATAATTTTAAACGTCCACTGCCCCTTGTTAATATAGTTCAAATAAGCATCATCCGGAAAAGCCCCACACAAATCACGTAACCTAAATAAGAGAATATTTCTTCCTATAGTAGACAATAATCATTTGCAAACAAGTTGGTTCACAATTCATCACACCATGTTGGCTACTAAAAAAAAATATTTCATAGATTATCTTTAATCTAATCGTTATTACCTTCCTCAATCACGAACACTTTTATAACGAATGACTAAGTGAATAATGGTTATAATTAGTATCCTAAATGTAATCGCAAACGACAACCTATAAATGAAATTATTCGTCACATACTCAGCGATAGTGAACAATAAATCAAACCAAAAATATTCTAATATCATTCGAAAAATAAAGTCAAGGGCATTTTTAACTATATTGACACGCAATATTCTTTTCCAAACAATAAATTTATCTTTGTAATGAAATTTATTAATATACTGAACATTCCATCGACTTAGCAACAAGGAATACGATGCCATTAACAAACTAATTAGCATAATTTTGTAAATTGCCATAACTTATATTTTTTAAATTAATAATACGACTTTTCGTCAAGTAAAACCAATCAACTATATCTCAAATCTAGCCAAATAAGAATCGTAATACTTGTATAGAAAGAAATAAATTACCATTTCATGAAGTCGATTCTTCGATTTAAAGAAGCGATTCATTGTCATATGGATTAAACTAGATAGTGAATAATCAGAAATCCATTGTAATTCTTCCTTATTTAATTTCTTTGTTATTTCTTCCAAATCATTTTTCCTTCTGTTCAGAATGTCCGAATACTTAATATATACAACACTATTTTCCCTATCCATAGTTCTCCAGACATTTGACTTATTAGTCCTATATTTATCATTTAATTGCTTGGTAAATTTATGATTAATAAATCCATGTTCAAGTTTCAACTGTTCCGACAGCATACATAAATATTGTTTTTTTGATTTGCCATCAAAATCAAAAACATTTAAAAGATCATCAATAAGTAACAAAGATAAATTCCAACGTTCATACTCTCTTAAATCTTCATCATATTTCTGCAATATTGACAACAGAGACAATATAGACCAGCTGTCAATACAAAATATTTCCTCTACATACTTTATTAATTCATTGCCATAACGCTCAAGCTCACGATTATAAGTATCACACATTATTCTAAAAATAGAACCATTATTCAAACAGGGTTCTAAAAAGACTAGTAGGTTACTGAAAATAGTTGCATAAGACTCTAATTTATCAACATACAATCTTAATCTTAAATGAAACAAAGGATCTGAATATCTAACAAAGAAAGAGCCCATAATCACACCCTCATTATAAAGTGTATGAATGAAAGGCATTACGTTTTCAATCAAAATATTATCCGCAGTTTGTTCACCTGTATATATTTTAAAATAAATCCATTGGCTACCTGGAATAAATAATCTTTTAACCATACCTGTTGTTTATTTATGAAACATGAAAATAAATTCATTAGTAAATACAGACTTCCCTGATTTCACAATAGAGTGATCCTCGTCAAACAAAAATTCTTCAAGTAATACAGTTTTACGCTTAATAAGAATAGAAAGAAATAACTTAACATGACTAATTATATAAAAATCAACATATAATTCATTATCATAATCTGGTATTATGACCTTTTGAGATATTTTTTTATTTTGAAGAATTACTTTTATTTTCTCTAAAAGTTTACCATCTTCTATTTGCCTACAATCAGCAATATCAGATTCTCGAATTATCCATCTTTTTCTAATTAAAACAACATTCTTATATTGTATTCTTGGCAAATAATCCACATTATGAAATATATTATTCCAATGAAGATTCATATCAAATATAGGATTATCTCCATTCTGAAAATCACATAAAAAACGAAAAACTGGTAATGTACTTAAAGAGTAATTATATGCACATGTTAATTTAGGAATAATTTCTTTATTATATTTTTTTGATCTCAATATCAGTTTACCATTTTTTATAGACAAAAGTAAATCCGATACTGATATATTATTATCATTCATATCATTACAGTTAGATAAATAATGTAATGTGTAATTTCTTAAATCAGGTCGGGACATGATATTACCTATTCTAGATTCTGGTAAATGAGATATTTCTACTAAAATCAGATTTGTACGCAATTCAGCTTCTTTATCACAAATATCTTTTGCCATTTTTTTTATTGAGGAATTAATATAGCAAAATCGTCCTAATAAACATGCTGCACTACTATAGTTACTAATAGATTTAATATAAACCGACCTAGCTTTATCGTTGAAAATATTACACAACACACTAATGGTATCTGGAATTTCTATCTCAGAATTAAGCCTTTCAAAATCTTTATTATCTAAAAAAATTACATCTTTTCCACTAGCCAAACATTCCGTATATTTCCTAATAAGAATTTGATCAATAGAACTAAAAATATCATTTCTAAAATTTTCAGTTAAAGAAGGCAGAATTAAATCATCAACTAAAGGGCTAACACTATGCCCAGACCTCACAGGATATCCAATTCCCAATTCACTATCCATAATATCTTGCAATGGAACTTCTTGCCCATCATATCTTTCCATGAATTTTTGTTTAAATGTTTCCATATCCACATTTTTCTTTTGAATAGATATTCTACCAAGAAATTGAATAACATTATTAATATCATTAACGATTTCAGAAGAAATAGTTGCAACTTTCGTTGGTTTAAATAAGTCGGTTTGAAATAGATATTTAGAATTATAGTTGATTTCAAGTCGGTTAATAATTTTTATAATATCATGATAATATTGAATGGAATCTCCAATATCCGTTCTATTTATTTTTTCGAGGAGACTCTTTATTACATTTAAATCATCCAGTATCAGAACATTCTCTAATTTTGATAGTTTTTCTAATAATGACTCAAAAATATCATTACCAATTGTACAAGGTTCTAATTCACTTTTCAATAATTGTGAATTTATTAGTTCATAAACAAAATTTTCAGCCTCTTCATAAGTAATATCACTATCCACCAAGGTTTTTGACAAGCTATATATATTAGCGCCATAACGTGCTTTCTCGATAATCAATGAAATGTAATCCTCAAATTGAACAGATGAAATTTGATATCGTTTTAGAAAATTCACATCTATATATTCTATATATCTATATTTATCCGCAATTCTATATAATGAATCATTAGGGTAGTATAGTAATTGAATTTGAACATCATGAATATTCTCTATTTTTTTTATAAGCTCACATAGAAATTGCATATCCAATCGTGTTTGTCTTGTATAGAAATGAGAATCTACCAATTCAATTTGACTATTTTCACTAATACTACCAACAGAACATCCCGCAAATAAACCAAATGGAGTACATCTAGTGCAAGCTCTAATAAAGTATTTTAAATAGGATTCAGAGAGTTTTTTATCTTTCTTTTTATCGTAATATTTTTTTTTAGAATCTAATAAATCATTCGATGCTAAGAAAATAGCTTCACTAAATAAGGCAGAATCAATCAATTGCTCTTCTTTCCCTATATCAGAATAGGGGATCAAAGGAGTTCGTAATATGAATTTATCAAATGCAGTGTAATTATGTTTATCCATATCAGTGTTTATTTAGAAGTAGAAAGAAATGATTCCATTCAAAACATATTGGATTGTTTGAAACCACAGTCAACAACATCAACCCTATTCCAGAAATACCTGTAAGTAATGAACAATCATTTTTATAATTACCATTCCATGTTTTATACCCAGCCAATCCATCTTTAAAACTAGCCATTTTTAATGTAACTGATATCCAATAATTACATGTTTCCATGAAAATAAAGTTTCGAGTTTCATTATACATATAATAAAAAATCATTGCTAATCCAGAACTACCATGACAAATTCCTGCATCTTTTATCAAAGTATCATCAATTGATCTCCTCGTACAAGATTCAAGCATTATATTTAATGAAACAGATTTCCAGAAACTATTTTGCAGAACCTTTCCAGCTTCCCACAATGCTAAAGCTATTCCCAAATCACCATAGCACCAAGCTAATCTACTTTTCTGAAGAAATGTATCGCTTTCCAACGATTGTATTGGAAAAAAACAACCATAAATATTATAATCTATTCTCTGAGAAAGAATATAATTAACCGCTCCCGTAATTAATGTTTGAACAGATTTAGATTCAATGTTTTTTTCATAAATTCGACACAATATAATTACTAAACTTGACATTCCATGAGACAAGGAAATATTAATGCCCCGCTTTTCTTTAAAATCAATAAAAGAATACCATTTAATTTTTTCACCATCGATAACTGCCGCCTGTTCTAAACTTCTTATAGCTGCTTTTACAAATTTCACATCATCCATTTGACCCAATAAAATGCCTAAAGACCCATGAAAATAATCATAGTTACAGTTATTAAATCCCCATTTCATCATTCTAAATAAATATTTTTTATAATGCTTTTCAACATCATTATAATCTATATTCAAAGACATACTTTTATCTAATAAATTCAAGCCATATAAAATACCCGAAATCCCATTGCAATAAGATATTTGTAAAACATGACTAACTAAATTATCGAAATAAATGTCGAATCGCTTTTCTAATGTTTTGATTATATTTACTTGATCATAAATAATAGAATAATATTTTAAAAAGATTAGCGCTCCTAATTCTCCTGATAAAAGTGATAAATCATTAGAAAACTCTTTTTTTAAATTAACTGCTAATAAAACATTAGCAATCTCAGTTATTTTTTGTTCTATTAGTTCTTTCATTAATCTCTTCTTTTCGTAAGAAAGTTACAGAAAAAGAAACGACAGTTATGGCTATTTTATCTAATACCATCCTGATTGAAATAAGTATGCAAGAAAGTATTATCTTGCATACTTATTTTCACTTTCCTTATGACATACACCACCTAGTTTCACATACACATGTATTACAATCTGTTTGTGCTGTAGGGCAATGTTCAGCTGTGGCCATAACTACTGTACCAACAGCACATGTTACCGCTCCTAAAACGGTACTTGCAACAATAGTAACAGTATCTTTGAGTACATCCCAAGTACCACCTCCTCTAATTTGAGACATATCATCCAACTGAGTAATAGTTTCTTTTTTCAAAGAAAGCTTCTTCTTTTCCATATTAATAAGAATTTCGTTACAAACTACAAGATTAACAAACTCATTTTTTTAGAAAATTAGCCTTGCAACAATTCACACACGTAGAAAAGACAAGGATAATCCTTTCCATCTTTAACATTCCAATTTCTTTCCCATACATTTTTAAGAATAAACTGTGTCTATCAGAATTGAATATAAGAAATAGGCACAGTAAACAAACTAAAGTTGTTTTTTCCTAATTTGAAAATCATACTCATGACTTAAGATTTTTAAAAGAATTAATTTCACACATCATCTATAAATGAATATACTATGTTTTACATCATGAACTCTCCGTCCAGCACCCAAGAGCCAAATTTGATCTCTAGTTGATAGCACGTACCATCTTCTACCAAACCTAGTTGGATCACTATACAACCTAACGAAGTATAGCTTTCCGAATAGATAATCTCACCTTTGTCAGCATTAGTAATCGTAATAGTAATTGCTTCTTCCAAAAAAGAAAGGAAATCTACGGTGAGTGTTTCACCATAAATAAAAGCCGTGATGGGGAATTGTGCAGGACTATGTTGAACTTTCCCCTTACCACCAGTACTAGTTCCCGGATGAATATTCTTCAACGGAATTTCTTTTTTATTCACCACAAAAGAACCGTTCCATTCACTTTGTGCATAAACCGATTGACCTGATAATAAACTTACAAGAACAATAATAATTAACAATAACTGTTTCATAGCATCTAAATATTAATTAATTAAAAATTCTTTAATTTGTTGGCTGTCACAAAAGAGCGCATTTTGCATTATAATAGTATTAGAGCTTTCTGTTAAAAAGAGCTAATCATCTGATTTACAATAGAAGGTAATTACATTTATTTGGAATTTCTCGCTTTCATGAACTATTCCATCCTTTTTAGAAGCTCATCTAACTTCACATCTTTACTAATCTGCATCCGCCCTTTTAGAGCCTTTTCGTATTTATAAACCGCATCAAGGGTGCGAGAAAGAATGTATTGAATCTCCGCTTTTTTGAAACCAAACCTCACCAAACAACAGAAATGAATATCATCCATTAATAACAGTGTATATTTAGCACTCAAATTCCGTATAAATTCGGGAAACAGCTTTCCAATCTCTGTTTCCAGTTCTTCCCATTCTTTCTCATTTAATTTCTCCTTCAGATCGGGATTCTCTTTATTTACTTTTATCAGTTCGAGTAATCTATGATAGATGGGAGTGTTCTCTATCAAACTGATGAAATTCTTCTTTTGCAGTTGATTTATAATGAGCGTGTCCTTGACACGTTGATTTTCCAACTGTATACAAATCTCATTTTTTTGCATCAATAATTCTTCATAAGCACTGATAAGTTGAGTTTGTCTAAGCCTGCCATTATCGTATTCATCACACTCCCGTTTCAATGAAAGCATTTCTTTTTCTTTAGTATCGATCTCTTGTTGAAATTTCTCAAGCAGAAGAAGAGTTGACTTATGCTCTTTTAGCAAACGTACCTCTTCGTGCTTCTTATATTTGCGTTTATATGTAAATAAAACAATTGCTAAAAGCAACAAGATTACTAATCCTCCTATACAATATTGATATAAAAGAGAAGACGAAGCATACTTTCGAGCTGCTTGACGGTATAGAATATCCTTGGACAGAGTTACTATTTCAACCGGTTTTTCAAGTTGCCTCACCGAATCTTCATAAACCAAGCTGCATTTTTCATAATAGACAGCATCCGTTTCCTTTCCTTCTGCACGGGCTATGTCGGCTAAACGCATATAGGCTCCTTCTTTTATACTATAACTGGAAGATGATAAACATTTATCTAGATATACTTTTGCAGAGTCACGCTTCTCTTGTTTATAATATGTACTTCCTAATAACAAATAACATTCATACATAGATTCCGGATAAGGTTGAAGAGTCATATAATAGTTAATAAAGTAAGTAGTTTTTGAGAAATCGGACATGCGTTCATAAAGGTATCCTAATGATCGCACTATTTCGCTTTCTTCATGCAAATGCATCCCAAAAGAAGCTTTTACAATCATGAGAGCTTGTTTCAAACAGCTTTCTGCTTCGGCATAATATTCTTCACCTCTTTCCATGCAGATATCTCCACGCATAGCTAAAGCCATAGCCCAATGCAATGAATCTCTATGCAATTCAGTCAATTGAATTTCTTCTTTATATAAAGAATCAGCTTCATCCAATAATCCGTGTTCCCAACAAAGATAGCCCAAATTCCCCTGCAATAAACACATTAAAGTATGTTCTTTTGCTTTTTTTGCCAATGGCATGGCTGTCAGGAACTCGCGTACGGTTCCTTCGACATCGCCCATATCTTGATGGACGCGACCCCAATAATAATGGGCTTTTGCCCGGGAAGACAAATCATTGGTGGAATCATAATACTTAACTGCTATCCGTATCAATGAGTCACCGGTAAGAGTGATATAATTCTTATCCATTGCCTGAGTCAGTAACAAAGCATGGCGTGCCTGAAGGGAAACAGTAGTCAAATCATCAACAGGAAAGGAGTCTAAAAGAATCAGGGCGCTGTCGGCATATCCTATCTGCAATAACAAATCGGCTCGTGACAATACCGGCAATAAACTATTTTCGGGATGAGAACAGGAAAAAAACATTATCAATGATAACAAAAGGAGAGTATTTCTCATAGTTGATTGTTTTTAATACCAAATCCCGATTAGTGGAACTTATCTATAAATAAGTCTGCAAGTTATAACAAATATTCCAATCATCAAAAGAAAGAATAAGAAAAATCCAGTTCTCGTTTGCACCCAGCCACTTTCCGTATATCCCTAACTAAAAGCTCACCTTAAAATCATGTATAGAGCGATGATGCTAAATCCCCGAAAACATTCGTCAATGTAACGACAGAATGAGGATTCTCCCATCGTCCTTCAATGTGGGATTAAGGAATTATATTTTACACTATCGGCAGGCGGAAATGCTATCATTTCTTGGTCAGGAATGAATCCCTCGTTAGTCACCGATGAAGAGGTCGTTCCTCACCGATGAAGGAGCCATTCCTCACCGATGAAGAGGGTGTTCATCGGTGAGGAAAAACAGCAGTCAATACATATTGATTATCAATCGTTTAGAATTTTACATTTTCAATATTATTGCATGAGCATCAGAAATTGTAATATAATAAAGGAGTAACCAAAGAAGGAAGAACTTTTTACAATTACTTATCCAACAAATAGATTTGTATCCGCCTTATCTGCCATTCAAGAAGATAACACAGTGCAAATAGCTATTTTTACCCTTTGCACATTGCAATCCGAAGTTTATCTTATATCTTTGTAACCTAAAAGTTAACGGTACGTCCGCTAATCTGTTTACTAACAAACTACTATAATAATGAAAACACCTACACTATTTTTCACACTGATTTCCCTGTTCTTTCTGGCAGGTAACAACACGCTTGCAGCGAAAGCCATCGATGTAAAATCTCCCAATGGAGAAATACAAGTATCCATCGACATTAAAGACAAAATCTATTACTCAGTGTCTTATGATGACGATTTGATAGTAAAGGACTGCTATCTGAACCTGCAACTTGCCAATGAAACATTAGGCAACAATCCCAAACTCCGCAACACCAAAAAAGGAGTGATCAACGAAAGCATCAAGCGTGAAATCCCGTTCAAGAACGCGGTTGTAAAGAATCATTGCAACACGCTCAGACTCAATTTTGCCGGTAATTATGCAGTGGAGTTCCGTGTCTTCGACAACGGAATGGCTTACCGCTTCATTACAGATAAGAAAGATGAAAACATCGTGATGGGAGAAGACTTCGTTCTTAATTTTCCTGCCGACTACACCGCCCATCTGTCTCAACCCGATGGCTTCAAAACCTCCTACGAATACCCGTATACCCATGTCAAAACAAAAGAGTATAAAAAGACAGACCGAATGAGTTATCTGCCTGTCTTATTGGAAACCGACAAGGCATATAAGATCCTCATCTCGGAAGCCGACCTCTACGATTATCCTTGCATGTTCCTGAAAAGTACCGGCACGAACGGTATGCAATCTCTGTTTCCGAAGGTTCCCTTGGAATTCGGTGATGACGGAGACCGTAGCCTAAAGATTCTAAAAGAAGCTGATTACATCGCCAAGACGGACGGGAAGCGCAGTTTCCCGTGGAGAATGATGGTCATCTCGAAGGAGGACAAAGAGTTGGTGGAAAATGAAATGGTGTACAGCCTCTCTTCACCATGTGTGCTTGAAGATTACAGTTGGATCAAACCGGGACAAGTGAGCTGGGAATGGTGGCACGATGCACGTCTGTACGGCGTGGATTTCCGTTCCGGATATAATATGGATTCATACAAATACTACATTGACTTTGCTTCGAAATTCGGTATCCCTTACATCATCATGGATGAAGGATGGGCAAAGAGTACGCGCGACCCATATACCCCGAATCCCACCATCGACTTGGCGGAACTGATTCAGTACGGAAAAGAGCGTAATGTAAAAATCGTGTTATGGCTGACGTGGCTAACGGTTGAGAATAACTTTGACCTCTTCAAGACATTCGCTGATTGGGGAATAGCAGGTGTAAAAATAGACTTCATGGATCGTAGCGATCAATGGATGGTCAATTATTACGAACGGGTAGCCAAAGAAGCGGCAAAACATAAATTGTTTGTAGACTTCCACGGTGCATTCAAGCCTGCCGGACTGGAACGTAAATATCCGAACATACTCTCTTACGAAGGTGTTCTGGGCATGGAACAGGGGGGCAATTGCAAACCGTCCAATACCATCTATCTACCTTTCATGCGCAACGCAGTCGGCCCGATGGACTTTACTCCGGGATCTATGATTTCCGCCCAACCGGAAGATAACCGTTCGACACGTGCCAATGCCATGGGATCGGGTACACGGGCTTACCAGATGGCTCTGTTCGTGGTTTTCGAAAGCGGGTTGCAAATGCTGGCTGACAATCCGGTATATTACTATCGCGAACTTCCCTGTACTGAATTTATTTCCAGTGTTCCCGTCACCTGGGATGAAACGAAAGTTCTCTATGCAGAAGTAGGTGAAGGAGTGGTTATTGCCCGTAGAAAAGGCGAGAAATGGTTTATCGGGGGCATAACTAACAACGAGGGGCGTACGGTAAACATCGACCTCAGTTTCTTGCCCGAAGGGCAGTCTTTCACATTAACCGCTTTTGAAGACGGCATCAATGCGGACCGCCAAGCGATGGATTATAAAAAAAGAGAAAGCCGCGTAGACAGCAAATCGCAGATAACCATCCAAATGGTACGAAACGGTGGATGGGCAGGCGTAATACAATAAGATCAAAGTGAGTGTGTCAAATATTCCTTTTTAAAGATTCTCCCCGTCACTACCACATTTGAAACGAGGTTAATTTTTATATTGAAAGGCATTTTGGCACACCTGCTTTCCATCATTCATATTTCAAAATCTTTTTCAACGATTACTCTTTTACCAAATCAGGAAATCCCTTGATTAGTATTCCTTTCGCTCTTTCATAATCTGATTTGAAAACGTATACCTCAATCTGAAAACCTGGGGAGTTGGCAAACACACAAGAAACCACTTCATTCTTTAAAAAAGATTCTATTCCTTGATTCTTCAAAGCACCCTGCAAAATACCTGCTTGAATGAAACCGCAAACACAGGCAATGCTCCGCCACAAACATAAAACAGAGAGAGTTCTCGGTTGGAAAGATAAATCGTTTCCGAACAAAGAGTAAGAACAAGTCAACAACGATAATAATAAAATAAGTTTTTCATAGATGACTATATTTAACAACAAAATCCGATTTAAAGCATCTCTAATAAACTCGTTGGCAAGTTATAACAAACATTTCATATATCAAAGGGAAACAGAGTATAAATGATGAAGTTAACAAACTAACAAGCATAAAAGAAAACAAACGGAACTATCAAGAGAACGTTGCCTGAATGAACCTCCTCCCAAAATTAATCTCTCCAAAGAACATCAAGACAAACAATTAATTATCAGAAACATATAAATTATATTTATAGATAGAAGCATCACTTTTTATTCTTCGCAAAAATAGTATTTTAAATGTGTGTTAAATACGTATTCCTTTGCCGAAAGAATATATGTTTTTATCATGCAAACATAATATGATCGTGCAGGGACATATACCAAACCCTAATAGCAAATCAACAATGTTAAAAGTAAGAATTAAGAAAAGGCCAAACAGAAGACCTCCAACTATGACTATTGACGAAATAGCCGAGCGTTCAGGCTTTAATTCTATTTCTACCTTCCACCAGATCTTCCTCAAACAAACCGGAATGACCCCTCTGCAATTCAAGAAGATAGCACAACGATAACGAGAGTTTTTTTATTCCTTACACGTTGTAATTTGAAGATTATCACGTATCTTTGCATCCTCAAATAAATACATAAATATGGCTATTACAATCAAACAAGTCTCTTGCAGGAAAGAGTTGGACAAATTCATCCGTTTCAATTATGAGATGTATAAAAAGAATCCCTACTCAGTGCCCGATCTCTATGATGACATGCTCAACACATTCAACAAGAAGAAAAACGCAGCTTTCGAGTTTTGCGAAGCAGACTACTTCTTAGCTTACAAAGATGGGAAAATAGTTGGACGTGTAGCAGCCATCATCAACAAACGGGCCAACGAAACTTGGAACAAAAAGGATGTACGTTTCGGGTGGATTGACTTTATTGACGATCTGGAGGTATCGGACGCTTTAATCAAAACTGTAGAAGAATGGGGGAAAAAACGGGGTATGACGGACATTCAAGGTCCGCTCGGCTTCACCGACTTCGACGCAGAAGGAATGCTGATAGAAGGATTCGACCAACTCAGCACCATGGCTACTATCTACAATTTTCCTTACTACCCCGAACACATGGAGAAGTTGGGGTTCCGGAAAGATGCCGATTGGGTAGAATTTAAAATCTACATCCCCGACGCCATCCCTGAAAAGCATCAACGTATTTCGGACTTGATTCAGCGAAAGTATAACCTTAAGATAAAAAAATATACTTCGGCAAAGAAAATAGCAAAAGACTACGGACAAGAGATATTCAAACTAATGAACGAAGCTTACAGTCCGTTATATGGATATTCGGCTCTCTCACAACGGCAAATCAACCAGTATGTCAAGATGTATCTTCCGATTCTCGACCTGCGCATGGTGACACTCATTACCGATGCCGAAGATCAACTGATAGCCGTAGGTGTTTCAATGCCTTCACTGGCAGAAGCTTTGCAAAAGTCACACGGCCGCCTGCTGCCATTCGGATGGTTCTATCTGCTAAAGGCTTTGTTCATGAAAAGACGGGCGAAAATGCTCGATTTATTGCTTGTAGCCGTAAAACCCGAATATCAGAACAAAGGTGTTAACGCATTGTTATTTTCTGATTTAATTCCGGTTTATCAAAAATTAGGTTTTATATTTGCAGAGAGCAACCCGGAACTGGAAATGAACGGTAAAGTTCAAGCACAGTGGGATTATTTCAAAACGGAACAACATAAACGCCGTCGTGCGTTTACAAAAAAGATTGAATAATTACTAAAATGGAAGAGAACGAGCTGATACCCGTAAACAATAATTCTGTAGAATACACTGACGACAACATCCGCCATCTGAGCGACATGGAACATGTCCGTACACGTCCCGGTATGTATATCGGTAAACTGGGAGACGGGGCACATGCCGAAGACGGAATCTATGTATTGCTGAAAGAGGTGATTGATAACAGTATCGACGAGTTCAAAATGCAAGCCGGCAAGAAAATAGAGATTACTGTCGAAGAGAATCTGCGTGTAAGTGTACGCGACTATGGACGAGGCATCCCGCAAGGAAAACTGATCGAGGCCGTCAGTATGCTAAATACAGGAGGCAAGTACGACAGTAAAGCCTTCAAAAAAAGTGTCGGTCTGAACGGAGTCGGTGTAAAAGCTGTCAATGCGTTGAGTTCAAGTTTCGAAGTACGCAGTTACCGTGACGGAAAAGTGCGAACAGCCACTTTCTCAAAAGGAAACCTGTTGAAAGACGAAACGCACGACACAGAAGAAGGTAATGGTACATACATCTTCTTTGAACCGGACAATACCTTGTTCCTTAATTATAGTTTCCGACCCGAGTTTATTGAGACAATGCTCCGGAACTATACCTATCTCAATACAGGTCTGGCGATCATTTACAACGGACAGCGCATCTTGTCACGCAATGGACTGGTAGACTTGCTGAATGACAATATGACTGCGGTAGGACTTTATCCGATCATTCACCTCAAAGGAGAAGATATCGAAATCGCCTTTACGCACACCGGACAGTATGGTGAAGAGTACTACTCCTTTGTCAACGGACAACATACATCCCAAGGAGGAACTCATCAAAGCGCCTTCAAAGAACATATAGCCCGCACGATCAAAGAGTTCTATAACAAGAGTATGGATTATGCCGATATCCGCAACGGACTGGTAGCTGCCATTGCCGTTAACGTGGAAGAGCCGATGTTTGAAAGTCAGACGAAGATCAAACTGGGATCTACCAATATGTCTCCCGGAGGAATCACGGTAAACAAGTTCGTAGGCGACTTCATCAAACAGGAACTGGACAATTACCTGCATAAACATGCAGACGTTGCCGAGATCATGCAACAAAAGATACAGGATTCCGAAAAAGAACGTAAAGCCATAGCCGGTGTTACCAAACTGGCTCGCGAACGTGCGAAAAAAGCAAATTTGCACAACCGCAAGCTCCGTGATTGCCGGATCCATCTGAACGATTCAAAGGGCAAGGAACTTGAAGAGGATTCCTGCATTTTCATTACGGAGGGTGACTCTGCAAGCGGCTCCATCACCAAAAGCCGCGATGTAAACACACAAGCTGTATTCAGCTTGCGTGGTAAACCCCTCAACTCTTTCGGACTGACCAAAAAAGTGGTTTATGAGAATGAAGAGTTCAATCTGCTACAGGCGGCACTTAACATTGAAGACGGCATAGAGGGTCTACGCTACAACAAAGTAATTGTGGCCACCGATGCCGATGTAGACGGAATGCACATTCGCCTGTTGCTGATCACTTTCTTCTTGCAATTCTTCCCTGATCTGATAAAGAAAGGGCATGTTTATATCCTACAAACACCACTTTTCCGAGTACGCAACAAGAAAAAAACTCTCTATTGCTACAGTGAAGAAGAACGGGTCAATGCCATTCGTGAATTGAGTCCTAATCCGGAGATCACCCGATTTAAAGGTCTGGGAGAGATATCCCCCGACGAGTTTAAGCACTTCATTGGCAAAGACATGCGTCTGGAACAGGTTTCACTACGTAAGACAGACCTCGTCAAGGAGTTGTTGGAATTCTACATGGGCAAGAATACAATGGAACGACAAAACTTTATTATTGATAATCTGGTTATAGAAGAAGACATAGCAGAAAAATGAGAACAGCTATTTTTCCGGGCACGTTCGACCCCTTCACTATCGGACATTATTCGGTCGTAAGCCGGGCATTAACATTTATGGATGAAGTAATCATCGGAATAGGTATCAATGAAAACAAAAACACTTATTTCCCCATAGAGAAACGTGTCGAAATGATCCGGAAACTCTACAAGGATGAACCCCGGATAAAAGTTATGTCGTATGATTGCCTGACTATCGATTTTGCACAACAGGTAAATGCTCACTTTATTGTTCGCGGCATTCGTACCGTAAAGGACTTCGAATACGAAGAGACCATTGCGGACATAAACCGTAAACTGGCCGGTATAGAAACGATTCTGCTATTTACAGAGCCGGAGTTGACATGCGTAAGTTCAACAATCGTACGTGAACTCCTGAGCTATAATAAAGATATTAGCAGATTCATACCGGAAGGTATGGAAATGTAAAATAAATGAAGAGTAATTTAGATGATGAAAAAGTTATATATTCTTTTAGTTTGCCTGTGGGCCATGAATACACAGGCACAGAATTTCGGCACTCCGGCTATGCGGAAACTACAAATGGCCGAATTTGCTATCGCCAACTTATACGTTGACAAAGTAGACGAAGATAAATTGGTGGAGGAAGCCATTGTTAAGATGCTGGCGCAGCTTGACCCGCATTCTACCTATTCGGATGCCGAAGAAGTAAAGAAAATGAATGAACCCTTGCAAGGAAACTTCGAAGGTATCGGAGTACAGTTTCAGATGATCGAAGACACCCTCCTTGTAGTTCAACCGGTCAGCAACGGACCTTCCGAAAAAGTAGGGATACTGGCCGGAGACCGTATTGTTGCAGTCAATGATTCAACGATTGCCGGCATAAAACTAAGTACGGAAGATATCATGAGACGTCTCCGCGGACCAAAAGATTCTAAAGTAGACCTTACTATTATCCGCCGCGGAGTCAATGACCCGCTACATTTTACCGTCAGCCGTGATAAAATTCCTATTCTTAGCCTAGACGCTGCTTACATGATAAAGCCAAAGATAGGCTATATCCGTATCAACCGCTTCGGTGCTACAACGGCTGATGAATTCGTGAAGGCAATGAAAGAATTGCAAAGTAAAGGAATGAAAGATTTAATCCTCGATCTTCAAGGCAACGGAGGAGGCTATCTCAATGCGGCCATCGACCTTGCCAATGAATTCCTCAATGGAAAAGAACTGATTGTATATACCGAAGGACGGACAGCCCAACGTAGTGAATTCTTTGCCAAAGGAAATGGCGGCTTCCGTAATGGAAAGCTAATTGTATTAGTAGATGAATATTCGGCTTCCGCCAGCGAGATCGTCACCGGAGCCATACAAGATTGGGATAGAGGCGTAGTAGTAGGTCGTCGTTCTTTCGGAAAAGGCCTTGTTCAACGCCCCATCGATCTGCCGGACGGATCTATGATTCGCTTGACCGTCGCAAGATATTATACCCCTGCCGGACGCTGCATCCAAAAGCCTTATGTAAGTACAGCGGATACGAGCCTGTCGGATAAAAATTCATCAGACGATGATAATATCAGGAAATATCATCAAGACTTGATGAATCGTTTTAACCACGGTGAATTGATGAGCGCGGACAGTATCCATTTCCCTGACTCCCTGAAATGCCAAACTAAAAAATTAGGACGCACCATCTATGGCGGTGGTGGCATCATGCCGGATTACTTTGTCCCTATCGATACAACCTTGTATACGAATTATCATCGTAATCTTGTTGCCAAAGGAGTTATCATCAAATTAACCATGAAGTACATCGAAAATCATCGGCAAGAATTAACTAAGAAATACAAGAAATTCGAGAACTTCGTTGAGAAGTTCGAAGTAGACGATGAATTGCTGAATCAAATGCGTGAAATGGCTGACAAAGAAAAGATAGAATTCAACCAAGAGCAATACGACCGGGCACTCCCATTGATAAAGACGCAACTAAAAGCACTTATCGCCCGCGATATCTGGGATATGAACGAATATTTCCAGATTATGAATAAGACCAATAAGAGTGTGGAACGGGCATTGGAAATATTACAATCGGACGAATACGATCAGATACTGAAACAGCAAAATTAGTACAGCACTAAAGCCCCTAAAAGCCGAAGGGAAATTAAGCGGATAACACAATTAAAGTAAAATTCGATTTGTGCTAATCACTGGATTTCCCTTCGGTTTTTATATCCTGTAAAACTCAAAAGCGATCAATCAATAAGCTATAACAGTTTTCTTTTTCTCTCCGAATAACCAGCCGTTCAACCACCGGTTCACATATACATTCACCACGGCACAACCAGCACCGATCACAGCACCGGCGAACACATCCGAAGGATAATGCACTCCCTCATTCATCCTCGAGAAGCCGACTGAACATGCCCAAAAAGCCGATGGTGCAATCACATACCACTTTGGATATTTTATGCTCAACGAAGTAGCCAGTGAAAAAGCCGCTGCCGTATGGCTCGATGGAAAAGACGGGCTGCTCTCCGTACTATAAGGATGCACGCGGTCGGGATAACGATCATAAGGACGTTCCCGGTCTACCAAATGCTTGACACCATAAGTCAATACCACAGCTTCGGCAACACTCGTACCTATATAAATAGCATCTTGCAACAATTTCTTATCTTTGTCAATCCCTGCGTAAATAGCCATAGCCACCGGGATACCTACCGAAATATAGGGTGCCGAACGAGAAAATACCTTACTATAATTACGTACAAATTTCCCATCCAGACTATTGATTTTATGCAACGTGTTGATATCCCAATTTTGTGCTTGAGCCCCGATCACATATATCATTGAGACACAGATAATAATAAATTTCTTCATCCTGCTGTTTAATTACTAAGACGAGCAAAGATAGAGCAAAATAATTGAATATTCACAAAAAAATAATATCTTTGTTCCCTGACAATTAATACGATCTTGATTTATCTATGATAAGGAACAGTTACTGTAAAAGATTTACCGACTGCTCACAATGCCCCAAGACGGCCGGTGATATACTAACCTACAGGAAGTTTCCCAAAGGACAGCACTTTCCCGCAGACAAGTGTATATCAAACTGCATGCTATTCATGATTAAAGGGGAGTTACTAATCAATAGCCAGGAATATCCTGGTACGACTCTTCATGACCGGCAATTTATACTTCAGGCAATCGGTTCCAAACTCGAGTTGCTGGCCCTGACAGATGTAGAATACATAGTTTATTGGTTCAATGAACTTCCTCAGATATGCGAAAGCCGGTATCAGGAAATACTGGATATCACTGAAGCGCCTTTGACTTATTCCCCTATGATTATGAATTACCGTCTCAATAATTTCATGGCCGATTTGGGCGAATATCTTACTGAAGGGCCTTCTTGCGAACCTTACATCAGACTAAAAACACAGGAACTCATTTTCCTGTTATTTTCCTATTATCCGCTACCACAGCTAAATAACTTTTTCTTCCCTATCAAAAGCTATACGGAAAGCTTTCAATATTTTATCATGCAGAATTATAGTAAAGTCAAGAACGTGGAAGAATTCGCACACCTTGGTGGATATAGCGTAACAACTTTCCGCCGTCTGTTTAAGAATATGTATAACGTTCCCGTATACGAATGGATACTCGACAAGAAACGAGAAGGAATTCTTGACGATTTACAACATACCAAACAACGAATCACAGAAATCAGTACACGTTACGGTTTTGATTCTTTGTCACATTTTGCACATTTCTGCAAAGCCTCTTTCGGTGACACCCCACGTGCCTTGAGAATGCGGGTAACTCAAGGAAAGGAGAATGGTAAAAAATAATATACTTGGATTACACTGTTGTCCAATTAAGGAATAATTTCTTTAATACCTTTGGTTAATCAATGTATTTCACGTACTTTTGCACGAAGAGACATAGACACGTGAAAATGAAATTATAGTTCTAACAATTAAATAATTTAAATTCAATCATTTATGTGGTTAAGTAATTCATCTGTAGGAAGGAAAGTGGTGATGAGCGTTACAGGTATCGCCCTTGTCCTGTTTCTAACGTTTCACATGGCGATGAACTTAGTTGCAATCATCTCGGCTGATGGTTACAATATGGTTTGTGAGTTCCTGGGAGCAAACTGGTATGCGTTGGTGGCTACTTTAGGACTGGCTGCCCTCTTCGTGATTCACATTATCTACGCCTTTTGGCTGACGATACAGAATCGTGCAGCACGCGGTAGCGAACGTTATGCCGTAGTAGAAAAGCCCAAAACCGTAGAGTGGGCTTCACAAAACATGCTCGTTCTGGGTATCATCGTGATCTTGGGTCTTGGACTTCACCTGTTCAACTTCTGGGCTAAAATGCAGTTACCGGAATTGATGCACAACATGGGTTGTGTAACAGCCGATGTAACTTATGCTGCTGACGGTGTTTATCACATTTTCAACACCTTCTCTAATCCTGTATACGTAGTGCTTTACCTCATCTGGCTTGCCGCTCTTTGGTTCCACCTTACTCATGGTTTCTGGAGTTCTATGCAGTCATTGGGCTGGAACAACAAGATTTGGATCAATCGCTGGAAATGCATTTCCAACATTTATTCAACGATCATTGTCATCTGCTTCGCCCTGGTAGTAGTCGTATTCTTCGTTAAATCGTTGGCTTGCGGCGCTTGCTAATTTTTTAAATTGTAACTGACATTAAAGTAAATAGCATTATGACTCAAATAGATTCTAAAATTCCTGAAGGCCAGTTAGCCGAAAAATGGAGTAACTATAAAGCTCACCAAAAACTTGTTAATCCTGCCAACAAACGTCGTCTTGACATCATCGTGGTAGGTACCGGACTTGCCGGCGCATCTGCTGCCGCTTCTCTAGGTGAAATGGGATTCAGAGTGTTCAACTTCTGTATCCAAGATTCTCCCCGTCGCGCGCACTCTATCGCAGCACAGGGTGGTATCAACGCTGCTAAGAATTATCAAAACGACGGTGACTCAGTATACCGTCTTTTCTACGATACAATCAAAGGTGGTGATTACCGCGCACGTGAAGCCAACGTTTATCGTTTGGCAGAAGTTGCCAACGCCATCATCGACCAATGTGTTGCGCAAGGTGTTCCTTTCGCACGCGAATACGGTGGTACACTTGACAACCGTTCATTCGGTGGCGCACAGGTATCACGTACATTCTATGCCCGCGGACAAACCGGACAGCAGTTATTGCTGGGCGCTTATTCCGCATTGAGCCGTCAGGTACAACAAGGTACTGTTAAACTTTTCACCCGTTACGAAATGCTCGACCTCGTTATAATCGACGGACGTGCCCGTGGTATCATCGCCCGTAACCTCGTAACCGGAGAAATCGAACGCTTCGCAGCACACGCTGTAGTTATCGGCACCGGAGGATATGGAAACGCATTCTTCTTGTCTACTAACGCAATGGCTTCCAACGGTTCCGTTGCCATCCAATGTTACAAGAAAGGCGCTTATATTGCTAATCCTGCCTTTGCACAAATCCACCCGACTTGTATTCCTGTCCATGGTGACAAGCAGTCCAAACTGACATTGATGTCCGAGTCACTGCGTAATGATGGCCGTATCTGGGTTCCGAAAAAGATTGAAGATGCAAAAGCATTGCAGGCCGGAACAAAGAAACCGAACGATATCCCCGACGAAGACCGCGACTTCTACCTAGAACGCCGTTACCCCGCATTCGGTAACCTTGTACCACGTGACGTAGCATCACGTGCAGCCAAAGAACGTTGCGATGCCGGTTTCGGTGTGAACAATACCGGTCTGGCCGTATTCCTCGACTTCAAATATGCTATCAACCGCTTGGGTGAAGACGTAGTTCGCGCTCGTTACGGTAACCTCTTCGACATGTACGAAGAAATCACTGACGAGAATCCGTATAAAACTCCGATGATGATATTCCCGGCTATCCATTATACAATGGGTGGTATCTGGGTTGACTACGAATTGATGACCTCTATTCCGGGTCTGTTCGCAATCGGTGAATGTAACTTCTCCGACCACGGTGCTAACCGTCTGGGTGCTTCTGCATTGATGCAAGGTTTGGCTGACGGATATTTCGTATTGCCATACACTATCCAGAACTACCTCGCTGACCAGATTCAGGTTCCTCGCTTCTCTACCGACCTGCCGGAATTTGCTGCAGCCGAGAAAGAAGTTAAAGATAAGATCAAGAAGATCAAAGCAGTTAACGGTAAACATTCTGTTGATTCCATCCACAAGAAACTCGGACATATCATGTGGGACTTCGTAGGTATGGCTCGTACAAAAGAATCTTTGCAGAAAGCATTGGACGGCATCCAGGAAGTGAAAAAAGACTTCTGGACTAACGTACGTATCCCAGGTGAAGTAAACGAACTCAACGTAGAACTTGAAAAAGCACTTCGGTTGACAGACTTCATCGAAATCGGTATGCTGATGGCTCGTGATGCCCTGAACCGTGAAGAATCTTGCGGCGGACACTTCCGCGAAGAGTACCAGACTCCGGAAGGAGAAGCATTGCGTGATGATAAAAACTTCTCTTACGTAGCTTGCTGGAAGTACACTGGTGAAAACTCTGCACCGGAATTGATCAAAGAAGATTTGAACTACCAATTTGTAAAAGTTCAGACCCGTAACTACAAATCTTAATCGGTTAATCAATTAAAGGAAAACAAAAATGGATAAAAATATAAGTTTCACACTGAAGGTATGGCGTCAGAAAGGCCCTAAAGCAAAAGGTTTTTTTGAGACACATCAAATGAAAGATATCCCGGGCGATACTTCGTTCCTTGAAATGCTGGATATCCTCAACGAACAGATTATTAATGACGGTGGCGAGCCTATTGTATTCGACCACGACTGCCGCGAGGGAATCTGCGGTATGTGTTCACTTTACATCAACGGTCATCCTCACGGACCCGCAACAGGTGCAACAACATGCCAGATTTACATGCGCCGTTTCCATGACGGAGAAACAATCACTGTCGAACCATGGCGTTCAGCTGCTTTCCCGGTTATCCGTGACTTGATGGTAGACCGTGGTGCATTCGATAAGATCATGCAATCCGGTGGTTACGTAAGTGTTAACACGGGCGCTCCTCAAGATGCCAACGCTATCCTTATCTCCAAGGATATTGCTGACGAGGCTATGGACGCAGCTGCTTGTATCGGTTGTGGTGCTTGCGTAGCTGCTTGCAAGAATGGTTCTGCCATGTTGTTCGTCTCAGCAAAAGTAAGCCAGTTGAATCTGCTTCCTCAAGGAAAAGTGGAAGCTTCACGCCGTGCCAAAGCCATGTTATCTAAAATGGACGAACTGGGATTCGGTAACTGTACAAACACTCGTGCTTGTGAAGCAGAATGTCCGAAGAACATTTCTATCAGCAACATCGCCAGACTGAACCGCGACTTCATCGTTGCCAAATTGGAAGACTAAGCATAACAACTTAGCATTTGATTAATAGCAGAAGAATCCCCTGCCGGTTATCCGGCAGGGGATTTGTATTTATTAGGTCTAAAGGCCTTTATTCATCTCCTCGGCTTCCGCTTTTTCCTGAACCAGACAATAAATCCGGTAACAGGCAACGAAGCCCCGACAAGGCTCGCACAAAACATCAGTATCTTTCCGAAAAGCCCGAAAATACGACCATCATGAATTTCAAGATTCATTCTCCTGAACTTATCGGCAGGTGAAGCTTCGGTATATTTTCCGGCATAGGGGCCTGTACCTTGTAGCGAAGCAAGCGTATACTGATCGAAGAAAAGATTGTCCGTACGATAGTAAGAACCCCGTTTATGGACAATGCTAACGCGAAACACGCCATCATTCGTAACAGGCAAGGCAAAGTAAAAGGTTTTAGCGGCAGGTTCCTCTTCACGGAGTTGGAAATAGAGCTTATCCAATGAATCATTTTTCCAACGGCTTATTCGTAACGTATCCGATATAGGCAATGTGTATGGTTTTAGTTCCTTTCCCCCCGAAGTGATGAAGTAGACAGCTTTGCTAAACCAATTCAGACTAAAAACAAGCCCTGTAAAACTAAGAATGATCAGTAGGAAGGCCGCATAAAATCCCACGACATTGTGCAGGTCGAAATTCAAACGGGAAAAAGATGATTTACGCTTTATGGTAAGCCGCGCAACAAGCGCATTCCGTGTCCAATGTTTCGGCCACCAGAGTATAATGCCCGTGATAAGAGTGATTAAAAAGATCAAAACACTGTATCCTACAATGGGACTTCCAATTGCACGGGGAAGCCATAATGTGCGGTGACCATCAAGAATAAAACGAAAGAAGTCAAAATCATCGAATCGTTTGCTTACCATTTTCAATACCATCCCGTTGTAAGGATCAAGAAAGACAGTAGTCATTCCTATTTCCGGCTGATAGTAATCGACAAACACAGCATCGGACGCTTCGCCATAAGTGATAGCAGTAGGAGCTTTATTTACTACGACCGAATCCGAAACGGCCAATATCCGCGAAGGTGGCAAGACCGAATTCTCCTGCGGTGTAACGAAACGCCAAGGTTGTGTCGCCTCGTTTATCTCCTCTTTAAAAACATACAGGCAGCCAGTGATGCATACGATAAAAACAACAATCCCCGACAATAGCCCCAGCCAGAGATGTAACTTTACGCATACCTTGCGAAACGTCTTGTTCATCACTTAATCCAGACGGAAGAATCCGCCCACAAACGTAGTTGCTACCTTCGCACCCTTCACAGCGGTTGCCGTCCGCGGATCGATACGATAAATATAAGTTCCTTCACCGGGTGTCGTGACAGGCCGATAAACATATCCGCCATCTACCAATGCTGCAAACCTGCGTCCACCGTCACCGTTGTGTACCGGAATCTCTTCGATATCATGCACTGTCTTATTATTCAAGTCAATAATGCAACATTTCAGATCTTTATCCCCCCAGCGATGCTCGGATGTCTGCGGTGTAATGGTACTGACTTCCGCAAAAACCAATCCGTTACCGATATATTTGATATGTGAAGGTTTCAGCCCACCCGAAGCCGTTTCAAAGTCGAAATAATAATCATCAAAACGGGTTTCACCTTTGGGGATACGGAGAAAAGCAGCATTCTTCGTACCCTGCGAGAAGCCGTTGGCTATGGCAGAATTGGACATGATATACATATCCCCCGATTCGACTTTGAAAATACCGTTAAATGCATTCCACGAACCTGCCGGCCCTGTACGGGTGTCCTTCATCAAGGTCTTAAAGCTCATCTCGGGATACGAATAAACCGCCACATACGTAGTATCCGTGTAAAGCGTCTCAAAGTTAGAGGGATTCATGGGGAAATAGGTCACATATACATTGCCTTCACTGTAACATATCCCCGTAATGCTCGGCCACTCCAACTGATCTATCGGATAGACGGGTGCCTGAGCTTGACGGGTAATAGCTGCATCTTCAATGCCGACCGTATAGAAAGTCATTTTGCTGCCGCTCTCTTTGTTGGCAGGAAGCTCAAGGCCGATCATTGAGTGGTCGTCCATTTGCGTAAAGGCATTCAGGGAATTGTTGAAAACAAAGTCCCCTTTTTCATACAAATACCCATCGCCACCGCGTACAATACCCGTAGCACTGGTCAGCCCCAGACCACCGATACTGAAAACCGTCTGACCACCTTGGTCATAATCACGATATCCGTTTTGTTCGATCCCCTTCCCTACGGCATTAATAGTTCCGGACATCAGATCGGCAGTTGTAACCACATAATAAGTAGTCGCTCCGTTGGATGTAATCCCCAGACTAAGCACATAAGGGGCAAATGGTGTCTCCTCGTTACCCAGTGCCTCCTCTTCACACGAGGCAAGCCCCACTGAAATAGACAGGGTAGCGAGGGCAATCATACAATTACGGTATATTTTATTCATTCGATTCATCTCAGAGTCAGTTTAAACTTTTCTTCTAAAGTACTCAATTCTATTTTTTATTAAAGAAATATCTCAGCTTCACATTGAAAGCACGTCCGGGCTTTTGCAAACGATAGTTGTCATACAGTTTCCGGTCTGTCAGATTGGTACATTCCACTACGATCCCGTATTTTCCGTTGTCCATCGAATAGCCCAAAGCGAGATCATGCGAGAACTGTTCAGGAATGACCTTTTTCGAACTTTTTGCACCCAGCCCGGGGAAGGAAAGATAGTACTGATGGATATATCCCAAATTATAATCCAATGTCAGCACCGAATTCCTCCGGAGGATGTTGTGGAAACGCAGCCCCATATCTCCATTGGCAAAAAGATACGGAATGTTGGGAAGCCGCTCCTTATAAGTAATATTCTCGGTAATTCCCTCACCGACAAAGCTCCCCTTGTTGATCTCGAATTCCTGATTGTCGATGATATCCTGATACGTAAAATTGGCTCCCATGTGAAACAGGTCTTTATATCCATAACGGAAACCAAGCTCCACCCCTTTTGTCAATACGTTGCCCAAGTTCTCATATCCGGTGGTAGGATTGCTTGTCAGGCTGACACCCTTCAGGATAAAGTCTTTCGTATGCCGGTAGATAAAATTGGCTTCGGCGGACAGTTGGTGGACATTGACAAGCTGCATATAGCTCAACCCGAAGTTCACATTACGGCTGCTCTCTGGTTTCAAATCGGGGTTGCGCTGCTGAATCAGTCCGTCACCGAACATCTCCACGCTTTCCGGCAAACGATAAGCATATTCATAAGATAACTTGGCTTGCAAAGACGGCAGAATGTAATAAGTGGCGGCAGCTCCGTACCCGAAGTTCGTCTTATCATCCTTCACCTTCTCCCAACGAGCCGTTTCGGTGTATTCATCCAACCGCTTATAGGTCGAGCTGTGTAATTTGTACATCTTCCCAAACACGTTGGCGTTCCAACGGTCATAACGGATCTGCCATCCCAGACCGGTCACATTCTTAACCAGTCGTTGGGGAACATTGTTCATTTCATCATCGGGATGGGCATCGTCGTTCATCCTCCTCTTCATGGAAGAGAATACATGATTCAGGATAAAAGACTGATGGGCATTGACCACATAACTGACATTCCCGTTTGCCAACCATTCCCGGTTTCTGATTTCAGCATCTGTCAAATAGGCTTCACCAGCCGTGGCAGAAGGCACGTACTCTCCCAGCCAATTGTAACGGTGGGTAAGCGTATCGACATTAAACGTATTGACAGTGTTGTATGTTCCATACAGCGACAAAGAGAGTCCATCGAGCAGTAAATCGTCTTTTTTGTACCGGACGGAGGGAATCAGTGATTCACTTTTCATCTTCACACCGCCATAGACAGCATCCATCGTAGCCCCGGTCTGGACATCTTTGTCATTCTTCGAAAAGATGACACCTGCTAGGAGATAGTCGGCAAAAGGCTTATTCGTAATTCCCGTTTCCAGCCGCAAACCTCCCGAACGGTAGGCATCGTTGAACCGCTTTACCCAACGTTCGTCTACCTTCTTGTTGGTTGTCAGGTCGATGACCGGCACAAATACTTTATAGTCATTATCGGAATAATTATAGAAAGCATTGGCACGCACGGTAAATCCTGTTTTCAGATCGGTATACGCCCCGTTCAGAGTCACCTTGTGCGTATTGAACGAACCGAATGAATAGGTCGCATCCAGATAATTCGCATCTTTCCTACTGACAATATTCACTGCACCTCCCAGTGCATCGGCACCCAGGTTAACAGGCAACACGCCTTTATACACTTCCACCCTTTCAGCCATGTTAGCCGGGATATTAGCCATATTGAAAGAAGAGCCGAAATTATCCATCGGTATCCCGTCCAAGAAGAATTTCACTTGGTTGCCGGAGAACCCGTTCAGGCTGAAGTTATAGTTGGAACCAACACCGCCCTCCTCGCGGATACGGACACTGGACACATTATTGAGCAGTTTATTAAGCGGAGCAGCTCCACTATAAGCCTTTTTGATATCAAGCACAGAGATGGCATAGGCTTGTTCCTGTTGCCGGCGTGCTTCCGATTTACCCAACACCTGTATTTCGTCCAGTTGCTCTACGTGGGTATCGATCTCGATATCTCCCAGATCGATCAGCTTCCCGGCAACAATCTTTACCGGAACTTTCTTTGTTTTTACTCCCAATCCGGAGACAACCAATGTATGGTCGCCTACGGGGATATCATTAATACGGAAATTTCCTTTCTCGTTCGTATAGCCTCCCATCAATAATCCTTCAATGCTAACGGCCACGGGATAATAGGGTTCACTTTGGGAGTCGATGACACGCCCGGTTATCATACCTTTGCTTGGTTGTTGAATAACGGCATACATCTCCGTCGCACATCCTACGGAAAGAAAACTGAGAAATAGAAATGTTTTGTACAATAGGTGGTTCATTAATCACTCTTGTTTAATTCGGGGTGCAAAGATACGGGCCTGAAAGTTTGGCTACAATCACCATATTTAGGTATTCGACAGAATTTGAATACCTACTTATATGATACATACTGCTAAGTGAATGCCTATCTATTGGCACAGATTCCATAAATAAGAGATAATAATAGCCGATTACTTCTTCAGTCGTAAAGCCCGTGGAGAAGCTCCAAAGTTCTTTTTGCAGAAGTTAGAAAAATGGGGCAATGACTCGAAACCGTAATTGAAACATATCTCGGAGATTGTTTCATCCGTATAACGGAGATCATAAATGATGCCCTCCTTACGACGATTCATCATCCATTCGTATACAGGTTCGTGAAATACGGTGTTAAAGATACGTCGGAATGTCGTGACGGTATATCCGCCAAGTTGTGCAAGTTCTTCTACCGTTTTCACTTTGGAATGGTTCTCAAGAACAAAATATTGAAAGCTTGTGGTATACTTTGAAAGGGGGTGAACCAATGTAGAAAGCTCGTAATCGGAATAAAAGTTACCTAATATAAAACCTAACTCTTTCCGTTTGAATGACAGCAGTTCGCGACAAATCTTCGCTTCACTCAAATAGGCTCTGGAGCCTTCAAGAAAGAATTGCAGTTCCGGCAATATTTTCAAGGGAGAAAAGATCAGTGGTGGTGTCACTTCATTCATGATACGATTGTAAAGCTCTTCGCAAAAAAGTTCCGGCTTATTGAACTGGTAACACACACACTCAACATCCGTCATTGCCAACACTTCCAGCTTCGACCCAATGGCCTGGAGGATAAATTCCCCGGCTTTTAATAATGTGCCGGCATATTCCTGACTATTGATAAGAGCTTCCCCTCTAAGAAGGAAAATCATGATATTTGATTCACACTTCTGAACCGGCAGATGAAATCCCCTGGGATGAGAAGCGTGAATAATAGTATTCTCAACTGCCTTCGGGCATTCCTGACAGTTTATGTTTATCCCGCAAGAGGACGAGCCGCGCATATAAATATATTATTTGTTTATGTTCGCAACAAAAGTACAAGAATATTTCTATATACAATACGATATACAAAAAAACCTCAATAAAAGCTTAAAGCTTTTATTGAGGTGCTGAATAAACGGTTAATTAGATCTGCCCCAACAAATGAATAACTATTTATTCAACAGTACCTGAGCCTGTACCTTCTTCCCAGTCAGAAACAGTAGCTTTTCCTGCTATAGCTTTTTGTTGGAATGTTAGAGCTATTGTATATGCTTTCCCTGCCATCAACGAAGCGTCACTATCTATATTAACTGAAACATCATCAAAAGTTCCCACAGAAGTAACAACTGTAAGTTTCAGATCAGCCATAGGGGAAATCATCACTGGGCTACCAACTACCAAAGGAGTGGTTGTATTACCATTAATTGTAGGAGAAGAAATACCTAATATAAGAAGGGTAGCTTTATCTACATAAGTTAATGCATCCGTGCTTAGATCAAAACCTTCAGGAACTTTTACATTTTTCAATGTTATTGATTGCAAAGTAGTATTTTCACTTAGCCCGGCTCCTTCTTTAACTGCAAATTTAATTTGTGTAAGAAGATGTTTAAATTCAAAAGCCTTTGTCGTATTAGTACTTTTATTACCGCTTATAGCAGTAGCAAATAGAACATCTCTATCACCATTATCATTTTTAAAAGTATATATATATTCCTTAGAACTATCCATAGCCGGAGCAATATCTCCTGATACATAAAATGCCTTCATAAATGTATTAACTAATGCATCAGCATTATAGTATTCTAAAGGATCCATAGTAATTTCAAAATTCGAAGCGTTACCTGCGATTGGCTGAGTAGTAGATGCTTTCCATTTTGGATTCTGATTATACTCTGCAGTTGCTCCTTCCCATCCTAATATAATAGGTTTAAATGACTCTACGGATGTTATAGGCGCTCTACTTACTACTACATTTGCCTGCACTCCTGCACTCAATCTGATTGCTACCGGTTCGTCATTATTAACTACATCATCAATTGCTGAATTTGTACAGCTTGCTAATACTGCCATAGCTACTGCTGAAAATACAAATGTCTTCATACTCTTTCAATTTTAAAGTTTATACTATTGTTGTTTTATTTGTTTTTTATTCTACTTCGCCGCTGCCTGTACCTGCAACCCAACTGACGACTGTAGCTGTCATACCTATTTTTAATAAATTGAATGTCACTTCTGCAGGAGCTTCATCAGCCACCTCTTGCAATGTTTGTGTGATATCCGTTTCTAATGTTTCCGTTTCTCCGTCCTCATATTCAAAATTCATTTTCAAAAGTGTCTTTCCACTGTTGCTGTCATCCGTTCCACGAGTCTTTTTACCAAAAGGCAACAGCATCTTTCCTTCAAAACAAACCCGGTCTTCCTTATAGACCACATCCAGTTCTGCATAGTGTTCGAAAGGCGCATATCCCATCTCCATCGTAAACAACTTCAGTGAATTGACCATCCCGACAAGTTGGGCTACGGCTGCTTTCACTCTCTTTCCCGGTGCTATGGGCATCTCGAAACAGGCTTTCAAAGACAAAGGATAAGGCGAAAACATCACCAACTGTCCACTATTCTCGGTATAATCGCAAGTTGCCGTACATGCAAACATAATCTCGGGATGACAAATCTCACCACTTTCTTCGGGTTCCAGCAACTTTATCATTACATCTCCCTGTTCGTCCATGTTGCAAAACTGAACTTTCGGATCTGCCTTGTCCATACACAGCAATAACAACTTGTATGAGCCCGATGGCAAATCGTCAATGTAACAATCATCACTGATTTCTTTTGAAAAAGGTTTCAAAGAACGATCTTCCGGATAAAAGACCAGCCATTCTCCTGCCGGTTTACTGTAGTTGCTCCAACGAACTTTTACATGAATATCTCCATCGTGTTCATCTTGTTTGACAGCATCTTCTACCGAACGGAAAAGACAGGAGGTAAGTAAGAGAAAAACTCCTGCGCATAACATCGAATAAATTGTTTTCCATGCAGAAGACTTTAATCCTTTTTCCATCCCCGGTATCTTTTATTGCGACAAATATAGAGGATGAAAATGAACTATAACAATACTTTAGGAAGTATTTTGAAGCTCTGAAAGGCTTCGTGAAACGATTGGAAGGAATTTGCAACTTATCCGGCTTTCATCTCCACCGGTTAGCTATCATTTTGTACCGATTAGCCAAACAATAGAAATCTTTACTTTGGTAGGGCCAACGTAAATGCAATCACGGGTATCTTTCCAAATCAGTTTATTACCCGAGGAAGTATAAGTGCGATATTTACTATAGAGACACCCCACCCCGAAACTGAACTCAAATGATAAATGCCGCGCAAGCCTTTTGGTATACCCATAACTCAAACCACCGGCAGCATAATAATTTCCCTGTACCCCTTCGGTACTATCAAACTGAAAGTCATATTTTCCTCCCTCAGCATACAATCCCAAAAAGTGGCCGATGAGACGGTTGTGTCCTTGACGTTTTCCCAGCCACAAACGCCCTTCAGCACCACCCGATAATAACTGATAGCAAAAGTTATGCTTATCGTTCAGCCACCAAGGGCATTTAAATTCAGCATTAAGCGACCAATGATCACCCGCGGGTATCTCCATTTCTAGGTTAGGAGCCAACACCAAATCGTAAAGCAGATTGTTCTTAAGGGCAAGCACTGTCTTAGGGCTTACAGCAGACGTTTCGGATGGAGTTGACGGGTGCAAAGTTTTAGAGAAAGATATAATTTCGTTTTGAACGCTTACCGCAGATAATAATACAGGTTTCATTTCTGCCAAAGGCACAAAAAGATCAGGATAATTCCAACTGATCAGTATTTCAGATTGATGCAAACGGGGAAGGATGTGCTTTGTGATGTACTGATAAGGTTCATTCCCATTTAGATACTGAAGCAGACGTTTGCACTTTCCCGGTTCATCATGATGAAAGTCGATCAGTCGTAAAACATCATCCCGATTGGGAACTGAAGCATCATTGGCAATCAGATCGCGGAAATCAGTCCAATCCATCTCTTTCCGGCAGAGAACAAATTTCGTTTTAAGTGAAGGGTAACGATTCGACAGGAACTCCTTCACATTTCCGGCACGATGCTCCGCCAGCCATATATTGAACTTCGGGCTGCCTTCCGGCAACACCAAAGAAGTTATCATAACAGAATCCGGTTGTACGAACGCGGGGGCGTTCAGAAATAAAGAATCGAGCAAAAGAATCGTTTTGGCATTATCCAAGTAATCGGATAACACTTCGTCCTGATTAAATTGAAAATACAAAGAAGTGCTTTTCACAGAATCACCATAAGCAGAGACAGGAGCTACTTCCAGGGCAAAGCTCTTCCCCGGAATCAAACAAAGCAATCCAAGAATCAAGCTTAAACAGATTCCATCTTTCATAATACACTCTTAATCTGTAACAAAGATAGAGAAAAAACTAATAGCCAAACCTAATGAGAACAGATTTTGAGCAAATTGGTCTCCATTGTGAAGCTATTGGTAATTATTTGCAAGTTTAGAGCCTGCCAAACTCCTACGAGTTATCCCGTATGGAAAGGAGTAAAAATCCGTGAAAGAATTTAAAAGAGAACCAATATTACAGGAAATATTTGGCGAAAAGGAAAGGATAACGTACTTTTGTATAGTGATTTTTTTCATAGTATTAGATTTAAGGTTAACAAAGGTTGGAGTACAGCGGTACTCCTTTTTTTTGCCCTTTACCGAACCTTCTTATTTTTATGTCGAAACCGCAAACCTTGGCTCGTCAAACTTGCTATCGGAATGCACTTTCAAATAATATTCTACAAAATAGATACGAATTTCTATCAACGAAGCAACTGATACATACCACCCGCCAAAACCCTTACTACGCCTTTCATCTCCAGTTCAAAAAGAATGGCGTTCATTTTATGCACCGGGATATCGGCCTCAACAACTAACGAATTGATCTGTAAATTGCCCTGCTTATCAAGAATAGAAACGATAAGCTGCTCTTCATCGGAGAGTTCCGGAAAAAGACTACGTTGTACATTCTCCCCTTTTTGAAAACGGGAATCGATCTCCCAGGACATTGCCTTTACAAAATCTTCGGCAGATAAAAGAAGAGTGGCTTTATTGTCGCGTATCAACTGGTTGCAACCGGTGGAATATTCATCGGTACTCCGACCCGGAAAAGCGAAACAATCCCGATGATAACTATCGGCTATATCGGCAGTGATCAAAGAACCTCCCTTTGCCGCGGACTCCACCACGATGGTTGCGTCCGCCATGCCTGCCACAATCCGGTTGCGGCTTATAAAATTATGCTTATCGGGATTAGTGCCGGAAAGGAATTCAGTCAGCAAACCACCATGCTGTAACATGTCGATAGCTGTTTTGCGATGTACCGAAGGATAAATCCGGTCGAGGCCATGTGCCAGCACACCCACGGTAGAAAGCTCATTGGCAAGTGCGGCACGATGAGAATGGATATCGATGCCATAAGCCAGCCCGCTTACCACAAGTACATCCGGACATAACGCTTTCAGGTCTCGCAGAAAAGTGGCACAAAGCTGCTTGCCATATTCCGTTGCATTGCGTGTGCCCACCATATTTATAATGTGAAGAGTATTCAGATCGGCATTCCCTTTAAAGAAGAGTACCACCGGGGCATCATCGCATTCGCGGAGACGTGAAGGATATTGTTCACCGGCAAGCGTGAGACATTGAATACGGTTCTTTTCTGCAAAGGCATATTCTTGTTCGGCACGAACCATTGCCTGCGGACAGTCCAACGCTTCGACCACACGGCTGTGTACCCCCGGCAACCGACCGGGCAATTCCTTACGGAAACGGAATACATCGGCAGCACTCCCTCCCATACCGTCCACGAGCTTCTTTGCCCAGATATGACCGATACCGGGAATTAGCGTCAAGGCAATGCTACAGATGCACTCTTCAAAAGTATTCATTACAGGTAGGGAGCAAAGACATGATCGAACAATTCACTGTCGCCCAAACGCCCGTTTACCACACATACGGTTTCAACAGTCGATCTCACAACAACCTTGTTATCACTCTTACGGAAGATATCCTGATAGAACACATATTTGATACCTTCTTTTTTCATGTACAGCTTGGACACAAATTCATCCCCGCTTTTCAAAGGTGTCTTGAAAGCCATATTGATACGAGCGACCACCGGATCCACACCCTGTTCGTGCAAAGCTGCGAAACTGACTCCTACCGATGAAAGGAATTCATGACGGGTATGTTCCAGATAATGTTGATAATTAGCATTGTTGACTATACCTTGCAGGTCGCATTCATAATCACGCACCTTCATTCCCAGTTCATAGATATATTTGTCCATACCGCTTATCCTCTTTTATTTTCAACATCGATGCCTTTAAACTTTTTCAACTCCTCTACCGAAACCAGTTTATAGAGTTTATCGCTCGGACGGATTTTCTCCAGCTTCATAGAGAAATGCTCTCCTTTTTTCACGGTCTGTACCGGTTTCAGGTCGACACGCGCCTCTTCGAGCGTAGCAAACACAGCACCGGTGGTAGGTCCGGTAATCAGAAGTTTGTCACCGACACTCAGCTCGGCAGCTTCCACCAAAAACTCTGCCACACCGATATTACTGAAATAACGGATACCTTTGCCTACATAAATCTTACGTTCCGTAGCCGCTGATCCATAGTTCTTGGTCCACTCGCCCAAACGTTGTCCCAGATAATATCCATCCCAGAATCCCCGGTTGAAGACCGTCTTCAACCGTTCGTCCCAAGCCACGATTTTCTCATCTGTGAAAGTTCCGTCCAGATATGCGCGGATTGCTTCCTTATAACATTCGACCACCGTACGAACATACTCGGGTCCGCGGGCACGTCCCTCAATCTTGAACACCCGTACCCCGGCATCCATCATTTTATTCATGAAATGGATTGTTTTCAGGTCTTTGGGAGACATGATATACTGATTGTCGATATCCAGTTCCACATCCGTCTCTTTATCACGAACCGTATACGAACGACGGCATACCTGCATACAAGCTCCCCGGTTGGCGGAACTGTTCATTTCATGAAGCGAAAGATAACACTTGCCGGACACTGCCATACAAAGTGCGCCATGACAAAACATCTCGATGCGTATCTGCTCACCGCAAGGACCACAGATATTCTCTTCCTTGATATGACGGTAAATCTCAGCAACCTGCTCCAGATTCAACTCGCGCGCCAATACAACCACATCGGCAAACTGCGCATAAAACCGCAATGCCTCCACATTAGAAATATTCAACTGAGTAGATAGATGTACCTCCTGACCTATCTGACGGGCATAACTCATTACTGCCACATCCGCAGCAATCACGGCTGAGATTCCTGCTTCTTTGGCTGCACTTACGATGGTGCGCATCAGTTCAAGGTCATTGTCGTAGATGATGGTATTTACGGTCAGATAACTCTTCATACCATGCTCATCGCAAGTCCGGGCTATCTCGCGCAAGTCGTCAATCGTAAACGTATTGGCGGAACGGGCACGCATGTTAAGGTTGGCAATACCAAAATAGATGGAGTCTGCTCCCGCCTGAATAGCTGCCGCAAGAGATTCGCGGGAACCGACAGGAGCCATTATTTCAAAGTCTTTAATAGAGTGATTCATACAGTAATAAACAAATTATGATGCAAAGATAGGCTTTTTTCCGTACTTTTGCAGCCGATAAAGAATAAAGAAGGACAAACCAATCATACAAATGAAAATAGGCCATATTGACCTGGGCGAACGCCCAATATTTCTTGCTCCCATGGAAGACGTGACCGATCCCGCCTTCCGTCTGATGTGCAAAAAGTTCGGAGCAGACATGGTTTATACCGAGTTCGTGTCGAGCGACGCACTGATACGTTCGATAAACAAGACCACTCAGAAACTCACGATCTGTGATGAAGAACGTCCGGTAGCCATACAAATATACGGAAAGGAGACGGAAGCCATGGTAGAAGCTGCCCGGATCGTGGAGGAAGCACAACCGGATATCCTAGACATCAATTTCGGGTGCCCTGTAAAGAAGGTAGCCGGCAAAGGTGCGGGTGCCGGCATGCTACAGAACATTCCTAAGATGCTAGAGATCACCCGCGCAGTGGTAAATGCCGTTAAAATACCTGTCACAGTAAAAACCCGCCTGGGATGGGACGCAGATCACAAAATCATTGTCGATCTCGCAGAGCAGTTACAAGATTGTGGCATCGCAGCTTTAGCCATCCACGGCCGTACCCGCGCACAAATGTATACCGGAGAAGCCGATTGGACACTGATCGGAGATGTAAAGAATAACCCACGGATGCACATTCCGGTGATCGGTAATGGAGACATCACCACGGCAACCCGGGCCAAAGAATGTTTCGACCGCTACGGTGTAGACGCTATCATGATCGGTCGGGGAAGCATCGGCCGTCCCTGGATATTCCGTGAAATAAAACACTATTTGGAAACAGGTAACGAGCTTCCTGCCGAATCCTTTGGATGGTATCTGAATGTGTTGCGCGAGGAAGTACTCAGCAGTGTAGCCCGGTTGGACGAACGCCGGGGCATCATACATATACGCCGCCATTTGGCAGCCACTCCTTTGTTCAAAGGTATTCCCAACTTCCGCGAAACACGTATTGCCATGCTGCGAACGGAATCGGTTGAAGAATTATTCAGAATTTTTGATAGAATTAAACCGGAAGGTGAATAAAAAAGATCAAGCATTTGCTACCAATATAGTAAAAAACTTATTACTTTTGCCGTGAATTGACATCCATAACGTTACAAACAATATGAGAAAGCTGCTACTTTTTACGATTTTATCTTTATTCATCTTTCCATTCCTCCGCGCACAGTCTGTAGAAGAGATACAGAACAGCAAAGATTATATCTGGGGAACCGGAAACGCCACGACTCTTAAAAAAGCGGACAATGAGGCATTGGCCGCACTGATCAGCCAAATCTCTACGAACGTATCCAGCCAATTCAGTCAGCTGACGGAAGGTGGCACGGATGGAGACCAGGCAACCGTGGATGAAACCTTCAAATCGGTCATTAATACTTATTCGCGTGCCACACTGAACAATACGCGCCGCATTGTCATCCAAAACGAACCGGATGCCGCTGTGATGCGCTATATTAAAGTAAGCGAGATACAACGTATCTTCGAAGGACGCAAAACCAAATTGCTGGATTTCACCCAGGAAGCTATAAAGGCCGAAAAGAAAGCACAGGTGGCAGATGCCTTGCGTTATTACTACTGGGCACTCATCCTATTGCAAAGCTATCCCGATGGGAATTTCCTGACCATGAAAGATGAAGAAGGAAACGAACAGCTATTGTGCAACTGGATTCCCAAACAAATGAACAGCATCTTCTCGCATTTGGAAGTATCCATAGACAATGTACATGTGGACGGAGATTTGAAAACCATCGACCTGAAAGTATTATATAAAGGGATCCCTGCACGTAACTATGACTATACTTACTTTGACGGGCGGGACTGGTCGAACATCTTCTCTGCCAAAGACGGGCTGGGAATCATCGAGATGCCAACCGTGGCAAGTGCCAAAGGAATGCAGATCAAGACGGAATACATGTTCGAAGGCGAATCGAATATCGACAACGAGCTTGCAGAAGTCATGCAATCGGTCAATCCTATACCGATGCGCGGCTGCTATCTGAAACTGACCGGAGAAGAGCCGAAACCGGGAGAAACAGAAAATGAAGAAATACTAATGGCAGCAGGTGACAGCGCCAAACAGACGGAGTCCGCGATGCACTTCCTTAGTTGTGACGAAACGACATGCTATGAGGCAACCATGACAGAAGTGCAAAACGCCATTCGTACCAAGAACTATGCGAATATACAATCGCTTTGTACCCCGGATGGATTTTCCATGTTCAACCAACTCATCAAATATGGAAATGCCAAGATCGTGAAAGAGCCGGAATTCAAATACCTGGAATGCAATGGTGAGATCACTTGTCGGAGCCTGCCCATGAGTTTCAGCTTCAGCGGCAACCGTCGTACTTTTGTGGAAGACGTGGTGTTCACCATGACAAAAGAAGGCAAGATCGATGCCATCTCTTTCGGGCTGAATAAACCGGCAGTTGATGACATCATGAACCAAACGACCTGGGGAGACGATGTGCGGAAGGTACTGATCAACTTCCTTGAAAGTTATAAAACAGCCTATGCCCTAAAACGCTACGATTATATAAACAGCATCTTCTCCGATGATGCCTTGATCATCACTGGTTCGGTATTGAAGCACAAAGTGGCAGTCGAAGGTCAGCCGATGAGTAAAGAAGCCGTGAAGTACACCCGCCAGACAAAAGCGGAGTTCATGAAACGCCTCAAACACATCTTTGCAGGAAGCGAATATATCAACTTACGCTTTGCCGACAACCAGATTCGTAAATCAGGAGTCGGTGGAGAGATTTACGGTATCCAGATCAAACAGGATTATTTCTCCTCCAGCTACGGTGACACAGGTTATCTTTTCCTGATGGTCGATCTGAACAATCCGAAAGAACCAATCATCCATGTACGTACCTGGCAGCCGGAAAAAGATCCGGATTTCGGACTGATAGATTTGAGCCACTTCTAAGAAGTGTCTTAAAGCCACCCATCCGGAAGCCTGTCTTTTTTACTTCCTATCAAGGAATTGCCTTGGATAGCATCAAAAGGATAGCATATCCCCCTTTTTACTAACCGTCAAGGTTTCCAAAACAGACAGGATAGCATTCAAAAGTGTATATACGACCGGATGATTATGCATTGATATGCCTTTTAAGGATAAATATACGCATCGGACAGGGCGAAAAGCCGTATTCCCCGGTGATGAAACACCCGCATCTCGGTGATCTCCCCCTTGTTCCTCGGTGAGGAACAAGGGGGAGATCACCGAGGTAGATTTCATTGCTCACCGAGGAAGCCTTCCAACGATTAAAAAAAAGAGAAAGAGCAAGCCGTTTTTTTCTATTTGCTCTCCCTGATGCACACAAAACAATGAATCTATTTGCACATATTTCCATAGATAACATATCATCGTATTCACAAAATCAGGGAATTCGATTCAATAAATCAAATTTATCCTTCTTACAATACCTATATGCCAACGTGCTGATCGCTTAGAATCCCGCCTTATTAAAATAGTCCACAGAGAGACCAAAAGAAACGATTTAAGAAGCGTTAGAATATCCAAAATGTCAATAATATCCATGCAACCTGTTTTCAACAAGAAACAGAAATTATTTGTCACGGAAAACCGTGACAAATAATTCAATGTCTATTAAATAGCTAAACAAAAGAATCATTTTTTTTGATAAATCATGCTTCATTAATAAATGTTATCTATCTTTGTAGGAGCAATTTATTAATCTTAAATAACTCAAAGCAAACATGTCAAACGGTACTCTTAAACGTCTGTTGCTACTAGTAATCATTCTCCTTTCAACCTACCCCTCCACGCATATTTGGGGTCAACAAGGGAAAATCAACGTAGCATCCTTCCAACGTATGGAAAGCGACATTACCGCCCGGGTCACGGCACCTAAACGAGACCAAAACGGAGAAATCTGTGCATTAATCCGCATCGTGACCAATGTAAAAGATCTCATGTTCGAACCAGACGCTCTCGGCATCACTGCACGCGAGAACAAAACCGGAGAAATCTGGCTGTATGTCCCACGCGGGGCTCGCCGTATCTCCATCCTTCATGATGAACTCGGCATTATGCGAAACTATTTCTACCCCGACATCATCGAGAAAGCCACTGTTTATGAGATGGTACTCAACACGGGCGACCAGCAAGACAAACCGGTAGTTGAAAACAACATGCAACTTATCGTAGTCCGCCCCGAACCGGCTACAGCCAACATCTACATCGACGATGAACAGGTACCGGTAGAAAACGGACTTTTTAACGCAACAATGCCCAAAGGAGAACACTCCTACCGAGTGGAAGCACCGATGTACCAGTCGGAAGCCGGGGTCATCTCATTGGGAAGCAACCCGGTAACAAAGAGTGTCGTGCTGAAACCCAAATTCGGCTATATGGAAATATTCTCCTTACCCGAACAGGATGCAAAAGTATACATCGACACCACACTCGTCGGTACAACTCCTTACCGTAGTGATCGCATGGCAATCAAAGAATATAAAGTGCGTATCGAAAAAGAGAGATACTTCCCCATCGATACCATACTGACAGTAAGCCCGGGCGAGACAGTACGTCCGACCTTTAACATGAGATCGACCATCAAACCGAAAGTGCCGATGAACACACTTATCCTGTTACAAGCGGGGTACAATCCGAACACCACCACCTTCGGTGCCATGCTGGGCTTTGGCAAAAAGAAGAACGGATTTTATGTGGGTTTCCGAAGTGACTTCGGTTCGGCAGGAAGTGACTTCGAAGGAAATGAAAACGGGGTGATCGGAGAGAACTCTTCTTCTTCCTTTTACGAACCGGGCGTTACACACCAATCCCGCATGTCTGTCACAGGCGGATATTTCCGCCGGCTCAACAAGACAATCTATCTCTATGCAGGTGCAGGATATGGTAGCCGTGTGCTGAGCTACGAACTTAACAGTGCTTCGGCAGACATAAATACAGGTGCCAGCCTCGAGGGAATGCAAGTGAAAGACATCGACAAATCGAGTACAGGCTTCGCAGCCGAAATAGGCGGTATCCTCCGTTTTAATAAATTCCTGATCTCTGCCGGATACCATACGGTAGGCGGCAAATACCACGAAGTGAGTGCCGGTATCGGTATGATATTCTAAATTCATTTAATTGGAGAAAGATGAAAAAACTACTATATATATTAATGTGTAGTCTGCTCCTTATCACCGGATGCGAAGAAGACAATGCTCCGTTGGTATATCCCCCGACTCTCGTCACGGGGCAAGTGGAACACGTCACACGTTTTGAAGCAGAACTACAAGGAACGGCTGTACCCAATCCTGTCAGTGCTGCGAAATGTGATATCGGATTCATGGTCTCGACCTCGCAGAGCATGACAGATGCCACTACCTACAAGGGAGTGGAAACGGGTAACAACCAATACACCGTACAAGCCAACGGGCTGAAACCGGGTGGACAATATTACTTTTGCCTATATGCTCAAAGTGGCAACACGATTGTAAAGAGCGAACCACAGAAATTTACTACCGAGGAAAGTATTCCTCCTGTGTTGAAAGAACCGGTCATCGATGGAGCAAGTGAAAGCAGCGTCACCGTGACATCCGAAATAGTGGACAATGGCGGATACGAACCCGGCATAAAAGGTTTTGCTTATAAAAAGTTCGTAGAAGGAGATTCTGATCCGACAACAGATGATAAAACCGTCCTGCTACCGATCGGAGCAACGGAGTTTTCGGCTGTGATCACCGACCTCGACCCTTCTACAACTTATGTGATTCGTGCTTACGCCACCACCGAAACCGGCACAGGTTACAGCGAGTCGATCAACATCACTACCGACAAGCTGAACATACCTATATTGAGCATAGGTACCGTATCCCAACTCACGGCTTACACAGCCACCGTAACCGCTACTGTTACCGATGCTCAAGGATTTGACATTACCGAACAAGGGCTTTGTTGGAGCGCTGAAAGCCGCCAACCGACCATCGACGGAAAGCACATTACCGTTGCAGGCACCGAAAGTCCCTTCATAGGAACAGCGGGAAGCGATGAGAACGACCGCTTGCAGCCGCATACCAAATATTATCTCCGAGCCTATGCTGTCAATGAAAAAGGAACAGGTTACAGCCCGGTGATAGAGTTCACCACTGAAGAGTTGGAAATGGTGTCATTGACAAGACTGATTATCTCGGAACTGACCATCTCATCCGCCATCATCACCGCACAAGTGGAGTACGGTGAAACAACGTCTGTCACCGAAACTGGTATCTGCTGGAGTGAAACGACTACTTCCCCTACCAAAAACGATCATATAGCTAAAGGAATATTAGCTGATAAAACATTAACAGCCAATATTGAAGGACTGGCAGAAGGACATAAATACTACGCCACGGCATATGCCGTGACCCGAGACGGCTATTTCTACAGCGAACCGATCGAGTTTAGCACGGAGAAAACCAGTACGCCTGCCATGACTACTCCTGCAGCATCGGATATCGAAGAAACTTCCAGTACGATCACTGCCAGCATTACCAGTAACGGTGGTTCTGCAGTCATTGCAAAAGGTGTATGCTGGAGCAGTACCAATAAAGAACCTTCCTTGGAAGATACGAATACCAGTCATTATTTACCTGCATCCGACAGTGGCAATGGCATCACTTGCGAATTGAAGGGATTGACAAAAGGGACAAAATATTTTGTACGCGCATATGCCACGAACAAAAACGGAACAAACTACAGTGCAACCGCTGAATTCACCACGGCAGAAACTTTTGCACCTACCGTAAGTACTCCTACCATCAGCGAGACGACGGAGAGCAGCGGTAAAGTGACTGCGAAAGTAACTTCCGATGGCGGTGCCGAACTGACAGAAACCGGGATTTGCTACAGCATAGACAAACCCGAACCAACCATCAACGATGGAAAAGCGGCCATGCAGAAGCCTTCCGAAAACATCGGTATCGTATTGACCGGTCTCACCAAAGGGAAGCTTTACTATGTACGTGCTTACGCCACCAACCGCAACGGAACTTCCTACAGCGTAACCGGTGAATTGCGTACTTCACAAAACCAGGCACCTACCCTGACCAGCATCACCGTAATGAATATCAATGACGACAACGCATTGGGCAAAGCCTTTATTTCCGACAATGGCGGTAAGGAAATGACCATTACCACCAAAGGCTTCGTATGGTCTATTGGTAACGCCTCGATACCGACACTGGAAAATTGTACCGGAAGCATGCAATCGACCAGTTCAGGCAACAGCTTCGAAGGCCGTTTGGAAAATCTGCAATACCGTACAGATTACTCCGTGCGTGCTTACGCCACCAACAATGAAGGATTGACCGGCTATAGCGATCCTATCGGCTTCCAAAGCGGATATTCGGAACTGGCAAGTATTAGCCATAACAATGAACAGACCTATGTCAGTAAAATCACCGGTACAGGTGCCACCGTACATGCTTTGATTGAAGGGGATGGCGGTGCTACCATCACCAAAGTGGGAATTTGCTGGGGCAGTGAATATGATCCTGTTAAAAAAGAAGGACATTATGTCGAAACGGACTATACAGACAACGAATTTTCACTTGCCATTACCGGCCTGACACATGAAACGAATTACAATGCTCGTGCCTATGCCATCAATAAAAACGGGATAAGCTATGGTAACAATCTTAGCTTCACGACCGATAAACTGCCACCTTCGGTAGACGACAATCTCCCGCCCGGCACCGTTACCGGCAAGAAACCGACCATGGGAAGTATCTATTCATCGGGAATATTCAGCAATCGCCTGGAACTGACTGCTACCATCTACGATGACGGTGGACTGCCCATCAGTGCAAAAGGATTTGTTTGGAGCGAAACAGATTATGATCCGCAAATCGGAGACGAAGGATGTACACAAGTACCCATCACCACCTCCGGTAACGAAATGAAACTGGTACTTCGCGACCTAAAGCCAGGTACAACGTATTATATAAGCGCATATGCAACCAATGAAAAAGGTACATCCTATACGCGAAACAGCTTCACTACCAAAGCAAACAAACCGGAACCTGACGAAGGAGACAATCCGACACCGGGAACGGATGAAAAGAGATAAAAAACAATTAATTGCTAATAATAAAAAGACAAGATATATGAAACGAATAAATTTATATGCCATCGTATGGTTAATAAGCCTGCTTCTTACAGGAATAAGCCTAAATGCGGAAACTATCAATGTATCCACCGCGGGTAGCCTCGAAAGTTTGTTGGGAGATAAAAAGCACGTAGTTGAAAATTTGACATTAACCGGTTCACTAAACGGATCAGATATACGTTGTATACGCCAAATGGGAAAACTGACGGCATTGAATATGAAAGATGCATATATTGTAGAAGGAGGAGCGCCTTATTATGGGACTTTCTATACCTACGGTAATGCTATTGGCGAACAAATGTTCTATGGATTGAGCAAACTGGCATCTATTGTCATTCCAAGTAGCGTTACAAGTATTGGAAACTCAGCTTTTGCAGACTGTATTTATAACCATAGAACAACCAAAACTAATCAGAAATATCCGAGTGTAAATCTTTAATTACCAGCATATTCTAAAATTTAACACTTTTCGGTTGCCATTTGTCGCTTCCCAAATTTCCACATATTTTTGAGACGTATTTCTGACGTGGAGAATTTGCGGGGCTTGTTTTTTGTCACACCGTGCAGACAGTTGACAAGGGTTTACAACCGTTTACGACAAGCGACAATAACCGCCCCGATATGCGGAAACAGTCACACTGTGTAGAAAAGCGACAATGGTTGACTTCCGTTCACATCCGTTTACCATTTCAGAGATATAGGATTGAAGAAATGAACCATTAAACGATAAAACGGTATGAAAGCAACCAGAAAATGCAGTTTTTGCGGCAAGTCCTTTGTAACCCGAAGCGGTATGCAAAGATATTGCAGTGAGGCTTGTCAGGCAGAAGCCAAACGAGCCAGAGTGATGCAGAAGAACAACCTCTTCAAAGTCGCCCAACCCTTGATGGAGATACAGCATCAGGAGTATCTCACCTTTTCCAAAGCAGCCATCCTCATGGGCTGTTCCCGACAGTACATTTACAAACTTGTAGCCATCGGCAAGCTGAAAGCCTCACGCATCAGCAACCGCATGGCATTCATCCGCAGAGCCGACATCGAGCAGATGTTGGAGGGCAATCCCTATCACCGCATCCTGCCCGGCAACACCTCCACACCAAGGAAATCATCTTCATCTTCCTTACCTGCCAAAAGAGAAAAAAGGGAAAAGGAAAGCGAAGAAGTGTTGGACTTCTATTCGGGCGAGGAGGTGATGTCCCTTTTTAAGGTAAAGCAGTCATGGCTTTACACTTCCGCCAAGCGTAACCATATCCCCATCTGCCGTATCGCAGGAAAGAACTATTACAGCAAGAAGCATATTGACGAGTTTTTCGGTGTGGCAGTTGATATTAGCGAAATTACCGACTGGCTACTGACCGAGGAGGTGGAGGAACTGTTCGGCATGAAGCCGACCGCACTCCGTGCCTACACCTATCGCCATAAGATACCCACTAAAAGAGAGTACGGGCGTACCTATTACTCCAAATCACATTTGAACGAACTCCGCAGAACTGACCTTGTGAACGATGAACGCTACTATACCGTTGAGCAGGTGCAGCAAATCTATGGTCTTTCGTCAGCCAACATCTGCCATATCGTCAAGGTGAAGCACATCGAAAAGATAAAGGTGGGTGTGAAAAACCTGCTTTTGCGCTCAGATGTGGAGCGTGTCATGGCTGAAAGGAACAAATAACCGTGAAAAATCGGGATTATCGAAAATTATTTCAAAATGATGTATCGTGGAGGTATTCACGGATATTTCACGTTGTTCCTTTGCCATCGGAAACATGGATACAACTCCAAAATGTATACAACCAATTAAAACATAATTATTATGAGTAAATGCAAAACAGTTACCTTGCGTAAGCGCAAGATTAAGAACGGGACACAGTATTCACTATGCCTTGACTACTATCCCGGCTACCGTGACAATGTCACCATGAGAGTGATTACACGTGAAGCCTTAGGAATTTACATCTTCGCCAAACCTGCAAACCAGCAGGAACGGGACTTCAACGCACGCATGATGAAGAAAGCGGTCATCCTGCGCAACCAGCGCTACGAAGCCATTTTCAATGAAAACAACGGCTTTTTTGACAAGACCAAGATGAAGGGCGATTTCCTTGCCTATTTCAAAGGACTGGCTGACCGCAAGAATATCAAGTGGCAGCACGTATACAAGCATTTCCAGCGGTTCGTGAACGGCAAATGCACCTTTGAGGAGGTGGATGTGGATTTGTGCCGCAAGTTCATGGAATACCTGCTTGATGCACCCCAATCCATCCACACCAACCAAAAGCTGCACATCAACTCCGCAGCAGGCTATTGGTCAACTTTCCGTGCCGTGCTGCACACCGCTTACCGTGACAGGAAGATAAAGGAGAACCCAAACGGCTTCTTAGACCGCATCGAGTGCATTCCCACCATCAGGGAGCATTTGAGCCAAGAGGAACTGATACGGCTTGCCGAAACACCCTGTGAGGAGGAGGTCTTGAAAAAAGCTTTTCTTTTCGCCTGTCTTACGGGACTGAGAAAGAGCGACATCAGACAGCTCACGTGGCAGCAGATACAACCATACACCAACGGCAGGATGTTCGTTACCACCCGTATGCAGAAAACCAAAGAAATAGTGCATAACCCCATCAGTGATGAAGCCTATGGACTGCTGGGAGAACGGGGCGAGGGACTTATCTTTGAGGATTTCAAGGACAAGATGCTGCAAGGACCACTCCAACGGTGGCTCACGGCAGCAGGGATAACCAAGAAAATCACCTTTCACTGTACCCGCCACAGCTTCGGAAGCCTGCACGTGGAAATGGGAACGGACATGGCTGTCATCCAAGCCTATCTCGGACATAAGAACATTACCACCACACAAATCTATTCCAAGATAGCAGCGCAGCAGATGTGTCAGGTGGTGGACAAGATAACCTTGAAGCGCAAGGAGGCATAAATGTCTCACATTGACAGGTATTCAGAGGGGCGGTTATGGCTACAAGGCTATAATCGCCCCTCTATGTTTTTGGCTTGATGCCACCATTTATAAGCCCCTCAGAGTATGAAACAGAGTATGATATGATGACATTTCGTGAAATACATTGAAAAAGACCGTTCTAACCGCAAATAACGGGCAGTAATTGGGAAAAATAGCATTAACTTTGCACAAAATAATACAGGAACATTCAATCTCTCAACGAAATATGGAATCATCAATCAAGGACAAATACATCATCTTGGGCTTTGTCGGCTTCGCCATCGTCCTAATATCTTCCATTGCCACGCTGGTAATAGCGGACAGCTTCAACCAAGACAACTTTGTCAGGTGGATAGTATTCGTATGCTGTAACCTGTTGGGATGGTTGCTCTATCTCTCCTTTCAGACACTTATCTTTGATACATACGAAATCTACAAAATCAAGTTCGGCAAGAAAGAAACGATTGCCGAAGCCATAGAGGTGCAGGAAGAACTGTCACAAAATACACTTGAAGAAGCCACATCTGTGCCTGGACCTACATCAGTCCCTGAGCCTGTACCCGAATCATCCCCGACAAAAGAAGAGACACTTATCCAAACACAACCGATAGAGCTTACTATCGCCCCGGATCTTCACGAAAAGAACCGTGCCAATTACGCAAGCAGAGAGCAACGGGAAAAGGAAGAGCGCATCCGCATGGTCATGGAGTATTGCCATTATTACCTGCCTCGCATTGCCGACCAAGAAACCGTGAACCACATCTGTACTGAGGTGGACAAATGGATGAATCTTAACACTTATACCCCGAAGCCCATACAAAGACCGTTTACCAAAGACATCAACAACATTCCACTCCGTCACTTCGTATGGAATATCTCTGAGCGTTTCCTGTACAAGAGATACTACAATGGGGATAACCGTGCCAAGTTCATCAAAGCCCTTTTCCCGAAATCGTTTGCTGATACAGACTTATCAACCATCAAGAATTTCAAGGTAGAGCCGTTAAAGACGGAAATTCCCATTGATGAACCCGAAAACGGCAAACTTGATTTCCACTATCCCGAGGATTATGTGCGGAATTAGGATAATCACGACACCAACGACAACCATCCGGTAACTCATAACCGCCTGTTTTACATCGTTTCCCGAGTAATTTTGCCCGTCATTTATGGCTGGGCTTAATTATTCGGGAATTATTTTGCAATGACGTGTCGTGGAGATATTCACGGATATATCATTTCAGTCCTTTGCGCCAAGTCTTACAAAAGAGACGAGTACGCGAATGGAAAAATCAATTCTTACCTTCAACGACCTCCCCGAGGTTGTCGCTCAGCTTCGAGACGAAGTGATGAGCCTGAAAAGCCTGCTCGCCGAGCAGTGCAGTGTGAACAATGCCAAAACGGTGGACACCCACGTGCCCATGTCTGTGGACGAGGCAGCAGAGTATTTAGGTATCCCTAAGGGTACGCTCTACATGAAACTGTCAGAAGGGACAATCCCTGCCACCAAGCCCGGCAAACGCTATTGCCTTTACCGTGACGAACTGGACAAGTGGCTGGAAACCGCCCGAAAGAATCCCATACCGTTGTCAGACGAGGAACTGAACAAGTCCTTATCCTCTTCCCACCGTCGCAAGCCCAACCCACGTAACTGGTGAATGATATGGAAGAGGATAAGAACTATATCAACCTGATACGTGGCGACCTCACAAAAGCATCCCAAGCGCATAACGGTATGCCCGACAGTGTAGGCATGATGAATATCAAGACGGCAAACCAAACCATTCTTGAAGCATCGTTATTGCCTACGCCCTGTGCGCTGTGGGACAGCTTTTGGTACGAGGGGGAACTCTCCTGCTTGTTTGCCGATTCCAACGTGGGCAAGTCCATCCTTGCCGTGCAGATAGCCGACCGCATCGCCCGAACCGACAATGTGCTGTATCTGGACTTTGAACTGTCCGAAAAGCAGTTCCAGCTCCGCTATACCAACGAGCATGGAGAGCTCTACACCTTTCCCGACAAACTCTATCGGGTGTCTATTGACTGCAACCAGCTTTTGGATGCCAACTTTGAGGAAGCTATCATAGGCGGCATTGAACAGATGGCTGTGCAGACCGACTGCAAGATTTTCATCATTGACAATCTTACCTACCTGTGTTGCGCCATGGAGAAAGGCGATGCCGCAGGACGGCTGATGATTCAGCTGAACAATCTCAAAAAGAGATATGCGCTCTCTATCCTTGTCCTAGCACATACGCCCAAACGCTCTTTGGATTGTCCCATCACATCCAACGACCTTGCCGGAAGCAAACGGCTCTACAATTTCTTTGACAGCGTGTTCACCATTGGAAAAAGTGCCCAAGACGGAGGGCTTCGCTATGTGAAGCAGCTTAAAGTGCGCTATGGCACGTTCTCTCATGATGCGGATAATGTAATCGTTTACGAGATTGACAAGGTGGATGCTTTCTTGCAGTTCGTGTTCAGGGGCTATTCCACGGAAAAGGAACACTTGAAAAAATTGGGCGACAATGAATCAAGCCAAAGGGATTGCCAAATTCTGCAACTCTCCCAATCGGGCAAGTCCGTCAGGGAGATAGCCTCACAGGTGAATTGTGGCAAGTCCACCGTAAACCGTATCATCCAGCGCAGCAAAGAGAGTAAAAACGCAGGTGTCCCAAGTGTCCCACTGTCCCAACCCTTAGAGTGTGGGACAATGGGACAGGATGGGACAGCCGACAATCAACCATCAAAAACGGACTAAGCTATGGGCAATTATTCATTACAGAAGTATAAAGGAACGGCAACACGGCATACCTGCCCCAAATGCGGAGACAGGCATTCTTTCGTCTATTACGTGGACGAAAATAATGTGCCGTTGCATCCATCGGTCGGCAGATGTAACCACGAAAGCGGTTGTGGGTATCACTACACTCCGAAAGAGTATTTTCAAGAGCATCCTGAACACAGAACTACCAATGATTTCTCTTTTGACAGGCAAAGAGCAGAGCAGAAGAAAGTGAAGCAGCAAAGTAAGCCGACAGCCATCGGCTATATTCCCCCTCACTATGTGGAGAAGTCGCAAAGCGAGCGTAGCAATTTCTTCCGTTTCCTCTTCACACTCCTTACTTCCTACTATGGCGACAAGGCGAAAGAGGTGTTGAAGCGGTTGTTGGAGGAATACCGTTTGGGGGCTACCCGTGACGGCTCTGTTATCTTTTGGCAGATAGACAGGACGGGCAAGGTACGCACGGGAAAGGTGATGCAGTACAATCCCGAAGACGGACACCGTATCAAGGGAGGACAGACATCGGCAGTGAACTGGATACACAGCATATTGAAAAAGCAGCGTGTGTTGGCAGAGGATTGGCAACTATCCCAATGCCTTTTCGGGGAACACTTGTTGAAAACGCATCCCGACAAGGTGGTGGTCTTGGTGGAATCCGAGAAGAGTGCCGTTATCGGTTCTGCTATCTTCCCCGATTATGTATGGCTGGCTACGGGTGGTAAGAGTCAGATGAGAGAAGAGAAACTCCGTGTACTGTCAGGGCGAACCGTGCTTCTCTTTCCCGATGCCGATGCTTATGCCGAGTGGAAACAGCGAGCCGAGAGCATGTACTTTTGTAAGGTGGTGGTTTCGGACATCATCGAAAGGAATGCCACCCCGAAACAAAAAGAAGCCCATATCGACATAGCCGATTGGATTATCTTTCAGATACGGGAGGGCAAGGTGATGAGTACAGCCAACCACTTGGTCGAGGCTGAGAGAATCCTCCAGCGGATGATAGAGAAGAATCCCGTCCTGCAAAAACTGATAGACGATTTAGACCTTGTGCTGGTCGGTGCATCTCCAATCGGCAACGATGATGAAAAACCTCCCTGACGGAGGAGAGCGGAAGCCGTAGGCTGGAGTTTGCAGACAATGGCTTGCCATTGATATAGCCCACTATAACTACACGCTCCGCTTACGTAGTTGTGGGCTCTCCCGAGGGGATTAGGGTTTTACCCTAATGACCCACTCAGGGCGTTTCTCCCCTGAGAACCCAGAGCAAAGAGTGACCCTCTCTTTGCAATCTCCGCTTATGGGTTGCACCCCTAAGAACCCCATGCGTTTACGGACAGCGGAAAAGCAAACAATAAAGTACAAACCAAAAAACAAGTATCTATGGCAACAAAATCAAGCATACATATCAAGCCCTGCAACATCGCATCGAGCGAGGCTCACAACAGGAGGACTGCCGAATACATGCGCCACATCGGAGAGTCCAGAATCTATGTCGTTCCTGAACTATCCACCGATAACGAACAGTGGATAAATCCCGACTTCGGCAGTCCGGATTTGCGGATGCATTATGACAATATCAGACAGATGGTAAAGGAAAAGACCGGACGTGCCATGCAGGAAAAGGAGCGTGAACGCAAAGGCAAGAACGGTAAAATAGTCAAGATTGCGGGATGCTCCCCCATACGTGAAGGAGTGCTGCTTGTCAGGTCGGACACCACACTGGCAGACGTGCGTAAATTCGGTGAGGAGTGTCAAAGACGCTGGGGAATCACACCGCTGCAAATCTTCCTGCACAAGGATGAAGGGCATTGGCTGAACGGTCAGCCGGAAGCGGAAGACAGGGAAAGCTTCAAAGTCGGGGACAGATGGTTCAAGCCGAACTATCATGCCCATATCGTTTTCGACTGGATGAACCACGAAACAGGAAAGAGCCGAAAGCTCAATGACGATGACATGATGCAGATGCAGACCCTTGCATCCGACATCCTGCTGATGGAACGCGGGCAGTCAAAGGCTGTCACTGGTAAGGAGCATCTGGAACGGAACGACTTTATCATTGAGAAGCAGAAAGCTGAACTGCAACGCATGGATGCAGCCAAACGGCACAAAGAAGAACAGATAAATCTTGCCGAGCAGGAACTGAAACAGGTGAAATCAGAAATACGCACTGACAAGTTAAAGAAGACAGCCACCACGGCAGCGACAGCCATAACTAGTGGAGTTGCTTCTCTTTTCGGGAGTGGAAAACTGAAAGAACTGGAACGTGCCAACGAAAAACTGCAAGACGAGGTTTCAAAACGGAACACCAATATTGAAAAATTGCAGAGCCAAGTACAGCAGATGCAGAAACAGCATGATACGCAAATCCACAATCTCAGAGAAATGCACAGGCAGGAACTTGACATGAAAGAAAAAGAACTGTCACGGCTCGCCAGAATCATAGACAAGGCTTTCAGGTGGTTTCCGATGTTCAGGGAAATGCTGCGCATGGAAAAGTTTTGTGCCATGCTGGGATTCTCTAAAGAAATGACTGAAAGTCTTATAGTCAAAAAAGAAGCCCTGAAATGTAGCGGTAAAATCTATTCCGAGCAACACAGGCGGAACTTTGATATAAAGGATGATATTTTAAGGGTGGAAAATGACCCTGACGATGAAAGCAGGCTGAACCTGACAATAAACAGGAAGCCGATTGCCGACTGGTTCAGGGAGCAATGGCACAGGCTTAGATATGGAGCAAGAGTGCCGCAACAGGAAGAAAGAAAAAGTAGAGGATTCAAATTATAATAGAAGCAATTTGATTAGTAATCTAAAAGCACTCCGATAACGATTAGAGTGCTTTTAGATTGTTTATCATTAATTATCAAAGCAAGTGCAGTTTAAGATTTTACTGAAGTTTGCATTAATAAAGAATATACTACAGCTGATATATGCGCAACATATTGTGACGCTTGTGATTCATTTCCCTTGAAATCCTTAACAAATACCGCTAAGGTATAACTGATATTATTAGGCAGACATATATAGGCAACATCATTGTGAGCTGCAAGAACACCATTTTCATTAACATTACCTGAACCTGTCTTATGCGCTATAACAACCCCTTCTTTATCAAGAAGTGGAGCTGCTATCCTATCTACACCTGTTTTGCATTCTTTTAACGTATTCTTAATGAAACTTTGTTTCTCATCATCGATAAGACCTTCAGTAAACAAACGATTCATCAACATTGCAGCACCAAGAGGAGATGTATAGTTAGAGTAAGCCTTGTTATGGTCAGCCGACATTTCCTCTTCCGTATAAGCTATCTGAAAACTTGAACGAGGAATGAGTGTGGCTATAAAACTATCTGTTTGAGCGACATTAACCATATCCTTAAACATAAGGTTGCTTGCATTGTTGTCACTCTGAGTAAGAGTATAACGCAGCAAATCTCTCACTGTCAATGATATGACTGGCCCTGAATAATCTTTCAGCATAGGACTCCAAGTCTTTGGGTCAAGTTTATCCCTATTTATATTTACTAAGGTATCAAGTGAAATTCCTTTATTGTCAAAGTCATTACAAAGAGCTAATGCCTGATGAACCTTAAACACACTCATCATAGGATAAACACTCTTATTATTGACCTTAACCGTATCTCTGTTATTAACAATAACCGCCACACCAATTTCGCCAGGACAAGCTGAGACAATTTGAGAAATGCTATCAGTCAAAACATTTGTTAAAGGAGGATTTGCGCTATCTTTTGTCGCTGATTTATGGAACAATGAAAATACCAAGATGAAAATGCAAACTAAAGCTATACTCAAAACTACGATTTGTTTTTTTCTGTTTTTTTCCATGTTTATATTATTTATAGGTGAGTTCTATCAATTCAATTTATCCTCTTGTATCAGACAGCAGAACTCTTTAACTGCCCAATTTGTGAGCTTTAGTCTTGCAAATTTAGCGAATATTTTCTACCCCCCCCCGATTTTTACAATAATTAACTTGTGTTTGTTGTAAAAATTGGATGTGCAGGCATAATTCACCCCAACAACTCAGGTTTCAGCCTGATTATTTGCGTGTAACGACTGATGTTATACACAAGACTGGTGAATGCTACATTGGCTTTAGCACGAATAAGCCCTACTGTACGCACCACAAGTCCACGCATGGTTTGTTCCTCAAACCCGAATACATGCTCGACAAGGCAACGTGTCTTGGATTTTTTCCTATTGTCTGATTTCTGCTCCTTGGTAAGCGGACGGTTACGGTAGCCCTTTTCGCAAATTATCGGATTCATCTTATGCTGTTTTACAATCTCCTCTTGTCCGACATAACCGGCGTCCAAATACAAGTCCTTGCCTTCGTCTTTTTCATCCAGCAGTCCTTCAAAGCCTTTGGAATCATGCACTTCTGCCGACGTGGTATCATAAGAAAGTATGATCTTATTGCGTTTCTCAACTTTAGTATGCTGCTTGTAGCCGTAAAAAGTCTCATCACGCTTCTTTGTCCAGCGGGCATCTACATCCTTGTGGCACTTCTTGTGGGGATTGTCATTCCACAACTTATCACCCGCTCCCTGTTTTATCTGCTCATTTTCATCACGGGTGTTACGTTGGCGAGGGGCAATAACAAAACTGGCATCAATGATGCGACCCTCATTGAATTGCAGACCCTTACTTTCCATGAAACTATGAAATTCCGAAAAAAGCTTGTCATAAACGCCTGTATTTGTCAGGAGTTCGCGATACTTCCACACCGTCTTCTCGTCAGGAACATCGTCAACACATTCAATACCAAGAAACTTGCGGAAACTCGTACGGTCAACTATCTGATACTCTATCTGATGGTCACTCAAACCATAATAACGCTGAAGAAACAAGACCTTGAACATCAGCACACAGTCTATCGGCGGACGACCGGCATTACTTTTGCGCTCTCCGGTAAAAAGGGCTGATTCAAGAGTAGGACGAAAGATCTCAAAATCAACATACTGAGACAACACTTCAAGAGGATTGCCCATTTCATTCAAACGCAATTCACGATTCTCTGACTCAAATAGTTGATTATAACGAAGCTTACGGTATCGGGATAACTTGTTCATTATAAAATTCTTATTTTCTGCAAATTTACGCTCTTGGAACCATATAAACAACTGTACTACAATATTTTAATTTATAGAACTCCTCTATATTTGTTTGACGAGAATATCTTTATTTGCCGACAAAGGTACATAACTTTACGGAAAAATATGTTTCTAAAATATATAAATAGACAGCTGTGGGGAAAATGTGGGGAAAAATTAGATAATTAAAAAGGCTAAATGACTGGAAATAATCACTTAGCCTTTTAATCCGTACCCAGACCCGTACTTCGTAATTGCTGCGCCCATCATTCAAGACTGTCAAATCGGGTCTTTCCTGTCAAGCCAATGATGCCTATGCGTATGCCAAACACATGGATTACGGATTTCTCGTTCCGTGAACAAACACTTTATCCGCAACTCTGCTATGTGGTGTATTGGCTTAACTCCATTTCTATGGGCAACACTTTTGTTGCAGATTTCAAGCAGCTTTTATCGAAATACCCATCAGTAAGAACTCGTTTATTAGGCTTTCCTCATAATTGGGAACAAGAGCCTTTGTGGAGATAAAATAATTGCCCTGTTTCTTAAAAAGCACTGGGGCAAACCAGCTCCGTCTTTAATTGTTTCCAATAAATGGATTGTTTCAAGCCCCTATAGAAAGAGAACAAAAATTCCTGTGTGAAAATTAATCTACGACAAGGAGCAAGCAAGGAGCAATATCAAACAAAAATCAATACCTTTGCAGTACATATGAGATAGACCAAAACAAAAGTGGAATATCGGAAACGAATAGCAAGGAAAAGAGAAGAAACGACCCAAGTTGATGTCCTTTTTGAGTTAATAATCAATAAAAGCGTTAAATCTTCACCTTTTAGAATGTGCAATTAAAAATAACAACCATATTTCTGACTTATTATCTATAAAATATTGAGTAATAATCGGTTGTAAATACAGTTATTGTGACACATTGGAAACCGTCACTCTGCCTTCTACAATAAATCATATCGGAGTGGCTGCCTTCGCCTTCTCCAAATTAAAATCCATCACTATTCCGGAAGGGATTGATAGCATTGCTGCGGGCATGTTCCAGGGGTGTGAGAAACTTGAAACAGTACAATTGCCTGCCACTGTCAAACAGGTCAATGGAAAAAAATCTTATAATCTTAGATATTACAGTTATAATGAATATAGTAAAAAATGGAATTATGAAACACGACAAATCCAACAGTTCGGTGCCTTCTCCGAATGCAAGAATCTAAAAAATATCCAATTCCCCGAAAAGGTTACCTCCATCGGAGATTATGCATTTTATGAATGCAGCAAACTTCAGTCCGTTTCGCTACCACAAGCCACTACAGTCGGATCTTATGCATTCTCCGAATGCAGAAAACTTCAGACCGCTTCATTGCCAAAAGTGGAAACTATTTGGGAAAATGCATTCTCCTCCTGTGGAAATCTTACCGAAATCTCTTTGCCTGTAACTAAAACTATTGGAACATATGCATTCTACTACTGTAGCCAACTAAAGAAAGTTCATTTAGGCCAAATTACAGATATCGGTGACCAAGCTTTTCAATATTGCAATAGGTTGACATATCTTCAAATACCTGCAACCTTAAATACAATCGGTTCAGGGGCCTTTGGCTCTTCTGAGTTCACCTCAGTAGAATGGAATGCTTCTATCGAAATCCCCGCAAACACATTCCGTAACGTCCGTTACCTGTTTATTCCCGATGGCATAACTGGTAATAATGCAAATGCCACCTATATCATCCGCAACGGCATAGCCGATACATTCACCGCAGAAACAAGCAGCCGCCAAGAAGAAGATAATAAATGGATTGAGGTTTACGAAATCCCCAAAGCCTTCAAAGCTAAGAAAGCCACATATAACCGCCGCTTTACCCAGACCAGCGGAGTAGGAGAAGCAGCCGGATGGGAAACCATCGTATTGCCATTCGATGCAGATAAGTTCATTTATACCGGTTATTCTTACGATAGTGGTGAAAATATTCCTTTGGCTCCTTTCGGCAGCGAAGCGTTGCAAATTGAAGGCACTCGCCCGTTCTGGCTGTACGAGATGACCACGGAGGGGCCGAAAGCTGCCATGACCATCGAAGCTCACAAGCCTTACTTGATTTGTATGCCGAACAATAATAAGTACCCGAACAGCAGCAATATCTCAGGGAATGTTAACTTCATTGGTGAGGATGAAACCAACGGTGTACTTATCAGTGAAACCGAGGGAAAACTGCAAACAGCAAAAGGGAAAGACTATAACCTTGTTCCGACTTACCAAACTGTACAACAAAACGAATCGGTCTATCAGCTTAATATTGGTAATTGGTATGATGAATACAAACCCGGAAGTGTTTTCGTGAAAAATGGAGGAAGCATTCAGCCTTTTTATGCTTATGCCACTCCTGCATCGAACCAAGCTGCTCAAGCTCCTTTCTTCAGCATCAGTTTCGGTGACGGAGGAATTACCGGACTTGAAGAGGAACTGCTAATGGCTCCCGACAAAGCAGTCAAAGCAACTTCTAACAACGGCATACTTTCGATCGAAAGCAACAAAAGCCGTATAATCAACTTGTATGATGCAGCCGGCCGCACAATCCGTACCCTTGAGTTACAAGAAGGAACCAATACCGTGACCGATCTGGAAGACGGCATTTATTTCCTCGAAGGACAAAAGGTGCTGATTAATCATTAACCGATAGTTCTATGACAAGTATGAAAATAAAACAATTTCTAAAACAAACCTTATGGTTCGTCCTCTTCTTGCTCCTCATAGCAGGATGCGAAGAGGATCACGAGCCAATGGTATATCCCCCTACACTGGTCACCAGCCAACCTACAGGACTGACACGCTTTGAAGCCATCCTCACCGGGACGGCTGTGAAGAATCCTGCCAGTGTCGCTGAGTGCAAAATAGGATTTCTGGTATCCGAATCGTCCACTTTGACATTGGAAAATGCCGTAGAGGCAGTAGCCTCCACAGAGAACAATAACCAATATTCAGCCGTCATCGAAGGTCTTCAATCCGGAAAGACGTATTACTATTGCATCTATGCCAGTAGCGGCACGAGCATTGCCAAAGGAGATGTACAGGAGTTCCAAACGCTTTCGAGTGTACCACCCGTATTAGGAAGCACTACGGCCTCTGAAACAACCGAGAACAGCGTATTGCTGGGCGGAGAGTTGAGAGATAACGGAGGGCATGATGTCACCGAACGAGGGTTCTGCTACAAAATATATACAAAAGAAGGTGACGAACCGACCGAATATGATAAGAAGGTGAAAGTAGCAAAAGACGCGAAAGCTTTTACTGTGACGGCTACCGAACTGAAACCTCAGACTACGTACATAGTACGGTCATATGCCGTCAATCAAAAAGGAACGGGATACGGTACAAGCACTACGTTCATCACGCAGGAAGAAAAAAAGCCACGGATCGTCTGCGAAGCAGCAACCGAAGTATCCGCCACTACCGCACATCTGACAGTCTCCAACGTGGATGATTGCGGTTTTGAAATCACCGAACGCGGGTTCTGCTTCAGCATCGAAAATCCTACTCCGACAACAGACAACCTGAAAGAAACCTTGGAAGAGGAAGATGACTTCCGCATTACGCTGGAAGCACTGAGTGAAAATACAACGTACTATGTACGCGCGTATGCCGTCAACGAAAAGGGAACGGGCTACAGTAACGCCATCGAGTTCACAACCCAAAAGTTACAGAAAGCGACACTCGGTCAACCACAGATAACGGATATCACCTATACTACCGCCAAAGTTTCCGCCACCAGGGATGTACCTGCCGAAACGGAAGTAACGGAACAAGGATTCTGTTATAGCAAGCTCTCTACCCATCCGGGGATAGACGGTGATCATGTCACCTTATCTAAGGATCAGACAACACTTTCGGCAACATTGACATTGGATGAAGGTACACGTTATTACATCACTGCTTACGCAATCACACGGGACGGAACTTACTATAGTGCCGCTGCGCAATTCAGTACCAGCCAAACCAAGACACCCACTCTTGAAAAACCCGTTGCCGGTGGAATCGATGAAACATTTGCCACGATTACAGGGCAAGTTACCAATAACGGAGGTGCAGACATAGACGAAAAAGGCATTTGCTGGAGTGATGCTTTACATGCTCCTACCGTAGGGAATCTTAAACTGGAAGACTCTTCCGAAGGGAGCAATATCAACCTTCGCTTGACCGATTTGAAGGCCGGTACGCAATATTATGTAAGGGCATATGCCCACAATAAAAACGGTTACGCATACAGCGAAACAATGGAGTTTACTACAAAGCAAACTTATAAGCCGACCGTGGAAGCCCTTTCTTTCAGCAACATTTTTGAGACTACTGCACAAGTGACGGCAGAGGTAAGCAGTGATGGCGGAACACCCATTACCGGACAAGGAGTTTGTTACAGTACCACAACATCGACTCCGACATTGGATGATTCCAATGTAATCGCTACCTTGAACGGAACTACGCTCTCAGCAAATCTGGATGGATTGGAAAAAGGGACTACCTATCATGTCCGCGCATATGCTGAAAATAAGAATGGCATCAGCTATAGCCCGGTACGCGACCTAAAAACAATCAGGAACAGCGAACCAACCGTAGCCGCTTTACAAACGACAGTCATCGGTGATGACCATGCCACATTACAGGCCACCATTGCAAGCAACGGTGGATTGGAAATCACCGAACGCGGCTTCATCTACTCACAGACCATCGCTTCTCCTACATTGGACGATGAAGAGATAACGATACTGAAATCTACAGACAAGACGGATATCTTCAGTGCCTCCATGAAAGGATTACCTTACACTACCCTGTACTATGTACGTGCGTATGCTCGTAACAGCATCGGAGTGGCCTATAGCTCGCCTATCTACTTCACTACCATCACCAGCTATGTCCCTTCTCCGAACGCACCTTCCGTAGCGACAGAGAGCATTACCGCGCATGAAGCCATCGTGACCGGGAGTATCGCAAATGACGGAGGGGCAGAAGTCACCGAAACCGGTTTCTGGTACAGTCCGAATGCCACCTCTGAAGCATCGGAAAAAAATGGTATAATGGTAAAAGCCTCCCCGACAGATGCCAACGCAGAGTTCAGCTGCAAGCTTGAAAAATTGGGCACATATACTTATTATTATGTCCGCACGTACGCGCGCAATAAAAACGGTATCGCCTTCAGCAGCAGTTACGCCACATTTACAACGCTTCAAGCCGATCCGGACGCGGGAGACAATCCTACTCCGGATATATAAACGGGTATGAAAATAAAGCAAACGACATGAAAATGAAATCTCCCCCGGCAACCTGTAGAATAACGGTCGACCGGGGGAGATTCAAAAAACACTTAAGAGTTTTCGATATCTTCTTTTGATAATCCTGTCAAATCTATAATGTCTTGAATAGACAGGCCTTTTAGTTTCATTTTATGTGCTATAACTTTCTGACCTTCTACACGACCTTTTTCTAGTCCTTGTTCCAGTCCTTCTTGTAATCCTTTTTGCAAACCTTCCGTTAGTCCTTCCGCATGTCCTTCCAATTTGGCAGAACCTAATACATCATTTTGTATCATTATAGCATTGACATGTTCATCATACGCATGACGTTCTTTGGGAGACATATTATAGTATTTGAGTTTCTCCCTCGCCTCTCCAAGTCCGGGAGCCTGAGTGTCTGGCTTGATAATACCGGTTTTCAAATACTCTATCCACTCTTCCAATGGGGTAACAGCTACTTTGTTGAACTCATTGACACGAATAAGGAAATAGTCAGGAAATACCTCGGCTGGCATTTTAGGGACAATGGCATTCTTCTCTTTAGTATTTACAATCAGCAAATCTTTTGTATGCACACCTACAAATTGGTTCTGCCCATGATACAAGTAATCTTCTCCTTTTCCTATATCGAAGTAAAGAATGCTGATGGAATATATCTTTTTGACTTCCTGATAACTTTCTCCTAAATGAATATGTTCGGTAATGGCCTTCGCCACTCCATAAAGTATACGTTCAAGATAATACAGCTCGCGCGTGTTCTGTATCTCTACAATAACAATTTCCCCCTTACTGTTTTTGGCTTTGATATCCACACGGTTGAATTTATCATCTATGTCGATTTGATTACTTTCGCTTTCGAGTATTTCCACTATTTCTATCTTCTCGCCTATGAGTACGGTGAGAAATCCTTCAAGTACACCAAAGTTGGCTTTATGCCGCAACAGACGTTTGACCGCCCAGTCAAAACGAATATACTGGTCTTGATTCATTCTACAATCTCCTTTCTTCTACTTTAATTCTTCAAAGATAACCAATTTAAACGATTCAATCCTATTTCCGTGAAACAAAATTGAATACAAGAAAAAGAGATGTAAACAGAACCGTTACTTAAACATAGGGACAGCAAACCATTTCTTGTACATTTTCGTAACAAGTACATACAAAATAAATGCTGAAATGAATCCTGCGATGGCATCTATCAGGTAATGTGCCTGAATATAAACCGTGGCACAACAAAGCAGAATGTAAAACGGCATCAGTATAGCAAACAACCATTTGCTGCCACGCCATGCCATGATCATCAATAGGGTGGAAATACCGACATGAGAACTGGGGAAAGCTGCCGTAGGTCGTTCACCTACTTGTTGAGAACCTTCCACGAGGTTATAGAAGAATCCATGCTGATATCCCGGACCGGGCAATAATTCCTGATGATGATTGAAATAATCGCCAATAGCACAAAAGACTCCCTGGTCGACACGATCCAGCCCGATGGCCGGGAAATAATATTGTGGACCGGCAACTGGGATGAAAATATAAATCAGATAATAAATGAAAAAAGAGGTAACCAATACGAACGAGAGCTTCTCAAACAAATCGAAACGGAAAATGAAATAGAACATCGTAACGACAAGAATCATCGGATAGTAAGAGAAGTATCCCATGTTAAACGCTTCACTAACCCATTGATGGGGCAACAGGTAGCAGAAATGAAGAGCCGGTTGCGTACCGAACAACCATTGTTCCACCGAAGCGAAAATATGATCGAGATTCGGGAAGAAACGGTTGAACTCATATGTATCCGGATACCAGTAAGAGAGTAAACTCATCTGGACGGCAATACGCACAAACGCGGAAAACTTGCAAGGAGCCAGACGGTACAGGTACATCAAAAGAAATGTCATTCCCGCTATCATCGCCCTATCCAGCAACATATGCCAAGGATGATCCATCCGTTGGAAAAGGAACAGAATCAATATGGAAGTTAACAGATTATATATCAGTGTTACCTTCTCAACTGCGAACAGCCCCTTTCGGGATTCTACACGTTTAAATAAATCTAGAGCCATCCTTCATTCTTATACCAAGCAATTGCCTCTTTCACTCCTCTTTCCAGATCGTATTCCGGTACGTATCCTAATTCCTTCATCGCTGGAGTGATGTCACATTGCCAGTTTCTTTGTTTCATTATCTTATACTTATCCGAATTCAACGTACTGGGCTTCCCGAAACGGGCAGCAATGAATTCAGCGAGCAAAGATACTACTTTAAGGACAATTAACGGGCATTTCATGCGAATAACAAACGGATTCCCCAATTCTTTTTGTATCAAATCGGAAAAAGTACGGCTTTTATATACGTTTCCATCCGACAAAAAGTAAGCTCGACGGGACACCTGTTTCTCAATTCCGAGAAAAACGGCCTGCACAATATCCTTCACGTAGACGAAAGTCAAATCCTGACGTTTGAAGCCAACGGAGAAATCCATATGCCGGGCAATGGATTTCGCCATCAGGAAGTAATCCATCTCACGAGGACCATAAACCCCGGTCGGACGATAAAAGACATAAGGGAATCCGGGAACGCTCTGTATATACAATTCGGCCTTCAGCTTGCTCAATCCATAAGCGGTATTCGGCACAGGTATGTCTTTTTCGCGTATTGGACGGTAGTCCTCCTCATGAATCGGTCCGAAAACACTCAGTGTACTGATATAGATGAACTGTTTCGGAACCATATTCAGTTCCTTCAACGTATCGATAAAATATTTCGTTTGCAGATAATTGACAAGTTCGAACTCCTTCTCGTCCCGGCACTTGGTCAAGCCGGCACAATGGACAATATAATCGAACTTATTGTACGTGCCTTTATGACCTGACAGCTGTGCCCGCAACTCGTTAGGATGTGCAAAATCCAGTTCCAGAAAATGAATCTTACGGCTGCGAAGATATTTCTTACTGCTTGTCGAACGGATACCTGCCCATACACCGAATTTTCGCTTTAAAGCCTCTTCGACTATAAAGCTACCGATAAATCCGCTTGCTCCTGTTACTAAAATACTTTCCACAATACCCTATTTTTTACTTACCACCCTCTCTTAATTCTTTTCTCTTCATTCTATCTTCTCTCTTTTCACCGGTTCCACATGTATTCCCACATGCGTCCCCTTGCCGAACATTTCTCTCAGTTTATTCTCTATTTCGGTTGCAGTATGATGGGCTTCATTCAAAGAAATCCCACCGTCCATGCGTATATGCAACTCGATAGCATATTGACTTCCGATTCTCCGTGTACGGAGATGATGGGGTTGGCTTACTCCGGGAAACGACAATACCGCCTGTTCGATCTCCTTCTCGACCTCATCCGGCAAAGACTTTTCCAACAATTCATCCACACAGGGGATGAGCAACTGTATAGCCACCTTTATAATGAAAATACTGACCACTACTGCCGCTATCGGATCAAGGACTCTCCATTTGTCTCCCAGCAATATGGCTCCACCGATACCGATAGTCGTACCTATGGACGAGAGGGCATCACTCCGGTGATGCCAAGCATTGGCCACTACTGCCTGAGAATTGAGTTTACGCCCTTTGATGGCAGTGTACTGATACAAAATCTCTTTCAATACAATCGAAACCAAAGCTGCCACCAACGCCAACATACCCGGTGCTTCAAGCTGCTTGCCATGGAAAACACCGTAAATGGAGGAAGCCCCGTTCCAAAAAATTCCAACTCCCACGCCTAGCAACAATATCCCGATGATGGCAGTGGCAAGCGTTTCATACTTCCCGTGCCCGTAATCGTGATCTTTATCTTCCGGTTTGTTAGAAATACGCACAAAGACGATCACTATGATATCCGTAACAAAGTCCGATAACGAATGAACCGCATCGGCCAGCATTGCAGCACTATGTCCTGCAATTCCGGCAAAAAACTTAAAAACCAACAGCAGGAAGTTGACTACACTTCCCACAATCGTTACTTTATAAATTTCCTTTTCCCGGGAAAGCTTTTTAGCTTCCATTTTGTTATTTTATTAATCAACAGTGTGGCAAATGTACATGAAAATCTTGAATTATTAATATTTAATCATTTACTTTGTATCAATATAGCATGGTAATAAAGAATCAAGCGGGTATAAATGGATCTCACAATGAGCTTGAATACCCATCCTGTCAGATATAGATACCCATCGCGACAGGTGTTAATGGCCATCGTGATAGGTATTAATAACCAGCACGCTGGACATTAATGGTCAGCACGCTGGATATTAATACCCATCAAACCCGTTTGGAAACCTATCCTTTATTATCATAAACAACTTATAACTTAAAACATTATGGCGAAAAAGAAAGAAAAAAAAGCCGGTAAGCGAATGAAGAAAAAAGAACTGGCACATGTGGTATTGGATTTCTTCCATGACAGGCAGCAAGAGGCCATCAGCCTAAAATATCTTTTCGCGGAACTCCACCTTACAACACATCCGCTGAAGATGCTCTGTATGGACATCCTGGCAGATTTACTGGCAGACGATTATATTACAGAAGTAGAAAAGAACAAATACAAACTCAACAACCACGGCATCGAAATGGTAGGTACTTTCCAACGAAAGAGCAACGGAAAGAACTCGTTTGTTCCCGAAGGCGGGGGCGACCCGATCTTCATAGCCGAACGTAACTCCGCCCATGCCATGAACAATGACAAAGTAAAGATCGCTTTCTTTGCCAAACGCAAAAACCATGATGCGGAAGGAGAGGTGATCGAGATCCTGGAACGAGCTAACGACGTCTTCGTGGGAATACTGGAGGTAGAAAAGTCTTACGCCTTCCTGGTAACGGAAAATCGTACTTTGGCAAATGATATCTTTATCCCGAAGGATAAGCTAAAAGGAGGTAAGACGGGAGACAAAGCAGTGGTGAAGATCACGGAATGGCCCGACAAAGCCAAGAATCCTATCGGTCAGGTAATAGACATCCTCGGCCGAGCCGGAGAAAACACGACTGAGATGCACGCCATCCTTGCCGAGTTCGGTTTGCCATATGTCTATCCGCAATCCGTAGAAAAAGCAGCGGACAAAATCCCAGTCGATATCACTCCGGAAGAGATCAATCGCCGTGAAGACTTCCGCGGAGTAACCACTTTTACCATCGACCCGAAAGATGCCAAAGATTTTGACGACGCACTCTCTATCCGCAAACTGAAAGACGGCCTGTGGGAAGTAGGTGTACACATTGCCGACGTAACCCATTATGTGAAAGAAGGGGGAATCATCGATAAGGAAGCCGAAAAACGTGCAACATCCGTTTACCTGGTAGATCGCACCATCCCGATGCTGCCGGAAAGACTTTGCAATTTCCTCTGTTCATTGCGTCCGAATGAAGAGAAACTGGCATTCTCCGTCATCTTCGACATCACCGAGAAAGGTGATGTAAAGAGTTCACGAGTCGTTCATACCGTGATCTATTCCGACCGCCGCTTCACTTACGAAGAAGCTCAGGAAATCATTGAAACGAAAGAAGGGGAATACAAGGAAGAAATGCTCATGTTGGACACCATCGCCAAAGCGTTACGAGAAAAACGCTTTGCAGCCGGTGCCATCAACTTCGACCGTTACGAAGTGAAATTCGAAATAGATGAAAAAGGCAAACCCGTCAGTGTCTACTTCAAGGAATCGAAAGATGCCAACAAGCTGGTGGAAGAGTTCATGTTACTTGCCAACCGTACGGTAGCCGAAAAGATCGGGCGTGTGCCTAAAGGCAAAAAAGCCAAAGTACTGCCTTACCGCATCCACGACCTGCCCGATCCGGAGAAACTGGATAACCTGAACCAGTTCATAGCCCGTTTCGGTTATAAACTGCGTACCAGCGGTACGAAAACGGACATTTCGAAATCGATCAATCACCTATTGGACGACATTCAAGGAAAAAAAGAAGAGAATCTGATTGAAACCGTTTCTATCCGTGCCATGCAAAAAGCGCGATATTCCACACACAACATCGGCCACTACGGACTGGCCTTCGAATATTATACCCACTTTACCTCCCCTATCCGCCGTTTCCCGGACATGATGGTTCATCGTCTGGTCACCCGGTACATGGATGGTGGAAGAAGTGCTTCGGAAAGCAAATACGAAGACCTTTGCGACCACAGTTCGAACATGGAGCAGATCGCAGCCAATGCCGAACGTGCTTCCATCAAATACAAGCAGGTGGAATTCATGAGTGAGCGTCTCGGTCAGACTTACGATGGCGTAATCTCCGGTGTAACGGAATGGGGACTTTATGTCGAATTGAACGAAAACAAATGCGAAGGCATGATACCGATACGCGACCTGGACGATGATTACTACGAATTCGATGAAAAGAATTATTGTTTACGCGGACGGCATAAGAACCGTATTTACAGTCTGGGTGACGCGATCACAGTCAAAGTGGCGCGTGCCAACCTTGAGAAAAAACAACTTGATTTTGCACTGGTATAGAAATTGACCCTATCATCCATGAAAACCATCGTTATAGAAGACAAGCAACGGGTAGAAGAAATCATCTCCCGTTGCGACATCTGCTTTGTCGGCATCACCGACCTGGAAGGTAATCCATACGTAATTCCCATGAACTTCGGTTACCGGGAAGGAGTCATCTATCTACATTCCGGCCCGACCGGCAGCAGTATAGACATGTTGAAACGTAACAATCACGTATGCGTTACGTTCAGTACCGACCATGAACTAGTATTCCAACATCCCAAAGTGGCTTGTAGCTACCGTATGAAAGCAAAAAGCGTGATCTGTCGCGGACAGGTAAGTTTCATTGAAGACATGGACAGCAAGCGGGAAGCCTTGAACATCATCATGAGTCACTACAGCAGCCGTGAATTTATCTATTCCGACCCTGCCGTGAGAAATGTGAAAATCTGGGAGATCCCGATCGATAGCGTGACGGCTAAAGAATACGCAGCCCCGCATGATAAAGCTAATCAATGATAAGATTTTTATGACCCGTTCAGGAATTATACACGACACACAACATGAAATGGATATATGTTTTACTCTGCCTGTTATCTGTATGTACCGGGCTTGTCGCACAAGATAAAATCGGTTACGATACTTTATTGAACCGGGTCAACCGCCTACCGTCAGAAGAAATCATCAAATTAGGCGATGATTATCTGAAAGGGCAACATATGGATACGGCCATCGTACTCTACTCTATCGCTTTCAGCCGATATAGCAACGATGCAAGCGAAGAAGAGAAGAAATTCTGTGCCATCGGCTACCTAAAAACAGCTAACGTGTACTATCTGCAAGGTAACTATACAGGTGCTTTGGAATTATATATCAAAGGCCTGAAGATATACGAATCTTGCAAAGATAAAACAGAACTGATGCGTTTTTACAATAACATCGGAAATATTTATTGCATATTTGCCGACTATGAGAGAGGAATCAGTTATTATGAGAAAGGATACGCTCTTTGCAAACAATATCCAAACAAAGAAGTGGAATATAACCTTCTTACCAACCTTGCCGGAATATGCTGCTTCACGAAGGATATAGAGAAAGCTAAAAAATATTATCTGAAAACAGAAAAGATGAAACAGCCCAATGACACAATAAAGAACTATATGTCTATATTCAATTGGGGATTAATCCTGGTAAGTGAAGGAAAACTAAGAGAAGCCATGCAATCCTTTCATCGCTCGGTGGATTTTGCCCAAAGATGCCAAATGAATTCCGAATATCTGTGTACGGCCTATCAACAGTTATATGAGGCTTTCAAACAAATAAACCGGGAAGATTCGACCATATATTATCTACACCTGTGTAACGAACTGGCAGAAAAGAATAACCAGACTCATCTCTTTATACAAACTCTAAAAGATTATTCGGTTTACTACGAGAGAAAAGGAAATACCGAAAAAGCACAATATTACAAAAGCAAGTACTTAGCAATCACGGACTCTATCTATAATGTACGTGAATTCAACAAGGTAAAGAATACTCAATTCCTCTATGAAATAGGTAAAACAAATAAAGAGATTTCCGATCTGCACGCCGAACAAGAGATGAAGGAACAGAAAATCAAACAACAGCAAAGAATACTCGCTGGCATTATTACAAGCCTCGTCATCATTTCTTCATTATTGATATTAGTATATCAGCAAAAAAGAAAAATACAACGTTCCTATCGAGATTTGTTCAACATAAACCGGGATGTGGTAGTTTCCGAAAAGTACAATAAAAACCTACGTTTGCAATATGAACAAAAAATCAGTACTTTGCTAAACGAGCTAAGCCAATATAAAGATCAAGAAGCCGGAAGTACAGGTAAACAGATTGACAACCAAACTGATTCGAAATATCTTACAAGCAAACTGAACGATAAACAGAAACAGGCATTGGCAGAAAACATCCGGTATATCATGGAGAATACTGATGCCTTCTGCAAGGATGATTTCACACTCGAGAAATTGGCTTCAATGGTCAATTCAAATTATAAATACGTATCCCAAGTTATCAACGAAACCTATCAGAAAAATTTTAGCAACTTTATTAATGAATACCGTATACAGGAAGCACGCATCCGACTAATGGACACTACCCATTACGGGAACTATACGATCCAAGCTATTGCAGAAAGCGTAGGATATAAATCGCAGTCCACTTTCATCAATGCTTTCCGGAAAATAACAGGCATTCCTCCTTCTATCTACCAGAAAATGGCTAAAGAACAGTGTGATTAATTTTCAATTCATGAATCGAAAAAAAGATTATTTGGAAAAACGAACCATCTTGCTTATGTTTGCAAGGACAAGTTGCAACAAGTCTTTTTCTATTATCCATTTATAATAACCTGAGCTTTGCAAAGACTTTTACAGATGGAACGTTTATACAAATTATTTAACACACTTAATTAGTAACCGCGTATGAAAGGAATAATTTTACTACTCAGTTTGTGCTTCACGGCACTCGTATATGCCGGAAATGAAAAAAATGCTCAGAAGCATCTATCTATTGAAAAAGTGACTACCAGAGAGAAAATACAAAAACCGGAAAGTCCGATATCATTAATCGACAGAATCTATTCATCTAATAGCTCGCGTGTAAAAACATTGAATAAGATTCATGCCAATAAAGAAGAAAAGGTAGATGTAACAAAATGTTGGTTGGATTTCGGAAATGTAAAAGATTACTTCTCCAGCACCAGTGACACCAAAGAACGACTGGATAGTATCATTTTAACCGACAATACGGGAAAACTTGTAAGCCATCAGCTCTTTACTTTCGATAATCACCAATGGACAATAGGACGTGTCAATTCGCTTTGGGATGAGGAGAACAATAAATGGCAACCAGTAGAAGAATACACATTCGTGTGGGACGAAGAGGGGTATCTGCTCGAACAAAAAGGGATTAATGTGATTTACAACGAAGGTTCGAAGGAGGAGTTTACTTACGATGACAAGAAACAAGGCATTTCCAACACGGTATCCATATTGAACGCTGGTCAATGGTATCCATCGGAACGAGGTGAATATAAATATGATGATGCAGGAAACATCATCGAAGTAATATCTTATACATATAACGAAAAAGAAAAAGAATGGGATAAGATTTCCAAAGCACTAGCCACTTATGATAAGCAACACAGACAGACCAGCTATGAAGAATATACATGGACGGGGACAGATTGGGACGGTATTACCAAAGAAGAATATGTGTACAATGAGAATAATATGTTAACCCTCTACAGTGACTACATGTGGCAACCATTAACTAAAGACTGGCTGTATTTCCACAAATTCGAACAGGAGTTTGTAAACGGCAATATCGTATTACAGGCAGAATCCTATTGGAATAGTACTGAAAACTCATGGATCGGATTGGAAGAATATAATGGCACTGTCCTATTCACAGGTAAAACCGAGTATAAATATGATGAGCAAGGAAGAGAAATCTATGAAGTTTACAGCCAGTATCTAGACAACGGCTGGAAGAAAAAAGTAGATATGGAAGATACATGGAGTACATTGGAAAACGGTCAGACCCAATTCATGCAAAAGACCTATTTTTATTCGGACGACAACGATACGGACAAATACATGACCGGCGAACTGATCAAAAAGTACAATGCCAACGGTGATATAGTATATGCTTTCGAAAAGAAAATAGAGGATGGCAAAGACTCCTACAAATATGAAGAAGAATATTCTTATGATACAGACAAATATTTATTAAGCTCTACCTTCTGGCTGTTTGATGAAAACAATGCAAAATTGGCAGATATTCATGAAGAGATAGTTTACGATGATAATCATAACATTATTGATTCAAAGTATAGCAACGGACAAGGTACCGGTGAAAATGATTGGATAAATATTAGCCGTTACACTTATGCCTACGAAAATAACGTGAGAACTGAAAAATTAGCTTATCGTTGGGAAAATGGCGATTGGGTTACTAATTGGGGAAATGGCGTCGATTTTGATTTATCAGTACCGGTATCCAAACTTTTCACTCCTATTGGTTATGGAGATGATTATAAGATACTTGCTACTTATGATTATACAGGTACAGAAGCTGGTTGGGATATTAATACATATACTTATTATTACTCTGACCAAAAGATTGTTTCAGGCATCAATTCTGTTAAAAATAAAACGTTCTCAGTTTATCCCAATCCTGTAGTCGACATTCTCACTATCAATTCCGATGAAGATACAGAATCAAGCTTGTACAACTTACAAGGTTCGAAACTGCTGAATACAAGCGAAAAGAAAATTGACATGTCTGGATATCCGACTGGACTATATATCATTGAAGTCAACGGGATAAAAGCTAAAGTCCTAAAAAAATAAACATTTGCAAATAAAAAAAGGCTCCATAAGAAATTGGACTAACCAATGTATTATGTAAATTGTGGATAGTGCCTATGTAAATATGGAACTGAGTAAAAAGCATTTCTCTTTTTATTCAGTCCCATATTTATTACAAATGATCTAAGACTTCAAATGTATTTATCTAGAAGAATAACTTCTTCCTAATAAGATTTTCCAACCACATCCTTTCTACAAATCAGAGAGGATATTCCTCAAATGCATACAATAAGGTGGACAGGTAGCGTTCACCGGTATCGGGCAGAAGCACCACGATAGTTTTACCAAAGTTTTCGGGCAACTCAGCCAACTTAGTAGCAGCATATACCGCAGCCCCTGAAGATATTCCGACCAATAATCCTTCCTGAGAAGCCAGCTCGCGACTGGTACGAATGGCATCGTCATTCTGCACTTGAATTATTCCATCCACAACGGATGAATCATAGGTCTTGGGAATGAACCCCGCACCAATCCCTTGTATTTTATGCGACCCCGGTTTACCACCGGATAATACAGGTGAATCGGCTGGTTCAACAGCAACTATTCTTATCTCCGGATTATGTCTTTTCAATGTTTTACCTACACCACTCACTGTACCCCCGGTACCTACACCGGCTACAAAAATGTCTATCTTACCGTCCGTGTCCGTCCATATCTCCTCTGCCGTAGTACGTTCGTGTACAGCAGGATTGGCAGGATTCTCAAACTGTTGCAGAATCACCGAACCGGGGATAGTCGCTTTTAAATCCTCTGCTTTAGCAATAGCACCTTTCATTCCGTCTGCACCGGGAGTAAGTACCAATTCTGCTCCCAGCGCTTTCAACAGATTCCTTCGCTCCACACTCATGGTATCGGGCATTGTCAGAATCAGTTTATATTTTTTGGAAGCAGCAACAAAAGCCAATCCTACACCCGTATTACCACTGGTCGGTTCTATAATTGTTGCACCGGGTTCTAAAATACCTTTAGCCTCAGCATCTTCAACCATAGCCAAAGCAATACGGTCTTTTACACTTCCTGCAGGGTTGAAATATTCCAATTTTACTATCAAACGGGCTTTCAAATCCTTACTTGCATCGTAATTACTCAACTCCAGTAACGGAGTATTACCTACGAGATCCGTCAATCTTTTTGCTATCTTTCTCATATCTGTAATGTATTAATTATCTAAACTTTTATGATAATGCAAAGATAGCCATGTTTCAACTTAACAGAAATACCACAGTTGTGGTAAATTCATACTATAAATGAGGGATATGGCTAACAAATCCAAGAAACCATTGAACTGAATTCGTATAAGAACCGTTAATATATGAAAGCAATCCATAAACATAACTTCAACAATGAAAAGTAATATCCTCACTGTCTTCTTTATCTTATTCGCTTTTCCACTTAGTTTAGCTGCACAGGAACACAGCCACTCCCATGCACGGAACGAGATTGGAATCAGTCCGGGAGTCACGTATTCCCCATCATATGAAAACTGGGGATTCGGAATCCATGCCCACTACTTCCGCACATTGGGCGAACATAGCCCTTGGGCATTGGGCGGAAGTCTGGAGCAAGTATCGGGGCACGGTTCACACTGGACGGTAAGCGTCGGAGGGAAATACGAGATATTCGATAAACTGAATATAGCCGTAATGCCCGGAGTCACCTTTTTCAGGCACAATCATGAACACGGACCCCAAGAGACTCATGAACACACCAAGAAAGCCCAATTCTCGGCACATTTCGAAATAGGCTACGACCTCATCCATCTGGAGCATTTCCATTTAGGCCCGGCAATCGACTATTCATGGAGCAAACATGATACCCACTTCATGTTGGGAATTCATTGTGCTTACGGATTCTAACATGCGGAAACTTTCTAATTGAATCCGGCAACGAATTCCATTAGCTCTGTATCGAAATGAATGCCTAACTTCCTGCGGATTCTGTAGCGTGCCATCTCTACACCGCGAACCGAAATATCTAACAAAATAGACATATCGAGCAAGGGAAGATTCAGCTTAAGATAAGCACATACTTTCAGTTCATATGGGGTTAATTCCGGACAAGCTTCCTGCAATTTATCAAAAAAAGTCGGATAAATGCAGTTGAAGTTCGTTTGAAAGGTGTACCAGTCATCTTCCGATTCCATATGTTGCTTAATAATCTCGGCCAATTTATTATAGCATTTACTCGGATATTCATTACCAAGAGCCTCCTTTTGGCGATCGAGTTCCTTTTTCAGAATTCGGAGTGCTTCACATTTCCTGACCATCATCATAACAATGTTAGCTATCTCCTTGTGTTTATGCTCTATCTCGATCTCCCGTTTCTCATTCTGAAGACGAGTTATCATTTCTTTTTGGCGCTCAATTTCTGCCTTGTATTTGGCAATCCTTTTTTCAGCATAATTGGGCATATCCTCTTTAAGTTTATAGGAAGCATAATACCTGACACCTATTATAATCATCAATGCTAACAAAACAGCATAAATCAGCAAGGCCCACACAGATGTAAAAACAGGAGAGACAGTGTATAGTTCTGTCTCGATTGGGTATGTATTCATATTCGCAAATCTTCTTTAAGGATATGAAAAAATAATATGATCGGTTGTCTTTCGGAAGGAAACTCTGCTTTCGAATAAACTTCCGGATATAATTTACAATCAGATAACAGCCGGGTCCCGAAACTTCTCCGTGGTCGAAACCCTGTAACTCATATAAACTTACATTCTTGTTCCCGATATTTTTTGCAACGGAAGCTAAAAGAGCATTTTCTTCCCAACGATCCGCCATTTCCAAGTCGCGGCCACCGGTAATGAGAATAACCGGAGGAGTATCTTTACGCACTTTGTTCACCGGTGCATATTCATCGATGATCGGGATACCGTTTGGTAACCCACGTTCTTTACGAATCGTAAAATGAGTCACCGTCTGTCCGCTTATGGGGAGATAAGCAGCTACTTTATCCGCATCCGCCCCATAGGCCTCCATATATTTCTTGTCCATAGCCAGTATCAACGTCAGATAACCACCGGCAGAATGTCCCGACACAAAAATACGCTCCTTGCTGCCGCCATACTTCTCGATGTTCTCAAAAGTCCAAGCTACGGCTGCCGCTGCATCTTCTATATAAGCGGGATTCTTCGCTTTCGGACTCAAACGATAGTTAACGGCCACAACAGCAAATCCCTTATTCATCAATTCATGAGGAATATGTTTTCCTCCTACTTCCAATCCACCCCCATGGAACCAGACAATAGTAGGAAAATCTTTCTTTCCTTCCGGATAATAAACATCCAGTTTACAGCGCTCTTTACGGTAAGCATCCTTTTCGGAAGCAGATACATAAGAGAGATCAGTATCGGTTTTATACATTTCCTGAGCCTGCAAAGCAAAAGCACAAAGCAGGAACAATAAAAAAATCATCTTTCTTTTCATGGTTTTGTCTATTTTAAGTGTTTTCAAACTGTTCTTTTTACATTTGTCTTCCATGCATACAGCATGACGACCACAAACGAAAGTAACGGCACGATAAAAGAGAACGACATTGTTGTCCGGTCAGCTACATACCCCATCATCAACGGACCGACAGCTCCTCCAATCGGTGACATCATCAGATAAGAAGATGCTCGTTTGGTGTGTTTCCCCAGCCCTCTTAACGAAAGGGCAAAGATAGTAGGAAACATGATTGCTTCAAATGCATAGCCTAGAAAAAGTGCAATCAAAGAAAGAATTCCCAAATTCAAGACAAGCAGAAAAGAAGTGGTTACTGTCGCAATCGCACAAAATAGCAGAACCTTCTCTGCCCGGACACGCTGCATGATCCAACTGCCGGCAAAACGTCCGCACATAAATAGCCCTAACCCACCGAAAGAAAGTACCACAGATGCATCACGTGGATTCATCCAGCCATCATCCACCACATAGTTAATAAAGAAGCTATTGATAGATATCTCTGCTATCTCATAACAAAACAAGGCCGCTATTCCAAAAATAAAGAGTTTGTGCGACCACAGCCCCTTTGCTTCTTCCCTCCTATCCTTCTCTTCTTCATGGGTAATCTCCGGCAATCTCACTCTGGTAAAGACGAATGCAACGGCCAATACCACAACACCCATGATTGTGTAAGGCAAAGAGATGGCACCCGACCCGTCTTCCGAGAAAAGTAACAATCCACCGACAAGGGGACCACAAATACATCCCAGTCCATTAAATGACTGCGCCAAATTTAGGCGGCTGGCAGCTGTCGCTCTATCTCCTAACTCCGTCATATAAGGATTGGCAGCCGTCTCAAGAAATACCAATCCGCAAGCAATGACAAACAATGAGAAAAGAAAGAAATTGAACGACATGCAATATTCTCCCGGAATAAAAAGTAACGAACCGCCCCCGTAAAGCAATAGCCCGAAAACGACTCCCCGACGATATCCGTACTTGTTGATAAACAGTCCCGCAGGAATTGCCATCACGAAGTAACCCAGATAAAACATCACTTGTACCCATGCCGAATGTGTTCGGGTTATCACCAATACATCTTGAAAATGCTTATTCAGTACATCAAGAATAGCGTGAGCAAATCCCCATAAAAAAAACAGAGAAGTAACTAAAACGAAAGGAACCCGATATTCCTTCTTAACCAATGCGTGTATTTGTTTTTGCATATCTTAATAGTCCATAGTTCAAAGCCTCTCCAGAAGACTTTACAGGGCGTAAAGATAAGCATAATGTTAAAACAAGAAAAGATTCATCCGACCGAAATGACGTTTAATCTTTATTTCATTTTCAGATCGGAAAATAATCGAATCCTATGAAAACAAATCACCATGGCTTATGTTATCTTTCGACAATGTCCGAAGAAACGAACGGATTTGCAACAAAACTACCATTTTCAGGGGAACCTAATAAAAGGCGCCCTTAAAGCAAGTGATTTTTATTAACGTTTAAAAGTAACATTAAAAAATGGGATTATGAGTAAAAATGTACATAGTTTCTGCATGGTAGTTTTGTTGGCGGTACTTGCCAGCTCATGCATTAAGGAAACCCTTCCGGAGTGTCCATCTGAGATGATCGTAAAGTTAGTCATCAAGGACATGAATTATTCCAATATAGCTCATTTCCCTGAGCTTTCTCCGGAAAGTACTTCACAGCCCTTTTCACATTTCTCGGGCTCTCTCTATTACATCCTCACAGATGCTGCTACAAAGCAAACAGTACGCGAATCCGAAATAATGGTATTGAATGACAATAATCCAGATTATACGATTACATTCAATGATCTCCCTGCAGGAAAATACGAACTCTCAGTATGGGGAAACGTCACGAATGCCATACCGATAGGAATTCTCCACCAGAATGGACTTGAACATACCGATATTTATACTGCTCAGGCAACTTTGTCTATAATACCCGACAGCCAAACCCAGACAGTAGAGTTGGTAAGGGCCAAAGGTAAATTAGTCGTATTCTGCCGTAATTTCCCAAGCAATATTTCAGTATTAAGCCTCGCAATAGCTCCTGTTTACCAATCGGTTGATGCTACCCTCAATTATCAGGGAAGTACGAACATTCAAAAATCAACCACTCTTCAAGCAATCAATGAAACTTTTGTAGCTCCCACGCCCCAAGGAAGTACAACTAAACTAGACTTAAGTTTTTATACAACAGATTCCCGCGCAACAATGCCCGTATTAAAAGTACCGCAGATGGATATAGCAATGCACCGCAACGAAATATCGGCAGTTGCTATAGACTACGATGAAACCGGTGGTGCATGGGAAATCTGGACCTATACCGAAGGTGAATGGACGAAAGTCCACCATCTGGATATCGAGTGATTTGTTTTTTCCTATCTATTTATTAACTAAACTTTATTACATCATGAAAAAATTTATGTTTCTTGTATTGGCGAGCGCTTTTATGTTCGCATGTTCTGACAATGAGGATCCTGCTCCGAACGTTGACAACGGTATTCCTGAAGGCAGTGTAGCTTTCGATATTTCTGCGGTTAACAGTCTTGAAGATGGAATGTCACGTAGTGGCATTTACAGCCAGGAAGCCACTCAGCATGTCACTAATGTTGTCGTTTACGCCTTTGCAAAAAGCGGTTCCGACTATACTTACACTAAGACTTACACTATCACAGGATGGTCTGACGGTACTACTTTCAAACGTTACATCGTAGCTGACGGTGATAAATTATCTGCTAATGAATATTATTTCTTAGCTGTAGGCCGTGACGCAACCGATAATTTCACTTTAACAACTCCGGCAGTAGGTGATTCCTATACTACTATGGAAGCATCTATTACTGCAAACGGGATGGAAAAAGAAATTTTCGCAGGTAATTCAACTGCTACAGTCACTGATCAGGGAAGCCGTGTAAGTATCAATATGACCCGCAAAGTTGCCGGTATCATGGGATACTTCAAAAATGTTCCCCAAACATTGAACGGACAGACTGTTCAATTTCTGCGCTTGGGCATCAGCAATGCCAACCAACAGGTAAACCTGAATAATGGAGTAGGAATCAATACGGCTCCGACTACTTACAACATCATTAACATGGATCTTTCCGGCCAGTCTGTAGCCAATGGCGTATATACAGGCAATGATCTTTCCTCACAAGGTGTAGTGAAAGTGCCCAATTCACAATTGGACGGTTCGTTTTTTATGCCTGTAAGCAATGTTACGCTTACATTAGGATTATATGCAGCCGACGGAACAGCCATTAAAACATGGACAGTAAAAGATACTCTTGGTAATTCAACCTTCAATATCCTTGCCAATAACTTCTATTCACTCGGAACGAAAGTTCAAGCCGGTAATGTAAACGGTGGTACAAGTGACCCGGGAGATGATGACAATCCTATCGACTTGTTGACTGACCAGAATATAATTATTTCCATCAGCCCGGCTTGGGAACTTATCCATAATTTGATCATCCAATAATCATAACCCCAAAAGGAATGGATAGCATTAAACAAATATATGGTCTCATGGCTACTTTGATAGTTCTCCTGCTGAGCGGATGCTCTCAGGAAGAAGCTATCGGAGTAGCTTCCGAGGAAACGATCCCCGTAGAACTAAACATCAGCTATAACGTACTGAATAATACCAGCCATAATGAGGTATTAACCCGTGCGCCCGGTGATGCCACACTTTCCGTGAACCGTATCCTGGTACTGCCATTCCAAAAAACGAATGAAGCTGCAGCGGACGATCCTGCTAATTTCATTCCGGTATACAGTCTGGCAAAACAGATAAATGTGTCTTCGTTTCCGAACGTGGTAACGAAACTTACCCTGACCCCGGCAACAACTTATAGGATATTAATCATCGGCTATAACCGGAATGATTATGATTTTGCAAACCAGAGTAGTGCTACTCGACGCTTCAACCTCGGTTCGGCAACTTCACCTACAACGCTTGCCAACTTTTACCTGCAACTCGTATCTCCTACCGATATTCCGGAGTTTTTCTCCTGCATGGCAGTAGGATACATGAATGGACAATCCATAGGCACGAGCTTCAAACCCGAGCAGATCAATAATATTCAGGGTACACTGAAACGTATCGTAAGCGGATTGACGCTGAATCTCACAAATATTCCAACTTACATCACATCCGTCTCACTGATAGCCGAGCAACTGGTCACCGCTACCCGTGCTACGGACGGAACACCTCTCACTTGGCAAACGGCAGGAGACAGCGGACTGAAAACATTTCCCGGGCAAACTCCCGTAGCCGGAAAAGTAACTTTCAATCAGTATATGCTTGGTACACCGGATGCAAGAAAAACCCTTTTTTATATAAGAATAGCTTACGGAACATTCAGTCAGAACTATCCCATCAGCATAGTTGATAGTCCGAACGTTGTTTCAGGCAACCGAATCATTTTCACGCCCAACCATTGGGTCCAAATAGATGGTAAATACATAAACAGCACCCTAGTCTTCATTCTTACGGGTACTATCAACCTAGACGATAACGCCTGGGACGGAATCAGCTAACTATTAAAACAATTACGGAGATGAGAACAGCTCTATTCATATCAACAAGTGTACTCTCCCTTTTTCTGCTTGCAAGTTGTGAAAAAGGGATGGAAGACATGACTGCTCCCCAACCGCTCCCAGAGAAAGAATTACCATCGGAAGGCTCCTCTGACGATGTTCCCGAAGGATATTTCGTGGTAAGTTTTTTAGCCGGACAAGATGACATCACACGAACGCCTGTGACCGGAGCAGATGGAAGAGTCCGGCACATCCGTTATGTTATCTACAACTCGGCAGGAGAGTACGTCAAAGAGAAAGTAATACTCACACCTGCCAACCCTATACCTACATGGCCGTTTACAGCTGTAAAAGATACATTACCAAAAGGAACTTACACGGCCATTTTCCTGGCTAACATAGAAAAGACCATGTTCCCGATTCCCGGATCAGGGGGAACCACAACGTACGCAGACGTGCTGACAAATTATAAAGGAAAAATGACGGATGCCCGCATCGTATTGCCAGGTGCCGAGTTTACAGATACTTCTGAATACTACTGGGCAAAAATAGGCTTTTCGGACGCTGCCGCACAACCTACTGTCACGTTGCAACGGATTATCAGTATGCTGAACCTGCACCGCAACTTCGTGGATGCACAAACAGCATTAAATAAATTAGAGAATAATATTGTCACGCAATTAAATTACAATGGTACTATCCAAACCACCGTCAATGCGGTTCTTCCGGCCGCCATTAAAAATGCGTTGAATTTAGGTCCAGTCGGCAACTTAGTGTACGATGTAGTCGGAGGACTTGATAAAGCAGTCGATCTTGTAAAAAATGCAGTGATAAATCAAGTTGTGAATGCCCTTTATCAGAATTTGCTGCAACAGCTCACCAACCAGATAGGAATGGCACTGACGGGCAATGCTAACCAACAGGGAGCTTTGGCCGGTTTAGGAGTTCTATTGAATCCTTGGGCAACGGATGAAGCCAATGCCGCCATTGTCACCATCCGCAACTTTCCGCAAACAATGGATTTAAGTCTCAATGTCCAATCCGTTTTTACGGGAGACCATCTTTTCAAATATACCTTTACTCCAGGAACCATATATGACGAAAAGGATATCCTTATCCGAGGTTTCAATGGTGTATTCGATGTACGTAAGATTAATGTGGTCAAACAGGGACTCATTGGCGGATTGGTAATAGACAATATCGTAGGCAGCCCTTATTTGCTAACCGGAGTATTTATAGATATAACAGACCCCATCCAAGCTACTGTCGCAACCAACTTCAGATATAAAGCCAATTACTCGTTCGTCGACCTGGGACTGAAATCGTATACCGCCCAAACCGATGGCAATCATTCGCTAACCCTGTCCGTACAATTAGCAAATATAGCCAACTTGGATGGAATATTAACAGGTATTCCTGTACTCGGCCCGATACTCAACGGAACTGTAAAAGGATTATTAAATAATATAACCGTCTCCGTACCCATCAACCTCCCGTTGTTAGGAGTAGACAACCTAACCTTATCCGGCAGTTGGAGTACACCGACAACCTATTGAATAAAACTAGAAACAAATGAAAAAAGCTTTAGTATTATTAGCCTTCAGCCTACTTTCCTTTGCTGCATACAGCCAGGTGGTAGGAATAAAAAGCAATCTGCTTTATGACGCTACCACTTCCATGAACCTGGGTGTGGAAGTAGCACTCGCCCCGAAACTGACATTAGATATATCGGGCAATTACAACCCATGGGAGTTCAATAACAAACAGTTCAAGCACTGGCTTGTGCAACCGGAGCTGCGCTATTGGCTGTGTGAAAAGTTCAACGGCTCATTCTTCGGTATCCATGCGCACTATGCCGAGTTCAATGCCAAAGGAATCAAATTACCATTCGACCTTTATCCGGGATTGAAAGACCACAGATACCAAGGAAAGCTGTACGGAGCAGGCGTCTCCTATGGATACCATTGGATATTGAAAAAAAGGTGGAGCATGGAAGCTACCGTCGGTGTTGGTTATGCCCGTGTCGATTACGACCGCTATAACTGCCAAGACTGCGGTACGAAGCTCAACAGCGGGCATAAGAATTATTTCGGTCCGACAAAGCTCGGCTTAAGCCTGATTTATATCATCAAATAAAAGGAAGAGGTATTTTCCTAACCAAATAGATATTATTAAGGAATAAGAAACAATGAAGCCGACTGAGAGACAGCTTCATTGTTTCTTATTCCTTAAATATAAGTTTTCTCATAAAATATATTAGACCTTCACCCGTGATCTGACTTGAAAATTGGTTCCGTCTCAATACTTGTTTCTATTCATTCCTATAATGATAATCATTTTTCTGAATCATATTATTATCCAAATCCTTTGTACGAATCAAACGTCCAAAAGTGTCATATTCATGATAGGTTGTAAAGCCCGAAGCATCCGTCATTTGAGTTACTCCAATCAGAGGCATAAACTTATACGTTGTTATACGAGCATCACTAAGAGTCGGTTGTGATCTTAGCTTATCCAATTTCAATTTGTCCGGATTAGTATTTGTAGATAAACTTGCAATAGAAGTCAAGCCAACCGATGATAAAGCCGAATTAACAACCGCATAGGTAGAATTCCTTATTTCTGCAACCACATATTGCCCATTATACGACCAAAGATAAATATCATGCGTCCCATCCTTATTTATTATCTCAACGGGATTACCAGAATCATCATATTTAGATACCGTATAATCCTCTTCAAAATATTGGGAATAATTATTTGCCAATGTCAAAGATGGCACTTGCTTCAATGTACAGGAACCCTTCTTCAAAACAGCATTCAATCCGGCATTAAAAACATATTGTGTTTTACTACCGGAGATGATTTTTTCATCTTTCAGAGTAATCGTCTCAAGAGGAATTCCAATCATATTTTTTTCTACCATTTTCCCTGTTATTTGATCCGTAAAGTCTTTTGCAAATTTAGTTCGGGTAACGAGAGAAGTGTTTCCAAAAGTAACCGTTTGAATATTTACGAGACGATTCTTCATATCATATTTATATCCTGTACGTTTACTGGCAAAATTTCGTCCATGATCAAAATAATCTGTTTCTAAAGTAGAATCCAAACTCCAAAATTCAGGTTTAATCTCGTAAAACATCAATCCGAGAGAATTTTGACCCGGCTCATAAAATTTAGGTATATATGAAGTTGGGGCGTTTGGTATAGATTTGAAAGAATAGCTGAATACTTTTTTCTTTAATAGCATTCCGTCACTATCGTAATAAGCTTCCTCCAATAAAGAACCATTCCCTACATGATAGTCTTTGGGTAATGGAAACGGAATTTTTGTTTTAAGCGGTTCTGCCATATATCGATAAGTTGTTTTTCCAGTTGTTTTGTTATTTATATCCACATTCTTTTCTTCAACATATTTATATACCACTTGTGGAGCAGCACCATTATTAGGGATAAAAGGTGTCCCCCAATTTGGACTGAATCCTTTATAGCAAGGCATAAATTTCACCATTTCATTCCATAATAATGAATAATAAAGACTACTTCTTATTGTCGGATCCAATATCTGTAAGAAAGCATAATCCGGTGTTGATAATAAACAACCTGAAGACATTCCATTCTCCGAATAAGAATATTGTTTCTTATTTACTATTACTCCATTGTCTATATTCTGGATTTCTTTTATTCTAAGCCCTCCCCCTTTGCTCTCATTATGCCAGATAAAGGCCACTGCATTTGCAGTTACGTGGTAGTTAAAATTTATATCCTGTCCATTATCTCCTTTGTCACTCCTCCATAGATTGATTCTATAAGTCCCTTTTTTAAGATAAATAGCATCCCTATCAAAGTTTATTGTTTCGTCATTTTTAACAATATAAATCGTTTTATCATATAAGTCCACATATTTGCTTCCCGTTTTTTCCTGAAGAATTATGCGACCTGAAGTAGGCAAAGCTGGCTTGAGCGAATTGTTTATATGATAATGATACGTCAGCCTTAAATATGAATCTTCCTCTAAGACAAAATCCTTTCCATAAGTAAAAGCATTACTTTGCTGGGAACTATTATCCGGACTGTATGAAAGAGAAGAATAAGGAAGAACCTTCCTTATAAATCCACTATTAGTTCCATCTTGAAAATCATGTGGCTCATATACAAACCGGGTTTTACCTCCGGTTGGATATTCAATCATATCTAAAGTCCCATATTGGATGTATGCATCGTGTGTAAACCTATTGGCACCTTCATCTAAATAGGATTCCGGATATTTATAAATATTATTTGTATTAGCTTTGGTTTTTAAAGTTGTGTAAGTCGGAAATTGAACTTTATTTATAGCTCCGTTATAATATCCCCACATATCTGTACTATATGAATTCTTAGCTGGTAAAACTCCACTTTTATACGAAAATTTATATTGATGCTTCCCTTGTCCTTGTTTATCAGTGATTTCAAACGAATTAAGCATTAATCGGCAAAGTTTATAATCAGTGCTATCTCCCATATAATTATAGTTGAACCTAATATTCTTAACATCGTTACCTGCTAAGTCTTTAATAATAATTTTGTCTAATTTTTGCGGTCTTAAGGGAGTAAGAGCTGATCGGACATCATAATTATCTAAAAAAAGATCCAAATCCGTTCTTCCGGAGGTTATAAAAGAAATGCTCCCCTCGCTAAACTCAATAGTTTTAGGTAGTAATTGGCTTATTTTAGAATAAGTGTAGTTGTAACTATTATATCCTCCACCTCCGATCGTTATCCCATTTAATCCTTCCATTAGTATTGGAATATCAAAATTATGAGAAGTCATTATAGGGGTACTGGAATGTTCTACATTATATGTAAAACTTACCTTTTTGCCTCTGGGAGATTCAATGGATTGCAATAAGCAACTTGTATCAGTTATAGCTCCTCTCTTCCCAAGATTCAATCTGTTTTTATCTCTACTAAATTCCGGAGTCTCATATTTTGTCTTTTCAACATAAACCCAAGTACGCTCTTTGGGTTCAAAAATGAATTTGAATCCTTGCTGGTCAATTATGCACCATGATCCTTCTACTTTATTATATGTAATATCCAAATATTGGTTTGAAGATTTAATAATAGGTTTAATAAAATCGGAAGCAGGTTCTCCTGCCTCATGCGGCTTAAAATAGAAGGTACCAGAATAGTTACAGAAATTAAAATGATATAAATCCGGTTCGTTATCACAATTTGAAACTGCATATGTTTCATCGGACATTAAATTCTCTCCTCCTGTTATTATTCCTGTTTTCGGATCATAGCTAAGCTTATGAAGAAACTTTCCATAATTTCCTGAGTACACATAATAATATCCCGAAGATGTCCCCCCCGGAGCTGATACATCGTCATAAATAAAATCATTATATCCTCTTACTTCTTTAGTAATGTGCCCCCCCGTTTCCAAAGCCCAGCCTAAACCAACCCAACCGGCACTTTGATCCACCCGGATTCCGGAAGAATTATACTTTAATTTAATTGGAATAATTAATCCGTCCAAATTAATTTCATAAAAAGGGAATTCTATTACGGGTGTCCCTGTATGATACCCTATAGGGAAATTACCGTATTCGCCCAGTGAAGAAATATTGGGAGAAACTGGAATGCTTATCTCTTGACTAAATAAAGTACTTGATAATACAAGTAATAAAAGCACAAATTTTAGTTTCATAATTATTTTATATCCTTCTTCTATTAATCACAACTATTTCAATTAAGTATGTTAGAATTCTCAAAACTAACATTTTCAAAATGTGATGGAATCTTTATCAGCTTACTGAAATCAACTTTCCAAATATTCATTTCGAAAAGTTTATCATCTTTATCTAAATATAAGGAAGCTATTACCAACACTCCATCAACATCTCTAAATTGACATTCACTTACTTGCGAACCAAAATGACGATCTTCATTAATCGTATTACCAGGAAATAATGCTAAACTTCCCATTCCTCCATCATCTAAAGAAGAAACTATCAAATCACTCTTCCAAGTAGAAAGAATATTTTTATTTGACCGCACTATCAATTCTTCTAAAAGCTTCTCCTCCTGCGGATTTAACTTTCTGGTTTTATTTAATTTCATGAATTCTTCCAATTCCCAAAGCGAATACATTCCCTACAACTTTTTCAATAGTTTCTCTCGCTAATAAAAATGTGCTAATCTATATATAGATAGCTACATAGCATCTTTTGCCTAAACGTTTGGCGACGTCATTTGCAATTTTAATGCTATCTTTAGCAATATCATAACTTCGTTTGACATAATCTTCTTGAGTTTCATAATCAGTTTTATCACAATACCAATCCAAGCAATGGAATTCTTGCCCATCTCCCCAGAACTGGTAAGCATATACAAGTTTACCATTTTCTTTTTCGGAAAATATTTCACCTCCCAAAATAGCAACCTGATTTTTATTTAATATATTCAATACGTGCAAAACATCTTTTATTGTTAATGCAATATCATCACTCCCCGGATTTATTTCCGACAAAGGTTTTCCATCTTCTAAAGGAAAATCCAAATAACTTAACAGTGATTTCATAATTTATGGTATTTTAAAATATCTATGATTAATTATTCCGTTGGCATCCTTAATATATTCAAACACACCTGTTTTACCTCCATAGCTGCCTGGCATTTCCAACCACTGGTAAACTTTTCCGTCAGCACCTATTTTTATACTCCATTGACCAAATTTAGTAGCATATCCATCTACGCTTTTAGGAAAACTATGAACTATATCATCCGCTTTTTTCATTTGGCTAACAACCTTATTAGAATATTTTGCACCCTTAAAAAAAGCAGTCTTTCCTCCCTTAGTCATATTTTTAAATAGCAAGTTCCCTAATCTTCCAATTGAGCCAACACTTCCAATACCACTTAAAATAGCTTCAGCATACAGTAATCTTTGTCCTAATTCTAATCCTAATTCATTCACTTCCCGATTAACTAAACCATTGAATAATTCAGATTTAGAATTCTCTGATAAAGGACTATCTTTACCCAAAAACTGATTTTGTAGTTTTCCACTGGAATATATTAAATCAAAGGCACTTACAGCTTTATTTGCTACTACACCAGCATTTTGATAGGCATTAAAATAAGAATTCTGTCCCAATTGTATAGAAACTTCAGGACCAATATATGTATATCCATCAATTGGTTCATGCCCTTCCTGCCAGTAGTAAGCTCCAGTCGTATTGTTTTGATACCAATCTCTCCCATCAGGATCAATACAATTCACAGGATTATTATTACAATATACATACGGACTAATCGAATAATACTTTTCACATAACGGATCAATGCTCATCCAGCCGGGCCCGTCATTTCTTAAGTACCTGTTTCCGAAATCACACCAATTCAATCCATGCATAGGATCGAACTCTTTACCACCGAATTTGTATGGTTGTTCACCATCTCCGGTACTTTCAAAGATACCACCGAATGGATAATAGTTGTTCGACTGCTCAATAGTCTCTCCATCTTGATTCATGACAACGCGGATATTGCCCAAATGGTCTTTCAGGTAATAATGATATTCATGGTCTTCACCATCCAACGTGATATAGCCCTCTTCTGTTAAAATACGCTCGATCCTGGTCTTAGGCGAACTCCATTTGTCACCATAAATCGTGTTATTGCTCTTATAAATTACATTTCCACCATAAAAAGTTTTAATAAAGTGCCGTGTAGGTGAACTCGTACTCATGTTTCCTTGAACCGACAAGGAAGACATAGGCGTGAGTGTAAAATCTGTAATCACATGTTCGGCACTCAGTTTAAGACCATTGGCATCATAACTGTAAGAAATGCTGCGGGGATTGCCATTGTCAGTAAATGATATCTCTTCCGGCAGGTTGAGGCAATTATAGGAGATGGAATTGATGTCCTTGTCCAAGTCTTTCGTCAGATTGCCATTGGCATCATAAGCAAAATCATCAGAGCCGTCGTCATGAAGATCAATATAGTTGAAACTGCCGCTCGCCAAAGGATCAATACCCGCATCACTGACATTTATCAACTGGTTACCCCGATAATTCAATGTTAAATCATCAACACGCGGGTAAGTATACTTAGGGGGCCCCTGAATTGAACTGAAATGTGAATCTTTGCCATATCGTTGAAGACGGCGGATGTTACCTTGCTTGTCATATTCAAGAACGCGCTCGCTGAAGTTGGGGAAATTTCCAGTAACAGCCAATTGAAAACTGGAATAGTCAGCCGAAAGCAGGCGATTCAGGGCATCGTAAGAGAAATCATATCTTTGAGACGCGGTAGTACCCACACGCCATTCCATCACGCTGACATTACCGTTGAAACAGGCCGGGGAGCCACCGTCATTGCTATCGTAGTAGAGGGACTGCTTAAAGGAATTGCCTGAAATTTTTGTCACCCAATTGCGAATGTTGTAACTGTAATTGGTTGTAAGGTTCGAATTCCCATGGAATCTTTTTGATTGCAAACGGCCTAACTCGTCATAGGCGTTTTCGGATAATACGACCGAAGGGTCTTCATCCAATTGGTGCGTTACTTTGGTCAAACGTTCCGCATGGTCATAAGTGTAACGATAGGTTTCAATATGGGAGAATAAGGGGGGGCTGACGCTCCGGGCGACATGGCTATATTCCACGACAAGCGGTTTGCCTGTAAAGGTATAAGATGTCGTAGTGGTCTCCGTGCCTCGCATGGCATTGTCACTGATTACTTTCGTGACCCGACCATGAGTGTCATAATGGCTGACCGTACAGTAGCTTGTATAACCATCCAGATCAAAAGTGATATTGCCTGTCAACAGCCCCTTGGCATTCACACTGCCGCCTTCCTTGCCGGAAAAGCCACTGAGGTTCAGGAAAGTATAGTCGTCATAATAGTTCACTGTGTGAAGGACGGGTGAGGATATTCCAAAAGAAGAGGAATAGCCCGTATCACCTATTCCCGCTGCAAGGATCATGCGGGTGGAGGAATTTCTTGCCAGTTGGGTCTTGACAATCTGGCTTTTTACCAAAGAGGTGTTCGTATTGGTACAGATGCCACGCATCACAAGGCGATGGAAAAGATCGTAAAGGTAGAAGGTCCATTCGCCCTTCTTGCGTTGAACACCGTCCTGGGAAAAGATGAGGTTGTCAGCCTTGTCATAAACATATTTTACGACCTCGCAGCCGGGAAGTGTTTTCTCGATGCAACGCCCGTATTCATCGTACTTATATTGGTATGCAAAAAGGGAGAGGCTGTCCGTATCTTGATAGCCGGGAGGGAGGACAAAACGCAAATTGTCGAAATCATCGTAGACATAATAAGTATCATACGGAGTGGCATTCAACATTTGCCGGCTAAGAAGCTGGCGGCCCAACTTGTCCGTGAAGAGGTAAGAGACATTTCCGTCCTCATCGGTGGATTTTGCAACATACAATTCCCGCGCAGGGTAAACTTTGTCCTGTGCCAGACTGTCAGTCGAAGTAACATAATAGTATTTACAGACAAGCTCTTTACTATCATCGTTCGTCAAATAAGAGGTGGAAACAGGATGTGTCCCCCAAGATGCCCCGGGGCCGTATTGTTTAACCACGCGGTTCAAAGGGGAGTCCTCATAGACCGTCTCGTCATAAGGACGGCTGTCGCCATTGTAAGTACCGGGAACAGCGCTCTTGAAAGAAACGGGATCGAGGTAGGAGGAGGTACTGACATGGGGAAGCCAGCTCTTGGTCGCACGGCCGAAACCATCATATTCCTGCAAGGTGACAAGATTCGAACGGTTGGGGGTCACACCTTTCTGAACGGTCTGGATAGGGCGACCAAGACCGTCAAAGTACTGGATGTTATCAATATATTTAGTTCCGGACTCGTTGAGAAAAGTGCGGGTAAGGACATAATTCTGGCTGCTCTCCTGTGAAAAGAGGGAATTAATCACAAATAGTAATGAAATGATGAAATAAAGCCTTTTCATTGTGTTTCTGCTTTTAAGATTCAAAACAGGATTATAATATGGTATTCTTAAAGACTACCGCTTCAGGACTTTCTCACCGTAAGTCTTTCCGCCAACAACCAGACGGAGAAGGTATTCACCGTCCGGAAAATCAACCAGAGAAAGCGTTTCGGTATAACGACCAGCGGGACTTTCCTGCCTACGGACATCACTCAGCTGACGACCCTGCAAGTCATAAAGCCCGATCAGCACATCTGCGGATTCGTTGAGGAGATAATCGATCTTCAGCTCGCCCTGAGTATCGATGCTGATGCCATAACTGATACGCTCATCGGAATAGCCCCTGCCATCACCGTCTTCACCGTTGCCGTTGGAGACGGAATATTCTTTTTCAACGAAGCCGTCACGTCTCTCCCGGTTGTCGGAATCCTCGTCCAGCGCGTAGTATTGTTCGTGAGGAGGATAGTAGAAGGAGGTGGCAAAATAGGGGGATGCTTTTCCAAGGCAGCAAATAGAGCCGGAGACGGACTCGAAGATGGGATAGCGGTAGCCATCCGCATACCAACGCCAAGTGTCCACCTGCAAAGAGGAGGAGTCATTGGCAAGGTACCAGTCGATGCTGTCGCGGTTCAGGATGAGAGGGAGGGTGTCCGCGCGCAAGGAGGAACCCGGGGTGAAAGGTTCCATACTTTCGACCATGCATTTGCGATGATGCACGCGCAAAACATGCCTCAACGTGTCGCCCCCCGGAAGGACAAGCATCCCGGAGGCATCCGCGGTGACCTGAGACTTACCCTGTACGTGGATGTCGAGCTGGTCACAATAACTGCCAGTCCCTTCAAAATAATCGGTGAACGTACGACCGTAAGTGAAAGGGAAAACGAGCAGGGTTTCAGGTTTGCGGTAAGTGATCAGGGTAGTGGGATTCTCATAACCCAGGGAATAGAGGGAATCGCCACGCAGATAATAATAGTACATCGTGCGGTGTTCAGTACCGACAAGGGTATCAGAATGTACGTCCAAGGAACGGTAATTCAACTCGTAATGGTCGTTCAACGGGGTTTGATCGCTGAAATCCCAGACAACCCCCACTCCCTTACCACCGGGAGCCTTATAGTCAACTTGCTGTTTGACAAGGCGGTCGCCCGAACGGGGAAGGTTACACAAACTATTCAAGGTAATCTGGGAGGACAGCCCAAGAGAGAGTACAGACGCGAACAAGAAGAGAAGTAGTGGTTTCATAAGCCTGACTTTTTGATTTGTGACGTTTATTAAACGTAATTTTCATATTCTTTAAGCGAAGAAACAAAAAATAACTGACAATCAATCCTAAAAGTCTCTGTTTAATAACATAACAACAAAAATAAGCTTCATAACAATTCTATTTATCCAAATTTTACATTCAATTATTTATACTTCAAAGGCTATCTTTCATATTCTTTTTCCGTCAAAATAGACAGTTCAAAATCAATTTCAGAATCTGTTTTATTTAGGAATTTGATCATTTGGCTACTCAAGGAGAATGATGGTGTTAAAGATATTTTAGCCTCAGATATAATTTTTGTTTTTACCTTCAAGCAATGTTTCTTACACCATTCATGAATAACAATAGCATATTTGTCCATTTCATTTAAAAATGATTCCATGACAAAATCACTATCATATGTCTCAAAAAAACCTTCTGAAATCTCCATAAGATTTATTAAGTACTAACTCTGTATTATAGTTCATAATCTTTCATTTCTACTTTAATTTTCTCAAAAAGGTAGCCAAGTAGCACCCCCCTCAATATTAATAAGTGGAGTATAATAAGTTATTTTTATCATGAAAAATAAAGTCAAATACTTTGCAGCCGGATTCACTGAATCTATATCAACAAACATTCTAACACGTTCATATTCAATATTAAGAATTCTCTTTTCCACTTCCCAACCTTCTAGGGAATCCCCAAATAAGATCGGATATTTTCAAGGCTCCACTGAATGCAATAAGGAAAACAATAATTAGTTTATACATATCAATTCTTTTATTGACTTATATTTTTAAGGTTTTTCTCCTGCCACTCAAAATTACATTTATTAGAATCCTCCTATAAAAAACATTCTTAGCCTTACTGGCAAACGTAATTTTATTAAAAATATCATTCCATCATTTCAGACTTTACAATTAAAAGTTTTTTATTAAAGACCGTATTTCGCAATTATTTCTTTCGACATTTTAGCTTACAAATTACATCTGCTTCAATTCATTTCAAATATTTCTTCTAATGCATATTCACACAATAATTCGTAAAAGGAATTACATACTCTTTAATCTCGGGGCAGGGGTAAAAAGATTGATTTATCTCGTTTCTCTGATTCTTCCTTCAATTTGGCTATATGCCTCAACCACTGCGCATAGACTCCCTCCTGTAATTCTTCGTAACCTAAATCATCTATCTGTTTGTATAGATCGTGCATTGCCTCAAAGTGTTTGTAGGCTTCAGGAGATTTTGCTTTCAATGCTTCCGGATTAGAGGCTTGTAATAAGTTTGCTAATATCAATGTCAACCGAGTTTCGTAGGCCGCCTTGCATAATAATGCATCCAGATCATTCGCGAGATATTGAGCAGCCGTATTTGCACATTTCAAATAGAAATCATCCATCCCATATTTATCATAATATCCTGCGGCTAATTCTATTAACATTCGTGCTATGGTATTAACCTTATCCAATGGTTCCAAATAAGTTCGGCTTTGCAACGCCTCTACTTTAATGTAACTGCTATTCATATAATGAGCATCTGTAAGGACTGCACCACAAGTCAGTTCTAAATTATACCATGCCTCATTTTCATCTTTAATTTTCACAAAACTATGTTTTGGAGAAGTCGACCAATAAGCCTCTGCCCCTAATTCTTCAGCCAAAACCAAATAGTATAAAGGCATTGACTGACATTGACCGACCCCAGTTCTCATTAGCTTGGTTACAAAATGGCTGTCAAAGCTAATTCTTGATTGGTAATCATCCAAATCATATTTAAGGGGATAATTTATCAAAGTTCTTCCTCCGGTTCTTATCTTCATTGTATCGGTTAAAATGCTGAAAAGCATCATGTTCTTAACTACATTATTATTTCTATCATATTTCCCTTCTTTGATTTTGTCATTGCAAAGTTGTGCTTTTGCCTGAATAGCTTTTCGATAGGCATCATAAATCAATGAGTCTTCATAGTATGCGTTTTCTACAAGAAACACAACTCTACCTAGGTTCATAGGCTGTTCCCCTTTCAGCATGCCTTCAATTTCATTAAAAGCATGCTGATAAGCAGATGTGTTATGAATATCAGCTTGAGAAGGAAAACTTCGTTCAATAAGCATTCTTATGTTCGATTGCCGCTGCATTTCCATTTGGATTCGCTGATAGTGCCTCATGTCTTCATAGATCATAGCGGCATTTCTCTTTTGAATATCCGATAATTCATTAAGTCTATAGGGATTATGCTGCCCGTTGTTGTAGGGACTGGCTGATTGCCGGTCGTGCGGATTGCTCTGTTGCCGACCATATGGATACAACGGAATTTGAGGGACTAAACCGGACTTAGGTTTAACTTCCGGTAAAGTTTGTGATGATATACCTACCGAAAAGAATAAAAGAAGCACCCTGATAAAAGATTTAATTTTGCTGAACTTCATCTTTTTTGACCATTATTGATTTCATTCTATTATCTACATCCTCTGTTCCCATCTTTCTCAACCAGTTCAAATACATAGCCTGCGGCATTTTCCGGTATCCTAATTTATGAATCATCGTGTAGATCTCATTCATTTGTGCAAATAGTTCTTGGCTTTCATCAGAATCGGGAACTGCTTGCTTATGTAATGCCGTGATCGTTTCCGCCTTCAGTAATAAAGCATTGATATAATTGGGAAAATGAGTTAAAGCGGTATCACAACATTTTAAGATAAAAGAGCCATCCTTCATTCCGAACCTGGCTTGATAGCCCTGTGCTAAATCGACAAGACAAAGAGCGATGGATTCTTTGTCCGACAACGCCTTCATGTATACCCCATTGCGGATCGCATCAGTATGGATATAGCCTGAAGCAACGTACCAGACATCGGTAGGAAAATCCCTGCATGTCAATTCAATATTATACCAACCCACTCTCTTGTTCTGCACTTTAATATAAATATGGTTGGGTGCCAAAGCTAAATGGCATTCATAGCCCATTTCATCCATTATTATTTTATAAAGATAAGGCAGTGAATGGCAGTTTCCCGTATTTGTTTGCATTAAAGTCGATACAAACATACTCGACCACTCCTCTTTACCGGCATAATCCTCAAAATTATAAGTAAATGGAATACTGCCAATTATGTCGTTACCAGAAACAATAGGAATAGTATCAGTCATAAAAAGAAAAACCGCACATTGACCGGCAGCAATATCCTTGTCTTTCTCAGGATAAACGATATTGCCGGAGTTCATTATCTGTTTACAAATCTGCGTGTATAAATTTATATTATCAACAAACACAACCTTATCGAGTTGGTTGTCGAGATAAGCATTTTCTACCGTAAAAACAGCTTCTTGAAAATTGGGTATGCTTTTTCCTGAAAGCATATTTTCACACTTCGAGAAAGCCTCCGCATAATAATTTTTTTGTGCATTTGCATGGAAGTGCATAAAAACAACAATCACTAATAACAAGGTCTGTCTTATCATATTCAGTTTTTTTTCTTACTTTTCTTCTTGCAATTCAGCTTAGGGGGATCATAATGTTGCCTTATAGTCCCTGACCCATTTTTTTTATAGTTTCGCAAGTCATTTTCACAAAAATAATAAACCATACCTTCTTTTCCATCGTCAATTATCAAAGGTGGTAAAATATATTCTTTACTCCAGTTAAAATCAATCTGATCAAATCTTTCCAGAGTGGAAATCATTTCTTGAGTTATAACCTGAGTTGTATCATTCCAATAAAATAATTTTTCATCCCTTATGATATATCTAGTAGGAAAAAACTCATCAAAAGCTCCCACTTTATTTTTATCAGTCGGATATATCTTATTAACTGCTCCAATTATGCCAATTACCAAAATCCCGTTACCAGCATCGGTAACTTTTAAACTAAATACCGTATCTTTTTTACTTAGTTTTGATGTATTTAAAAAATCAGTAATAGCGTTGTTTATAGCATTAACAGTATTCCCCTCCGAAACCAATTCTTTTTTCCATTTTGAAGTTGCACAATTTTCAAAAACAAAACAAAACAGTAATAAAAAAATAAATTTTGACTTTTTCATTTTAATAGGGTATTGGAGAGAATCCTTTTGTCAATATAATAAATTTCTTTATTCCATTTACCTTTTGACTCTCTTTATGCTCAATATCGCCCCCTCCACTACCTGTTAAACCTGAAGGTTGTGTCCTATCACTTACCGGAAATTTTGATAAATGTTTATGGAAATCCGTATGAATATTAATTTCATTAATTGACTTAACTCCAGCTATATTTAGATTAAACGATGTTTGAGTCATTTGATCACTATTATTTTGATATTTACTTATATAGACTTTACTTGGTACACTTTCACTTTTATTTGAATATTCATATCCAGAAATTTCTTTTCCTACCATTTCTGACAGTTCTATAACAAAATTTTGCACTCCTTCTACTGTTGCTTGCCCTTCTCCTCCTACGGATATAGCATTATCAACTGTTTTAAAATTTATCCCATCATTCAAAATACCTTTCTCAATATTATCCATACGGGCTTTTATCTGGAATAAACCTTTATTTTGTACCCAATCCCCTGCTTTATTTTGATGATATCCCATTACTTTGTCTGTTGCATCATCATTTGTTTCCATTAAATGAAAAGTTCCTGTCTTATCGTCAAAACGATAAATATCCAGACCGTCCGGATCGATAAAACGTATCGGATTATTCATGCAATACGCATAAGGGAAAATCCAAAGATATTTCTCACATAACGGATCAATCGACATGGCAGGAGTTGCAGCGGACACATCCTTATCGGTCGCTTTGACATATCCAACTACCTTTTTTGTTTTGGTATTGTATAACACTGAACCGATTTCAACGATTTCTTTATTATCATGAAATTCTTCAAATTCTCCCTTGGAGAAAGAGTAGGCACGAACTTTCTTAAAACCGTATTTTTCAAAAGGATTTTTTGCGGTTTGAGCATTAGCAAAGGCAGATCCGCATAACAGGATGAAAGCAAAGATAATCTTCTTCATAACTGACGGGAATTTATGACAGGTTATATTCGCCAAATATAATAATTATATTTAAATTATCAAAATTATAATTAGTTTATTTGTGCATTTGCATGGAAGTGTATAAAAACAACAATCACTAATAGCAAAGTCTGTCTTATCATATTCAGTTTTTCTTTCTTTTCTTATTGCAATTCAGCTTAGGAGGATCATACCATCCCATAGCAATTCTTGTAACTACTCTTTTGTAGATGGATAAATCATTTTTGCAAAAATAGTAATCCGCTCCTTTTATACTTTCATCTAAAAGATAATCAGGATAGGCTTTTTCATAACTTACAAAAGAAGAATCTATTTGGTTGTATTTTGCAAGTACTCTTATAATTTCTTCCGTTAACACATTAATTGAATCAACCCAATAATATATTAGCTTATTGTTTCTTTCTATATAATGAGATGGAAATATTCGAGTTTCAGCACCTATCGTATCTTTGGAGGTTGGATAAATTTTATTGCCATACTCCCCCGAAATACTTAAACCCAATATATCTTCATTATCAATATCAATATATACGCTGAAGACGCTATCAGTCTTCTGCAAACTACAGTTATCCAAAAAATCATTAATGGCGATTATAATCGCTTCATTTCGCAGGTGATCACCATCTCCACCTTTCATGGCCGAACAACAAAAGAAAAGGATTATTAATCCTATAAACATATTATAACTGAATAACTTCATATCAATAGTTTTTGAGATAGGGTTCATTTTATCATATTCATTACCTTTTCTTTTTTTTCTTGTAGCAATTCAGTTTAGGAGGATCATACCACCCTATACCAACTCTTGTAACAACTCTTTTGTAAATAGACAAATCGTTTTTACAAAAATAATAATGCGCTCCTTTTATACTTTCATCTAAAAGATAATCAGGATAAGCATTTTCATAATTTACATAAGAGGAATCTATTTGGTTGTATTTTGCAAGTACTTTGACTATCTCTTCTGTCAATACATTAATTGAATCTACCCAATAATATATTAGCTTATTGTTTCTTTCTATATAATGAGACGGAAATATTCGGGTTTCAGCACCTATTGTATCTTTAGAACTTGGATAAATTTTAAATCCATATGTCCCGGAAATACCTAAAACTAATATGTCATCATTTTCAATATAAACATTAGCCTCGAAAGCGTTGTCAGTCTTTTGCAAACTACAATTATCTAAAAAATCTTCAATGGCGATAATAATTGCTTCATTTCGCAAATTAGCATTATTATCACTATCTTTTATTGCAGAACAACAAAAGGAAAGGATTATTAATCCTATAAATAATTTATAACTAAATAACTTCATATTAGTAAGATATCGGAGAAAAACCTTTTGTCAAGATTATAAATTTCTTCACATGTGGATGATCCCTTTGTGTTTTTAACTTCATCTTTTTATCCCGTTCGGAATCTTGTGATCTATCCGAATCGGATGCTCGAGAAGGATGAGTATGCCAGTCCGTATGTTCATATACGGAATTCATATCCAATTTAGAAGAATAATCCCTATAAGGATAATAACTTTTAACTGATTCATTATATTTATTATTTTTGTATTTGCCTATATGAACATAACTCGGACTGTCACTTCCTTTGTTTGCTATATCATAACCGCCTATTTCCTTACCAACCATTTCAGACAAATCAACGACAAAGCTCTGTACTCCCTCTAAAGTAGGCTGACCCTCTCCCCCTATCTCTATTAAATTATTATCCGTTTTAAAATTTATCCCATCATTCAAAATACCCTTCTCAATACCATCCATACGGGTTTTTATCTGGAAAAAACCTTTATTTTGTACCCAATCCCCTGCTTTATTTTGATGATATCCCATTACTTTGTCTGTTGCATCATCATTTGTTTCCATTAAATGAAAAGTTCCTGTCTTATCGTCAAAACGATAAACGTCCAAACCGTCCGGATCGATAAAACGTATCGGATTATTCATGCAATACGCATAAGGGGAAATCCAGGGATATTTCTCACATAACGGATCAATCGACATGGCAGGAGTTGCAGCGGGCACATCCTTATCGGTCGCTTTGACATATCCAACTACCTTTTTTGTTTTGGTATTGTATAACACTGAACCGATTTCAACGATTTCTTTATTATCATGAAATTCTTCAAATTCTCCTTTGGAGAAAGAATAGGCACGAACTTTCTTAAAACCGTATTTTTCAAAAGGATTTTTTGCGGTTTGAGCATTAGCAAAGGCAAATCCGCATAACAGGATGAAAGCAAAGATAATCTTCTTCATAACTGACAGGAATTTATGACAGGTTATATTCGCCAAATATAATAATTATATTTAAACTATCAAAATAACAATTAGTTTACTTGCATATCCCAATCATTTTACTCAATCATTGTGTTTCAATCATTCTTTTTTTGAAATAAATCGAGATTAGGCACGGAGAAAAGTAAAGTTTAGTTTAAAAAGAATCCGGCATAATGGAAATAGTTTCTTATGTTCGAAAGAGTTTTGCCGGATAGAAATAGTTTATATTAAATAATAATACCTTCTATTTCTTCACCTTCATTCCAAACCAATATATGGGTATTCCTTTATCAACGAAAGAAATCCTCTTATACTAAAACAGAAAGATACTGATCCAACAATTTAATACTCGGCTTTAAATAGTAAAAACATGGGGATGTTCTTGCAAAAAACACCCCCATGTTTTATACCACAACATCCGGATGTTCTATACTAAAACATCCGGATGTTTTTTATATTAATATAGGACTATATGAATATAAGAAGCTACTATCCAATGGTTTGACCATACATATTTCACTTATTGGAAAAGGTATGTTTTCCAACCGTTCATAAAGCCTGTTTACGACTTCAATGGATGCGCCGTTCGTACTTCTTCAACAGGAAACGGGCGTAGGTCATTAAATCCCCTTCCGATTGCACGGTAACGGGGGTGGTGGAATCTACCCAGGCATCTTCAAAGGCTTTGACCGAGGCATCCAGTTCTTTCTGGTCGAAAGGGCAGTTGCTTTCAGTAGCCAGGAGTACGGCATCCAGATACATATCCCAACGTTTGGAATAATAGTCCTTGATAAGTCCCGACCATGCACGACTGGCATAATCGTTCAGGCTTCCTCCCCAGGTTGTGATAAGGTTCCGGGCATTCTTCTCATAATAATCTTTCAAATCCGGAGTATCGCCTAAAGCGCGGGCATCGGCAATCCATTTATCGAGCGAACAACGGCTATGGAAAGCGGTAAGCTTGTCCAGGTCACTCAGCACTTCACGCATCTCGGAGGCACGGGCTTTCAGTCCGGGTACATCTTTGGCGGCATACATACGGTCGAAATCTTCTTTCAATGTCTTGAAGTAATTGCCCAATAACTGGCGGCCTACGGCAATGATATCCAGACGAAGTGCGTCCCGATTGCAGTCGGGAGCTTGAAGCAACTTGTCCCAGGCTTTCAACAGAACGGTATCGGAGTAATCGTTCGTGATGCGTTTATTCGGTTTGTCCATTTCCGGACGATAGCCGGGCAATATGCCCAATGTACGGGGAACTTGCACGTAGACATCGTTGAAAAGAATGTCCCAGGCCTCACGAACGGGTTGCGATACGGTTCCGGCATGACGGTCGGCCAAGGCATGAAGCCATGCATCGTCATCCCGGTTCAGGTTCCAGGCTTTCTCAAAGATGTATTCATAAGGAAACTGCATAACGTCCAGCCCTTCGAGTGTCGAACCGATGCCGTGAAGGTTACTGCCGCCATCGAGCAAAGCATTCTCCAGACGCTTGCCACTCTCCTTTACATTCCCGGTGAGGGTGGTGTTGCCACCGAAGTTACCCAGATAACACCAAATGTAAGGCTGTCCGTGGAAATGGTCGGTGGTTTTCCACAGTTCCACATTTTCGCAATGATAATCGAGAAGGTACATCTTATCTTTCGGCACACCCGTCAGCAAGGCTTTGATGCGCGGGGCAGTCCAATCCTTCCGGTCGTGGTAGAACATCCAGGTCATCTGCATCCATTCCGCTTTCGGATCAGCGGCTGTCAGGGTACGGTACATGTTGGAAGATATTTCACTCAGGTACTCCGGCTCCCAACTGGGCGGATCGACTTCATTGAATGGATCGACCCCATAGATATGATCGGTTCCGAAAAGCCGCGTCTGCTCCTGTAGGAAACGCTTCTGGATGGTAGCAAACAAAGGTTCTTCCGGGTTCAGGAAGTGACAACGGTAGGTATCGGCAAAGCCTGCCCACTTGCCCAGATATTGGATGTTCGCATCCGGATAAATCCGTTTCAATCCGGCAGGCACATGTCCGGCAAAAGCCGGGAGGACGGGCTTCATATTCAGTTCGCGTTCGCGGGCGAGAATCTTCTTTTGAAGCTCCACCTGATTGTCCAGCCATTGCATCGGCAACGGGCCGTTCCAACCGTCGATGTTCGCCATTCGGTGCCAGGGGAGGTAAGTGGGGCCGGTAAAGTACGAACGGATTTCTTCATCGGTCATTCCCATCTTCTTCCAGACTTTATACCACACGGCTTCCTGTCCGGTAATGGCCAAAGGCATGTTGACACCGTTCAGCGCCATCCAGTCGATGAACCGTTCCCAATCCGCCCACTGCCAGTAGGGCATCGTGTATCCATACGTACAGTAGTTCAGGAAGAAACGCTTGTCCACCTTCGCCTCCACATCGATGGCTTCCTTGACAGCCGGAAGCACTTCGGGCATTTCAACGGGAATGTCGGCATACCATGAGATGGTGGTCAGGCAGTAGTATCGCAGATAATGGTTCAACCCCATTGCCATCGAATTGGCATTGTTGCCGCTTATCACTATCTTCCCGCGGTCGCTCTCCAGACGGAAACGGTCTTTGCCATCGATGGCTTTCACCTTCCGGAACTGGAAATTATCGGCATAAGACGGAATGAGCCGCTGCACCAGGGCTTGCACCACCGCCACATCTTTCTCCTTCGCCCCTGCCGAAAGGGACAGGAAAAGGAGTACAAAAAGTAAATAAATGCTTCTTTTCATGATTATAGTTTATAGTTTTATATAGATTCTTTTTTTAAACAGGATGTATCCTGCCGCCCAGTGGAGCGACAAGAAAAGAACGGCATACATGAAGGAGCCGAAATAGTTGCCGAACAGCGGTTGGAGTGCCGTGTCGAACAAAAAGCCACTCACGCCCCACAACCGGAAAAGTTCACCGAATATATAGCTTGCCACATAGAGAAACAAAGGATTGGCTCCAAAGACCTCGAAGAAAGTCCATCCCCGTTTCTGTTGCCGCACATCAATAACGTAAATCAGCGCAGCCAGTGAAAGCGCAGCTATACCGCATGTGACCAGTACAAAACTGGGCGACCATAACCGTTTGTTCAAAGGACAGGCGTAGCTGAACAGATACCCTGAAAACAACAGTGTAGTACCCGTCAGAAACAAATACTGCATCCGTTCCCCGTTGTCCTTCCGCCCGAGGATGGCACGTCCGCATACAAAACCGATCATCACCTGTGCCACCGAAGGGATCGTACTCAGAATACCTTCCGGCTCTACGAACTGCCGTCCCTGGAGATACATGTGACTGGTTCCCAAGACGGTGGAATCAACAATTGCCATGATATTGCCGGGACTCTTTTCAAAACCGTTTCCAATAAGTTGCAGGATGAAATAGCCCAATAAAAGCAAGAGAGCAACGGGCAGAAAACGACGGTGGGGAACAAACAAAGCCAACACAGCGGTCACTCCGTAACAGATGCCCAGACGCTGCATGACACCCAAAATGCGCATGTGTTCCCAATCCGTCCAGACCCCGCTTTCACAAGCGTTCACAAACCATTTCATGGCAACCCCGATAAGGAACAACAGGACAGCCCGTTTCAATATCTTGCCGATGGCAGGTTTCCACCGGAATTCATATTTGCGTAAAGAGATATAAGTAGAGATTCCCATCAGGAACATGAACATAGGAAAGACAAGATCGGCAGGGGTAAATCCATCCCATTTTGCATGGCGCAACGGTTCATACGGATATCCGCACGCACCGGCGTTGTTGACCAGTATCATCCCGGCAATGGTAATGCCGCGCAATACATCGAGTGAAAGAAGACGATTCTTAGTTGACATTTCTATGGATTAAAAGTTATAAGACAAGACATAAAAGAGTGGTGGAAGCCGCCAGCACCGCTCCTATCAAAGTTTCGTAAGGAATCAGTTTAAGACGTTCCCTGAAAGTCAGTTCGCAGACTCCCCCCGTGGCATGAAAGAAAGAACCGTGAGGCAGATGGTCGAGTACGGTAGCACCGGAATTGACCATCGCTGCTCCCCAGGCGGCAGAGATACCGACGGCAAGAATCGTATCGGCAAAGGAGGCGGAAGCAAGCGTAGCACCGGCAGTAGTGGACGCTGTGGCGGCAGACATCAATGCACCCGACACAGGAGCGATCATCACTTCATCGAAATGGGCTTGTCCCAAGGCTTGCAGGATCCAGTCTTTCAAGGTAGAGTTCTTGATGACCCCGGCAATCGTTCCGGTTCCTATCAGCAGGATGGCAACAGACGACATCTTCTGCAACCCATACTCCATGCTGGGCAGGATGTTCCTCCACTGTCTCATGCAAAGAATCCCGCAAACGCCACCAATAGGAAGTGCAATCAACGGATCGACCGTAATATCGAACAACGGGCGAAGAGAAAGAAGGATGATTGTTACCACCGGAGCCACCAGGCTACCGAACAAAGAAGGAAGTTCCTTCTCTTCGGCAACTTCTTCCGTCACCTTACCTTTAACCAATTTATCGGGGATCAGACGTACCACGACAAATACGGTAAACAGCAACCCGACTACCGCTGGCAAGACATTGTAGAACATCACCGAAGAGAGGTCTGCCCCAAAATTCTCGGCTGCAATAATCGTATTGGGATTGGGAGAAATGATATTCCCGCATTTCCCACCGCCAACCATGGCTATCAGCAATACGGACGGGGAAATGCCCAGCCTCCTGCCAATGGACAGGGCAATGGGAGCAACGGTAATCACTGCCACATCGATAAATACGCCAACGGCACACAACAACATCGTGGCGAGTGCCAATGCAAAAAACACACGCCTCTCACCCAACGTGCGGATGATGGCATTCGAGAGTGTGGCCGCCGCTCCCGTCTTAATCAGTACTCCGGACAAGACACCTGCCGTAAGGATGCGGATCACTGCCGGAGTCACATCCTTGACTCCTTCCGTCATCACTCTGACAGTGTCGGTCAACGGAAGTCCACCCAACAATCCTCCCACGATTGCGCCTGCAATCAGGCTATAGGTCGGGGCGACCTTTTTTATAATCAAGAGAACGGATACAAGCAATCCGATCAATGCGCCAATAGCGGTCATAATGGTTTTCTGGAATTACGGGTTACTTTTTAAACTGTTTGATGATACGCATGAGCTGAGTGACGGTATTCTCTATATTCGACAAAGCAAACTCACGTTGCATCGCCTGTTCCAAAGAAACGGGAGCCGGCTGGATGGATAGCACGGCTGTGAATCCCATTTCATTGAGTTTGTCCGCATCTTCGATGCATCCTCCCAAGGCTACGACCGGGACATCGGCTTCTCTGGCAAGTTTCAGGATACCCCCCAAAGCCTTGCCCATTCCGGTCTGCACATCCAGTTTGCCTTCACCCGTCAGAATGAGGTCGGCATCACGAATGGCTTCCTTGAAACGGAGTATTTCCAATATGGTATCGATGCCCGGCTTCAAAGTCGCATTCAGGAAAGGAAGTAATCCGCCTCCCATGCCTCCGGCTGCACCTGCACCGGGAAGAGTTGTTATATCCATGCCTTTCTCCCGGTGGATGACTTCGGCATAATGTTTCAGTCCGCCATCCAAGGCAACCACTTCTTCGGGAGAGGCACCTTTCTGGGGCGCATATACAAAGGCTGCTCCATCCATCCCGTAGAACGGATTGTTCACATCACAAGCTATCGTGAAAGAAGCTTCCTTCACGAACGGATGCAAAGCCGATTCATCTATGTGTTCTATCCGGACAAGATTGCTCCCTTTCGCATCCAGCAAGTTCCCTTGTCCATCGGCAAAACGGACTCCTAAGGCTTGCAGCATTCCCGTCCCGGCATCATTGGTGGCACTCCCCCCGATTCCCATGATGAACTTCCGGCATCCCCGGTTCAAAGCATCGAGGATGACTTCTCCCGTACCATAAGTGGTGGTATGCATAGGATTGCGCAAAGCATCGGGCACCAAGGGCAGACCGCTGGCGGATGCCATTTCAAGGATGGCCGTCCGGCCGTCTTCCGTGATGCCATAAGATACTTCGATCTCATTCATCAACGGATCATGCGCTTTACAGGCGACCCGCTCCACATTCAGATTGGCACAGATCGCTTCCGTGGTTCCTTCACCGCCATCGGCTATCGGGAAACGGACTGTTTCACAACGGGGGAATTCTTTCCCTATGGCCCGAAGGGCACTCCCGGCAATGTCGAGGGATTGGACAGAACCTTTAAATGAATCGAAAGCAAGAATAATTTTTCTCATGGTTATGGATGTTTTTTTATTCGGAGAATCATTCATTCACTCTAAAGTAGCATTCACCATTTTAATTGCCTCTTCAAGCGGATGATCGAAAGGTATAGTGGTATTCTTCCAAGGAGTCTGTATCCATTCTTCTTCCCACTCGTCCAACTTGTCACGATCAGGAGAGAAATAACGCTGCATACGAGGAATGTAGTAATCTTTAATCAGTCCGCTCCAAAAACGGGCGGCATAATCTTCTTGTATTCCTCCCCATGTGGTAATCAGGCGTTTGGCATTCGCTTCATACGCATCTTTCTCTTCGGGTGTAGTACCACTGTTTCTTGCCAGCTTCACCCACTCTTCCAGGCGGTAAAGGGGATGGGAAGCTAACAAACGGTCTACCTGCAATAGCAAACCAACAGCTTCTTCCAAAGATTTCCGGGCAGCAACCTTATTGCCGGAAGCATCTTCGTCCAACGCACGGGTATATAGCTTATCCGCTTTAGCAGCTACATAGTGAGCTGCATATTCCAAAGCATCGTTTACATAAAGCGGAGAACTCTTCAGGCTATCGGCACAAGAGAGGAATTGCTCTACGCCACGCAGGAACTCTTCGCTTGTATCTATTTTACTGATACGGAGCGTATCGGGAATGACCGTTTGCCATGTGAAACGGGGGTAAGAGTACAAACAGCTATAAGCCGTCTTCCTGAACTTGTCCCACGCTTCCTTCATTGGCTGCGGATAGGCTCCGTAGCGGGCTTTACAATATACGGGCATCCATTGATCCAGATGGATGGGACGATCCGTCCAGCCCATATCCGCCAGAAGTTCATAAACCACTTCATTGTTTTCAAGTCCTTCGGGTGCCGAACCAAATCCGATCAGGTTTCCATGACCCTCCGTATGTAAAGCCTCAGCCGAAGAAGAGGCATACATTTGCAGATCACCCGTCATCGGAGTTTTCCCTCCGAAATTAGGTACGTAACTGAATATCCACTTCTTGCCATAGAAGCCGTCCTGCACCTTCCAGGTTTGTTCCGTTCCCCAAACCCACTTTGGATAATCATTACCTAAATCGACTATCACCATCTTATCATCGGGAACGCGACTCAATAATGCTTGTAAACTGGCTTTATCCCAAAAGTCATGTTGATAACCGAACGTCCAGCCCTGCGTCACCCACACCGCATCCGGATTGCCGGCTGTGATGGAACGGTAAATAGACTCTCCGTACTGAGCCAGTAATTTATGCTTTCCTTCCACATCGTTTTTAGCTACAGGAAGGCGCATCTCGTTAAAACTATCCGAGAGGTAAAATGTATTTTTTCCAAACTCTTTCTCCCACTCTTCGACAAACAGTTTGCCTATCTCTTCAAAGAAAGGAGAATCGGGAGGAAGCACATAAGCATTGAAACGATCTTCGAAACCGCCCCATTCCAAGTGTTTAAAATCCACCTCGGCATGTTTCTTCGCAAAAGCCATGGGTACAAATCCGGCAAAAGCAGGGGCGATTGGCTCCATGCCAAGTTCGCGCATACGGTTGATAATGTGATGCTGGAGTTCGATCTGCCCTTCCTGCCAAGCATCGGTCAGAGGACCGTCCCAGGTATTTAGGTTACCCATGCGGTGCCAGGGCAAATGCGCCGGAGCGGTGAAAAACTCACGAATTTCTTCTTTAGTCAATCCCATGCGTAACCATACACGTTCGGCTATGGCTTCACTGGCTACAGTAGCCAACGGCATGTTCACACCGCGAAGTGCCATCCAGTCTATTTCTTTTTCCCAACGAGACCAGTCCCAGTAAGGAGTGGTATATCCATAGGTACATACATTCAGGAAGTATCGGTACTCGTAAGGAGTTGTTTGTTTTCTCAGTGAATAATCGGGCCACTCGGCTGGCAGAGACGCATGTTCGCCTCCCCACGTCTTCATGGCTTGGCATCCCTCTTTCAGATAAGTATGAAATGCATAACAAAGGGATACCGTACTACTTCCTTTCAAGGTCAGAACACCTGCTTTAGCATCTATTTCGAAAGTCTCTTTCCCGTCAACGGGTTCTATATACTGAAAACTAATACCTTTCACTCTTTCTCCGATTTGCCGTTCAATTACTTGTTTGGCCGGAGTTATTATATCGGCAGAACCGGACGTACCGGCACATGCACTAAGAAAAAATACCCAAATGATAGAAAAACATGTCAGAAAGTAGCCTTTCATATAATTAGATTTTCAAAATTAATAAAAAAGGGAAGCCGGCAATCAGGGAAATCGGGGGCTTTCCCCGGTTGCCGGCTAAAAAGTTGTATCAAATATGTGTTAAGTCAATATTACTTGATAATCAATTTGGCAGTAGCACCATTTACCTTCGCAATATAAAGACCTTCCAGTACAGGGACGGTAACCGATACACCTTCCCGGATAGTACCTTCGTAAACCTGTTTGCCTGTCATATCGTACACAGCTATGGAAGCCATACTTTCAATGCCTGCAGCATACAATACATTGCCATCGTTCCAGATTTTAATATCGGATGCTCCGGCTATGTTATTTACGATACCGCTTTCACCACCATATTCCACAGCACCGATAGCCGGAGTTGCAGGACGAGCTTTTCCCAACTGGTCAGTAGTAGGAATAGTCACACCATTATAAGATGCGGTACCTTTAGCGATAGCAATGCTACCCTCGCAAAGCAACGCTACAGGCATTCCATCAGCAGTCAATGTCGGACTCCATACCTCATCGCCTTCAATATCCGGGAATATCGTATTATCCAGTTTGTACAACGAAGTAAATATTTTGCTGTTTGCAAAATCATCTACTTTAATGCTATTGCCACTGAAAACGTCATTCATCGGTGTTCCTGCCTGATCATCAGCATCCATCGATTCGGCTACACCGTAAATACAGTTAGTCGTATTGAAGGTATAATTGCGTACATAAAGATTACCATCTTTATCTTTATCCCTCGGACCTTTCCAGCATCCTAAATCGTTCGGAGAGAAGAAATTGTCATCCAAGCTACCACCTGTATTGCCTGCAACGATACAATTTGCCATTGTAAGTTCGGCAGTCATATTAGCATTACAGAATATCGCTACGCCACCACCGACATTTCTACCAGAATAGTTACTTGTAATGGTACAGTTCACCAACTTCATGCCAAAAGACTCTCCGGTACGTGACCATGCATAGATGGCACCACCTCTTTCACTGGCATAGTTGTTCACAAATGTGCAATTGGTAGCCGATAACGATGGGATAGCTTTGTCCGCAGTAGTATACATGTAGATAGCACCGCCACTGGCTGAAGCATAATTATGAATGAATGAAGAATTCTCTAAAGTAACATCGCCTCCTACTGTGATTACAATAGCACCACCGGCAGATTTATTATCTTTGAAAAGTGAGTTTTTAATTATGCATTTTGCCGAATTGGCCACATTTATGGCACCACCGGCAGATGGCTTTTTCTCACCGTCTTTAATAGAATAATTATCATTGTCAATAAATTCGCAACGATCCACAAGCATAGTGGCACCTGTGGTGGCATACAAGGAGGAGGTGTTCTTTCCGGTAAACACACAATCATTTATTTCCACAGCACTTTGCACCATCAATGTCTGATTGACACCTGTGAAAATAACTTTCTTGTTATTCTTCTTATTCAGTCCGTTAATAGTCACACTCTTCTTAACAGTGATCTTTGTAAACTCTTCAATTTGTTCACCGTCGAAATCAAAGTTGATCACATCCCCATCGCTCAACGATTCAGAACTCATGATATTGGGAAAAGAACCTTCCACTGCGGGATCACCGCTTGAAGTGGTTACGGTAAAGTCCGTTGCATACATATTGAATGCTGCAAAACTCAACATTGCTGAAAGTAGAATTTGTTTTTTCATAACAATACAATTTTAAGTAGTTAATAAATATTCGTTATACAAAAGTTTCTCAAATCTGTATTTATAGTATAAGTTTACGGGTATATACTTCATCACCGTTTTTCATCCATAACAAGACCATCCCGGATTCCAAGCCGTTTAACGGTAGGGCATCGCCTTCCTTCATGCAGGCATTGAGAAGCAATTTTCCCGTCATTGAGTAAAGTTTTACGCAGGCAAAGCCTTCAACTCCTTTCAGAAGATAACGGTCCCCTGATTTTATGACTTTTATGCCTTTGTAGTCCGCAGTGTTTCCTTCAATGCCCGTAGTACTGGTATACTCGATTTTGACATACACCGGTAAATGGTCGGATGCAGTAGTAAGATCCACATCGCTCTGGTTGGCAATTCCCCGTTCAGTCACTTTGTAGGAAATAGATGATTTATTATATCCCAAAATAAAGTCGATACAATCTACAGGATCGGTTGACGGATAAGTAAACAGTTTTGTATCATTAAGAATAGTAAAGCCGTTTTCCTTGAGAGTCACCATTGCTCGGTAGGTTTCTTTTATATTAAGATCACCTCCTAAAAAGACAGGCTTATCGGCACTTTTTGCAAAATTGATGATATAATCAGTCGCTACATCCCTGTCTTCGGCATTCAGTGAATAATGGGTGGACAAAAAATAATAGTCGGGAAATTCAGCGATAATTATTCCACGGTTATCATCCGGATCAGGTTTAGCGGTTCCTCCGCCTGCACCTTTAGCAATAAGGTGAGTTTTTACCCCAAGAGGCTCCTCCTTGCTCAGCAAAACAATACCGAAATAAGTACTATGAGTAACCAGAAAACGGGATTTCATTCCTGTCTTTGTTCCCAATTGGGCGGCACAGTCTTTCACGTATCTCTGATCAACTTCTTGTATGGCTACGACATCCGGAATTACACTTTTTATCACAGAAGCTATCTTATCAACCTGTCTCGAATTAATAATAGAATGTCCTTGAATGTTGTAGGTCATCATTGTCAACTGTTTTCCCGATTCACCTGCATAGAGCCGGGAAATTCCCGAAAAGAAACAGACTGCCATAATCAAGGCATAACGTAGAATTGTTTTTAATCTATCCATAATAGTGTGTTATTTGGTTTCTCTGATTAATTCCACTTCCGTAATAATAGGCAAATGGTCGGATAGCAATGACTGTATCGATTGAGTACGAATCACACGCCATACGTCTTTAGGATATCCGAACAGGTAATCTATTTTAATGGAAGGCTTATTCGAAGGAAAAGTCAAATCATCATTGGTAAGCAGTTTCCAGTCTGAAATTCCTTCCCGTATAGTCTTTGAATCAGGACGTGTATTGAAATCACCTCCTAAAATTACAGGATAAGGAGACCGTTGCAAGGTTTCCGTTATCTTCTTTATCTGTAAGAAACGTGTATCTTCCGAGAAATAATCCAGATGCGTACATGCAAAAGTGATGGTATCTTTTCCGTTTACTTCAAACGTCCCCTGAAACATCACTCTTTGTTCTTTCTCTTGCGGACGAGGCAACATCATCTTCTCCGATTTGAAATAAGGATGACGGGAAAGTATTCCGATGCCATAATATCCTCCTTTATAAGAGATGGATTTTCCATACAAAGGATACATCTGCGTACGGTATCCCAATTCAGTAATGAAATCTTTTCCATTTTGTTGGGGAGTCCTTTCACGGAACGTTTTGCTGTCTACCTCTTGCAAAGCGACAAAATCGGGTTGAAAAGCTTTGATATGTTCTGCAATCTGTTCCAAGGATGCCAGTTCACCAAAACGGAGATTATAAGTCATGACCCGGATACGCAACGTATCTTGCTTCTGGGCACATACCCAGTTAGCGGTCAATGCTAAAAACAATACTATTATATACTTTTTCATTCTTCTTTTTTTTACCAATTAGGATTCTGTCCCAATGCGGGATTCTTCAACCTTTCCTGATAGGGTACCGGCCACAGATAATGTTTGTTTTCATCAAAATTACGAGAACCGCCTTCAGCAGTAGATCTGTCATAGACGACATCACCAAACTCATCCACGATCGGATTATTCTGATCATCCACATAAGGACATCCGCCTAATTCGTTGAGGCAAACCTCCAGACTTGGACAAGTTACGGCACGTCCCAGACGGAAGCCTTCTTTCCAGCGCAGGATATCGAAATAACGCATTCCGTCAAACGACATCTCGATCCGTCGTTCACGTCTTAATTCTGTTTTCAAATCCATGTTCCATGCTTTCAATTCGGAAAGTTTCATAGGATGCATTCCCACTCTATTGCGTAAAAGGTTTATAGTTTCGTCAATCTGATCCTGAGTCAAGGTTTCACCTTGTAGGTTGAACAAAGCCTCTGCGTAGATTAAAATGACTTCCGGATAACGAATTACGTTGATATTGTTATGATCTTTATCCGTTAATCCTGCCAATTCGGGTGTATTGTACTTCTTAAAGTAAAATCCGGTTTTGGTATTTGCACCATTATTATTGTTCCCTTGCAAAGAAGCAAAACGAGGTAATCCGAAAGTGGCATTCACTCTATTCCCCGCATCACCGTCATCACCTCCCGGCCATGCATCGCCCGGTGTATAGAGTGTCATCTTCATGCGGGGATCTCTGTCGACAAAATAATCAGCATACTTTTTCACAGGATATTTTGATTGGGGGGAAACAGCTACATCTGTCCGTTTGTAATATTCCAAACCGGGAGTTGCCGGCTTTCCATCGGAACAAAGAAATGCATCGACAAATGTCTTAGAAGCATTCAGACGGATATAATTTACCGGAGTACAGGTATAATTGGTCATGTTACACATCCGGATATCCTGAACATACAAACTGTAAATCATTGATTCCTTATTATTGGGATCGGTTTCAGAGTTCCCTTCCAGATGATAGACTTTTTCATAATCATATAGACCGTAAGGACTGTTATCAATAATATATTTAGAAACTTTTTCTGCCAACTCCCATCTTTCGTCCTGCAATGCAACACGAGCCAACAGAGCCAAAGCTCCCCATCGATCGATGCGTCCTACATCCGATCCGGTATGAATCTCAGCGGGCAACTTACCGGCAGCCCATTTTAAATCTTCAATCATCCAATCTATCACATCTTTCTTCGGATTACGCGGGCCATAAGCTTCTTCCGAACTAAGGACCTTATCTACCAAAGGCACATCGCCCCAGACTGAAGTCAGCCAGAAATATTGTAAGGCACGAATGGTTTTTACTTCGGCAGCATAGACATCTTTCACATCTTGGTCTACCTCTGCCTGGTCATAATTATCCAGAAAATTGTTGCAATCGAAAATATGACCATATAAATCTCTCCAATAGTTATAATAAGGGAAATTATCCTGCGCACTACTGGTTCCTCCGCTTACCTTGCTCAAACCGGAAGTAGGATCACCCCATACCACTGTCTCCGCACAAGCTTCGCCCAGATTAATGATCAAATCATACTGAAGTCCCTCATAACAAGGATATAAAGCAGCACGCAATTGAGGTTCTGTCTTCCAGTAGGTTTCATTGACGGCCTTGTCCAAAGGATATCTGTCTAAAAAGTCACTGCAACTAAAAGTCGTCATCAGGCAACAACCTGCCAAAATATATTTTATTCTCTTTTTCATAATACTATCTCTTATTGCTTAAGTTAAAAAGTCAGATTCAATCCAAACACATATGTTTTTACTTGGGGATAAGTATCTCCTGAAGATTGTTGAACCTCAGGATCGAAACCATCAAAATACTTAGTAATTGTAAATAAGTTATCGGCAGAAATGTAAGCTCTCAATTTACTTACTCCCAATTTATTCATCCATTGCTGCGGGAAAGTATATCCTAATTGCACGTTCTTCAAACGTAGATAGGCAGCATTCTCTATCCAGAAATCTGAAAATCTGCGATTATGAGTCTGCGCATAATACATACGGGGATAAGCAGCTCCCGTGTTTTCAGGTGTCCATCTGTCGAGATGAGATTTCTTAGGCACCGAGTAGTCATTAATAAAACAATGTCTCGCCTCTTCACTCAAATAACCGTTGGCTTTGCCCACTCCCTGGATATAGAAAGAAAAATCAATGCCTTTCCATGCCAACTCACCTTTAAATGAATATGAATAACGTGGTGTCTTGTCTCCGATGACCACCTTGTCATAATCGTCTATCACACCATCGGGTTTTCCTTCCGGACCACTGATATCCTTATATTTAATGTCACCCGGCTGAACAGCAACGCCATCTTTTATAACAGGGAACTTGGGATTTATATAATTACCAAAGCTGTCTTTGCCACCAAAATCATCCACTTGGGCAAGCCCTTCGGTTTTATATCCGTAATAAGCATCGATAGGATCACCTACCCGACGAATCTCATCTCCAATGATCGGAGCGCTTGAACCTAAATCAATAATTTTATTTTTTGCATCGGACAAATTAAAGAATAAGCCATATTTAACTTCGCCAATCTGATCTCTCCAAGCCAAGTTCAATTCCCAACCTTTACTTTCTACTTCTCCCAGATTCTCCAAAGGCAAATAGTCACGACCTGAATCTTTTTGCCATACGCCTATCACCAAAGGATAAGAAGGGCGCACCAACGCATCTACATTGTTCTTCTTGAACCAGTCGGCACTAACAGTCAAACGGTTATTAAAGAAAGCCAGGTCAAGCCCCAAATTGAGCATCCGGATAGTTTCCCATTTAATATTTCTGTTCCCTAAAGCAATCTGTTTAAACCCCGTGTTCAACTGGTTACCGATGGGATAGGCTTTATCAACGGATTCAATCGCTACCAGATAAGGATAATAATTACCCCCCACATTCTGGTTTCCAAGTTCTCCCCAAGAAGCACGTAGTTTAGCCATCTGCAATACAGGTTCTGCAAAACTCATGAATTTTTCCTTGGAAAAATTCCATCCAGCGGAGAAAGAAGGGAAATATCCCCAACGATTCCCCTTTGCAAAACGGGAAGTTCCGTCACAACGGATATTCGCTTCAAACAAATATTTTTCTGCATAATTATAGTTCAACCGACCGAAATAGGACCTCAAAGCCCACTCTTCGGCTCCCCCTCCATTAGTCAGTTCATCTGTTCCGGCATCAATCACCTCAATACCGTCCAGCAAGATAGATTTTCTACCGGCATTTAATGTATGTGTATATGCCCATTCCTGAGAAAAACCGGCTAATACCTTAAAGTCATGTTGATTCATATTTTTCTGATAGGTAGCAGTAGCATTCAACGTCTGGGTCAGTGTATTGGTATAGTATTCATCAATGGAATTCTTTCTCAGCTTGTTTCCCGGATCTTCCGTCCCGTCCGACATCCAACGTTTCATATCCGGAACAAACTTTTTCCTGTCCTGCGTATAATAGTTGGCAGCGTATTGCCCATTTATAAACAAGCCTTCCAACACTTTGAACGAAGCGTTCACCTGTCCGTTGAATGTACGGGAATTACGTTTATTATAACCGGAATTATAAGCAATATCCACCGGATTCATCAATGAAGAATAAGCATAATGATCTGTGTCCACCCATTCACCATTCTCATTTTGCTGTTTCCATTTAACCGGAAGCAGGGGAGAAACTCGTTGAACTGTCCTGAACACGCCTGTCGTACCTGAAACACCGTTCTCCTGACGGTAAAAATCAACAAAGCTGATGTTTCCATTCAATTTCAAACGATCATAAAGTTCGGTATTCATACTTAAACGGGCGTTGTGCCTTCTGGAAGAGAACGGATCGCCTACGATCAGACCGTCTTGCTTCAAATAACCATAAGACATGTAATAGCCACTCTTTTCTGTACCTCCACGAACACTGACATTATGTCCCGTTTGCATGGCGGACTTTTTATAGACTTCCTTCACCCAATCTGTATTTGAATACTCATTGGGAGAATCGCCTCTATCGTAGGCATCAAAAGCTTCTTGCTGATATAATTTTCCAAAACCGGCAGCAATATACGCTTCATTAGCCAACTCCATGTATTCACGTCCATTGACCAATTCGGGCAAAGCAGTAGGAGTCTGGAAACCTACATAACCTGAATAACTCACCGTTGTTTTTTCTTTCCGGTTACCTTGTTTTGTTGTTACCAGAATAACACCGTTTGCAGCACGGGCACCATAAATGGCAGAAGAAGCGGCATCTTTTAGAACAGATACATTTTCTATATCATCCGGATTCAGCATATTCAAATCTCCTCCTGCTACTCCGTCAATCAGAATAAGAGGATCGGTCTTACTGTTTAAAGTACTGATACCACGGATAACGATCGACATCTTATCATTACCAGGCTGACCGGAAGGTTGCACGATGGATACACCGGGCAGCATACCTTGCAACCCGCTTCCTACATTGGTTATCGGACGACTGGCTAACTCATCCCCTTTGACTGCCGACACAGCCCCGGTTAAATTCACTTTTTTCTGTACTCCGTAACCTACTACTACGACATCATTCAGTTGAATGGTATTCTCAGCCAACACTATATCCAATGTACCGGGCTGGCTTACTACCTTTTTAGCTTCGGTATATCCTATGAAAGAAAAAAGTAAAGTACTTCCTTGCTCCACTTTCAATGAATAATTGCCATCAAGGTCGGTAATTGTACCGTCAGAGGTGCCTACTACCGATACGGTAGCTCCGATAATCGGATCGCCCGTTGCCTTATCGAGTACTTTTCCAACAACTGACAATTCTTTGTTCTTATCAGGAACAGATACCTTTTTCTGTTCATTTTTATTAAACAAAAGGATACTATTATCCAAAAAGCGGAAACCGATATTAGTATCTTTCAAAAGAAGGGAAAGAGCTTCTTTTAACGCTACATTTTTTACTTTAAGATTAACTTTCTTATTTGTGTCCACAAATTCTTTACTGTAAGCCACATTCATGGAAGCTTGCTTACTAATTTGCTCAATAGCCTGTTTTAAAGGTATTTGCTGCACATTAATTGAAATTTTCTGATTCTGTGAATAAGCTGTCAGCGGAATTAGCAGACATAATCCACACACCATACACCACATTCGGATGTATGAGAAAGGTGTTTTTTTTCTCATAAGTTATAATTTTTCTGTATGATTAGATTAATTAGTTTTTATAGTCATTTTACCGTATAGTTTCCCTCCGAAATTTTCTTAAACTTAATAGGTGTTATTGATTCCATCATCTCCAAAATATTACTTAAATCGTTCCCTTTGCAGACGAAGTTATAGGTAAAAGAAGATATTTTCGCTTCTTGTATTTCAAACGTTATATCAAACTGCCGGGTAAGTACTTTCAGTACATCTTCCAGAGAAGTGTTTCGGAAGACTAACCGGTTCTCTTTCCAACCGGAAGCATCCTTATAGTATTCATTCGTGCTGATTTTACAAATGTGACTTCCTTTTTCATACTGGGCTGTTTGTCCCGGCACCATCTCATACATGACCGAATTGCTCACACAATGTCCTATACTTATCTTTCCTTCATCCAAGGTAGTTATAATATGGTTGTCGGCAGGATAAGCGCATACATTAAAGCAAGTCCCGGTTACCCTGACACGCATTTCGCCTGCGGTCACCATGAAAGGGTTTTCCGGGTTTTTCTTTACTTCAAAATAAGCCTCTCCTATTAATGAAACTCTTCGTTCACCTCCCGTAAAATGTTCCGGATAAATCAACTTAGAATCTGCATTCAACCAAACACGGCTACCATCACCCAGCAAAACAACCAGCTTTTCTCCTTTGGAAGCATAAATTTCATGATATACGGGAGTTTCCTCTTTTACATATTGATAAGTAAAATAACTCGCATTGAAAATAAGCAAAGCCACCACACAAGCCCACTTAAGAATAGGAACAACTTTTCTTTTCTCCTTTTTCTCTACCGCTGCAAGTATATTCTGGTAAACTTTATACTCATCGAATTCCGGAACTTCACGATCCGCCATATCCAATGGTTTATCATCCAAAAGACAATCAATATCATTGTCTATATGTTCGGCAATATACTTGATGATCTCAGAATCCGTATTTTCAGTCTTATTTATATGCATGTATTTATCAGCTTTTATATATAATACACAAGGACTAAAAGAAAGTATTATATAAAATCAAAGTTTTTTTAGAAAAAGTTATTTTAGAGCAACAACATGATTGCACATTCACGTACCCACTCCTTAATCTGTTTAAGGGATTGGCTGTATTGGAACTTAATTGTGTTTACGGAAAGGTTTAGCCGATCGGCTATCTCTTGGTTGGAATATTTTCCAGACATTTTCATAGAAAATATTTTCTTGCGTTGAGGTGACAACTGATCCATGGCACTGCGGATCATCTCTACTTGTTCCCGGTCAAAATCCTGTGCCTCCGTATCTTCACCATCAATATAGTTAAGAATTTCCAGGCAGTCATCCAATACAAAGATGTTACTTTTCGAGTCTCTCAATATATTTAGTAAGTCGTTCTTCAAAACAGTAAATAAAAAGCGGTTAATGGGCTTATTCTCGTCCAGCTCTTCCCGCTTCATCCAGATTTTCATAAAAAGGTTTTGTACGGCATCTTCTGCCAATTCTTTATTGCAAAGGTATTTGAATGATAGTGAAAACGCTTGTACACCATACTTTTTATAAAGTGTGGTGAATGCAAGTTGATTACCTTTTTTTAATTGCAAAACTATAGAAATATCATCCATAACAAGTTCCTCAATACACGATGTGGCTGCAATATTCGTAAAAATAGTTGAGATAAACAAACATTCCTTTCGATCTTGCTGATTTAAGCCAAAAAGTAGAATGAATTAAGAGGATGATATGACAAATGGATTTAATTCAATTCATTTTATCCCGATTTTGAAATATAACTGCCTGAAAAGTTTCCTAAAAACGAAAAGGGGATGTATTAAAACTCCCCTTTCAACGAAATTACCCATATTACAATTCAATCTGTAACATGGGTAATTTTTTATCTATATTCAAACATTCCTTTTTCAGAATATGAATATCATACTCATATATTCACGATTTATCTCTTCATGAATTTAATCTTAGTAACCCCTTCACTTCCTTCTATAACCAATAGATAAAGTCCACCCGGTAGATCGGATATAGATATAGACTCACTTTCGTTTGCCATATTCTCATTAATTATACGCATACCACTTACATTATATATAGTATAATGATTAGCTCCATTCATGGAGAACAACAACCGGCCGTTCTCTATGGAGTATTTTAGACCTTGCTGCTTTTGTGCAGTAATTCCGGTTTGTTGCGTCACATCAATATAATCCCTTGGAACTATTTTTTCAGTTGGATCAAACTTCTGTTCATCGTAGTTCCATGTATAGTTGATAATTTCAAGGATCTCATCATTATCACCGTATTTATAATCTGATTTCAATCCACCCACTTGTTCGGATTCACCTTCCATTTCTTCAAAAACATTGAACAGAACAATATTGCCATGGCTATCACAAGTCACTTCATTTGTAGAAACATATTCTTCCATAATTCCATCTCCATTCTCATCATACGATTCTAATATCTGTTCTTTATAACTTCCATTTTCATCCGTATCTTTGAGAATATGTTTGATTTTATCAGGACCGGCAACAGAAGACATGATACTTTCAAAATCCCTTTTATTTGTATACACGACCTTAAGCTTCGCGGTTTCTACCCCTTCATCATAAACTTTTGCTTCCTTTATGCGATTGTTTCCAACCAAAAAGTCATTCTCATCATGAGATAGTATTTGCCCGTCACTATTTTCCCATTTTATATTATCATACCGTGCAACTTCAGACATGACCAACTCATTTTCATCATTATAGCCTAGCATAAAATGTTTCCACGTCTTTGCAGGAAGTTCTCCATTTTCATAAACAACCTCAATTACCTCCACTTCCTCATAAGCTCCCTGATAATAAGATTGAATAGCCATTCTCGTCACATACCCTTTTTCATTTCTGGTTATATTGAATATATTGGAATATCCAATTTCCCACTTACCATCTTGCCAAGAATACATGGTAGATCGTTTTTTAAAATCCGGAACGAGATCGTCATATTCATATTCCTTCTTCTCCTCATTCAACCAAGTTTTCCCCTTGTCTTCAGAAACGAGGCTCATCTCAGTTAAAACGTTGTCATTTTCATTATATGTGATGACAGTCTTATGCTGCGATTCACCATCATCAAAAAAGATTTCAGTTATATTTCCTTTTAAATCATATTTGTAATGTAAGTCCTCAAAGGGAAGCCATTCTCCCTCATCATATATATACATAGCCTCAACCTGAGGCTTCAGAATAGCATTCTCACTCCGTGTTAAAGGAAATTTTTTAGCATCAGTAATGGATTTTCGATCCTTGGCAAATACAGACTTCGTTTGTAATTTCTCAACTTTAGAGTCCGTTCTGGCAAATCTTTGCTGAGCTGAGGCAACACCTGAAAACAAGAATGCACCTAATAATAATAGTGTAAAATTCTTCATAGACAACAATTTTAAATTAATGAATTAATATACATTTATCACTTACAAAGAAAGCAAATAAAATCCACCTTTACTATTAATTGCTTATTTTTTATATCATTTATCGATAAATCATAATTATAAATAGAATATTATTTTCAATCTTATTCAAAGGATAAAGTTTGATCTTACACACCAGATGAAATTTCACAAAGATCCATTTAGGCTGCATATCTAAAAGAGTAGAGGGAAGTACTGATACTATATTCCTACCGAAGAAATGGTTAAACTACTCAAAAAACGGTCTATCTCTATATAATGGTACACAGGTGTCGGGAAATAAAAAAAAGAATAGTTATCTTTGTACCGTTTTAAGAACCTGTCTATGTTCAAAATAAGCGGATTAAAATCCGGAAAATGAAAATAGAAACAAGTTCTGCAAATATTGAAAATAAATAACGAAATAGATTAATGGCATTACAATGTGGTATTGTCGGATTACCTAACGTAGGTAAGTCGACACTTTTCAACTGTTTGTCAAACGCTAAAGCGCAGGCAGCAAACTTCCCTTTTTGTACAATAGAACCGAATGTAGGCGTTATCACTGTACCCGATGAACGCTTGAATAAACTGGCAGAACTGGTTCATCCGGGACGTATCGTCCCCACTACGGTAGAGATTGTAGATATCGCCGGATTGGTGAAAGGTGCCAGCAAAGGAGAAGGATTAGGAAATAAGTTTCTCGCTAATATCCGTGAAACTGATGCGATCATTCATGTATTGCGTTGCTTTGACGATGACAACGTGACACACGTGGACGGAAGTATCAACCCGGTTCGCGACAAGGAAATCATTGATTATGAACTTCAGCTGAAAGACCTGGAAACAATAGAAAGCCGTATACAAAAGGTACAAAAGCAAGCGCAGACAGGTGGCGACAAAGCTGCCAAACAGGCTTACGATGTACTGATCCGCTACAAAGAAGCCCTCGAACAGGGCAAGTCGGCACGTACCGTCACTTTCGAAACGAAAGATGACCAGAAAATAGCCAAAGAGCTTTTCCTTTTGACATCCAAACCGGTAATGTACGTTTGCAACGTGGATGAAGCAAGTGCCGTCAGCGGCAACAACTATGTAGAAATGGTTCGTGAAGCTGTCAAAGACGAGAATGCCGAAATACTGGTGGTTGCCGCCAAAACCGAAGCTGATATCGCAGAACTGGAAACTTACGAAGACCGCCAGATGTTCTTACAGGAAGTTGGTCTGGAGGAATCGGGAGTTTCACGCCTCATCAAATCCGCCTATAAACTGTTGAATTTGGAAACATTCATTACAGCCGGTGAAATGGAAGTAAAAGCCTGGACGTACCACAAAGGCTGGAAAGCTCCTCAATGTGCAAGCGTTATCCACACTGATTTTGAAAAAGGATTTATCCGTGCCGAAGTAATCAAATACGATGATTTCATCCAATACGGTTCTGAAGCTGCCGTGCGCGAAGCTGGAAAATTGGGAGTGGAAGGAAAAGAATATGTCGTCCAAGACGGAGACATTATGCATTTCCGTTTCAATGTATAACTCTAAAGACAAACATGTAACTCAAAAAGACAGATGAAGTATCTCATAGCAGGAACCGGAGGAGTGGGAGGAAGCATTGCAGCTTTCCTGGCATTGAACGGGAATGATGTTACCTGCATTGCTCGCGGAGAACATTTGCAGGCAATGCAAACCAATGGTCTGAAGCTGAAATCGGGACTGAAAGGAGAACATACCATCCCCGTCAAAGCACGTTCGGCAGAGGAATTCCGCGGGAAAGCGGATGTCATCTTCGTTTGCGTAAAAGGATACTCGGTAGCATCTGTCATAGATCTTATAAAACGTGCCTCTCACGATAAAACGATCGTTATCCCCATACTCAACGTTTACGGAACAGGTGCCCGCATACAGCAGCTCATTCCGGAAGTGACGGTTCTGGATGGATGCATTTATATCGTCAGCTTCGTGTCCGCGCCCGGTGAAGTCACACAATCGGGAAATATCTTCCGGCTGGTTTACGGCTTACGCGAAGGGACGGAAGTAACATCCGGATTGTTAGAAGCCGTAAACAAAGATCTCATCGAAAGCGGAATCAAAGTCAACCTTTCACCGGACATCAAACGGGATACATTCATCAAATGGTCGTTTATTTCGGCAATGGCAGTCACCGGGGCATATTATGACGTTCCTATGGGAGAAGTCCAAAAACCGGGAAAAGTACGCGATACCTTTATCAAGCTTTCTACGGAAAGCGCTGCATTAGGAAAAAGATTAGGTATCGAGTTCCCCGAAGACCCGGTAAGTTATAATCTCAAAGTAGTCGATAAGATCGATCCGCAAGGCACCTCCTCCATGCAAAAAGACATCGAGAAAGGACACGAATCGGAAGTACAAGGCTTGCTTTTCGACGTAATAAGAGCCGCTGAAGAACAAGGGCTGGATGTCCCGACTTACCGGAAAGCCGCCAAAAAATTCAAGAACAAAAGCACTAATTAAACTCAATAGTTATGAACACCTTCTTATTATCTATCAACTGGAATCCCAATCCCGAACTGTTCAGTCTCTTCGGATTTCCTATTCGCTATTACGGGCTGTTGTGGGCTGTCGGAATCTTCTTGGCTTACGTGATCGTCCATTATCAGTACCGTGATAAAAAGATATCAGAAAAGAAGTTTGAACCTCTGTTCTTCTATTGTTTCTTCGGCATTCTGATCGGAGCCAGGTTAGGTCACTGCCTGTTTTATCAACCGGAATATTTCCTATCGCATCCTTTGGAAATGATCCTACCCATCAAATTTCTGCCCACCGGAGGGTGGAAGTTTACAGGATACGAAGGACTTGCCAGCCACGGTGGTACACTGGGACTCATGATCGCCCTGTGGCTCTATTGCCGCAAAACAAAGATGCATTATATGGAAGTTGTGGATATGATAGCCGTTGCTACGCCTATCACCGCTTGTTGCATCCGTCTCGCCAACTTGATGAATTCGGAGATCATTGGCAAGCCAACCGATATGCCATGGGGATTTGTTTTCGAGCGCGTGGATATGATTCCCCGCCATCCGGCACAGCTATATGAAGCAATAGCTTACTTCTTACTTTTCCTAGTCATGATGTACCTTTACAAAAATTACAGCAAGAAGCTGCACCACGGTTTCTTTTTCGGGCTTTGCTTGACTGCAATCTTCGTATTCCGCTTCTTTGTAGAATTCCTGAAAGAGAATCAAGTAGACTTTGAAAACAGTATGAATTTCAATATGGGGCAGTGGTTAAGCATCCCGTTCATCATAATCGGTGTTTACTTCATGTGTTTTTACGATACTAAAAAATTTAGAAAATGAAACATATTATTGACATGAATACCTGGGAAAGAAAGAGCAATTATGAGTTCTTTCTGAATTTCCAGAACCCAACCATTTCCATCACTTCGGAAGTGGAGTGCGGAGGAGCAAAGGAGCGTGCAAAAGCTTCGGGTCAATCATTCTTTTTACACTATCTCTATGCGGTGTTGCGTGCAGTCAATGAAATACCTGAATTCCGTTTCCGCATCGATTGGGAATACAGAGTGGTATATTTCGATACGATAGACATACTCACTCCGATCAAAGTAAAAGAAAACGGACGCTTCTTCACCGTGCGTATCCCTTGGAAGGAAGACTTCGACACTTTCTATACGGAAGCCAAAGCGGTAATCGATGCTATTGATCCGGAAGGCGAACCTTATACCGCAGAACAAACTGGAAAAAATGAACTGTTAGATGTCGTTCTGTTAAGTGCCACTCCCGATCTCTATTTCACTTCGCTAACATGCACGCAGGAACATCGCCACGGTAGCAATTATCCGTTGATGAATGCCGGAAAAGCTGTAATAAGAGAAGGAAAGCTGGTGATGCCTATTGCCATGACCATCCATCATGGATTTATAGACGGACACCATCTATCACTATTCTTCAAAAAAGTAGAAGAGTTTTTGAAATAAAAAATGGCAGAAGATTGCAAGCTAGTTGACAAGTTTTTTAAAACACTCATTAATAAAAGGTTTCAGGATATAAATATTAATTTTGTGCCTGATTAGAAGAAAAACAGGTAAAGAATGAAAGAAAAGCAATTAAGATTGTTTGAATTAGAGGAAAGAAATAGTTATAGCTTGTTGTGTCAGAAATTTGCAAATAGGGATTTTTTAACACCCGATGAATTCGGTTATCATGTTCGGAATTGGAGCCGCACGAAAGGAATAAAAATTAATACATTAAGTTTGTTTTCCGGTGCAGGAGGACTGGATATCGGATTTGAAGATGTTGGTTTTAATATAATCGAAAGCGTTGAGATTGAACAAAAATTTGTTCAAACCGCTCTATTAAATCAGGGCAAAGGAAAGTATTATTGCAATACAAAAATTAATTGTGCGAATATCCGAGATTATTCACCGAATCAAAATATTAAAATTGATTTTATTATAGGAGGGCCGCCTTGCCAATCTTTCTCATCTGCAGGAAGACGAGTTGCTGGTGTAAGAGGAATAAATGACGATAGAGGAACACTGTTTCAAGAATATGTCAGAATATTAAAAGAGCTTCAGCCTCGAGGCTTTTTATTTGAAAATGTATATGGACTTTTAGGGGCTCAAGGAGGAGATGCGATCAAACAAATCGTACAAGCTTTTAAAGAAGTTGGATATAAATTGTCATATCGCGTATTGGATACGGCCGATTATGGAGTACCGCAACATCGTGAAAGACTAATAATCGTGGGATTGAAAGATAAGTATTTCAAACTACCCAAACCAACCCATGGACCTGATTCAAAGGATATACCATTTTTTAATGCCGCTAATGCTTTAGAAGGTCTAACTATAGAAGAAAAAGCAAGTCAGCTAGGAGGAAAGTTTGGACATCTACTAAAAGAAATTCCCCCTGGTTTGAATTATAGTTTTTTTACTGAAAAGATGGGACATCCCAACCCTATATTTGCGTGGAGATCTAAATTCTCTGATTTCTTATATAAGGCAGATCCAACCACTCCTATAAGAACACTGAAAGCTTCAGGGGGACAATATACAGGTCCCTTCCATTGGTGCAATCGACGGTTTACAATTAGTGAACTGAAAAGGTTACAAACTTTCCCAGACGATTATGAATTTGTCGGAAATTATGCAATTGGGCAAAAACAAATTGGCAATTCGGTTCCTCCGCAATTTGCAAGAATTTTGGGTTTAGCACTTTTAAATCAAGTTTTTGATATAGAATTACCTTTCGATTTAAAATATTTAAATGACTCTGATACATTATCTTTTAGAAAGTTAAAACGCGAAAAGACCAATGCTTACCTTATCAAGGCAAAGGAGGCAATAACGACTATTGATGTAGAAACGACCTCAATAGAAAAGCATATACAATATTCGGCCGATTTAAAAGATAATTTTGAATGGGTAAAAGTTGACAGGAACGGAGAATACACAATTAAGATCGAATTAGAGGAAGAAATTTGGAGAATTAATTTGCGTAATAAGACTCAATCTCGTACACCAAAAATTGAAATAAATATTTATTCTCAAAGGAATGACACACTTTTCAAAAAAGTAAAAAAGATTGAATTAACTTCAAATTCATATATCTTAAAGGATTACACAGCCCTGTGGAAAGCTTTTGAGGACTCTTTGTCAGAACATAATATAAAAGTAGATCTGGTACAATTTGCAGGATATTATCAATATAAGAATGAAATAGACTACAATATAATTTTTCACAAGAAGCCTACACAAAATAAAAGTATGTGGAAGATTATTTCAATGCTATATGAAGATACTCCCATTGGTAAAATTGAACCCATCGATTTTTTCACACAATACTTTCATATTGAGAAAAATGAACTACTTTTGTTTTTTAGAGAGTTAAAGAACATTGGTTTTGAAATAAGAAACACGAAAACAAATCCGGAAATAAAAGAGGATTATTATCTTATTCCATACAGATTTCCGACTTTAAACCCTCTAAGCATACAATTAAATAAATCATTATGAATGAAATAAACGAACCATATTTGGTGATCCTTCAAGGCAAAAGTATTTTATACGACAGTGATGGGTCTGTACATCAATACGACGAAGGCAAGTTGTCCATCGAGGCTAAAAGGCGTTCTCAATATGTAAAGAGCCAGTTAGAACATGGATATTTGGAACATTTAATAAAAGAATGTTATATTCCAAATATTAATCATGATGTCTTATGTCAAGAGCATAAGAATGTTTTGGAGAAATTGGTCAATTCTGTGACAAGTGAAGTCGGTAGAGCTATTGTCGGACTGTCTGTCTTACAATTAACTATAAAATCTTTAAGTCCTCAACAATCCATTCGGTTACATAAAGGAAGCACTCAAAGCGGAAGTTTTTCTTGGAGTGAAGGAATTGCAATGAGAGTATTGGATAAAAATTTCATCACCCCTGTATTACGTAAATATGAACTTTTACGTTTAAATGCAGACGGCTTTATGATGACTCGCTCATTGGCTGAAAACTATCCATATTCAAAACTTTATAAAGCTGCAATTAAGGGAGGAAGAGAGGAGTGGTTGACTTTAGTTGATTTGATGGAAAATGGAGAACTAGATGCAGAGGCCGGCTTAAGATTTTTAATAACACAGTTAATAAAAAAATCAGAATCGTTTAAAAGAATTGCCGATTGCCTTTTACAAAAGACAGAGAAATATTTGTTGTCTAATCCAACTTTTGAGGATATATTTAAAGTTATTTGCGATTTCATCAATGATTCAACATACTCTGCACGAATCCTTGAGATAGCTATGCACTCGTTGTTTCAGGCTTTAAATACTAAGAAATGTCTTGCAGGATATTTAGTTCCATTATCTCAAATGCGATCAGCAAATAAAAAACATGGGAATATTGGTGATATAGAATTAAGTTATTCGAACAATGGGAATGATATCATTGAATCATGGGACGCTAAATTTGGGAAGGCATATCTTAGAGATGAACTAGAAGAATTACATGAGAAATTAAATTTTCATCCTATTGCAGAGAATGTCGGTTTTGTTACAGATGCTACTCCAAACTTGAAAGAAGAGATCATAACCAGAGTAGAAGAACTCGAAATGACTCATAATGTAAAAATTCACATTGTTGATTTCAAGACTTGGGTCTTCAGCCAAATAGAACAACATAGTTTAGACTATAATGAAGTAGGTAAGATATGGTTAATTGCTTTGGTTGAAACAATATGTTTGAAAAGAAGAGATATTGCACCCATTGATGAACCTACTAATCAATGGATTGAAGAATTTTCACATATATTGGATAGTAAGAGCCAAATGCATAGCCTACTGTATAGATCATAATATAGCAGAAGAACCTATTATTTAGTCTTTTAATAATAGGTTCTCCTGCATAAACATAACCTGCAAAACAATCCTTATCCTCAAAAAAATATTATATTAGCTACTATTACCTTATCGTCCAGCTGATTATTTATAAACAACCAACTTAGTGGTGTTATGGTCTTTCCCGTCATCGAAAGACACCATATAAACCCCGTTGGAAAGTCCGTTTACCTCTAATTTATTCTGATTGGGATAGTTAAACGAATAAAGCAATTTTCCTTGCATATCCCTTATTGAAATTACTCCTACCCAATCGGCTGTCGTTTTAAAATATGCAAAATCCGAACAAGGATTAGGATAGACAGAGAACCGTTGCCAATCGGACAAGATCGTTCCAAGTGCAGACGAACCGGCCGGTTGCAATTCGATGTAATCCACATCATATGGGGTACGTACGGTGGTAGGTGCTAAATGGATCGTATTAAATCCTTCTCTCAACTCAATTTCGGAAGTGTAAGTTTGCCATTCACCGTTCGTTGACGGGTATTTAACTTCAGTCACTACATCATTCACAGTCACATTATATCTGAGACTCGCACTCCCCCGGTAGCATACCGACAAGTGATACGTTCCTCCTTTCTTCACAAAAACATTATTGAATTGAAGATAGGTACTTAGACGTGATACATAGGCTCCGGATGAACTCAGTCCGTCAAAGGTACGGTTCGACTCATGAGGCTGGGAAGCCTCAGCTTCCAGTCTCGTTGCCGGCAGAGACGACTCATACGCATATTTCGTCTCCGGATAAAATTCTTCCAAGTATTTATCAGTTACGATCTCAATGCCATAATAGTTCATCGCCCGGTCTTTTTGCAGGATTTTCAGTCTCACTTCCGACTTTCCTTTAGTCAGATCAAGGGGTATTTTGAAAAAATTGGTAGGATAAGTGAATTGCTTCAATTTTTCACAAGCCCCGATACTGCCGATAAGTGCATCATCGATATAAACTTCGTAATCGCCCACTTCTTCCGTTTCCCATCCCTGGTGCTTGATAGCTATCCAATGCTGAGTACCGGATGTTTCCGAAAGTTTCAAAGTGTAAGACAAGCTACGTCCCTTGTCAACATGACGGTAATAACGGTTATAATTCTTTTCAAGTGATGTTCGCCCGCCATATGCATGTTCTGTCTCATTTACATTAAAAATGATCCGATCCGGGACATAATTGTTTTCCCATTTCTTGTCTTTCTCACCTGTGAAACGTTGGTAAACTGAGGTTCTCATGTGGTTGGCTTGATAAAACGGCACAAAATTATAAGTCTGATCCGCCCCCTGTGCAGTAAATTCCAATGTACCTTCTTTTCTCTTCATCCATGTGGAAAGCTCTTCTTTCGACTGAGTGAAGTTAGGGAAATCCGGGAACTTATCGATCTGCGTATCTCCTTGCTGATCCCACACATTGCTGACATAATCTCCGGAAGCCACAGCACCCAAGTTGGGAACGATCACAAGAGGTCCGTAAAACAGGCTCACCACATTCGGCTCTTCCGACGGTTCATAACGCAGCTCAACGGGCATTGACAGTACTATTACATCTCCGGCTTTCCAAGCTTGCCGGATATTTATAAACTTTCCGGATTCTATATTGACTTTTTGTGTTTGTCCATTCACTGTTATATTCACACGTGAGGCATCCATCCATTGCGGGCATCTGAATCGAATAGTACCATTGAAGTCCTGATTTTTTAGAATTGTCAATTTTATCTCATTCTCCAACGGATAATCCCCTTCCATTCGCATAGAAAAACCTCTATCTTCATATTCCAGCGTGGAAGGTATGTATAAATTAACCAAGATATCGTCATCGTTATGGAAATAGATCGCTTCTCCATATTTGGAATGATTTTCGAGTCCCGTCTCCCAACAGCAGTAAAAGCTGTTATCGTCCATATATTTACGACATTGCCCCGGCATCAACGACTGATAATAGCAGAACCCACCGCCAACCGACTGATTATCGGGATCTTTAGAAGCCAGAATATGGTTATATAAGGCTTTTTCATAAAAATCGAGATACTTGCCGTCACCAAAAACAGAAAACATGGCCTTGGTAAACCGCAACATATTATTCGTGCAACAGGTTTCGGTGGAAGTATTAGCCAACTGATCCAAAAATTTCCCCGGTTCTCCGTAACGTTCCCATCTTCCGTGGCCTCCCATTGAAAGTACATGATGATTGACCACGATATCCCACGTATTGAGTGCCGCATCGCGGTTTTGTTCATTCCCCGTAAACTCATAGTCACGGATCAATCCCATGTATTTTGGATCGTATACATTGGCATGACGGGAAGTCAACACATCGTTTCCTTTTGCCATCTGATCCCTGAAGTTAAGGCTGTGAACCCATCTTTCGGCATTATCAATGAAACGCTTATTGCCGGTCAGCGCATATGCATCGACGAACAACTCGGTCATCCCTCCGTGTTCTGCCTCAAGCGCCATCTGGAGTTGTGCATCTTCCGGAATGAGGTCCGTCCATTTACAAGCCCACTCCATGCATTTCACGAAGACGGTTTTTGCTTTCTCATAGCCGGTATAATAATAAACATCCCGTATTCCGTAGAATATGCGGTGCAACTGGTAAAAAGCCATTCCCGCCATGGCAGAATTCGTGTAAAAGTCCTCCCCGTTGTTAACGGGATATACGCCATTTCCCGTAGCTGCCATCAATGCATTATATGAGGCGGCTCCTTTACTGCGTCCGAAATAGAAAAAGCCATCCAAATTCTCTTTCTCCTGGCAAACGGCAATCTGGTCGATCATCCACTTTATGCGTTCCAGCAGACGTACGTCCCCAGTGGAGGCATACATCATGGCGCATCCCGCCATATAATTGGAAAACCCATTACCATTGTCGTGCTGCCATCCGCCGTAGTTTGCAGCAGATGTAGGAATATCCCCTCCACGCAAAACATTGTTGAGCAAACGTTCCGGATCGAGGGAAAGCAGATAATTCAAATGTTGATCCTGCATCTTCTTAAAATAACTTCCATCCAGAAGGCGAACATCGGATAGATTGAAATTTGTCCATTTCTTCTCCACCACTCTCGGCACAACGTAAAGGTCGTCCGTCTCCTCCGCATGAACACCATACCCTGCAAATAACAACATTGCAATAATGAAACCTGTTCTTTTTCTCATATAAACTATTATTTAGATAGAAGAGCATCCGGACAAAACGGGATAAAGCCGTTTTGTCCGGTAAAAGCTCAAAATATTACTGTGCAATAATCGTCTGCCTGAAATCTCCGGCAGCTACCACATAAAATCCTTTGGCCAAATTGATGTTCACTGTATAGACATCGCCTTCTGCCGTAAACGTATTTGTCAACGAACCGGCAACGGAATATACATTCACTTTTCTTCCGTCAGCTCCGGATACGGTCAACCGGCCATTCTGATAATTAACCGTCACATTCTTCTCATTTACAGATTGCTGAATACCTGTAAAATTACCCAGTTTATTATCTTCAGGCAGCTTCACGGCTTTGTCCGAATGGGCGGCAGCACCTGCAACATAAGTCAATCCCTTGAAATCAGTATTATGGGCATCGCCAGAAGTAGCTACCACATCGGGCACACCGTCATTATTGAAATCGGCCATAGCATAGACAGGAGTCTTCAATGCACACCAGCGTTGGTAATAACCTGTCATTGTCGGTGTAGATTCAGCCACGCCCATTTCTCCTTTGAATATATGAGTGCTGAAACCGCCTTTTCCATCACCTAACTGCAATACGCCTACCAATGCCTGCAGATTATTAGCTTTGCTCGCATCGTCCAGATCGGTTGTCGGCAACCAGGTGTTATACCACAAATCGAGATTTCCATCCTGATTGAAATCAGCCACTACCGGAGTTGCTCTTTCAACTCCAAGTGGAGTCACATCTTTGCCGGCAACATCCTTATTGTGAGCCGTGAAATTGCCTTTCCCGTCATTCAGGAAAAATCCTCCTCTGTATCTCCAGGGATCGGAAGACACCTGGTCATTGTTCCCGAACCAGATATCGATAGCACCGTCATTATTGAAATCGCCTACCTGTACACGAGAGCCTTCACTGGTGAAATACAATCCGTCCTTGTTCTCAGATTTCACCAAAGTAGTGGTGGTAAACGTACGGTTCTTGTTATTGATCGATACAAAGACTCCGCTTCCATCTCCTTTCTTTTCAAGATTAGCGGCATCGTTCCAACATTTTCCCGATTTACCGGTTACGGAAACCACATCCGGATACCCGTCACCATTCAGGTCGGCAACGACAGAACCACCATCGGCAACTGGTGCCAGTCCATTATCCACATGTGTTTTACGAGTAAAGTTTCCGTTTCCGTCTCCCCAATAGATAACTTGAGTACTTGAACCGTATTCACTGATCACTTCAGCTTCCGTATCGGGCAAACCGATCCAGCCGGAAATCAAGACATCGTAATTACCATCTTTATCGAAATCGTATACGTGAAGTCCGACACCTACACCGCAAACTCCGTCCTCCAGCTCTTTCACCAAAGTCCACACAGGCTTTCCATCGGCATCGAAAGACAATTCATGCAGAGAGGTCTTCAGATTGCTTTTCAATCCGAGATTAAAGCCCGGATTCCACCACTCCGCATCTGTTACAGACCCCGTAGTGGCAATGATTGCTTTATCATTCGCTGTTTTGATATAGTGGGCAGCTCCCATGTGGTATGCTCCGCTATCAGGCAGTTTATAGGCCGTAAACTTGCCGGTTCCATCCCCCAGATAAAGTACGTTCGTTGGAGAGGGGTTTCCTACCTCTCCGAAAGAAATGTTTCCGGTGAGGAAAACATCCTTATTTCCATCTCCATTAAAGTCTGCGGCAATCACCGGTACGTTCAATCCGTTGGCAAACCAAGCATCTCCTCCCCCATCATCCAACGGATCGGAAAAGTTAAACGGTGCTTCAACAAAAAGCTTCTCCAACTCAGCTTGTGAGTCCACGATGGTTTGTGCATTCATCATACATGCACTGAGACATAGTCCCGAAAGTAATAATAACTTCTTCATAATAATAACTATACTTTTAAGATTAATAAGAATTCCAAGTTTCGCAAGCCATTTCATGTTTTGGTAAAAGACACCAAATACGAACAATATAACATACTGTTTATTAATCCATTAATCGTTTTCACAATGATCATTAAGACAGGTCGTATCGACCATTAATAACTAGCGCGACGATCATTAATATCCAGCGTGATGACTATTAATATCTAGCGTGATGACTATTAATACTTGACACGATAGGTATTAACATCCAACAAACAGATCTTTTACATATTGACAATGAGACACATAACTTGCGAAACCTGAATAAAATTTAATATCCCTCGTTTTGATGTAAATTAGAATTTGCCTGAATTTCCTTTAAAGGAATAGGATACAATTGCTTATTGATGTCATTCGTAGCTTTATGAGACGACCATGCTTTAGCAATCCACACCGATTTACCGGATGTCGTTTTGAAACGTATCATATCCTGTCTGCGGCGACCTTCCTGATCAAACTCCCAGCCTAATTCATCCAGGAAACGGCCGTATACGATATCCTCGCCACCGGCTTCCGGGGCACCGGGATCGGAAGTGGTGTACTTCCACGTTCCATCCGGATTTTTGGGATATTTACCCCGGGAGGGCACACACTCTTTATATCCGTAGGCATAACAACTTCCCTGATTCAGTTCATCACCCGTGACCACGGCAACCGATTGGTCATTAAAGCTTCTACGTCTCACTTTGGTAACAAGTTCCGCAGCATCATCGGCTCGCCCAAGACGCAACAGGCATTCTGCCTTCATCATCAACACATCCGAATATCTGAATGGGAATACATCATTATTCATATTGTTTCCATCCAACCCCATTTCATATTCGTATTTGGCAAGCCGATAACCCATATTTTCATTACAGTTTTCACCGCTACTGCCCTCACAGGAAAGGACTTCATTCACAATAATAAAATCCTGTCCGGCTATGCTGCCCAAACCTGCCTTCATCAAATTTCCATCACTGTCATATTGAGGACCGTACAGATAGTTCTCCTTCAAACGCTTGTCATCTGGATGATATGAATCGATGAACTGCGGCACCATGATCGAACCGCCATTACCCCATCCTCCGGTAATCTGATAGGTTTGCGCATGCTGCCCATTAAGGTTGGTGGTGAAAAGGCTTAATCCCTGAGCATTTTTCTCATCAAAAACCACGGCAAAAATCGCTTCTTTACAAAAATCATTTTCGGCAACAAAAATCTCTTTTTGAGTGCCCGTCAGGGCAAATGCATCCGACTCAATGATCTTATCGCACATGTCGATGCAATCCTGCCAACGTCCCTTGTCCCCGTCACCATACACATATACGCCCCAATTCAGGTATAATTTGGCTAAAGTGGCATAGGCGGCCCATTGCGTGAAACGCCCATAGGTCTTCTTGTTCACATCGGTATATAAATAGGGTAAGGACTTTTTCAATCCCTTTTCAATCTCCCCGGCAAGATTGGCACGTGAGATCTGTTCCGGCAAATAGTCTTCTTCACCGTTATATTTGACAGACCATGCCACATTTCCGTACAGATCACACAGATAGTAATAGTAGCAGCTACGCAATGCCTCCAGCTCCTTGATCAAAGCTTCGGTATCATCTCCCTGATCTCCGTTCTGCAATTCCCAAATGGTGCGGTTGCAGGCATTGATGCCGTCATAACATGAGTTCCAGCCACCATCGATCTCAGCAGAACTGGATGTATAATTGTGATTGAACAGTTGATAACCGTACGTCCAGCCCCAAGGCTTTACCGGACAAAATATCTGGTCGGTGTCCCACGACATACCTAAAAGCAACCGGGTACACAAACCCTTAAACGGAGTATAAGCCGCACCGATCTTTGCCAACCCGTCCAGTGGGGTAGGCTCATATCTGTCTTCTACTATTTCAGAATAAATCCGGTCGTCCAGATCAACGCAACTCTGTATTGAAAATGTCGAGCAACAGCATACTGATGCTAACAGTAGATTCTTAATTAGTCTCATATCTAATCGGTAGTTTTTATAGTTAGAAATTTAAGTTTACGCCCAATGTATAGATCCGTGTAGTAGGATACTGGTTCATATAATCCATTCCGGGATTCAGCCCGACACGTGACGCAGATTCAGGATCGTTGCCCGAGTAGCCTGTGAATATAAAGGCGTTATTAACGGTGGCATACAAACGGAACGATTCCAAGTACTTCACTTTCGGAGTAGAGAATGTATAACCCAAAGTGATATTATCTATCTTCCAGAAATCGCCCTTTTCCACATAATAACTGGTGATCTTCTCAACCGGGTTCTTATTCACTGAAACACCGAATACAGGATCGAAAGCAGACACAGGTTTGTTGTTCGAACGGCGGTTGCTTACATTTTCATTACGCAGGCGGAACTGGTTGATAATGCTATAATCAAATGCTCCACGCATCATAATGCTCAAGTCAAAGTTCTTGAATGTAAACCGGTTATTGAATCCCAAGTAATATTTGGGCAAACTGTTCCCTAATACTTGTCCATGACTCTCGACAGTGATGCCACTATCATCCGTTGTAAATGTTCCACCGGGATTAGTAGGATCGTCAAACAGCCACTTCCCTTCTTCGCTAATCCCCACTACCTTGTATCCCCAGATTTGTCCGATAGGTTCTCCAACTTTTATACGGTGGGTGCATGTATACGACCCTTCTTCGGCATTAGTGAAAAAGTAATCACGGGGATTCTCCACGTTATACTGTGCATAATCGAGCGACGACAACTTATTCGTATTGTAGGAGAAAGTCACAGCCGGTGTCCACGAAAAGTTCCTTGTTTTGACGGGTATCCCGGATATCATGACCTCAATTCCCGAATTACGTATCTTACCGATATTGGCAGTAGTCGTCCCGTAAACATTAGGCGGAACCGGTACGCTGAAATCCCAAAGCAAATCGCTCGTCACACGGTTATAATAATCCACCGAACCGGAAATGCGCCCTTTCAGCAGTGAGAAATCCAATCCTGCGTTGTATTCGTGTTTCTTCTCCCAAGTAAACTTAGTATTTACATTGTTTGCCGGGCCGAGAGGAGTGACCCATTCACCGTCATAGTAGAATGAATTTCCGGTACCTAAATATTTCAGGCGTGAAATGGTCTGATAGTATTGAGAAGGAGAAATACCTGTTACACCGTATCCTGCACGCAGTTTCAGGTCATCAATAAAAGTAAGATTCTCCATGAATGATTCCTTACTGATTCTCCAGGCAGCACTGACGGAAGGAAACAAACCCCATTCCTGATTGGAACCCACGAACTTGGAATCGCCTTCATAACGCACACTGGCGGTGAGCATATATTTCTCTTTATAGTTATAGTTCACCCGGGCAAAGAATCCGATCAGGTTTCCGGAAGTCTTATTGCTATACATACCTGCCTTACCGTCTTTCAAAGCAGACCCCATTCCCATATTATGATAAGTCAACTGATCGGACGGAAAATCGTAATTGTTCATCCAGAAATGTTCCCATTCATTGCGGATATAACTATATCCGCCCAGTACTGATAACTGGTGTTCGTTGAACGTTTTGTCAAACTGTCCGGTAAACTCGAGCATGGCATCTTCACTTTGTGTGGCAGCTCGGGAAGCGAACAATGGAGTGGCGGAATACACCGTGTTACTGATGTCCCTTGAAGACTGGGCATACCCGCGAGTCTGGTTATAACGTTGGTAGGACATTAACAAATTAAATTTCAGTTCAGCTATCGGCGTAAACGTGATATTACCATAAATACGGCCTGTGAAGTTGTCATTATTTCCTTTCCGCTCTTTCAGCAATGCCAAAGGATTCTCCCAAGTACCGATATCTACTCCCAAGAACTTGGGTTGACACCATTGCCCGTCTTCCATTCTGACCGGTGCTGTTGGATTAGCGGTCAACGCCATGTTATAAGCATAGGAATTAAAACTGGCATCTCCATCGGCAGTGATGGTGTAATCTTGTTTGCTCAAGATAGTGTTCAAATTAAATTTGAGCAACCCGTCAAAAGCCGTGTGATTGACTGTCAGTTTACCGGAGAAATCTTGTTTATCGGAATTCAAGAAAACTCCCTTTGCATCCTTTACTGAGATATTAGCATATACGTTTGTCTTTTCATTTCCCCAGTTCAGACTTAAACTATGATAATGGGAAATGGGAGTGCGGGTAATCTCATCCAACCAATCGGTTGAAGAACCGTAGTCCGAATTCTCTTCAATATATCCGCTTCCGTTATTCAAAAGATTACGATACTCGGCAGCAGTAAGCACTTCCGGTGTACGAGCAATCTGTTCGGTGGTTATGTAGCCGTTATAGCTAATCGAGGTTTTGCCGGTAGCAGCCTGTTTGGTCGTTACAAGTATCACACCGTTGTTTGCACGTGTACCGTAAATAGCAGCGGCCGAACCGTCTTTCAAGACATCGATGGAAGCGATATTATCCGGTGAAACCAATTTCAGGTCACCGGGAACTCCATCGATAAGTATCAACGGTGCGCTTCCCGCTTTTAGAGAATTCGTACCACGAAGCACAATCTCCACACCACCAACCGGGTCACCGCTCGGTGTACTGATGTTCAGTCCGGCAATCTTTCCTTGTATCAACTGGCCGGCATCCTTCACACTTCCGGCGAGAAAGTCATCGGACTTGACGCTTGCGATAGCACTTGTCAGCTTCTTCTTCTCAATAGATCCGTACCCGACCACTACCACTTCATCCAATCCTGTCACATCTTCGTGCAAAGTTACCAAGATAGGTTTGCCATCGACAGTTATTTCGACCGGAATATAGCCTAAATAAGTGACTTGTAAAACATCCCCTTTTACCGCTTCAATAGAAAAAGTACCATTCAAATCAGTAATAGTACCCAGCGTAGAATTCTTCTTAATAACATTTGCACCGATAACCGGCTCGCCCGCTTCATCTAAAATTTTTCCTTTAATATTGTCCGCGTACATATGCGAACTTAAGAAAAGCCCCAATAGCAATGCTATCATCTTCCATGCTTTTACCTTTGAATTTTTCATCAGCATTCAATTTTAATTAAACAAGTTTGATATTTAATGAATAGGATAACTACTTCACAAATTATTCTTTGCTTGTCACAAATGTAGGTTATGGGGATTATTTCGGACGCGAAAAACGGCTCAAAATAAAGCAAAAACGGCTCATTGACATGGTTTAAAGGACACTTTCAGACCATAAAACAAAAAAGTAAATGCATCGGAAAATAATCACTGTTTTTGCTCATTTTCGTCCTTACAAATATTGATGTACTCTTTGGGCAACACCCCGAATTGTTTCTGAAAACATTTGGCAAAATATGACGATGTACTGAATCCGGTCAAGAATACGATCTCATTTATACGGTATTTCCCGGATTTCAGGTAAGCAGCAGCTTTCTTCAAACGGTATAAACGTATGTATTCATTGGGAGACAATTCGGAAATACCCTTAAACTTCCGGTTTAAGGTAGAACGGCTCAGTCCCAGCTCTCCCGAAAGCAAATCAATGTTTAATTCCGGATTATCTATATTATTTTCGATAATCTGATTTACCTCCGCCAAGAATTTCTGGTCAGTATCGTTGAAGGCCATCGAGTTAATCGCATCGATGGGGTACAGGCTGAACAGACGTTTCACCTCTTTTCTTTTCTCCAGCAGATTGGCAATTTGTGCTTTCAAGAAAGAAAATGAAAATGGTTTCTCAATATAAGCGTCTGCGCCTGAGTCCAACGACTCTATTTTAGAATTTAAATTATTCTTTGCCGTAAGAAAGATAACCGGAATATGGCTGAATTTATAATTCGACCTCACCTCCTTCAACAGTCCCAAACCGTCAAGTTCTGGCATCATAATATCACTGACGATCAAATCTACATCTTTATTCTCAAGTTGTTGCAAAGCGACCAATCCGTTCACAGCCTTTATTATGGTATAATCGGGACTCAACCATTTTGTCATCAACTCTAACAAATCTATATTATCTTCAACCAGTAAGATAGTACTCCCTTCCTTAGTCGGAACAGAATCAACCATAGTAGATTCGTTGTTTTCATTCGCCCCGGCTTCTGTTTCAACATCCTGTTCGGAGTCAGATACTCTTTTCTCGTCTACTTTCAGGGGAAGCGAAAGTATAAACCGGTTGGCAGCTCCATCCGGTGAAACCTGATAAATCAAACTGCCGTCATGCATCTGGGCGAGCCCTTTTGCCAAAGGTAATCCCAAGCCGCTACCATTGCCCGCATAGCCTTTTTCTCCATCCTTAATCTGATAAAAAGGTTCGAATATTTTCTCTTTCAGATTCTCTCCGATCAAATGACCGTCATTCTCAACTATCAGAAGGAACGCATCGGCTTTCTCCGTTAACTTCAGTTCTACTTTTATATAGGTGAAGGTATATTTAATAGCATTGACAAGCAGATTACTGACTATTTTCACGAATGCCTCGCAATCGACTTTAGCCCAAACAGGTTCATCGGGGATATCCAGCGAACAGTCGAGTGAGCGTTGCCGGGCTGTAGGCAGAAAGCGGTTATAAGTATCACTCAAAATCTGTGAAATGTTCGTATCGGCAAAATAAAGTTTAAGTCCTTTATTCTCTATTCGCTGGAAGTCGAGCAGTTGATTGGACAACTGCAAGAGCCGTCTTGTGTTCTGTTGCATTACCATGAGATTTTCACGGACATTATCTTTCAGATCCTTATCTTCAAGCAGATACTCCAACGGGGAACTGATCAATGTAAGCGGTGTACGTATCTCGTGAGTCACGTTCGTAAAGAAATCAATTTTAGCTTCAATGGCTTCCTGTTCCTTTTCCTTTTCGATGGCGGCAATCTGTTTCTTATGTTTATTGATGAATCTTTTCCGCAACAATATGTACATGCCACAGAGAAAAAGAACACCGAACAACCAATAGCATATCCGAGCAGTCCGAGACAAATAAAACGGAGGTAATATATGTATATCAAGGCTCTTTTCGACTTCGCTCCAGATTCCATAACTATTCGCACCCTTCACTTTGAAAACATAATCCCCCGGAGGCAAATTAGAATAAAATATCCGGTTATTGCGATCCAATAAATTCCATTCTTTATCCAGACCCTCCATTTTATAGGCATACCGGTTTTGTTTCGGTGAGGAGAAGCTCAATACGACAAACTCGAATGCGAAAGTCGACTGATCATGTTGTAATGTTATCGACCCAGTAGTGTTGATGGATTGTTTCAAAGGGGAATCAGAACCTATTTTTACCTCTTCATTGAACAGTGAAAACGAAGTAAGTGCCACGGTAGGTTTATAATTGTTCTCCACAAAAGTCCTGGGATCAAATGCAATCATACCTTTTACCATACCGAAATAGATTACGCCATTGGCATCTATCAATCCCGATTTATAATTAAACTGATTGGATATAAGCCCGTTATTATGTGTATAGGTTTGTACGTCTCCCGTTTTCGTATCCAACTTTACCAAACCATTGTTCGTGCCAAACCAGAAATTAGTCTCAGAATCCTCAACAATCTGATAAGCGACACCGTTGGGTAATCCGTTTCTTTCATTAAAACGGATGAAGTTATCTTTCTTACGATCGTAACGGCATATACCTCCTCCTTCAGTAGTAAACCACACTTCGCCCGTAGACGAAATATGTGTACTCAACACTTTGTTGGAGGGAAGACTATGATCATCTTTCTCATTATAAACATAGGATGTCCGTTTTTGGGTTTCTGGATGATAACAAATCACCCCCGATCCAAGCGTTGCAAACCAAAAACATCCATTCTTATCTTGCTTGATATCATAAACAAATATATTACCCAATTCGTGAATGCATGTCATTTTATCTTCCATGATATCATACGTATACACCCCCCGAACAGTTCCAATCCACAATTTACGATCTGCTTGGGAACAATATAAGGAAAACACATCCTCGTTGACCTTACAACCGATTTTTTCAGAAAGGGACATATATCGCAATTCTCCGGTCAGCAGATCATAACGGTCGATTCCTCCGTTATAATACCCTATCCACAGGTAACGATCGTCACAAGCCAGTCCATGCACATTGAGCAGATTCGGAAACGCACCTATTCGCTGCTGTTTATAACTGATAAACTTTTTGGTTTTCGTATCGAAACAGGAAAGACCGTTATCTTCCGACCCGATCCAAATACGTCCCATTCCGTCCTGGCACATTTCCCTTATTCGTTCACCCGATATGGATAAATAATCTTGTTGAGGATAATATTGCATAAAAGGGCTGAACTGGTAAGGCAAATAGTTTATACCATCAAAATAAGTCCCCAGCCAAATCCCTTTTTCCCTGTCTTTATAAATGGAATAGATGGCACTATCGGATATGGAACGGGAATTGGAAACCTGATGATAATAACGTATGGTCTCTTTTGAAATTTCATTGTATAAGACCAAACCGATCTCAGTCCCAATCAATATCTCGGACGATGACTTACGTTCGATGGAATGGATTAAGGAAGCGTTCAGGTTTAATTCTTTATTCTTATTTTCAACGGTCATCAAAGTACCATCCTCCGTCAAGACTAAGAGTCCCAGTTCAGTAGTACCTACATACATCCTGTTATCACTACACAATAAAACATTGGTATTGCATTGGCTCAGATCGAATCCTTTTGTTTCCATCTTCTCAAACTGTTTCCGGAGATGGTTATAAAGGAACAAACCTCCATTCAACGCTCCTACCCATATGCGCCCTTTGTCGTCCATTTCAAGGCATTGCGCATATACATGGTCATTCAGATCATAATGATATAAACGGTTTTCAGCCTTGCTGTATTTAAAAACACCTTGTGGTCCTGCCGTCAACCAAATATCCCCGTTTTTATCCACATTTATGTCGTTGACCCTTTCCGTAATACTCTTGCCATCGGCAGCTTTATCAGACAAAGGATGGAAATTGTCATTGGTCGTATCATAGGCGTACAAACCGACATCGGTACCAACCCACAATACACCGTCCGTATCCTTACAGAGAGACAATATATAACTACTTCCCAAACTGGTCAAATCATTGGGGATGTGTCTATAAACTTTAAAAGTCAACCCGTCAAAGCGATTCAATCCGTCTTTCGTACCAAACCACATGAAACCGTAATCATCTTGAATGATACTGTTTATCGTATTTTGGGAAAGGCCGTTCTCCATATTGAAATGCTCAAAAATGAGATTCTCGGAGGCATGGGTATTTACCACGCTCATCAGAGCGATTCCCCATACAATGACAAAACGGATAAATACTTTTAGAGCCATCATAATTAGGTTGTTTTAATCGTTTCTGAACCCACGCCCCCAAACCGGAAATTGTGAAATTCTCAAAGTAGTACACCCGTAAGGAATCAATGTGATTTCTTCAGGATGAATATCCTTCATTTGGTAATATGGGCTGAAAGGCAATGGACCTGCAGAATGATTGTATTCTTTCCACTCCTTGATACGTGTGCCTTCCGTTTTTAAGGAAAGCGGACAACTTTCCTGATTCCAGGGATAAATAAATCCTTTCTTATTTTTCTCGACTTTAAATCCCTTCTCAGGCTCATACACATGCTCTTCCAACAAAGCATAATTCCACGGTGAATCGGACTTAACTTCATAATAGATTTCTCCGGGCTTATTATCCGATCCGAATTTTTTCCACTTCTCATTCATTTTCAATGCGTATACCAACGGGCCACGTTCTATCCAAGCAGAATTCTCATATCCGCGTTCAACGGATACAATCATAGGAAACATAAGTTCTACACGATCACCATTTTTCCACTTCCGGTTCAAGCAAACAATCTCTGCCGGTTTCACATTCTTCTGTAAAACCCCGTTCACTCGTATTTCAGGAGATTTACACCAACCGGGTATCCGTAAATAAAGCGGGAAATCAACCCCTTCACTCTCTTTTAATGTAATTGCTAACCGAATGGATTCATCAAAAGGATAATCGGTCTGTTCCGAAATAACGATTTCTTTTCCACCGGCAACTTCAGCATGAACGGTCGATGCGGAGTAAATCAAGGCTGCCAATCCTTCATCCGGTGTAGCATACCAGAGATTTTGCACAAACTTAGGCCATGCCTGATGCATGTTCGCTGTACAACAAGGAAAACCGGTCAATACTCCGAACAACTGTGCAGAGCCATGATAGGAAACATTAAAATTACGAGGATTGTGACTAACTTCTATCTGATTAGCTTGTTGGAAATATTGCCTTGCCCCATAATCATCCGTAACCTGTGCAGGAAGGGGGTTAAAAGCGATCTTTTCCAGATAATCTGCAAATTCCACATCACCGGTAATTTCAATGATACTCTCCAAAGAGAACATCATTTCGGCAATGGTACATAATTCCGAACCCTGAGTAGGATTGGCATTATGAAGCCATTCATCTGCTCCCCATAATCCATGGGCTAATCCGTATGTACGGCGCAATACGTTCAACCCTCTTTTCAAATCCAACATAGCCTTGCCAACATCATGTAGCTGAGCATAAATGACAGGTTGCTTGATTCCCTGTGCAATGTTTACGCAATGAGTACTCCAGGGACGCAAGAACTCGGGAGAATTTATTCGATCTGCCCAATCTACCGTTTGAGAATTGAGCAACTCCGCCAATTCAAGCAGAAAACGATCACCAGTGATATTATAGAGCCACAGAATGACTTGCAGATTATCTCCTCCACGTTCTTTAGCCCAGAAAGTCCAATGATCCAACGGAGTGCCGGGCAGTTCTCGCAGCTGGTATTTAAAATAATTGGTCAGCACGGTGATGACTCTTTCATCTCCGGTTGCCATATAATACTGTTGCAGCACTTTTAAAACAACCATTTTAGGCCACCAGTCCTTGGCATTATCGCGTTGTAATCCGGGAACATTATTAGGATAGTCTTTCGCTGGTCCGAAATATCCATCCGGTTGTTGACTTAGAATAGCCCATTCAATCCATTTTTGCGCTTTTTGCTTTAATTCATCATCATCAAGGATATAGGCTAACGGTAACAAGCCATCGATCCAGTAAGGCCCTCGCTCCCATTGATCCCCATCACCACCGAGCCAACCGTTCCGGCTACCCATGACCGATTCATATATTTCGTCCAAATGTCCTGTCAATCCGTTTTTCTGGCGGATCAATTGCTCTTTCAGCCATCCTTCCGCACGAATAGCACCGAGAGGAAGGGATATAAATTGTTTGGGATATAACGGAGCCCGTTGTACATATACACGGTCGCTTGCTAAAGAGGGAGTAAAACAGCTCCCTATTATTATGAAAATAATTAGTGAAGTTCTGGTATTCATAACAGTTTTATAATGTGCTAAAATATAGTTGTATTGCAAATAAAGAAACTTTTAGAATAACAACCGGGTAAAATCGGTTTATAAAAGGATAAAATTGAATCAAAATGGTTGTTTTATTAGGGAAAATACACCTTTTCATCAAATTACTTCCGGGTCATTTCTTTTATCAATTCTATCTCTTCCGGATTATAAGGAACCAGTTTGTCAGTAAAAATATCATGTTGCCATTCTCCTTTATACGGCAAATCTTCGGGACGATGTCCCCAACTAAGATGAGTCTGTGTCTTTCCATTGACCAATCCCCACATGACACAACCCACATGATTTTCTTTAAAAAGTGGAAGTAAGTCCAAGATAGTAGACTTCGCGACCCTGTTCATCCATTCGGTACAAATCACCGGCCGACCTAATTTCATGAATTTTGCCATTGCTTCTTCTGTCTCTTTTACAGGCGCATAACGATGAAATGTAATCACATCCGAATTTTTAATCAGAAAATCATTCAGAACAGTATTATCATTCCATATTCCACTTGTAACCGGTTGTTCAGGGTTTATTTCTCTTGCCCATTCAAATACTTTATACAACAGGGGAAGACTTCTTTCGGGCATAGTCGTATTTGTTGGTTCATTATATAAATCCCATAACAGGATACGATCATCCTGTTTAAATCGTGTCATGACAGACTTTACATACTCCTCCAATTTATAATGAGTACGACTATCCACTACCATGGAATAACCGGGAGAGGGCGACCATGCCCAGGCATACCACCCTTCCAAAGGTTCCGACTGCTTGCCTAAAACGGGATCGGTATTGACACCGAAAGCACAATCATCAAAAAAACAGGGAATGACTTTTATATGGTGTTTCTCGGAAATGGCAAGAAAATGATTAAAAGTACGAAGGAAATAAACTGGATCGTCTTCATAAACTATGTATTGCATCACCACACGCACGCAATTGATACCGATCTTTTCCGCCAAATCCAACTCTTTATCAATAAGGTCGGGTGAGAAACTGGTCTTATCCCACATTGCCGTATAGTTGATGGCATTAGAAGGTATATAATTTACACCGCAATACCAAGGCTGCCGTTCCCCCCAACTCTTTGCTTTTTCCACACTCCATGTCGAATCTTGCGCATAAGCGGATAAATTCAACAAACAAACTATACATACGCTAAAAATAAGATTAACTGTTTTCATGATATCTCTACTATTTTGCACAAAAATAGAGACAATCAGATCTGACCGGGATATCAAATACCTCAGAAAACAACAAAATTGAATCAGAAACAGTCTTTTTCGCAAATACAGCTTGAATCAGCCGCAACCGTTTACTTCCCCCTCACTATCTTCTTAATATCGTTCAACTTATTCAGTGCTTCAAGCGGAGTCAGGTTGTTCACGTCCAAATTGAGTATTTCATCCCGTATCTGGCAAAGTATGGGATCATCCAACTGGAAGAAACTTAACTGCATCCCGCCTCTGTTTTCACTGACTTCATTGAGCGGCTTGCCGGAAATGCCTTGTTGGCGGTTATCCGTTTCAAGTTGTTTCAGGATCTCGTTGGCACGTTTCACAATACTTTTCGGCATACCTGCCATCTTGGCTACATGAATACCGAACGAGTGTTCGCTGCCGCCACGCTCCAACTTGCGGAGGAAAATAACTTTATTGTCCACCTCCTTCACGGATACGTTGTAGTTCTTGATCCGCTTAAAGGATTTCTCCATCTCGTTCAATTCGTGATAGTGAGTGGCAAAGAGGGTACGAGCTTTAGCCTTGGGATGCTCGTGGATATACTCTACAATAGCCCAGGCGATGGAAATACCGTCGTAAGTGGAAGTACCCCGCCCCAGCTCGTCAAAAAGCACAAGACTGCGGGAAGATACGTTATTCAGAATATCCGCTGCCTCGTTCATCTCCACCATGAAAGTAGATTCTCCCACCGAGATGTTATCACTCGCCCCTACACGCGTGAATATCTTATCCACTAATCCGATATGCGCACTCTCGGCCGGAACAAACGAACCGATCTGAGCCAACAAGGTGATCAAGGCCGTCTGCCGCAAGAGTGCCGACTTACCCGCCATATTCGGACCGGTGATAATGATGACCTGTTGGGTCGCGCTATCCAGCATCACATCATTGGCAACGTATTTTTCTCCGATGGGCAACTGCTTCTCGATTACCGGATGGCGGCCCTGGTGAATGTCCAGTACATCGTTGTCTTCTATCACCGGACGAATGTAGTTATTCTCACGAGCCACATTTGCAAATGCCAGCAGGCAATCGACACGCGCTATCTGATTGGCATTGATCTGAATGGCAGGGATAAATTCGCTCAACGCCTGCACGAGTTCCGTGTAAAGCCGGGTTTCCAGCATCAGTATTTTATCTTCTGCGCCAAGAATCTTCTCTTCGTACTCTTTTAGTTCCTGAGTAATGTAACGTTCCGCATTGACCAAGGTCTGTTTGCGTATCCACTCCTGCGGAACTTTGTCTTTATGGATATTGCGCACTTCGATATAATAGCCGAACACACTGTTATAAGCAATCTTAAGGCTGGGAATTCCTGTCAGTTCACTTTCCCGCTGTTGTATTTTCAGCAAATAGTCTTTTCCGGAATAAGCGATCTGGCGCAGTTCGTCCAGTTCCGTATTCACACCATCTTTTATTACGCCACCCTTGTTGATAAGCAACGGAGGATCGTTATTGATCTCTTTTGCTATCCGGTCGCGGATAGACAAACACAGGTTCAATTGCTCCCCGATACGGTTCAGGCTAGCATTATCCGCTTGCATACAGGCTTCCTTTATGGGTTCTATCGCCTGCAAAGCTACTTTCAGCTGAACTACCTCACGAGGGGACACACGCCCTACGGCTACTTTCGAAATGATACGTTCCAAGTCGCCAATCAGATGCAGTTGCTCTTCAATCAGCTCTTTGAAATCCGGTTGGCGGAAGAAATATTCCACCACATTCAAACGGTCATTGATCGGCTTTTCATCTTTCAACGGGAATACCATCCAGCGTTTCAGCAAACGGGCTCCCATCGGACTGATCGTCTTGTCGATGACGCTGAGCAGGCTGCTCCCGCCATCGTTCATGCTGCCGATCAATTCCAGACTTCGGACAGTAAACTTATCCAGACGTACATATTTATCTTCTTCGATGCGGGCAAGTGCGGTGATATGACCGATCTGTGTATGCTGAGTCATCTCCAGGTATTGCAGGATAGCACCCGAAGCGATAATACCGTTCTTCAGATGCTCGACTCCGAAGCCTTTCAGGTTCTTCGTTTCGAAATGCTTCAGCAACTTCTCACGCGAACTGGTTTCGGTAAACACCCAGTCATCCAGTTCGAAAGTAAAGAACTTGCTTCCGAAGTTACCTTCAAACATTCCCCGCTTCCCCCGTTCAAAAAGTACCTCCTTCGGGGCAAAATTATTCAAGAGCTTATCAACATAGTCGAACGGTCCTTCCGCTGTCAGGAATTCACCGGTAGAGATATCGAGGAACGCAATGCCGCAAGCCGCTTTTCCAAAATGCACGGCAGCGAGGAAGTTATTTTCCTTATAATTCAGAATATTATCATTGATAGAGACACCAGGAGTAACCAGTTCTGTGATTCCGCGCTTCACGAGTTTCTTCGTCATTTTGGGATCTTCCAACTGGTCGCAGATCGCCACCCGCTTACCTGCGCGGATCAGTTTCGGCAGATAAGTATCCAACGCATGATGAGGAAACCCCGCCATTTCGATGGTTTTACCTTTACCATTGGCACGCTTGGTCAATGTGATTCCTAATATTTCAGCCGCAACTATTGCATCTGTCGAGTAAGTCTCGTAAAAGTCCCCACATCTGAAAAGCATCACCGCATCCGGATGTTTTGCTTTCAAGTCAAGGAACTGCTTCATCATAGGGGTTAGTTCAATATCATTGCTCACAGGTGGTCTCCTCTCTTTTTTAAGTTTACTTATTAGCCGGGCAAAGATACTCAATTCTCACAAAACTACCATTCGGACAATGTGAAGAATTGTGCTGTTCACGTTAAGTCTGTACAGAAACCTACTTTCAGAAACAATATGTGTCATTTTAAAACCTATTTTCTCTTTGATGTATGATACACATTAAACTATAAATGAATTATTTTTAATTAATAAAAAAATTATTTGTCAACATAAAATCAAATTAGAGATAAAATCCCATGATTGAATTATCACAAAAATAGTAAGTTAAAAATCATCCAAATGATAATTTTATATGAGATTTAGAATCTAATCATTTAATAAATAGAATCAAAGTTCATCCTACAGTAACGAAGCACAGGATCGGAGAAAGAGCAAAATTTTCATCTGTTTTTCTCTCATATATTCAAGATTTAAAAATAAAATATTGATATTTTTATTGTATTTTATTTTACATTTGATTATAATATTAATATATTTGAAACAAGCTTAATATATCCCGGGAGACTTTTGTTTAATTTATTTTAATTTATTACACTTATGAAAACTAAAGAATTACTACTGGCACTCTGCTTAATCTGTGCATCTACAGCTTTTTCTCAAAAAATGTACTTAACAAGGGCTTACTCACCGTTTACTGAAGTAAAGTATACGTATGGAAGCCATGACAAGGTGATTGAGACCGATGATCAATCAAGCTATCATCTGAAATGCAAATATACTTACAATGATCTGAATCAATGCATTCGTGAAGATGATTATCAATGGATGGATGACGATCAGGAATGGTTGTATGCCGCCTATATTCTTTATACGCACGATGAAAAAGGAAATCTGGCTACAAGGATCAATTATAATTTAGACCCTTCTACACGCGAATTCGTTAAATCCGGATTAATGACTTACGAATATGATGTTAATAACCATTTAGTAACCGAAAATACAGGAATATTCTTTGGAGAAGATAAAGAAAGCGCAACTCCCTATATGCGCCGTACATTTACCTATGATAAAAACGGAAATATGCGAACAGTACTTTATGAAGACAATGAAAATATGTTTGGAGGGGATACCGAATGGATTGAATCGATAAAAGGAGTATATCAATATGACGATCTCGGAAAACTGGTAGCAGACAGTTCATTCACCGTAAGTTACGAAACCAATGATTGGGTCTTTAATGAAAAAAACCTTTATGTTTACGATAAAAATGGAAATGTAACCCTCCATGAATATTACCATGGCGTTGACAATGGCACTCGTTGGAGCATATCTTCCTTTGAAGAATACGAATACGACCCGTCTAAATTGGCAGCAGAATATATTTATCCGGTATCATACGAATCGGGATGGCCGAAATTCGACAACATCGTCAATGAAAGAATAAAAGAGATCTCCCACCAAAAGGACGATAACGGTATCATGCAATTGTACGATACATACGCTTATGAATATTCCTCTACAGGAACCAGTTCCATTGAAACACCACAAATATCCGATTCGGGCAAGCTGCTTATTTATCCGAATCCGGTGAAGGAATCATTTACGTTGAACCTAGAGGACAAATATATGCCGGTGTATGTTTACGATACAGAAGGACATCTGAAAGTAATGTTCTCCAATGCGGAAGGAACATTGGATGTATCCGGCCTTCCGACTGGCATTTATTTCGTGAAATGCGGCAAGCATACAGCGAAATTAGTGAAAGAATAAGATAATCGAGACACATTTTACCAAGAACGGAGAGGTTAATACCTCTCCGTTAATTAAACCACCTACAGTGATGACAAATTAGTATTTCTAATTTAAAAGTTATTCACAAAAACCACATAAAACCATTAAAGAGCCACATATTATCCTTAAATCATGTTATAAAACACATGTTTTTATTTTGATTATTTGCAGATATCATTAAAAGCCGTACCTTTGCAATGTGTTTTTCATAGTATTAGATTTAAGGTTAACAAAGGTTGGAGTACAGCGGTACTCCTTTTTTTATGTCCATACGTCTCTTCACCCTACCGAATATCCCCCTTTCCACACATTTCTTATATTATACAAAAAGTTTTGTCAATATAAAGTTGTACTTTCAATAAAATTCTTCTGTAGGGAGATATCTAAAAAGAAAGCCCATAAACTATTAAAAAGATGATTTCACATTAAATCTATAAGTTAAATCATTAATTACCAGAAATAATATTCCATACTCACCAAATAGCCTTATCATCGGAGAAAGAGAAAAATCACCATCTATTTTAAATTCATTTATCCAATAATAAAGAAAACAAAAAGCATATTTTTATTGTATTTTATTTTACATTTGATTATAATATTAATATATTTGAAACAAGCTTAATAAACCCCGGGGACCTTTTGTACAATTATTTAATTCATTATGCTTATGAAAACTAAGAAATTACTATTAATGCTCTGTTTAGTCTGTACATCTACAGCTTTTTCTCAAAAAATGTACTTAACAAAGTCTTATTCTCCTTACATGGAAGTAAAATATACGTATGGAGAGAATGATAGGGTGATTGAAATGGAAGATCGAGCGAGCTATACCCTGAAAAGCAAATTCACATACAATGACTTGAACCAATGCATACGCGAGGATAATTATCAATTAATGGATGATGACGAGTGGCTACATGCATCATATCTTGTTTACACGTATGATGAAAATGGAAATCTGGCTACAAGGATTAATTACAACTTGGATCCTTTCTCACATGAACTCGTTAAGACAGGATTAATGGCTTATGAATATGATGACAAGCATCATTTAATCGTAGAAAATACAGGATTGTTCATGGGAGAGGAAAAGGATAAAGTAGTACCTTATATGCGTCGTACTTTTACCTATGATGAAAACGGAAAAAAGAAAACAGTACTTTATGAAGAGAACGAAGAAATGTGGGGAGATGAAGATCCTGTATGGAATGAGTCGATAAAAGGTGTATATCATTACAACGATCTTGGCAAACTGGACATCGACAGTTCCTTTACGGTAAGCTATGAAACCGGTGAATGGGTTTACTACGATAAAAACACTTATGCTTATGACAAAAATGGAAATATAACCCTACATGAATATTATTATGGAGCTGCTGACGGCACCCGCTGGAGTATTTCTTCTTTCGATGAATATGAATACGACCCGACTACATCAGCAGCAGAATATGTATATCCGATAAACCACGAAATTGTATGGCCTAAGTTCGACAATATCGTCAATAAAAGGGTAAAAGAGATTTCCCACCAAAAGGATGATGACGGAATCATGCAATTATACGATACGTATATCTATGAATATTCCCCTACAGGAACCAGTTCCATTGAAACAGCACAAGTATCAGATTCGGGCAAAATGCTCATTTATCCGAATCCGGTGAAGGAATCGTTCACTTTGAAGCTGGAAGACAAACGTATGCCGGTATATATTTATGATGCAGAAGGACGTTTGAAAGTTTCCTTCTCCGATGCAGAAGGAACATTGAATGTTTCCGAGCTTCCTACAGGCATTTACTTTGTGAAATGCGGCAAATATACAACTAAATTAGTGAAAGAATAAAAACAATTGATTTCCTATTCATCAAGAGAGGAGAGAATCAAAATTTCCTCCTCTCTCTAAAAGCTTTAAAACAAATGCCTAGATGCTGACCAATAGAAACAGAATCATTTATTTCGTTATTGTTCAGACATTTACAATTAGGATAACAGGCATTAATACCCAGTGTATTGACCATTAATACCCAGCGTGCTGAGTATTAATATCCAGCATGTTGACCTTTAATATCTGTCACGTTGGATATTGATAGCCGTCAAAACGACCATTAATCCCCATCAAAACAACCACAAACATCTCTGTCCCTTAATTTAAAAACTATTCACAAGTATCTATGGGAATCATTAAATAGGCACATATCATTCTTAAATCATGTTACAAAACATACTTTTTTATTTGGATTATTTGCAGAAGTCACCAAAAGCCGTACCTTTGCAATGTGTTTTTCATAGTATTAGATTTAAGGTTAACAAAGGTTGGAGTACAGCGGTACTCCTTTTTTTATGCCCATACGTTATGCTGAACCTATATAACACACGAGCTTACGATCTTTATTAACGAATACAAATCCGAAATAACAGTCTTCAAATTCTTCGGAGAAAATCCTCTAACGTCTCCTGCCCTTCAAGTCCAATCTTTTTTCTCATTCTGTAGCGGGCGGTTTTCACTGTTTCGGGAAGAACCGACAGCATTTGCCCGATCTGTTTATTAGTCATCCCGATCCGCACATAAGCACACAGGCGAAGATCGTTTTCAGAAAGCGAAGGAGCAATTTCTTTCAGTTTAGTAAAATATTCGGGATGCACCTTCTCAAAATGAAGCTTGAAGTACTTCCACTCATCATCCACCGTGAGATTACTCTTTATTTGTTTGCTCAACATAGCCGATTGTTCCCTGCCAAGCTCACCTTCCTCATTGAATCTCTCAACCTGTTTGAGCAACTCCTTCAGCCGATTGTTCTTTTCGGACAATATCAATGTAGTAGATGATATCTCTCTGTTCTTAGAATCTATCTCCAACTGAAATTTCTCATTCAGTAGTTTTTCATTCTGAAACAGAATAGCCAATTGATTGTTTTCCAATTCTTTCAGTTGCCTCTTGTCCTTTTCTCTTTTGCGCAGCGTCCAAAAGATATAACATGTCAACAAAGTCACAATCAAAAGGAAAGCAGAAACCATCAACATCATATTCCTACGTAACCGGGCTTTCTCTTTCATTGTACTCAATTTCATCTCATATTTTTCAATTTCCGCCTGGACAACCAGCTTGTTTATTTCCATCATTTTCAAATTAGGAAGTAACGAGTCACGATACGATTCGTATTTCTTCAAATAATGATAGGCACTATCCACTTGCCCGAGCAGCTCGAAAGATTGATTCAGGCCATATAAAATAGGTTGCAATTTAAATATTCTTTTTTGCAGCAAATAAGCCTGCCTGTAACAGTATAAAGCACTATCGGCATTCGCTTTCATCAGAAAATAAGCACCCCTGTTTACTAAAGTACTTGCCAAAACGTTCTTATTACCCAACCTTTTTGCAAGCTCATAAGCCTTTTGCGAATAGATTGCCTCCTTAAAATCTGAAGCGCTGAAAAGAGAAACCATCACACCGATCTGAAAAATCGTATCATTTTGTATCTCAAGATTTTTAATTAAACCTTTAAGAATATGCACTGATTTATCTTTTTCACCCAGTTGATACAGCGTATTACTGATATTCAATTTGTTTTTAGCCTCACAATTTATGCAATGCAGTTTCTTAAATTCATCCTCCCCTTGCAATAAGTACTTCAGAGCGTTCTCATATTCTTCCACATCATTGAACAACACTCCAAGTGCTATACAAGTCATGGCAAAATTGAATCGATCCTTCTCCTCGATAAATTCTTTTTCAAGTTTTTTAAAGATCCGGAATGCCTCAAACCATTCACCGCTCTCATGCAATAACCGCCCCTTAATGTAAAGGAAACGATTATAATCATATTTATAACGTAAAGTATCGATGGATGATAAAGTCCGGTCTACTAAATCCATTGCAGACGAATGGTCATTACCCATTTTCAACCATAAATTCCAGTAAACTGCTCTTGCCGATAAAACAGGATTTTTCTTCATATCGGCAATTTGCCGTAACTTCATGACCTCCGGACGGAACGCTTCATGAGGCAAATCCATAAAGTCTACTTCTTCCAACTTATTAGCAATAGAATCAAATTCCGAATCCACCCATTTCCACTTATAGTCATATCCATGAGCTGACTGACAAAGAAAAAAAGACAAAAGAAAATATATCGATGTGTGTTTTATCATAATACAAAAGTATGAAAAAAGGCCTGTTTACCAAAAACATATCGTACAAACAGCAGCCGAAAACGAATTTCCAAGAATCAACGATTCTTATTTTGTCCAATAATCCCGGAAAATAATGCATGTATACCTTTTGTCTACGCTTCATTTAAGGTATTTCAAACAAATCGTCCTAACTTTGTCAATGCCAATCAGAACAAATACGAAATTCTATAATAAGGTAATCTACACATCTAACTTATTGTCAAACTAAAAAAAATTGAATTATGAAACGACTCTACGCATTTCCTCTATTTCTTGGCCTCATGCTGATGAACAGTACATTAATGGCGCAACAAGAAAATGCTTTTATGAAAATTGATTATTCCACCGGTACAGCGAATGCTATCGCTCCCGATGGCAAATGGGTTGTAGGTGGAAGAGCCGGTGAAGCTTTCATATACAATACCGAGGCACATCAACTTCAGGACTTGACAGAAACAGGTACGATAATCAGTGCCAATGCAGTTAGCAATAGCGGGATTATTGCTGGAAGCTATGGCCCTAACACGATGGAATTGAAACCAGTATATTATAAAGACAGTAAATGGAATGAACTCGAAAACACAGGTTCAAATGACATCGGTGAAGCTTTTGCCATCTCTTTAGATGATAAAAAGATAGCCGGATATATATTGGATAATGCCGTAAAAAAACCGTCCATCTGGACTTTGGAAGGGAATGAATACAAAATCCACATCCTTCCTTCTCCCGAAAAGGATATATTTGGAATGAAACCTCAAGGAGCTTTGGTAACAAATATGTCTGCAGACGGGAACATACTGGTTGGACGATTCAGAGACTGGAGCGGAATGTATAATCAGATTATCATCTGGAAACTGGATGAAAGCAAAGGTGAATACGATTATCAGTTATTAGCCACCGACATGATGTATAATACTGAAGCCGAGAACCCAGGGCCATCCTTAGAATTTTCAGACTTTGTAACAGCCGAATACGGCACACCGGAATATAAAGAACAACTTGACGCTTTTAAAGCAGCGGTCGAAAAGCGCAACGAACTGATGAAAGAATTTTATAAAGGTGTTAGTTTGGATATAGGTTCGGTTCCTCTCAGCTACAACGGTCAATACTTGGCAACCAGCATTACGATGCCCGATCCGGAAGATACATCAAGCTCAATCAATCACCCCATTCGCTTTGATCTGAAAAACAATACCAATGTGATTTTCAGTAAACAAAGCGATAACATCGTATGCTCGGTAACAAATGAGGGACTTCTCATGACGGCATCCCCTTACAATGACCTTGTAAGAAACTCTTATATCATTAAAGATGAAAACCAAGAAGATCTTTTACCATTAAATGAATGGTTGAAAGAAAAACATAATTTCGATATCGATGCTGAATTACCTGAATCAGAAGATAATGACAATGTTATGACCGGCACTGCATTTCTCAGTAAAAACGAGCGGAATATTTATTCATTTATTTTTGACGTGAACAGTTTCACCTATATAAACTTCTGTATCCAATTATCAGATAAACTAAATCCTACTTCCATCAAAAATATTGAAACCCCAACCAATGAAATAATAGCGTATACAAAAGGACAAACCTTGTATACCAACGCCATTTCAGGAAAGGTGGATGTCATTGATTTGGTAGGCAAGATTGTTTACAGCACCACTATCAACGATAACGATATTGATCTTGCATACTTACCTAAAGGCGTCTATATAGCAAAAATCATATCGGGAGCAAAAGAAATTTCAAAAAAGATTATAATCAGATAAAGGTTTCCTATAACAATACAAATTCGATATAAGATTTCAAGATATATTCCGTGTTGAGATGGCTTTTTAAAGAAAGCCATCTCATTTGTGTATTCAATAAATATCTCTGCCTACAAATTACGAATTGATACTAAATTCTTACTAAAATCTAATAAGTGATAGTCATTTCTTAATTCGTGTTATAAAACATCCTTTTTTATTTGTATAATTTGCAAATATCATCATAAGCCGTATCTTTGCAATGTGTTTTTCATAGTATTAGATTTAAGGTTAACAAAGGTTGGAGTACAGCGGTACTCCTTTTTTTATATCCATACTCTAGCTTTATCTAAAAAAGCCCGGAAAGGACATTTTATTCATCTCCCCCCGGGCATTCACTCTAGGAATATATAAATAGTCAAGTTTAGTTACTCATTGAACCAATCGATCTTCTTTGAGAAATACATTACGGCAGCCAATATCACAAACAACCCAAGACTTCCGGCAAGCAGCGCATAGGTTTCCAACTGAATGAGAATAAATATATACACATACAATATTATCAACAATCCGCCCATAATAAAGGCCGGTTTCTTTTTCTTGATAATCCCTAACATATACCCGCTAACCAAACCGATCGTAAGTACAGCAGATATCAGATAAGCCATGTTGAAACCAAGATGCTCGGATATGGAAAGTAACAAGCTGTAGAAAAGACACAATGCCAGACCAACCAACAAGTATTGCAAAGCGTGTATTCGAGTCTTCTCCATAATTTCTGTAAAAAATATCACAGTAAACGTCAACAGTATAATCAAGACCGCATATTTGGCGGAACGCATGGATTGCTGGTACTGTTCGACAGGAACTTTCAGGTTCACTCCGAAATCGGAATCAGCAATATCACTGACTACCATCGCTGAAGGGTCTACCAATACCTGAGAGTAATTACGGTTGAGATTCAGCACCTGCCATTGGGCTGAAAATTCATCTGCGGTAACGTCCCGATTTTCCGGAAGAAAACTACCAACAAAGCTGGGAGTATTCCAATTAGCTTTCAAATTGACTTTCGTAGTTTTGCCCAACGGAGTGAAGTTGACGGACTGAGAGCCTTTCAACCGTATCTTCATCTCATAAGGAATCTTCTGCTCTCCTTTCAGGGAGGAAAGGTCAACTAAGGTATGTACACCGGTATTTTTAATTCCAAGTCCATCCATTCCGGGTTCAAACACGTAGACAGAATCATCTATCGCAATACTGACCTGCTCACTGATTCCACGCATATCCGTGAGATTAAAACAGACAGCAGCTTTATCAAACCGTATCAAGTTCATATCGACACCACTTTTCCGAAGTTCTTCCGAACTGAAATAACCTTTGAAGAGCAACTCCGATTGATAAACATTAACCTCATAAATTCCTCGACGAAGCAGCTCGGTATGCAACTTTCCATCTACCATGAGTTCATCAGGAAACAATACTACATTGCTGACAACAACCTTTGGTTTTCCGTCAACTTCAGTCGTAACAGGATATTGTAAGTTAAGATAAGGGCCCGTGACGGTCTGTGCCAAGCTCCATTTTTGACTTACTTCATCGATTGCCTCCTCTTGCGTACGCCCTCTTTCGGAAATCATTTCCTTGATCATTATCATCGGAATAAGTAGCAACAGAATCAATACCCCGATAACTACTACTTTAATCGTTTTCGAAAAACGATGCAAACAGCCGTTGGCTTGTCTTTTCGTCTCATTCAGGTTTTCATTAAAATCATCCATACTTAGAATAGTGTTAAGTGAATTATTAGAATAGTTATTATAAGATTCCCATTACGCCAATTGCAAAGATCGCGTCAAGTAGATTTCAAGAAACTTTCCAATGCATCAATGTGCGCTTTAAATGCTTCCCTCCCTTGCGGAGTGGCTTGGAAAGTGGTTTTCGTCTTCCTTCCCACGAAAGCTTTCCGGCAGACAATATAACCAAGCTCTTCCAACGCTCGAGTATGGCTCGCCAAATTGCCATCCGTCAATGAAAGCAATTCTTTCAGGGAATTGAAATCGGCTTCATCATTAACCATCAAGACAGCCATAATCCCCAATCTGACCTTGCTCTCAAATGCTTTGTTTATATTCTGAAATGCTTCTATCATCAATTACTTTTTCCTTTCGTACTGCAAATAAAATAATACTCCATACAAGATGTGGAATCCACCGAACCCGATAGTCCAGAACATTAATGCATGCCCTTCAAAAAAACAATCGATAATGCCCAGACAAAGAAACGAGTACCCCAGCCAGCCTAAATTAGAATAGGTAAACTTAGAAGCATTGACTAACGAAAGTCCATAAAATAATAACATGACGGAAGAAATCAGACCATAATCCTTATGCATGAGCAAAGCAATACAAAACAAACCGCCTACCAATAATGGCAAAGAGAAATTCCATGCAATACGATAAGTTATTTTACTGAAAAACTTTTGCCCTGTCTTTTTCGCCTTATACCAGGAGAGTATATAAGCGGTAATCGCTGCAGCGACTAATACAACGGAAGCTATTACTATCAACTCCACATGGGAAGCTCCCGAACTAAGTGTTCCGACTGCCAAGTAAGAGCCTATCAACGAATATATCCCGGCCAAGACTGCAGTCATGCCACTAAGAGAAACAAACCTGGAGGACTTTTCCATCAACTCCTTTATCTCATTTACTGATTCTAATGCTTTATTCTTATCCATATAAAAGTACTTTGCGCTACAAAGTAAAATAGAAATTATCAAAGAACAAAACAATATCAGAAAAAAATGAAATCGGGATGCAATTCTTTCAAATTACATCCCGATTTATTACCCCTTAAACACATCTCTGTGTTCAACCTATTGAATTTATGTCAGAAATCTTATCTTTAGAGTGTTTATAGATTCATTTTTTTGATTGCTCAAAGATAAGAAATAAAATTCATAAAAGCAATATGTAAAAGCATTTATTTTTCCTGCAAAATAAAATCTTTTCAATGGGTAGCAGTTTTCGACTCATGAAATACCGAAAACAGGAGTATATCTCAGCCACTAAATATGACTTTTACAGGAAATAGATACCGCAAAAAATCCGCTATTTAAAGGACTATCGGCATAATGCAATTGAAAAGACAAACAAATCATTGTTTTTTATACTACTACGCTATAAATCTGAAAATAAACCTTTAAATTTGCACCGTTTATATTAAATAGAGGTCATAACATAGTATTCAACAATAACTAAAGAAATCAATATGGAATATAATTTCAGGGAGATTGAAAAGAAATGGCAGAAACGGTGGGTGGACAATAAAACTTACCAAGTGAAGGAAGATGAATCGAAACAAAAATTCTATGTGCTGAATATGTTCCCTTATCCTTCGGGAGCCGGGCTGCATGTAGGTCATCCGCTGGGATATATTGCTTCGGATATCTACGCCCGATACAAACGCCTGCAAGGTTTCAATGTTCTGAACCCGATGGGATATGACGCTTACGGCCTGCCTGCCGAACAATACGCCATCCAGACCGGACAGCACCCTGCAATTACGACTGTCAACAATATCAACCGTTACCGCGAACAATTGGATAAAATAGGTTTCTGTTTCGACTGGAGCCGTGAGATACGTACCTGTGACCCTGACTATTATCACTGGACACAATGGGCATTCATCAAAATGTTCAACAGCTATTACTGCAATGATAAGAAACAAGCCCGCCCTATCGAAGAGCTGATAGAGGCTTTCGGAACCATCGGAACAGAAGGTCTTAACATAGCCCATGGCGAAGAACTCTCATTCACTGCCGATGAATGGAAAGCAAAAAGTGAAAAAGAGCAACAGGAAATACTGATGAATTACCGGATTGCTTATCTGGGAAACACGATGGTAAACTGGTGTCCTGCGCTCGGCACAGTACTTGCCAACGATGAAGTAGTGGACGGGGTTAGCGAACGTGGCGGTTATCCGGTGATCCAGAAAGTGATGCGCCAGTGGTGTTTACGAGTATCTGCCTATGCCCAGCGTCTGCTCGACGGACTGGATACGGTAGACTGGACAGATTCCCTGAAAGAAACCCAACGTAACTGGATCGGACGCTCGGAAGGGGACGAAATGAAATTCAAAGTAAAAGACTCGGATGTAGAATTTACCATCTTCACCACCCGTGCAGACACGGTATTCGGTGTTACATTCATGGTGCTTGCACCGGAAAGCGAGCTGGTGGCGCAACTCACTACTCCCGGTCAGAAGGCAGAAGTCGATGCTTATCTGGAGCGTACCAAAAAACGTACGGAACGCGAACGCATCGCTGACCGCAGCGTCAGTGGCGTATTCTCAGGAAGCTATGCCATTAATCCGTTAACCAACGAAGCAATTCCTGTATGGATCAGCGATTACGTGTTGGCAGGATACGGTACGGGTGCTATCATGGCAGTGCCTGCACATGATAGCCGCGACTACGCTTTTGCCAAACATTTCGGCCTTGAAATTCGTCCGTTGATAGAAGGATGTGATGTCAGCGAAGAGAGCTTCGATGCCAAAGAAGGCATTATGATTAACTCTCCGCGTCCCGGTACACCCGAAGGAGGGCTGGTACTGAACGGACTGACTGTAAAAGAAGCCATCGCCAAGACAAAAGAATATATCAAAGAGACTGGACTGGGACGAGTCAAAGTTAACTTCCGCCTCCGGGATGCCATCTTCTCACGCCAACGTTATTGGGGCGAACCGTTCCCCGTCTACTATAAGGACGGTATGCCTTATGTGATCGATGAATCCTGTCTGCCGCTCGAATTACCGGAAATTGACAAATTCTTGCCTACTGAAACCGGTGAGCCTCCATTGGGACATGCTACCAAATGGGCATGGGACACAGTGAACAAATGCGTGGTAGAAAACGAGAAGATCGACCATATTACCATCTTCCCGCTCGAACTCAATACAATGCCCGGCTTTGCCGGATCATCCGCATATTACCTCCGTTACATGGATCCTCACAACGAGGAAGCATTGGTTGCTCCTGCTATAGACCGGTATTGGAAAAACGTAGACCTGTATGTGGGCGGCACCGAACATGCTACCGGACATTTGATTTATTCTCGTTTCTGGAACAAATTCCTGCACGATCTGGATATATCTGCGGTTGAAGAGCCCTACCAAAAACTTGTCAACCAAGGAATGATTCAGGGACGCAGTAATTTTGTTTACCGCATTAAAGATACCAATACATTTGTATCACTGAATTTAAAAGATCAATACGAAGTCACCCCTATACATGTAGATGTGAACATCGTATCCAATGATATTCTCGACATAGAAGCCTTCAAAGCATGGCGTCCCGAATATGAAACGGCAGAATTCATTCTTGAAGATGGTAAATACATCTGTGGCTGGGCTGTCGAAAAAATGAGTAAATCTATGTTCAATGTGGTCAATCCGGATATGATCGTTGAAAAGTACGGAGCCGACACACTTCGCATGTACGAAATGTTCCTTGGTCCGGTGGAACAATCCAAACCGTGGGACACGAACGGCATCGACGGTGTACATCGCTTCATCCGTAAGTTCTGGTCATTGTTCTACAACCGCAACGATGAATATCTCGTTAAAAACGAACCAGCCACGAAAGACGAACTGAAAGCACTACATAAACTGATAAAGAAAGTTAGCGGGGACATCGAACAATTCTCATATAACACTTCTGTCAGTGCATTCATGATCTGTGTCAACGAACTCAGCAACCTGAAATGTAGCAAAAAAGAAATACTCGAGAAGCTAATCATTGTTCTGGCTCCCTTTGCTCCACATGTATGCGAAGAACTATGGGAGACACTGGGAAACACCACTTCCGTTTGCGATGCACAATGGCCGGCTTTCAATGAAGAATACCTAAAAGAAGATGTGGTAAGCTATACCATCTCTTTCAATGGAAAAGCACGCTTCAACATGGAGTTCCCGGCAGATGCAACAAGTGATGCCATACAGACAACCGTACTGGCAGACGAACGTTCACAGAAGTGGACAGAAGGCAAAACACCGAAAAAAGTAATTGTAGTTCCGAAGAAGATTGTAAACATTGTGATATAACGACTCATACTTATTTATATGCATAAACCTACCAAAGCTGAAGTGAGGAGAGAAGTCAGGGACTATCTGTTCATCACATTGGGATTAATCAGTTATTCGTTCGCTTGGGGACTTTTTCTGATTCCTTACCAGATCACTACCGGAGGAACTACCGGTATCAGTGCTATTATTTATTATGCTTCAGGATTTCCTATCCAGTGGTCATATTTCATTATCAATGCTATCCTGATGACATTCGCCATCAAGATACTGGGTCCGAGGTTTAGCATAAAAACAACGTATGCCATCTTCATGATGACTTTCTTCCTGTGGTTATTCCAATATTTGGTAAACAACTATCTGGTGACACCGGACATGACCCCGGACGGTAAACCGCTTGTATTAGGCAAAGGCCAAGACTTTATGGCATGCCTCATAGGAGCCTCCTTATGCGGTTTGGGTTTAGGTATCGTATTCAATTGCAACGGAAGCACGGGTGGTACGGATATCATAGCCGCCATTGTCCATAAATACAAAGATGTTACATTAGGGCGTATGGTTATGCTTTGTGATGTCATCATCATCAGTTCTTGTTATTTTGTCTTCAATGACTGGCGCCGCGTCATATTCGGTTTTGTCACCCTGTTCATCATGGGTTTCGTATTAGATTATATCGTCAACAGCGCCCGCCAATCCGTACAATTCTTTATCTTTTCGAAAGAATATGAGAAGATAGCCGATCGGATAACAAAAGAAACCCATCGTGGCGTGACCGTACTCGATGGTACGGGATGGTATAGTAAAGGCAATGTAAAAGTATTGATAATACTCGCTTATAAACGCCAATCGGTGGAAATATTCCGGTTGGTGAAAGACATAGACCCGAACGCATTCATCTCTCAAAGCTCGGTAATCGGAGTGTACGGAGAAGGGTTCGACAGGTTGAAAGTAAAATAAAAAGGTAATAAAGTTACAGGCGAGAATAGGAATTTTATTCCTATTCTCGCCTGTAACTTTATCATACTACAATAAACTGCACAGATTCCCGGCTATTATCTGAGCGAGAAAGTACCATGATATAATTTCCTGCATGAAGATTCTCAAGAGGGATTTCCATAATACCATTTCGAACAATCACATCTTTAGTCAACACTAATAATCCATTAAAAGCATATATATCCATTCGAATGAAATCGGCTTCTGAAAAAGAAACAATCAACTTCCGTCCCTTTATCGGATTATCTAGAATCCTATAAGCAGGAATTGATTTATATTCAGAGATAGGAAGTATTGATTCACAAGTACATCTGTAACCATCACAATAAAGAGATTTACCATTATGCCGGACACTGAGTAACATTGAAATATCACCTGTCGGTAAATTTTGAAAAGGCCTAGTAAAAACATATTCTCCACCTATTCCCTCTGTACAGGCATCTTCTGCTGGATAAACATATCCATATTCAGAAGTTATGTCATTGAAATAAAACTTTCGACGGAGAATACCTTCTATTTTCAAAGTATCGATATGCAAAACCTCCAACTTCTTTCTATTACCACAAATATATTCATCATATTCTATTTGATCTCCAACCATCAAATTGAAATCATAAATCAATTCTTCTTTTGTTTCAGAACTCTCATTATAAGGCTTTCCAACAAAATAAATCCGTTGATCTTCTTCACGGATAGCACCTTCATATTTCTTAACATCAGGTTGACTACAAAAGTTTCCATAAATCTTCTTATAAGTTTTCCCTAAAATCAATGTGTCTACATCACTTATTATAGTCTTATACCCGTCCATTCCCCAATGGGCACTTGTAATCCACTCACAATTACCATCCATTATAAAAGATTGATATTGATAACTAGTTTTTTCTGTAATAGGATAACAATAATCCAAATAAGAATTAGAATAACCATATACATAATAAATTTGGTTTGGTTGAGAACTTACTTCAGAGGTTACAACCAAAAAGATATTTATTACATCTAAATCTACTTGAATTTGATATGATAAATCTTTCAAACATTTATTATCAATCCCGTTTTCGTCTGTGATTTCCGTTTCACGAATAAAGATGGAATCATTAGACCAACTTACTTCCACGTCTATAGTACTATTAGAAGAATTCACCAAAATATCCTTATGAGAAATATCAAATAAATTAGAACCATTTTCATGATACGAAAACGTCTCATTACGTTGATCTATCGTTTTATCCAGACAATTACTTAATGTAATCGTTTTTACTTCAACTGTTTGAGAATCAGATTGAGCAAAAAGACAAACATTAAATATACAGCATAAAATAAAAAATAATAGCTTATCCATAACACTAATTATTTAATTTAATTTCAAATTCAGCACCTAATTCTATCTCAGTTCCGGCATCCAATGTAACACCATCCGACACTTCTAAAACAAGGTTAGACCCTGATTTAACCTTAAAATCTCCACTTCCTTTATAATTATTAACAGAATTACCTGTAAATATCTTACTACCTTTAATATAGTGTGAACCAACAACTGATTCATTTTGTAAATATATAGGAAAGACATAAGGAAAATAATTATGTTTATAAAATGTCAAAACATAATTTTTCGGTAAGTTTGTGAATGTAGTTGTCTGTCCTACTCGAAATAATACATTATTATCACTAAAGAGTCCTCTTAAAGCAATATTAACATTTTCAATTCCTGTATTTATTTTTACCCCATCAAATGATTCTGTTACAGTAACATTTTGAAATTTAGAAGGAATATCTGTCCATATTTCAAATTCAGGACAACCAATTAAATTATGTGTCAATGCCAACCAATGAAACATACTTTCTTTATTTTCTGCTTTTGACAAAGCTTCTGCTATACCGATTTTTACAAAATTATTCTTTATTTTATCTACAAAATTTATTTCTAATTCATGTGATCCACTAACCCATCCAGAACGGCTATTACCTAAAAAAGCCACACATCCATATTTTCCAGCAATAGTTAAAGCTTCTCCCAAATTATATTTCACATTATAATTGATATAACTAGTCCTAAACGTATCGTAAGGTGCTACTGTACATGCTATAGTATATGCGATTGAAGGATAATTTAAATTATCCATGTTGTTGATGCCATTACCTTGTTCTATTACTATCGAAGGATTTAAATATTCTCCCTCAGTAGCAATAATAGAACAACAATGCCCTCCTTTAACCAATTGGTTCGACCTTACTATTATTGCATTGGGACCACCATGACCGTACCAACTTAGGAAGCCATAATATTCATTGTTCATTGCATTAATTACACTTTTACCCGTAGGAAACGTTGGAAATGAATCTTTTCCATTAGGTAATTCTTGAATTAAACTAAAAGTTGGAAAGATATTCTTAAAATCATTTGCTATTTTTTCTGCTTGATGAGATTCTTGCATCTGATCTGCCTGTGTATAAAATGCCTTTTTCAAATAAGCTACATCTCCCTTTCCCGGATTCTGTTCATAAAGTAAAAGTTTATCTATATAATTATTAATTTCAAATCCATTTTTACATAACAACCTTCCCACATACAATTCTGGTTCATAATCAACTGCGTCTCCTAATTCTTCTCCTAAATATATATCGCCATCTTTATTCCAATTTCCATTTAGATCACTGAAATACAAATCTGAAGGTATTTTAGCACCTTCAAATTCAATTACTCCGCCATTTAATACCTCCCATTTATTTTCATATCCGGTACCGTATCGAATTGGTACAAACTCATTTCCTCCTCCCAATAACACATACCTCGTTCCTTTGCCATAAGCCAATTTCAAGTATTGGCGCAACTTGCCCGCATCATCGGATAAATTAGAAGCTTCATCTTTCGTTATGGAAGCATCACTCAATATGTCCTGCATCGTCACAATGCCCGCATTCAGACCTTTCTGACGTTTCCAGTCGACCAGTCTCTTAAAGTAAGGGGCCAAACTTTGGGAAGTGATCACCACATATTCATAAGCCGGAAGTTTCAGGATTGAAGCGGTAGCATGGACTTGTGAACGGGAATTCAAAATTCTGCTTATGTCCGATTTGTTCTCCACAAAACCAAGCATTTTCACCAGTTCGGTAGACTCCCTGGAAGGAGCAGCAATCGGGGAGATTCTTCTTTCGGAACTTCTTGATGATAAATTATCAGGATTGGAGTTGATTGTGAAGCCAACCGAAGAATGGAACAGCAAACAGTTGGAGGCGGCTAAATACTGCACGGGAGTCACCTTCACCGTCAGGATACGTTTGTCACCGTCCAGATACCCTTCATTAATTATTTGGACGATCTTCTCGGGATATGCACCAGAAGTGACAAAAGAAGATGGTATGAACTCACTCTTTGCACTATTCAAAGAAGTCGGAACAGGCGCCTGGATCGGTAATAGAGGAGCGGGCAGATCGATCTGTGTACTATTGGAGCTATTTATATCGATCGAAAAGGAGACAGGATCGTTAGGGACAATGAAACGGAGAATACGATAGGGCAATGAGGGAGCCCCCACGCTGTCGTTAACCGAACAATCTTCATACAACAGGTTTGAATACCTGTTACCGTCCTCCTGCAACTGATTGTCAATGATCAGTTTATCAGGTTCAAAAACAACCGTATGGCTGATTTGGGCTTGTATGCCTATGTGGCATAAAATACAAGCAATAAGGAATATAGATCGTTTCATAACTCACTTTTATTCGGTTAATATCATCTTTTTCGTATCTATATCTTTACCATCTACAATTAATGTATACATATACATTCCCGGATTCAATTCATATCCTTTTATGATCACAGAATTACTGCCTCTTTCTGAAATATTAATTTGTTTCACTTGCTTACCCTGTAAATTATATATATGAAGGCTAGCTTGTGAAGCTTTTTCCGGTATAAAAAAAGATATTTTGGTTTCTTCTTTAAAGGGATTAGGAATATTAGAATACAAAGCTGCTATTCCTCTTTCATCCAAGTCTAAAGAATCATCTTCCGATTCATTTTCCCCATTATCGGCAGCACGTGTTTTATTTTTAGCATTTAATACCTGTTTCAATTCATCAATTTCACTCTGTTGTTCTTTTATTGCTTCAACCAAAAGCGGAATAATTTCTCCATAGGCAATCGCTTTCGTACCTTCTATCGTTGTATAAACTGCCTCAGGAAAAACCTTTTCTAATTCCTGAGCTATAAATCCAGCTTTTTTCCTTTGTTTCTCGGCTTTAATCTGATTGGCTATTTCAACAGATACCGGTGATTGAATAGATGATGTAGTATCCAAGGAATCTGTTTGCAGATCATTGCTCTGAACTTCCACATCTTGTTCCTGATATTTCATTTTATAGGTAACTCCTTGCATCTTTTTTATTTTATCCAACCCACCGCTAATTTCAGCTATATCACTTTTAAGATTTTCATCGGATGAAGTCAGAAACGTTCCTTTTGAAAATATACTACCGTCTCCGTTGACATAAAATGTTATCAAGTCCGATCCCGTACTTAAATCTCTCACAACATAAGCCATATCAGTATGCCTTTTTGAATAAACTTTAATAACATCTCCATAATCATATCCGGGATCAGCAGTTATTTTCAAACCGGTACAAGGATTAGACCGGTAAATATAAAGATTTATCAATGCATCTATACTCGACTCGCTAGTACTCAAAGTAGCTCCTACTCCCAATCGTCCGTCATTACGTATCGTAATGCCACGACGTGAATTACCAAAATTTAAAAATCCATAATTACCTGACGTATAAAATCTTAGTGGAGGAAGAGAAGACAAACTATCATAAATAGCTATTCCATTATTAACTCCGGATTTACCAATTTGTAAAGAACCATACTGTGGATTGTAAGTTTTTACACCAACTTTACCAGTAGAAACGACTTTCAATTGCGCATTAATTTGTAAACAAAACAAAACAGCACTAAAAAATAGTAATAATTTTACTTTCATAATAAAACAATTTGAAGGATTAATTTGCTCTAAATTTAAGAATAAATAATTGAAAATCAGAGATAATTCTGTTAAATATCGAAGAATCTATTCATTTTTAGATAAAAAAATAGATGTTTAAATTCTAAAAATAAGTACATTTGTATGTTATTCATACAAAAAGTAGAACTACATGAAAGAAAAACTTGTTTTTGCAACTAATAATGCACATAAACTAAAAGAAGTATCAACCATTCTCGGAAACAATATTGAATTTCTTAGCTTAGATGATATAAATTGCCATTCAGACATTCCTGAGACTGCCGATACCCTTGAAGGAAATGCTTTACTAAAGTCACGATTTATTCATTCCAATTATGGAATGAATTGTTTTTCCGATGATACCGGACTTGAAGTAGAAGTATTGAATGGAGCCCCCGGAGTATATTCAGCTCGGTATGCCGGTGAAAATCACGATTCGGAAGCAAACATGCTGAAGTTACTTCACAATATGAAGGGATTGACTAATAGAAACGCTCGGTTCAGAACTGTTATTTCACTTATCTTAAATGAAAAGGAATATCTGTTTGAAGGAATAGTAAATGGAAAAATAACTGCCGAAAGACAAGGTTATTCTGGTTTCGGATATGATCCGATTTTTATTCCGGAAGGATACGATAAAACATTTGCAGAGCTTGGCGATGAAATCAAAAATAAGATCAGCCATCGCGCACAAGCGGTTCATAAACTCTGTAAATTCCTCACTTCCATACAATAAACCTGTTATAAATGCGTTTTTATACTAAGCATATAGATTGTCTATATGCTTTTTTAATTTCTCACATTATGAAAAGAAAAATAATCTATACCATCATTACTTTTTTAATACTTACTACCTCTATAAATGCACAACATGCCATAGGTAGTTGGCAAAATTACTTGTCGTATCATAACGTAATAAGAACTGCACCTGCCGGTAATTTAATTTATGCTGTCGGAAACGGAGATTTATTTTCCTATGATAAAGAAGACGAAAGTATACAATGCTATTGGAAAAATAATCTGTTAACCGATACAGATATTTCATACATAGCTTATCAACGAGAATACAAAACATTAATCGTTGTATACTCGAATGCAAACATCGATTTAATCGTAAATGATAAAGAAGTCTATAACCTGCCAGACTATATGAATAAGAATATGACTCAAAACAAAACGGTCAATCATATCAGTTTCGCTAAAGAATATGCCTATTTATCTACTGACTTTGGAATTGTTGTTTTAAACTTAAAGAAAAAAGAAATTAATAATGCATATATTCTTAATAAGAAAATCAATGCATGTGCTGTTGATGACAATAAAATATATGCTGCATCTACTAACGGATTATTAACAGGATTATTAACTGACAATCTACTTGATATAAATAATTGGAAAAATGTCTCAAATACGGTATATTCGTTTATATCAATGTTTAATGATGAATTGATAGGAAATATTACCTCAAGTGGAGTTTATATTATTAACAGACAAAATTATAGTTATTCACAACTAACCGGAGGAAATTTCAACTATATGCAGGTTTGTAATGATAAGCTTTTAGCAGGTAATGAGAATTCATTGGCTATAATTGATAATATAAACAAAATTCATTACCTTAATCACGGATTGAAAGCTCCGTATATCTTTTATGAAAATGGAATATATTGGGCTGCCGGCAAGGAAAACGGTCTTATGGGCTTAACTTACAATGAAACTAAGAACACCTTGGAAGTGAAAGTATCTTCCATACTTCCGGATAGCCCAAAAAGAAATTTACCAAACTATATGAAATTTGAAGGCGAACGCCTGTTTATAACTGGAGGAGGTAATACTAATAATAACCATCCAGGGACCATCATGATGTTTGAAAACAATACATGGAGTAATTTCCAAGAAGAAGGAATCAGTGAAAAAACAGGAGTGTCTTACTCCAACATAAGTTCTATAGCACAGGATCCTACAGATGACAGACATCATTTTGCATCATCAGTAACTCAAGGATTATATGAGTTTTATGATTATGAATTTATAAACCATTATACATACGATAACAGTCCGTTAGAAGTAGCGACCCCAATCACAAATCCTGACTATTACAAAAATTTTGTGCGTATCAACGGACTTACTTATGATAATGACAATAATTTATGGATGTTGAATTGTGAAGCAGAACATCCGATACATGTTTTAAAACCTGATAAAAAATGGGTCAATCTGCATTATCCAGAAGTAACAAATATCACAAGCTTTGAACATATATTCTTCGATCAACGTGGATGGTTATGGGCTACTGCGACTGGAATTATAGATAAAACAGGAATATTCTGTTTGAATACGAATGGAACGTTAGAAGATAATACTGACGATCACCATAAATTAATGAAATCATTCATCAATCAGGATGGAACAAAACTGGATTATATAACTTATTGCATGGCGATAGATAAAGAAGGAGCAATCTGGGTAGGAACCAATCATGGTCCATTATTATTTAGCAATCCATCGAAATTTTTTGATGAGAACTTTTATTGTACACAAATCAAAGTACCAAGAAATGATGGTACCAACTTAGCCGATTTCCTATTATCGAACGATATAATAAAAACTATTGCAATAGATGGTGCCAATCGTAAATGGATAGGGACAAACAGTAATGGAGTTTACTTAATAAGTCCGGATGGTTTAGAAACAATCCATCATTTTACAGTAGACAATAGTCCTTTATTATCCAACAGCATTTCCTATATAACTATTCATCCACGCACTGGAGAAGTATTTATAGGTACCAGTTTGGGATTGGTATCTTATCAAAGTGATGCAACAGAAGCAGGAGAGAACTTCAGTGATAACGTATATGCGTATCCTAACCCGGTAAAACCGGATTATACAGGTGTTATTACTGTTACTGGATTAGTCAGAGATTCAGATGTAAAAATAACGAATGTAAACGGAAAATTAATATATTCGGGAACTTCTGTCGGAGGACAATTCACATGGAATGGACTCAACTCACAAGGAGACAGAGTTCCTTCAGGAATTTATTTCGTATTAGCTGCCGATCAAGATGGAAAACAGAGTGTAGCAACCAAAATATTAATTGTAAAATGAATAGCTTATTAAGTGAACATTCAAGAGAATTACTAAAAGAAAATAACTGTTTTGACTTTATAAGATATTTCTTTACAATATCAGTATTTATAGGACATTTCTGTGTTCTAAATAATATAGAATATTTCTGGTTTATAAACGGAGAAACAGGAGTCAGAGCATTTTTTATTATAAGTGGTTTTTTAATTTTTTATAGCCATATTGAAAAACAAAGTATCAAATATTACATAGACAAAAGAGTCAGAAGAATACTTCCACCTTATTTTTCGGTAGTTATACTAAGTTTTATAATAGGAATATTCATTACAAAATTAAATCTAAAGGATTATCTTACTTACACTGAAACCTATAAATATCTAATAGCAAATCTAGGTTTTCTTAATTTCATTCAACCCAATTTACCTGGAGTATTCGAATCTAATCCAATTACTGCTGTTAATGGTTCATTATGGACAATGAAAGTAGAAATAATGTTTTATGTCAGTGTTCCATTTATCTATTATCTATTCAAGAAATACAATAAATTAATAATTATATTGGCTATTTTCAGTTTAGCTATTGCCTATGATTATTTCTTCATGAGTTTATACAAACAAACTGATAATCAAATGTATCTTTTAATTAGAAAACAATTTGGAAGCCAACTTATATATTTTTATTCGGGCACATTTGTGCTACTGTATTTTGACTATTTCATTAAATATCTAAAATTTATTTTTCCAGCAGCTATTGTTATCTTTTTATTTCGAGATACCAATTTTATACTTTCATGCTTATCACCTTTAGCTTTTGCCGCTATTCTTATCGGAATAGCTTACAATTTCAAATACATGAATTTCTTAAGAAGATACGATAATATTTCCTATGGTATGTATTTGTATCATTACCCTATTATTCAAATTATCATTTATTACAAAATAGCTGAACAAAACATCTATATATCATTTTGTCTCGCACTTATATCAACTATTGTCGTCTCTTGGTTGTCTTGGATATGGTTAGAAAAGCCAATCATTACTAAAAAATTATTTTATAAAAGAGTTCCAAGAAATTCCGATTGCTTATTGTAATCATAACTATATTGCATAGCAAATGAACTTATTGATACTATTATATAATGAAGGTGTGTCGTTCTTTGACACACCTTCTTTTCCTTTATAACAAATTAATAGATTACAAATTGTTTATTGCACTATTAAGCCAAGAAATTCGATCTAAATAAGATTGCCGTAATCGATCGACTGCCTCAGTAAATTCCATAGATTCATCTCCATTAGTATTTTGATCGATAGGCCACATTTGAATATTTATATTATCAGAATTTCTAATTTTAACTTCAGTATTATCTATTTCCTGAACCACATTTTCAAAAAGAGTTTTGGTTTCTGTCCACTTTTTTTTTACTGTGTTTACAAACGTTGGATCATCAAAAAGGCGATTATACCAAATAGCTCCATTAATACAATAGGAAAAACAATCAGGAATAAACGTTCCCCAGTCAAAATCCCATACCGGTCCGGCAAATAATTTCCCATTCCTTCCCTTATACATATAGCTACTCTTAGGCCAACGCGGTTCACCATTTAAAGTCAATTCATGAACAAACCACCAGTCAATAAAACTGTTCACATCTATATAATCTGTATATGAGTGACCGTCCAATGAAAAATTATCAGCATATAAAGTTCTTTCTACTTGATTCAGATAATTACGAATATAATCAAACTGCTTAGCGACAAGAACTTCTTCATCCGGATCTTTAATATTAACCGGCAAATCGCGAATTCAACAAACATATCATCATCAAAAAATGATTTCTCAAATTAAATGTGTATTTCATAGTATTCAGTAATTACAGAGTTATAAACCTAACTTCTCTGATATCTCCAGCATCCGCCTAATCGGTCGGACTGCTTTATCTGCAACTTCCTTATCAACCAGAATTTCCGGGGATTCATTTTTCAGGCATTCATAGAGCTTTTCCAGCGTGTTTAGTCTCATGAAGCTACATTCATTACAGGCACAGGTACTATCGTTAGGAGGGGCCGGAATAAATGTCTTTTCAGGGCATTTCTTCTGCATCTCATGAAGGATGCCCGATTCGGTAGCAACAATGAATCGTTGTTCACTGCTGTTCACTGCATATTTCAATAAGGCAGCGGTGGAACCGACAACATCGGCCAACTTCAACACCGTACTTTTACATTCAGGGTGTGCAAGTATGATGGCATCGGGATATTTGGTTTTCAGTTCGAGGATCTTTTCAACTGAAAACTGTTCGTGTACGTGACAAGCACCATCCCATAACAACATCTGGCGGTTCGTAATTGAATTGATATAATTACCCAAATTACGATCTGGACCAAAAATTATTTTCTCATCTTTTGGGAAGCTTTCTACAATTTGTTTCGCATTGGTAGAAGTAACGACTACATCGGTCACTGCCTTTACAGCAGCTGTCGTATTCACATAAGATATCACTGTATATCCCGGATGCTCTTTGACAAATTGTGCAAACTTATCTGCCGGGCAACTGTCCGCCAACGAACAACCGGCATTCATATCGGGTACCAGCACTTTCTTCTCAGGACAAAGTATCTTTGCCGTTTCACCCATAAAGTGAACACCACACATCACAATGATGTCCGCTTCCGTTTTGGCAGCCCATTGTGCCAGTGCCAGACTGTCGCCAACAAAGTCAGCGATATCTTGTATTTCACCCTTCTGGTAGTAGTGCCCCAAAATTGCAGCATTCTTTTCTTTCTTCAGCTCGTTTATAGCTTTTATAAGTTCATTCATAATATTCTTATTTTCTCTTTTCTTTTAAAAATCTCTTTGTTAGTGATAATAGCCTGTTAATAGTGTTGGCAAAAAAGTGAAGTATTCCTTGCTGGATAAGTTATTAGTCTTCGATTCACTGTTATCATTCTTTTATGAACGGATAAAATTATGTTTATCATCTGATAATAAGCTATTTTTTGTTTCCTATTAACATCCTGTTGATAAAGTGCAAAGTTAAAAACTTTATGGATATAAATAGGGGTATAAGTACTGAAAAATATGTTGAAGGATACATTGAAAGTTTATATTAACTTTTTTGCATTGTTCGTTTCACACATTCCTTATATCTTCTTATGAATAAAGCAAGATATATTTTTCAAAATCTTTGCCGGGAGTATTGACAGGTTTTCCACCGTTATAAACAGGCATGTTAACAGAAAAGAATTACCTTTGCAAAAGATAAGAAATAATAGAATTATGAACATGCGGAAATTGAAAATAACGGAATTAAACCGTATCAGTGCGGAGGAATTCAAGGAAGCGGAGAAGTTGCCTTTGGTAATCGTGTTGGATGATATTCGGAGTTTGCATAATATTGGTTCTGTGTTCCGTACATCGGATGCTTTTCGTATCGAATGCATTTATCTTTGCGGTATTACTGCCACTCCTCCGCATCCGGAAATGCATAAAACTGCCTTGGGTGCGGAATTTACAGTAGATTGGAAGTATGTTAATAACGCTGTTGAAGCTGTTGATAACCTTCAGAGAGAAGGTTATATAGTTTATTCCGTAGAGCAGGCGCAAGGGAGTGTTATGTTGAATGAGGTGGAATTGGATCGGACTAAGAAATATGCCATTGTCATGGGAAACGAAGTGAAAGGTGTGCAACAGGAAGTGATCGATCATTCGGATGGTTGCATTGAAATACCACAGTATGGTACGAAACACTCATTAAATGTTTCCGTTACAGCCGGAATTGTTATATGGGAACTGTTTAATCAATTAAAAGGGAAAAAGGAGAGTTAAGAATCAAGATGAATAATGTACATCAATTGAGAGTGAATTGCACATTCCCCTCTAATTGTTCATTTTGAGTTAACTAAATCTGCCCGTTCTCCACCAGTAACACCACTCTTTCGGTGAGTTTGTCATCTCCCAGCGGATCATATTCTTTTTTTAGGCTGGCACCGAAGAGTGCTGCAAATGTCTGATAGAAACCAGCCTTGAACGGTCCCATAAAAGCTCTTACCAGCTCAAAAGAAGTTTGGTGACTTTGCCGGTCTACCAGTTTTATCAACAGCTTTCCCTGTGCAAAAGTGAGTTTTTTCATTTGGGGAGTATACTGTTCTTTCAGTCCCTTTTCTACCTTCTTGATATGTTTCTGGCGTGCTTTTTCATTGGGTAGAGTTTGCAGATATTCATAAGTTTCAAGGATGGTTCGGTTTATTTCCCGTGCGATGGGATACACCTTTTTGACGTTCCTTACCAGTTTATAATACTCCATCCGTTCTTTGTCGTTTTTGAACTTAAGAGGCTTGAAGATATAAACCATGGGTAAATTTACGTAAGGAATGGTATCTCCTTCATAAATACAGACCGGTACAAAATATCCACCAATGTTCCGTTTCTCTTGTGCATATCCGTAATGAACAATGAAAAACAGAGCAAACAAGGTAGTAATTACTATGTTAAGTCTCGTATTCATGGATGCAAAATTACGAGAATATTTTATTATTTATTTAATTCCTTGCAGTGTTAACCTATTTAAAGTATCTTCGTGAGTTGTCCAAAGTAAAATTAAATGAAGAACACGTCGATTTTACGTCTTATTTCTGTTATTAACCTTCTGTTGATAATCCCTGTTAATAACGCACAAACCCCTTCTACAGATTTTTTAGAGGGAGTAATAGAGGATATAGCTGTTAATAACGAAAATGAGAAAGAGATAAACTGGGAAAATGAGATAGAAGAACTTTCCGAACGAATCAGTCAACCTATCAACCTGAATTCTGCAACAAAAGAACAGTTGGAACAGTTACCTTTCCTTACCGATCTTCAAGTTGAAAATTTATTGGCTTATGTATATATTCACGGACAAATGCAAACGGTCTATGAACTCCAGTTGGTGGAGGAGATGGATTATAAGACAATCCGGTTACTACTGCCTTTTGTTTGTGTACAATCTGTTAAAAAGAAGGAGATATTCCGGTTGAGAGATATGTTCAAATACGGAAAACAGGAAATATTAACACGTTTGGACATACCTTTTTATACCCGGAAAGGATATGAAAATTCATATCTCGGACCTTCTATGTATCACTCTCTGCGCTATGGTTTTCGCTATGGAGAACAAGTATATGCAGGCATTACGGGTGAAAAAGATTCCGGTGAACCATTTGCTGCTTTGCACAATAAACAGGGATATGATTATTATTCTTATTACCTGTTGATACGTGATTTCGGTCGGTTGAAAACCCTTGCATTAGGGAATTATCGTTTAAGTTTCGGACAAGGTTTGGTGGTGAGTACCGATTTTCTTGTTGGTAAAAGTTCTTCTTTGGTTTCTTCTTCTTTCAGGAACGGAGGTATTAGGAAACATGCTTCCACGGATGAGTATAACTATTTTCGAGGGATAGCTTCTACCGTAAAGTTGATTAAAGGAGTGTTATTATCCGGATTTTATTCATATCGGTGTATGGACGGGACGATGGAAGAGAATGAAATCACCACAATTTATAAAACTGGGCTGCATCGAAATGAAAAGGAAGCTGATAAGAAAAATGTCTTTTCATTGCAACTAACCGGAGGTAATATTTCCTATGTTAATAACCGGTTAAAACTTGGATTGACAGGTATTTATTATGTTTTTAACCACCCTTTTGAACCGGAGTTGAGGGAATATGCCAAATATAATCTTCATGGAAATCGTTTTTACAATGTGGGATTGGATTATGGGTATCGTTGGCATCGTTTTATGTTTCAAGGTGAAACAGCAATCGGGAAAAAGGGGTTGGCTACTTTGAATCGTTTGCAATATTCACCTGTTCAGGGAATGCAATTGCTATTAATACACCGGTACTACTCCTATGATTACTGGGCGATGTTTGCCCGTTCGTTTGGTGAAGGAAGCAGTGTTCAGAATGAGAACGGTTGGTATTTGGCGATGGAGGCAGCACCTTTTCGTCATTGGATCTTTTTTGCTTCTGTCGATTTCTTCTCTTTTCCTTGGTGGCGATACAGAATTAGTAAACCTTCACAGGGTATGGATCTCTTGTTGAAAACTACTTTTTCTCCTTGTAAAGTTGCAAACATGTATCTGAGTTATCGTTATAAACGGAAAGAAAGGGATAATTCCGGTACAAACGGATCGGTTATCTTGCCAATTTATCAACACCGATTACGTTATCGGTTGAATTTTCTGCCAGGAGATATGTTTGCTTTTCGTACAACGGTTGATTATAATCATTTTCATGCTTTCCGAAAACCTCCCAGCCAAGGGTATCAGTTTAGCCAAATGGTTTCCGTACAATTTCCGTATTTTCCGTTAAGAGCCGAAGTTCAAGGGAACTATTTCCATACAGATGATTATGATTCGCGTGTATTTGTGGCAGAGAAGGGGTTACTTTATACATTTTATACTCCTTCTTTTCAAGGTGAAGGTATCCGATGGATGGCTAATTTACGATATGATATAAATTCCCATTGGATGATTATATGTAAATTTGGACAGACAATTTATTATGACCGTAATGCAATTGGCTCCGGAAATGATAGGATAGAGGGAAATAGAAAAGCTGACTTGCAGATGCAATTACGATTAAAATTTTAGAGTTTATGTTTTAAGGAAAAATATTTATCAGGAACCTTTCATTTGTCAGCATGATGGAATTGATAGAAAGCGTTTTTCACTAATTGTTTCATAACCGACATTCGCTATCTGATTCTTGTCTCTGAACCTTTTTTTCTTGAAATAGATATAGGTATCTAAAAATATATTCGTACTTTTGAATAAGTTAATGAAGACGTGTCAAAAGTTATCATTTATTCCTTTTTGGAGGAAAATTGAAACTGTGGTTTTAACTTTTGTCATACTTTCAAGTTTTTATATTCATTAAATTGAAAGAGTTTATAATGACTGTCATTTATCCATCTCCTATTTTCGGACCAGTCCATTCCCGCCGTTTGGGAGTATCATTGGGAATAAATCTTTTGCCTTCTGATGGCAAAGTATGTTCGTTCGATTGCATATATTGTGAGTGCGGTTTTAATACCGATCATCGTCCTACGAAAGCATTACCAACACGTGAAGAAGTACGTGAAGCTTTGGAAGTAAGACTAAAAGATATGAAAGTGAATGGTCCGTCACCCGATGTTCTGACTTTTGCGGGAAATGGCGAACCGACGGCACATCCTCACTTTCCGGAAATTATTGAAGATACATTACTGCTTCGTGATAAATACTTTCCGGAAGCAAAAGTGAGTGTGTTGAGCAATTCTACTTTTATACATCGCCCGTCTGTATTCGAAGCATTGAATAAGGTAGACAATAATATATTGAAACTTGATACGGTCGATGAAAATTATATCCATTTGGTAGACCGTCCGGCAGGGAAATATTCCGTATCCGAAATAATCGAGCTTTTAAAAGAATTTAAGGGGAACTGCATCATTCAAACTATGTTTATGAAAGGCAATTATCTAGATAAGGAAGTAGATAATACTTCGGATAAATATGTTCTCCCTTGGTTGGAAGCGGTGAAAGCAATAACTCCTCGGCAAGTGATGATTTATACAATTGATCGTGAGACACCAGATCATGATTTACAGAAAGCTTCTCATGAAGAGTTAGATAGGATTGCAACTTTGGTAAAAGAAACGGGAATTCCGGTAAGTGTTTCTTATTGATTATAATATAACTTTCTGCCAATAGATTGGTACAAAATGGCACATAGAAAAAGTTTCAAATACTTCTTCTATGTGCCATTTTGTATTACTTTTTATCTATTATTTTTTTTGCCCTTTCTATTGCTATATTGATATTTGGGCAGATATTTTCTTTACCAAGTAATTCATAGAAACCGGCTTTCTCCAGTGCTTTGTGTACATTTTCATTCACACCCGATAGCACGATAGTAATTTTCTCCTTCTGTGACATCTGGCAAAGGTTGCTTAAATTATGAATACCAGTCGAGTCGATGAATGGAACTCTGCGCATACGGATAATACGTACTTCCGGTCGATCGCCCAATTGTGACATGACTTGCTCAAACTGGGTTGCAATACCAAAGAAATAAGGACCGTTGATTTCATATACTTCTACTCCTTTCGGAATGGCAAGATGTTCTTGATGAACCGCAATGTCCGACTCTGAATTCGGATCGATTTCATCAGTAATAACCGATATCTTGGTTGTTTCCATTACCCGTTTCATAAACAATACGCAGGCAATAACCAGCCCTACTTCGATAGCGATTGTCAGGTCGAAAACTACGGTTAGGAAGAAAGTGATGAGCAATACGGCTACGTCCGGTTTCGGATTGTTCAGCAGAGCCTTAAACGTCCGCCATCCACTCATGTTATAGGAAACAATTACTAATACACCTGCTAGACACGCCATAGGAATGTATTGTGCCAAAGGCATAAAGAATAACAGTATGAGCAAAAGGACGATTGCGTGAATTATGCCTGCAACCGGAGTTTTTCCACCGTTATTGATATTTGTCATGGTACGGGCAATGGCACCTGTAGCGGGGATTCCGCCAAACAGAGGAGTTATGATGTTGGCAGCTCCTTGTGCAATCAACTCCATATTGGAGTCATGACGGTCGCCTGTCACACCATCGGCCACTGTAGCGGAGAGTAATGATTCGATAGCTCCTAATACAGCAATTGTAATGGCTACGGGAAAAAGATTCTTAATGGCCTCCCAATTCAAAGAGGGAACAGTTGCATCGGGCAGTTCGGATTTGATAGTAAAACGGTCACCAATGGTGTCGATACAATCGATTCCTCCGTAAATTTTCATCAGATACACTGCTAAAGTCACCACGATGATGGCGATGAGCGAACCCGGTATTTTTTTTGAGAATCGGGGAGTAACGGCAATTATGAAAACACTTACAATACTCACTATCACATTCCACCAGTTGACTGTATCGAAGTAACGAAAATATATTAACCATTTTCCAATAAAATCACCGGGTACTTTTTCACCTCCGAAGTTTAATCCGAAGATATCAGCAATTTGAGTGGTGAAAATGGTGACTGCAATACCACTGGTAAATCCCACGATAATGGGATAAGGGATAAATTTGATGACTGCACCCAGCTTGAAAACTCCCAAAAGCACCAGTATCACCCCTGCCATCAAGGTAGCTACGATCAATCCTGCTTCCCCATATTGCTGTATGATGCCGTAGATAATGACGATAAATGCTCCGGTAGGACCTCCGATTTGTACCTTACTTCCTCCCAAAAGCGAAATAATAAAACCAGCGATGATAGCCGTGATGATTCCTTTTTCCGGTGAAACTCCCGAGGCTATACCAAATGCAATGGCGAGAGGCAGTGCGACGATACCTACGATGATACCTGCCATAAGATCGGCCATGAATGTTTCTTTTGTGTATCCTTTCAGTGTAGTGAATAATACCGGTTTAAATTCAAAAAGTTTCATTTCAATATAAAGACTAATTATTTAATGTATCATAGACCTAATTTTATTATAAAATCGGTCTTTTGTAAAGTAGAGGTTGCAAAATTACATATAATATATCAAATAAAGCTGTTTTTAAGCATGTTATTTGTTTCCGATAGATTTTATCGATGATCTGATAGAATTAATTTATATATAAATATTCCGGTTCTTTGAACAAATCGCGTATATTTGTGTTATTAAATAACGACATGATGCGTAATAACGACTAATTTATTAAATATAAAACTATTATGGCTACAAGTATTAAAGGAACTCAGACAGAAAAGAATCTGCTGACATCATTTGCAGGTGAATCACAAGCAAGAATGCGTTACACTTATTATGCAAGTGTAGCTAAGAAAGAAGGTTATGAACAAATTGCTGCTATTTTTACTGAAACAGCCGACCAAGAAAAAGAACATGCAAAACGTATGTTTAAGTATCTGGAAGGTGGAATGGTAGAAATCACTGCCAGTTATCCTGCCGGTGTCATCAGCACCACTCTTAATAATTTGCTGGAAGCTGCAGCCGGTGAACACGAAGAATGGTCACAGGATTATCCTCACTTTGCTGATGTTGCCGAGAAAGAAGGTTTTTATGAAATTGCTGCTATGTATCGCAATATCTCAGTTGCTGAAAAGGGACATGAAGAAAGATACCGTGCTTTTGTAAACAACATTGAAAATGCTGCCGTATTTGCTAAAGAAGGTGAAGTGGTATGGCAATGTCGCAACTGCGGTTATATTACTATTGGTAAAGAAGCTCCTGAAGTATGTCCGGCATGTCTGCATCCGCAAGCTTACTTCGAAGTGAAGAAGCAGAATTATTAATCACATAATTTCCTTTGATAAGGAGAGAGGCTGTAAAAGCCATCTTATAAAATCGCCCTTATTACAATATTGTAATAAGGGCGATTTCTTGTTTTGTGTATTTTTCAGTTACCTTTCTTATCAGGGCTATCTGATTACTTTATATGTTCTACTGCCAATCCGGACAATATATATTCCTCTGTCAGTAATCGGGAACCGATAAGTTCCGAGTGTAATTGTTTTCTTTTCGAGTATGTGGCCTTGTACATCTAAAATATAAAGAGATGACAAGTCCGGATTATCCGATGTAACTATCAGTTCCGAATTTTCCATATAGACTGAAATGCCATTGTCGGAAGTCGGTTTGATTCCCATAATGTCCGAAAGTGTACTTACTGCTATTTCATTGGATTTTTTAGAATATACTTCACCATTGAAGGCTGTCACTGCATAGAAATATTCTTTTTCGCTTTCCAGTTGTTCCACTAACCAGGAAACAGTATTTCCTACCTCTTTTCCTTCATAACCTTTCAGTGGAAGGATAAATACTTCTCCGCCGTAATCTATTGTGATATCGTCAACAGCGAGTGATCCGGTTCCAACCATTTTGTAAGTAATACGCATAGCCTTACATCCGTTAGGAATTGCTTTTGCAGTATGTTCTTTCCACTCTGCCAGAATACCTCCCTCTTTATTGCTGATTGGAGATATGGTATCCAGACCAATCCAATTTTTGTTGACATATCCGCTTAAAATGATCTGGCTCTCTTCATCTGCGTCTATTCCACGATACCAGAAACTGATGTTGCGAATATTTTCTTCCATTACAGGTGACTCTATGTAATTATAGTCCTGCGAGAAACGTAAAGAAGGGATCGCTTTTCCCGAATTGTTTGCAGAGCCATAGGTAGATTTGCAATTCGTTTTCCATCCTGTTGGGAGTTCCGTTATTCCACCGGTAAAATCGATAGTTGTTGAAAGGGGATCTCCTAATTCTTTAGTATAAACATATAACAGGTAGTTCTGAGCTTCTTCCATAGCCTCCCATTGGGCCTCAAAAGATGTAGTTTTGATAGCAGTGGCTTCCAGAGCTTTTGGAGCGAGAAAGTCGAAGGTCGGATCATCTGTAATTACTATAATTTCGTTGGAAGTAGGGCTTTCACCTGTTTCATCGTAGACGCGGATTACATATCTGTATTCTGTTGCCGGTTCTAAACCTTCTACGAGACATGATTCTACATTGCCTACATTATTTTCCTGATAACCGTCTACATAGTTCATCGTTATCTTTCCTGAACTTGTCTCATTTATGGTATATACATCGATTGCGTAGCTGGTAGCAATTTCACTCTTTTCCCAGTGAGCGATGAATGAACTCGGTGTGATGTCAGTAGCAGGTAACGCTTTAGTAGTTGGTAGATCCTCTTTACCACCACTTATTTTGAAATAGATTATTCCGTTTTTTTCTTCGATTTCGGTAATGGGTTTATCCTGTTTGATTCCTTTCCAGGTTCTCATATTTGGAGAAGTATCGTCAGTGAAAGAGGTGATTTTTTTTGTGCCTGGAAAAGTGTCACCGGCTCTTGTTGTTTCGGTCTGTTTATTGTCTGCTTCTTCAATATCTACATATTGGTGGGAAGGTGTATTGTTTACAACATTACGATTCCATACCGTTTCATTATAATCGATGTGCCATATCAACATACCATGTCCGGGAATATACTTATCCCAACCTTCCTGTTGCCTGTTTTCTAACAGAAAATATTCGTTTTCATTATATGTTTTGATTATGTAGCCAGTATTTTTTGAAATATTGTCGAGTTTGATGTTGGCAGGGTCACCGATCTCTTTCGGAGTGAGCCAACCTAATGCATATCGTTCATAAACAGATAGGTAGGGTGGTGTTCTACTGTCGTTATTATAAGAGCCGCTATCCATCAGTGACCAGGAACCTGGAGTAAATGAATAGGTGTAAGTGGTAGCATATAAATCGGGTAATCCCAGAACATGGGAAAACTCATGGCAGAATGTACCTATGCCAGTCATATTGTTTCCTGTATCCAATTCATTGGAGCAGGCATAGTGGTTTAATTGTATTCCATCGAGCATGACTGTCTTACCGGCTCCGTCATAGATATCCCAAGAATGTGGCCACACAGTATTAGCTCCTCCACCTGTAGCTTCACCATATCCGGCATAGAAAACGTATACATTATCTATTTGACCGTCGTTATCCCGGTCATATTCTGTAAAGTCTATTTCATCATCCAACAGTTGGCAGGCTTCGATGACCATTTCTTCGGGCGCTTTATCATTTCCTGAAATGTCATTTCCTCCGTAATAGCTCATGGGGCGGGATAGTTTTACCGGTCCATATACATCAAATTCCGGTTTAAACTGGTCATTGGAACTTGCCATGAAGAAGTCACGTGCGCTTCCTGTACCTCCGTTTTCACTATAATCTTTTTCATTTAATAGCTTATTGAAGGCTTCTTGTGGATTATTTATTGTGAATTTATTATTGGAATATTCCACCAAGATAACCAAGCCTTTTTGTGTACCGGTGGTTGGGTAGGTAGCTTTTTGTACCACTCTGCGCGATGGCATCTTCTGCAACTTCTTCGAGTCTTGCTGTTGTTGTAAAGAAAGTAACTGCTTTTTGTCGATAGTAGCTAGAAACTTATTTTCTTCCGGTGTGCGTTTGGAAATGTCTTTTACTCTGTATGGGGATTGCTGGAGTTTGTTTTCCTGAATACTCTCAGCATAATAGAAGTAACCATTTTGGTCTTGAATCAAAAGGTAATGATCCAAGGTGGTGTAATAATGTGAAGATTCATCACCAAAGAGACGTACGGTAAGAGTAGTTCCATCAGGAAGAGATACGGTCATTGGTGTTGGCTTTGCCGGAACAGCATACGAATAATCTAAAAAGATTACCACTGCAAATAAAAGGGTAAGAAAGGATTTTTTCATATTAATATCAATATTGGTGGATATTTATAGGAATTAATATACGAAATTAAGCAATTTAAAGCTAATATCAAATCTGTTGTATAACATAAATCTGTTTTTTGTATATAAAATATTTTACATTTTACCTTGTTTTTATTATATGTATAAATTACTATTTCCTTTTTATTTTTTATTTCTATCTTTTATTTATCAAAATAGATAGGAATAAATTTGTTTTTTATAATTATTATTAATATATTTGCAAAATACCTTTCATGAAGATGAATTGAATAATTCTTTAAATATTGATATATAATTAAGTAAAAAAGAAGGCTCCCCCCACCTTTATATTAGCTGTTCTTTTAGTATTAACCTTTAAAATTATCAATTTATGGAGCTAGATGAAGATTTCCTTGATTGTATGAGGTAGAAAATACCTCATCAGCCAGACTCTGGCAGTTTTAATTCACTTTATTTTTTTATTTAATGAGTACTCTTATGAAAAAACAGTTATCTACTCTATTATTAGTCATCATGTCTTTAATGATGATTATACCAAGTGATTTATCTGCTCAAACGGTAAGGCAAAAAGCCAGTACAAAAAAGGCTAAAGCGATTACTACTCTATCGAAAACGGATGCTAACAAACGTAAGAATGATCATGCACGTTTAATGTCAATTATGCCGCAGGCAAAGAAAGTGGGCAGTAACTCTAATTTTCAGAGTATGCGCGCAGGGGGACCGCTTCTCTTGCCTTTAGGGCATTTCCAATCACCTGCTTTGACAGCAGGAGACGGTGTTACCATCTATGGTAGCGTTATTTTTGGGGCTAGTTGGACAAACGATAACAGTCCTTCGGGAATGTATTCTTTTCCTGCTTCTGCCAACACTACTTTGACTTCTTTGATGATAGGAAGCAATTTTGAAGCGAATGGTGGAGGAGTTTATGTAGACGGCAAATACCATATGGTGAATTATATGGATATTTTCGGGTTTATAATTGCGAATTACCACATTTATAATACGGAAACATGGGAAACGATATACAGTGCTGATGTCGATGCAACGAGTGTTGCTACGGATATGACTTTTGATCCTATTACCGGCAATGTATATGGTTGTTTCTTTAATGAAGATTTAGACGGATATGTGTTCGGCACAATGGATTTGGAAACGGGGACAACCACGAAGATAGCCGATCTCCCGTTGACTATGTATGTTGTAGCTGCCAATTCGAAAGGAGAAATTTATGGCATTGGAAATGATGGTGTCTTGTACAGCATTAACAAGTCGACAGGAGAAACTACCAGTATCGGGAATACGGGTGTGAGTCCGAAATACATCCAGTCGGGAACTTTTGATCCTAAAACTGATAAGCTTTATTGGGCTGCGTCGCTTGCTGATGATACTTCCGCCCTTTATGAAGTAAATGTGTCAACAGGTGTCGCCACATTGATTTCTCCATTCTCGGATAGTGAAGAAATAGTAGGTTTGTATATTCCGGCTCCGGCTGCCGAAGATGATGCTCCGGCAGCGGTTACTGATCTGACTGCTACTTATGAGAAGGATGCTACTATTGGGAAAATCAAGTTTACAATGCCTGACAAGACTTTTATCGGTGGAGCATTGAATGGGTCTCTTTCTTATAGTATTACTTTCAATGGTGACGAAAAAGTCAGCGGAACAGCAAATGCGGGCACTTCGGTTGAAAAATCTGTTACTGTTGAAACCGGCATGTATACCATTGGTGTCACAACATCAAATGCTGTGGGTAAAAGTCCTCTTGCAAAACTCAGTATGTGGATTGGTAAAGACGCTCCGGTAGCCGTACAAAACCTTAAGTTGGTGAAAGGAGATGTTGAAAATAAACTGATGTTAAGTTGGAAAGCACCGGTCAAAGGTATAAATGACGGATATTTTGATCCAACAACTCTTAATTACAAAGTAGTTCGTTACCCTGGAAAGGTTGTGGTGGCTGATAAGATTGCAATAACATCTTTCTCCGAAGTGGTGAATCCGGAAAGCTTGGCGAATTATTGGTACGAGGTAACCGCATTTGCAGGTAGTCTTGAAGGTGAAACATCGGCTTCCAATAAGATTGCTTTAGGAAATGCATTAACCGTGCCTTATCTGGAAAGTTTCGATATAAGAGAAAACTTTGAATTGTTTACTGTCATCGATGCTAACAATGATGGCAAAACATGGAATTACGATGCAACGAACTTTGCTGTTAAATGTGATTATAGTTCTGCCAATGAAAAAGACGAATGGCTAATCTCGCCTCCTGTCACATTAGGTGTGGATCATCTGTATAAATTATATTTCAAAGTGAAATGTGCAAATTCTTCCTATCCTGAAAGAGTAAAAGTTGCATTTGGAAAAGATAAGACTGTAGAAGCAATGACTTCGGAACTTATTCCTCCTACAAATATTGAAAATGAAGATTATATAAATATGGAGGCAACTATTAAGGCACCTGCGGCAGGTGATTATTATATAGGAATTCAGGCTTGTAGTGATGCGGATATGTTCAATCTCTTTGTTGATGATTTTGAAATAGAATTGAGTTCTGCCATAGGCGCTCCGGCTGAGGTAAACGGGTTGAAGGCTGTTGCAGCGGCACAGGGCAAACTGGAAACTACCATTTCGTTTATAACTCCGAATAAAGCTATAAACGGTAGTGTATTGACGAGTCTTAGCAAGGTAGAGTTGTACCGGGAAAATGATCTGATTAAGATCTTTAATACACCGGCTGTCGGAACGGAACTTACTTATACGGATAAAGAGGCAAAGCAAGGCACTAATGTTTATACAGTAGTAGCCAGCAATGGTGCAGGTGCTGGTGCCGAAGCAAAGACAAGCGTTTATGCAGGGATCGATACTCCAGCTGTTCCTATAAATGTAGTTTTAAAAGAAGTTAATGGTAAAGCAGTATTAACTTGGGAAGCTCCCTCCATTGGTGAAGCGGGTGGTTATATTGATCCGGCTACTCTCAAATATTATATAAAGAGAAATGATAATACAATTGTTGCGGAAAGCATTTCTGAACTTACATTTACCGATGAGCCGGATTTAAGTGGTGGACAAAAATTTGTATATTACTTTGTATATGCTGAGTCAATAGCAGGTATAGGATATGGTACACCTTCCAATTCTCTCATTATGGGTACTCCATATGATTTACCGTTTGTAGAATCATTTGCGGGAGCCGAATTGAGTAAAGGTCCTTGGGTACTCACTACAATTGTAGGTGATGCTTCATGGACTTTGGCAGAAAGTGGTGAATATCCGGATGTTGATCCACAGGATAATGACGGAGGTTTAGCTTCGTTTGTTCCGGGAAGTAAAGAAGGTGATGCTAAACGCTTGTCGTCCGGTAAGATTAGTTTGAAAGGTAGTGTAAATCCTGCATTGGAATTTTACTATTATTTTGTTCCGGGAGCTACTGAGAAGTTGATAGTAGAAGTTGCTAAGGAGAGTGGAGATTTTGAAGCGGTTCGAACTATCAATCTCGCGCCAAGTTCCATTGCTGAAGGTTGGACAAAAGTAACGATTCCTTTGAAAGACTTTATTTCTGCTGAATTTATCCAAATCGGCTTCCAAGGTGTAACCGTGGAAGGTGGATATAATCTGCATCTGGATAATATCAAAGTAAGAAATCTGTTGGATTATGACATTATGGCAACTGCTATTAATGCCCCAAAGACCATCAAAGTGGGAGAAAGTAAAGATATCTCTGTGACAATAATGAATAACGGACTTAAAGAAGCAAAAGACTATACGGTAGAATTATATCGAAATGGTAAGATGGTAAACAGCCTAGTTGGTGAGACTTTGACCGTAAATGCAACAAAGACTTATAAGTTCACCGAGACTCCGACAATTGACTTTGATGCTTCCGTTACTTATTATTCGGTTGTTAATTATGCTGCCGATTTGGATCAGAACAATAATAAGACGACTGAAGCCGTTGTTGCCGTTAAGTTACCTACTTATCCGACAATTACCGATTTGGTAGGGATGTCTACGGATAATAAGGTGGTGCTGAGCTGGAGTGAACCGGATTATACAGGTGGCGTAGCCGAACCAATTACGGATGATATTGAAGAATATGATGCATTTATCATTGATAATGTAGGCGAGTGGACGCTGGTCGATGTGGATGGTGGTAAAGCCACTTATGGAATCGATAACGGAGCGGGCAGTATCATAAAATATGATAATGCCGGTGCGCCTATGGCATTCCAGGTATTCAATCCTTCTGCTGCCGGCATTGCGGTAGCTGATGAAAGCGGTGTGCCTACTGCATGGGCTCCTCATTCGGGAGAACAGATGTTTGCTGCATTTGCCGATGAAGATGGTCAAAATGATGACTGGCTCATTTCACCCGAACTTCCGGGAACTGCACAGACTATTTCTTTCTTTGCAAAGAGCGTTACGGATATATATGGTTTAGAAACTTTAGAAGTATTGTTTTCCTCGACCAATAGCGATGTGCAAAGCTTTAGTAGAGTCAATGATGCGGCTATTATCAATGAGGTGCCGGTAGAATGGACTAAGATAACGGCTCAATTGCCTGCAGGTACGAAGTTTTTCGCTATTCGTTGTACATCCACTGATCAGTTTGCTCTTTTGATTGACGATATCACTTATACACCTGCTTCCGCAACTCCCGAAGAATTGAGTTTGGTAGGTTATAACGTATATCGTGATGGCGAGAAGATCACACCGGTAGCCGGAGTTGAATCAACTTATACCGATGCTACTATTACCAAAGACGGTGATTACAAGTATAAAGTCACTACCGTATATGATAAGGGCGAGTCTGTTTATTCAAATGAAGTGACGGTGAACGTGGTATTGACTTCTATCGATCAGGTGCTTGAAGGAGTAGCCAATGCATTTGGAATCCGCCATGCGATTGAAATCCGCCATGCTGCCAGTATGGATATTTGTATTTACACCATTGATGGTAAGCTGGTTTATAAAGGAATGGGTGAAGACCTAGTTACGGTACCTGTAGCAGACGGTAAATATGTTGTTAAGGTAGGTAATAAAGTTGTGAAAATACTTGTTAAGTAATTCAATAGGTAATTGAATATGGATTAATTTGAAATGAAAGAGAATGAGCCGGCATGTACATGACTCATTCTCTTTCTCTTTTTTCAGAAATATGTAAAGGTGTAAGTTATCTGATTACTTTGTATACGTTTTCGCCTATGCGAACAATATACGTACCTCTGTCGGAAATAGGGAAACTATAAGTACCGGCTGTTATTTCACTCTTATCAAGAATATGCCCTTGGATATCCATGATATATAAGGGAAGTTTTTCCGGATTGTTCGATGTTACAATTAGTTTCGAATCTTCTACATTGACTGTAATGTCATTTGCGGCCCACGTATTCATGATCGATGTATCGTCTCCTCCGCTTATTTTAAAACGAATAATTCCATCTTTTTCTTCGATATCGGTAATCGGTTTATTTAGTCCGTTCCCTTTCCATGTTTTCATACTGGGATTTGTATCATCGGTGAAAGATGTTACATTGCTTGTACCCGGAAAAGTGTCGCCTGCTCTTGTTTCATCAGTTTGTATGGCATCTGCCTCTTCGATATCCACATATTGATGTGACGGAATATTGTTCACAGCATTTAAATCCCACACTTCCTGATTATAATCTATGTGCCAGATCAGCATTCCGTGTCCTGGAATATATTTGTCCCAGCCTTCCTGCTGACGGTTTTCTAACAGAAAATATTCATTTTCATTATCAGTTTTGATGATATAGCCGACATTTTTGGAGATATTATCAAGTTTTATATCAGCAGGCTTTCCGATTTCTTGCGGAGTGATCCATCCGAGTGCATATCTTTCATAGATTGAGTAGTAGGGAGGAGTCTTTCCGTTATTGTTGTAGGGACCTCTATCCATAAGTATCCAAGAATCGGGAGTAAAAGATGGTACATAGTAGTCCGTAGAGTATAAATCCGGTAATCCAAGTACATGAGAAAATTCATGGCAGAATGTTCCTATGCCCACCATTTGCTTTTTTTGATCCAGTTCATTGGAACATGCATAGTGATTTAAACGAACACCATCCAGCTCTATGTCTTTTAGTTTTTCATCGTATATATCGCTTGAGTGTGGCCATACCGTGCTGCTTGACCCACCGGTTGCTTCACCGAATCCGGCATAAAAGACATATACATTATCTATTTGTCCGTCGTTGTCCCGGTCGTATTCTTTGAAATCTATCACGTCATCCAGTTGCTGGCAGGCTTCGATGACCATTTCTTCCGGTGCTTTATCATTTCCATACGCATCATTTGCTCCATAATAACTCATGGCATGAGCTAACTGAATAGGCCCGTATACATCAAATTCTGGCTGGAATTGGCTGTTTGAACTTGCTATGAAGTAATCGCGCGCACTTCCTGTTCCACCGTTTTCACTGTAATCTTTTTCGTTCATCATTCTATCAAATGCTTCACGTGGATTTTCTACGGTGAATTTTTTGTTAGTATATTCCACCAAGATAACCAATCCTTTTTGAACTCCCGTGGTAGGATAAGTAGCTTTTTGCATCACTTTGCGGGGAGCTTTTTTCTTCAGGCTCTTCATTTCCTGCATCTGTTGCAATGAAAGCAAATGTTCCTTATCGATAGTAGCTAAAAAGTTTTTTTCAACCAATGTACGTTGATCTATATCTTTTACTTTATATGGAGAACGTTGTAGCTTGTTTTCCGAGTTGCTCTCGGCATAATAAAAATACCCGTCAGCGTCCTGGATCAGAAGGTAGTGATCCAGACTGGTGTAGTAATGAGAATACTCATCGCCAAAAAGGCGTACTGTAAGAGTGGTTCCATCCGGTAGTGTCATTGTGAGAGGCGTTGGCTTTGCCGGAACTGCAAATGAATAACCTAAAGAGATCATTGCTAAAAGCAGGAAAGTGAAAATGACTTTTTTCATATTAATGCCAATTTTGTGGGTATAAATTATTTATTATACAAAAATATACATTTTATATATGATTTCAAACCTGTTGTATAACACGTTTTAACAAAATTCAATTAATAAAATTGACATATTGTTGTTTATATATTTTCCTTGTAATGTTACAGTTTTCACCTTAATTCCTGTTTCTTTCTTCTATATACGAAGATTAATGGAGCTAAATTCGCTCATTGTTATCACAATCAAAGCATTTTGTAAAATGCTTTGATTGTGATAAAGTGTTGAATATATTTGAAAAGATATTATTTACTGAGTGGATGGAAAATGTTTTTTCTATTTTTATTCGTCATAAAGTCAATTATAATCAGAAAAATAGCCCTTTAAAAAATGTGCGGTGACATCCATGCAAAAGAATCTTGAACAATGAAATGTCCACCGAACTTTAGTACAAGAACATAAAATGTTTTTTAAGTAGGCCGACAATCTGTTTCTGTAATATTCCGGGTTGGATCGGTTTAGATGTATAAGCATTGAATCCGCTATCCAATATATGTTGTTCGTCTTCGGCATAAGCAAAGGCGGTCACTGCCATGACTGGAATATCGGTAGATATTTCACGTATCTTCCGGGTGGCTTCATAACCGTTCATTTTTGGCATACTTATGTCCATTAAAACAAGATGTGGATTATGTTCTTTGAATAGTTCTACGGCTTCTTCTCCGTCCCACGCATGGATAAGGTTGTATTCTTTCTTTAGGACAGATTCGAATAGCTTGTAATTGCTTTCGTTATCTTCTGCGATCAATATGGTAAGTTTCTCTTTGCTGTCGATCGAACGGATGATGGCATGTTCTCCATTTTCTCCGATGTTCGTTTTATTCACTTGAAGATAAGGCAATGTAAACCAGAATGTGCTTCCTTCCCCGGCTTTGGAATTTACACCGATTTTCCCTCCCATGCCTTCAATGATGGTTTGGCAAATGGATAGCCCCAGCCCTGTACCTTGTGCAAAGGTATTGAGTTTGACGAACCGTTCGAATACCGAGCTGATTTGGTCTTCAGATATGCCGCAGCCTGTGTCGCTTACATAGAAATAGAGCGTATTGTCATTTTGCAGAGTATAACCGAATTCGATGCTTCCTTGTTTGGTAAATTTCATGGCGTTATTGAGCAAGTTGGTGACTACCTGCGTCAAGCGGTTTTTGTCGGTGCTGATGTAGCATTCGGGCATTGTACATTTATATGAAATCAGGACATCTTCTGTTTTATTTCGCATTTTGGCAGATTCTTCCATATTGAGGAACAGTTCATTGACATCTACATTGCTGTACATGAATTCGATCACGCCTGCTTCAATCTTGGAGAGATCGAGTATATCGTTGATAAGTTGGAGCAATAAATTGTTGTTGTTTTCAATGATCTGTACATATTCCTGTTTTTCTTCTTCCTCATTATCCTCTGCTGTGGCTAGTATACCGGAGAAACCAACGATGGCATTCAGCGGGGTACGGATTTCATGACTCATGTTAGCTAGGAAGGCCGATTTCAGGCGATTGGACTCTTCCGCTTTTTCTTTAGCTTTTATCAGGTCGTCTTCCATCGCTTTTCGTTTGGTAATCATTAAAGACGATCCGACAAGGGTTTTGGCTTTGCCGGTCGAATCCCGTTCGTCAACAGTAGCTTGTACTTCCACCCATTCATAATGGAGTGAATTCCCCTTTTTAGAAATCACCCGGAACTCTTCCTTGATTTTAGAGACTTCTCCATCGATAAGCTTTTGATAGGAGGCTTTCACGCGGTCTATGTCTTGTTTGCAGATATTAGAAAAATAGCAGGAATCCGGTACGGATAATAGCTGTTCGCTGGTAGGATTGCTTTTACTGATTTCGACAGGACGGTTGACATCGCATAAAATCAATTTCTTTTCCAGATCCCATTTCCAAGGAGTTATATTGGCCACATCGAGGGCAGCGGAAAGTTTATGGTTGGCAGAACGTAGCATCTGTTGCGTCTGTGCCAGTTCGGTATTGTTCACGCAGAAAACGTCGACAAAACCTTTTTTAGTGGAGTGACTAATGATGACAGTAAGATAAGTTTGGTTATGTTCCACATAATATTGGAAGGAGATCTCTTTTTTATCGTTCAAAGAATTGTACAAGTCCATCAGTCCATCATGTTGTTTACCGATTTCGCTGTATTTTTTTCCTATGATTTTGTGGCTTGGTGTAATATATTGTTCGAAGGACGGATTTACCTTCCTGTAAATAAAATCGGTAATATGTCCGTCTTTATCGTAAATCAGCTCTTCTTTGATATAAATGATCGGCATGTTTTCAAACAGGTTGTTATATTCGTCCATTGCAGCCAGTCGTGCTTCCCGTTCTTTTGCTATCTTTTTTTGCCAAAAAACATATAAGCAAAATGCAAGAAGACAAATCAAGACAATGTAATACCAGTTCTTTTCTAATTTTTCCACCAGTGTAGGAGGTTCATTGTAGAAGTAAGTGTCGGATGGACAACGGTCTATGTCCAGTCCCAGATTTATGAGGTCGGGATAATTCATGATCGGTCCGGGATGTGGCATTCTTACCACACGTACGCCTGCTTTATGAGGATTGTCTAGCTCTTGCTTTATGGTGCCCAGTAATTTTTCATTTAAAATGTCGTCTTTGTGGTAAACCCCTCCGATCAATCCGTTGGTTAAAGAAACATGATAGTGGTTCAGTGTGAAGATGGGTACTTTCGAGTAATTGCTCAGTACTTTCGATATATCGGAAGAGAGTATAAGGTTGCCCTGTTGATTCACTTCGCTATACCAGGAAGCATATAGCACACATGATTTTGCTGTCAGTTGTCTCAATGAGTCTATCAAGTCATCATTTGTAATGTCTCCGGCAATTAAGTGGCGTACATGTACGTCCGGATACTGGCTTTTCATGGTTTCATTGACCTCTTCCCGGTATTGGGCATTGATATAATGTCTGTCCGACATAAAAACAACCTCTTCCATATCCGGCTTGAGTGTTTTCATCAGTTCCAATGTTTCTTTAACATAACAGGGGGTATGGAAAATAGTCAATGGCAAATTGCTTTGATAACTATCTATCGGTATTCTTTCGTCTTGTGGCACGAAGGTCTTTTCCAGATATGCTTTCTGAGGACTGAAATAATCTTTCTTGCTACAAATGATGATAGGTATACTTTTCCAATATCTTTCTATCTCTTCATTCAATAACATCCAAGCCGATGCTCCTAATATGATGATCATTTTGGGAGTTAGTCCCGCGTATTTTTCTCTGAATTGTTGTTTGTATGCTTGCAAGGCTTCATTGTCATTGATAGTAAGCATATTCATATGCTCCGTATATAAATGTATGTGTTTTTCGGTCTGTGCTGTATATTCCAAATATATCGGTGTAATGAGGTTGTCGCTCCATTGGGTGTTGGAGGCATAGGAATTGATTATCAGGATCGTATTGGATGAGGCGTTCGTCGGGATGGAAGAAGCAAAATTTAAAGAGGGGAACAGAGCCAGCATGAGGACAACTGACAGTACTATTTTCTTAATTTCTAAAGCCATCATAATGATTATTTTGTTTTGTTGCTGATTAACAATCAGCGAATATAGCCTTATTTTTCCTTATAAATAAGTTAATTAACAATACATTCTCATCCGATAAGTAAAAAAATAACGTGTTAATAGATTATAACACGTTATTTATCAATAGCTTTAGTATAAAATATATTGTTTTATTTTTTCACATGCGGATAGTCAATTGTGTAATGCAATCCACGGCTTTCCTTACGTTCCATCGCCTGACGCATGATGAGGTATCCCACATTGATCATGTTTCTCAGTTCGCAAATCTCTTTCGAAGCCACGCTTCGTTTGAAGAGGCTCTCAGTCTCCTCGTAAAGTATGTCAAGACGATCCCATGCACGTTTCAGACGAAGGTCACTGCGGACAATACCCACATACGTACTCATGATCTGGTTCACCTCTTTCATGCTCTGTGTTATCAATACCATCTCTTCCGGTGAACGGGTTCCTTCATCGTTCCATTCGGGGATAGCATCGTTATAGTCATATTGATCGAATACTTGCAGGCTGTGTTTGGCAGCTGCATCTGCATAGACCACCGCTTCTATCAGTGAGTTCGAAGCCAGACGGTTGCCGCCGTGTAAGCCGGTGCGCGAACACTCGCCTACGGCATACAATCGTTCGATGGACGACTGTGCATTAAGATCTACCTGAATTCCTCCGCAGAGGTAATGTGCTGCCGGGGCCACGGGGATATAATCTTTGGTGATGTCTATGCCCAGGCTGAGACATTTCTCGTAGATATTCGGGAAGTGTTTCTTCGTTTCTTCCGGGTCTTTGTGGGTTACATCCAGATAGACATGATCGTCACCCCGGTTTTTCATTTCATTGTCGATGGCACGTGCCACGATGTCGCGTGGAGCCAGCGAGAGACGCGCATCATATTTTTGCATAAACTCTTTTCCATCCATGGTTCGGAGTACACCGCCATAACCTCGCATTGCCTCCGTGATCAGGAAAGAAGGCCGGTCGCCCGGATGATAAAGTGCGGTTGGGTGGAACTGCACGAACTCCATATCCTTTACCGTACCTTTGGCGCGGTACACCATGGCGATCCCGTCTCCGGTGGCAACCAGTGGGTTGGTGGTCGTTTTGTATACGGAACCTACTCCGCCCGTTGCCATCAAAGTCACTTTTGCCAAATAAGTGTCCACCTTTCCGGTTTTGGGGTCGAGTATGTAGGCACCATAGCATTTGATGTCCGGGGTCTGCCGTGTGACATTCACTCCCAGATGGTGTTGGGTCAGTATTTCGATGGCAAAATGATTTTCAATCACAGTGATGTTAGGGTGCCGTTGTACGGCTTTGATGAGGCTGTCCTGTATTTCAGCTCCCGTGTTATCTTTGTGGTGGAGGATGCGGAATTCCGAATGGCCGCCTTCGCGGTGCAGGTCGAATTCGCCCTTTTCGTTTTTGTCGAAGTCCACTCCCCAGTTGATAAGTGCGTCGATTTGTGCGGGTGCTTCCCGTACGACTTTTTCTACGGCGGCACGGTCGCTGATCCAATCACCCGCAATCATTGTGTCCTCAATGTGTTTTTCGAAATTGTCTACTAACAGGTTGGTGACAGAGGCTACCCCTCCTTGTGCGAAAAAGGTATTTGCCTCTTCCAAACCGCTCTTACAGATAAGCGCAACTTTTCCTTTGTGTGCCACTTTCAGGGCAAAACTCATTCCGGCGATACCGGAACCGATGACGAGGAAATCGAACTTTTTAACCATAATCTTAATGTTTATTACCGCAAAACTACAAAATAACTGTTTTCATTGTACTTTTCGTTGTCATTAATTCATAAAATTGCTAACTTGGCACCAAAATTCTGACAAAATGAATAGAATATTCCATGCCCGTATTGCTTGGTATCAATATTTAATACTGATTATTTTAGGTGCCAATACATTTGCACTTTTGTGGATGAAGCATATTTTACTTGCTTTGCTCATGGCGTTAGCCTTAATCGTAATTATAGAAATGGTGATCCATACTACCTATACTGTCACCTCTGGGAATGAACTGATCCTGTCCTACGGTCGTTTTACCCGCAAAAAGATTATCCCGATTAAAGAGATTGTTTCCATGGAGAAATGCCACTCGATGAAGTTTGGCAATTTCTCGGTGACGGAGTACGTACTGATTCAGTACGGCCGGGAAAAATATGCTTCGGTAGTTCCGGTCAAGGAACGGGAATTTATGGAGTTGGTGGAGAAACGGAGAATGAAAGAAGAACAACCTATTAATAAATAATAATATGAAATACCAGGTAATGATTATTGGCGGTGGCCCTGCGGGCTATACGGCTGCCGAAGCTGCCGGCAAAGCCGGACTTAGTGTGGTGCTTTTTGAAAAGCAGAATTTAGGAGGGGTATGCTTGAATGAAGGATGTATCCCGACCAAAACCTTATTGTATTCGGCTAAAACCTATGACGGGGCAAAACATGCCTCAAAATATGCGGTGAACGTACCCGAGGTTTCTTTCGACCTGTCGAAGATTATTGCGCGTAAGAGCAAAGTCGTGCGTAAGCTGGTATTGGGAGTGAAAGGAAAGCTTACTTCCAATAATGTAACGATTGTGACCGGTGAGGCACAGATAATAGATAAAAACACGGTTCGTTGCGGTGAAGAGACGTATGAGGGTGACAACCTTATCATCTGCACCGGCTCCGAAACGTTCATTCCGCCCATTGCAGGCATACAAGCGGTGGATTACTGGACGCACCGGGATGCACTCGACAATAAGGAACTGCCTGCTTCACTGGCAATTGTCGGGGGCGGAGTTATCGGTATGGAATTTGCTTCCTTCTTCAATAGTCTTGGTGTACAGGTTACGGTCATCGAGATGTTGGACGAGATATTGGGAGGAATGGACAAAGAACTTTCTGCCCTTCTTCGTGCCGAATATGCTAAACGGGGGATTAGATTCCTGCTGAGTACCAAGGTTGTTTCTCTTTCCCAAAGCGAGGAAGGTGCTGTCGTGGCATATGAGAATGCCGAAGGTGCGGGAAGCGTTGTAGCGGAGAAACTATTGATGAGCGTAGGTCGTCGTCCGGTTAGCAAAGGTTTCGGCTTGGAGAATCTGGGCTTGCAGCTCACTGAACGAGGTAATGTAGCAGTTGATAATAAGATGCAAACCTCCGTACCGGGCGTATATGTTTGTGGTGACCTGACCGGTTTCTCGCTCCTTGCACATACTGCCGTCCGCGAAGCGGAAGTAGCGGTACATGCTATTTTAGGCAAAGAAGACACCATGAGCTATCGGGCTATTCCCGGTGTGGTATATACCAATCCCGAAATTGCGGGTGTGGGGCAGACGGAAGAGAGCCTGCTTGCCAAAGGCATTCCCTACCATGCGGTTAAGCTTCCTATGGCCTATTCCGGTCGCTTCGTAGCCGAGAACGAAGGAGTGAATGGAGTGTGCAAGATCCTGATTGGTGAGGACAAGACCATTCTGGGTGCCCATGTGCTTGGCAATCCTGCTTCTGAGATTATCACCCTTGCAGGAATGGCGGTGGAATTGAAGCTGACAACTACGGAATGGAAGAAGATCGTATTTCCTCATCCGACGGTTGCCGAAATATTCAGGGAGGGCTTGTAAAGCCCCGTTCCTAAAATAGAATCTTTTTAGACGCGGATTACACAGATAACACAGCTTTTGTAGATTAAAAAGTCGTGCAATCTGTGTAATCCGTGTTTAAAAGGAATATAGATAATGGCTTTTGACATTTACGATCCGATAAATATAAATTTTATGCGCAGAATCCTCTTGTTACTTATTTTATCTGTTTCGTTTTCTCTCTTATGGGCACAAGCAGATGTTTCTTCAAAAATAGATTACCTTATAAAAGGATTGCCTGCCGGCTCCGAAGTAGGTATTTCCGTGTTCGACTTGACGGCAAAGAAGCCGGTATATACGTACCGCGATACCAAACTCTGCCGGCCGGCTTCGACAATGAAGCTTCTCACAACGATTACGGCTCTTTCCCGTCCCGATGCCGATGAGCCGTTTCGTACGGAAGTCTGGTATAAAGGAATCATCGAACAGGATACTTTGCGTGGCGATCTGTATGTGATAGGAGGTTTCGATCCTGAATTTGATGACCAAAGCCTCGATACTTTGGTCGATAAAGTCATTACTTATCCTTTTTCTGCTATCGATGGTAGAGTCTACGGTGATATTTCCATGAAAGACTCCCTGTATTGGGGACATGGTTGGGCGTGGGACGATACGCCGGCTGCTTATCAGCCCTATCTCTCACCATTGATGTATCATAAAGGGATGGTCACCGTAACGGTTACTCCGTCCGTAGAGCGTGGTGAAGCGGCTAGTGTGGTCTGCGACCCGGCATCTTCGTACTATACCCTTACAAACACTACCCGGACACGTACTCCTTCTGCCGGGAAATTTGAACTTACCCGTGGATGGCTTGAAAATAAGAATAATCTTATGGTCAGCGGTAATGTGGAAAACAGGCATAGTTCGGATATCAATGTTTTTTCATCGCAGGATTTCTTCATGCATGTTTTTTCGGAGCGACTGAAAGATAGGGGAATGGAGATTCCGTTTGGATATGCTTTTGCTGCTTTCACTCCCGACAGTCTTTCCACTTGTATGGTTCGTTATGAACGTCCAGTTCAAGAGGTGGTCAACCAGACCATGAAAGAAAGCGATAATCTCAGTGCCGAAGCTTTGTTGTGCCGTCTCGGAGCCCAGGCTACCGGAAAGAAACACATTTCTGCCAAAGACGGGATTGCTGAAATCAATAAACTCATTCGGCAACTGGGGCACCAGCCTGCTGATTATAAAATCGTTGATGGTTGTGGCCTTTCCAACTACGATTACCTCTCCCCTGCCCTGTTGGTCGATTTCCTCAAATTTGCTTATTCCCGTACCGATGTATTCCGGAAGCTTTATAAATCCCTGCCCGTAGCCGGTATCGATGGTACCTTAAAATACCGGATGAAGCAGACTAAAGCTTACAAAAACGTGCATGCCAAGACTGGTTCTTACACTGCTATCAATGCTTTGGCAGGCTACTTAAAAGCTTCCAACGGACATGATATCGCTTTTGTCATCATGAATCAGAATGTTCTTTCTGCTGCCAAAGCGCGAGATTTTCAGGATAAGGTTTGTGGGGTGCTTTGTGAGTTTTGATTGTATGTTTTCTTTTCGCTAGCACATATACTTTGCTATCAATAGAAATAGGTTTAGTTTGTTTTGGCTGCTGTATAGACAAAAGAATGAACTAAACCTTACCCTATAATAAATTCTTCAATTCTTCTATATCCGGTAATGCTTTACGAAGTCGTTCCGGCATATCTTCGGATGCACGGTAAGTAGCAACTCCCATTGGCTTGTTATAATCACGAACTGCAAATTCTACAAAGGTTTGGTTCATTTCTCTGCAAAGTATTATTCCGATAGAGGGATTTTCGTGTGGCTTTCTCACATATGAATCCAAAGCGGAAAGATAAGTATTCAGTTGTCCTAAATACGAAGTACGAAATTTCCCGGACTTCAATTCTACCGCTACCAAAGAATTGAGTTCTCGATTGAAAAACAACAAATCAATGAACATTTCTTCTTCTGCCACCTCAATACGGTATTGATTACCTATAAAGCTAAAATCCTGACCAAAAGTCATAATAAACCTCTTCACGTTAGCGACAATTGTTTTTTCTATAACACGCTCGTTTATGTCCTCTTCCCGCTCATCCAGTTCTTCTATATTGATAAAGTCTAACAAGTAATCATCTTTGAAAGAACAGATAGCTTTAATTGCCTGTTTCGTATCGGGCAGTGTTTGGGCAAAATTGTTGGGCAACGCTCCCCGATGATGGTAAAGGTCGGCTTTCAAATAATCCCTCAAAGTGTATTTGTTCCAATATCGAGTGGCACATTCATGTATATAGAACATTCTCGCATCTAATGTTTTAGCCTTAGCGATGATTTCCGTATGGTGACTGAAACCTATTGATAAGAAATCAGTCCAGTTAAAATCATCCGCCACTGGCTGATGAATTGTCATTAGCAATAATTTTTCATTCAGTACTAAATCATCAGCTAGCGGCTGATGATTTAAAACATTGTTCCATTCTTCGTAGAATATGCGCATATTCCTTATGCTGGTTGCAGAAAATCCCCTCAATCCCGGAAGCTCTTTTTGCAACATCGCAGAGATCTGTTCTATCGCTCCTTTACCCCAAAAGTCTTTACGGGAGTTTTCCGAAACATACCGCCCAATACCATAATACAAAGAGAGCTGCTCTTTATTCACTGATGCGGCAGCACGGTACTGACTGCGTAAAATAGCAGCCTTTATGTTTTTTACTGCTTCTATATAGTTCTGATTTATATTCATTTTGTTCTTCTTTGGATGCAAAAGTACGAAAATAAAACAGAGAATCAATAAATTGGTTTCCAAAACTAATAAATTAAAAATGAAAAGGTTATCTTTGTAAGCACATAGATCAAGATGCGACATTCACACCCCAATTTATAACAAAAGGAGAATGCTGGATTTGAATTTAATTTTGATTTTCATGTAGCTGGTAAAAAGAGTGAGTTGATGATAAAATCTTTTAATTCTTTAAATCAGGGTTTAGTAAAGCGTTTCCTGTTTAGTTGGTAAGATATAAATGAGCCTAAAAAAGAATATGTTGATGCCTTTAAATCTAAGAATGCAGATATTCTTTTTGGGAGTTTGAGAAATATGAAAAAATATTCTGATAAATTAAAAAATGGCATAATTTTAATGAACAGTACTATTTGAGAATTATTTCTTACATTTCTTTTCTTATTATCTTTTTCCATAACTTCTTTATCCAACAGTTGGTAGGTGGCTGTTCTAAGGACATGTAAAGTTTATGATAGCTATCTTCCAGTATCCTATCATGTTCCTCTATCATTTCAAGCAACTTATTCAACTGGGATATTTCTTCTTCTTGTCGTTGGATTTCCTTTTTTTGCAGATTGACAATTTCCAGATATAATTCGGAGATTTTCCATTGGTTGCTGTATAGGTTAAACAAGGAACTGATGTATTCTCTTGTGGGTGTTACCTGATGTTGGCTTAAGAATTCCTGAATACTCTCATCGTCTACGGTGAAAGTATTTTCAATGGAGGATATAGCGATTTCTTTCATTTCCGCCCAGATACGTATATCTTCTGCCTCGACACCGTACTTGCGTGCAGCTTCATTTATGCTGATCCATTTTGGCATAGCATCCTTTTTATTTATCAGTTCTACAAAGGGAGAGAAATAGTGTTCTGAATTTATGGAACAACGAGTGTCCTTGCATTTTATCCTTTGCCGATGCAAGGGGGGGATGTATCTGTGCGGATATAAAAAAAGCATGGACACTGTTGAACCACTATCTGTGTTCTAGGTCTTAGCAAACCCGTTTACAAGATAATGATAACAACAGAAATCCACGCCAAGCGATTATATATAACATATCTTTAACTGATATGTTGATACACAGTCATCTTACGTGGAGTATCTGTTGTATCATCTCTCTGTAAACCAAAAGGTGCTAAGTTTCGAACACAAGAGACAATACGTTATTTACTCCAATAATTTAGTAAAAACAACTTTTCGCCTATTTCATCACGTTGATGGGCGAAAAGCATAGGGCAAAGATAAATGTTTTTTCTGGATTGTGGTGAAGTTTGTTGGAAAATTATTGATGATAAGCGATTTATATTTGGAATTTCATCAATCATATTCAAATGGCTACACCTGCGGAGCTATGACTAATAGGAGTTTATAGTGTAATATCCTATTAAGATTTTACATTTATCACACTAAGCAGGTATCTGCCCGGTAATTTGATTTTGCCACAACTGTTGCGTAGGTTACTGAAACCTTTCCAGACGGGATTGCCTATGATGCCGTAATTGCTTTTGCGGATGATGGCGTATTGTTCCGAAGGTGGGATGTGATAGTGTAACAGATTGCATAACAGCCCTTCATAATTCCTGGGAATGCCGTCGGCAGGTGGTTGTAAGGTATTGATGAATTCCTGTGTCCATTGTTTCCGTCCGGAAGGATATCCGGTTTCAGTTTTCTCAGGAGAAATCTCCTCTTCTCTATCGTCATTTTCAACCTCTTCTCCGGCTGTGCCGGCATTCTTCCCCTTGGGGGGAACAGGAGGGGGGAGTTCTTTGCTATTCTCTGCTATTCTTTGCTGTGCTATGCTATGCTTTGCTATGCTATGTGTACCGGATGTAACATTTTCGGTGCTAAATGTAACATTTTGAATTTTCGTTCTTTTTTCATCCGCTTCTCCATCCTTTGCTTTACTGCTTGATTTTCTGCTGTTTGACGGTTGAAGGCCTGCGAGTTCGGCATCGGAGAGCAAGCAGTAATCAGCATTCATTTGAGAAGCTTTTCGCCGTTTGGTGCTGAAGAGATATTGCCGTTGAATTTCAGCGGAAGTCAGTATCCCGAACCGACTGAAGAGTGAAGTGTCGAATATTCCATATTCCACTGCCAGGCAAATGATGCGTTTCACGCCTTCTCCGCTTTTTTCAAAGAGACTGGCTGCCAGGTCTTCGTAAAATAAAGTGTCTGCCCGTACAAAATACCCTTCGCCTGCATAGATGTACGAAAGAGCATTGAACAAGACGGCAAAAGCGCCGTCTCCTTCTTGTCTCATGATGCGCCGCACACTGCGGTCTTGTGTAAAATCGGTATTCATGGGGAAATAGTCCAATCCCCGTTTTTTTATTCTTGACATGTTTCTTTCCTTTCTTTTTTCTCAGTATCCCCTCTCTCCTTTTCCTTTTTTAATTCTTCCTTTTAATTCTCTTCTTTCTCCAAGTCCTCATCCCATCTTTTCCTTCTTTTTCGTTCTATACTTTCGGCAACCACTTGCAAGGCGTGGGAGATAAGTTCCATCCGTGTTTCCCGATCTGCTATACGAGTGATGACAGGATAATTCCTGTTTGCTATTTGGGTACTTCTCACCGTGACATAACGGTCGCGACTGACCACTTTGCGGCACTCTTTGCAATAGTTGTCACGGTGCTGTTTACTATTCACGTAGAATGATTCCTCCGGGAGTTCTTTTTTGCAACATCCACAGATGTAACGAGTTTGATTCATCGAGTTTTCCATGTTAATTTTCATTTTTTAAATTGTTGGTAATTCGTTTATTTTTGTTTTGCCGGGTATTAATAGTTATCATGTCAGATATTAATAGCCATTGTGCCAAGTATTAATGGCTAATGTGTTGGGTATTAAAGGTGATCGCGATGAGTAGCTATTACTATCACGTGCGATGCCTATGACTGGCTTGGAGATCATTTATGTCCGGCAAACGGACAGTCTTCGGCTGTTTCTTTAATCTTTCGTAAACTTTTTGCTGTTTTTCATAGCTGTTCTATTTTTAATTTATAATTTTGAAACAAATTAGTGATTTGTTTGTCACAAATATAATACTGTTTTCGTATAGAAAACAAATATTCTTGAGAGTTAATCATAAAATAAACTATAATCGATTATCGATTAGTTGATTATGAGTTTATAAATATTTACATTATTAAAAGGGAGTGAGATGGATACGATTTTGGATGTTACAGGGATTGTAAAGCGTGCCAAACTGGCCTTGGGATTTAAGAATGATAGCGAACTAGCAAGCTATTTGGGGGTTTCACGAGGTACTGTATCGAATTGGTGTGCTAGGAACCGGATTGATTTTCCTCTGTTACTGAATAAACTGAATGACGTAGATTTGAATTGGTTGTTGGTTGGAAAAGGAAATCCCCACCATTTGGCGAAGTTTTGTGAAAGCAAATGGGTGCAGGGCGAAGTGCAGATAATTCACAATCCGAAAACATCGGAAGCAGTGGACGACCGTAGTGTGACTTTGTACGACATCACGGCAGCGGCCAATCTGAAGACTTTGCTCACTAACAAACATCAATATATGCTGGGAAAAATCCAGATTCCCAACATTCCTTCCTGCGATGGTGCAGTATATATCAGCGGTGACAGTATGTATCCCATTCTGAAATCGGGTGATATCGCAGGTTTTAAAGAAATCAGCAGTTTCAACAGCCTTATTTATGGTGAGATGTACCTGGTGTCATTCACCATCGATGGCGATGAATACCTGGCGGTGAAATACGTCAATCATTCAGAGAAGGAAGGCTGCATCAAACTTGTCAGCTATAATCCGCATCACGACCCGATGGATATCCAGTTCAGTTGCATTAATGCGATGGCAATTGTGAAATTCTCCATCAGGAGGCATATGATGCTGTGATGCCAATTAATAATTAATAATTAATAATCGGAGGGGGATACAAAGGGAATAAAAATAAGGAAGAATTGAGAAAGAATTGAAATAGGTCACTATATATTGCGACTTTATCCCATCCTTCCCAGTTCTCCCCCATTCCTGTCTTCGTTTTTAATTATTAATTTTTAATTATTAATTATTTCGTGTATTCCGCCCAATTCGTATTCTTCATGTCTCCGCTTTTTGCCAATTCAGCATGCATGCCGAGGGCAGCAGGGATGAAATGAGGAGTTTGAGCTTTGTTTCCGGCTAATTTGAGATAATCCCAAAGGAGCTGTTTGTAATCCGGATGGGCACAATTTTCGATAATGGCCTGTGCGCGCTCTTTCGGACTCTTTCCGCGAAGATCGGCTACACCCTGTTCGGTGATGACGATATTTACCGAGTGTTCGCTGTGATCCTGGTGCGATACCATCGGGACGATGGCGCTGATCTTGCCCTCTTTGGCAACAGACGGACAGGTAAAGATAGAGATGTAGGCATTGCGGGTGAAATCTCCTGAACCACCGATACCGTTCATCATCTTCGTTCCGCTGATGTGGGTAGAGTTCACGTTGCCGTAAAGATCCACTTCAATGGCGGTATTGATGGAGATGATGCCTAAACGGCGAACAATTTCCGGGCTGTTGGAGATTTCCGACGGGCGGAGTACCAATTTGTCGCGGAAGAAATCCATATCGTCATAGACACCTTGCAGGCAGTCGTTGGTTACGGTCAGTGAGCAGGCGCTGCCGAACTTCACGCGGCCGTCGCGAATCAGCCCGATCACGGAATTTTGGATAACTTCTGTGTACATTTCGAACGGAGGGATCGTCTTATCACGGCCTAAAGCACCCAGTACAGCGTTGGCAATGTTTCCCACGCCCGACTGCAACGGCAGGAAGGTAGAAGGAATGATGCCGCGTTTCATATCGGCTGCAAGGAAGTCGGCTACGTTCTGACCGATCTTGTCTGTCAGCGGATCGGCTTCTGCAAACGAACGTGCCTCGTCCGGCCAGTTGGTTTCAACCACACCGACAATCTTCTTCGGATCTACTTGAATGTAAGGCAGTCCGATGCGGTCGCTCGGTTTGTAAATAGGTATTTCACGGCGGTAAGGCGGGTCGAGCGGTTCGTAAACGTCGTGTATACCCATCATGTTCTTGCTGTGGGCGCTGTTCAACTCAACAATGATCTTATCTGCCAGGCGGCAAACCGTAGGAGCGATACCGCCAGCGGCTGTCAGGTAAATTTTTCCATCGGGAGTGACTTCACAAGCTTCGATGATAGCTACATTTACATTTCCCATGAATCCGTAGCGGACTTCCTGTGCCATCTGAGACAGGTGAATGTCGTTGTAAGCTATCTCACCGTTGTTCACCGCTTTGCGGAAGTCGGTGTTCGTGGTATAAGGGGCACGATAACGGATGGCTTTGGCGCGCGACAATATGCCGTCGCAAGAGTCACCTGTAGAGGCACCTGTAAAGATACCGATCTGGAAAGGGTTGCCTTTCGCATGTTCCGCTTCTGCTATTTTAGCAATTTCAGCCGTAACGGCTTTGGCTGTACCAGCGGGGGTAAAACCACTAAGACCAATGTTGTAGCCATGTTTAACAAGGCTGGCAGCTTCTGCTGCCGAGATAAAATTGAGTGCCATATAAATAGTATATTTTCGTGTTAGAATGTACGTCTCTAATATTTTCTCCGTAAGATTTCCGACCAGATGATGGCGCGTCTCGCCTCTTCGGCAGAACGTATGGAGTACTCGTTCCCGTTGTTTTCGGCCGTTTCCTTCGTTTTTGTTTTCTTTGGAGGAGGAATAGTGCCCTTTATCGTTCTGACTCCTTCTTTGGGGAGAGGTTTCAGGGTAACTGGCTTGGCAGGAGCCGGTTTAACTTCCGGCATTTCGAACACGACCGGTTCCTCCGGTTCATATTCATCAAACTCCGGTTCGGGCAACGGCATTTGGTTTTCGGGCTTTCGAGCTTTCTCTTTGTTCACTTGTTTGAAAATGCCAAAAGCGATAGTGCCTGCTACAATAAGAAATTTAAAAACATCTTCCATATATATTAGGATTAGTTCGCCAAAGGTAATTATTTAAAATCAGAAAAAGAACACTGGGGCATAATAAATCGGGATATCTTTGCTAAAGTTTTGCTCATCTATGCATTTGTTTTAACTTTGCCTATATTCTATTTTGTATTCGTTGATGGTGGAAACGATCAGATTGTTCAATATATGGGCGATTTTGGCTATAGCGACATATCTTTTTGTGTCGTGTCAGCCCGCTACTCCCTCGCATTCGCTTTTGTTACGGGTCGATAGCCTGATGGATACTCATCCCGATAGCGCTCTGCGATTGTTAGAAAGTATATCCCATCCCGAAAATTTGCATCCGGCTGATTATGGTGAGTATGCTTTGTTATTAATGCAGGCAAAAGATAGGAATTACACAAGGGCTACTGACGATTCCCTCATCCGTTCTGCTGTGGCATATTATCAGAATGGTTCGGATAAGGAGCGGGAAGCGAAGGCTTATTATTACTTGGGGCGTGTATACGAAAATTCCGATCGGGGAACTGAGGCGGTCGAGGCTTTTTTGCATGCAGCTCGTGTGATGCCGGATCAGATGAAATCTGTCTATTTGGGAGTGACATATGAAAGGCTGGGCAAATGCCTTCGTAAACAGAAATTCTATAAGCTGTCTCTGGAGATGTATAAAAAGGCACAAGTGGCTTATGTTGGAAGTCCTCGGTTTGAAAAAGAGGGTACATATAGAACTTTGAAGGATATTTCTGTTGTATATATATTCTTAAATAAGTATGACAGTGCTTCTTACTATGCCCAAAAGTGTTTGGGCTTTGCTGTGGAGCAAAGAGTGGCGAAATGGATTTCCGGTTCTTACCACACCCTGGCACAAGTGTATTTTATGAAAAAAGAATACGAAAAGGCAGATCAAGCTATTTCCCAATCTATACAGATCAAACTTGATAGTTTGAAAGGGGATAAAGAAAATCTTGCAAGGGCTTATTGCTGGAAAGGTATTTTCTTAAACAAATTAAATAAAGTGGATTCTGCCCGTTATTATTTGAATTTGGGTCATGCTATGTCATCAAAAATAGATTTAGGTTATTATAAACAGATGTACGAAATAGAAAGAGATGCAGGGCAATGGAAAGAAGCAGCTTGGTCGGTCGACCGATCCATAAAGTTGCGTGATTCAATTAATCGATCGGTAGATTATGAAAAAATGAGCCGGGTTATTGCCCGATATAAGGCGGATTTGGAAGAAAATGCTTGGGAACCGCTTCGAGAGAGGAAATGGCTTTGGGTGGCAGGAGGTGTTGTTTGCGTTCTTTGTATTGCAATAATCTCATATAAAGTTTACTTAGGTAGGAAAATAAAAATAAATTGTCGAGTTGGATCTATTAAACCTACAAAGGAACATTTTGTGTTTAATGAAAACGTGTTTATAAATTGTCTTAATAACTTTCAGACTGCGGAAACGGCTAAAGAATTGGCAATGTTATCCAAGAAGCCAAAAGATGAAGAAATTAAACTAAGCAAAGACGTCCGTATGCAAATGACCTGTATTCTCCATGATTTTTTTTCAGATGTCATAAAAGAATTGCAGCATAATTTCACGCAGTTGTCAGAGGAGGATGTAACTCTATGTATATATTTATTGCTTGGAATCCCTAAGAAGGTTATTTTGGCATGTACAGGTACGAGTGATAATGCTTATCGGTCGAGAATGAAACGAATACGTCAGAAGATGGGACAAGATAAATTCGATTGGGTGATGTCTTTAAGAAGACCGGATTAACGACATATAATCATTCGATAGTTTGATGCTTGGCTATATAATCGGGCATCAAATTGCAGTTGACACAATATTGACACAAAAAAATGGAGTTCTTTATTTCAAAATCGCTTTCTTTGTAAGAAACTTAAAGTAAAAAAATTATGAAAAACAAAATTGCATTTTTATTGATTGCGGCTGGTTTGTTACTAAGTAACAGTTTATGGGCATCAGTATTGTATGATGAACCTGTGGAATTTATAGATATATTTGAAGATGAAGATGATCCATCATTGCCTATTATTATCGTTTGCTCGAATCCCGAGGTTAATGTAAATCTTACAGATTCTAACTTACATCTTAGCTTTGCGAAATTGCAAGAAGAACTTACAGTAATAATTAAAGAGAAAGAAACGGGTAAAATCATAGGTAAAGAATCTTATTCTGGAGTGGCGGATATTATTTTGAATACAATACTTCCCGATGGGAAAAATTATACGGTGCAGCTGAAAATGAAATGAGTTATACTGTTTCTTTTAGAATATAAAAGGAAATATATCAAAAGTAATTTTTGGGAAGTTGATTATAAATAACCTTTCAAACTTGTGGAAAATGGAGTCATTAATCTTTATTCTTGGAAAAAACAATTTCGACAGTTGTACTGTGTTTGCTTTTATGGTTCGGTATGAGCAAATGCAGTTGAATAGGCTGATGGCATACTAATACTGAACTAACGGGATAATATTTATAACACTATTATCTTACCAAAAAATTAACACATTATTAAACTAAAAACTATATATCATGAAACGACATATATATTTTTTGAGTATTTTGGTTACAGGGTTATTGAATTTAGTCTTTTTATGTGGCTGTTCACCTGACGAAGAAGTTACGAATGACATCCATGAAAAGTTTCAGGAAAATTATGAACAGGCAAAAGCACATAGTGCTACTTTGACCTTATTGAGAAATAAAATAAATATCGCCACAAGGACTTTGGGAAATGTGACTATAGATGTTCGTCGTGAAGAGGCATATCAAACTATTAAAAACGCCTATTTTGAACAAGAAACAGACCCCATGCTACGTACAGAAGCAGCTTATGAATATATTACATTACAGAATCCTACGGCCATTTCCGATGTATATAGAGATTTTGGACATTCTTTTTTGACAATCTTTCAACATTGATAACGCTAGGAAAAGATGAAAATGTCTTGAGAAGACAATTGGAGTCATTATTAAATCGCTATGTTTATGATAGGAATTATAATGTCTATATGGGACTAGCTGCTATAGCACTGGATTCATACGTTTATTGGAGTGATAATATCCATGAACTAAATGGAACAGGTTATAGTGTATTGACGGTTTTCACCTCGATAGTCAAAGCTGATGTTATTTCTGCTGCATCTACTTTAATATATTGTGGAACAGCGGCCTTATGGACAGCAATAGCAACCGGAGGTGCTACCGCTCTTCCCACAATTGGCGCAGTTGCCGGTAAAGCTGCGGTAGGATCGGCAATAGTAGGTGTTTCATGGTTATTTAGATGATGAAGATTCATGAAGATATAAAAGAGATAATGTCCTATTTCATTCCTGTTGTAATTGCTAGTTTACTACAACATGACGGTGAAGATTTTTGGCTTTCATTATTAATAGCTTTTGTATTAGTAATGGTACTTTATCCTATTATAAGATACTGGAGAAAGAGGAGGGCTAAAAGAAGGAAGGACAGGAAATAAGGAACATGATGTTGATGACAGTATCAAAGTGTAATTAGCCTTTTCAAGTTTCGCAAGTACTCTACTTCTTAGTCGGCAAGTGAACAGGTTGATGAGGAAACAAGCTGGATGCTCTTGCAAATGATAAATAATTCGGCTTGTTTTATTATAGTTATGAAATATTTTCTTTGTTTACTTGTACTTGTCGGTTTTCAAAATAGCATTTGCGAAACTTGAGCTATTTAAAAATAGAAGGATTAAGAAGTTTGGACTATAGCATTTTGATGGTTTTCCACGCAAATAATTAGAAGGAATATTCCTTATGTGGGAGCAGCTTTTGTATGTTGCGGTGCTACAGTTTCCTGGGCAGTAGAGTGGTAAACGGAAGTACTACAGTTCCTCCCACAATTAGCATAGCTGTAGGAAGGGCTGTAACAGGATCGGCTGTAAATGGTGTTTTATATTTATTTAGATTATGAAGATTCATGAAGATATAAAAGAGATAATGTCCTATTTAATACCTGGGGTTATTGGTAGCGTACTTGCGGGTGCAAACTTTTGGATTTCACTTTCAGTAGGGGTGGGAATAATGATGATTATATATCCTATTATAAAATACTGGAGAAAGAGAAAGGATAAAAACAGGAAGGAAAAGAAAGAATAGGGAATATGATGTGATATTGATGCCAGTATCCAAATGTAATCAAAATATTGAATTCATTTAAAGAAGTATGTTTTCGTACTTTAGTCCTTTCGAGCAAGCGCTTCTGTAAGGGGTTGAATGCAGAAAAAGAGACTTTTTAGTCCCGATTTAAATTTTATCGTTTGAAATAAAAAGAGTGTTCATATATCATTGATAATGAATATTGTAAGTCACTAGGCTTAAGAGTCGGCCTGCAACTATTTTTCTTTTGGTGAATTTAATTTGCTATTGAATAACTTACTAGAAAATGCATGTGTAAAATTAGCAAAAAGTAGTAGTGAGTATGAGGCATGAACAGCCAACATGTACAGTGGGGTAACAACTACCCTCTGAATGGTATTGGCAGGAATAGAAATTAAAAGAAGTTAAACGCCATGTAGTAGATAAAAATGGTTTTCTAATCATGGTAGCTATTATTTGTGTGCATGATAGTGAAGCAGCTTATTTATTAGCAAGATCTCTCAAAGAACTTTGTTACAACATTAAATTATATTAGCAGATGCGAGGGGTTGTGGAGAAATAGCAGAATGGTGAACGTAATATTCATTGGAATGCTTTTGAATAAAATTTAAACAGACTTAAGGATAAAATTAAGATAATGTTTTTTGTTTAACTAATTAGATTCAAATTATTATGAAGATGATTAAATTTGACTTTTTTAAAAGATTATCATTGGTATTATTTGTATTACCAATATGTTTCTTATCTTGTCAGGAAGACTTTTTAAAGGAACAAGCGAATGAACATGTTATTATTCCGGATGATCTAGTAGATAATAATCTGCAATTAAAAAGTGAGTTTGCTAAAGCTCTGGCTATTGTATTGGATGAGCATCAGGAAGCGAGAAGCTTTATTAAAAACGAAGCTTTGAAGAAATTTGACCACGATTATGATGTACTTTATGATTTAATAAAGGATGAAAAGCTCAACTGTGGCCTTACTCTTGAAGAAATGCTTTCAAAACATATGAGTGCCGAAAAGCTAACACAGGTCAAGGAACAAATTCCTACATTGACGATCTTTGTTCCTGAATTGCCGGAGAATTCATTTTCAGCCGAAATATGGGAAACTGATAATGACGCTCCATTTGTTGGAGTTAGGGTAAGATATGACAACAATGTTCCTATGTACGATGCGATGGGAAATAAAACAATATTACCTGCAGATAGGATACCTACATATCCAGTACTTATTATAAAGGAAAATGAAAGGGTGGTGGCAAGTAACGAGGCTTCTTCGTTAGGGATCATGTCCCGGTCAATTGGTGGCCAGAAGTTTGCATTCATTGATTCTGTATTTGATAATGTGTCACAACGTATTTATCAGGGAACACTTGTCACTACAACAGATAATATAACTGGTGTCTATGAAAAGACTACGACAGATAGTAGAGGAAATGTTCACAAAACAGTAGTACCGGAATCTCTTAGGAAAATATTGGATGCATATGATGTTTATAACGGTCGAAACGGTTGGCAAAGAGATTATATCTACTATAATTTAACTCCGACAAGAACGCAAGGCCCATTTCATTATAATATTAAAGAATGTATAATGGCTTTTGAGATGGTTGGAAACGCTGATGCTTGCTTAGCGAAAATATCTGATCAAGATGGTGATCCAAGGAGAAATGGAAATAATATTTATGGTAGTAGGAGAGGAGGAGGAACTTATTGGACTGATGGTGAGTTTGAATTTAAAGTTAAAGTTTATGTAGGAAATAAAAATTCATTTGGAACTGAGTTGATCAGTTATTTTAGAGTAAATCCTACTCATCTCTTTGCATTAAAATATATAAGAGATAGAAATAACTCTCAAAATATGGTAATAACGGGTGTTAACAACATTAGGGCCTATTTAGAAACCCCATTACCATTATTTGAATGGGATCTAGAGACTTATAGTGCAAATGTTAAAATTGCAATAGAAGAAGTTGATGCTACTGAAGTGGTGAAGCAAGCCATAGAAACAACTTCTGAATTTGCAACTAATTTTAGTTTCTCTTCCACTTTTGGTGCAAAAGTGAAAACTGGCTTGCAATTTGGTGCAAGTAATAAAGAAACGAGGAAAACGACCTATGAATGTTCTACAACTTATGGGAATGATGAATTAGGTGAAACTATAATAAATTTTGCTGATGATGTAATAATTAATAGGGAAATTTTTGGAAAACCTAATTATGATGGTGATACACCACGGACTACTGTTGGTGAAACTTCTTCGAATATTATTGAAGGTACCCTTGATTTTAATGGGAAATATCAAACTGGTTGGTATAAAATATTTATTGCTCCAGTTAAAATGAATTAAATTAATTTTGTCAATGTTAATATGTGTTTTGGGTCACATTTAATTAGTGCATTATAGTATCTTATTATTCACTAAATGGGCCAAAGACAACTGTCAAAGTCACTTTCTTCTCACCGGAAGGATAACTATAGGCAGTTGTCTTTTTATAATGATTGCTTTCAATTATTATTGTAAAAGGCTTATCAATATTGTCTAAATGTATCGTGTTTTTTCCTTTTTCGTAGAGAGTGATACTCTGATCTGGATATAAAACTTTTCCCTCTTTTACCAATTCCCCCTTCTGAAATGTATAATCAATGAGTTCTGTAGAATATTTTCCATAATAAATGAATAATTTGGATTTTAAATCAGGAATTTGAATATTCAAATTATCTTTAGTTTTATAGTAAACGCTAACCTCAACAATGCCATTTTCATATTGCTTTAACAATTCATTGGTTTCTTTATTGCAAGATATACATAAAAAACATATCAAAGTAAATAATAGTTGTTTCATGGTTGGAGTAATTAATGTTCAGATTAACAAAGGTATAAAAATATTTTTGATTGCAATCTATTTCCTTGTTTTGTTTAAGATTTCATCATAAAATATTCAAGAAAACGGTCTTTATCTATTGAAATTTGTACAATTATAAAAAGCAATTTCAAGATTTTATATCCAAAAGCAATAAAACAAGTTCCATGATATCAATATCCGTTCTTGCTTTTGTTCAGTTTTAGCACATACTTTTTCTCGTAAGTTACTCAATAACAAATCAAATTATATTTCATGCAAAGCATTTTTTCTTTTATTTTCTTGTTGGTTCGAGATTTTCTTGGTAACTTACCACCCTGTTTCTTCTAAATCCGTCCAAATGCATTATTATTATAATCTTGATAACTCAAAGTATTCATTTTCAGGGAAAGAGGAACATCCTTTTTATTTCAAACGATAAAATTTAGACAAGGATTTAAAGTGGACTCCATTAAATATTTATACAGATGAAGAAATTAGATAAAAATGTTGTTAAGGAGCTGATACTTATTTGGCTGGCTACTACATTCCTTCTTCTTTTAGATTGGAATAAGAATCCGGATCATTGGGTAATCTTTATAGGTCCTTCTATTGCAGTAATTCTTTTATATCCTCTTTATGTATACAGAAGGAAAAGGAAGAAAAGGTGAAATTCAATTTCAGTTTGAAAAAGAATACAATCTTATTAAAAGAAAATACAGGCAAAATCGGGGAATAAAAGCCTGTATTTAAGATGAAAAAAGGGCAGCTTCACAGCTCCCCTTAATTTTTTTAACCTAAACCTTAACTATGAAAAAATCATCTAATGTTTCTTTCATTGCACAAAAGTGTGAAATAAAATTTAATGGAGCAAGATATAAGGTAGAAAATGTTTGCTTTATTAACATTAATTATATTTATAAGGTCGAGTTATTAACCTAAAACGTTATTTTTGTTTCAGTTTATCAGTTATTGACCACGAAGTCTTATCTTTGTACCGCAAATAATCTGCAAAATATTAATTGATTGAATTATGAATGAATTGACGGGAGCGGACTTTAAATCCGCAACTGCTGACGACAACAAAAAGTTGTTTATTGAGACGTATGGTTGCCAGATGAACGTGGCGGACAGTGAAGTGATTGCCTCTGTGATGCAGATGGCAGGGTATTCCGTAGCCAATTCTTTGGAAGAGGCGGACGCGGTGTTCATGAATACTTGTTCTATCCGTGATAATGCGGAACAGAAGATTCTGAACCGGTTGGAATTCTTCCATTCGTTAAAGAAAAAGAAGAAGCACCTGATCGTAGGCGTATTGGGCTGTATGGCGGAACGCGTGAAAGATGATTTGATTGAGAACCATCATGTGGACTTGGTAGTAGGTCCGGATGCGTATCTTACCCTCCCGGAACTGATCGCCTCGGTAGAAGCGGGGGAAAAAGCCATCAATGTCGATCTTTCTACGACCGAGACTTATCGCGATGTCATTCCTTCGCGTATTTGTGGCAATCACATTTCGGGCTTCGTGTCCATCATGCGCGGATGTAATAATTTCTGCACGTATTGCATTGTCCCTTATACTCGTGGACGCGAGCGCAGCAGGGATGTGGAGAGCATCCTTAATGAAGTTGCCGATTTGGTGACTAAAGGTTATAAGGAAATCACTCTGCTGGGACAGAATGTGAATTCTTACCGTTTTGAAAAGGAGAATGGCGAAGTGATTACCTTCCCGATGTTACTGCGGACGGTGGCCGAAGCAGCTCCGGAGGTGAGAATCCGTTTTACTACTTCCCATCCGAAGGATATGAGCGATGAGACATTGGAAGTGATAGCTCAAGTGCCTAATGTGTGCAAGCATATCCATCTGCCTGTGCAAAGTGGTAGTTCACGTATCTTGAAATTGATGAACCGTAAGTATACCCGTGAATGGTACCTGGAGCGTGTAGCTGCTATCAAACGCATTATTCCCGAATGCGGATTGACTACCGATATCTTCTCCGGTTTCCATTCCGAAACGGAAGAAGACCATCAGGAATCGCTTTCATTGATGGAGGCATGTGGATATGACGCTGCTTTCATGTTTAAATATTCCGAACGCCCCGGTACGTATGCATCCAAACATTTAGAGGACAATGTGCCCGAAGAAGTGAAAGTGCGGCGTCTCAACGAGATTATCGCTTTACAGAACCGGTTGTCGGCCGAGTCGAATGCACGCTGTATCGGAAAGACGTATGAGGTGCTTGTGGAAGGTGTTTCCAAACGTTCCCGGGAGCAGCTCTTCGGGCGTACCGAGCAAAACCGGGTAGTAGTATTTAATCGCGGGACTCACAAAATAGGCGATTTTGTGAATGTCCGGATCACGGAAGCCAGTTCGGCGACCCTGAAAGGAGAAGAAGTGATGATATAAAAGTAAACGTACACATTAAACACATACATGAAACACGACCTTTTGACGAAATCGTCCCGTATAGAAGTGGTAGATGCTTTACGGGGCTTTGCCGTATTGGCTATTATGTTGTTGCACAACATCGAGCATTTTAATTTTTATAATTTCCCCCCGGCCTCATCTGCCTTTATGCAGGCGCTTGATAAAGGGATATGGGAAACACTGTTTTTCCTTTTTTCGGGGAAGGCGTATGCTATCTTTTCTTTACTGTTTGGTTTCAGTTTCTTTATTCAATATAATAACCAGTTGCAGAGAGGGAAAGATTTCCGCTTGCGTTTTCTTTGGCGGTTGTTACTGCTCTTTTTCATCGGTTGTTTCAACGGGGCGTTTTTCCCGGGGGATATTCTGGTTCTTTATTCTATCATCGGTGTGGTGTTGGTGCTTACTTGTAAATGGAGTGACCGGTTGGTGCTGATTGCGGCTGTTGTCCTGATGCTCCAACCTTTGGAGTTGGGTAAGTTTTTCTATGCGATGATGAACCCCGATTATGTGCCACCCGTAGGAGTGTGGCGCATGCATAGCGCACGTATGTATCCCTATCTTGCGCAGTCCGATTTTTGGGCTATGGTAAAATCTAATCTGTGGGACGGGCAGCTGTTCAGCTTGTTGTGGGCATGGGATTACGGTCGGTTCTTTCAGACTGCCTCGCTTTTCCTGTTGGGGATGCTGATCGGTAGGAAACGTTTATTTGTGAATTTGTCGGGGCATCGCGTGTTTTGGTACAGGACATTGTTAATCGGAGCCATCTGTTTTGTTCCACTCTATGTCCTAACCACATCTTTGCCGGAACTACTTCCTAATAAAGCGATGTTTACCCCGATGAATACGGTGGTTTCTTCTTTTCGTAACTTCTCCTTTATGTGTGTGTTGGTATCTTCCTTCGTTCTTTTGTGGCAATCTGTAGCGGTGCATAAAGTATTGCATGGTTTGGTGCCTTATGGGAAAATGAGCTTGACCAACTATCTGATGCAATCCATTATCGGTTCGTTCATCTATTTCGGTTATGGTTTGTCTTTGTACAACGTTCTGGGTACGACAGCGAGCTTCGGTGTTGCCATCCTTCTGTTCGTTCTTCAGTTGGGATTCTGCCATTGGTGGCTGAAGAGATTTAAACAAGGACCGTTTGAAGGAGTTTGGCGTAAGGCGACGTGGATTTTTTCATGAAAATTCAATAAACTTGTTGGTATGCTTTTGCTTTAGTTGAAAGCTCTCCGGATATTATAATCGTGCTTAAAATAATTGAGTGATATAATTGACTGTTTGTGTGTTCTTTGTTTCATTTGATTCTATTAAAAGAACTTAACGAAACACCCTTACATCACTTTTTATTTGTTTCTTTGCACCAAATTCGGGTGAAGTGCGGCTTTGTGACTCAAGTCGATGCTTAATTTAGGTGCAAAATCAATGAATAAACTTACTATAAATGCTTGTCCGCTGTGCGGTGGCACGCACTTGAAGCGTGTTATGACTTGTACGGATTTCTATGCATCGGGCGAACAGTTCGACCTGCTTTCTTGCGAAGATTGCGGATTTACTTTCACCCAAGGGGTGCCTGTCGAAGCAGAAATAGGACGTTATTATGAAACTCCCGATTATATTTCCCATTCCGATACGAAAAAAGGTGCCATGAACACTATTTACCATCAGGTGCGTAAGTACATGTTGGGCAAAAAAGCACGTTTGGTGGTCAAAGAATCTCACCGTAAACAAGGGAGACTGCTTGATATCGGGACGGGTACCGGTTACTTTGCCGAAGCAATGGATCAACGCGGTTGGGAAGTCGAAGCGATCGAAAAGAATGCACAAGCCCGTCTGTTTGCCAAAGAGCATTTCGGGCTGGATGTAAAAGAAGAGGGTGCTTTATACGAATTCGAACCGGGATCATTCGATGTCATAACTTTGTGGCATGTCATGGAACACTTGGAACACCTGAATGAAGTTTGGGATAAACTCTATGAGCTTCTCACCAACAGAGGCGTGCTGATTGTGGCGGTGCCTAACTGCTCTTCTTATGATGCTCTGAAATATGGTGAATATTGGGCTGCATACGATGTACCCCGTCATCTGTGGCATTTCACACCGGCTACTATCCAACAACTGGCTTCCAAACACGGGTTTATCATGGCGGCACGGCATCCCATGCCTTTTGATGCTTTCTATGTATCGATGTTGAGCGAGAAGCACCGTGGAAGCGCGTTCGCCTTTCTGAAAGGCATGTGGACGGGGACAAAAGGATGGTTCAGCGCACTGGGCAAGAAAGAGAGAAGCAGTTCAATGATTTACGTATTCAGAAAAAAACGCTGATGAAGAACAAGGTTAAAAATCATTCGGTATCCTATTTCGACATGCAATTTGTCACGTCGAGCATCAGCACCACCTTGGTGTTGTTGTTGCTCGGATTGGTCGTGTTCTTTGTCTTGGGAGCGCACAATCTTTCCATTTATGTACGTGAAAACATCAATTTCTCCGTGTTGATCAGTGATGACATGAAAGAGTCGGATATACTGAAACTACAGAAGAAGCTTGATAAAGAACCGTTTGTCAAAGAGACCGAGTATATTTCAAAAAAGCAGGCATTGAAAGAGCAGACGGAAGCTATGGGGACGGACCCGGAGGAATTCCTCGGCTACAATCCTTTTACTGCATCCATCGAAATAAAACTACATTCCGACTATGCCAATTCGGACAGCATAGCCAAGATAGAAAAGATGATCAAAAAGAACACCAACATACAGGACGTGCTTTACCAGCGCGAACTGATCGATTTGGTGAACGAGAACATCCGTAATATCAGCCTTGTGCTACTGGCGTTGGCAGTAGTGTTGGCATTGATTTCCTTTGCACTGATTAATAACACGATACGTCTGGCTATTTATTCCAAACGATTCCTCATCCATACCATGAAACTGGTAGGTGCCAGTTGGAGTTTCATCCGGAGGCCATTTCTTCGCAGGAATATATGGAGTGGGATATTGGCGGGAATTCTAGCAGATGCCATCCTGATGGGAGCGGCATATTGGCTGGTGTCTTACGAACCTGAACTGATCCGGGTGATTACTCCCGAAGTGATGTTGCTGGTATCCGGTTCCGTATTGCTGTTCGGTGTCTTAATCACGTTCATGTGCGCATATCTTTCTATCAACAGGTATTTGAAGATGAAAGCGAGTACACTTTATTATATATAGAGAAATAGTTAACGTACCTGCGGCTTGTGCAGTCCGAGGAAAAGCATGGCCACCGGGAATAAACAATTAAAATAGCATTATGGCTGATAAACAGAAATTTGCCTTTGACAAAACTAACTTCATTCTGCTGGCTATCGGAATGGCGGTAGTGATCATAGGCTTTATCCTTATGACAGGGCCTTCATCGACGGAGACCACTTTTGAACCGGATATTTTTAGCGTGCGTAGAATCAGGGTAGCACCGGTGGTTTGCTTCCTGGGTTTCATTTTTATGATATACGCTGTGCTGCGTAAACCTAAAACCAAAACAGAAGAGTAAGGATGGAATGGTTTGAAGCACTTATCCTCGGTCTCGTTCAGGGGCTGACGGAGTATTTACCTGTGAGCAGTAGCGGCCATCTGGCCATCGGATCAGCCTTATTCGGCATACAGGGAGAAGAGAATCTGGCATTTACGATCGTGGTTCATGTGGCTACGGTATTTAGTACGCTTGTCATACTGTGGAAAGAGATCGACTGGATTTTCCGTGGATTGTTTAAATGGGAGATGAACAGTGAGACGAAATATGTGATCAATATCCTTGTTTCTATGATTCCTATCGGAATTGTAGGCGTTTTCTTTAAAGATTATGTAGAAGAGATTTTTGGTTCGGGACTGTTGATTGTCGGTTTTTGCTTGTTGCTGACGGCTGCTTTGCTTGCTTTCTCTTACTATGCGAAACCGCGTCAGAAGGAGAACATTTCGATGAAAGATGCGTTCATTATCGGTCTTGCACAGGCATGTGCCGTGCTTCCGGGGCTTTCACGTTCGGGTAGTACGATTGCGACCGGACTTCTGTTGGGAGACAACAAAACGAAGCTGGCACAATTCTCTTTCCTGATGGTGATACCTCCCATTTTGGGAGAAGCCTTGCTGGATGGCATGAAGATGATGAAAGGAGAAGCTGTTACGGGAGACATCCCTACCCTCTCGTTGGTGATCGGTTTCTTGGCCGCCTTTGTGTCGGGGTGTCTGGCTTGCAAGTGGATGATTAATATCGTGAAGAAAGGCAAGCTGATCTACTTTGCTATCTACTGTGCCATTGTGGGTACGGTGACAATAGTATGCAGCTTGTTGAATTAAGTAGTAAACTTAATCGTTAATATTTTGAATTTTAAAGAAGGAGAAGTACTCTATTTTAATAAACCTCTCGGTTGGACATCGTTCAAAGTGGTGGGGCATGCACGCTACCACATTTGCCGGAGGATGAAAGTGAAGAAACTGAAAGTAGGCCATGCCGGTACGCTCGATCCTCTGGCTACGGGAGTCATGATTGTCTGTACGGGGAAGGCTACAAAGCGGATAGAAGAGTTCCAATATCATACCAAAGAGTATATTGCCACCGTACAACTGGGGGCTACCACTCCGTCTTACGACTTGGAACATGAGATAGACGCCACGTATCCTACCGAACATATTACCCGTGAGAAGGTGGAAGAGGCGTTGAAACGGTTCTTGGGCGAGATTCATCAGATTCCGCCCGTATTCTCTGCTTGCAAGGTGGACGGCAAACGTGCCTACGACTTGGCCCGTAAGGGGGAAGAGGTGGAACTGAAACCGAAGTTGCTCGTCATCGATGAGATAGAACTATTGGAATGCGACTTGGAACGGATGGAGATAAAAATCCGTGTGGTCTGTAGCAAAGGCACCTATATCCGTGCGTTGGCCCGGGATATCGGTGAAGCGCTCCAAAGCGGAGCCCATCTGACAGGATTGATCCGGACGAGGGTGGGAGAAGTGAAGCTGGAAGATTGCCTCGACCCGATGCAGTTTGCTGCCTGGATGGATGAGCAGGAGATAGAAATAACAGAAGATAATTAACGTAATAAGAAGAATAGATATGAAACTGTCACAATTTAAATTTAAGTTGCCTGAGGACAAAATTGCTTTGCACCCGACGAAGTACAGAGATGAATCGCGTTTAATGGTACTCCACCGTAAAACAGGTCAGATTGAACACAAGATGTTTAAAGACGTCTTGAATTATTTTGATGATAAGGATGTGTTTATTTTCAACGATACGAAGGTTTTTCCTGCCCGCTTGTACGGGAACAAGGAAAAGACTGGGGCTCGTATCGAAGTATTCTTGTTGCGGGAGCTGAACGAGGAGCTTCGTCTTTGGGACGTGCTTGTCGATCCGGCTCGTAAAATCCGTATCGGAAACAAGCTCTATTTTGGTGATGACGACTCGATGGTTGCCGAGGTAATCGACAATACCACTTCGCGTGGTCGTACCTTGCGTTTCCTTTACGACGGACCTCATGACGAATTTAAAAAGGCACTTTATGCTTTGGGTGAGACTCCGCTGCCTCATTCCATTATCAACCGTCCGGTTGAAGAGGAAGATGCGGAACGTTTCCAGTCTATCTTTGCCCGCAACGAGGGAGCCGTGACCGCACCTACCGCCAGTCTTCACTTCAGCCGCGAGTTGATGAAGCGCATGGAGATCAAAGGGATCGACTTTGCTTATATCACTTTGCATGCCGGTTTGGGAAACTTCCGCGATATCGACGTGGAGGATTTGACGAAGCATAAGATGGACTCTGAACAGATGTTTGTAGGTGAAGAGGCTGTACGGACAGTGAACCGGGCTAAAGACCTTGGCAAAAACGTCTGCGCTGTGGGTACTACGGTGATGCGTGCCATTGAAAGCACGGTGAGTACGGACGGACACCTGAAGGAATTCGAAGGCTGGACGAATAAGTTCATCTTCCCTCCCTATGAATTTACAGTTGCCAATGCGATGATTTCCAACTTCCACATGCCGCTGTCTACCCTGTTGATGATCGTTGCCGCCTTCGGAGGTTATGATCAGGTGATGGACGCTTACCACGTGGCGATGAAGGAGGGCTATCGCTTCGGTACGTATGGTGATGCCATGCTGATTTTAGACTAAAGTAGTTAATTCACGATTGCTAAGTAAATAATGAACGTATATCTGGGCCTTGGTACCAATTTAGGTGACAAAGAGCAGAACCTGCGGATGGCCGTAGAGAAAATCGGAGAGCGGATAGGGAAAATCGTTTCCCTTTCCGCTTTTTATGTGACCGAGCCTTGGGGATTCTCTTCCGGAAACAGCTTCCTGAACGCTGTCGTCTGTGCCGATACAAAGCTGCCTCCCCTACAGCTTCTCAATGAGACGCAAGCAATAGAAAGGGAATTGGGAAGAACTCATAAATCGGTAAACGGGCAGTATTCCGACCGTCTGATCGATATCGATATTCTTTTGTATGGAGAGGAAGTGATAAAGACAGCGGAGCTTGTCCTCCCCCACCCTTTAATGACTGAAAGACGCTTTGTGATGGAACCGTTGGTTGAAATTGCACCGGATCTTATTCATCCCGTGTTTCATAAAACAATGAGTGAACTGTTAGACAGGTAAACGTTAAAAGCAACGAATAAGATAGGTTGTAATTATTACAATCGTGCCTCATTCCTATCATGGAACTGCTTTATCACCGATACAGCCATACTTTAACACCGATACAGTAGCTCTTTAATGCCGATAAAGCAGGACTTTAAAGGTAATAAAGCAACGCTTTAAAGGCAATAAAGCAATACTTTATACTACCATAAAGCACCGTAAAGTTATGTAGGCGATGGATGATAAGATTAACCCTGTTATTCTTTCTTCCTCTTCCAGAAAATAACCAGAGCCATCGTAACCCCTGCTAAGACATTGAATAAAGCCTTTCTGACAGTAAATGCTTCAAAACATACATCCATGAAACTAGCTAGAATTGGATATATCAGCGTAAACCCCAGAATCTTTTTCCAAGGTTGTACTTTTACAATTTCTCTAAAAGCCATATCTCTTTCTATTTGTTAAAGTTCTAACAAATATAATCATAGTTTCTCAATAATCCCTATCTTTGCAACCGAAATGATATGTGGAAAGATTTGAGTAGCTTGCAACCACAGAAAAAAATGCTAAAACAACATTCCTTTCTGTGCCGTCAGGCATCCCTACTTAGCCTAGTGTCTCCACCTGTTTCATCCAATTTTCAATTATTAATTTTTCAATTAGTATGGGATATTTATTCACATCCGAATCGGTGTCTGAAGGACACCCCGACAAAGTGGCCGATCAGATATCGGACGCTGTACTTGACAAACTGTTGGCTTATGACTCCAGTTCGAAAGTAGCTTGCGAAACTTTAGTAACTACCGGACAGGTAGTGCTTGCTGGAGAAGTGAAAACAAGTGCGTATATCGACTTGCAGCTCGTTGCACGCGAAGTAATCAAGAAAATCGGCTATACGAAGGCCGAATACATGTTTGAAGGCAATTCGTGCGGTGTACTTTCTGCCATTCACGAACAGAGCCCCGATATCAACCGTGGTGTCGAGCGTGAAGACCCGATGAATCAGGGTGCGGGCGACCAGGGAATGATGTTTGGTTACGCTACCAATGAAACAGAAAACTATATGCCTCTTTCCCTCGATCTGGCTCACCGCATTTTGCTGGTTCTGGCTGATATTCGTCGTGAAGGCAGGCAGATGACCTATCTTCGTCCCGATGCAAAAAGCCAGGTGACGATTGAATATGATGATAACGGAAAACCTGTACGTATCGATACCATTGTTGTATCGACCCAGCACGACGACTTTATCCAACCTACCGACGCCTCTGAAGAAGCTCAGTTGAAGGCGGATGAAGAGATGTTGGCCATCATCCGCAAAGATGTGATTGAAATATTGATGCCTCGCGTCATAGCCGATATCCATCATGAAGATGTACTGGCACTGTTCAATGACCATATCACCTATCATGTCAACCCGACAGGTAAGTTCGTGATTGGCGGTCCTCACGGTGACACCGGACTGACCGGCCGTAAGATTATTGTAGATACCTATGGTGGCAAGGGTGCCCACGGGGGTGGTGCTTTCTCCGGCAAAGATCCGAGCAAGGTAGACCGTAGCGCAGCATATGCCGCCCGTCACATTGCCAAGAACCTGGTGGCTGCCGGTGTAGCCGATGAAATGCTCGTACAGGTATCCTATGCAATCGGTGTGGCACGCCCCATCAATATCTATGTCAATACCTACGGGCGCAGCCATGTGAACATGACTGACGGTGAAATAGCCAAGAAGATTGATGAATTGTTCGATCTTCGCCCGAAAGCAATCGAGGAACGTTTGAAATTGCGTAACCCGATCTATCAAGAAACTGCCGCTTACGGACATATGGGTCGTGAGCCACAGGTTGTTACCAAGCATTTTGAGTCCCGCTATGAAGGTAATAAGACCCTTGAGGTTGAGCTTTTCACTTGGGAGAAACTTGATTATGTAGATCAGGTGAAATCCGCATTCGGTTTGTAATCAGCGTAGCTTTACAGCTATTTATTATAGAAGACCGTTTTTCTCTTTTTTTAAAGGGGAAGGCGGTTTTCTTCTTTCCTCCTTTCTTTGCTTAAAGCGGATTATGTATATTTGCTGCAAATGCGATAGAGTTAGTATGGCAGAGATACAGCGTTAATTTTTTGCCATATGTTATTTATAAAATCAGTATAGAGTTAATTGGATGAAAGTGTTGAGTTGCTGTCTATTCCCGTTGTTTCTCACTATTTCTGTTTTAGTGGCAATGGGTTCCTGTCATTTTATTCCGGATACAAAAGATCTTCTTCTTCAACGTGCTGAACGGTTGATGGGAACGCAGCCGGATAGTGCATTGCGTCTTTTAGAATCGATCTCAGAATCAGCATTGAAGGAGGAAGCTCTTGCCCGTTATTATTTATTGCTGACTCAAGCGCGGGACAATAATTATATGGATTTGACTACTGATTCTTCTATCATCTATTCCGTGCATTATTTCAAAGAGAAGGGTGATTGGGCACAATACGGTAAGTCTATGTATTATTACGGACGCATCATTCAACTGTGTGGTGATGAATTGCGTGCGATGAAGATATACTTAGATGCATATAAGTCACTGAAAGATGCTAAAGAGTACAAATTGCTGGGGTTGCTGTCTGAAAATATAGCCATATTCCACAGAAACCAATCTTTTTATGATCAGTATATTCGTTTTGCCCGTTGTGCTGTAAATTTCAATTATTTGGCTAAGGATACTTTAGGAGTGGCATATGCATATCAAACATTGGGACAAGCATTCTTTTATAAACAAGAACTTGATAGTGCTTTGGAATGTACTACAAGGAGTTTGCAACTTCTAAAAGATAATCCTATTCGGCTTGAGATTGCTGCTGCAAAATTATTTGCATTTATATATTGTCAAAAAGGAGAATATATTAAAGCTGAAAAGATCCTTTTAGATATTATAGATAAAGAACCGAATGAAAGGAAAAAGTTATACCATTATATTACTTTGGGACATTTATATCAAAAACAAGGAAAAGTGTCTGAAGCAAAGAAATACATAATGATGTGCATGAATAGCCCCAGTTTATCGACACGTTCTGAAGCATACGCTTGTTTGTCTGAATTATCAGAAGCAGAGAATAATTATAAAGAGGCGTTATCTTACAAAGCAATTGCTGATTCATTACATTATTTAGCCGAAAATCAGAATAAAAGAGAAGCTGTGGTTCAATTTCAGGCTAAATATGTAGAAGAGAAGTCTTTGAGGGAAAGTTTACAGTTACAAATGGAGAAAAGGACGATATTTTTCAGTAGCATTATACTTTTACTCTTTTTCGGTATCTGTATGTATTATTTATACAGGAAATATTATCATGCAAAATTGCAGATCACGAAGAGTTGCAGGCGATTGAAAAGGAATGATGAAAAAATCGCTGGCTATAGGAAAGAGATAAAAATGTGTAAACGTCAAAAGACAGATTCAGCTGTCTCTTCTGGAAACAAGATTAAAAAGTTGAATGAAAAAATAGATGAATTGATGGCTGACTCTCACAGGTTACGTGATAAGCTGGATGTAAGCGTATTGATTAAAATGCTAAAGAGTGGCGAGATTATAGTTGATAATCTTACCTTGGAAGAATGGGACAGGATATTTACTTTGGTAAATAATCTTTTTAATAATGTACTTGTGGTTTTGAAGAATAAATATGAACAGTTGACAGATCATGATATTAAAGTTCTGAGTTTTCTGTTGCTATCTTTCTCATCAAAAGAAGTGGTCACTTTGTTTGAAAGTAAAGATGGTCATACCTTATCAAAAAATAAACTGCGCATTAAAGAACGGATAGGCATGTTAAAAGGGGAAGCTTTGGAAGATTTCTTGCAAAAGTGTAGAGCCGGAAAGATTCGATAATCCATGCAAAAGCTTTTATTTATGGATATTTAATTGGTAATCAGTATTGTATAATTATACCCTACGTCCATGCTATGTTTTTTGAAATGTCCTTTATGCACCCTATCTTTGTCACAGTTAAACAACCAAAATGAGATTAAAATGAAAACAAAACTTTTTCTATTATTATTCGTTTGTTTGAGTGGAATGGTCAGGGCACAGCAGGTGAATGACAGTTTTATAGCTTGGACCGGTCAGATTTCTTTCATTAGTCATTGGAAAGGTGATCCGGACGAATGGAAAGGTGGCTCAGACGACAGAGATATAGATAATCGTTCCATGCCCATTATTCCTATCAGTGCAATTATTGAGAATGAAAAGATTTCAATTGATTTCTGGGACGTAACGGGTGATGTAACCGTTTCTATCACCGAGAAGGATGGATTGGAAATCTATTCCCAACCTATTTTTGTGAATGAATATATTCGATATGACATTGCCATTGGTACATATTCACCGGGAGTTTATCTGCTGAAAATATCCAACCAAGATGATGGATATATTTATGGATGGTTTGAGGTAAAATAATATAGCTCTGTGAAAAAAGTGATATAATATTTTGAGCGCTCGATCTATTATATTCTGTATTCATAATACTAAAAGGGACGGAGTTTCCTTTATAGTACACTCTCTCCCTTTTAGCTATTATGAATTAAAATAACTGTAAGAACTACTTCTTTTTAACGGTTTCTCCTCTTTTTACTATTGCCCCACCTTAACAAGAGAAACAGGAAAAGTCTGTGGAACATTTCCCCGAAGAACATGTCACATTTTTAAGTTGATGCCTGGCATCTGGATGTTAGGCATAGAATTTCCATATTTATCCTATCCGGCTTTTAGGGTATACATAAGGATATTGTGGTATCTTGAAAAAGTAATCGTTCCATTTTATTATAAGTTAATGCGTTGCATCACAAATAAATATGGAAATATTGTACTAGCTGTGTGACATTTTTATTATTTGATCTATTAAGTAAACAGTAACGAATACTATGATCTATAGCATTCAAATCCTTTAATCAATATGTATTTCAACCGTGTTTCGTTTGTTATACGTTCTCCTCCTTGAGTCAATCTTCTACAGATGTGAAATAAACAAACAAAAAACAATAAAAACAAATCAATTGATTATTATACTTGGAGGAAATCTCCCTATTCTATAATGACTGATTTGAAAACATTAGGATTTAAACTCTGCATACTGGACTTATGCTCTGAACATTGCCCTCTATTACATAATTCCGGGATTATAATATCTGAGTTTATCTATGCACAATCGTGAAATCATAACTTTTACCAATCTGAAAGTAAAGGAAAGGGTTGTTCCTTCCAAGTGATGATTTTAAAATCCATAGAACATGAAGAACCTAATAACAACTTTATTTCTTGTTTTTGTAATTATAGTTACAAACACTACAAACCAATTATATTCTATCCTACTGCTGACAGCAGGAATTATTTTGATCTTTTGGCTCCTATTCAATTTGCTTGTAATGAGAAAAGAAATTAATCTCTTGAAAGAACAAAATCAATATGTCATGGATTCTTTCCATGATATTCTCACTCCGGTTACTTTGGTACATACTTTCTTAAAAACAGCCTGCGATAGCAATTTCTCCGAAAACATTCGAAAAGAACTTTTCATGTCTGTTCGTAATATGAACAGTCTTAATGATCATCTGACAAGATTAATGATCCTGAAGAAACAGCTTACCTGTTCTTCCAAAATGGAATTGACAGAGTATGAGTTGGGAGCTTTTCTGAGAAGCAGGGTGCTAGCTATGCGGGAATTTGCTGCCAGTAGACATATCACTCTAGAAATCAAATCCGATTTCAGCTATGCCAGCGTCCGGGTCGATCAAAGTAAAATCATTCCCGTAATTGATAAATTCATTAAGAATGCAATCACTTGCAGAGAAACCGGGATGGGTATCGTATTGTCTATTTCCATCAATGAAAATACGTGGAGTATTAAGATCTCAGACTCCGGAGACCATAAACTGATGTCTTGTTATAGATGTAAAAAGCATCAATTGATGAAGCATGCGGTGGAACTCGAACATTGTTTCGTGGGGAGCCTTCTCTGTCATAAACTGATTGGATTGTGTAATGGGAAAATTCTTGTAGACAGAGAGAATCATACCGTTTCATTGCAATTTCCCGTGATAAATCCCTCTACTGAACCATCGGAACATTCTGTTATCCGTATTACCAAAACTCCCGCAGAACATAATATTGACAATCTGTTCAGGAAAACCTCACAAAGAAGAATCTCGGACAAACCGGAAGTCGTTCTTTTAGATAGTAATGACGATTTCAGATGTTATCTTGAGGCACATTTATCCGATGAATATATAATCAAAAGTTTTGTGAACGGTGCAGTGGCATTTGCTTATATAAAAGAAGAATATCCTGATCTGGTGGTTAGCAATACGGTACTGGAGGGGATGAGTGGCGAAGAGCTTTCTTCGCGGTTGAAAACGTCCAGGGAGACTTCGGTCATACCTATTATCCTGTATGGCTCAAGCGTAGATACTGATAACCGTTATAAAAGGCAAGCTTCCCTTGCCGACAGCTATTTGTTAACCCCTTTCCATATTGAAGATTTGAAGATAGAAATGTCAGTCCTTATCAGTAATAGTCGTTTGCTCCGGAAGTCATTTCTCCAAAGTATATTCGGAGAGAAATTTATTAATATTCCCGATGCTGACAATGGAAATAGCGCCAATCATGTATTTATCAATCAAGTGAAAGAATTCATCTTGGAGAATATTGATAATGAAGATTTTCTAATTAAGCATATTGCTGAGAAATTTAATGTGAGCCGAACCTCTTTCTTCAATAAATGGAAGTCGTTGACGGGTGAATCTCCAAAATGTATTATTCATCGGATTCGCATGGAAAAAGCACGTGAGCTATTGGAAAGTGGGAAATATGCCGTAAGCGTGATACCCGAAATGATCGGATTGAGAAGTGAAAAGAACTTCCGTAAAGAATACAAAAAGTATTTCAAGATGACTCCATGCGAATCTATTACGAAGATTTGAAAGAAAATAGCAGTAATCGGCAATCAAGGATATATTCATATTCTAAAAAACTCTTACCTTTGTGCCCAAGTCATTAGAGAACAGTGAATATGAACAAGATAAAATCCGTATGTGTCTACAGCGCATCAAGTACGAAGATAGATGAAGTATATTTTAAGGCAGCAACCGATTTGGGACGGTTGCTTGCTGATTATCATATCCGTTTGGTCAACGGGGCGGGCAGTATAGGTTTGATGCGATCTGTTGCAGATGCTGTGCTTGAGAATGGAGGTGAGGTGACGGGAGTCATACCTAGATTTATGGTAGAGCAGGGCTGGCATCATACCGGGTTGACGGAACTGGTGGAAGTGGAAAGTATGCACGAACGTAAGCAATTGATGGCCGATATGAGTGATGCTGTCATTGCTTTGCCCGGAGGTTGCGGTACGCTGGAAGAACTGCTTGAGATAATCACATGGAAGCAACTTGGACTTTATCTGAATCCCATCGTTATTTTGAATACTAATGGATTTTTCGATCCGTTGCTCGAGATGCTCGAACGTGCTATCGATGAAAATTTCATGCGCCGTCAACACGGTGACATTTGGCATGTGGCGACTACTCCCGAAGAGGCGGTAAGGCTGATTCATACGATTCCCGTTTGGGATGTTTCCATTCGTAAGTTTGCTGCGATATGAGTGTGTGGCTGTTATTTGCTACGGGTTTTGACGGGGTACCTATTCCCTACTCACCGCGCACGGACGATGTAATAGCGCTGGTTTTGCTGGCGTGCTTCTTTCTTTCTTCTTTCGTATTGGCGCGGAGCAAGAAGTTTCTGTCTCAACAGGCGAAGGACTTCATTTTGCATCGCGAGCGAACCAGTATCTTTGCTACTTCTACGGCATCTGATGTCCGTTATCTGTTATTATTGGTATTGCAAACCTGTATTTTGGGAGGCATTTGCATATTCAACTACTTTAATGATATACAGCCAAGGCTGATGGAAGAAGTCTCCCCTCTCCTCCTCCTTGGAACTTACATCTTGGTCTGCTTGATTTACGTGTTATTTAAGTGGGTACTCTACTCTTTCCTTGGGTGGGTGTTTCTTGACAAAAACAGAACATCTTTATGGCTGGAATCCTATTCTACACTGATATATTATCTCGGTTTTGTCCTTTTCCCGTTTGTTTTATTCCTTGTTTACTTTGATTTGAAGATTGTTTTTTTAGTTACAATTGCTCTTTTTCTAATAATTTTCGCTAAAATACTGATGTTTTATAAGTGGATAAAGCTTTTTTTCAACAATATTGTCACCCTTTTCCTTTTAATTTTGTACTTTTGTGCCCTTGAAATCATACCTTGTTTGATTCTATATCAAGGGTTGAGGGAACTAAACAATATATTGATAATAAAATTTTAGGACGTTGAAAATTAAGAAAGTACTTGTGTCGCAGCCCAAACCTGCTTCAGAGAAATCTCCGTATTACGACATAGCTGAAAAGTATGGCGTAAAGATAGATTTCAGACCCTTTATTAAGGTAGAAAGCGTTTCTGCAAAAGAGGTTCGGCAGCAGAAAGTGTCGATTCTTGACCATACAGCTGTCATATTTACTTCGCGTCATGCGATTGATCACTTTTTTCATTTGTGTACAGAACTTCGTGTGACTATACCAGAAACAATGAAGTATTTCTGTGTGACAGAACAGATAGCACTCTACATTCAGAAATATGTGCAATATCGTAAGCGTAAGATTTTCTTTGGCGCTACGGGTAAAATAGAAGATCTGATTCCTGCTGTTGTGAAACATAAAGCAGAGAAATATCTTGTACCGATGTCGGACGTACATAACGATGACATCAAGAAACTTCTGGATAAACACAATATCCAGCATACGGAAGTGGTGATGTATCGTACGGTAAGTAACGATTTTGGTGAGGATGAGGATTTTGATTATGACATGCTGGTGTTCTTCAGTCCGGCCGGGGTAACTTCGTTGAAGAAGAATTTCCCGGATTTCGACCAGAAGAACATTAAGATCGGAACGTTCGGTTCTACAACAGCGCAAGCTGTTCGTGATGCCGGATTGCGTTTGGATTTGGAGGCTCCTACCGTGCAGGCTCCTTCCATGACGGCTGCTCTGGATCTGTTTATTAAAGAAAACAATAAAGGAAAATAGTTATTAAGTAATTACGAATTATAGATTACGAGCTACGGAGGGATATATAGAATGCATCGATAATTTCCGTAAACAGTGATCTGTAATTCGTAATTTTTTTATTAATAAAATGAATGACCTGCGTAAGTCTGAAAGACTAAATAGTAAGATTGTTATTGAGAAGATGTTTGCGGGCGGTAGTTCGCGTTCGTTTTCAGTCTTTCCGTTGCGTGTGGTATATATGCCGGTCGATTCACTGGAAGCATCGGCTTCCATTCTTGTCAGTGTCCCCAAAAAGCGGTTCAAACGGGCGGTAAAACGCAACCGGGTGAAGCGTCAGATCCGGGAGGCTTATCGTAAGAATAAAGGAGAATTGAAACAATTATTGACGGAAAAAGAGCAAAAGTTGGCAATCGCTTTTATATATTTGTCCGATCAATTGACCTCTTCGGTTGAAATAGAGGAGAAAGTGAAACTACTTTTAGCTCGTATGGCCGAGAAAGTGGCATGAAACGTCTTCTGGCCTACATATTATTGATTCCCATATACTTCTACCGGGCGTGTATCTCGCCTATGCTTCCTCCTTCGTGTCGTTATACTCCCACTTGCTCGCAATATGCTATTGAAGCAATAAAGAAACACGGACCTTTCAAGGGGTTGTATCTGGCAGTGAGACGGATTCTCCGTTGCCATCCTTGGGGAGGTTCCGGTTACGATCCTGTCCCTTGATTCCATGGATATACTGGATATACATACCCATCGCATTCCGGAACAGCCTCTTAACGCCATCTGGAATTGTATGCCGAAAGATGAATCGCTTTTGCACCGGGTGGACTATTGCTCGGTAGGCATTCATCCTTGGTATGTGACCGAAGCAAATCTTTCGGAACAGAAACGATGGGTGGAAGAAGTGGTTCTTAATACCCCTTCGGTTGTGGCAATCGGTGAGGCAGGATTGGATAAAGCTACGGATGTGCCTTGGGAACTCCAGCTAAATGCTTTTGAGTGGCAAATCGAATGGGCGGATAGGCTCGGACTTCCTTTGATACTTCATGTCGTGAAAGCACATAATGAAGTGATGGAGATGAAGAAAAAATACCGTCCCCGCAATCGATGGATCGTGCATGGATTCAGAGGGAAGCGGCAACTGGCGGAACAGTATTTGAGGGAAGGCATCTCCCTTTCATTCGGTACCCGTTACAGCGAAGATGCATTGCGTGCTATTCCGTATGATAAGTTGTTTTTTGAGACGGATGAAAGCTCCGAAAGTATTTATCATATTTATGAGCAGGCGGCAAAGACACTTCAATATCCCTATGAAGAGCTTCTTGCACAAGGAAAGCGGAATATTGGAAAGGCTTTTTTTAATGGCTAAGAGTTGTTACTTCGGATAAAGAGTCGTATTTTTGCCCAGATTAAAAATTTAAAACATACTATCATTCGATGAATTTTGTAGAAGAACTAAGATGGCGTGGCATGTTGCAGGATATAATGCCAGGCACGGAAGAATTGTTAGCGAAGGAACAAGTGACGGCCTATCTCGGCATAGACCCGACAGCTGACTCATTGCATATCGGTCACCTGTGTGGCGTAATGATGCTTCGCCACCTCCAGCGTTGTGGTCACAAGCCGTTGGCACTCATCGGTGGTGCGACAGGTATGATTGGCGATCCTTCGGGCAAATCGGCAGAACGCAATCTGCTGGACGAAGAGACGCTGCGCCATAACCAGGCTTGTATCCGGAAGCAACTTGCCAAATTTCTGGATTTTGATTCGGATGCACCGAACCGTGCCGAGTTGGTGAACAACTATGACTGGATGAAAGACTTCACCTTCCTGGATTTTGCGCGCGAAGTTGGTAAACACATCACAGTGAACTACATGATGGCGAAGGACTCCGTGAAGAGACGTTTGAACGGTGAAGCGCGCGATGGCCTGTCGTTTACGGAATTTACTTATCAGCTGTTGCAGGGATATGACTTCCTTCATCTTAACCAGGAGAAAGGTTGCAAGCTACAGATGGGTGGTTCCGACCAGTGGGGCAATATTACTACCGGCACCGAGCTGATCCGCCGCACCAATGGGGGAGAGGCTTATGCACTGACTTGCCCGCTGATTACGAAAGCCGATGGTGGTAAATTCGGTAAGACGGAATCGGGCAATGTATGGCTCGATGCGAGATATACTTCTCCTTATAAATTCTACCAGTTCTGGCTGAATGTAAGCGACTCGGATGCGGAACGCTATATCAAAATCTTTACTTCTCTGCCGAAAGACGAGATAGATGCTTTGATAGCCGAACATCAAGCAGCACCGCATTTGCGCGTGTTGCAGAAACGCTTGGCTAAAGAGGTTACGGTGATGGTTCATTCCGAAGAAGATTACAACGCAGCCGTAGATGCATCCAATATCCTGTTTGGTAACGCAACTTCCGAGGCTTTAAGAAAACTCGATGAAGACACGCTCTTGGCTGTATTCGAAGGCGTTCCTCAATTTGAGATATCCCGTGAAGCATTAGCAGATGGTGTAAAAGCCGTAGATCTTTTCGTTGACAATGCTGCCGTGTTTGCTTCCAAAGGGGAAATGCGTAAGCTTGTGCAGGGTGGGGGAGTCTCCTTGAACAAGGAGAAACTTGCTGTATTCGACCAGCTAATTACTACCGCTGATTTGCTTGATGATAAATACCTTCTCGTTCAACGTGGCAAGAAGAACTACTATTTACTCATTGCGAAATAAAAAAGTTTGCAGAATATTTGGAGATATAATTGCATAACACTATCTTTGCACCGCTTTTTAACAGAAAGCGGTGTTTAAGTTTGGACTATGGTGTAATGGTAGCACAACAGGTTTTGGTTCTGTTTGACCAGGTTCGAGTCCTGGTAGTCCAACCAATTTTCAGCCAATATAGTACAAAAGCCGTTATTATCCAGTAATAACGGCTTTTGTTGTATTCTGGCACATCTGCTTTCTAAGTTTCCATTCGGTAAGGGTTACATTTTCACACCAACCATTCCCAGCATCCGTCTTATTCCTCTTGCTACAATAAAACAGCATGGAATACCCATTATACAAACCAGTATCAATCTCATCAAAGGAGGAATCGGTAAAAGCTCCATTATAAATATAAAGCTTACTACAATAACCGGATGAATAAAATAAGCCGAATAACTATCAATGGATAATTTCTGAACTAAAGCCATCGGACTGTTCCAATGAGCCTTCCCGTATGCTAAGAGGAAATAGGAAATACCAACACACATCATTGGTTCCCAAAGCGCATAGAATAGTGCATGTAGATTCCATCCTCCCGAAAAACTATCCATTTGCTCTGAGAAACGGCTCATTACGATCAATAATAAAGGAATCCCAAAGATGATAGCTATAAGGAACCAAGGAAGTGCGTCCTTTACGCAGATTTTATCTAACCAATGGTTACGGTGCGCCACAATCCCTAACAAGTACATACCTATATAGAGAGGAAAGAAAGCAAGCTGCAGCCTCAGGACTTCTCTTCCTACGGGCACATAAAGGCGAATAAGAAATGCTGAAATACCCATTATTATTATAAATGCAAGTATGCCTGCCACTGTGGGATATTTCCAGTTCAGCACTAATCGCTTCGTACAGAAATGACGATAAACAGCGTAACTTAATTCAAAAATCAGTAGTGTAAATACGAACCACATCGGTCCAAATCCAGGCTCACCCCACCTTCCATATATCTCATATACCAATAGAGGATTGATCAGAAAACTATAGATCAAAAGAGGAATGCCCAAACGGTTAAGGCGATCATATATAAAAGATTTCCCTCCTTTACGATCATAGGAAAAAGGCATCAGGTAGGCGGAAATGAAAAAGAAAAGGCTCATGAAATAAGCTTGGTCAATGCCCATGGAGGCTGAAAGCAATCCTTTAGTCAATCCGGTAGTTGTCTCATTCGAAATGTAATACCATCCACCGGAAGCTCCGAAAGCAATGGCAGAATGATGATAGAACACTAACATAGTCAGTAGAACTCGTAATAAATCAAGATAATAAAAACGTGTTTGGCTCATGATATCTATATATGAATGCTACAAATCAGTATTTAATAAATGCAAGTTCGATATAAGTATAATGCTTATTTTGTGAACAATAGGGACATAGTGATAAAAGTCTTAAATATATGGAATGGAATAATCATATTCAAACGATTGTGGCTATGTTCTCAGAGGTTAAAGTTACGGAGATTTATCGTATGTTCATAAAAATAGTTATCCTTTTATGCCAAAAAGTCTATAATTCTCATATTTATAATTCAAAGAGTACCTTTTTCCCTCTTTTTGATGACAACACACTGTTTTATGAATGGCTTAAATAGAAGTGTTATGCATAGAAATGGGGATAAATATGCAATATGTTCACGTATTATTCAATCTGAATGCCTTTGTAAATTGATAGCTATTAATGTTCCATCTGTTGAATGGCTATACCCAACGGCTGGAATATGGCTGCCTGTCGTGCTGACAAGCAATATCTATCTGGTAGAGTATTAATAACCTACGAGTAAGCTCTTTATTTCCTGGCTTTTTCAAAGCAGGTGATGGCAAAATAGAGACTGTTTTACTTTTTTAGAAGTGTCCATAATTTTATATCAAGCTATCGCTCAGGTAATTGTTGTTTTTTATTTCCGAAATTATATTTCATCGGAGGTTTGGGTGTAAATACTGCATTCTGAGGGTGATGAAAATGCAAAGTGTCATTTTGAAAAGTCTCCTATCCGAATGCCATTTACGGTTAAGTAGGTCTTTAAGAGGCTTTTTATAGGTAAAAACTTATTCAAAAAGATGATTATGTACAAAGACGTATGTTCTAAATTGTGTTTTAGACGATCTTAATTTTACATTTGCAAAAAGAACAGAACTCTTTTTTATCTGAAAAATAATGTTCTATATATTCATTTAAAGACCACTTAATGTATGAAGAAGATTTTTACGGTTTTATGTCTATTACTAGTATGCTCAGCTGTATCTATTGCGCAAACAAAGATAGGTTACAGTAACGGTGAATTCAATCGGTCGGATGGATTGCGTATCGGTAGCGGTGAAAAGCAGGGACTGGCAATCAAGTTGAGCAAAGAGAAACTACAATTGCTTAAAGGCAAGAAAATTGTAGGAGCAAGTGCCGTATTCGGTACACGTAATGTGAAGAATCTGAATTTCTTTTTGACCAAAGCTTTAGGACAACAGCCTCTATATGAACAGTCGGTAAGTGGTGCGGCTACCAACTGGAAAGATTTTACTTTCGATACTCCTTATGTGGTCGGAGATGAAACCGAACTGTATCTCGGATATACCTTAGAGGCATCGACTTCTTACCGTCCTTTGGCTTTCGACCGGAGTGTGGGTATAAAAGGCTCGTCCTGGGCGTATTCGGAGGGTGATACATGGGTGGACGTATATGATAATGGCTTTGGATGTGCCGATTTGTATCTTCTGGTTGAAGATGTCGATCCTTTCACTGACCTGTGCTTAAAGACATTCTCCGTGAGTGGATATTACAAGGCTGAAAATGCGTACAAGTATACAGGGCAAGTCTTGAATTTTGGAACTCAGTCTGTGAAGAGCTTTGATGTGACTTACCAGATTGGTGACAATGAGCCTGTGGCTTATTCTTTCACCGGAATAAATATTGCTCCCAATGAAACTTTCGATTTTGAGTTGCCGGAATATATTTCTCTTGCTTCGGGTAAACTCCCGATAAAAATGTCGGTTACGAATATTGATGGTGCTGTCGATGCCGATATGAGCGATAATGTTGATAATAGTACTATTTTCATCTATCCGTCTGACATGGAAAAGCGCATATTGCTTGAAGGCTTTACCGGGCAGGGCTGTAGTAATTGTCCGGCCGGACACCGGGTCGTTGAGGGTGTTTTGGAAGAAACTGCCGAATCGATTGTGGAAGTATTCCATCACGCGGGATACCAGCCGGATAGTTTTACTATGACGGAAGATGGAGAATATTGCCGGTTTTACAATGATGGTACTTATTTCGCACCGGCTTTGATGGTCAATCGGATGTTGAATTCGGATTTGGGAACGTTGGGGCCGATTTTCGGAGTTTCGGATAAAAACCTTGAAGGTACTATTGACAAAGCCGCAGCGATACAGCCATACGTATCTGTCGGTATAGAAAATAAATTTGATAATGAGACCCGTGAACTGAAATCGACGGTTAAAGTACATACATACGTTATGCCTGATGCGGATATAAATACACTGAACGTATTTGTTGTTCAGGACTCTGTGATCGCTATGCAGTCGAGTGGAGGAGATCGTTATGTACATCGTTATGCATTTCGTGGTGCCCTTACCAGTGCATGGGGGTTATCGGTAACGCTGGAAGAAGGGAAAGACTATATACGTGAGTTTACATATACTTTGCCCGATGCAATCAAGTCTACTTATGAGAATAAGTACTCTATTCCGACAGACCTAAATAATATGTATCTGGTTGCTTTTGTGAGTTCGTATTCCAGTGACCCTAACGGATGCACGGTATATAATAGTAATATTGCAAAATTCAGTGATAAAGGTGGTTCGGTAGGGATCGAGGGAACTTCCACGGATAAAGCTTCTGTCCATGTCTATGTAAATGGAGGCCGGGTAAACGTACAAGGAGATTACAGCCAACTGGATGTATATGATATGGCAGGAAATCAAGTAGGATGTTGGAATGCCCCCGTGGAGTCATTCACATTAGACGCAGGTTTTTATATCATCCGTGCTGTTTGTAACGGGGAAGTTGTATCGCAGAAAGTCGCTATAATGAAGTAATCCGATTATCATGAAAAGAATACTTTTTATATTTCTTTTAATAGCATGTTGTTTGGGGATGTCCGGGCAATCCAAATTATCACCATATACGCAGAAGTATCTGGTTAGCCAGTCGGGTGAAGTGAATGCTACACGTGCCGGAACGGTAGAATACGTGTCTGCTTATATACATGTTACACCGGATATGGATCTATCCGTACTTGAAGAACTGGGTGTGAAAACCAATCTGCACCTCTCGGATATTGTTACGGCTCAGATTCCTTCCAACCGTATTCAGGATGTTGCGGCACTCGATCAGGTTACTTACATACAAGTGGCAGTACCCGTTCACCCGATGATGGATAAAGTCCGTCCGGCAGTCGGCATAGATAAGGTACAAAGCGGAGAAGGTCTAACCGGTGGTTTCTTCGGAAAAGGAGTCGTTGTAGGCATTATCGATGCCGGTTTTGATTATACCCATCCTGATTTTTATGATTGGGAACGCAAGTCGTTACGTATTAAACGTGTGTGGGAGCAAAACTATACGGAAGGTACCGCTCCCGAAGGGTTCAGCTATGGAGGTGAATTTAAGACTCAGGAAGAAATCCTGAGTGCCGCTGGAGATGTGACAACCAATTCTCATGGTACGCATGTGGCGGGAATTGCCGCAGGAGCGGACAAGCTCGGCAATGACTATTATGGAGTGGCCGGTGATGCCGATATTGTGTTGGTCAGTATGGGTACGAAAGCGGATAACAATGTAAACCTTTCGGATGCGATAGCTTACATTTATAAATATGCCGAATCAGTCGATAAACCGTGTGTCATAAATATGAGTCTTGGGACCCAGTCCGGGCCGCATGACGGAACTTCCACTTTTGATGTGATTGCCGATCAATTGCAAGGGGAAGGACGTTTGCTGGTCGGTTCCGTAGGAAACTTTGGTGGGGATAAATTTCATACTGGTAAAACGTTTACTTCGGCACAAGACGATCCCTTGAGGACATTTGTGGACTTTAAGTTTACTTTATCAACAGACAAAGCCGGGGGAGATGTTGAGATATGGGGTGAACCCGGATTTGATTTTAGTGTTGAAATATTCACCTATGATCTTTCTAATCAGAAAAAGGCGGATGTTGTTACCATAAATATGCCTTCCGTAGAAGATACTCCACAAGAATACACCTTAAAGGGAGCATCCGGAAAGATACTTGTCTTTTCTGAAATCAGTCCTTTGAACGATAAACCGCATGTTATGTTCTCTTCTCAGATTACGGGATTGCGTGCGCGATATGCTTTAGGGATGGAGATCATTCCTCATACCGCAGGTTCCGTTAATATATGGGCGGATGATACATACTTGGCATTGACTTCCAAAGATATGGAAGGATGGGCGGATGGCGATAACAGCTCCTCGCTGGCGGAGATAGGAGGTACCGGTAAGAGGATTATATCGGTAGGAGCGTATGTCAGCAGAAATTCCTATCAGAAAGAAGGATCGGATAAGACGTTCACACTGGACGAGACAATGGATGCCATAGCATCATTCTCAAGTATGGGACCAACGGCCGACGGGCGCATAAAACCGGAGATTACAGCTCCCGGATGTTACATTGTTTCTGCCGTGTCATCACACGATACTTCGTTGGGCAATCTGGACATTGCAAGGTATGGTACATGGAATGATGCCAACTACTACTATGCGTATATGCAGGGAACTTCGATGGCGGCACCTGTGGTGACAGGAGTTATGGCTACCTGGTTGCAGGCAGATCCTAAACTGACCCCCGAACAAGTAAGAAATATCTTGAAAAAAACAGCTCTTCGGGATACCCATACAGGCGTACTTCCCGAAGAAGGCAATTCAACATGGGGATACGGTAAAATTGATGCATGGAATGGCATAAAAGAGGTTATATCACAACTTTCGTCTATTCGGGAAATTTCTGAAACAGTTCCGCCTGTAATGCTCATTAATAAAGGGAAAAATGAATATAATTTATTGTTCACTCGGGAAGCAACCGGAGTCTCATATGCGATTTATTCAGCTTATGGTCAATTGGTACAAATGCAACATATTCCGTCTGTACATGCTGCCGAAGAAGTGTCTCTTGGGCAAATGTCATTTCCTAAAGGAATGTATGTCATAAAGATAGGCGCTGGTAAATGGCAGAGTACTCATAAAGTGGTTATCGAATAGGTATTTACGTATATTATTGGTTGGAGCCATTCATAGAAGGGTTGATTTTAACCTTTTATGAATGGCTTTTGCGATTTTTATAAATAGAAAAAACGTTAAAAATAAACTCAATTAATAGGTTGTAAATATATCTATGTCTATTTTTAGTAACCAAATAGAATAAAACATTGAGAACAATTTTTACATTATTCATTGGATTATTGATTGCTGTAAGTACCAATGGTCAGTCTTCTGATAAATATAATGAAATATATGAATTATTGAAATTCCTTCCATCTCAGAAATTGATTACTGATGGAGATGAATATTATGAGAAGCAGGTTTTGGATAGTGCATTGATTTGTTATACACTTGTAAGCAGCAGATATACGAAGGAGATGCCCGCACCTCATAAACGTCTGTGTGCCCATGCTTACCATTACTCCGGCAATATTCATTATGTCATGTACAATTATGTACAGGCGCAAACTATGTATTTTAAGGCACTCGAGATTTGTCAGGAATCCGGTGACAGCTTGCAACTTCCACGTATTTATAATAATTTGGGGAACGTCTATGCTGTATTCGGTGATTTTAAAAAGGGAAGGGACTATTATACGAAAGCTTATGACGGTGCCAGAAGCTCATCGGACAAAGAATTGAAAATAAAAATCCTGAATAATCTGCTTGGCTTGTACAGTAATGTGCGTGATAGTGAAAACCTCGAGTATTATTTGGATCTCTGTGAGCAGTTGCAAAAGGAAGATTCTGTAAAGAGTATCTTTAATTATTTAGCCAAGGGCTGGATAAGTCAGTTGAAAGGTAATCCCCGCCAAGCGGTCAAGTACCAAAAGCAAGCGTTGTGGCTTGCCGACTCTTTAAAATTGCCCCCCCAATATGCTTGTTCGGCATTAAATAACATTTCGGAAGCTTTTAGTGATATGCAGAGGTATGATTCTGTTGAATATTACCTAAAGAAATGTGCCGATATTGCCATACAAGAGGGACTATTGGATGTTCAAGGTAATGTTTATCGTGAATTGTCGGAGATATATAGCAATCGGAACGATATTAAAAGTTTCTTCCATTATTCAAAATTATATCAGCAAATCAATGACTCCATACGAAGTATGCAGGGGTATCGTAGCATCAGCAACATTGAATTCCTCTTTGAAGTGAATCGTCTGAATAGGTTTATCACCGGAATGCAAACAGAACAGACGCTGAAGGAGGTACGTTTAAAGAATCAACAGCAAATAATGAATGTCATTTTGGTCGCTTTTTTCATAGCCGTCTCTCTATTGATAGCCGTATACTTGCAAAAACGAAAATTACAGCACAGTTACCGGGAAATCTTTATGCGAAATAAAGAGATCATTGAATCGGAAAAACAAGCTAAGGAGCATTATAAGGTTTTTCAGAATGAAATTCAGAAGAAAGACCTTGAAATTGCACAACTTCAGGGAGAAATCCGACAAACTTTGCCGGCTAATGAAGAATACGTGTCAGACAACATGGTCGATGATGACGACATCACAGAAGATATGCCTGCGAAATATCAGGGAAGTTCGTTGACGAAAGAGCAGAAAGACAGGCTTTTGAGTTCTATAAATAAATTGATGGACACTACACTTGAATTTTGTAATCCGGATTTTACCCTTGAAAGGATGGCGGCACTGACGAAATCGAGACCTAAATATGTATCTCAAGTGATCAATGAAACTTATGGAAAAAATTTCAACCGCTATGTCAATGAATACAGGATAAAAGAAGCACGGTTACGGCTTACGGATATTACGAATTATGGAAACTATACGGTGAAGGCGATCGCACAAAGTGTAGGTTTCAGGTCGAATAGTAATTTCAATACATTGTTTAAAGAATTGACAGGTATTACCCCATCTATGTATCAGGAAATGGCAAATAGTTAATCCGAATTCATTTTTATTATTTTGCCTCCATTATGAATACATAATCATGATTCTGAACCACAAGAGGCAGTTTTTGGACAAAAAATTAAATTGTTTTGTTCATATTTGCAATTGAGGTTATTAATTCTATTTTGCGTTTTTAAAGAATCATTGGATTATGAAAAAAGATTACCGAATTTTTAGTGTTGCTCTTCTTTTATTAGGAATAGCAATGAATGTGGTAGCTCAGACAACTGCTTATGTTGCCCTGAAAGAAACGACAAATTCCTGGGATGAAGGAAACGGGTTTAACGGATGTGTCTTTGCTTTCGACACTACCGATCCTGCTACGGTGAAAGATGTCGTATTCAGGATAGACCCTTTTGACGGGCAATATGGTGAAGAAGCTGTTTTTGTTCAGGCAGGAACAAGCGCTGATGATAAGTATTATGCAATGTGTAAGTCGGAATATGATACCGAAAGTACATTCTGTACATTAAATTTCGCTACAGGTGCGAGAACTAAATTGAGTGACAATTATTCTACTTTGGATGACATGGCCTACATCGCATCAAGCAAAGTATTATATGGTGTTCAATACGTTTCTGGTAAAGAAGCTTACACAACCCTTTCATCGATCAATGCCGGAACCGGTGAGCTTACTTCGGTTTTTGATATTCCAAATGTTCAGATTGCCGGTATCGCTACGGACGGTGATCAGAAATTGTACGGTGTGGCATTGGAAAAGAATGAGGATGGTAAAATGGATGTATCCCTCTATCTCATCGACCCGGTAAAAAAGGAAGCTAAAGAATTGTATCATGCGATCGGCACAGTAGGTTCTTCCTATTCATATACATCGGATTTTAATGAAGGTAAGCTTTATTTCATTTCAGGTGCAAGTTTCGCTACTATTGATCCTGTAAAAGGAACAATGACTGTATCGGAAACAAAACTGCCGAAAACAGCATTGGTAGGTCTCTGTTTTACCGCATCGTCCGCTGATGGCGTTGCCGGTGGTGGTGATGAACCCGATCCATCCGTTCCCGTGACAAGAGTAAGTGTGGAAGAAACATGGGGAGACATTTTGGGTGAAGAAGAAGGACAGCTTACCGGAAGAAATGTTACCTATTATGATGCTAATAACAACCCGATCCGTAAATGTATGTATGGCAAACTATTGGGACAAAGTGATTGGCAGATTTCAAGATATACTACTTATATCTACAATGATGAAAAACAATTGATCCAAACCAGTTCTGAACAATACGGACTTTATGATGGTGAAGATCTTGCATTTAAAGCTTCTACCGATACGGTTGCTTATGAATATGACGATGCAGGTCGATTGGTTAAAGAAACTACTGTGAATAGTGGTGTGTATATTTCTTATGAATATGATGATGCCAACAATCTTGTTAAGAAGATCAGATGGAATCCGGATCGTTATGATGAGTACGAAGGAGATTACTATGTAATGGAGTCTAATGAATATTCAGATTTCAAAGCACCGAACTGTCCGCAAACGATAAAAAGTGACGGAGCGTTTGAAAGCTATAAGAGTCTTTCTTATGTAACGTATGATGCTGATAATAATAAGATAAGTACTAAAAAATATGACATAAGTGGTGAGACTTTGCAGAAAGCTGAATATTGGACTTACGAAGAGGGTCGTTTGGTATTGTATGAACAGAAGAAGATAAAGAAAGTAGGTGAAACATACGAAGAACAAGATAATCAGAAAACAGTTTATTCGCTTGATGATGATAATCCGAACCGTATAAAAAGAGAGGTATTTTCATATTCTGATGGAAAATGGATTGGCCAAACTCAATATACCGTTACCGAGTCCTCAGAATATAGCTCATTGTTTGCTACGGAATTGTCTTTAGCATTGGTTCCTGATGAAATCAATACCGTGAAACTAACGTTTACTTTACCGAATGTTCCGTCAAGTGGCAGCATGGCTTTTGACGTATATCGTCACGGTATGTTCGTAGCTCGCGTTCTTCCGTCTGATCAGGGTGCTTACGATCCGGATACACAAACGATTTCATATGTCGATCGTGAAGTAAAGAATGGTCTTTATGACTATTTCGTACAAACTATATTGCTTTCCGAACTGGGGGATGAAGAGCAAGCTTTCAATGTTTCCAATGTTGCACAGCAAAAAGTATATGTTGAATTACCTGCTGTAACAAACATACACTATGTTTCTCATGTCACGGAAGATGGACTTTATAAAGTAAAAATAGCTTGGGATGAACCTGAAAATTTGCCTGCTGAGTTAGGATTCCAAAAATATAATGTATTTGTCAAAGGCTTTGCAATGCCTGAAAATCTGGGTGAAGAAGATTTGACGGCAACTAGCTATGATGTTACATTTGGCGATGCATCTTCAGAAACTTCAACAAGTAAAGAAATTACCATCCAATCCATATTCAAGTTTGGTAAAGTAAAATCCGAGCCGAAAGTTGTTTCTATTTCCGATATCCAAGGTCTTGAAGAGAATGGAATCAATGATCTTATCCAAGTAAACGGTAACCAGATAACAATCAATAATGAAAATGCTTCTGTTGAAATTATTGCTTTGAATGGTGCTGTATTGAACAGTTATCAGAATGTGAAGACGGTCGATCTTTCTACATTGGATAAAGGTATCTATCTGGCAAAAGTCGTTTGTGACGGTAAGACATATGTTATTAAACTGATTAAATAACTTTTGCATGCTTGTTCTAAGAGTATGTCCGGAAATGGGACATACTCTTTTTCTTCTTCCTGTTTTGATTCTAAACAAAAGATCCCTGATTTATGAATAAAAAATTATTAAGTATTATTGCGGTATGTTCTTGTTTGACCGTACATGGACAAAGCAATACATATCTTCAGACAAATTTCGATAGCGGGATTCCCAATGACTTTACGTTGATTGACAATGATGAAACTCCTGTTAATGCCAGCGTTTACCAGAAAGTTGATTTGAGCGGTAGCTGGTCTGCAAACCAGATAGACGAAAAAGGTAATTATGCTGCTTTTAGCTTTTCACGTTGTAATTATGATCTTCCTTCGGACAATTGGATGATCACCCCGGGTATACAATTAAACTCGGAGAATGCTTATTTGAGATGGGAGGCGAAGTCTGTCCATTATGATTATAGGGAAAACTATAAAGTAATGATCTCGACAACAGGGACAGCTCTTGATAGTTTTAAGGAACTACTTTCTATAGATCAGGAAAGTTATCATTGGAAGACTCACGTGGTTTCTTTGGCATCATATGCCCATCAGAATGTACATATAGCATTCGTATGTACCAGTAAGAAGAAATTTATCTTAGCCATAGACAATCTTTATGTAGGAGATTTATCGGATGTTGCTTTTGAAACGACCGATGAATCCAAGCGTTTTTCAGGTGATACGGGTACGGCACCCGTACATGGCAAGATACGGAATACGGGAAAACCGGTTGAATTAAAGAAGATAAATTGTATAACGGCACAGGATACATATAGTCAAGTTTATGAAAAGGTCTCTTTACAACCTGATGAGGAGGTTGAGTTTAACTTTCAGATTCCTGTGGTTGTAAATGAAGTGTCAGGCTATAAGTTAGAAGCTGAGATGGGTGATGGCAGTATCTATTCCCTCTGTGAGGATAGTATCATTTGCTCTTATTACCCACGTACTTTGCTTGCGGAAAAGGCGACAGCAAATTGGTGTAATAGTTGCCCCACAGCTATTCCTGTATCGAATCGGTTGAAGGACAGGTATCATGACGAAGCTATTGTTCTTGAGGTTCATGCCTACGACCCTATCGAATGTACTCCCTATCTGACGGGAATATCCCGTTGGTTGCAGGGTTATCCTTCATTCATCTACAATCGCATGAAAGACTATGTGCAGAATTCCATGAATAATGATAAGGTTTTGCAAGAAGCTTTGCTTGCGCCAACTACTGCAAAAATCGATATGCAGGTAGAACGTTCGGAAGAGGATAACAGTCTTCTGACTATTCACACACAAACTGAATTTGCAAAGGCTTACGATAATGCTTCCGGATTATACAAACTTGGATATGCCATCATTGAAAAGAGTGTGCAAGGGGTAGTCCAAAAGAATTCTTCCTCTCTGTTACAGAATGGTGAATACTATTTTTTGCCTTATAGTATTCCGGGAGATATACAGGTATATCATAATGTATGCCGGGAAGGTAGTACAGCTTTCAAAGGTGTGGAAAGCAGTTTGCCAGAACAGATTGAAACCGGAACGAATTATGACTTTACGCATTCATTGACCATTCCGGAGGAATTTGTTCAGTCAGATAATCTTTTTGCAGTTGCATTTGTGATGAATACGCTTACCGGAGTAGTTTTGAATGCCACTCGTTCAGATATTCCTTCTCCGGTTTCGGGAATAGGGGAGCCTGCCCGGAATGATGAGAAAAGAATTACAGTCTTCAAAAATAGTGGTACCTCTTATAATATCCGTTTTGCGGATCAGGCACCCTATACCATCGAACTGATCAGTTTGGATGGGAGAGTGGTCGAGAGACAGACAGGAACTGCCGAATCCTCCGTTGTTACGGTTCAGTATCCTCAATATAAGGGTTGTTACCTGATGAAGGTCAACCAATTGAATTTTTATATTACACAAAAGATAATGTTATATTAATTTTAATAATACGAATTATGAAGAGATGCTATTTGGTGTTATTTGTTCTGCTGCTGACAATCGGTGGCTTTGCGCAATCTAAACCGTTAATAATGTATGGAATTACAGATTACCAGTTAACCTGTCTTTCACCAAACGGAAAATGGGCTTGTGGAGCTTTTAGTAACGGGGCTTCTGCTATGTTTGCTTTTCGCTGGAATCTAATGACCAATGAGATTAATTTGCTTAGTGAAGGAAACGATGAAACTACCGCGTTTAAAGTTTCGGATAATGGAGTTGTTGTCGGAACATTCCCCAGCAAGGAAGTTAGTGTGAATAAAGCACCAATTGCTACAGCGGGATATTGGAAAGATGGAAAATGGCATCTCCTTGAAACACTTGGTGATGGTATCATTGATCATCCCGATTACGGTGGAATGGCTTATTGCATCAGCCGTAATGGTGAATACATAGGTGGAGCTTTATACTCTAAGGATCATAAATTTACACCGGTTGTATGGAAAGACGGCAAGGTTTACAAGAACTTTGATAATGGGTACGAAGGATCGGTTTTAACAGTCAGCAATGACGGTAAAGTTGCCGGTGGTTGGTGTTATACTAAGATTTCAGCCGGTACACGTGTTCCGGTTCTTTGGCAGGATGGAAAGGAACCACTCTACCTCTGTCCGGAAGAAGATGGAAATTTCTGGCGTTCTGCAAAAGCACTTTCTCCCGATGAAAAGCTAGTTTTATATGATCAGAATATTTATAATCTGGAGACAGGAGAAAAGTCAGAAGTCCCTTCCTTATCTGATGACACTTGGAATTTTGATCTGTATTCTATGACAAATGACCGAACAATTGTCGGTTATGAATCCACTGGTGAGTTCGGCTCTAATCAATATGCCATTATTTACAAAGATGGAGTAACCGGTAAACTGGAAGATTATCTGAAAGAAAAAGGAGTTGACTTTTCGAAAGACGGCATCGTTCTTCCTAACCCGGAGCTTGAAGGTTCCTATTTTATTTCAACGTGTGTGGGAATATCAGAAGATGGCAAAACATTTGCAATGATGTTTTATGATGCAAATTATGATGCTCGTCCAATGATCGTCAAATTGGATGAGAATGTTACGACTCGTGAACCGGTTACGCTCAAATGTGAGCAGTTGGATGGTATTTATGCAACTAAACTGACTTGGAAAGCACCGTTGGCCAACGAAGAAGGAGTGAAGGGATATAATGTTTATCGCAATGGGACGAAAGTTAACACTACTCTTCTGACAGATACTCGTTTTGTCGATTCTAATTTGAGTAAAGAAACTTATAATTATGCCGTAACCGCAGTGTATGCAGATACTGAATCTGTAAAATCTGAGGAAACGACAATTACACTTGTTGATAAGAAGATCGAGTCACCTTATAACCTGTTTGCAAGACAGCGTGGATTGAATGACGCATATTTGCTTTGGAGCGCACCGATGAGCAATCTTATTACTAAGAAGTATTATGAGCTTGGAAAAGACATGACTGGCTTTGGTGGTGGTAACGTTTCTTTCGAATCGGCTATTCGTTACGGTCAGGAGGAGATGTCATTGTACAAAGGCTATAAGATTACTAGCGTATCGTTCTATCCGATGACTCGTCAAGACAAATGGACAATCAATATTTATAATAACGATGAGTTGATCCATTCTGAAGAAGTAACTTCAGAGTTGAAATACGGACAGGAGAATAATATTAAACTGAATAAGGCTGTAGCCATTCCGGCTAATGGCGATGTTTATATAGCAATTAAAGTAGCCGTACCCTCAAAAGCGGACAGTTATAATGTGATGGGACTGGTATATGGTAATCCTGTACCGGGATATAGTGATTTAGTACGTCAGGACGGAGAAAAAGATTTCTATTCACTTTATGAAGAATCCTTGAAGAATGGCTATGACTTTTCCATTTCATGGGGCATTAGTATGATTTTGTCACCGGAGAATGTGGACGAAAACATTGATAAAGTCAACCAGTATAATGTGTATGTGAACGGTACAAAGGTTGGTTCTGCTCAGGACTGCACCTATACTTTGGCTGCTCAACCGGACGGTACGTATACTTATGAAGTAGAAGCTGCTTATGCCAACGGAAAGGTTTCAGACAAAGTCGCTACTGAACTTTCAATTGAGAAAAACGAGAAAGTTTATAAATCAATCTTAAGTGTCAATGTCACCAAGTCAGACGATTCTGATTCTAAGATTATTGCAAAATGGGAAGCTCCTATTGATAATGACGAAACATTTATTACTTACTCCGGTGATGCGATGAAAGGTGGACTGACCGGACCTAAGCAGAACAATTATAATTACATGGTCAAAGCTGTCTATGATAAGAATAAATTGGAAGGTTATGCCGGTTATGAGGTGAAAGCATTGCGTTTTTATCCGTTGACAGATGCTGATTTTACATTCATGATTGATGAAAATGGAAAGGAAGTTTGCAATCAGTATGTTGAAAATTATACCCTTAACCAGTGGAATACTGTTGTATTGGAGAAACCGTTTACCATTCAGGATGGAGTAGATTATGACCTGATTCTGGATTGTTTCGATGTGACTCCGGAAGAAGCTCCGATCGGACATGACGGTCTTGTTCCGTTTATCGGAGTATCGGATTTGTATTCAACGAATGAAGGAGAGACATTCAACTCTGTGTTCGCATCGAATTCCGTATCAGGTAACTGGATGATCGGTATGGTGATCAGCGCCAGCGAAGGAGGTAAACTTCCGATCGAAGGTTATAATGTGCGCATTGACGGTGTGAAGAAGAACGATGCTCTGCTTACAGATACTCAGTTTACTTATGATTTCGGTGTAAAAGACAATGATACCCACCGGATTAATGTGGATGTTACTTATACGGTAGTTGGCGAGAAAAAAGGAAACGCAGTATTCTTTACGCTTGATATGCTGGATGGTATCGAAAATGCCCAAGTGGCATTGATTCGCGTATTCCCGAACCCCGCTACAAGCTATGTGAAAGTAGAAGGAGGCAACGTAGAGTCTATTAAGGCATATAATACGGCCGGACAGCAAGTGGCTTATTCTGAGACGGAAACACTTAACGTATCTTCTTTGGAAGCTGGCATGTATATCTTGAGTATCCGAATGGATGGTGTCGAAAAAACGGCTAAGATCAATGTCATTAAGTAATATTAGATATAGAGAATAGTTTAAAGCTGTTTTGATGTTTTGATTGAAGGCTGTTTAAAGAGCCTTGTATTTACGAGATCACCCTTGCTACAATTGTAATGAGGGTGATTTCTCTTTTTAGAGATGGTTGGATTGCTGAATAAAAGCTCTGTGAACTATTTACAGATCATATTGATATATAATAAAGGCCGAAAAGAAATGTTATACCGTTTTCTTTTTCTATTTTTGAGCCTTTATTTAAGTTTGCGGAACTCCAGTTTATTGGTTCGTATCCTGTTTAATGACAAAAGAAAGAATGAAAAAACTATTATTCTTTATTGCAATTGCTCTTATATGCTTTGCCTGTAATGAGAACAAAACGGTTACCGTGACGGTGACTAACCCTGCCGCATTCGAACGCGCGGCTGAAATGGTCGAAGTATCCATGGGAGATGTGAATTCCAAACTCCAATTGGCCGATACCTCGCAGATCGTTGTATTGGATGCTGACGGGCAGCAGATCCCTTACCAGATTACTTATGATGAGAAGGTTATTTTTCCGGTTACGGTTCAGGCAAATGAAACAGCGGTTTATACCATTCAACCGGGGATACCGGTTATTTTTGAAACAAAAACATTTGGACGTTGTTATCCCGAACGTCTGGACGATGTCGCATGGGAGAACGAATTGGTAGCTTTCCGTACCTATGGTCCCGCCCTGCAAACAACCGGAGAACGTGCTTTCGGTTATGATATTTGGACGAAGTACAATACAACGGAACCTGTGGTAGAAGCCCGTTATGCCGATGAACTGAATGTTGAGGCAAGAGCTAAGATCGAGGAACTTAGAAAGATAGATCCTGAAGCTGCCGAAGAACTTTACCGTTCTATATCATACCATGTCGATCATGGCAACGGTTTGGATTGCTACAAAGTGGGACCTACATTGGGTGCCGGTGCATCTGCCTTAATGCTGGGCGATACCATTGTCTATCCCTATTGTTACGCTACTCAGGATATTTTGGACAATGGCCCGTTGCGATTTACCGTGAAATTGGTTTATAATCCATTGACCCTTAAAAGAGATTCTGACGTCATCGAGACTCGTATGATCACTTTGGATGCAGGCTCACATATGAATAAGACAGTGGTTTCTTATACAAATCTGAAGGAAGTCCTTCCGGTTGCTACCGGCATCGTACTTCACGAACCTGATGGTGCCGTGGTAGCGGATGCTGCCAATGGTTATATCTCTTATGTCGATCCGACTGATAATGTACACAATGATAACGGAAAAGTCTTTGTAGGAGCCGTCTTCCCTGCCTCTGTGAAAGAGGCAAAAGTGGTTCTTTTTCCCGAGAAAGAGAAAAAAGAACTGCGTGGCGGTGCCGATGGCCATGTACTGGCAATAAGCGACTACGAACCGGGTTCCGAATATACTTATTATTGGGGTGCTGCTTGGGACAAAGCTGATATAAAAACGACTGAGGCATGGAACCGGTACATATCTGAGTTTGCAAAGAAACTACATACACCATTGACTGTAACCATACGATAATTATCATCTTTTTCACTGTTAAAGACCGTCTTGTCATCAGATATTTGTTGTCTTGAAACCCATTCTCTCCATTTTTCGGATGTTATCTTCATGAATATTGGAAACTATTTGTATTTTTGTGCATCTGAGAGAAACACATTATCACAAATAGAGATCCAGTTTGAATGAGCTTTAAAGAATTATTTCTGATGGTTTGCTTTGTACAGAGCATCCTCTTAGCAGTGGCTTTGTTTAGCTTGTCTGAAAACAAGTTAGCTAACAGGTTGCTTGGATTGGTATCTCTGGTATGGGGAACCATGTGCTACTACCGGTATACGGTATTTCAGGATGTCGATTACATCATCGCGCATCATTTCCTGCTGAAGTTCGGTAACGTAGTGTTCTTGCTGTTCTTTGTGTTTCCTTTTTTGTATGTGAAATACATGAGCCGTAAAGTGCCCCGGTTCGAGAAAACGGACTATTTGCATTTTCTGCCGGCTCTATTCGCTCTTCTGGCATTGATCCCTTTCATTATATTGCCCGCGGAAGGTAAAATCAAGTTGATGACTTCTCCGCCTACACTCTATTTCAGGGTGGTTCATTTTCTGATAGACAACATCGCCATTATTCAAGGGATCATTTACCTTAGACTTTCATTGGTTTATATCAAGAAATACCATCAACAGGTGAAAGAGGCTTTTTCTAACATCGATCATCTTACCCTCTATTGGTTGAGGAACCTGTTTCTATTGATTTTTGTGATATGGCTTTTCGGTTCGATAGGGGATAAATTATATGCTTTTAATCTGATACGGGATTATTATTTCGACATCCATTTCTTCCTGGTAGGTGGAAGCATCTATGTTATTTCCTATTACCTGTTCGTGAAGCGGGAGTTATTCGTTACCACGCGGTTTGCGCAGACAAAACCTCTGTTGCCTTCTATCGATCATGTGGAGCCGATAGAGATAGAAGATGAATCTGAGGAAGAAAAGAAAAATATCTTGTTGGAAGACAGTTATTGCGATGAGGTGATACGGAAGTTGGTTCATGCTATGGAAACGGATAAAATGTATCTGAACCAAAACCTTAGCCTGAACGATGTCTCACAGGCGATCGGGATTCCCCGTTATCACATTTCACTTGTCCTGAATAATAAACTGAACAATACTTTTTTCGATTATATCAATAAATACCGAGTAGAAGAGGTGAAAAAGATCATTCGGATGCCCGGTTCGGAGAAACTGACGCTTCTCGGCATCTCTTTTGAGGCGGGTTTTAATTCTAAAGCCACTTTTAACCGGAGTTTTAAGAAATACGTAAACCTCACCCCACAGCAATTCAGAAGTCAGAATAGCCAGTAAAAACTATAGTAATACCACTTTTATCGCCACAAATTAGTTTCAATTTGCAAATTGAGGCGATTCTTTAATTAATAATCGTAATATTTGTGCTATAATTCTTAATTCAAACGATTATGGACAAATTTTACCGTGCAATGTTACTTGTGTTGTTTACATTTCTTGGCATGTTAAATGCGAGTGCCCAATGGAATGAAAACTTAAGTGAGAATCTATTAATTTCAAAATCCGGCTTCGGTGCTTTGGATTTAGTGCAGGTTGGGAAGACTTCGGATGACAAGGTCTTTATTTCATGGCTATCTTGGGAAAATGAGAACGGGTATATCAAACTACAATTATTAGATAAAGACGGTAAAGCGTTACTGCAAGAGGGTGGGATGTATGTGTCGAAGCAACCTACGCCTACATGGAGCAGTGGCTATGGATTTGCTGTGACGGAGGATGGATGTGCCGTTATTGTAAATTGTGATACGAGAAATTCACAATGGCAACCTTATGTATATAAGATATCCCAGACCGGAGAACAATTGTGGGGAGAAGCGGGGAAGCCCTTATTACAGGAGAATGAAGGAACGGGGTTGAATCCTCATGTGTGTATCACCAAGTCCAATAATGTTTTGGTCGGCTTCCAGAATATGGTAGGAGGTCGTACCGATGTACAAATCATGAAATTGCAGGAGAACGGCTCCAAGGCATGGGGCGGTTCGATTAGTTTATCCGGTGCCAATGGGATATTCAATATGACTCCTTCCGGTGCCGATGGCATTATCGCTACTTATTATGAAGCCAGTACGAACAATTATCTGGCTATGAAATATACTGCCAACGGTGAAGAGGCGTGGGCGGAAAAAGCACTGATCGATGATTCTGGTTTGGTGAAGACAACGGCTGAACCTTCCGTAATCAGTGACGGTGCCGATGGAATCATTACGAGTTGGAGATATGCCGTTTCACAATTCGGAGTGGCAGGAAAAGTTCAGAGGGTCGATTCGCAAGGAAATAAGAGGTATGAAGAAGAGGGTGTATTATTGGAAGATTTGTCCGCTATTTGCTTCGATCCCTCCGTAAAAGCTCTGTATGCCGCTTGTGCCAGCGGACCAAAGGACGCGAAAAACATGGTTTTGAACCGGTATAATGAGAATGGTGACTTGGAATGGAACGTAGAAGAGATCTCCGGTGTGGTGGCAAGCCAGTTTGCGATTTATGGCATGGTTCCGGTGGCAGACGGCATTTTGGTGATTTATAGAAATGCATCCACTTACAACCAAGCCACTGTGGAATATTCCAAAATAGATTTCACCGGTGAAGTAGTTCAAAGCAATGTTACCATCAGTGATGCAGCCGGTGATAAAGGGCGTGGCGGGTTGGCTTTATTATCGGGGCAATTCGTAATTGCATGGTCGGACAATGCATTGTCGGTCTTTGCGCAAAATGTGGAAATCGGGAAAGGCTCGTCTATAACAGATACGCATGCCGATGGTAAAGATCAGTTCTCTATCCGTTATAATCCGGGGCAAAAGAGTTTCACTATGTCATTGGCGGTGGATACCCCTGCGAATGCTTCCGTTTCTATACTCGATCTGACAGGAAAGCGTGTAGCCGATCTCGGTGCGACTGTTTTGGACGGGGGAATGAACGAACACACCTATACGGTTCCGACACTCTCCTCCGGCATTTATCTGCTTATGTTACAGACTTCCGAGGGCACTTTCTGTGGCAAATTGATTATCGATTAATATATTCATCTTAATAATAGAGATTTATGAAGAGATTTTTGATTATTTCTGTTGTATTGCTTGCATGGGTGGCTTCTTATGCGCAATATTTTGGCTCGCCCGTCTTTAAGGAAGGGTTCGACAATGAAGATGTATTCAATAAATGGCAGCAAGAGAATAAGGCTGCCGGTGACTTGACTTTATGGGAGATATCCGAAAATGATACTTATTCATTTACCGACATTGATGCGACGAGTACTTCGTCTGCTGTCTTATCTCTTAGGTCTAAAAACATACAACTGACACTTACTTCTCCCGAAATAGACCTGTCCGGCAAACAAAGCTTGCAGATAGGCTTTTATGGGTATGACCTTTACTACTGTCTGCGTGGAGGAGTCGATTTCCGTTTCCGGGTGACCGGGGATAACGGGATTACTTGGGTGGATTTGTTTAAACAAGGAGACGATCCGCGTACGGAAACCGTGAAAGGATGGAATCTTTATAAATACGTTCTTCCTTCTCAATTCGACGGAGGGAAAGTCCGTTTGCAATTTTATGTCGATGTCCCCGAAAGTGCAAATCCAAGCGGGCTGGAAGGTTATGTCGATGGTGTTTTTGTTTCCGAACGTTCTGCGATAGAACCCGGAATAACGTCTGTCAATTATTCAACAGACGAAAGACGGCCTACTTCCGGTGCTTTCGGCAAGGAAGAACCGGTCACCATACAGTTTACAAATGAGGGAAGCCAACCCATCTCTTCGATCGACCTTTATTATCAAGTTGATGACCAACCGGAGGTTGTTGAGACATACGTCCCCCAAGAAGCAGTCAAGACCGGTGAAACGGTGGAATATACTTTCATGCAGAAAGCCGATTTAGGTATGTCTCTTGCTTCGTTTATCCTCAAAGCCGGAGTAAGGATGGAGGGAGATGAGAATCCGGATAATAATGAATTGATTGCCTATATTGAAAACATCACGGCAGGCATTCCTTATGTTCCCGGATTTATACAGATGGAAGACGGTGCGATAACGGTCAGTACCGATGAGTGGAATACGATGGAGAATAATTACGAAGCTTACTGGGATTATAATGTCGAAGGCAATCACTTCTATTGGATCATAGAGCCTGAATGGGCTGAAGAAGATTGTGATGCTTACGTCATCTCCCGTCCTGTTCATCTGGAAGGTGGAAAGACATACAGTGTCGCCTTCGATGTATATACTGTCACCGAAGGCACAGGCATCAATAAAATGAAAGTTTATGCCGCTACCGATAAAGATTTGGAAAATCCGATGACGGAGATTTGGAAGAATGAAGCTATCGGTGCGGATAACACTTTGAACAACCTTGCCCGTTTCCAGGCACCTACAAGCGGGATTTATTATTTTGCTTTCAATTGCCTCAGCACTCCCGGAGCCGGTGAAATGCGGTTGGATAACATTGCCGTTCGCGAAGTATCGGGAAATGATGCAGGCATTGTCGATATCCTCAAACCTGTCAACCATCCGTACTTGTTCGGTAATGCCGAGGAGGTGGAAGTGGTTGTCCGTAATTTGGGATTGGGTGTAATCCCTGCCAATACGATGAAAGTGAACCTGCGGCTGAACGATGGCGACATCGTGTCGGAAACCATAGGGAAGGCATTGGAGCCGAATGAGCAACTGACCCACACGTTTGGCGGTAAACTCGATTTATCGGATGTCAGCAGCAGGCATCTTTTAGCGGTCTGGACTTCGCTGCCCGATGACCAGAATGCCGGTAATGATACCATAACCATCGATTATGTCAGTACGGTAACAGGAATACCCTACATTCCCAATTTTGGCGATGCATCGCAGAAGAGTGATGAACTGGACTATTGGACGGTGGTTGATAAGAATGCCGACTACTATAAGTTCAATCCAAGTTCGGAAACCGATTTGAATACTTACATATACAGTTATGGCGGTGGACTCATCAATTGGAGTACTGTTACGATTCCTACTTCGGATGAGCAGCTCAACTCCCGTCCGATGCGATTGGAAGCAGGGACGCAGTATAAAATATCCTTCTTGTCTAAAGTTGGAAAGAACGGAGCCAGTATGCCACTTGCCGTCAATCTGTATAAGGTGGACGGGGAGACACGGACATTGGCAGGAAGCATTTGGAGCGGCACGGTCACTTGGGCCAATTATGAAGAGATGATTTTGAAGGCAGATGTTACCGAGACAGGCATTTACGAAGTGGAATTCAGCGTGGTCAATTCCGAACCGGTGGACTTTAAAATCTATTTAGGGAAGTTCCGCTTCACGAAAACCTATGATTACGACCTTTCGCTGGAAGAGATAGTGATGCCTACTGCCAACATATCTTGTTACAACAACTTCCCGCTGGGAGCCATTGTCAGAAATGAAGGAAAGAAAGCAATCACCGCATTCTCCTTGAAGGCCAATTCTCCTTCCATCGGGGAGGTAAAACGTGATTATAGCGGCATATCGTTGCAACCGAATGATACTTACTTGATTTATTTTGATCGTGATTTGACCTTCAACGGCTCGGATTCGGAGACGCTTACAGTGGAGGTCGTTACGGAAGGAGACGGTGACAATACGAACAATCTGAAAACGATGAATCTGAACTATGTGGAACCGGAAACCGTACCTTATTCTCCGAATCCTTTTGTTGCACTCGACACTTGGGCGGTGATCAATCGTAATAAAGATGTCTGTCGCTTTGTCCCGGTGAAGAATGCTACAGTAGGCTTCCAATACGTAGGCAGCAAGGATATTGAGGCGAACGACCTTGTGGCTACTCCTTGTATCTCGTTTGAGAAGGCAACCACTTACAGCCTCGATTTCCGGTTTGGAGTGATTGAAGGAGATACTGCAGCGGTCGAGGTCTATGCCTATGATGCTACAGCAGATAAGAAAGTCGATCTAGTCCGTCTGGAATCGATTGTTAAGGGGGCACAATACTTGGGTTACTTTACTGTCCCGGAAGATGGGAACTATAATATCTGCTTCGCACCGCTTGGGAAGACTGCTTCACTGTCCGTCTCGGCAAGTTTCGCTGTCCGCAAAGTGACGGAGAAGCCCGAAGTCCAGTTACTGGAAGTGACCGCTCCAAAAGGAGATGCCGTGTATTCCGCTAAGGAGAAACTGACGGTTACCTTCCAGAACAAGGGCAAACTTCCGTTGGCAAGCATCCCGTTCATTTGTAAGGTGGGTGATAAAGAGTATCGCTCGTTCTATTCACAGTATATATCGGCAAACAATAATGACTCTTATACGATGGAGTTCCCCGAAATAGATTTATATGCACCGGGTGAATATACCATTCAGGTTTCGGCAGATGTGGCCGAAGAACTCACACCGGATGATAATGTGGTAACGTATAAGATCAAGAGCCTCCCCGTACCGGATGTTGCCGTAGTCAGTCTGGATGCTCCCCAATCGGGTTTGCTGGGTAATGAAGAGGTGGTGACAATCACTTTGAAGAACGAAGGCAAAGGGGTTCTGACGGATATTCCCGTGCAATGTGTGGTGACAACCGAAGGCGGTTATACGAAGACATTAACCGGGACAGTTGCCGGACCTCTTGCCGATGGTAAGACTATCCAATACGCTTTTGATGAAGCAGTAGACTTGTATGACGAGGATACGTATCATTTTGTGATAACAACGGCTCTTCCGGATGATGTCAACGAAGGAAACAATCGTCTGGAAACGTCCATAGCTTCTTCTCACAAGAATTTCGATGCCGGAGTGACCGAAGTATTGTCTCCGGTGGATGCTATTCTCACAGAGGCTGAAATAGTGAAAGTAGCTGTGCATAATTATAGTGAAGTCGATCTGTTCGACGTGCGTGTTATGGCAGAAGTCACCTATTTGGGTACGGACGGCCCGGATGCCCAGGTTGTGACGGGGGTTGTCCCAAGTATTAAGCCCGGTGAATCGGTTGAGTATGCTTTTGCCGATGCCGTAATGATGAAGAAAGCGGGTGAGTATCGGATCAAGAGTTACACTACTGTCCCGAATGACGTAAACCCGGATAATGATGCCTGCACCGTGACCGTGAAATGCCTGACACAGGATGTAGGTGTGATTACCATCCTTTCTCCCGAAACCGGTGAAGATTTAGGTATTCAGGATGTGACCATTGAAGTCAAGAACTTTGGTGAGGCGGCAGTCAGCCGGATTCCGGTTTGTTATACCATTGGCACGATGCCTCAGTTGGGAACGATCGATGAAACCATCCAGCCGGGTGAAACCATTGTCTATACATTCCCGACACAATATGAATTCGTAGCCTATAAGAAATACACGGTAGTTGCCGTTACATTGCTCGAAGACGATGCCAATGCTGAAAACGATGCTTGCACGAAGGAAGTGGAGAATAAACAGTTGAGCGGTATCCATTCGGTAACTGCTACGCTGCTGTCTGTCTACCCGAATCCTACGGCAGGTGAAATAACGATCACTACCGGGGATGCCGCTATGCTGTCAGTGTCCATTTACAACCTGCAAGGTCAGCTATTGCAGCGTCACGATGATATCAATGCACCGGAATACCGGATGAATCCCGGCTTGGCAAATGGTACTTATATCGTTCGCGTAATGACTTCGGTGGGAACCGTTAACTGTAAGTTGATCGTAAGGAATTAGATATGCTTTTGGAATATATGAAATACGGCTGGCTAAAGTGTAATAATACAATAGGTTAGCTACATATTATCCAAGCTTGATGTAAAAAACATCCGGATGTTGTCTATCAAAACATCCGGATGTTGTAGTATAAAACATGGGGGTGTTCTTTCAATAAACATCCCCATGTTTTTGTTATTCAGTTCAGATAAGAAAACAATAAGGCTTGAGACTCTTCTTGTTCGGTAGTATGGTATGATCGTTTCAATAGGGAGAACGAATCTGTTTCAGGGGAAAAGGTATCGGTTGGTTTCCTTGATATGTCCTCGTTCAAATGCTTCTTAAGAAGTCCTCCAATGAGTCTTCTTGTCCGATAGGTGTTTTCTTACGGAGCCTGTAACGGGCTTTTTTAATTGTATCCGGCTGTTGTGACAGCATTTGGGCAATTTGCTTGTTTTCCATTCCGGTACGTATGTAGGCGCAGAGCCTTAGTTCGCCTTCGGTGAGGGTGGGGCAGAGGTTTTTGAGCTTATTGAAAAAGCCCGGGTGTACCTGCTCGAAATGGATGCGGAAGAATTGCCATTCATCTTCTTGGCAGGCATGAGCTTTAATCTGGCTTTTCAGTTCGAGTACCGTTCTTTTTCCGATTTCTCCGGTTTCTCCCCCGCTGCTGATGCGCTTCATCAGTTCTTCCATCATCTTGTTCTTTTCAATCAGCATGAGGGTAGTGGAGGTCAGTTCCCTGTTTTTCGAATCAATCTCTAGTTGGTAGTAATTGTTCTGAAGTTGTTCTTTTTCCAGTCGGGTGGTTAATTCCCGGTTTTCGAGTTCCTGCATCCGTTTTCGTGTGATTGCTTTTCTACGTTGTGTCCAGAAGATGTAGCAACTCACGGCTGCCAATACGGAGACCAATGCAAGGATCAATAGAAGGATAATCCTGTGCATTCGGGCTTCTTCCTTTTGCCGTAGCAGGTTTGCTTCATAACGTTCGATGGCTGCACGGCTTTCGATGCGGTGTACTTCGGAAAGGCTGTTGACCTGTTGGAGCGAATCCCGGTAAAAGCCGGCCGTGTAGAGATAAATGTAAGCACTATCCCATTGCTGCTTTTGCCGGAAACTAAATGCTATCCCGTTGAGGGTTGGCAAAAGAATCTCATTGTCATCATGCTTCTGCAGATAATTCCATGCTTTTCGGTAGTAGTAGAGGGCACTGTCCGGATTCGCTTTCTTAAAGAATATGGCTCCCATGTTGATGCTGCTTTTGATAATGGGATATATTTTGCCGTAACTCTGTGCGAGAGAATAGGCCTCCCGTGTATATTTCTCTCCGCGTTCGTCATTCTCGATATACGAACACATGGATGCCAGTACCTGAAGATGGAAGGCCGTGTCTTGCCGGATTATGGGTGTGGTAAGGATGTTTTCAAGCATATCGACTGCTTCTTTTCGTCTACCCGCCAGATAGAGTGAGTTGGCTATGTTGAGCCGGTTTCCGGTGACATTCGCGGTTTTTCCTATGCTCCGGTAGATGTGTTCCGCCTTTTGCAAGTACACTAATGCTTTGTTTGCTTCATGAAAATTGTTGAGCATGTTTCCCAAGGAGACATAAATATTGGCCATATTGAGCGTATCGCCTATTTGCTCATAAAACCTTAGTTGCGATTTGCATGCTTTGTAGGCTGCAAGATAGTCGCCTTTGTTTTCGTGGTGGTTTATGCAAATCTTTTGCAATCTCTTGTAATCATATTCATATTGCAAGGTGTCTACCATCTTCAAGGCTCTTTGAGTTACGGCAAAGGCGGAATCAGGTTGATCTGTCTTTTGCAATAGCCAGGCTTCCCAATGCATGGCTCGCCACATGAATACCGGGCGTGCTTTGTGTTCACGGGCAATGGCATACATCTCCCGTAGCCATTGACGCTTCTGGACGATATCGGCAGAACTCCCCATGCTCTGTTCCCATAAGTTGGTAAGGGAATCAAAAGGTTGGTAGACAGGCTCCCAATTTTTACCCGATAAACTTAGGCTGATACTGCATACTATGATCAGAATGTACCATTTCATTCCGCAAATTTAGAAAAAAAGGAGATTGTCCCCCAATTGTCCACTCCGATTTTAATGGTAGAAACCTCCTGAAACTTATATTTGCGTATCAAAACTCATAAAAATATTACGGTTATGAAAAGACAACTACTTTATCTGCTGGCAATAGCCGGCTTGTTCCTCCTGATAGGAGAAAGTGTGAAAGCGCAGGTGATTACTGAATATTCTCCAAAGCGCTTTGATAAAGGAAAATACATCTTGAAGCCGAAAACCATTCAAGATAAGCGGCAATATGAGGTGAAACAGAGAGGGGACTACAAAACGTATATTCCCGAGAAGAGAAGTGCGGTACGTACCCGTGCTGCCGGTGAAGTATCTGTAACCTGTTCTTTTGAATACGATAAAGAGTGGTTTACTCCGAATAGTTTCATGATTTATAATACTGAAAATGATGCTACTGATTATTATGATTATGAAAATGAATCTATTACTCTTTCTGTGCCCGTCGGTATGTATGATTTGGCTACCGAGTTTTGGAGATTCGGTGAAAAGGGGGATGCGGGCGGCATAGCTATTCTTATCAAGGAGCAAGTGGTGCTTTCCAAAGATACCACCATTGTGTTTGCCGCATCCGATGCTACCAACCATATTATGGTGGAGGGTTACAATCCGGACGGGGAGATGTGGCGATTACCTTTATGGCGCATATCGGACGACAACATGTCTTATGAAGTACTGGATGAGGGAAATGTTGACGAGATGCTTATTAGCCGTTATTTTATTCTGAAAGGTTATGGGGCGGTAAGCACAATGGTTGGAAATGGAGGTGTGGACGAAGAAGGCTCGCAGAAGAGGGAAAGAGGCTGGGACTTTTTCGTGAATGATCTCAGTGACAGGTATTTATTAGTGCAATCTCGCGTGATGATAAAAGATGGGGTTTACTATGTAAATAGATTCCGGACGGAAGGCACGGAATCAAAGGTACTCAAAAACGATCCTAAAGATTACATCTTGTATGAAGATACGTTTCAATCTACTCCATTGGGAATGGATACAGAAGGAGGACATATTCCCGGATTTGGAACGATCGACCTCTTTGACGGTGTACAAATCGGTGGTTGGGACGGTGCTACGAATTCGGTAATCTTATCAAAGGATGATAAAGTAAAATTTTATGTGGATGCCATGAAAGAAGGTCATTTGGATAAAGACAGGATGGATATTATGGTGATGCCGCAGTACGGAGACTATCGACGGATGGTCATTGAAATTCAGGAAAGAGGAGACGGTAGTATAAGGCGGGATACTTCCTATTATTATTCCAATACGATCGGCTTACCTGTAATAATGACTAAAAACGGTATGGAATATGTGAATAAGGGGCATGATGCCTATGGGAATTACTCTTTTCAAGTACCGGAAGAGAAAGGCGATATATTGGAATATCCCGGTCATCCTGCATTCTCCTATATGCAGCCGGAAAAAACCGGCATCTACGGTAATAGTTGCCCGATAAATGCGTTTATGGCACAAAATTCCTACGATGAATATGTAGGAGGGAAAATGTCCGGATTAGCTTGTTGTTATATAGGCCGTTTGGGTGAGATACGAATGAGTGATTATGTTCCATTGGAGATGAGTGTCAAATATAATGGTGAAGAGATTTGTACGGATTATGCCCAACTTGATAGCCTGACCTATACTTGGGCTTCCGAGAAGCATCCTGATGGGGAATTCGATCTTACTTTTGTAAACGCGAACGTAAGAGTGGATGATCTTCCGGGAAAGAATGTCACCCGCATATTGTATGATCAGCGGAAAGACGATTGGACGGCACCTACGCTTCAAATGCTGCATTTCAAGAATACATCCGGATTGATAACAGACCGTTTTGAAACAGCTTCGGATGGTGTCTTGGAATTTGCAGGTGGTGACTTCAACTTTCATAATACTGACAATCGTTTCTATTTCGATTGCAAAGAGCAGCATGCGGAAGTCTTCTATTCATCCTACGGGAATGATGAATGGAAAGAACTGCCTGTTACGGAGATTCCTGAGCTTTATCGCATGCCAGCTTTCGGTTATTTCTACAGAGGTTCTTTGGAAAGTGTCAAAGGGGAAACTAAATCGGGGTGGTATGACTTAAAGATAACACTGACGGATAAAGCCGGCAATCAGCAAATGCAGACTATCAGTCCTGCGTTTAAGCTCAAAGATGCTGTAGGCATTTCTTCCATAGCCGGAGAAAAGGCGGAAATATTTATCTCCAATGGCTATCTGCATGTGAAGGGTATTGAAGATGCTTCCGTATCGTTGTATTCCGTAACGGGTACATTGGTGGGCGTGACTGCTGACGGCACTCCACAAGGAGTTCCTGTTTCCGGTTTACCTGCCGGTATCTATTTGGTAAAAGTAGTAGATATGGACGGATGCAGTTCCGTATTTAAAGTGAATATTCACTAGAAGAAAGTATATTGAAAAGAGGAGGCTTTCCTTAATGGATAGCTTCCTCTTAATTCATGCTTTATAATTTTTCTAAACCATTTTTCTATGGATAGTTTGATAATTGATTCGTGTTTTTAATGTAATTTCTGTATAGCTTAAAATGAATTTACATCTTGATAATTTTCTTTTGTATTATTCTATTGTCAATTTCGACTCTTACGATATAGGTTCCCTTTGATAGTGATCCTATATTTACGTATCCGTCAGAATCGCTTACATTCCCAACGAATACCGTTCTCCCTTGCATATCTGATACTGAAACTCTACTGGCAACATTGGCGCCTTTTATATAAAATCCTTCAGTCACAGGATTGGGATATAACAGAATCGCGTTATCGGCTGAATGGTTTTTGATTCCGGACTCACTGTTTATTATTTCAATGGCTTTCTGTAATGGTTCGTCAATTCCATTTCTGATCCCTTCGATAGTCGGTTTTACTTCTATATCGGGGACAATTCCTACACGCTGAGTTTCAGTTCCATCGGGATAATAAACCCCTATGCCGGAGATATATGTTTGTAAGTTCCCCGGCAAAATAATTGTTGAGACATTGCCGTCGGCACCAGCGGTAGTGCTTCCTATCACACAGACATTGGGGGCAGTTTGGAATGCCATCGTTGTGTATTCGGCTTGACTTTGTGTCTCTTCATTAACTATGATAACTATTTTACCTTTGAAATAATCGGGATTGGTTTCACCTAATATATCTCCGTCACGGTAAGTGAATAAACCTGGGTAGGAATAATTGGTATTCGTGAATTTTGCAAATTGAGTAGGTTCGGGGATTAGGTATTTGCCGAAACTGAAAACCATGAAAATGTTGGGGTAACAGCGCATATCGATAATCATACCTTTAGATTCTAGAATTTTCTTCATTTTATCGGGGGTATAGTCTGATTCCTCAATCGTCCCCGGATAAATATAGGTAATATCCGAATCGATAGTTTGGATGGCATCTATATAAGGAAGATCAACAGAATAGTCACTATAACAGGTGATTGTCTTAGTCTCAACTAGGTCATTTCTTTTATATTTTACTTGTATTTCGTTATTGTTACTCATTAATAAATAGGATGCAATATTTCGTAATTGTGTGGTATAATTAGAACCTGGTGTTATGGGTAACCTTTCTTTTACAATATCTTCCACACTGACTCCATCGATAGTTTCAATTATATCTCCGGGAAGTAATCCCGTCTTTTTACCTAAGTCTTGATTAAAATATTCAGTTATTACTGCTTTGTTTTCTACAAATTTGATTCCTACAGGTACTGAATTATTTCTATATCCGGAAATTTCATACAAAACTTTATCCCATTTAGCGATAAATGCGTGGGAATCTTTTATTTTAGCCCATAGTGCCAATACCGAATATTTATATTCATATTTATCTTTGGCGGATAAGAATTGTGGGATAAATTCCCTTAAAACATCGTGCCAGTTATCATCGATTAAATGCCGGTTGGGAAAATAATATTGGATGATATTCCAATATCTAAATAAGGCTACAAGACGGTATTGCTCAGTAGGATATTGTATTAATGAATAAGTCTTTTCACCGCTAAAATCCGGGTTCTGAACTCCGGGGAAAAAACTTATGTAGGGATTATTTTCGGATCGGACCGCCTTTTTAATATTTTCCAATTGTGCAACGAGTGCATCGCCCAACTCATTCTTGTCGATCCAAGAATAATCGGGCATGAGCTTTATTTCTTCTGCATCCGGGAAATTACTATCAGGCATAAATTCTGTGATTTCCCCGAAATTATTTACCCAATTTGAAAGTATGGTATTACGTTCCTCTTTGTTTGTCACCGCTTTTATTTGAGGAATGAGATCGCATAATTCTTTGTCCATATCGGTCTTATTTAGACTAATCTTTGGATGGTGATATTTTACAAAACCCCACACTTTACAAAGTAAAGCCAGATTTTCGATCTGTTCTGATTCTGAAGAATTGGGAGAAATGACATCGTTAGCCACTGCCTGTGTCTGACTTTTCGAGGAGAATGAACCATTTTGATTCTGATTACCCAAAATTAAACTTGTATTTGCAGCAATCATACCGATACTGCTGCAATACATTAGAATGAATAGTACAACTTTTTTCATGGTTAGTATAATTAATGTGTAAGAAATAATGATCTTTTGTAATTATAGCAATAATAACCAAGTTTGTAGGAGGAATTCAGTTGTCTATTCTAAAGTGATTTTAACTCATCCCTTTTACAATTCAATTGATATATTTCCCAAATTTATTGATTATATTTTAAGAATCCAATGGTTTAGGCAATTAAATGCAAAATTATTTTTTCGTATGTGCATAAATGTATAAGAAGCCATCTCTTTATGCACTTTATTTGCGTAAAAAGAAAGGCAACCACCTTGTTACAAGATAGCTGCCTTTAATTCAATCTTTAAATAGTTGCTTGAAAGATATATCGGTTTATTTCACGATTATTTTTTTCACTACAGTCTGTTTATCGATTTCTAACTTCACAACATATAAACCAGGAGCTAGATTAGTGTTATCAATAACGATTCCGGTGGGGGTAAATACTCGTAAGTTATCATATTGACCGTCAACTTTTATCATACCATTTTCTGCAAAGATCGCAATGTTATTGTTCTCTTTGGATATTGTTTCTATTCCTGTTAATGAAGATAATTGCATTTCTCCCGTATTCATTATCATACGGTTATTGATATCATTTTCATCTTGATTACAGATAAAGGCGACAATCGTCATGTTTTCAACTTTCTGTGTGGAAGGTATCTTGTAAGTAGTGTGATATGTATATTGGTTCTTGTCTGACGACCACTCAGGTTCACTACCCCATACGTCTGTCAGGACTGCACGGATGACATGATTATGCTCAATGGTTCCAGTTGCTCCTGATTGCTTTCCTGATAATCCGCTTTCCGTCAAGAATATGGTCAGTTTGGGGTTCATACGTGCTAAGGCAGCTTGCTGGGCCTGACCGCTGACAGATATATCAAGAGTTCTGGTATCATTATTATAAGTCGCATTTACATCTACTGTTATAAAAGTAGGAATTTCAGAAACATAATCCCAGTAGGATTTCACTACTTTTGCACCACCCGAAACCGATTGATAGGAAAGTCCGAATACTGGACTTGTTGCGTCCGGAACAACGGTACGGTCGAACATACATGCAGGTGCATAAGTACCACCTCCATATAAATCAAGATATTCTACACTTTCATCGATAGTGAAATCATCATCGTAAAAACCTACATGATGAGCTACCCATGAAAATTCTTTTCCTTCCAGCGCCATGTTTAGTGTTTTTAAACCAGTCGGACAATAACCACATTGTTGAGTTGTGAATTGTTCTACCAACACTCTTCTCGGGAATGATTCTGTGTAAATGTAAAGCCAGTCTGCTAACGTGTTGTCAAATGGACATTCATCTTCTTTGCCGTTCACTTTAGTAATAGAAAAATTAATGTCTTGATTACCCGGTGAATTTGGGACTTGGATGGTTTGTTCGAAATCTATAGTGGCGAAAGGAGCTATTGCCTTTTCTATCGTTTTTGATACTTTTTCCCCTGTACCTGCTTGGTATGTAACTTCGAAATTTGAAACTGAATTAACCGTAGCATTGAATATTGAAGCTTGGTAGGTTACTGTTGATTCTTCATCTGGTTTCGCATAATGGTTCCCGATTGGATTGGCAATTAAAGTTACATCATTTTCTATTTTTTTCTCTCCTTCCAAGAGACATTGTAAGCTTAAACTTCCAAATTTCATCCCATAATAATTTGACCATGCCTTATTTATAGCCAAAAACATAGCATTGGATTGATCCGCACCTCCACTAAATCCAATCGGATAGGTAGATGCCGGAGCGGTTAGTGTGTAACCTACATAAATGTCCGATCCATCTAATTCATAAGGTGTTTCCAATGTCACTTCATTCCAGCCTTTAGTAATATTGGATATGCTCTGTACCATCTTGTTGGTACCGTTTAAAGTTGACCTAATCCAGACTTTTACGTTTTTTACTTTGGTGTCCATTATGGCCAAGTTTATTTTCAAGAGTTTATTTCCTGTTAGAAGTTTCATTTTTTCCACAGGAAAGTAAACGGCAGCGGCCATTTCCACTTGTTGGTTTACACCGCCTACACCGCCATCAGGATTTACTTCATTCGGACAATAGCCAATGATCATTTGATTTTCACCAAATTCCATGGCTTTCTGTACACTGCTTACTTCTGACCGGGTAGCAAAACTGTTAGACTGCTTTGTGAATTTTACTTGTTGTTGTGCAAAGCCATATATGCTTGCTAACAACATGATTGCGAGTAACTTTTTTCTCATAATAAACATGCTTTTTAGTTAACAAATTCTGAGTGGCTGTAAATTTAATGAATATTAATGAGATATGTTCTTGAACGTGTGGTATTTATTGTTAAATCGGAACACTTTTCTTTATCCCTTTTTTATATTCCGCATCAATCCGCCATATTTAGCTCGTTTCACGGCACTTCCTTTAAAAAGGGTTCGGTATTGATCTTCGGTGAGCGATTCCCAATCTTCTTTTTTCATTTCAAGGAAGGCTTCCGAAGGTTGGAACTCCGGAGTTTGGCAGGGAACGGCAAAGCGATTCCATGGACAGGCTTTTTGACATTCGTCGCAGCCATATATCCTATTGCCCATTTTTTGGGCTTCTGTGAGAGGAATGGATTCACGGTGTTCGATGGTCAGGTATGACAAACAACGGTTGGAATTGAGCAATAAAGGGGCTTCCAGGGCTTTTGTGGGACAAGCATCCAAGCAACGGGTACAATTACCACAGCGGCTAGGTTGGGGATGATCATAGAAATCCAATTTCCTGTCGAGGAATATTTCTCCTAAAAAGAAACAAGAGCCGGCATGTGGAATGATCAGTTGTGTGTTTTTGCCGATCCATCCCAGCCCCGTACGCCATGCCCAATAACGTTCCAATACTGGGGCGGTATCACAGAAGGTGCGGCTTTGTAAGGGCAGGGGAGTAAGGGTGGTGATAAATGCCAGTAATTCGTTTAGTTTGGCTTTCATCACATCATGATAATCTTTTCCGTAGGCATACCAGGCAAACTGGTACTGGTCTTTTTTAAGGAATTTCGAAGGATAATAGTTAAGGGCAACGGAGATGATACTTTGTGTTCCTTCCATCAGCAATCGGGGATCGAGGCGTTTATCCAAGTAGTTATTCATGTAATTCATTCCTGATTGCATGCCCGCAGAGAGCCAGTGGCATAAAGCGGCAGAGGCGGTTTCGTTTACCTTCTCGGCAGGTGCCACTCCACAGGCAGAAAAGCCGAGGCGTGAAGCTTCGGCTTTTATCTCCTTTGAGGAAAGGGGTGTCTTTGCTAATTCGACTTGATTATCGCTCATTTATCATCTTACATTGTCATCACATGGTATACTTCTCTCTTCTTGATAAGACATCACTAATCGGCGCCAGCGTTTAGCTTCTCCGGTATTGCCGGGAACAATTGTTGGGCATGCTACTCTCTACAGAGGGTGGGTGCCGCCTGATATACTTCTTGTGTGGGAAGCACTTTGAATTCGTAACCCTGCTCTTGAAGGTATTCGATGGAACGGGGGAGAGCGTATTGCAAGTTTCCGTTGTTCCAGGATTTCAGTGAATCGTGGAAGGTAATGATGGAACCGTTGCGTACATATCGCTTCACATTCGCCAATACCTGTTCAGGGCGCAGCTTCTTACTGTAGTCACGTGTGACGAGATCCCACATGATGATCTTGTAATGCTGTTTCAGCGTGTGATACTGCCTGAATCCCATATGGCCGTGCGGTGGACGGAAAAGATCTGTTTTCATCTCTTGGTTGGCACGATCCGTGTTCGTCAGATAGTCGTCTGCCGAGTATTCGAATCCCCGGATATGGTTGAAGGTATGATTACCGATCCGGTGCCCCCGGTCTACCACCATACGGAAGATTTCCGGATACCGTCTCACATTGTCTCCCACCATGAAGAAGGTGGCTTTGATGTTATGTTCGGCTAATAAATCCAATACCCAAGGAGTCACTTCCGGGATTGGCCCATCGTCAAAGGTCAGATACACTGCCTTTTCGTCGGGACTCATCCGGAAGATGGCTTGCGGGTATAATGCGCGGAAAAACCACGGCGGTTGTTCTATAAACATGGTTTCCTCGAGTGACTTTATCTATTTGCTTTCATCCGGGTGACGTACATGCCGTACAGCTCATCCAGTTTGTTGGCATAATTTTCCGTCAGTTTGGATTTGTATTTTTCCATTGTTCTCACTTCTCCACTCAACATCTGAAGATGGAATTCAAACTCGTAAGCGGAAGTAAGGAAGTGCGAATCGTTCATACTCAGATACCAAGTCAGATACTCTACTGCTTTGTTGGCCATTGCAGCCATGATCTTATCTGCTTTTTCCGTCTGTCCCAACTGGTAATAGGCTTCTGCCATTTGGGCTGCACCGTTTAGCCAATCGTAAGGAACATTGTAAGCCGGAACCATCTTTTCCACATATTCCAAGGCGGCCAGTGCCTTGTCTTTCTTGCCTTCCTTCATCAACTGTTCTACGAGTTGGGAGAAAATACGGCGGTGTGTATAACACATCCGCATCACGTTCTCGTCGATATAGATGCCCGGTTTGTCGATGCCGCCGAATTTGAACTTGTTCATCAGGTTATCGTACATCTTCTCGCTATCGATGGTTGCTCCCAGCTTTTGTGTGTCGAACGGTGTGAAGCGTGAAGCAAGACCTTCTTGGATAAAGTGCTTTTCCATGCCTAACTGGTTTTCACGACCTACTGTGATAGCCATATACATGGGGCGCTCCCAGTTAGCATTTGCCAGCATTTCAAGCATCATCAGATCGCTCTTGTAGAGCGCACGTTTCGGCTTTCCGTTGTCGTCTCTCAAGAGAATTGTCATATGATCGGGGATGGAGTCGCCCAATGCTTCGGGAATCATCATTCCACTGCGGCGTACAGCCTCTTTGTCGATCTTGACAACGATACTGTCTGTCGGGACTATATGCAATCCTTCTTTGTCCGAACGTATCCAGTATTTGAGGATATTTTTCAGTTCATACGGGTCTTCACCGAATTCGTTGCGTATGTTCTGCAAAGCTTCCGGATTTCCGCTGTTTTTAGCCTGCGCATACATGGCATCTAATTGTTGTTTGATCTCCGGACGGATAGGTACATATTCGTTTGTTCCTTCCACATACTCCACGCGATCCCAGGTAATAGGCAATGACGGGGAGTCGTAAGCCGGACGCTTCATCTGGTCGATGTACCAGTCGGTTTGCAGGTAGCTCAGGTTGCAAGTACGTGCATCCGTACGGAAACCTTCTGTTTCCTGATTGTACCACAATGGGAAAGTATCGTTATCTCCATTGGTGAAGATGATCGGGTTACCGCTTTCTTGCAGGGACATCAGATAGTTCTGTCCGAAGTCACGGGCAACGTAACGGCCGCTGCGGTCGTGGTCGTCCCACGTCTGGCTTGCCATTTGTACCGGCACGAGCAGGCAGACAACGGATGTAAGGATGGCAGCGGGAGCTTCTTTCATTTTGGCGTATTCGCGTAGCAACTGGATGATGCCGGCTACACCCATACCTACCCAAATGGCAAAGGCATAGAATGAACCTGCGTACGCATAATCTCGCTCGCGAGGCTGGCCCGGAGTTTGGTTGAGGTACAGTACGATGGCGATACCTGTCATAAAGAACAGGAAGAATACCACCCAGAATTGTTGTACTCCCTTCGGGCCGCGGTAGGCTTGCCACAACAGACCGATGATTCCCAACAGCAGAGGCAGACAGTAGAATACATTGTGTCCCTTATTGTCTTTCAGGTCTTGCGGAAGCAGTTCCTGATTGCCTACCAGCCAACTGTCGATAAACGGAATGCCGGTGATCCAGTTGCCGTGTTCCAGTTCTCCGCTACCTTGTATGTCGTTCTGCCGGCCGGCGAAGTTCCACATGAAGTAACGCCAGTACATGAAGTTAAGCTGATAGCGGAAGAAGAATTTGATATTGTCCCATTGGGTCGGCATGTTCACCATGATCATATTGCCGCACTCATCGTAGGGCACGTCATAGCCGGTGACATCCACCCATGATTTGTATTGCGGGGCATGTGCGCTGCTATACATACGTGGGAAAAGCATGTTCTGAGCATACTTATATTCTACACGGCCGGGAACTTCGATATAAGAATCTTTTTCATCGGCTGAGGTCTTTTCCTTGCGGATATATTTGGTCGTGCTTTCCGATTCGATAGGGACACAGTAGCCGTCTTTTACTTCCAAAGCAACTTTGGAAGAGTAGGCGGGACCGTAGAACAACGGACGTGTACCGTACTGTTCGCGTCCCAGATATTCGCCCAGCGTGAAGATATCTTCCGGTGAGTTCTGATCCATCGGTGTGTTGGCTGTTGAACGGATCACGATCAGTGCATAGGAAGAATATCCCACCATGATCATCATGGTACAAAGCAGTGCCGTATTCATCGAACGGGCGGAAAGCTGGTATTTCTTGTTCATCTTCTTGGCAAAAAGGTAGAAGCCTAATGCTACCAGCACGATGATGCCGATCAGTATGCTGCTCACTCCGTGTCCATAGAAAGGAATACCCAACAGGGCGAGTGTCAGCATGAAAGAAATGTTCATCCGTGTACGGCTGGTTTCGTTATAGCTTTCATATATACCCCAGATGATGCTTGCTGCAAGGATGATGATGTAAACAATCACACCTGTATTGAACGGCAGGCTCATTCCGTTGACGAAGAGCAATTCGAACCATCCGCCCACTTTCACCACTCCCGGGACGATACCGTAGAGAACAATGCCCACAAGTACCATGGAACCCAGCAAGGCAAGCAGCGAGCCTTTTGCATTGGCATTGGGCACTTTCTTGTAGTAGTAAACCAGTACGATGGCGGGCAAACAGAGTAGGTTCAACAAATGGACACCGATACTCAATCCCGTCAGATAGGCGATCAGGATCAACCAACGGTCGCTGTGCGGATCGTCGGCCACGTCTTCCCATTTCAGTATCAGCCAGAATACGACGGCCGTGAACAAGGAGGAATAAGCGTATACTTCGCCTTCTACAGCACTGAACCAGAATGTATCACTGAATGTATATACCAATGCTCCGACAAGTCCGCTACCCATGATGGTGATCAGCTGGCCGGTGGAGATATTGTTTTCGTCTTTAATGATGAGTTTGCGTACCAGATGTGTGATACTCCAAAACAGGAACAGGATACATGCTCCGCTCATCAGGGCGCTCATGTAATTCACCATTTTGGCTACGGTAGACGGATCGGAAGCAAACTGAGAGAACAAGTTTGCCGTCAACATAAAGAAAGGTGCGCCGGGCGGGTGTCCTACTTCCAGTTTGTAGCCGGTCGTAATGAACTCGGGACAATCCCAAAAACTGGCTGTCGGCTCTATTGTCATGCAATAGACTGTGGCAGCGATAATGAAAGTAAGCCAACCGACGAGGTTGTTTACGGTTTTGTACTGCTTCATTAAAACGATAGTTGTTGTTTCATTAACATGTTAAGTGGCCACAAAGATAGTGATTTACGCATATAATGAGTCAGTATCAAGGAATATTTATAGGATTTTTAGGAAGCGTAAGAGGTGAATAAAGCTAAGGCGACTGCTTCAGGGTCTGATCCTGCCCCCTCTTTCTTATAAAGCCGACCTGTTTTCCTTCGGAACCAATCATGTGAAACATGGGGGTGTAAAGCTGTGAAACATGGGGATGTAAAGCAGTGAGACATGGGTATGTTTCACTGTCAAACACCCCCATGTCTCGCATTGTATCTTTAAAGCCAAAGTGGTCTTGTATTCTTTTCAAGACAAGAGATCCCGTAGAGGAACGATGTTCGCTGTTTAATGGTGATGATGTTCTCCTAATATTCTATGTGGTAACGTACCGTGGCCTAACAGTTCGATAGGACAATTGAAGTTACGTTCCAGCCACTCTGTAGTGACACCCGTATCGGGATGATAGTCCAGTGTTTCGTTTACGCAGGCAATGGATTTCACTTGTTGTAATACTGTACCGATGTCGTGGCTGACGAGGATTATGGCGCATTCTTTGTTTATTTCCGCCAGAAGTTTGTAAAGGCGTGCTTCGAAACGCTTGTCGATATATGTACTCGGTTCATCGAGAATTACTACGGAAGGATCGCTGACGATGGCACGTCCCAATAAAGCCCGTTGCAACTGTCCGCCACTGAGTTGCCCGATGGCACGGTGTTCCAATCCCTCGAGCCCCATACGGGCAATGGCTTCCCGTACTTTCTCGCGGTGTTCCGACGTGAAGCGGCCGATCAGTGATTTCTTTGAGCTTAATCCTGAGAGGATGACTTCTTCCACTGAAATGGGAAATTTGCGGTCGATGGTGTTGTATTGGGGCAAATAACCCATGGAGAACTGGCAATCTTCCGCTGTTTGTTGCGGCTTGCAGGTATCGTGGTAAATGATTTTTCCCGCAGTTGGCTTCAACAATCCCAGTATGCATTTGATGAGTGTTGTCTTTCCGCCTCCGTTAGGTCCGATGATTCCTAGAAAATCATGTTCGTAAACGTCCAAGTTTACATCATGCAAAACGGTGCGCCCATCGTAGGCGGCAGAAAGGTTCCGTACTTCGATGATCACTTTCCTTTCGTCCTTCTTTTCGGAAAAGGACGAGGTGGAAGATGCTTTTGTGGGGTGATTGTGTGTGTCCATTATCGGGCGTTATTGGGAGTCAGGTTTTCTGCTATCTTCAACATTTCCACTTCCCAGTCATAACTGAGCGGATTGATGGGGACAATCTGTGTCCCGGTTTCCCGTGCGATGATTTCAGCATTGCGACGGTCGAATTCCGGTTGGACGAAGATAACCCTTACCCCTTCCTTGCGTGCGAAGTCGATCAGTCTTTTCAGATGGGCAGGCGAAGGTTCTTTGCCACCCTCTTCAATACTGATCTGATGCAATCCGTAATCGCGGGCAAAATAGGAAAGTGCCGGATGATAAATCATGAAAGCCTCCGCTGTGCCCGGTGTGGCAAGTTTTTGACGGATCAGGCTGTCTGTGTGCATGATACGTTGGCAAAGACTGTCATATCGGGCAAGGTAAACGGCTTCATTCTCTTTGTCCAGTTGGCAAAGTGCTTTATAGGTATTCCTGGCTATGATCATCGCATTGGTAGTAGAATTCCAGATGTGTGGCTCTACTCCTCCGGCATGTTGGTGATCACCGTGATTCTGCTCTTCGCCATAGATGAGATCAATGTCTTTGGATGTATCGAATACTTGGATGTGCGGAGTGTTTTCCATCAGCCGGTCCATCCAGACTTGTTCAAAGCCGATGTGCCCGATGCGGAAATAAGCTTTGCTGTCACCGAGAGAAACGAGTTGCTGGGGAGTCGGATCGTAGGTTTCCGGACTTGTGCCTTTCGGTACGAGGCTGATAACGTTGAAGTTGTCACCAGCGATGGCTTCCGTGAAATAACGTTGTGGCTCTATAGTGACCGCTATGACGGGCTTATTGTCTTGGTTTTCTTTCTTGGATTTGCCTGGATGGCAGGAAACCAGAAGTAGGGTTATCAATGACAGAAAAATTGTTTGTCTCATATTATCTCTTTTATTTATGGTTTTCTTGCCCTCAGTATTTCCCGTTTTCCTCCCGGAGGGCCGGGGAGGCGTTCTACAATAAATCCTGCGGATTGAAGCATACGGCGTACTGTGCCTTTCGCACAGTAAGTCGTCAGAATGCCGCCTGTGTGCAATATAACGTACAATTGGTCGAATAGTTCTTGCGACCACATCTCCGGCTGCTTGTCGGGGGCAAAGGCATCGAAGTAGATGAGATCGTAGCAATTTCCTTTCCCTTCTTCGCTTGTTCTTGCATCTGCCTGTACCTTTTTTAACGTAAAGTTCGGGGTTATTATTACATCTTCCTCCCACGGAGTGGTATGTAAAGTTTTGAAAAGAGGGTGATCGCTATACTTTAGGGCATCGACCGTTTCCCAGGGTAGGGGATATAATTCGATTCCGGTATAATGTATTTTTTTTCCGGTTGCTTCTGCGGCTTCGAGAGTCAGCAGGGCGTTGAGGCCTGTGCCGAAGCCTATCTCGAGGATGCGTGGCTCTGAAGCTTCCGAAGCCTTCAAGCCCATGTCGATAAATATATGTTGTGACTCGGTGCGGGCACCTTTGACCGAATGGTAGTGTTCATCCAGTTCGGGAACAAAAAGAGTGGCACTTCCATCGGCCGTCTGTTCGATAATTCTCTCCATGCTGTTCTTATATCATCAGGTTTACCAATCCTCTGGCTGCCAGGATTACCAGAACATACCTCAACACTTTACCAAGCAACATGGAGGCGGAGACCACCCAGATGTTGCTTCGCAGGAACCCGAGGGCAACGGCTATAACACTGCCTATAATGGGCAGAAAGGCAAAGAAAGCCATAAACGCGCTCCGGCCGTTCAGGTAGGCTTGCATACGTTCCACTTTCTCACGTTTCATATGGAAGTATTTCTCCAGCCAATCCATGCGTCCGAGCCGTCCCATCCCATAACAGGTGAGGCTGCCCAATAAGTTGCCGACAGATGCGGCTATCAGGCAGATGACAGGGTTCAATCCGGTACTGGGCAACACCAGTGCCGCTAGTACGGCTTCGGAACTGAATGGGACGACACTGCCCGCCAATACCGCTGAAAGAAACATACCGAGGTATCCCCATTGAATCAAAAAGTCTATAAAAGCGTCCATACATTGAAACAGAATAAAAGGAACAATCCGGCCATCGAGCCGATAAAGAACAGATTAGAAGCTTTGCTGCTGGTCAGGACAAACAGATGCCCCACCAATATGCTGACACCGATCATGAGCAACGAAAGCAAATCCATGCAGTGTGCAGGCTGCAAGAGGATGAACAGGAATATGCAAATGTTCAGGAAGATGAGGAAGTGGAGAAAGGAACGGGTACGTATTTTATCATCGAATCCGCTGACAATGCAGTGTACGGCACTGACCACGAACAGGATGAAAAGATAGCCGAGCGTGACCAACTCCCAAAGGCTCAGTTCTTTCAGCGGGTCGATCCGTTGGAAGTGTACCAGTTCGGTAAACGGCTGGTAGAACAGTTCCATCTGTCCGTAGAAGAAAGCATGTCCCAACAGAAACCAGTAGGGAAGGGTCAGTCCGATCAAGGCTCCGCAGAAACTCCGGACGGTCAGCGATTGGAAAGAGTAGCTTCCTATCAGCCAGACAGGGATGAAAAAGAGGAGTTGGGGAAATAACAAGCTGCCTATGCCGATAAAGGCAAAAGAATGGAACACATAACCGACCGGATGGGGTTGCTGGTAACTTTTGAAAAGGAAATAAAGGGAAACAAGATAGGCTACGGCCGCCACGTCTCCTGCATACAGAAGGTGCATACCGGGACATGCTGTTACGAGCAGAAAGTATAGGGAGGTCTGCACGGAAGCTCGCATACGGATGATGCCGTAGGTATTGTTCAGCTCGATCAGGAAGTATCCGATAATGGCATACAAGCCGAAGCTGATGATCCGGTTGATCCATGCAGGCGGTAAAAATGCACAGGCGGATTGCCACAGGGAATATCCCGCCTCTTTGTCCGGGTTCATATCCGGTAACAGGAAAGAGGTAGCCATCCAGCAAACGAGGCAAATGAGAATGACAACAGGCAGCGTAAATCTGCCTGCTGTCACCCGGCCTTGTAGTCTCTTATTTCTCATTATAAATCGAATCCGATATCGCGGCGGAAGTTTTTCTTTTCAAACGCTATCTTATCGGCTACTTTGTAGCTCTTGGCAAGTGCTTCTTCTTTCGTATCTCCATAGGAGCTGATGGCAATTACACGTCCACCGTTGGTTACTACCTCCCCGTCTTTCACGGCTGTGCCGGCATGGAAAAGGATGCTGTCGGTAGCGGCTGCCTGATCGAGTCCGCTGATTGCATACCCTTTCTGGTATGCTTCCGGATAACCTCCGCTGACCAACATGACACAGGCTGCCGTGCGGGGATCGAGTTCCAGGTCTTTCGTATCGAGATTGTTTTGTGCCACGCCTTCAAACAACTCTACGAGATCGCTCTTGATGCGCAACATCACGCTTTCCGTTTCGGGATCACCCATGCGGACGTTGTATTCGATAACCATCGGTTCGCCTTTCACCCGGATCAGACCCAGGAAGATGAAGCCTTTATATAAGATTCCTTCTTCTTTCAACCCTTTTACGGTAGGTTCGATGATGCGGGTACGCACTTTCTCCATGAACACTTCGTCGGCAAACGGTACGGGAGATACGCTGCCCATGCCACCGGTATTTAGTCCTTTGTCCCCTTCACCGATACGTTTGTAATCTTTGGCAACCGGGAGGACTTTATAATGTTCACCGTCAGTCAGCACAAATACGCTGCATTCGATACCGCTGAGGAATTGCTCGATCACCACCGTTGCCGAAGCATTGCCGAACATTCCGCCCAACATCTCTTTCAGTTCTTTCTTGGCTTCATCAAGGGTGGGGAGAATCAAAACCCCTTTACCGGCACACAGTCCGTCGGCTTTCAACACATAAGGTGCTTCGAGTGTTTCGAGGAATGCCAGCCCTTCTTCGAGATTGGCGGATGAGATGCTCTTATAGCGCGCAGTCGGTATGCCGTGGCGTTGCATGAATTCCTTGGCAAACTCTTTGCTCCCTTCCAGCCGGGCAGCTTCCCGGGTGGGACCTATGACTGCAATGTGACGGGTGGAAGGATCTTCCTGAAATACATCATAAATCCCTTCTACCAACGGGTCTTCCGGTCCCACCACTATCATATCGATGTTTTCTTTCAAGGCGAAAGCCTTCAGGGCATCAAAATCGGTAGCTTTGATATTTATGTTTTCACCGGCTAATGCAGTTCCCGCATTTCCCGGGGCGATATATAGCTTTTTAACTTTGGGGCTTTGGGCAATTTTCCACGCCAATGCGTGTTCGCGGCCGCCCGAGCCTAAGAGTAACAGTTTCATAATGGCTTCCTTTATTAAGTGGTTGTTTTATTTCAGATAATCTTCAAAGTAGCGGGTTATCTTCTCGTGCAGATGTACGCGGTCGCGTCCCATGACGTTGTGCTTATGGTTCGGATAAATGAAAAGATCCGGATAGGTGCGGGCATCTATACAGGCTTTCATGAACGACAAGGTATGTTGCGGTACACAAGTATCGTCGTGGTCGTCATGGATCATGAGAAGATGTCCTTTCAGATTCCCGGCAAGCTTTTTGAGGTTTGTCTGGTCGTAACCTTCCGGATTGCTTTGCGGAGTATCCATATAGCGTTCTCCGTACATGATCTCGTAGTAACTCCAATCGATGACCGGGCCACCGGCTACACCGACTTTAAACAGGTCGGGGTAACGAAGCAACAAAGCGGTAGTCATGTGGCCGCCGAAACTCCAACCGTGTACACCGATAAGGTTGCCATCGACATAGGGAAGGCTTTGCAGGAATTCCACTCCCTTCACCTGGTCTTTTCCTTCTTCGATGCCCAAGTGGCGGAAGGTGACATCCTCGAATTCCCGTCCCCGGTTCTCACTGCCGCGATTGTCGAGGCAGAACATGACGTAACCTTTGTTTGCCATGTAGATGTCCCATCCGCGCGCGCCATATTGCCAACTGCCGTTGATCATCTGTGCATGAGGGCCACCGTATACATAGACAATGGCAGGGTATTTCTTTCCGGCTTCCATATCGGCAGGTTTGATGAGGCGGTAATACAGATCCGTTACCCCATCGGCAGCCTTGATGGTTCCGGTTTCGATAACAGGCATCCGGAAGCCGTCAAAAGGATCGGTGGCCGTGAGCAAGGGAATGCTTTTGCCCGATTGCGTGTTGAGGATGCTGATGTTGCGTGGTACATCGGGGGAACTGTAATTATCTATCAGATAGGTTCCCGAAGGGTTAAGGATGCCTCTGTGAACTCCATCGGCAGTTCCTAGTAATACCCGTTTCCCGTTTTTCAGGTTGACACGGAAGAAGTTGCTTTGCAACGGTGAAAATTCGGTGCTGGCAATGATCATCTCTTTCTTCTTGGCATCGAAACCCAGAATGTCCTGTACCAGCCAGTCACCTTCGGTCAGTTGCCGGATCAGCTTGCCCTCCGTATCGTAAAGGTATAAATGGTTGAAACCGTCGCGTTGGCTTTGATAAATGAACTTCGTGGCATCCCAGGGCAAGAAGGTGATGGCGTGCATCGGTTCCACGTATTTGGGATGCGTTTCTTCCATCAGGTTAGCCATCCATTCTCCGGTTTCTGTGTTGTATTGGCTGAGCTTCGAATGATTCTGGTCCCGGTTCAGTTCTATCAGATAAATGCTTTTCCCATCCGGTGCCCAGGAGAGGTTCGTGAAATAACGGTCTGTCGGATCGCCTGTTTTAAGATAAACGGTTTTTCCGGTAGCGGGGTTATAGATGCCGACTGCAACCTGGTGGCTGGGCATACCTGCCATGGGGTAGCGAATGTTGTTCAACTCACCTACGCGGGCGGTGATATCCACCAAGGGGTATTGGCTGACCATCCGTTCGTCCATGCGGTAAAAAGCGAGTAGATTGCCGTCCGGGCTCCAATAAGTTCCTTTCTTGATGCCGAACTCGTTCCGGTGAACGGCTTGTCCGCAGACAATACCCTCCGGCTCGTCCGTCACTTGGGTGTCGTTGACATACAAGTTATTGCCTACGGTATAGGCAACGTTTCCGTTTACGGTGCAGTAGTCAGGATTGGCAGCTCCCTTTTTAGTGGCGACTGTGGAAACGATCCGATTGTTCGTCAAGTCATAGACAATGTACTTTTCGGGCATTTCAATAAGCATCTGCGCTTTGTCCGCCCAAGGGAAACGGACGTTGTAGAAATAGGACAGTTTTCCCGCCTGGCTCTGTTCCAGTACCCGGTTGACTGACTCTCTTGTAGCGATCACCCGTTCTTTGCCTGTCTTGGGATTTACGGCAAAGAGAGTGCCGATGTCCGGTTTGATGCATTCGTCCCCCCACCATTGCAACCCGTAAAGGTTTTCGGGAAAACGGAAAGTTTCTCCGCTGGGAATTAAATCTTCCAGCGTCGGTGTTTTTAATTCTTGTGCCCTAACGTTCATGATAAATAGAGTTTGGAGCATTACCAGTAAAAGATAGCTTTTCTTAATCATTGCCTTTCTCTTGTTTATTGTCTATACTTTTTGAGGAAAATTCTGACAGGCTTTTACTCTTCCTGTCTACGGCTTTTCGGAAACTCTCTCGGTTTCCTGTCGCTGTTGCCGTAGCTTCGTCCCTCTCTGGGCCTTCTGTCCCCGGAGAAACCGCGTCCTTCATCCCGGCGGGGTCTGAACTCTCTTCTTTCTCTCGGAGCGCGTTCGTCGCCTTCTCCTCCTTCATCGTCCAGGCTCTTGTATTCTTTGTATTTTCCGTCGAATATCTCGTATTTGCGGAACTCGCATTCCAATGCTCCGTTGAATAACGGGGTTTTCTGGCTCGGTTTCAGGCCGATCTGGTCAAAGCACTCTTCCCGGTAAGAGAGTATCCATGCGTCATTCCCGGTAAAGGCATGTTTCAACCGTTCACCGATCATGCTGTATAATCCCAAAAGGTCATTGGTAGAGATACGTTCCCCGTAAGGCGGATTGGTGATCATGATCGACTTCTCTGCCGGCTGCTCGAATTGCTGGAAGGGTTGCAGTTTCAGTATGATATCTTTGGACACCCCTGCGGCTTTGATGTTATGGGTAGCTATGTCGTTGGCTTTCGGGCTGTTGTCGTACCCGTATATTTTATGGGTAAACTCCCGTTCCTGACTGTCGTCATTGTAGATGGTGTCGAACAGGTCTTGATCAAAATCCACCCACTTCTCGAAGGCGAATTCTTTGCGGAATACACCGGGCGCAATGTTTCTGGCGATCAGTGCGGCTTCGACAGGGATGGTTCCCGAACCGCACATCGGGTCGATAAGGTCGCATTCGCCTTTCCACCCTGTCATCAGGATCATCCCAGCGGCAAGTACCTCGTTCAGCGGAGCTTCGACCGCTTCCTGACGGTATCCGCGGCGGTGGAGTGATTCACCGGACGAGTCGAGGGAAAGCGTACACGCAGTCTGAGCGATATGAATATTCAGCAATACATCCGGTTTGTTGATCCGGACGGAGGGGCGTTTCCCGTTCAGTTCTCTGAAATAATCGACAATGGCATCTTTTACCTTGTATGAGACGAACTTGGAATGGCGGAATTCATCGCTGAATACGACGGCATCCACGGCGAAAGTCTTCTCTACATCCAGGATGTCTTCCCAGGGAATGGCTTTGATCTGTTCGTAGACTTCATCGGCATCCTTGGCGTTGAAGTGTTTGATGGGTTTCAGAATGCGGATGGCAGTGCGCAGGCAGAAATTTGCTTTGTACATCATTTCCTTATCACCGGTGAATGATACCATCCGCCGTCCTATCTGCACGTCATTTGCTCCAAGTGCTGTCAGTTCTTCAGCCAATATTTCTTCCAGTCCTTGAAAGGTTTTGGCAATCATTTCAAATTGTTCGCTCATAAACTTTATTACGATTTATTTTATTATTTAGCTTTCGTTTGTACAATCTTCGCTCCTGCGGGAACATCTTCCGTCACCCATATATTGCCTCCGACCGTTGCATCCCGTCCGATGGTAATGCGTCCCAGTATGGTGGCATTGGAGTAGATGATTACATTATCCTCCAGAATCGGATGGCGCGGGATTCCTTTGATGGGCTTTCCGTCGGCATCCAGCGGGAAACTTTTAGCACCCAACGTCACTCCCTGATATAGCTTGACATTGTTACCGATGATGCTGGTCGCTCCGATCACCACGCCTGTCCCGTGGTCAATGGTAAAATGGCTTCCGATGCAGGCTCCCGGATGTATGTCGATGCCTGTCTCGCTGTGAGCCATTTCCGTGATGATGCGCGGGATAAGCGGAACTCCCAGTTCCAACAATTCATGGGCAATGCGGTAGTTGCTGATGGCGCGGATGGCGGGGTAACAGCAAATTACTTCGCCCAGGCTTTCGGCAGCCGGGTCGCCGTTGTAGGCAGCTTCTACATCCGTAGCCAATACCCTGCGTAAATGGGGCAATCTGCTGATGAAGTCCGCTGCCAGCCGGGCGGACTCTTCACGCATGGATTCTGTGCAGAATTCACCTTCTTCGCTGCTTCCGAAACACAGCCCAGCCAGTATCTGATCTGTCAGCAGGTCAAATAATTTCTCAATATTTACTCCGATATGGTAATTGATGGTGCGGCTATTGATGGTCGAGTTGCCGAAATATCCGGGAAAAAGGATGGAACGTGCCAATTCAATGACATCACACAATGCCCGTGCTGATGGCAAAGGTTCGCCATCCTTGTGCTGGTGAAACAGTCCTTGGTATGATTCGCTTTCCGAAAGCTCGTCGACTGCCTGTGTCAGAATGTGAGTGAAGTTTAGTGGACTCATTAGATTCCTGTATTCTGTTAGATTGGCTACAAAGATAAGAATTATTGCTTATATTTTCTATCTGAATGTATATATCATTCGGAAAAAGAGTGTAATTTTGTTGCCATATACCATCAAATACAAAGATGAATAAGATTGTTATCCGGGGAATTATAGGATGTATCTGTCCACTATTGTTTGCATACGGTTGTAACAAGACAACTCATATGCCGGGAAGCGGGGGATATGAAGCGATTGTGGATTCACTGGAACGACAGGCTTCGGACTCCTTGTTTGTCAATAATGCATGGTCGCGTACTTTATTGAGTGAGAATATGGAACAAGCCGCAGATAGTCTTACTTATTATCGGTTGATGGGGATTTATTCGAAAGCATGTTTCGCTACCGCACAGTTTGACTCGGTATTTTTTTATAACCATAAGATTCTTCGATTTTGTTTAGGTGCGTCCGAAACTCCACAGATTCATGACCTTATCTCCGCAGCAAATAATATGTCGGGCAATGTATGGGTGCAACGTAGTATGCCGGACTCGGCAATTGCTTGTTATAAGAGGGCTTATGAACATCGCAAGAAAGGTACGGAAACAGCTTATTTGCCGGATATCTGTATTAACTTGGCCGATGGTTACGTTCATCGGGGAGATTATGCGAATGCTGCCTATTATTATCGCAGGGCATTATTCATCTGTGATTCCTTGGATTTGCCCGACCGGAATAAGTTTCCAGTGTACTACGGCTTGGGACAAACATACATGGAGCTTCGTGACTTTGACCTTTCGAATTATTATTATGAAATGGCAGGACAATATTTCTCCCAAATGAATCCGGCGGAGAAATTCACTTATCTCAATAACCGTGGTAACCATTTTTACTACAAAAAGGATTACTGGAAGGCGTCCCGCTTTATGGAACGTGCTTTAGGGGCTGTGAAACCTTACCCGGAGATGGTATTTGAACAGAATCTCTGCAAGGCGAATCTGGGAGAACTTTATATGTTGACCGGGAAGTTGGATTCTGCTCAGATGTATCTTAATGACAGTTATCGTTTCTTTTCGGATATGAAGAATGCCTCGGCCATGTACTACATCGAGACACAGATGATAGAGCTTGCGCTTCGTCAGGGCGATGTGGCTCTTGCTGCCAAACTGATAACACTTACAAAGCCCGATGCCCATGTGGAAGCCAATATGATCAATATCCGCAATCACTATTTGCAGCACTATTTTGAACGGACGGGCAATTATAAGCTTGCTTATGAATACTTGAAGAATGACCAGAAGTTGAATGACTCCATCCGGAATGAACAGGTGCGTACGCGCGTGGCGGAACTGGACATGCGTTATCGTCAGGATACGATCGTCATGCGTCGTGAAATCCTTATAGAGAAGCAAACCGGAGAGATGAAGGCCTTGCGCCTGACATCCTATATCTGGGGTATCGGTTGTGCAGCTTTGGCGTTGATCTTATTTATCCTCTATTGGCTTATGAAAAAGAAACGTGCTTTCTTGCAAGAACGGCATCTGAATCAGATCAGTCGTCTCCGCATGGAGAATATCCGTAATCATGTTTCGCCTCATTTCACATTCAACGTATTGAGTCGTGAGATCAGCCATTTTAAAGGTACGGAAGAGGAGAAGAACGGGCTGGTGGGATTGGTGAAGCTTTTAAGGAAGAGTCTGGAACTTACGGAAAGATTGAGCATCACGCTTCGGGAAGAACTGGACTTTGTGCAGACTTATGTGGGGTTGGAACGGAGTAGGTTGGGGGAGGACTTTGAATTGACACTGGTTGTTGATGAAAGAATTGACACGGAACGAATTTTGATTCCTTCGATGATTATACAAATTCCTGTCGAGAATGCCATTAAGCATGGTCTTGCCGGAGTGGAGGGGAAGAAAATGCTGGATATCTCAGTTGTGAGGGAAGAGAGCGGTGTACGGATCAGGGTTACTGATAACGGACGGGGGTATCTCCCGCAAACGATGTCACCTACACGGGGAACCGGTACAGGATTGAAGGTGCTTTACCAGACTGTCCAACTACTTAATGCCCGAAATAAAGGAGAAAAAATACGATTTGAAATAACAAACCTTGCCGATGGGCAGAAAACGGGAACTCGCGTTTCTGTTTACGTCCCGGACAATTATTCTTATGACTTATGACGACGATGGAAGAGTTCTGTAAAGTTGTGATTGTTGACGATGAACGTACTGCGATTGAGGATTTGCTCAGGGAATTGGCTTGCTATCCCGAAATGTCAGTCAAAGGCACTGCTGCTAATGGGGTGAAAGGAAGGAAGTTGATCATGGAGCAACGGCCCGATCTGTTGTTTTTGGATGTTGAATTGCCCGATGTTCAGGGTATCCGTCTTTTGAGTGAGATGCGCGAAGAGGTGACGTGGGATATGAAAGTCGTATTTTATACGGCATATGATAAATATCTGCTCCAGGCTTTGCGCGAGTCGGCATTCGATTATCTGCTCAAGCCTTTTCAAGCGGAAGAGTTGAAGGTGATTCTCGAACGTTATCGGAAAACCATTGCTTCCCATCAGCCGGCACCTTCCTTTTCGGCATCTTTTGCTGCTTTGTTGCCGCAACGCGATACCTTTATGATCAGTACGGTGACTGGTTTTAAAATGCTTCGTATTGAGGAAATCGGTTATTTTGAATATGTAAAGGATAAACGGCAGTGGCAGGTCACCCTCTTCGACCAAACCAAATTGAACTTGAAAAAGAATACGAAGGCGGAAGATATTACCAGTTATTCCGAATCCTTTGTGCAGATTAGCCAGTCAGCTATTATCAATATAGGTTATCTGGCCATTATCAATGGAAAACAGTGCCAACTTTATCCTCCTTTCAATAGCCGTGATGACCTGTCAATCTCACGTAATTTTCTGAAAGAATTGCAGGAGAAATTTTGTATCATCTGATTTTTTTTAGCTATGATAGACATTAATTTTATCTGTATAAGTCGTATTTATGGCTGAATGATCGTAATATGGAGAAAAGGCATTTTTAAGTTTCTATCTTAATTGCTATCTTTGTGGAAGAAGTATAGTATACTAGCTTTTTTAATTTTTAGATGATAAATTCTCTATAACTGGTTAGGCCGGGGCTTTTGTGAAAAAGACTCCGGCTGTTTATTTGTTTGTAATGTCTTAAAAAAGGGCACCTCTTCACAGAGGTGCCCTGCCTAATGGATGCCTGATGTAAATTCAATTTGCATACACTTATGCAGAGCCAAATTTAAACAAAAAAATACATTCTAAATTGACCGACATCCTCTTCCATCTTTATGCGTAGAAGGAAAATCATTATTAAATCAGAAACATTAACTGGTTGTAAGTGCTGTCGAAAAGGAAAGCGGACTATAGTTTGGGGTTTTCGGGGTGATGAGCTTTGTCTTTTATATAAAAAGGCAGAAGCGTGAAGCCGAAACATTATCTAACTTGAGGCCCGACCAAGAGCCCGGTAATGGATAATGAGTCAGCCCACGCTCCCTTTATTGGTATAAACTATATCTTCTTACAGGCAGAAGATAGATATAACATATATGTACAATAAAGGTTGCGGGACTTTCACTGTGCCATTACCATTGAAGTTTGGTCGGTTTCAAGCTAGCACAAATAGTTGTTCGCAACAATAGGAGGTATAACCGCGCAATGGATATGTTAATATACGTTGCGGGAATTTATACCTTTCTTTTTTCCTTTTTGCAAATATATGAATTAATAGTATGACAACCTATGATAAATCATATATTTTTTGTCATTAAGCGGGTTTATAGTGTTGGAGCGGGTATCTTTCGATTGGTAAAATCGAAAGTGAGGAGAGTAATGTTACATCTCATTACAAGGCGTTTAGTCCCTGTTTCTGAGGTGTTAAGAGGTGCCTTGTTGCCCATTAATGGTGAGCGTGTTGGGTATTAATGATCATCGTGTCAGGTGTTAATAGTCATCACGTTGGGGCTTAATGGCTATTGGATGGGGTATTAATTGTGGCTCTACCAAGCATTAGTTATGATGAAATATGCAATTGCAAGTGTTTTTTTGAAGTAACGGGCAAATACGAGTTTATACCGCTAAATAAGCTTTTTCTAAACAGTATCAGAGGCTACTCCGAAAAATAGGGAGTAGCCTCTGGTAAAGTTTGGATTACAAATTGTTATTTGACAAGAATCTTACTGAAAGATACTTGATTTTCCGTTGTTATTTTCAGGATATAGATGCCTTCAGTGAATCCGTTTGTATTGATCGTTTCATTGGATTGGCAGCTAGCACAACATCTTCCTTGAGTATCGATCATTTCTATCATTTTTGTGCTGTTTCCAGGAGTAATGATGCCGGTCTCAGTATTGTATGTGTAGAGTACTTCTGCATTATTAGTATTGATACCCGTACCACCACCTGCTTCAACTGTGAATAAAAGTTCGGTAAACTCGGAATATTGTTTACTACTGTAATCATACATAGGATAAACTGCTTGCACTTTGGCGATATGTTTTCCTTCTGATAAATTGTTGAATGTGACAGAACGTTGAGTAGTTGTTTCAACCAGTTCTTCGTCCAGGTATACATTGAAGGTCGCCATTGCAAAAACTTCCGGTTCTCTTTGTCCGATAAAGATATCATCCAACATGAAGAACATGTGCTGGTTGGAGACGCAGCGAATTACTGTGTGACGTGCTTCTTTAGGCATGTTGTAAACAAACTCTGTCCATATTCCTCCAACGGTTTGAGGCTTTTCTGTCAGCCAAATAACATTCTCCGGTTGCGCTTCTTCGGTGGTGTAACCTACCATAAATTCTTCATTGCCCAGTGCTGCATAAAATCCGGAAGCTGCATAGAATCTCAGAGTGAAGTCGGACTCGAATGATAGCTCCGGTGAGAAAATATAGTCGTCATTAACACCTCCGTTTTCTAATGAAACGTCGATAAGTACTTTGTTGCCGCTATGGGGTTGTACATATTCCAGAAGATTTGGAGTGGTGGCTGTAGGATTGAATGCCATATAGGCCATTGGCGCATACATATTCTCATAAGGTGATTGTTCACATTGTGCCACTCCATAAGTTGTACCCCCATCCTTGTCAACATAAGTCCATCCGACTTCTCCAGCTGGGTTAAGAGCGAAATCTTCCATTCCTTCAAAGTCTTCGAAGATGCCGAATTCCTCGTTCCATTTGAGTTGTACATCGTTTGTCCCTTCCGTTTGTTCAGCTTTTAAATTGAAAGGTGCAACAGGAGCCAGTTGAAGCTCTATAACTGTTTTATAACTGTTTTGGCTATCTATAACTAGATTTGAATTTGCAGTTTGGAATCCTTCTTTGGTTACAGATACCATATAGCTGCCTTTGCGTACTTGATCGAATATAACAATTGAACTTTGGGCTGTTGCCGTATAAACCAGTTCTTCATTGTCGTTATTTGTCAGTTTAATTGTTGCCCCTTTGGAGAAATCTATGGCCGTATTGGGAGATAGCACAACTGTAAGTTGGGTGTACATTTTATGATCAATTTCTGGTGAATAACAGATTTCTGAGGCTTTCTCTCCTTTATATACGGTTTGTACTGCATATTGGTATGTACCTTGATCCAAAGAATTGAATCCTTTATCGATGCAGTACAGCTCTTTGATATCTTTGGCTATTTCTGTCCATGCTTCTTGGTTTTCTTTATTACTAGAGTCAAATCTCCAGATGCTGTATGAGAATCTTTGATTTTCAATTTGTTTAGCAGGAGCTTTCTTAATCATCGGAGTAGACATACTTCTTATGAGTTTTGCCTGATTCGCAGGAGACAGATCGGTACTAAGTGCTAATCCTTTTGCACGGATAAAGAAATTGCTGACACTGCTAAAGCGCCAACCTTCATCCTCGCTGCTCGACACGAGGGAGTTTTGTGTATCGCACTTATAATCTAAAAGAATGTTAAATCCATTCTCATGCCCAATGGCACAAATACATCCGTTCGGTGCAACTATTGGTTCTGGGAAATTATATTCATTCCACTTTACAATGTCTTCATAGTCATAATTTATCATAGGAACCTTTTTTGCCTCGTATAAAGGTGTCATAGATAATGAACCGTCTTTATTTATTGGGAACACATAAATGTCTATGAGTTCATCTTCTACCTCTGTTGCTGCCCAAGTCATATTAGTCAGAACCATAGGATCTGCAAAAGAAACGCCTGTAAGTGCATAAGAAGAATTTATTCGATACGTTCCTTCAAAATTAGCATTATCGTGAGCGAACACTTTTTCTCCTACAGGCATCATCCAAGAAACGAACATTCCCTTTTCTGTAAGATCCGTACAGATATTGGTAGGTGCATTTATGAGGTCTTTCAAAATAATTGAATTTAGTGTTACAGTAGCATCTGTTACATCTATATCTGCATAATGAGGAACCTTGAAATCTTTTAATATGGAAAGTTTATATATGTTATGTTCATAGGGACTGCGCACTTCATTAAAGGTAAATGCTCCATCCTTGTTGGTTGTTGTTTCGTGAGCTTTTTCACCGACTAATGTTACTTGAGCATTTGCTATCGGATTATTATCTTCGTCAACAACTGTTCCGGAAACAGTGGACAATGGAATAGGAGTCATCTCGACCGTACAGTTTACGGTTTCGTTTTCACCGATATTTATCTCTTTTTTTTCAATTGGGAAATAACCATCCAAAGTGGCATTCAGGCAGTAAGTGCCAGCAGTCAGATTTTCGTAATTGCATTTTCCCTCTGCACTCGTGGTGAAATTTTGAGTATCATAGAAAGAGCCGCTTAAAGAGACTTCAACACCTTCTATTGCTTTTTGATTATCTTTATTGACTACTGCTACTTCTAATTGCCCATCTTTGTCTTCAGCGACTTCAAAACTCTTTATCAGTGCGCTACCCGACCATGCTTTTGCAGAAAGATAAAGACCGAAAAAATATTTTCCGCTTTCAATGTTCTCAGGCAAGGAAAATTTCAAATAGGATTCTTCACTGTGGTTTTCTAATTCTTTTATGATGGTAGTTTGACCGTCTGGTTCGGCAGTAGATCCCATAGTAAACCTTATGAATCCAGTGAAGTCAGAATAGAATTTAGTCTTAATGACATATTGCTTTCCGCCTGTTAAAACGATTTCCGGTGAAATGAGCCAATCATCAATACCTATGTCAGGCGCTGTGCTGATGAAAGCTCCTCCACTATTATCCCACCACCAGACACTATTACCATTGCTAGCCGGGCCATTGTTGTCGATAATTTTCCATAAGTTGAACTCTTCTTCCGAATCAAAGCCGCAGAAGAAGTGATCTGTTTCGTTTGTTACGCTTGCTTGTACTCTTGTTCCCCAAAAAGTAAGCAATAACATAATGAATAAGTAATTTAAATGTTTCATAATATTGTTGTTTTGATGATTGGTTTTTACTTAGTTGTGAATTACGAATTTGCAGGTTTGCGTGCCATGGTCTGTTTCCATGCTGATGAAATAAATGCCTTGTGTTAATGGCTCGACTGGTATGTAATTTGTGTTTTGTCCGATCCTTTTCACCAATAGTCCGGAGGTATTATAAATATTTGCAGTCTTGAATTTACCCTGAATATAAAGTTTACCGTTTATGACTCTTACTTGGTTTTTGTGAATTTCTGACTCCATGACGGAGATCCCTGTTGGATTTTTTTTTGTCACATCGATTTCATTGGCGTTGTACACTTGGCAATTGTTGGAACTGATACGGTCTGTATTTGCGATGAAAGCGATAACGTGCATTTGTTTGTCTACCCACTCTTCCGGCAGCATAAATGTATATACTTTGGATTGGTATGAAGACCCGTTGAAAGTTATGGGATCTCCCCAGGTGTCGGTTAAAGTTTCGCGAATGACGCAATTGTGATAATATGATTTTGGATCTGTAACTCCGGCCTGTGGATAATTGGAGAGAATGCTATCTTCGGTCAGGAATATATTCAAGCGGATGTCATTACCACCCAAACGCTTCGGATCTCCGGACAGTACTTCTCCGGATACGGATACGTCTATAGTACGTGTAGATGGATCATATACCTTTTCGATATTCAAAGTAACTAAAGCGGGAGTAGAAAGACGCTGGTCCATTAATTTACTGAAAGTGGTACGTTGTGGAAAGAAAGCCGGTCCCGGGCTGCTGTTACTCCCATCATTTGCTCCATAAGGGGCAAGATTCGTGCGATCCATCATGGCACCAGGAGCATATACGCTGCCCGTAGTTTCATTACTGTAAAAGAAAAGATAGTCTTGACTGGGTTGAATGGTCAGGGGATCAGTTCCCATGCCAGCATGGTGAACCACATGAATTACATCATCGCGATACATCATGGCATCTTCTATTGTTTTATGGGCTCTAGGGCAGTTGTTGCAATTCATTGTGGAAAAATGTTCCAGTAGTACTTTTCGGTTGGTATATTCTGTTTTACTGATGATGTTTTGAACGCTTCCCTCATTATCCAATGGGTTTTCATCTTCCATACCGTTTACTTTATCGATGCGTATGTCCAGATTGTAAATACCATTTTTGTCTATGGTGATGTTGCCCAACGGGATCAAAGAAATTTCGTTACTTGTGATGGACAGATTGTCTATTGTACGTGTGACGGGGCTTTGTCCTTCTATTGTGTATGTAACTTCGATGCTGTTAATATCTGCAGCAGCCATGTTACGTGCTATAAGATTGACAGGAGCATCTCCGCTGGTTTGCGCATAATGTTTCGCTATAACATTTTGTATTTCAATGTCGTTTTGTGGGAGCGCATCACCTTCTATGATAGCTTGCAGATTTAAATTTCCTCCCTCTTGATGTTGCCAGCCCGATTCTATATCATCTTCATTCTCAGTCAGTCTAATCCAGTTAGCCAGATTGTTGTTTTCGCGTCCGTCCATGGAGAATGGTTCACCGGCACTGGCATATTTGAATCCGATGAAGATTTCTTCACCGGTAATTTCAAACGGGGTATCAAGAGCGATTTCATTCCAGCCGACATTAAGATGGTCTACCGATTGCTTGTAAAGAAAAGTTTCGTTGCGGCTGAGATTGTTTGAAATAAATATGTATTTCTCTTTCTCTGTAAGTTTATCTCCAATGGCAAGACGTAAAGTTGTAATTCGGCTGCCTTTTAGTTTTTGCATGTATTCAGCCGGAAATTGAATGGCTCCTTGAATAAGAACTTCAAATCCTAAACCTAAATTTAAAGCCATATTTCCATCTGCATACCCTATTCTCATTTTTGTACTTTTTTCATGACTATGCATGACAGTCTTTCCATGGATTGATTTTGCCGGTGTAGAAAACAAAAGAATGAATGTAAGCATGAAAAAGAAGGATCTGTTTTTCATAATGTATGTTTTAAAAGGTGTGATTGATAATGATTTATTTAATCTCGACTTTGCAAAAATATAATTCTTGAATAATAAAAACAAAAAAAAATATATGCTTTATAACATAGAAGAAGCTCGAATAAGAGGTCTATAAAAGTTAATATATTGGGATATATTATATGCTTGTGTCATATAATCAATGGGTTAATTGTGTATTTCTGAATTTGAAAAATTGATAGATTAATGCCTCAAAGTTGGGTGTATTTTGGATTGTTATTACATTGGAGTTACTCTATTCTTTTAATTTATAATCTTTATATGTAAACTTATATATAATAGTCGTTGAATTTCTTGAGAGATATAAGTGATTTACAGATGAATTGGTTGATGCTGAAGAAAAGATAGAATATAGAGATTTCGCTCCTAAAATTATAAATTTAGTAGTAGTGCAAAGTTCAGGTGCTGAAGCACTCGGCAATGATAGTAGGAGTTTCATAATTGTAGTATTTGAAGGATACATGGGGAAGCAAGTTCAATTTCACTTGTTTAAAATAATAAAAGTCTAGTCGGAATGTTCTGATGTAGTACGAAAAGATTAGAAGCCTTGGTTTATTTCATTTGCAAAGGTAAGGGAATGGATAGAAACGGTATTTTTACGACTAAATGACTGGTTTATGTTTTTTCTCCTTTCGTTTTGTTCCACGTGACACAGATACTATCTATAGGTTAGAAAATAACTATATATAAATATAGCGGATAATTTCAATCTACAGGTAGTATGATTACGATGGAAGTCCCTTTTGTATATGCCGGATCAATTGAAATTTCTCCTGATAAACGTTTAATAATGAGCTGACAGAGATAGAGGCCAAGTCCGTTGCCTGGTTTATAGGTGTCAAGCTTAGTAAACCGTTCGAATACTTCATCCCTTTTTTCTGGTGGGATACCACATCCGGTATCAGTAACTCTTATTTGTAATTTGCTTTGATCTTTATTGATACAAGCATGCAGAGTGATCTCGCCTGACTCGGTAAATTTATTGGAATTATTCAGTAAATGTTCTAAGACAAGCGCTAAATATTGTCTATTACAGGATATGATAATATCTTCTTCCGGCATATCGAGACGGGTAGTAATTTCCGGTTTGATATATTCGATAAGACGCCCCATCTCCTGATGGCAGATTGCTTTGATGTCCGTAGGTTCACACGGCAACTTTTCAACGGATACATTTAGATTGGACACTTCGAGCATGCTGTTTATCAGTGTCGTTAATTGTCGGGTGTTCTTTTGTATCTCTTCTGGGAAAGATTTACGCAATTCTTCATCAATGCTTTTGTCGAATATTAGATCGGAGAATCCTACGATGGAGTTCAGAGGAGTACGTATTTCATGGCAAATGGAGTTTACAAAAGCGGTTTTCATGTTTTCACTCTCTTCGGCTTTATTTTTCAGAATACGGAAAGTTGCCTTCATTACCCGTTCTTTCTTTAGGCTTTTATACAGGTAGATGGAGATAACAATACTAATGAAAAGGAGGATGGACAGATAAATTAATAGGGATCTTTTATTTTTAAGTTCCAATTGGGACTTTTCGTAGTTAAGTTTGTCTACACCATATTCTACTTGAAGGCGGCTGAGTTGTTCCCTGGATTTCTGTGTGTTAATGGAGTCATTCAGGCTATAAGCTTTCTGAAGAGCCATAAATGCTTTTTTGTAATCACCCATGACAGAATAGATTTGCAAATTGATATTGTAGAGGCTGGGTATATTATCCGGTGCGATTGTTGTTGCATATTTTATCAGGCTGTCATTCGCTTCGAGGGCTTTGGAACAATCGTTACACTGGAGATAGTAATTGTTTAATGCCAAAAAACAATTGTATTTGTCAAAAGCGTTATTCGATCCTTCGCTGAGGGAAATGATTTTTTGGAGGTATATAGGAACCTTTTCGGGATTGATTCCCCTCATGTTAGAGAGTATTGAAGTATAGCATTGAATATAAAAAGTATTGATATTATAAATAGGACGTTTTTTCTTTATCAGATTGTAGTAAGTGTTATACAATTCAATATTCTTTTCATTGAGTACAACAGATTTTTCTAATTTTCCTAATCTGGATAATACGCTGCTTAGTAATCCTGTCACAAGTCTTTTGATATGGTGACCTTCCTTATCGGGAAGAGATTCGGTTAATTTGGCTGCAGTTTTCAGATAAGGAAGCGCTTCTTTATTCCTGTCCAGTGACACTAATGCGCTTGAGATGGAATATGTGTTTTCTATTTCCGAATAAATATCCAGTTGTGTGTTTTTCCGGGATGAGTGTTTTTTAAGTTCATTATTGAATGCTTCGACATTGTCTCCTTGAGATATTCTGTAACCGAACTGGCGCATGTGTAAATAAGTAAGCCAGATTTTGGTATCGGTATCAGGATTCATCTTTTCGATCTGTCCTATATAATAAGATGCTGAGTCTGTCAAGTTGGCTTTAAGGGAAGCTGAAGCCAGTTCTCCCAATGCCTCGAGTAGATGCTTTTTGTTGGAACTTTTTTCAGCTTCTTTATACATCAGTTTAAGATAAGTTCTTTCTTGGGGAGTTTCAAAACTTATATCGGCTATATTGCGGTAAATATCATACCTCTCCTCTGCTTCCTTTTGATTCGGAAGCAGATGGAGCAGACTATCTATAGTGATATCTGTATTGCTGCCTGATGCAGCAAATAGGTTTATAAAACAATACAAGATTACAAGGATTGTTTGGCGCATATCCGATGTGTTTGATTGGCGTACAAATATATAGCTTTTTTATCATTAATGTGCTTCCAACCAATTTTTTCCCCATCCGCAGTCGGCTTTTAAGGGGACATGCATCCGGTAGGCATTTTCCATTTCTTCTATGACAATTTGTTCTACATACTCTTTTTCTGCTATGGGGACACTGAAATTCAATTCATCGTGTACTTGAAGTATCATCTTTGCCTTGAGTCCTTCCTTTTTGAAGCGTTCGTAGATGTGCGCCATAGCTACCTTAATAATATCAGCGGCACTCCCTTGGATCGGGGCGTTGATGGCATTTCGCTCGGCATACCCTCTTACTACGGCATTACGTGAATTGATGTCGGGCAAGAAGCGTTTCCGGTGGAATATGGTTTCGACATAGCCTTTTTCACGGGCTACTTTGATACTTTTATCCATGTAGGCTTTTACTTGCGGATAAGTCTCGAAGTAGCCGTCGATAAGCTCTTTCGCTTCTTTCCGGTCAACATTCATACGTTCGGCGAGCCCGAAGACTGAAATACCGTAAATAATCCCGAAATTGGCTGTCTTGGCTTTGCGGCGCATGTCGGAGTTTACATCTTTCAATTCGGACTTGTATACTTTTGCAGCTGTTGAGGCATGGATGTCATGTCCGCTAAGGAAGGCATCGATCATATTCTTATCTTCACTTAAATGTGCCATGATGCGTAATTCGATTTGCGAATAATCGGCGGAGAAAAAAAGACAACCTTCATCCGGTATGAATGCTTTGCGGATCTCTTTCCCGTTTTCGTCCCGGATAGGGATGTTTTGCAGGTTGGGATTGCTGGAACTCAATCGTCCGGTAGCGGTGACTGTTTGGTTGAATGATGTATGGACACGGCCTGTGCGGGGATTGATGAGCTGAGGCAGCGCATCGATGTAAGTGCCCAAAAGTTTCTTAAGCCCACGATGCTCAAGAATCTTTTCAACAACCGGATGCTTGTGACGGAGGCTTTCCAGTACTTCTTCGGAAGTGACATATTGCCCGGTCTTTGTCTTTTTGGCTTTTTCTATGATTTTCAGTTTATCGAATAGTACTTCGCCAACTTGTTTGGGTGAAGCGATATTAAACTCTTCTCCTGCCAGTTGGTAAATCTCCTTTTCAATGTTTTCCATTTGGGTGGTGAAATGGGCGGACGATTGTTTCAAGGCTTCCGTGTCTAAAAGTACACCATTGCTTTCGATGTTTACCAATACGGGGACGAGAGGCATTTCGATCTCATAGAACAATTTTTCCGCATCGTTCTTCTTGAGCTCTTTTTCCAGTACTTTTTTCAGTTTTAATGTAATGTCGGCATCTTCACATGCATAGCGGTAAACTTCTTTCGGATCGAGGTCACGCATGTTCTTCTGATTTTTTCCTTTGGGGCCAATGAGTGCTTCGATGGGAATGGTTTGATAGTGCAAGTAGATTTCTGCGAGGTAATCCATCCCGTGTCTGAGTTCCGGTTGGAGAACATAGTGTGCTACCATTGTATCGAAAAGAGGACCTTTTACCTCCACATCGTAATTATGGAGGACGATCATATCGTATTTGATATTCTGCCCGATCTTCATTGATTTTTTATTTTCAAATACCGGGCGGAACTGATTCACTATTTTTAACGCTTCTTCTCTGTCAGCGGGTACAGGTACATAATATCCTTGGTTTTCGGCAAAACTGAAACTCATTCCGACAAGTTCGGCTTCCATTGGTTCGGTTCCTGTGGTTTCTGTATCTAGCGCGAAACTTTCCGTTGTAAGTAACTTTTGAATAATTTCGTACCTTTTTTCTTCTGTATCAATAAGTTGGTAATCGCAACCGAGCGTTTCTAATGTCTCTAAATTCGTTTTTTTCTCTTCGCTCGTCCCTGCGGGTGCAAATTCTGCAAACAAATCGCCTTGAATGGGCATTTGAGAAACCGGATTTTCTTGGGCGAATAGCGGGCCGGCAGGAGAGGGGACGGGTTGACTCTCTTTTTTGAATATACGTTCCGTTAACGTGCGGAACTCTAATTCTTCGAAAATAGACCGGAGTGTGTTTTCTTCCGGTTGTTCGCGAACCAGTGCATCCATATTGAGTTCGATAGGAACGTCCGTTTTTATCGTGGCAAGGAATTTGGAGAAAATGATCATATCGCGGTTTGCCTCTACTTTTGTTTTCAACGCGCCTTTCAGCTGGTCGGTATGTTCAAGAAGGTTTTCAATACTTCCGAATTCGGCAATCAGTTTTTGGGCAGTTTTTTCTCCTACACCGGGGCAACCGGGGATGTTATCGGATGAATCACCCATCAATCCCAGCATGTCTATTACCTGGGCGGGGGATTGAATATCGAATTTGGCTTTGACCTGATCCACCCCCATGACTTCAAATTCTTTGTCGCCATATTTGGGGCGATACATGAAAACATGGTCTGTCACCAATTGACCGTAATCTTTGTCGGGTGTCATCATATAGGTGGTTATCCCCTGTTCACCGGCTTTGGTAGCCAATGTGCCGATCACATCGTCTGCCTCATATCCCGCAACTTCAAGGATGGGGATGCGGTAAGCACGGATGATGTCTTTTATGATAGGTACGGACAAACGAATAGCCTCTGGAGTTTCTTCGCGCTGGGCTTTATATTGTTCATAAGCTTCGTGACGGAAGGTGGGACCTGGTGGATCGAATGCTACTCCAATATGGGTCGGGTTTTCTTTTTTGAGTACATCTTCAAGAGTATTTACAAAGCCCAGTATGGCGGATGTATTGAATCCTTTCGAGTTAATACGGGGATTTTTGATGAAGGCATAGTATGCCCGGTATATGAGTGCGTAGGCATCTAAGAAGAAAAGTTTATTACTTTGGTCCATAATTACGATCTATTTATCTATTTTTTCATGGTAAAAGTACAAAAAAATACGGTATTAACCGTTTTATTATTACTTTTGTACGCAAATAGTGTTTCGTATGGATAGTTCGTCTCTCATAAAATCCCCTATATCTGCGGAACTGGAAGATTTCAAAAGTTTGTTTGATAGTTCTCTGTCCAGTTCGAATCTTTTGCTTAATAATGTGATTGCTCATATTCGGCAAAAGAACGGGAAGATGATGCGTCCTATTCTTGTGCTATTGGTTTCCCGTCTCTTTGGTGCTATCCAACCGGCAACTCTCCATGCGGCTGTTTCTTTAGAATTGCTTCATACTGCCAGTTTGGTACACGATGACGTAGTGGATGAGAGTACCGAACGCCGCGGTCAGCTTTCGGTCAATGCTATATTTAATAATAAGGTAGCAGTACTGGTAGGAGATTTTTTGCTGGCAACCAGCCTTGTACACGCAGGGAAGACAATGAACCATGCAATTATCGAAGTAATATCCTGTTTAGGTCAGGATTTGGCGGATGGAGAAATATTGCAACTTTCTAATGTGAGCAATCCCGAATATTCAGAAGCTATCTACTTCGATGTGATCCGTAAAAAGACTGCTGCTCTTTTTGCGGCTTGTACGAAGGCTGCTGCGCTATCTGTCGGTGCGGATAAAAATGAAATCGGAACAGCCTGTTTGTTAGGTGAATACATTGGTATGTGTTTTCAAATAAAAGATGATATTTTCGATTATTTCGATAGTAAAGTGATAGGTAAGCCTACTGGCAACGATATGCTAGAGGGTAAATTGACATTGCCTGCCTTATATGCACTAAATTCTACGAACGATGAGTGGGCAAAAAGCATAGCGGTAAGAGTGAAAGAGGGAACGGCCTCTCCTGATGAAATCGCTGGATTAATCGATTTTTCGAAGAAAAACGGTGGTATTGAATACGCAGAAAAGGTCATAAGGCAATATCAGGAGAAAGCGGTTGAGCTACTACGAACATTACCATATTCTAATGTAATTTCTGCTCTTGAGAGCTATATCAACTATGTCGTGGTTAGAGACAAATAGTCCTGTTTCCATGGGCTGCTTTCATCTTTTATAGCTATCAGTAAACATTCAATAACTTTATCTGTCTCTGCTGTTTCTTTACATTTCATAGGGATATTCAGTAAATCCTATAAAATTAGCCAACTAATTCATACTAAAAGTATTGCGAATTAGTTGGCTTTTTTGTATCTTTAGGTATTCCCCCTAAAATACGGTTTGCCGGCCAAAACGGGGGAAATATCCACACTAAGATATGGCGAAGATACAAAATATTTCAGAAATTCACCCTACTTTAGGGTTTCCAGAATTCGATATTCTGGAAAAATATCGTAAGAGTTTTCATGCGAGTGAACTTGGCAGTCTTCATTCCGTGTTTCCGTTCGAGAGTATAGCCAAAGAGACAGGCCTTTCACAATCCCGCTTGGGTCGCAGGAACAGTTTCAGTCCTTCCGCGAAGATAGCCCTTATGGTACTGAAGGCTTATACCGGATTCTCTGACAGGCTGCTGGTAGAACATCTTAACGGAAACATACATTATCAGCTGTTTTGCGGTATCATGATAGACCCGTCCTGCCCTATAACCAACTACAAGATAATCAGCGCTATCCGTAATGAGGTTGCATCCCGTCTTGACATCGACTCCCTTCAGAAGATTCTTGCCTCACACTGGAAGCCTTATCTTGAGAACCTTCACGTGTGTATGGCCGATGCCACATGCTATGAAAGTCATATGCGTTTCCCTACGGACATGAAGCTCCTTTGGGAAAGCATGGCTCTACCGGCATGTCTGCATGCATTGTGGGAAACTCGGCATAAGGCGTCCCCGTAACAAATACACAGATGTTGCAGCATCCTATCTGTCCTATTGTAAGAAAAGAAAGAGGAAGGCTTCGAGGACAAGAATGCTGAAGCGTCGCATGATCAGACTCCTGGAAAAACTCATCATGCAACGGGATGACATTCACAGAGAACACGGCTCTTTACTCAAATATACACAGGATTATCAGAAACGGCTTTCCATAATCAGCAAGGTCCTTGTACAGGAAAAGGAACTCTTTGAAGGCAGGAAGGTCAGTGACCGTATTGTCAGTATTGACCGTCATTACGTACACCCTATCGTAAGAGGTAAGGAAGTAAAATCTGTCGAGTTCGGTGCAAAGGTTAATAACATACAGATAGATGGAATCTCATTCATCGAGCACGTCTCTTTCAAGGCATTCAATGAGGGTATACGTCTGAAGGATTGTATCCATATGCATCAGAAACTGATGAATGTGAGGGTCAGATGTGTGGCCGCAGATTCCATATACGCCAATAATGCCAACAGGAAGTTCTGTACAAAATATGGGATATCAACCTCCTTTGTACGCAAGGGAAGAGCTGCAAAGGACGAGGCGGTGAGGAAGGTTCTCAGGAGTGAACTCTCGAGGGAAAGAGCCACCAGGCTTGAAGGCAGTTTCGGTACGCAAAAACAGCATTATTCGCTATCGAAAATCAAAGCACGGAACAGGAAAACAGAAATCCTGTGGATTTTCTTTGGGATACATACGGCAAACGCAATATTGATGATTGATAAAATCAAAAACGGACAGAAGAAAGCTGCATAGCATAAGTATAAAGAATCTGTTAGAAGAAGTCTCAGGCTTCTTCCGGAACATCATGCCCAAAAGGAGAAGATTTTAGGTCAGAGAGAAAAAATAGATAATAAAAATGGCATATGAGATGATATTAGTAAGTCATCTTCATATGCCATATTACTTTTAAAGACATTTACTGAATGTCCCTTCATAGCTTGGCCTATCAGATATCCTTTTCCTATCTCTTCCCAATTCCGGTAGTTTGTTCGGCATTGTTCTCCGGCAAACTTAATATGTTCCCATGCTGTGCTTTCATTGATATACCCTGCTTCGAATGCAATGCGTGTTAGATTGATGAGTTCGCCCATATCCCATGAAAGAATACCTCTTATTAAGTCGTTTTCATTGATGGAAACGATGTTTTTGTCATGTACATAATCTAGAAACTTACGTATATTATGTGCCCGGTTTACGAATAACTCTATTCCGAAAAAACGTTCACGCAATATCTTTTCTATTTCTTTTTTATCGTTTGAAGAGAGTAGGTAGGGTAGAAGAATGGAATAGGCCGTACGTTCTCCTTCTGTTTGAAGGAATTTTAGTGTCTCGGTAATGGTAGATTCCTGTTTGGGTTTAGTTACCCCTATAAGTATTTCATGAAGAGTGTCTTTATTGATGCCAGTACTGAGACTGTTGACAAAGAATCCCTTCCTCATTCCCGCTATAAGTCCGATAAATAAATCTTGTTTCTTAGATTTTGGAAGGTTGCAGTCTTCTAGGTTGCCATTGAATCTTAACGAAATGTTTTGTTGCTCCATACTCTTGTTTTTAAATTTTGTGTAACCGAAAAGCGTGAGAACTGTTGCTCTGTATCTTTCCTGGGGCTTCGGCAAGCCGTTATGATGATACAAGCAACAGTCTCACGCTCCATTCGATATATAACAAGAGTATATACGTGAAGGTGCGTGAGACCCGTTTGCCTATTACCTTTCATAACACGAATTTTGCCGAATTCCAGGAAAAAGATAATAAATGAAACGTTCTCTAATACAATGTATTAGCTCTCTCTCTTTGAGCTAATATTTTTGCAAAGATAATAAAAATGAGTTTTGCAGAGTAAGGAAGTTTAGTTTTTCTTAATTTTTGCTACAAAAATGGCGATTTCTGTTGATGAAATTATTTCTTAGCTGCTAATAATAAGTTGATTCTGTAACGGGTATTGCATTTCTTTATCTGGTTGAGAGATTGTTCTTTAGTTCTAACGAATTATACTATGTTTTTGCGGGAAATTAGTGGATAAGTTGGTTTCTCTTTAATTCATTTGATACTACTGGATACCTCTTCTTTTGGCTTAGTTGTACAAGAAAGGATTTTGTTCTAATGGGTTGGCACAAGAATACCTGTAGAATGTCACGCTTTTGCCAACGAATTGACAAGAGCGTGACAACGAATCGACACTAACTCGGTAATTTGGTTATGCTGAGCTGAACCCAAATTACTAAAGGGAAAAGTGGTATTTCCGAGTTTACTTCCTGCTTAATTTAGAAGAGAAGGTGACGGATTTTCCATTTAATAGAATCATTATTTTAGAAGAATTTGATTTCTTCTCCTCTGATTTCAGAAAGTAGTAAATTGGCTAATCTGCTGGTTCCCAATCGGAATAATTTATTGTTTAGCCATTCCTCTCCCAAAAGTTCTTTTACGATAGTATAGTATACAAGTGCATCATGAACGGTGTTGATACCACCAGCGGGCTTAAAACCGATTTTATTACCGGTTTTCTCATGATACTCTTTAATGGCTTCGCACATCACATAAGCAGCTTCTGGTGTTGCAGCAGGTTGTATTTTCCCGGTTGAGGTCTTGATGAAATCTGCGCCTGCATACATAGATAGGATAGAGGCCTTTTTGATGTTAGAGGCTGTTTTCAAAGCCCCTGTTTCAAGGATCACTTTCATATGGCATTCCTTACAAGTATCTTTCAGTTCTTGGATTTCGTCACACATCGTTTCATAGTCTCCGCTCAGGAATTTTCCAACAGAAATTACAATGTCTATTTCATTTGCGCCTTCCATTAATGCCATAGCCGTTTCTGCTATTTTTACTTCTATGAATGTTTGGGAAGAAGGAAATCCGGCTGAAACACAGGCGATATTGATTCCGTCCACATCAAGTGTGTTTTTGACTACTTCAGCAAAATTCGGGTAAACGCAAATAGCTGCTACATTCTTTAGGTCGGGGAATTCATCATCGAATTGGTTTACTTTCTCCGTAAACTTCATCACGCTTTCATCGCTGTCCGTACAGTTTAGAGTAGTAAGATCTATGCAGTTGAACAGAAATTTCTTTACTTCTTCCGTATTGTTTTCTGCTACTTTTTCTTCGATGATTTTATCTACTTTAGCTTGTATCTCGGCATCGTTCAGATTCGTGTTGTACTTAGCCAATGTGGCGTCATACTTGTTCAGATGGCTGTCATTCTGTTCCATTATCACTCAATTTGGGATTATTTATATGTCTTTGATTATCTCTTTTAGTCTTTTTCTCAAGGTTACGGACGAATGCCTCCGTTAGGTTTACTCCGGTTTGGTTAGCAAGGCAGAGCAGTACCCAAAGTACATCTGCCATTTCATCATCCAAGTTGTCTTTCTCGCCTTTTTTGAAAGATTGATCACCATATTTACGGGCCATTACGCGAGCTAGTTCACCTACTTCTTCGGTAAGAACTGCCATATTGGTGAGTTCGCTGAAATAGCGTACTCCATACTGTTTTATCCACAGGTCAACCTGCTTTTGGGCTTCTTCAAATGTCATTATTCTTTGTTTTTAGTATCTATGCATATAGTGACCGGACCATCGTTTAATAACTCCACTTTCATGTCGGCTCCGAATTCGCCTGTTCCAATTTCTTTTCCTAGTGAAGAACTCAATTTCCGGCAGAATTGTTCGTAGAGTGGGATGGAAATTTCGGGTTTGGCAGCTTTGATGTAAGAGGGACGATTCCCTTTTTTAGTCGATGCATGTAGCGTAAATTGACTGATAACTAGAATGTCTCCGTTAACATCAAGAATAGATTTATTCATCACTCCGTTTTCGTCATCGAAGATACGTAAATTGACTATTTTTTTGCATAGCCATTCAATGTCTTCTGATTCGTCGGTATCCTCTATGCCTATCAAAATCAGCATCCCTGGACCGATCGAAGATTTACAATTACCATTAATACAGACAGATGCATGACTGACTCGTTGTATTACTACTCTCATTTATTCTCTTCTTTACTAATGAATTAATTTTTTAGTTTAACGATTGATTGGGTAAATCATTCATTCAACTACTGCTTCTTTTAGAAAGGCAAATTTACGAAATTCGTTACAGAGTATGCTCTGCTTTGCAGAGTTTTCTGCGAAATCTTATGCTTTATTTACATGTATCTATTTCAATGCGTCTTTTATGAGCTTTCCTTTAGCTTCACCGGCAATGGCGCTTATTTCTTCCAAAGATGCTTCTTTGATCCGTTTTACACTTTTGAACTCTTTTAATAAAGCCGTTTTGGTCTTTTCTCCAATACCTTTTATCGTGTCAAGTGCAGACGTTATCTGCCGTTTACTGCGTTTGTCACGGTGGAATGTAATAGCAAACCGGTGGACTTCATTTTGTATCTGCTCTAATAACTTAAATAGGGGGCTATGTTGTTTTAGCCCGATGGTTTGGGGAGGGAAACCGAATAGTAATTCTGAAGTCCGATGCTTTCGGTCTTTGGCAAGACCAGCGATGGGGATATCCAGTTGAAGCTCTTCCATGACCTGGCGAACCACTTCCATTTGTCCTTTCCCTCCGTCGGTGATGATGAGGTCGGGTAGGGCAGTCTCTTCTTCTATGGCACGTTGGTAACGCCTTCTAACCACCTCTTTCATAGATGCATAATCATCCGGTCCTTCTACGGTTTTAATATTATATTTCCGGTAATCTTGCTTTGATGGCTTCGCTTTTTTGAAAACAACGCATGCTGCTACTGCATCAGAACCTTGAATGTTGGAATTGTCGAAGCACTCTATTTGCATCGGTAATTTGTCCAAATGTAGTTCTTGCTGGATTTCTTTCATTAGTCGCATGCTCCTTTGCTCGGGATTAAGCTTCTCTGCTTGTTTCAGCCGGTCGGCTTTGTATTGTTTTACATTAAGCATGGATAGTTCGAGTAGTTTCTTCTTATCTCCCCGTTGGGGAACGGTGAATACGACGTTATTTAATTCCATGTCGAGTTCAAACGGGATGATTATCTCACGTGAGAGACTTTTATATCGTTCTCTCATCTCGATGATGCCCAGTGTGAGTAGTTCTTCTTTGCTCTCATTCAGTTTCTTTTTGTATTCGAAAGTGAATGCTTGATTGATAGCCCCGTTAGTAATATGCAAATAATTGATAAATGCAGAGTTATTGTCGTCTTCTTCAATGGAAAAGACGTCGATATTATGTAGTACGGCACTGACCACTTCCGATTTGGAGCGGTAGTTTTCGATTAATATATATTTTTCTTTAACTTTCTGAGCTTCCTCAAATTTCATTTCAGCTGAAAGGTCTTGCATCTTCTGAAGTAACATTCGGCTTATTTCTTGGGTGTTCCCTTTTAAAATTTCCTTGATTTCATCAATGTTTTTAAGGTATTCTTCTTGAGATTGGAGGCCGATACATGGTCCAGCGCACTTCTTTATGTGATATTCAAGGCAAACATTGAATTTTCCTGCGCGTATGTTTTCGGGTGATAAATTTAAGTTGCAAGTGCGCAGCGGATAAAGATGTTTAATCAAGTCCAATACTCCATTCATAGAGGGGATATGGCTATAAGGACCGAAATAGGATGATCCGTTTCGGATGATTTTCCTAGTTTTGAATACTCTTGGGAAATATTCGTTTTGCACGCAAATAGAAGGATATGTTTTGTCGTCTTTAAGCAATACGTTGTAGCGTGGCTTATATTTCTTTATTAGGTTGTTTTCCAATAGTAGAGCGTCTTCTTCCGTATTGACCACGATATAGCGTATGTCGGCTATCTTGCTGACAAGCACCCTTGTCTTTCCCGGCTCATGCTCTTTGCTAAAATAGGAGTAGACCCTTCTTTTTAGGTTTTTGGCTTTTCCCACATATATGATTGTTCCTTCAGCATTCAAGTATTGATAAATGCCTGGTCTTTCCGGAAGGTTCGAAACGATTCCTTTTAAATATTCATTGGTATTTAATTCCTGATTTGTTTCCATCTATTAAAGGGTATGATGCGATTTGAACATATATTGTTTCGTAATGTTTGAATATTTGAAGCTGTTATGATAAAACGCGAATTCCACAGGTTACACAGCTCTTTTATCAATTTGTGTAGTTTGCGGATTCGCGTTTTGTGTCTGTCTTTTGTCTTTTTCAATGAAAGGCTTTATTCCTCTTTCAATTAAATTCTTTAAATGTTGATTCAGCGAAAACGATGTGGATGTCTTTGTCCCTGTCTGTGGGAGAATTTTAGAGTGACAAAACAGATTCTACTTCTACGTCATTTCCAAATACAGACCTTCCATTTAATTCTTTTAGTTCAATGATGAAGTTTACATATACCTTCTTTGGCCTTAATTTTTTCACAAGCTTGCATGCTGCTTCCATTGTTCCACCTGTAGCCAATAAGTCATCATGAAGTAAAATAATGTCGTTTTCATCGATAGCATCTTTATGGATTTGTACAGTGTCTTTTCCATATTCTTTGTCATAACTTTCTTCGATGGTTTCTGCTGGTAACTTTCCTGGCTTGCGAATGGGTACGAAACCTGCGTTTAGCCTTGTTGCGAGAATCGGTCCCATTATGAAACCCCTAGACTCAATACCTACTACTTTTGTAATACCTTTGTCTTTGTACATCTCATACATCGTATCCGATAATTCTTGCAACCTTTCAGCGTCCTTGAATAAGGTTGTTACATCGTAAAAGAGGATTCCGGGTATCGGGAAATCAGCTATTTCCCGAATGCTTTTAATAAGTGCTTCTTTGCTCATAATCATGGATTTATTTTATTTCCTTAAATGTTTTGTTTCACGTGAAACGCATTCTGTTATCTTCCCGAAAGTACTAATAATACATTTATGTCGCTGGGGGATACTCCTGGGATTCGACTCGCTTGTGCAATGGTTTCCGGATCAATCTTAACTAATTTCTGACGTGCTTCGGTAGAGAGGGATTGAATTGAATTATAATCAAATCTTCCTTTTATCTTTATGCCTTCTAAGCGAGCTAATTTGTCGGCTATGATTCTTTCACGGCCAATATAACCTTCATATTTGATTAAAATCTCTGCAGCTTCTATAACTTCTTCTTTTCTTTCAATTATTTCATCGAGTATACGTTTGAAAGCTGGAACATGTTCGGCTATATTCTCTATTGTTATTTGTGGCCGATTTATTAATTCTATTAACTTGCATCCTTGTCGAAGAGGGGTGGTGCCTAATTTTTCAAGAGAATCATTAATAAGAGACGCTTTTATCGAATAACTTTGTGCAAAAGAAATAATCCTTTCCACTGCTTCCCGCTTTCTTTTTAGAAGTTCGTATCGATCCTCTTTTACTAAACCTAGTCTCCATGCTTTTTCTGTGAGTCGCATATCTGCATCATCCATACGAAGCAAAATGCGATACTCGGCACGGGATGTAAACATTCGATAAGGTTCATCCACGCCTTTAGTTACAAGATCATCGATTAATACGCCAATATAGGCTTCATCACGGGAAAGAGTAAAAGGGGTTCCACCATGACAATTGATATGTGCGTTAATTCCGGCAATTATTCCTTGCCCTCCGGCTTCTTCATATCCGGTTGTTCCGTTTACCTGTCCGGCAAAAAATAAGTTCTTGATAATCTTCGATTCCAACGTATGTTTTAATTGAGTAGGATCGAAGTAATCATATTCTATGGCATATCCCGGTCGATAAATCACAAGATCTTTGAAAGCGGGTATCTTCTTTAATGCCTCTATTTGGGTACTCATTGGGAGTGAAGAAGAAAAACCATTCAAATATAATTCTTGTGTCGTTTCTCCTTCCGGTTCGAGGAATAACTGGTGCTGTTCCTTGTCAGGGAAAGTTACGATTTTGGTTTCTATACTTGGACAATAACGTGGACCTATACTTTGAATCTGCCCGTTGAAAAGGGGAGATTCTGAAAGTCCTTCACGCAGTATGCGGTGTGCTTCGGGATTCGTATAACACGTCCAACATTGCAGTTGCTTCAGATGACGTACTTGAGTGTCCATGAAAGAAAACTTATGGAAGTCTGTCTCTCCGTCTTGAGTATCCATTAATTCATAATGAACACTGCGTCCATCTATACGAACCGGAGTGCCTGTTTTCATACGTCCATACTCAATGCCATGCCTTGCTATGGATTCAGTCAATTGGTAGGATGCAGGTTCTGCCATGCGCCCTCCGGGCAACATGCTTTTACCAATATGCATCAAGCCATTAAGGAATGTACCAGCTGTAAGTACGATGCATTTAGCATGAAAGGTTACATCCCAGATAGTCTTTAATCCTATTATTTCACCGTTTTCAACGAGTAGCTCTTTTACGGTATCTTGCCAGATATGAAGATTGGGTGTATTTTCCAATACTTCTCGCCATGCCCAGATAAATTTATTACGGTCACACTGTGCACGTGGACTCCACATTGCTGGCCCTTTAGAACGGTTTAATATGCGGAACTGGATGGCAGTCTTGTCCGTAATCAATCCCATCTGTCCTCCTAAAGCATCAATCTCGCGTACAATCTGTCCTTTGGCAATACCTCCAACTGCCGGATTACAGCTCATCTGCCCGATTTTATTCATGTCCATTGTAATGAGACAAGTTTTGGAACCCAGATTAGCTGCCGCTGCCGCTGCTTCACAGCCTGCATGTCCGGCACCAATTACTATAACATCATACTTAAAGTCCATTCTTTCAATAGTTATGTTTCGAACGATGCAAAGTTACGAAAAAGGAAAACTACGGAAAGATTATTTTTGTTCTTTTATGAATGTTCTCCTGTCGGGGCCTACGCCTTTTATGATCAGCTTCTTCCAGTGAGGCGGCAACACGGATGGTAATTGGATGATTCCTTTGTCGGTAATTTGAATCCCCCCGAAGCCGTTGATTACGGCTTGTAACAGTCCTCCGGCTCCTGTCGCAAAGTAGGGGTTCTGGCTGGTTGCTGTTTCTGCAATTACTCCGAAAGGAGGACGTTGGTTAGGCTGAAAACTTTTTTTGTACATTTCATAGGCTTTTTCAGCTTCACCTAAACGAGCGTATTGCACGCAGAAAACAGAATAGGACATGGCTGGTCCGTTTTCGGGATCTATTTTGTCTGCATAGTAAGCCAGGTCTTTTCTTAAGGTGGTTGGATCGGATATTATCCCCAGTGGATACCCAAGTAGGTTGGCATCGGCTTGTTTGATCATTATTCCCTGATAGTCTTTATGCTCTCGTGTAGTACCATCATCGAAAGAGTGAATTCTCAAACTCTTGTAAACTTCCGACCATGCTCTGGGGGCTTTCTCTCCACAGATTGCCGCAGCTTTTGTCGCATCTTGAAGTGCCCGGATTGCAGAACCGTTGGTAAAGGCATTATCAGTTACTCCGTCTGCATATTCGTTGGCTCCTACCACATTACAGATGGAATAAGTACCATCTTCGTTCTTTTCTGCACGGCTAACCCAAAAATCAGCAGCTTCTTTCATAAGTGGGTATCCTTTTTCGATGAGCCATTTTTTGTCTTTAGTGATAGAATAATATGCCCAGCATGCTATGGCAACATCTGCTGTGATATGGTGTTCGAATGGTCCGGTCAATGCCCAGGAAGGGGTTGCTTCATTTCCTGAATCATCCGACTCCCAAGGAAACATGGCACCTTTATAGCCATGGATATAAGCTTTCTTGCGGGCTGCATCGAGTCGGTCGGTACGGTAATTGATCATGGATTCGGCTATTTCGCCATTGAGTAAAAGCATGGGTGGAAACATCCAGATTTCGGTATCCCAGAAGATGTGTCCATTGTACCCTTGCGCTGATAAACCCATTGGCGAAATGCTAAGCCTGCTTCCTGCCCGGCAAAAAGAATAGAGATTGTATAAAGCGAAACGTACATCCCTTTGAGCTTCTTTATCACCTTCTATGACGATGTCTCCTTCCCACAGTTCATTCCATAGGCAGCGGTGCGAAGATATCAGTCTCTGCGTTCCTTCATGCTTGGCATAAACGACCTGACGCTCTGATTCACCATAAGGGTCGGAAAAGTCTCGTGTTGAACAGATGACTGCAACCAAAGCAAAAGTTGCTGTTTCTCCTTTTTTTAATTGTTTCTCAACATACATGTTGTTATCCTTCTTGTTGGCCTGTATCGTATAGGTACTGTCCGGACATAGGAAAGATGAGGAAGCTGAAACATGCTGCGCTCCTTGTGCAGAGGGGGCGCTTGTCTGGAAAACAAGTTGCCTGCTGGTTCCATCTTGCATGGTTTTGAACACAGAGGTTGGCTTTCCATACTCATCAGGTACTTCCATTGTCTGAATTACTTTTAAACTTAAATTATCCAAAGCTTTCACGTTTACCCGGATTAACCCTGCGTAAGGCATATTTCGCAAAGCGCAAATACTATAACTGATTTCTGCTTTATTCAGCCCTGTGAACGAAGTATTATGTGTTGCTTCTTTCATATCGACCACTTGTTTCCAATCTTTGATATTGTCTTTGGTGATTTGTTCACCATCAAGTTCCAGAGTTAGGAGAAACGGATTAATGCCTCTTAAGACACGGCTTATTCCTCTGGGGCCATCGCTGTCGAATACATGGTTAAGAATGATATGACGAATCGAAAAAGGTTCTGACCAGGGAAGAATACCGATTCCACCGTTAGCTACCGGTGTCCCAACGTAGTTGGTAGTGTTATTTGCCTCTATTTTCCAATCATTGTTTTGTGCTGTTGACGTGAAAACAGATAAAATAAAAAAGCTGATAAAAAGATATTTCTTCATATGCGTTATTTGAGAGGTTATGGACTATGGTTGCAAATCTACGATATTTTTTGTTATATGTGACTTTTCCGTATCTTTGCAATAATTAAACCTGTCATTTTTAATATATGAAAAATATTCATCTATTCTCTGGTGTAGTAATAATGCTACTATTCGTTTCATGTTCACCCAAAGTAGTCACTGCTCTTGCTAAGACTTATCCCGAAGTTGTGTTACCTGATTCTGTCATTGTAATAGAAATGGGAGAAACTGTTCCTAATTCAGCCGAGGCAATTGGGCGAGTATCTGTAGTGGATAGAGGTTTTTCTACCCAATGCAAATATGACCAGGTTGTGTATTTGGCAAAGGAGGCTACCGGAAAAGCGGGAGGTAATGGACTTGTTATTACCAATCATATGGAACCTTCTTTTTGGGGGAGTTCCTGCCATCAGATATCTGGTTTGATGTTGCATCTTAGTAATCTGGAGGTTGATACTTTAAAAGCTAATCCCGTGCAAGACTTTCTCACGGTAACTAATGAAGAACGTCGTCAACGGATGGCACCCGCCAATACGTTTGAGATGAGTGTTGGTTACGGATGGATAACGAGCAGGCTTTATGATTATTCCGGTAATAGTTTGGGCCATAAAGGAGGAGTCGAATGGCGATTAGGTTACGAGCATGTTTGGAAGTCCGGTTTAGGAGTTGGATTCCAATATTCAGGCTATAGGGCTGCTTTTGACGAAGGAAATATGGTACTTTCTTATTTGGCTCCCGAATTGGTTGGTCGTACTAAATTGAATAAATGGATATTGAAATATGGAGTAGGTTTCGGACTTTTGCTTTATCATGAACCGAGTAATGATATGACTGGTTTCGGGGGGCATCTTACTATTGGCGTTGAATATATGCTTTCAAAAAACATAGGTCTTGGGGCAACTACAAGTTATGTCTCAGGCAGTCTTCCCAATGAAGATGACATGAATCTGAAAGAAAATGAAAGAAGCGGGATCAACCGTTTTAATTTATTAGGCGGCTTGCGCTTTTATTTTTGATTAGTACCTGGTTCTTTGTTTTGGAGAATGGTAACAATCGGTGGGGGAAATGAAAGCGATATATAGTTTTCTGAGGGAAGTGTGTTCGTGTGTACTACTTTACTCTCTCTTTATCAAGAAATCGCTTAAGGGGTGATTGATAATATATTCCTTAAGCGTTTTCCTTTTCAAAAAAGATGGCAGTGATACTAAAATAGTCAGATGAATAATAAACCTCAGTTCTCTGGCTTACAATTTGCTTATTTTTTATCAATGCAAAGTTTATTTCCTCATCTCCAAAGCCTTGTTTTCCGCTTCTTCCATGATCTCCCTCTCACCCGGTCCTTTGTCATTGATGCCGCAAAGATGGAGGATGCCGTGAATAATGACGCGGTGTAGCTCCGTATTGTAATCTGCTTCAAACTGTTCGGCATTCGTTTTCACTGTATCCAGACTAATGAAAAGGTCGCCAGCAAGACGGTTGCCTTCGCAGTAATCGAAGGTAATGATATCCGTATAGTAATCATGTTGCAGATATTGACGATTTACTTCCAGTATTTTTTCATCCGAACAGAAAATATAGGCGATTTCACCGATTCTCTTGCCATAAGCGGCAGCTACGGATTTGATCCATTCAGTCGTTTCACGCTTTTTGATATCAGGCATTTTTACGCCTTCGGTTTGGTAAGTTACAGCCATAATTGGAGTATGTTTTAAAAGAAAAATAAATAACTAATGAATATTGCAGCGATAATACCGGAAAAGTCGGCTATCAGTCCACAAGTGACGGCATTCCGGGTTTTGGTGATTCCTACACTGCCGAAATAGACCGCCAGAATATAAAATGTAGTGTCCGAAGCACCGCGTACTACACAACTGACACGGGAAACGAATGAATCGGGACCGAATTCTTTCATCGTGTCGATCATCAATCCGTTGGCCGCACTGCCGCTGAGCGATTTCATCAACCCTGTGGGCAACGCACCGACAAAACTGGTGTCGAGTCCGCAAAACCCCACTACATACCCGATGCCATCCACAAGGATGTCCATTGCACCCGAAGTCCGGAATACGGCAATGCCGACCAGAAAGGCTACCAGGTAGGGAATAATCCTTACCGCTGTGGAGAATCCTTCTTTAGCACCCTCTACGAAGGAATCATACACGTTTATCTTCTTTCGTATGCCCGTCAGGATGAAAAGGACGATGACACCGAACAGGATTATATTGGCTATCAAGGTGGAATAAGTGCCCATCTCTTCTCGAGAAAGACGGGTGAAAAGATAGATCAAGCCACCGAAGAATAAACTCAGGAATCCCATGAGTATCAATATTGGTTTGTTAATCAGGTTGATACGTTGGGAGATGCTGACAGTAATTACCCCTACGAGCGTAGAGATGAATGTGCTGAGTAGAATCGGGATAAAAATATCCGTAGGTTGTGCAGCTCCCAATTGGGCGCGGTAAACCATGATGGAAATGGGAATCAATATCAGTCCGGATGTATTGATAACCAGAAACATAATCATGGGATTGCTGGCAGTATCTTTTTTCGGATTCAGCTCTTGTAGCTCTTTCATAGCTTTCAATCCCATCGGAGTAGCAGCGTTGTCGAGTCCCAGCATGTTGGCGGACATGTTCATAAAGATAGATCCCATCACGGGATGTCCCTTCGGAATATCGGGAAACAAACGGCAGAAGACCGGACTCAGCCAGCGTGCCAATGCATTGATAAGTCCGCTGTTTTCCCCGATTTTCATGACACCGAGCCAGAGCGAGAGTACTCCCGTCAGTCCGAGCGAAACTTCAAAAGCTGTTTTCGAGGAAACAAAGGTCGAATTTATGATCTCAGTGAATATCTCAGTGTTCCCCGTGAAAATAAGTTTTCCCAAGGCTACGATGAAAGCAATGATAAAGAAAGCTATCCAGATGTAATTCAGAACCATGTTTGCTTGGTCGTTTTAGTAGTCAGTTTCATTTGCCAGATTCCAGGCATTGAGGAAAGCGGCTTTGGTGATGTATGTCAGTTTCTCGAAGTTTAATTTATCGGCATGGTCGGAAGGTTGATGGTAATCCGGATGCCCATCTGTGTGATACCAGATGATAGGTACTTCAAAACGGGCAAAAGAAGCATTGTCACTTCCTCCGACAGGTTTGTCCCAACTCCGGTAATCCGGTTGAAGACGGAAACCGTATTGGCGGATATCTTCTTTCAGCCATTCCCCGAAAACAGGATGGGACGCTGTATAGAAATACACCACATGTTCCGGACGGGCGTTATCCGTATTACGACCGATCATGTCGAAATTCAGATAGCCTTTAATCCGCTCGATGGAAGGAAAAGTCTGTGTGAAGTACTTGGAACCGAGCAGACCTATTTCTTCTCCGTCCCAAAAAGCGAAGATCACCGTGCGCAACGGCTGTTTTCCTGTTTCCATACATGCCTTAGCTATCTGTAGAACGGCAGACACACCGGAAGCATTGTCATCAGCACCGTTGTAAATCTGATCATTCACCAATGCAGGATCAGTTCCCAGATGATCGAAATGCGCACCGACAACGACAAATTCATTCTGCCGTTTGCCGGGGACGACTCCGAGTACGTTTGCCATGGACAAACACCGATGAGTCCCTTTTTTGATAGTGACGATAGAATCGGGATCGACCTCCCAGCGTCCTTTTTGTTGGCGTTCTTTGCGATAGCCTTCGAAAGGCTGATAATAGCCGAGGGAATCCAACGGAGCTATTCCGATCTCCTTCAACCGTGAAACGATGTAGCGCGCAGCCAGGCGCGAACCATGCTGACCGGCTTCGCGACCTTCCAATTCATCATCGGCAAGAAAACCGACAATCGCTTCCGCTGAGTGTTGTGTGATACTTTTTAACCCTTTCTCCCGCGGAGATTGGGCATGGATGGAGAGGACAATGAGCAGAAACCAGAAAGCTCCTAAAAATCTTTTATGCATAGTCGACGGCATTTATTATTGGACACTGAATGCAAAAATAGTTATAACTTTCCATATGCGGGTCTTTTTTTTGTTTATTTTTGAACCCGGTTGAATCCACTACGGATCACGCAGATAAAAGATTATGATCAAATGAAAACGAAGACAAAAGAGATTCAGAAAGAGTTGGAAGCCTATGTTGATCCGGTGAAAAGGGACTTTTTGCCTTATTTCTTTAAGACGGGAAAGGGACAATATGGTGAGGGTGATAAGTTTCTCGGTGTGGTAGTGCCCAATACCCGCCAAGTGGCTAAGCGGCATAAAGAGGAACCGTTCGAGGTAATGGCTGACTTATTGCAGAGCGAGTGGCACGAATGTCGTTTATGTGCGTTGCTGATGTTGGTGGAACGTTATAAGAAGTCCGATGAAACGGGGAGAAAAGCAATCTACGACTTCTATCTTACACAGACCTGCCGGGTTAATAATTGGGATTTGGTAGACCTTTCCGCTCCTTACATTGTCGGGGAATACCTGAAAGATAAATCCCGTGAAGATTTATATCGTTTGGCAGATAGCTCCTTGCTTTGGGATCAGCGTATAGCCGTTGTCGCTACCATTACATTGATCAGAAACAACGATTTCATCGACACTCTCCGTCTCTCAGAGAAGTTGTTACTGCATGAACATGATCTGATGCGGAAAGCGGTCGGCTGGATGCTTCGTGAAATGGGAAAGCGGGATAAAGATTTGTTGTTACAATTTCTGGATCAATATAGTAAGAAAATGCCTCGAACCATGTTGCGTTATTCCATCGAGAAATTGACGGAAGAAGAGAGGAAGTATTATATGCAACGATGAATAATGATGAATAATGGGGGCGTTATCGGATTTTAGCATACTTTGGTATGAAGTTCTTCTGAAGAAGACTATCTTTGTCTAATGTAACTGGTTTGAGACGGGTACGCCTACTTATTTAGTGAAATTGCTCAAGAAGCATCATTATGATTTGGAACGTATGGCACACGAGGAAACAAGTGCCGATGTACTCAATAGCATTGACGCTTCATCTACCGACCCTATTCCCGTCATCTACCAGAGCGGTTATCTTACTATCAAGGATTATGATCCAGAATTCGGTATTTACCGTCTGGGATTTCCTAATCGTGAAGTGGAAGAGAGGTTCATTCGCTTTTTGCTTCACTATTATACCCATTACAGTGCGGTGCAATCTCCGTTTGAGATAAAGAAATTTGTACAGGAAGTAGACAATGGTGATTATGATGCATTCTTTCGTCGCCTGCAGAGTTTCTTTGCAGATACCCCCTATGAATTAGCTCATGATTTGGAACTACATTATCAGAATGTACTTTTTATCGTTTTCAAACTGGTAGGTTTCTACGTAAAAGCGGAATACCATACCAGTGAGGGGCGCGTTGACCTTGTTCTGCAAACGGATAAATTTATTTATGTAATGGAGTTTAAATTGAATGGCACAGCGGAGGAAGCATTGCAACAGATTAATGAGAAGCACTACGCTTTGCCTTTTGCATCCGATCCCCGTAAGCTTTTCAAGATTGGGGTAAACTTTAGTAAGAAAACACGGAATATTGAAAAATGGATTGTGGAATGATTGTTCACTTTTCAATATATTCCTTATCAGATTGTTTCTTTTTCCCATGTTCTTGTGACAAGCATATCTTTTTGAGACGAAAAAATAGGAAGCCATAGATGGAAGATCGGCATTTTTATTCCGTTTTTTTGCTATATGTGTTGAGAATGTAGCATGTTCGGTTTCTTGGATAGCTATACCCAACACGTCAGGTAGGGATACTTGATATGTGGAATAGCTATGCCCAACGTGTAAAGTAGCAATGTCCATCACGTTGGGTAGCAATACCCATCAGCTCCGATATCCGCATTCATCATGTAAAATACCTCTTTTTGCTTTCTAATTCCAATAAAAGAGAGAAATAGGCTCTATTATTATTTTTTAGAACTGTAAAGATTCCTGTATCCGGCTGTATCATTGGAAAATATGAAAATTCGTTTCGTTTTTTCGCTTTCACTTGTATGTAGGGCGGAAAAAACGGAACCATGAGTGGGTAGGAAATACAAAGTGACAAAAAGTAATTGAAATCACAACGTTTTTTTGTTGGAAGAATACTATGTTTTGTTTTCACTTTTATTGTATAGTTATCGTTATTGTTGCATGTCCCAATTAATACATAGAATAAATAAGCATTGATTTTTCACAAAACATTTGCTTTTCTTGTTAAAAGTACTTTCCTTTGTGAGGAATCTCAGCTAGCCAGTGGGTTAGGGGAGGTTCTTATGAATAATTGAGAAAAGGCGTTTACCAAACGTTATCTTCTGAACTCAAATCTCGCAAATTTGAAATCTACAAGGAGATACGGCAACGGGGAGCGTCCACATTAGGTGCATATTCAAACATTGCGTTTGGCGTGGTGTTCTGTATATTTCATCTTGGCGTGGGCTAGCTGCGTTGCTTATCCTTGTAGATGGGCGATGCGAGAGCCTGAGTTCGGGATAAGCGAAAGTACAGACTTCCCATGCCTTTTTTTATTTATTGCTGAATCAGGGGAAAGTCTATAGGCATTAACCTATGTTATTTATGCTTAGTAATAAGAAGTTTAGTAGTAGGTCAATGTGTGTTCTTGCAGAAACAGTTTTGTTGTTGGCATTGCTTTTAGCATCGGGCTGTAGTAAAAGTGACGACAAAGAGGTGGAGTCCCCTGATATTGCATTGAACAAAAATGAATTAGTACTGGAAAAAGGAAAGACTGAACGATTGATTGCTTCCTTTACTCCAGGGGATGCATCTGACAAAGGACATACTTGGAGTTCGAGCGTACCCGGTGTTGCGACAGTCGATGAGACGGGAATGGTAACTGCTGTGGAACTTGGTGAGGCTGTTATTACCACAACTTCACTTGTTGGGAAAAAAACTGCCACATGTAAGGTTACGGTAGTAGATAAAGTGGTCAATGTGACAGGAGTATCTATTAATCCTATAGATACCACTATGGTAGTAGGAGATGATGTGACACTTGAGGCGACTGTAATTCCTGATAATGCAACCAATAAAGCTGTAGCTTGGAGTTCCGAAGATAATAGCATAGCAACAGTAGATCGCGATGGTAAAGTGACTGCCGTGGCAGAAGGGAAGGTTGCTATTAAAGCGACCACAAATAATGGAAGTAAAACGGCATCCTGCCAAATTACAGTTTTAAATAAAGGAGTAATAATATCTGCTCCCGAAGTTTCGGCCGTTACTTCAATATCGGCCCTAGTAACAGGGACGGCAAAGGCATTCGGGGTTAAGATCAGTGAGGTTGGTATCTGTTATTCTACAACCCCATCACCGACAATTAATGATAAAAAAGTTTCTTTATCCGGTGAGAGCCTCTCTTATACATTGACTAAATTAGAAGCGAATACTACTTATTATGTTCGTATTTACGCAATTACAGACGGCTCTGCCAAATATGGAGATCAGGCAATGTTTGCCACGAAAACGACAGTTGATATATCTATCCCCCAGATAACTTCTGTTTCTACATCCACGGCCTATATCCAAGGAACCATAACGACTTATGGTTTACAAACGGAGGAAATCGGCATTTGCTATTCAATTTCACCAATGCCAACAATTGCCGATACGAAAGTGATACTTTCGAACAACAATATTGCGTATACATTGAATGATTTGCAGCCGGAAACCACTTACTATGTTCGCATATTTGCCAAACTGAATGGGGATTATTATTATGGAGAAACAGGTGAATTTACTACAACAGGTATTATTAAAACACATTTCGAGGCTACTGATATATATGAGGACAAAATCATACTAATATCTGCCGCCCCAAGTGGAATAACTACTATTAATGTCTGTTACGGAACATCTCCAAATCCTAAGATTACGGATAATACAACGACTGCCAGCCTTGAAAGCGATGGTAAATTACATTTGGAATTGACTGCTTTAAAGCCTGGAACAACTTATTATATAAGGCCATATAATCGTATAGAGTCAAAGGTTGAGTATTTTGATGATGAGGTATTCATTCAAACCATTGGCGGTGATTTTTCTATTGACTTAAAAATCAATGGTTGTGAAAAAGATATGTCCGAAATGTATACTACGCGATATAAACTTTATCTTGAAATCGTATATGATATAAAAATTACCGGTACATATCTTGTTGAGGCAGTTGGAGATAATAGCTATTTGAAGAAAAATACCGACTACTCAAAATCAATATATTTGGAAAATGGAAGAGGTAGCTTTTATTTTCGGAAAGATGGTGGTTGGAAGGAATTTAACGGAATCGGTGCATATTATCTTGTTTTTCCATATGAGACGGATCTTAAATTTACAAATATAGATGATGATATACGTTATCACTATATCTTGAAAGAAAAAGGGTTGTACTATTTTGATTAAATTATAAATAGATATATGGGAATAACACGTCGGGAATTCATTAAAGAAGCCATAAAGCAGACTATCCCATTTTTGGGGATAATAGTATTGGCACCAAGTTTATTAAGTGCTTGCAGCAAAGATGACGAGCCGCTTGGTTGTAAAAACAGTTGTACTGGGACTGCCCAAGCGGGATGTGGTACGAGCTGTAGCAGTAGTTGTGTTGGGACTGCCCAAAATGGTTGCGGAAGCGGATGTAGTAATACTTGCAAAGAAGGTTGTAATGAAGAATGTAACAATACTGCCAAGTCTTCTTCATGCTCCGATTGTAGTGTCAGCTGTACGAATGGTTGTAAGGATAATTGTGGTAATAATTGCAAAGATTCTGCCACTTCATCTTCTTGTTCCGGTTGCGGTAATAGTTGTAATCAGGGATGTGCGCAGAATTGTGACACGACTTGTAGAACGGGATGTAATATCTCATGTTTGAATACTTGTGATAAATCTTGTCAAGGGAATTGCAACGTATCTTGCTTAGGAGGGTGTGATAGGTATTGTTTACACTCATGTACCCATGTCTGTATGCAAATGAACTACTAGAATCAATATGAATCAAGTTAAAATTAACGATAACTGGAAAGGCGGTATAGCAAAATCTATTACCTTCATCGTTACCAAAGACTGCCAGCTTGCTTGCAAATATTGCTATCTCGTAGGGAAAAACACAAAAGAACGAATGCCTTGGGAGATAGCTAAACAAGCGATTGATTATATTTTCGATAATGAACGGGAATTCCCTGAGGAATCAGTAGTTTGGGATTTTATTGGAGGTGAACCGTTTCTGGAAATAGGTTTAATAGATCGGATTTGTGATTATATTAAGATTGAAATGTTTAGGAGGAATCATCATTGGTTTAATTCCTACCGTTTTAGTTTTTCTACCAATGGCATCAACTATAGCGAAGAGAAAGTACAGCAGTTTGTTAAGAAGAATCTCGGCCATCTGAGCATTGGAATTACGATTGATGGAACAGAAATGAAGCATGATCTGAACCGGATATATAAAATTACCGGGCGAGGATCATACCATGATGTAGTTCGCAATATTCCCCTTTGGCTGGAGCAATTTCCCAATGCTGCTACAAAAGTAACGATCAGTAGTGCCGATATCCCTTATATCAAAGATAGCGTACTCCATCTTTATGGTTTAGGCATTCATGAGGTTAATATAAATTGCGTGTTTGAGGATGTTTGGCTACCGGGTGATGATATTTTGTTTGAAGAACAGCTACTGCTATTAGCAGATGAGATTATCGATAAAGAGTACTATCACGATTATGCTTGCTCTTTTTTTAGCGAACATTTGGGCAAACCGATGGATTGTGTTCATCAGAATCAGAATTGGTGCGGAGCAGGAAGAATGTTATCTGTGGATGCTGCGGGAAATTTTTATCCTTGTACTCGCTTTGCCCAATATTCATTGCGAAATAAGAAAGCTTGGATTATTGGAAATGTTTGGGACGGCATCGATAAGAATAAACTCCGTCCGTTTCTTACCTTAGACCGTTGTACGCAAAGTTCACAAGAATGTATAACCTGTGAAGTCGCTGAAGGATGTGCATGGTGTCAAGGAGAGAATTACGATGCAGCGGAAACTGCTACCATTTATCAGCGTTCTACCGCTATTTGTAAAATGCATAAAGCTCGTGTACATGCAAATAATTATTATTGGAATAAACTCTTTCCCAGATTGGAAAGGGAGAGAATGAATGAAAATCAAAGGTAAAATAAAACATTTATAATATAATCAACGAGTGTAATGCTTCAATATTTGATTATCGTATTAGATGACACTAGTATATCATACTGTCATTACAGTAATAAAGGGTTAGAAAATAGATTAATTGGATTGGAAGATCTCAAAGCAGGAGTAATGTTTGCGATGAAAGAGGATTTAACGGTTCAGTTTGTTTATCCGAGTTATGATTTGCCACAAGAATATAAAAATATTATAGATACGGTGAGGCACAGTAAAATAGTTCCGGCAGTCCATAAGGAGCATGCAGATGTAGTTGTGTTAGATGGCTGGATACAATTACGGACTTATTCGTATGAATTGAATGTTGCTTATGTGCTTCGTACTGTAAAAAAAGATTTCTTCAGATATTATACCGTTATTGGAGAAGTAATTTCCAAAATTTCTCGATTGAATGTAATTATAACCGATATAGAGACTTTTACAGAGAAAGATTTTGAAGCCTACCAATGCGTATTAAGTCGGATATCTTTTCAATTAGAGGATTTGCATAAACAAGGGAAAACTCCACAACTGAATTTATTGACTGATCGGCTGATGTTAAGTCGGATGAATAACTGTAATTCTGGTTGGGAGAGTGTAACGTTGGCTCCTAATGGTAATTTTTATGTTTGCCCGGCTTTTTATTATGAAACAGAAAACGATTCCATTGGGGATTTAAAATCAGGGCTGGATATTAAGAATTCCCAGCTTTATCGGTTAGATCATGCTCCTTTGTGCCGTAATTGTGATGCTTATCAATGCAGGCGATGTATATATTTGAATCGTAAGATGACTAATGAAGTTAATACTCCTTCGCATGAGCAATGTGTCGTTGCGCATTTGGAACGCAATGCTTCGCGCCTTTTACTGTCTGCTCTCAGACGGCAAATCAGGGAGTTTTTGCCTGGGCAGGATATAAAGGAACTAGTTTATCTCGATCCGTTAGATATAAGAAAAGAATTTTAAACTAATAATAATTGGTATGTTATGAAAAAGTTAATTGGAACTGTTTCTGAAGAGGAGAAGAATGAAATTCAGGCTTTGCATGAACGTCGTAATGGACTAAAAGAATTATCAAAAATAATAACTGTTGCTGATGAGGCTTTATATGAGAAACTGGTTAAGGATTTGGGTAATACAGGTCTGAAGTTTCAAAACTGGTGGGATCGTATGGCAGAAGAATATCATTGGGAAAGCATAGAAGGGGGAAATTGGGAGATAAATTTTATGACTAATGAGATTTATTTGGTGTACGAATAATAATATGCGATAGTTTTATAAATGGCATAAATAGACCGCACTATTTTGCCTTGTTTTTATCAATAGACTGATTCCGAAGTTTCCAAGAAAAACAAATAGTGTCAACTATTAGTAGAGTATTTTTGATTTATGCTATCTTTGTCGTCTATATCAGAAATATGTGTACGAGATTTTATGGAAGAAGACTTTAATATACGGGATCATCAACTAACGAGCCGCGAACGGGATTTTGAGAATGCACTTCGTCCACTTAGCTTTGAAGACTTTAGCGGGCAGGATAAAGTGGTGGATAATCTCCGCATCTTTGTAAAAGCCGCTCGTCTTCGTGGGGAAGCTCTTGACCATGTTCTTTTGCATGGACCTCCCGGACTGGGAAAAACAACGCTATCTAATATCATCGCTAACGAACTTGGGGTAGGATTTAAAATTACTTCAGGGCCGGTGCTTGATAAACCGGGTGATCTGGCCGGTGTACTTACCAGTCTCGAGCCGAACGATGTGTTGTTTATCGACGAAATCCATCGTTTGTCTCCGGTTGTGGAGGAGTATTTGTACTCTGCTATGGAAGATTACCGCATCGACATAATGATTGACAAAGGTCCTTCTGCAAGGAGCATTCAGATTGATCTGAGTCCTTTTACACTTGTTGGCGCAACTACCCGTAGTGGCCTGTTAACCGCTCCTTTGCGGGCACGGTTCGGCATCAACCTGCATCTGGAATACTATGATGATGATGTATTGAGCAATATCATCCGTCGTTCTGCTTCTATCTTGAATGTGCCGTGTTCGGTTCCCGCTGCCGGTGAAATAGCTTCCCGCAGCCGTGGTACGCCTCGTATTGCTAATGCACTGCTCCGCCGTGTACGCGATTTTGCACAAGTGAAGGGTTCTGGTTCCATCGATACGGAGATAGCTAACTTTTCGCTGGAAGCTTTGAACATCGACAAGTATGGGCTGGACGAAATAGATAATAAGATACTTTGTACGATTATCGATAAGTTCAAAGGCGGTCCCGTTGGACTTACCACCATTGCTACGGCTTTAGGAGAAGATGCCGGAACCATCGAAGAAGTTTATGAGCCTTTCCTGATCAAAGAAGGTTTCCTGAAACGAACGCCTCGCGGGCGCGAAGTAACGGAACTGGCCTATAAACATTTGGGGCGTAGCATTTACAATAGTAACCAAGGAAGCTTGTTTGGTAGTGATTAGTGGACTTATACTAATCATTTATCACTAAACAGTTAATCACTAACCTACATGAGTGGATTAAAATCATTAGCAAAAGATACTGCCATTTATGGTATCAGCAGTATTGTCGGACGTTTTCTGAACTATCTGCTGGTACCTATATATACCATATCACTGCCTGCCTCTACAGGTGGCTATGGAATCATTACGAATATGTACGCCATTACGGCACTTCTGTTAGTGTTGCTGACGTGCGGGATGGAAACTGGTTTTTTCCGCTTTGCCAATAAGGGAGAAGATGATCCGGTACGAGTTTATTCCACCACTTTGATGACGGTAGGTGGAATCTCACTCTCTTTTCTTTTTATTTGTCTGGTGTTTTTGAAGCCGATCGCTGGGCTGATGGGGTATGAAGATCATCCCTGGTATCTCGGCATGATGCTGATCGTAATTGCGATGGATGCCATTCAGAGCATACCGTTTGCTTATCTGCGTTATAAAAAACGTCCTATCAAGTTTGCAGCATTGAAACTGCTTTTTATCTTTGCCAGCATTGCGCTGAACATCTTTTATTTTGTAGGATTGAAAGGTACGAACGTGGGCGTTGCCTTCCTTATCAACCTCATCTGTACTTCCATCGTGATGGTTTGCTTGATTTCCGAACTTCGAGGCTTCCGCTATACGCTTGACCGGGAACTAATGAAGCGGATGTTCCGTTATTCTTTCCCTATCCTGATATTGGGAATTGCAGGTATATTGAACCAGGTTGCCGATAAAATCATCTTTCCGTTCGTTTATCCCGATAAAGCCACTGCCGATGTGCAACTGGGTATCTATGGAGCTACCAGTAAGATCGCCATGATCATGGCGATGTTTACACAGGCTTTCCGTTTTGCCTACGAGCCTTTTGTCTTTGGCAAAAGCAAGGAGAAAGACAACCGGAAGATGTATGCACAGGCCATGAAGTTCTTCATCATCTTTACCCTGCTGGCATTCCTTGCTGTAATGTTCTATCTGGACATACTGCGCTATGTCATCGGGCGCGGTTATTGGGAAGGGTTGAGGGTTGTTCCCATCGTGATGGCGGCTGAAATGTTCATGGGCATCTATTTCAATCTTTCGTTCTGGTACAAGCTGACCGATGAAACCCGGTGGGGAGCCTATTTCTCTCTCACCGCTTGTACGATCGTGATCTTGATGAACATATTCCTTATTCCCATTTATGGGTATATGGCTTGTGCATGGGCAGGATTCACGGGATATGCCGTTGCCATGCTGCTATCTTATTTTGTGGGACAGAAGAAATACCCCATCGACTATGACTTGAAAAGCATTGGGGCTTACGTCCTTCTGGCACTCGTGATATACGGCATAGGGGAGTGGCTGCCTTTGGAGAATATGATCCTCCGCATGCTGGTTCGTACACTTTTGCTTTTTGTATTTATAGGATATATTGTCAAACACGACTTACCGTTAAGGCAAATACCGATTATTAACCGTTTTGTGAAGAAATAATTATGAAAACAGACAACCGTAACATTTTTGCAGTCAAAAGCTTTCTGCGTGAATATCTCGACCTGAGAAAAGATAAAGACAATGAGCTTGAAACCGTAGATTCCATCCGTAAGGGAGTTGAATTCAAAGGAGCTAACCTCTGGATTCTGATTTTCGCCATTTTTATGGCTTCCCTGGGATTGAATGTCAACTCAACTGCTGTGATTATCGGTGCGATGTTGATCTCTCCGCTGATGGGACCTATCATGGGAGTAGGTCTTTCTGTGGGGCTGAACGATTTTGAACTGATGAAACGCTCCTTGAAGAGTTTCCTTATCACGACAGCGTTCAGTGTTACTACGGCAACCATTTTCTTTCTTTTTACCCCCATTGCTGAGGCGCAATCTGAGTTGTTGGCACGTACTTCGCCTACAATTTATGACGTATTCATCGCTCTCTTCGGTGGATTGGCAGGTGTGGTTGCGCTCTCCACGAAAGAGAAAGGAAATGTGATTCCGGGCGTAGCCATCGCGACAGCGTTGATGCCTCCGTTGTGTACGGCTGGATATGGATTGGCATCCGGTAACTTAATTTATTTCCTGGGTGCTTTTTACCTGTATTTTATAAACTCCGTATTCATCAGCCTTGCTACTTATATCGGTGTCCGGGTGATGCACTTCCAGCGAAAAGAGTTTGTCGATAAGAACCGTGAGAAGAAAGTGCGGAAATACATTATCCTGATTGTCGTTCTGACCATGTGTCCGGCTGTTTATCTGACTTTTGGCATTATAAAGAGTACGTTCTACGATACTGCTGCCAACCGTTTCATTAATGAGGAGCTGAACTTTGAGAATACGCAGGTTCTTGATAAAAAGATCAGTTACGAGAAGAAGGAAATCCGTGTCGTCCTGATCGGCCCGGAAGTTCCGGATGCTTCTATCGAACTGGCGCGTAACAAGATGAAACAGTATCAACTGGAGAACTCCAAACTGATTGTTTTGCAGGGGATGAATAATGATGCGATGGACATATCCTCTATCCGTGCCATGGTGATGGAAGATTTCTATAAAAACAGCGAACAGCGGTTACAGGAACAGCAAGTGAAGATTTCCTCTTTGGAGACAACTTTGAAGAAGTATAAGACTTATGACGCGATGAGCCGTACCATTATACCGGAATTGAAGGTATTGTATCCTTCGGTGAAGTCCGTTTCCATCTCTCATTCTTTGGAAACTTCGGTGGATTCGTTGAAAACCGATACGGTAGCACTGGCTGTATTGAAGTTTGAAAGGCATCCGAGTGAAAATGAAAAGAAGAAAATCACCGAATGGTTGCAGGCTCGTGTGGGGGCAAAGAAGATTAAACTGATTGTGGAATGAGAGGAATCTCATCAACTTACTAAAATGATATGAGACTGAAGCAAATTATTTTACTTGTGTTTGTTGTATGCAGTATGGGGGTACATGCCGATGAAGGCATGTGGCTCTTGGGCAATTTGAACAAACAGACCAGGCAGGCTATGAAAGAGTTGGGATTGCAGATGCCTGCCGATAAAATTTACAGTCCGAGGAAAGCTTCGTTAAAAGATGCGGTTGTCAGCTTTGGAGGGTTTTGTTCCGGTGTAGTGGTTTCGGAAGACGGGCTGGTCTTTACCAATCATCATTGTGGTTTCAGTAGCATACAGCAGCACTCCACCGTGGAGCATGATTATCTGAAAGATGGATTTGTTGCTCACAACCGGTCGGAAGAACTGCCCAATCCGGAACTGTATGTCCGCTTCCTGCTTCGCACGGAAGACGTGACAAAGCGTGTTTTGAAGGCAACCGATGATTCGATGAATGAAGCGCAGCGTACAATGGCCATCGATTCCATTGCCCGTCTCATATCGGACGAAGTTAGCCGGAAGGACTCTACACTAGTGGGAGTGGTAGATGCTTATTATGGCGGGAATGAATTCTGGCTTTCCGTTTATCGCGATTTCAACGATGTCAGGCTTGTGTTTGCGCCTCCTTCTTCTATCGGGAAGTTCGGATGGGATACGGACAACTGGATGTGGCCCCGTCATACAGGTGATTTTAGCGTCTTCCGTATCTATTCCGATAAGAACAACCGTCCGGCTGATTATTCCCCGGAAAATGTGCCTTACCATCCCCCCTATGTCGCTCCGGTGTCTCTGGATGGCTATAAAGAGGGGTCTTTCTGTATGACATTGGGTTATCCGGGTAGTACGGAACGTTTTCTTTCTTCTTTCGGCATAGAGGAGATGATGAACGGTATGAACCAGGCGATGATCGATGTGCGTGGGGTAAAACAGGCGATCTGGAAACGTGAAATGGATCGTAGGGATGATATTCGCATCAAATATGCCTCCAAATATGATGAAAGTTCCAATTACTGGAAAAATAGCATCGGAACTAATAAAGCTATCCGTAAACTGAAAGTCTTGGAGAAAAAGCGTGAGATGGAAGCTACCCTCCGCCAATGGATTCAGAATACGCCTGGGGAACGGGAAGAACTGATGCATTTACTATCCTCTTTGGAGTTGAATTATAAAAGCCGCCGGGAAGCAAACCGTGCGTTGGCGTATTTCGGTGAGTCATTTGTCAACGGCCCGGAACTGATTCAACTGGCATTGGAGATACTCAACTTCGATTTTGAAGGCGAAGAGAAGCAAGTGATTGCCCACCTGAAAAAGATTATTGAGAAATATGAGGATTTGGATCTTTCCATCGACAAAGAGGTCTTCACTGCTTTATTGAAAGAATACCGCGAGAAAGTACCGGCTCGTTATTTGCCACCGATGTACCAAACGATTGATACACTCTATAATGGTGACGACAAGGCTTATGTCGATACGTTGTATGCCCGTTCGGAGATAACCACGCTGCGTGGCTTAAAACGTTTCTTCGAGAAGGATACCACCTTTAATATCATTGAAGATCCTGCCATATCTTTAGGCATAGATATGCTTGCTTCCTATTATGATATGAATTTTGAAATGCGGGAGGCTTCGGAGAAGATTGAACGTGACGAGCGTTTGTTCAATGCTGCCGTACGTCGTATGTATGCCGATCGTAATTTCTATCCGGATGCCAATTCTACCATGCGTCTCAGTTTTGGTACGGTTTGCAGTTATTCCCCTTTTGATGGGGCTTTTTATAACTATTACACGACCCCGATGGGCATTTTTGAGAAGATGCGCGATCATCAGGGAGATCCTGATTTTGAAGTAAGCCCACGCTTGCTGGAGCTATTCTGTGCAGGAGATTTTGGGCGTTATGCCGATGAAAAGGGCGAAATGAAGGTCTGCTTTATCTCTAATAATGATATAACCGGTGGTAACTCAGGGAGTGCCATGTTCAATTCCAAAGGAGAACTTCTTGGTCTTGCTTTCGATGGGAATTGGGAGGCCATGAGTAGCGACATCGTTTTCGAACCTGAATTGCAGCGTTGTATCGGAGTGGATGTACGCTACATGCTTTTTGTAATTGAGAAGTATGGTGAGGCAGCCAATCTGGTCAAGGAATTAAAGATCAAGTGACCGCTTCTTCTTATCAACGCTTTAGGATGATTACCGTTACAGCCGTGATTATAAGTGCTATACCTGTGCCTATATTGCTCGTAAACGGTTCTCCGAACATAAAGATACCTACACTAACCGCTGTTACAGGTTCCATCGCTCCTAATACGGAGGTCAGTGTAGAGCCGATGCTCTTCACTGCTCGGACTAGGGCAAGATTGGATATGACTGTGGGTATAATGGCTAACATTATCAGATTCCCTCCTGTACGTAAATCAGGGATCATTTGAAGGGTTCCTGAAACGTTTATTCCTATAAACAGAAGCAGTGAACCGAAGAGAAATACGTAAAAAGTCAGTAGCAACCCTTTCATTTGCCCTACTTTCAGTTGGCTGACCGTTACCAGATAAAGCGCATACCCCAAGGCTGAGAGCAACACAATGATAATGCCGATTAATGTAATGCTTCCCGAATCATCTCCCCGTGATAGGAAAAAGACCCCTGTTATGGCAAGTGCGATAGCCAGAAATCTCCATATGGACTTTCTTTCATGAAAAAAGATCATCATGATCAATGTAGTCATTACCGGATACATAAAGTGTAACGTAGTAGCTACCCCGCTTGCCATAAATTTATATCCCCAAAAGAGGAAAACAGCCGACATAAGGTATAGTAATGCTAATAATATGAGTGATGGAATTGCAGACCGGTTGATCCGGAAAGATTCACCGTTGAGCAACAAGATGCCCCCTAATGCCAGTGTGGCAAACAAAAAACGGTAGAGTAATATGGAGTCGAACTGCATCCCTTGCATCATGGCAGGTATCGTGAACATCGGGATGAGTCCGAAAGATGCCGATGATAGAAGCCCGTATAAGAAACCGTTAAACTTGTTCATGTCAAGGAGTAGGATTAATCGTTAAATTCGGTGCAAAGGTAATATTTTTCCTGATTTTGTTAATCCATCTTCTATAAAAACAGAATTGCCTGGTAATGGGAGGGTATCCAACCCCTCATAAATAACAATCACCCACGCTACAAAATTGATATAGCGTGGGTGATTATCTTGAAGAAGGGGGAGCTATTACACATCCCCTTGTTTCTTTGGTGGAATAATATTCTAATATAATTAGTGCTAGAATTTATTTCTTCTTCGGCTTTCTTTTCGCCCAGCCTTCTTCACTAAAGTCCGGTGCATCTCCTTTGAAGAATTGTTTCCAGTCATCTTGCTTTCCACGCGCACTTGAGTATCCGCGTTCTTCCCTGCTAGACTTTTGTTTCTTGCTGTCAGCCTGTTTGGTTGATTTTCCGGCTTTATCTTTCCGGGAGCTAGAAGATGCTGAAGATGACTCTTTGCCGCCTTCTTTGCGCTTATAACCGCCTTTTTTCTCAGAAGAACTTTCTTCTCCTGCTACTTCGACCGAAACTCTGCGACCGTTCCAGTTTGCGCGGCTCAATGCTTTAATGACATTTTTGGCTTCCTTTTCTTCTACTTCAAAGAAAGAAAAGTTCTTCATAAGGTCAATGCGTCCCAATTCGATGCGTCCGCGGGTATTGCTGTTTAACAGACCAATCAGTTCGTTCGGGAAGAAGTTGTCCATCTTTCCGAGATTGATGAATAAGCGGGTGAATCCGGGAGCTGCTTTTCGGCTGCCACCTTCACGATTTCCACGTCCTTCACCGCGACTGCCGCGTTCTCCGCGACTTTCCGTTGTAGGTTGTTGTATGTCCTCACGGTTATGATAGTATTCGGAGAACCGATTAAATTCATGCGATACCATCCGCTTGATCAGGTCTTCCTTGCTTAACCATTCCAACTTACGATATATTTCCGGCATGAAATTGGCGATCTCTTCTTCGTTTACTTCCACTTTTTCCAGATCATCGATCACTTTGATGAGCTGCTTTTCGCAGATCTGTTGACCGGTAGGTATTTCTCCCGGAAGAAATTTCTTGCCGATGATACGTTCTATTGCACGCATCTTTCCTTTTTCGCGCAAGTTGATAATGGCAATGGAAGTACCTGTCTTTCCGGCACGTCCCGTACGTCCGCTACGGTGTGTGTAGCTTTCCGTATCATCGGGCAAACCGTAGTTGATAACATGCGTCAGGTCATCAACGTCCAATCCACGTGCAGCCACGTCCGTAGCTACCAGAAGTTGCAGGTTGCGGATACGGAACTTCTGCATGACAGCATCCCGTTGAGCTTGTGACAATTCCCCATGCAGTGCATCGGCATTATAGCCTTCTTGCATCAATTTGTCAGCTATTTCCTGCGTCTCCTTACGGGTACGGCAGAAGATGATGCCATAAATCTGTGGGTAGAAATCTACGATTCGTTTCAACGCGGCATATTTATCTTTAGCATGTACGGTATAAACTACATGCTTGACATTGCTGGTTCCCTCATTTTTACGTCCGATAGTAATCTCTTTCGCATTATGGAGGTAGTTTTTGGAGATACGAGCTATCTCCGGGCTCATGGTAGCTGAGAATAACAGTGTGTTACGCTCTTGGGGCACATCGGCTAAAATAGCATTGATGCTGTCGGTGAATCCCATGTTCAGCATCTCGTCTGCTTCATCCATCACTACGTTGCGGATGGTGGAAAGAGAGACGGTTTTGCGTTCCATCAGGTCTAACAAGCGTCCGGGTGTAGCTACAATGATGTGTACTCCCCGTTTCAGGCTTTTTATCTGACTGTCTATAGACGATCCGCCATATACCGGCAGCACTTTCAGGCCGTCCACATATTTGGAGTAATCGTTCAGATCGCCTGCTATTTGCAGGCAAAGCTCCCTTGTGGGGCATAAAATCAGTGATTGGGGAACCCGGTTCTTCACGTCGATCTGTTGTATCAGCGGCAGACCAAATGCGGCTGTCTTTCCTGTTCCGGTTTGGGCAAGAGCTACAACATCATTATTTTCTCCTAAAAGGTACGGGATTACTTCCTCTTGTACCGGCATGGGAGTCTCGTATCCCATTTCTTCGACTGCTTTGCGTATCTCGGGAGATAGGCCCAGCTCTTCAAATGTCTTCATTAAATCTCTGTATATCTTTATATTCGGGTACAAAGATAGATAAAATTCATATAAATTGACTTCTTTGTATCCTTATTTGTTTGTTTTGTGCCAATTCATTGATGATTTGCACAAAAAACTAAAGGATGAAAGGTTTGATTCTTTTGAATCTTTGGAGCCTTTTATCTTATAAGTTTGCTACAATAACGTAAAGGTGCAAAATTTGTTCGTGATAGTTATCGGCTATTTGTTTTATAAATGGGTAAATGAAGCTTGTTTATTCCAACAAGATCTTTCGTAGCTTTCTGATATCCTCCGTATTTAGATTGAGGCCTTTGGAGAGATACGTCGGTACATCGCCATACGTCTGTTCAATCTCTTCTCTGGCTGCATTGAGGAAATCTTCTTTAGCGGTATAAACCGCAGTAATGGCTTCTTGCGAATTCACCGGGAGTTTATAAGCATATTTTGAGGCTTTGGGAATGTTAAAGTAATCGTTGCTCAAACGGTAATCTTGCATGATGACCTCTTCATTTACACCCAAAGCGGACAGTACGAGGGCGGATGCCACTCCTGTGCGTCCTTTGCCCGAGGAACAGTGGATGATGGCGGGATAGTTATCCGGTACAAGCAATATCTCGAAAAGCTTTTTGAATTCTTCGCGGTAGTTCATTACAAGTTCGCGATTCATCCGTTCAACAATGCGGTTGATGGTGTCTCCCTTTATTCTTCCTTCTTGAATGCCTTGAAGAATATATTCCATATTCCCTGTTTGAATGGGAATATGCACCATGTTAAATCCTTCCTGTAGTTGTGCATAGTTGGCTCGTTCTTCAGGTGAACGAAGGTCGATGATTGTTTTGATTCCTATGTTTCTCAATTCTCTTTGGGCGGAACAATCCAAACTGTCTATTTGTGCAGAACGGTATAACATGCCCCAACGGACATTCTTGCCCGCTTCCGATTTATATCCGCCTAAATCCCGGAAGTTTTGTATGCCGCGTATATTTACATTCCGGGTCGCTATTTTCACTCGGTATTTGTTGTTGAATACCATCAGGTAATAGTATCGTTGAGAAGGGTCGTCGGTGATGATAGTCATTTTTCCGTCCGAGATATCGGCAGCGGCAACCGGCATGGTTTCCGGAATAATTCTGGGGTTCGTAGACGCAAAGACTGTTACCTGCCCTTTGATGAAAGGAGCAGTTTCCCACTTTATAATGCAGTTTCCTACATTATTTTCCTCGCAAACCACCGATATGGTAGGAGGGGTTTTGGAGCAAGAAGGGAACAAAAGAAGTACTGCAAGCCAGTTTAACAGGTTCTTATACATAGTATAATTGTCTAAAACTCTTATTGCAAAGATATGAATTACTGGCAGACTTTGTAGCTACTTTGCGATAATTAGTCAAACTATAGAGTTTTTAATAATAATCGGGAAAGCATCAAGATGTTTTGTGTCGGAAACGTTAATAAAAAAGATGATTTATGTTAGGAACCAATCTCAATTCTCCTCTTGGTTTTCTAATTCCCCTTCTTCCGAAAGCTTCTTTTTTGAGTCCGTTCTCCCCTTTTCTCTACTTCTCAGTCAACTTTTCTGCGAAATCTTTTGAAACCGAATTGCTGAAGCTTTTGCATACTTCTGCTGCAAATGCTTTTCCATATCCGATAATTTTGTCCCAAGTACTTTCATCGATCTTTCCCAGGTCGCGATGACGGACATCGTATTTCAGCATCCCATAGATCAGCCCTGCATTGAAATTGTCACCTGCACCGATGGTGCTTACCGCCTTCAACGGTTCGATCGGATATTCCTTTTTGCAATTGGCGGTTCTTAATGATATGTTGTCCGCACCTGCCGTGCATATGAAGTTGGGACAGTAGAATGCGATCTTGTCCTTGTAGATTTTATCCGCATCGTTTAGGCCGTACATGTAGTAAAAGTCTTCTGCTGACCCCCGTACGATATCGGCGTATTCAAGGTTTTCGATGATCGTAGGTGCCAGTTTCATAGCCTCGTTCTTATGCGAACTGCGGAAATTGGGGTCGTAATATATGATCGCTTTCTTTTCGCGGGCTGTATCCAATAACTCCAGGATTTTTTCCCTGAGTACAGGATTCAAAGCGTAATAAGAGCCGATGACAACAATGTCATCTTCTTCTATTTTGGGATATAGCACGTCCAATCTTTGGCGGGGATAGTCCTTATAAAAGATATATTCGGCATCGTTCCGTTCGTTAAGAAAAGCAAGGGATACTGGTGATTTCCCGTCGGGGAAAACATTGACATGTTCTGTCGGTATCCCGTTGTCGCGCATGAATTGGAGGATGATATTGCCTACGCGGTCGTTACCCGTCTCGCTGATGAAGCAGACCCGGACGCCTGCCCGTCCCAGTGACACAATGCCGTTGAATACTGAGCCTCCGGGCACGGCTGCCGAAGGCTGGTTCCCTTCGAAGATGATATCGAGGATGGTTTCACCGATGCCGATTACTTTACGCATAACTCTCTTGATTTTTCTCCCAGATAACCACCGTGATGGCGTTTGGAGTATTCCTCAATCGTGAATCCGGTCTTTTTCATGGTCTGTACAACCAGTATGTCTCCTATTACGGTCATTGCGGTAGTCGATGTGGTTGGGGTCATTCCCAATACACAAACTTCTGCCGGTTTGCCGGTGCTGAGACAGACATCCGACTCGTTGGCGAGGGGGCTGTCCGGATTTCCGGTGATGACGATAAACTTCAATCCGGGGTTCAGATTGTGGGCTAGTCGAGTCAATTCTACGATTTCGCGTGTCTTTCCCGAATTGGAGATGAGTAATAGCAGGTCGTTTTCCTGAAGGATGCCCAAATCACCGTGCTGCGCTTCACTGGGATGTAAAAAGACGGAAGGAATTCCGGTAGAGCAGAATGTCGTGGCAATGTTCATTGCAATCTGACCAGCCTTGCCCATGCCGCTGGTCACCAATTTGCCTTTCTTGGTATGAATTTGCTCCACAATAAGATTTACGGCCTTCTCGTAAGCGTCTGTTACGGGAATATTCATTACGGCTTTTGCTTCCTTCTCTAAAAGGTCTTTGATCGATTCTATCATATCGTTAGTATTTCTTTTAATTCTACCAGCGTGTTGGTCACTTCGTAATAATCGGAAAAGGGTTGCCGGCCAAATCCCTTATTCTCTATCTCCCTGAGTGCCGCCAGCAATGTGTCGTAAAATCCGTCTTCATTATAGAATATCACCTTTTTATGATGATAACCGATGGATGCAGCGGCCATGACGTGGAATATTTCGTCCAATGTACCGACTCCTCCCGGAAGTGCTAACAGGATGTCTGATTCTTCGACAATGCGGTCTTTCCGGTCGCTGAGGTTCCGGGTATGGATAATACGGTCAGGCAAAGAACTCACTTTCCCGTTTTCCTCGAGCTTTGCAGGTACCACACCGATGACGTGGCCTCCGTTCGCTTTTACAGCTTTTGCGATGCACTCCATCAGCCCGAGGTTCGCACCGCCGTATACAAGAGTTTTGCCTGTTGTTCCCATCCATTTACCGATTTGACCGGCAGCATCGAAATACATTTTGTCAATGTTATCGGATGCAGAACAGAAAATTCCTATCTTATTCATACACATTGTCGCTGTTATAGTCTACAAATATCTGCAATTTTCTATAAACGACAATAAGTTTTATTGTATTTTTGCAGCGACTATAAAACTTAGTGCTGATAATGAATATTTTAAAAATAGAGGAAACCTGTCTGACGCTCTCCAACGGCTTACGTGTTGTTTACCGCCCTGTCTTATCTGATGTTGCATATTGTGGCTTTGCCGTGGATGCCGGAACTCGCGATGAGTCCGAAAAGGAGCAGGGGATGGCGCATTTCGTCGAGCATCTCATCTTCAAGGGGACAAAGAAGCGCAAGGCATGGCATATATTGAACCGCATGGAAGCGGTGGGAGGCGATTTGAACGCTTATACCAATAAGGAGGAGATGGTCGTCTATACCTCTTTCCTGAATGAAGACTTGCCGCGGGCTGTCGAGTTATTGGTGGATATTGTTTTTCATTCTACTTTCCCGCAACGTGAGATAGAGAAGGAAACGGAAGTGATTATTGATGAAATCCAGTCATATGAGGACAGTCCTTCCGAATTGATCTTTGATGACTTTGAAGATATGATATTTCGTGGCCATCCGTTAGGCCGCAATATTCTGGGAAAGCCCGAGATCTTGCGGCAATTCCGTACGGAAGACGCATTGGCATTTACACAGCGGTTATACCACCCCTCGAACATGGTGTTCTTTTTGCAGGGTTCTGCCGATTTCAAGAGATTGGTTAGGATGCTTGAAAAGCTTACATCGGACATACCGGCGGGAAGTGTCGAGAATCTCCGTACTCCGCCACCGCTTTATGTTCCCGAACGTCTGGTTGTGCCGAAAGACACCCATCAGGCTCATGTCATGCTGGGAAGTCGTGGATATGATGCGTACAATGACAAACGAACCGCCCTCTATTTGCTGAATAACATTTTGGGAGGCCCGGGGATGAACAGCCGGTTGAATGTTGCCATGCGCGAACGACGCGGACTGGTCTATAATGTGGAATCCAACCTAACGTCCTATACCGATACAGGTGCCTTCTGCATTTACTTCGGTACGGATCCCGAAGATGTGGACACATGTTTAAACTTGACTTATAAAGAACTGAAGTGTTTAAGAGATACCAAAATGAGCGACACTCAGCTTCATGCAGCGAAAAAGCAATTGACAGGACAGATTCGCGTAGCTTCCGATAATTATGAGAATAATGCTTTGGGCATGGCCAAGACTTTCCTGCATTATAATAAATTCGAGAATATGGATGAAGTCTGCAAACGGATCGAGGCATTGACCGCTACGGATCTGCTTGAAGTGGCCAATGAGATGTTTGCCGAGGATCATTTGTCTATGTTGATTTATCGCTGAACGAGGGATGATAGGCACCTTCGTTTCCCTGGCATTGGTTGCGCAAACTTGCGTTTCCCTGACAATATGTTCTTATTTCCCTTTTCTTGCTGACTCTCTTCCTTTGTGAAATAGCCGGAATAGCATCGCATAAAGGTGCATTCAAGGTTTGAAAATGGCTTTTATCATCCGAGATAGCCTTTATGAGCGGATGAAATAGCCATTATCATCGGGTGGGATAGCCGTTATCATCAGATCAGATTGCCGTTATCATTAGATCAAGTAGCCGTTACCATCAGATCAGGTAGCTATTCCCATCAGATGGACTAGCTATTTCCGTCAAATTAAGGCTCAATTTGTCTGGAAAGCCCTTGCTCTTTTCCTTCGTTTCTCTATTTCTCCTCTTTCGGTGAAACTTTCGATTATGACGAATCGAGATGAAATCTCTATAATCTCTAGCTATTAGGAAAGAATAGGCACCTGATTCCTTTCCCGTGTTATCCTTTTCCTCATTTCGGGAGCAAAATGAAAAATGCTAATCGCCCTACGTTCCGTTTTTATTGACCACCCTTCCCATTGGCCGGGAATATTGCATTATAGGACATGTAGGAAATACAAACTGACAAATAGGCAAACTGTCTCAAAAGGAATCGACAGATAATTTTAACTACCGATTCGCATTATTTGCAAATAAATGAAATCCTCCCTACCTTTGAAACCAATTTATTTATCAAATACCTTTTTACATTTATACAATGAAAAATAAACTTTACGTTTTGGCAGCTACTGCTGTTTCCTTGTTATGCACCGGTTGTGCGGAAACTCAAATCGATCAATCAGACGATGACAAAGCAATTGCTACTCCACTTATGGGATGGAGTTCATGGAATGCTTTCCGGGTGGACATCAGTGAAGATATTATCAAGAACCAGGCCGACTTGATGGTACGAACGGGTTTGAAAGATGCCGGATATACCAATGTCAATATCGACGACGGCTTTTTCGATGAACGGGACAGCACCGGAATTATGAAAGCCAATGCCAAGCGTTTTCCTAACGGGATGAAGCCGGTCGTAGACCATATACACGGTTTGGGATTAAAAGCCGGCATCTATACCGATGCAGGGAATAATACGTGCGGTTCCATGTCCGATAAAGACCGTGCAGGGGTAGGGGCAGGTATTTACGGTCATGAACTGCAAGATGCCCAGCTCTATTTTGGTGACTGGGGATTCGACTTCATCAAGATCGATTATTGTGGCGGAAGCCATTTGGGACTGGATGAAAAAGAGCGGTACACCTCTATCCGTGAAAGCATCGATCAAGTAAACAAGGATGTTTCCGTCAATATTTGCCGGTGGGCATTCCCCGGGACATGGGCGGAGGGTGTAGCGTCCTCATGGCGTATCAGTGGAGATATCAACGCCCATTGGAACTCTTTGAAGTATGTGGTTGGTAAAAACCTTTACCTCTCTGCCTATGCCCGGAACGGACATTACAACGATATGGATATGATGGTCATCGGATTCCGCAACAACAGTAGAGTGGGAGGTGAGGGACTCACTCCGACCGAAGAGGAAGCCCACTTCGGCCTATGGTGTATCATGAGTTCTCCGTTATTAATCGGGTGCGACCTCTCCAGCCTGCCGGAGTCTTCCCTTCAGTTATTGACCAACAAGGAGCTGATCGCGTTGAATCAAGACCCGTTGGGACTACAAGCATACGTGGTGCAGCATGAGAATGAAGGGTACGTGCTGGTGAAAGATATTGAGCAAAAGCGTGGCAATGTGCGTGCAGTAGCTCTTTATAACCCGTCGGATACGGCTTGTACGTTCTCCGTTCCCTTCTCTGTATTGGAGTTCGATGGCAACGTGAAAGTGCGCGATTTGGTGAAACATGCGGACCTTGGAAGTTTTGCAGGGAACTTTGAGCAAACTCTACCTCCACATAGCGGCATGTTCCTCCGTATGGAAGGGGATACACGTCTTGAGCCGACTGTTTACGAAGCGGAATGGGCTTATCTGCCCCTTTATAATGATTTAGGCAAAAACTCGAAAGGCATCTCCTATGCTTATGACGGTGAGGCTTCCGGAAAAATGAAAGTGGGATTCATCGGTGGACAACCCGAAAACTATGCTGAATGGGCAGAAGTATACAGTGACAAGGGTGGACGTTATCATATGACCATTAACTATTCATACGGAAAAGACCGTGAATTGGAACTGACCGTTAATGATTCCACTATCAAGATTCATTCATTGGCGGACGATGATGACCACCATCAACTGACAGTGCCTGTAGACTTGAAACCGGGGTATAATCTCGTAAGGATGGGGAACAGTTATAACTGGGCACCGGACATCGATAATTTCGTATTGGCTAAAGAGTGATGCGATAATAATCTCCTGTTTTAACTCCTTTCTTTAGCCATTTGCGAATCTGCCGGAATGTATGCGGTGATAGAATAGAATGATAATATTTTACATCATCCTGTATCCGAAGGTGTCCGCATCTCCCGTCTACGGGGTACACCTTGGAGGTCACCGATGAAGGGGTTGTTCCTCACCGATGAAGGAGGTCTTCCTCACCGAGGAACAACCCCTTCATCGGTGAGGAAGAAACTCCATTGATGATCTTTGACTATCAGTGGTTTACATTTTTGCTCTTTCGGTATTGCTGTGCAAGAAGCAGCGATAACTATCATCTGTGCTTTGGTCAAAAAAAAGGACATGCAATTTATCCGTTGTGTGTATGCTATGTATAAAATAGATTTTAGGCTATGGATCGAATGCTAATCGCATGCTTTTAGCTTTTTCTCTGTTGGATTGAGTAAATGCCATTCGAATTGGATTGTCTTGAAAAACACACGAATCTTTTGGTGTTCATATTTTTATTTGTAGCTTTGTAACGTTTCCCACGCCGATGCCCTGAATAAAGGGAGAGGATGGTGGGGAATACATATATTTTAGAAAAGACGTTTACTAAACGTTTTGCTTTCTACGTTCCAAACTTCGCAACTTTGAAACCAAGTAGGATGGCAAGGCAACAGTAGATGTCTGCGGGGTATGTCTATACCGCCTGTGTACCTTAGAACGAGGGTGCATAAGGTCGATGTACATATCGGCGTGGGCTTCTGCGTTGCTTATCCTTACTTGGTGGGCAATGCGAAGGCCTGGAACGTGGGGTAAGTGATGGTACAGACTCCCACGTCTTTTTTTGTATAGTGCTGAATCAGGGGAGACTATAGGTACGCAAAAGTTCTCTACTATGATGAAACATTTTTTCTTTTCTCTATTTAAGATCATTACAGCTTGTTGGCTACTGATAATGCTTGGCAACTGTTCTTCTAAAAAACAAGGCGATTCTGTCGCAACATCCGACAGTATCCCAATCATTGAATCTGAAAAGCCTGCACTTATTAAAGGACGATGGGAAATGCCGCTCAGGAATGATCCGAGTCTTCGGGGGCAGATGGAAGATGTCAAGAATATTACTTATAGTATGGAACTGGATTTTTCCGGTCGTACGTTCCTCCCTGAACTCACCTTGCCGAGCGGACAAAACAGCTATGGTTGGATGGATTTCTCCAATGTCTCTCGTATCTATCATTATGACATCGATTCTGTGGCATATCTTGGGCATAATGCTTATAGAGTAGTGTCGATGGACAGTTGGGAGCAACTCAACATCGATACGCTCATCTACAATCCCGAAATGAAAACCATTTATATCAAGAACCAGGATTCCACATTTCAGTATATACCGGATGACAAACCTTTTAATGGAAAGTGGCAATCGCACTTTGAAGAAGAGCCGGGCATTAGTAGGACATATACCGTCATCCTGAGTCTCTATAAGCAGATTACATGCAACGAATCTTTTATGGAAGGAGTGAATTGCTATGGATATAGTTTGTATGACGATGAAGGTAGCGGAAGCTGTGACGTGATAGATTCCATAATTTCTATTCACCATGATTATGCCGAAGTACAATTCCAGTCAGGAGCTTGTCCGAACTGCCCTCCGGTAAAATGCAACATCGTTTTCAACAGGGATGATGGTTCTATTACTATCAATGACAATGGAAGAATTCCACGTAAAGAATAGGATAAATGTCGATATACGGCTGGAATGATAGTGTACAACAATAAAAAAACAATATTATGAAACAGTTATTTGGTATTTTACTGGGAGGTCTTATCGCACTGTTATTGTGCGCCTCCTGTTCATCGGACGGAAGAGCAAATGTTGACGACTCTCTGTTACCCATAAAACAAGGTGATAAGTGGGGTTATATCAATAAGAAAGGGGAGTATGTCATAAACCCACAGTTTGATATGGCAAATGCTTTTTCTGATGGACTAGCTAAAGTTTGTATCAATGAAAAGTACGGATTCATTGACAAAGATGGAAAGTTTGTGATAAACCCTACATATAGTAGTGCTACGGACTTTTTTGAAGGGAAAGCTTGGTGTGTAGCTCCTAAAGGGGCTCCCGTATTGTTAAATACGGGTGGAGAGGTGATTTCAGAGATAAAAGCAGCAAGGAGTGTATCCAATTATTCAGACGGGCTGGCAATAGCCGTCAATGATAATGGCAAATATTGGGCAATTGACGGAAATGGTAACACCGCGTTTGAACTACCGATAGAATACGCTTTTGCATCTAACTTTGTAGATGGATTGGCCGCTGTACAAAGCCTGAACCGAACTTTTGGATATGTAGATAAGAAAGGTAATGTAGTGATAGACTGCCAGTTCAATTCGGCAGAACACTTTATGAACGGGAGGGCGGTTGTCATGTCCGGAGATAAGTATGGCGTGATTAACAAGAAGGGAGAATTTGTCATCAATCCGCAGTTTGATAGAATGGATTGGGACGATGGACGATACATTATACGAATAGGTGACGTATATGGATGGTGCAATGAAAAGGGCAAGATTATCATCAATCCGCAGTTTGAGGAAGCTATTCCTTTTCTGGGAGGTAAACTGGCACCTGTTGTGATGGGCAAACAGTGTGGCTATATAGATAAATCGGGGAAAATAGAAATCAATCCACAGTTCCAGTTTGCCACACCCTTCCTTGGTGATGTTGCTTGGGCTTATTTGGGAAGTAAATGGGGACTCATTAATAAAGATGGGAAATACGTAGTGAATCCTCAGTTTGATGGAGCCAATTTATCAGATATATTCTTTTTGCCTGTCAGAGAGTCGGTAGAGTCTGAATATTTTAATAAGGACGACATTGTATCTTGGGTTCTTTTCATGCTCAATGACAATAAAGTGGATGGAATAAAAGTAACTGCAACAAGCATCTCTGATTTCAGAAAGAAATACCACTTAGGAGAAAACGCAATAAGTGTAGAGAGAAAGTATTCGCCTGATTTGGATTATGGTATCTATGCAGAAGGTACTTTTGTGGAAAGAGTGTCCGATGGCTGGTGGGGAACTACCGTACATGACTTGCCGAACGCTCGTCTGGATTACATAACCTTGCATCTTATATTGTCCGATCGCAGTAACGCCAGACTACTGTATGATGCACTTATCGAAAAGTTCGGTGGGTACAACGGAAAGCGCGGTTCCGGACAATATATAAAGATGAAAGGTTCACCCGGATATATAACTATTTATGTAAGTGACAAGGCTATCGCAGGGATAGCAAATGATGACCTAGGATGGAGTAATAACTAATAATTTTAATGGAATGAAGAGATTATATTTAATCAGTATATTGATGCTATGTGCAGTGATGGCATTTGCACAGAATGATTTTGATACGGAAACAGGTATCCGTTATTTTATGAATGAGAATTATCAATCGGCAGTACCCTACTTTCAGCGGGCAGCAAAGAATGGCAGTTTAGCCGCATTGGACTATTTGGGATATATGTATGAGTTTGGAAAAGGGGTTGAGAAAAACTACACCGTAGCTATGAATCTCTATAAAAAAGGAGAAGCTCGTAATTATCCTCCGTGCTTGAGAAGTATAGGACGGCTTTACAAAGAGGGGCATGGTGTGGCAAAGAACTTGGAAACAGCATACAGCTACTTTTTGAAAGCGGCAGAGCAAGGAGAAAGCGAGGGCGAATTATATGTTTATCAGGCTAAACTATGCGGTGAAGGAACAGAAAAGGATTTATCCGGAGCATTGATGTATGCAGAACGAGCTGCCAATCATGGACAGACATGGCTATATACTACTATTGGAGACATGTATTATGATGGGATAGGAACAGAAGTGGATTGGCAGAATGCACTGAAATGGTATGCTAAGAAGGATGGAGATTACAATAATTTTACAAAGTTGCGTGTTGCCGAAATGCTTTATAAGGGTATGGGAACAACGGATAATCCGCATTTTAGTATTTCTGATGCCCAATATGCAACTAATTTCTATGGTGACGGTATAAATGGAAGAAGTTGTATAACACAATCTCTCATTCTCTTGGAGCGGCTTTTGTCTGCCGGATATGAAGATGCCCGTCCGCTTTATAATACCGTAAAAGCTAAATATGAGGAGCGAGTGAAGGCTGATAATAAAATTGTTGCACCCAAAATGACAGAGTCGGTAAGAAATTATCTTAATAATTACCGTAGGCCGGGAGCCCCTGCAATAAAGAGTGCCGGATATGGTGAAATACAAATAACGTTTAAAGTTACATCGAATGGCAGTATCTCAAATCCGACTTATAAAAAACGGGTACTGGTGTCGATGGATGAGGCTGCCATGCGTATGATTAGCGGTATGCCTTCATGGATACCCGGAACAAAGGGAGGATTCGATATTGACATGAAGGTTACTATGGGAATCTCTTGGTATCCGTCAAAGAAAATAAGAACAATAGCTTACTCTTATTAAAAGAAATGAGTGGAAGTATGGAAGTAAGATAGTATGCTTTTCCCTACATCGGTAGGGGGCGGCTTCAGACAGGTTATATCTAACGGTTCATTTTTCAATGAACCGTTAGATAATGAAGTTATTTATTCTTATGCAATTCCTCGATTTTATTCCTGTAGAACTTTTCTACGTCTTTCCAATGATAGTAGGGCTTCACATCGCTTTCCAGGGGAATGCTTACTTCTTTTTCATTCAGCATGAACTTCACAAGGATATCGTCACTTTTATCTTTCCGGAAGAAAATCATCTGCACGTTTGCCGCCATAGGAACAATTTTGAAATCACTCCATACTTTGTAGAAATCAGCGGAATTGTTCTCCTCGTTGTAGCAATTTTCCAATTGCAGTAGTCCGGTCAAGGGCATGACATTTCCATCGTGGCCGAAACGTAAAGTTGCTGCCACGGAAGTGTTATTGATGGCTTCATCGGCTGAATTGAGAATATTCTCTAAAAGAGGGATAAATGTGCGTTGTACGATCTCTTTACCCCACGGACAGGTCCCGTTGCACACGTAATGCCCGTAGTTGATCACCTGCCAGATGTTGAATAACTCCTCTTTTTCGAATAGGTCATAGAAAGAAAGGTCGAGTTCCGTGTTTTGCATGTCCGAAGCTACCCAGTAGAGTCCCATCATCAGGTCTTCCGCATTGATATGCTGTTTTACGTAGTTCTGGTTGGTGAAGAGCAGTTTCATCAGCCTTTCCGGGCGGATGTGTTCTTTACGGAACTGCCTGTAGTCTGCGCGCCATGCCGATTGGTCGGAGGTGAATTCACGGGCTTCCTTGTTCCAATGATTGAGATACCTCATATATCTTTCTCCCGAGCCATAAGTAAATTCCAGCTTCGGATTTAGCCCTTTCAACGTTTCGCAAAAGGCGGTCATGCTCAGTACGCAGCGTACCACAACGGTGGAACGTGCGCTGATTTGCCGTTGTCCTTTGAAAACTTCCGGGAAGTTGTGGTACATCCGGTCTGCAATGCCTCGGTGTTGCCGGTAGCCCATCGGAGTAAGCTCTCCTCCTTGTCCTTCTGCATCTTTCCAAACAATGTCCAGACGTTTGCGGACATCCTTGCCGGTTTCGGTCAGAAAACCTACCGAATCGGCTTTGGCCAGTGTCTCCATGATGGTCAGATAATCATTGTCACCGATCAGATAACGTGATCCGTGACGGCCGTAATGAGAGATGTAAAAAGGTTTGTATCCTTTGGGAGCCGGTGTGTAAGACTCGTTGATGTCCGGGTAGGCATAGTATACGCTTCCGCTTTTTTCGATATTCGAATATATTTCTTCCTGTGTGGTCTGAGCATAGCCGAAAAGGGTGAACAGCGAGAACAGGAAGCCGAAAGAGATGGTAATAAGTTTCATAATTCAAACAGAGTTTTTTAGGGTAATAGCTCCCGAAAGGCGAGTGTCATCACGACACAGCCTTCCGGGCCACTATTGAAATCATATTAATATATATTGTTAACTGATACAGTTAATTGTATCCTTTGTTTTGAACCAGCTTCGGATTGTTTGTCATTTCACTGTCGGGGATGGGGAAGAGTTGGTAGAAATCGTCCACATCTTTGCCAAGACGTTCTACTCCTTTCCAGTCCCAGTTTTTGCCTTTGGTGAATTTTCCGAAACGGATAAGGTCGGTACGGCGTGTGAGTTCCGAAGCCAGCTCTCTTTGGCGTTCGTCCAGAATGAAGTCCAGTGTCAGTTGGTTTTCACCGATCTTTCCGGAAATTTCGGAACTGATACCTGCCTGTGCGTACTCGTCACTCATGTAAGCTCTGGCACGGATTTCGTTCACATATCCCAGGGCCTCTGACTTCTGTGCGTTTGCACCTCTCAGGATAGCTTCGGCAGCGGTCAGGTAAGCTTCTCCGGTACGGAACAACGGGAAGTCGATGGAAGTATATGTATCACCAGAAGCGCATATCTTGTCGTCTTTAGTCACGTTTCTCCATTTGATGTATCCATAACCGCAGGTGAATGTGCTGGTCATCTGGTCGTTCTCATCCCAAGTTTCCTTCTTCTGATTTTCAAGGGCAGTCATGAATTGGGCGCGTTTATCGTGTTTTTTATTCCCCCAAGTATCTGTCTTGTCAAACAGGACATCATTCGCGTCGAATGCATCTACCAAAGTGGTTTTGGAGCGAACGTTACCCCAGCCTTTGGAACCTACACCTGTGTTGTAGAGTCCGTCCATCGGGCCATTGACGAATGCCTTTACATAGAAGTTGGTTCCTGCCGAACTTTGCGCTCTTTCTCCGTCCTGAACCAACGGCCAGATAATCTCTTTGCAAGTGTTGTTGTCTGCCAGGAAGATGTGGCGGTAATCGCTTGCCAACGGATAAGCGTTACTGTCAATTACCTTCTTTGCATATTTATATGCATCGTCATATTTGTTTTCTCCTACCCATGTCTGTGCGTTCAGATACATTCTGGAAAGAAGGAACCAAGCTGCCACACGGTCTACACGGCCATATTCGTTTGTTCCCGGCTCTTTCAGTTCGTTTTGAAGATCGAGGAGCGTATTTACCGTGAAATCGAAGATCTGTTTACGGCTCCACTGTTCGGGGATATCTTTTATTTTCGTATCTTCGTCGATATACGGAACAGATCCGTACAGGTCGCATAACATGGCATAACAATAAGCGCGGATGAACGAAGCCTCTGCACGGTAGTACTGGTATTCGTCTTTCATTTCATTGAGCAGTCCGCGGTCGTTCAGCTTTGATTCGGTACATTCTCTGAGAAACTCGTTACAGTAGGCAATGGACATGTACAGACGTTGGTAAGTCCATTTGATCACTCCTGCGTTGGATTCCGTCCAGGTCATGTTCAGGCAGTGGCGCAGACCGTTGGATTGGGACGGCATGATGAAATTGTCCGTGGCTAATTCCTGCAAATAGAACAGGCAACGTACATAGCCGGAATAACCTTCGTTGGCTCCTTCAAGGTCACCGTTACCGCCGTCTCCACCTTGCTGTCCGGTTTGGATAAGGGAGGCATAGCATTTGGCGAGTACACCGACATAACCTTCTTTCGTCTTATATACTTGTTCACCGACTAATTGATTATCGTCCAGTGGCATCGTGTCGAGATCGCCAAAACATGAACTCATTATGAACAGGCTGCTTAATAGAGCCACGCTTATAAATATATGTTTTATACTTTTCATTGTTTTTCGTTATTATGGTTGATGTTGGTTAGAAAGTAAGGTTCAGACCTACCGTGTAAGTTCTCGGACGCGGATAGATCTCTTTGTCTATTCCGTTGTATATTTCCGGGTCAAGTCCGCTGTAACCGGTCAGGGTAGCTACATTCTGCACGCTGAATGTTGCGCGCAAAGTGCTGTTGTTATCCCACAAGCGTTTGAAGGTATATCCCAACGTGATGTTATCGATTCTGAAGAACGAACCTTTTTCGAGGAAATAATCCGTATAAAGGCGTTGCTGGTTGAAACCTGAATCGCGTGTTTTACGAAGGATATTGGAGTAAGAACCTTGGTCGCTATATACTTGTTCTTTATACTGGTCGGCAGCTACATAGTTGTAGATATAGTTTCCGAAAGAACCGTGTCCGCTGATGGCAAGATCCCAATTCTTATAACTCAGTCTGGTATTTAAGCCGAGGATAGAAGTTGGAAGTGCGCTTTTTCCTGTTGCATAGCGGGTTTCAGTTTCCGATATGGAACCGTCCGGCTGTATGTATTTGCCTTCGATTGGCTTGCCGCTTTCGTCATAAGCCTGTTTTGCCAGATAGAATGTATACGGAGTTTCATCCACCATGAATACTTGTACGAACTTACCCGTTCCGGAGATGGCTCCTGTTTCCACATAAGTAGAGTTAGAATCAACCACGTTCAATTTCGTGATTTTGGAATGGGTATTGGTGTAGTTCATGCCGATTGTCCATTCCCAGTCCTTCGTGTGTACCGGGATGGCATTTATTGAGAACTCGAAACCTTGGTTCTCCATTTTACCGATGTTGGTGAAGAGAACCGGTGCATAGTTGACTCCGGCAATCACGTTGATCTTGTTCAGCAAGTCCTTGGTATAGCGTTTATAGTAATCCATAGAACCATAGATGCGGTTGTTCAGGAAGCCGAAATCGAGACCGACGTTGTAAGTCGTCGTTGTTTCCCATTTGATATCGCTGTCGAAACCATCCGGACGGTAAGTGTGATACCATTTGTCACCGAACTGATAGCAAGATTCAGGATAAGAAACGGTAAATGTACTCATGTAAGGATAGTCATTGATGATGTCTTGCTGTCCGGTCACACCGTAGCTCAAACGTAGTTTCAGGTCGGAGATGATATCCGAATCACGCAGGAAGTCTTCCTGGTTGATACGCCATCCCAAGGCTACTGAGGGGAATATGCCCCAACGGTTGTCTTTGTTGAAGCGTGATGATGCATCCGAACGTAAAGTGGCGGTGATCATGTAGCGGTCATTATAAGAGTAGTTGGCACGACCGTAGAATGACAACAGGTAATATTCCGATTCATTATGCTTTGGAGAAGCCAGTTCGTTGCCTGCCGGATCATTGGTAGTCGAGTCATACCGTTTCCAGAAATGTTGCCAGCCGTAACCTCCCATTACACTCAGTGCATGTTTCTCTGCAAATGTGTGGGTATAGTTGCCATAGAAGTCCAACAGATAGTTACGTTTTTGTTGCTTGCCGTACTGAGCCAGTCCGGTACCGTCTTTTTGGTTCTGTGTGTACATCATTCCTGCCTTTTCGGGAACATCTTTATGGTATTTGCTGGTCAGTCCGTCATAACCTAAGTTCAGGTTGAAACGAAGATCTTCCAGTCCGTGAACTTTATAATCGATGGTAGCATTACCCATGAAGCGTGTCAAGTTGTTTTTCATGTTCTGCAATTCGATTTGGGCTACGGGATTGTCAGTCTGGATAGCCATAGGAGAATTGCCGTTCATCCAAATGAAATAACCCAGTCCCGGATCTTCCGAAGCAGTTGCGCTTCCTGTCATTACAGGGCGTGTCGGGTCATAGCTGACAGCATTGCCAACAACACTGTTATCCACTTTGTGATTATTCTCTTTGGAGAATTTTCCGTTCACATCGATGCTCAAGTGCTTATCGAAGAACTTGCTTCCGAAGCCGACACTTGCAGTCAGACGTTCGTATTTGTTGGTACGGATGATACCGTCCTGATTGGTGTAACCGATAGAAGCACGGTAAGGAGTCTCTGGGTTGACGCTTCCTGCTACAGATACGTTATGTTCCTGTCCGAAAGCCGTGCGGTAGATCTCGTCCTGCCAGTCGGTGGAAGTATTGCCAAACTGGGGTTGTGCAGGCACGCCTGTCACGGTCGGTACGAAAGCTTTGAACTCTTCTGCAGTCAGTACATCCATCTTGTCCGTTTTGGAACTTACGGAGAAGTTGCCCGTATAATTTACTCTGACTCCATTGTTAGAACCTTTTTTGGTCGTAATGATGATAACACCATTAGAAGCACGTGAACCGTAGATAGCTGTGGCCGAAGCATCTTTCAACACTGTGAAGGTTTCGATGTCGCTTGGGTTGATAGAACCGATAAGGTTGCTTGACCCTTCGATGGTAGAGTTGTCCACCGGAATACCGTCGATAACGATCAACGGGTCGTTGGAAGCAGAAAGTGAGGCACCGCTTCGAATACGGATTGTGGCTCCTTCACCCGGGGCACCGCTGCCCGGTACGACATTCACACCGGCTACCTTGCCGACCAATGCATCTTGTGCAGTAGTCTGGTTGCCGATCTTTTCCTGCTTGATGGCAATCACCGATCCGGTGGCATCCGATTTCTTCACCGAACCGTAACCGATAACTACTACATCATCCAGCACTTGTGTGTCTTCTTTTAAAGTGATTACTAGTTGTTTGTCTGCTTTTACTTCCTGCGGTGTATAGCCGATGTAGGTGATAGCAAGGGTGGCATCCGGGCTTACCATCAACCGGAAGTTACCATCGAAGTCCGTGATGGTACCGTTTGTCGTATTTTTCTCGATAACGTTTGCCCCGATAATGGGTTCTCCATTAGAATCTTTAATATGTCCTTGCACCGTCATCTGTTGTGCAAACACATTTGCTGAGAGTAACATGCCCATCAGCATGCATAGCAAGGAGCGGATATTGCCCCATCGTGATTGATTTTGAATCATAATAAATTAGAGTTTAAAGAACAATAAATTTTTAGGTTCGATATGCAGATTGCATATATTGTTGAGGCAAAAGTATGGATAAGAATAATCAAAGAAAAAGGCCAAGCCTGAAATAGTAGTAGATAGATTAATTAATTATTTGATAATTAAAGGTTTTAGGTTTTACTTATTTGATATTTTAGTAGTGGGAAGTAGTATGGTAAGACGTTCTTTTTGTGTTGAAAAGGGGGCTGGTTAGTAGGAAAAAGGTCCTTTTTTAGAAAATATCTGTATGAATGATAAGCTTATCTTCCATACAGATATATATGTTGTTTTTACCATGTGACAGTTACTTCGTCTGAGTTTTCAAGATCAATCGTGAAAATCCTAGGCATGGAGGAGAATGTTTCAGAAGTAGAATTATCAATCTCACTCGGACATAATTTCACAAAGTATTTCTTCTTTTGGATATCACTTACCTTGAATGATACATTTCTGGAACAAATACAATCGGCAGAAGCGACGATATACACGTCTTCCTTGATAATAATAGTGTCACCTGATTGCTTAGCTCCTATCTGCATCCGTTCATATCCGCAATTGGTCTGTAGGTTTTTGTGTTCTGCTTTAAGAATGCCTTCTGCCTGCAACTTTACATAAAACGACTCTTGTTCCGTTTCGTCTGTCCGGGTACGGTTCAAGCAATCAGTTACGTTCAATTCGGTAACTGCCAAAGTTTTGTTTACCGGTGGTTCGATGGTGTCCGTCTTCTCATCATTACTATTGCATCCGATCATCAAGGCGGCAGCAAGCAAGAACATTGACGATAAAAATAGATTTTTCATGGTATTTCCTCCATTTTTTAGTTAATCCGACAAATATAACACTTTATGTTTTAAATGCTTGCAGTTGGTGCATGAATTTATGTCACAACATGGAATTTGATAAAAAGTATGTATCTTCCATACGTACTCCTATTGGCCTATATTCCTGACTTGATTGTCGAAATCATCCCGGTTATTGATTGCTGCGTTTCGGTATTTCACCCGGTAATTATAGATGGTGGAAGGTGAACGGCGTAGGAACTCTGCTATTTTGATGGAGTCACCAATGCCTAGACGGATCAGTGCGAAGATACGCAGCTCTGTATTCAGTAACTCATCTTGCTTGAGGTCTATCCGTTTGTCTTCTTGCAGGAGAGCATTGAACTGTTTCACGAAGTCCGGGAATATTTTTAGAAAAGCGGAGTCAAAGCTTTCATAAAAGGCATCCAAGTCATTTTTCAGGAAAGAAGGCTTGCGGAGTGCCTTCATTACTTCGTTTGCTCCTCCGTTGCGGGCTATGTTATTCAGATTGTTCCTGTATTCTTCTACTTTGTTGATATAGGTAGAACATAAGTCCATATAGTAACCGATATACGCCTCTTTGATGTTGTTGGATTCTTGCAGGCACGTATTGGTATAAGTCAGTTTGCTGTTTACCTCTTTCAGTTCCTCGTTCACCTGGGCGAGTTGATGTTTGGCATCGGATACTTTCTTCTTATTTTTATAAACAATAAAAATGGTAACCAATAAGCAGACTGAAAGTAAACTGATACCAGTGATCAAAAGATAAAGTTGTCTGCGTTTCTCTTTCATCATCTGATCATGCGATTGCTGGATGATGGGAAGCAGGCGTGTGATGGAATGTATGTTCACTCTTGAATTTACGTTCAGTGCATCTCCCATGGCATAGTTGATATAACTGTATGCCCGTTCGATATCTCCTGTTTCGAAAAGCAAGTTTGCCAAGCGATGGAGGGAGGTATGTTTGTGAGTTGCCGTCTTTACATCATTGATAGCACTGAGTGTATAGTAATAAATCGTCTTCTCCGGTTCGTTTTGTTCCTGATAAGAAGAGGCGATCATATAGGCTAATACAGCCTGTTGCTGTAACGAGGTGCCCGGTTCGTGAAACCGTTGGAGCAGGAGTTCGATAGCCCTCTCGTTTTGTTGCTTGTTTTGCAATGCTTCGACTTCGGAATATAAGTAGTCGCTTGATTTCGGGTCTAAAATATCCTTTCTTTTCTGTAGGTATTCCAATCCTTTCTTCGTATAGTTCTTTTTCAACGAATCTTCTATGGCGATGGAGGCCATTGCCCGGTATAAGGAGCGGTACAGGTAATAATATTTCGGCAGCGAAGTAGAATCTACTTCCTCAGGAATGATTTTGTCCAAAACATCGGAACATTCCTTGAACATGCCGGCAATCAAGTGTACCTCCGCCCAGTCCAGGTCGCTGTCGATAGCCTGTTCGGTAAGTCGGTTTTTCGTCACCAGTTGCCGCTTGATGTTGGCATAAAAGAAGGCAGAGTCATTGTTGTAGTTGTAATAATCGGAATATAACTTATCCAATATCATATAAAGATTCTCCGGTGTGTTGGCATTCGCTGCCAATTTCTTGATGCTTTGCAGGTGTTGCTCTTTATTCTGCTCATAGTCTGCCTTATGGCTCAATGTTTCATCCAATTCTTTCAATGTAGCTTCCACGGGAAGCTTGTCTGAACTGGCAGGTGTACATGACACGGTAAAACTGGATAATATAATAAGTAGAAACCAGACGCTTTTCATCTTAAAAATATTAGTTCTGCAGTTACTTTGTTTTCCCCTTTTATCATTTGTTTAATACACATTGGAACAGTACTTTATTACTTCTTCTTTATGTGTCCGTAAAAGTATGAAATATTTTTCTATTTACCATCATTTCTCCAGTTCCATTTTATCAATATGACGGATTCTCACTTGGATTTCATTTATTATACCGTTCAGGGCAGATTGACGAGACTGGTAAAGGGATGGATATGAAGGGCTATTCGGAAACATCAAGAATTCCGTAATTATTTTCTATTATTGTATGTGAATTGAACGTGTTCTCCCATCCTTGTCCTTTATTTCCCAACAAATTAGTCCCTTTTAAAAAGATATTCCCGGTAACATGTACTTCGGCATCAAACTGGCAATCGAAAAAGTCCATAAAACCTTGAAAAACATTGTCTTTCATTATAAATGGCATTTGATTATGTACACCGGCTTCGTAGACAGCATCATTGGTAATCATATTCCCGGAAAAATCCAAACCTTGTCGGAACCAACAAAAATTCAGATATAAGGTATTGATGATGCATTTGTTGATTGTTACACTTGAATGTGTTTCTAATGCTACAAGATCGAGGGTTCCAATAATGGACTGTTCAATTACAATAGGAGAAAAGAAGTTATCCACCTTATCATATTTCATGTCAGGGAAGGTTTTCAAAGTTTCTCTATCGATTTTTTCTATGTATTGTTTCTCAATTCTTATCATAATATATTTCCATAATTTTAGCTGTGTATTTTGGAGACTATAAATAAACATTCTTAAAATACATTCCCTTTAATCCATAGGCTTTCATTGCAGTTACTGTGTCCAATCCAACAATTATTAATAGATTTTTCTGCCCATAGGAACCAAAAGCCCATTTAGAACGGCATATAAAATCATTGGTATCTATTGAAAAATCGGGAGCTTTATACGAGGGAACTGATCCGATAACCTCGTCATAGCTTCCACAGCAGTTTCGTTTATTAATAAATTCAACTTCTCTGCGGCTGTAATCTAATTCATAAATATCCTGTGGCATGAAAAAATAAAATCCTACAGATTTAGTTAATGCAATGAAAGTCAAATTTGGATATTCCCTTTCATCACAAAAGCTCTTAAACCTCTCAGACACGATACAAAATCCGTCATAAGTGTAAAACATATCTCCTTTTTTTTTCGGGACTTTGTACATGCTATCTGGTATTTTTTCAATTGTATTATGACAGACAGGACATGTACCTGGACGAGTTTTATTATCATCATACATGTGTTTAATATTATATGCATAAATTATATTTGCTACTAACTTTTCCATAATTGACATTTCTTGATTGATGTTATAATTAGACTATACTTTAATTTTTGTTTATTAAGGTCGCCACAGTTTTATAATATTATTGTTCCTGTAAAAATCTAGTCTTGCATCCCAATATTTGAAAAGTTAACGTTGTTTTCAAAATTACAAATAATGTATAAGAATTCCAATCATTTAGAGAACTAATTATGCTTTATTAACGCGGTGGAGGCCGATTAGGTTGTAAGAAGGGCAAATAGATACTTATCATATGCATAACTGCCCATTTACTATTGTCGATTTTAGTGGCAATAAGGAACGTTATAGGAGGGTAGAAATTCACTAAAAAAGGCTGTAAAAACTTGAACGGTACTTTGAACGGTCATTGCCCTTGCAATGATTTATATATCAGTGTATAAGAAGGAAACTTAAAAAAGAGTTTGAACGGTAGTCTGAACCAATAAAATATATATTAATATAAAGATATGTGCATTTTCGATGATCAAGATGAACAATCCCCGGAGAAAAACGGATTATTCCCCGAGGATAATTTACTTTCCTTTGAGGAAAAAATCAACTTGATTTGTGGTATTTCTATTGGAAAAAATGTGTTTTCACGATCATGCTTTTATAACTATTGACTGATTCTTAAAATACTTAATGTGCTGAATGATATGCTAGCATAAGACATATCTTTAAGAATGTTGTCGTAGGTTTTGTTTGACAGGTATTGTTATCCAAAACAACGATCCATAAGATGTAGCAAATGAAAGCCATATTACGGATATGTCAAGGATTAAATGGAATGTTCGGAACATCCCCATGTATTATCAAAAAACATCCGGGTGTTCTCTATCAAAACATCCCCATGTTTTGTATAAGAACATCCGGATGTTTTTGTTGTATGATAACCCTTTTTTAACTGTAAGATATGGATAACCAGTCTTTTATATATCCTTTTTTAGTCTGCTGAATTACTGCGTCTGAAAAGCCGGTGATTGGGGTGTCAACTGTCTCTTTATCAGATGGAATTAATATTGCATGAGTTTGCCTCCTTCCAGGAAGGTTTCCGTCCGAATGGTGTATAGATAAAGGCCATTGGGGGAATGACCTTTACTTATGTCCGTATCATGAAGGATGAATTCTACAGTCCCGGCACTACCGGCATGGCAGGAGGTCTGGAACAGGAGATTTCCCTGGGTGGAGTAAACCGAGAGCTGAATGCTCTGCGGTTTGTCCACGGTCACGTAAAAGGTGGTTTGCTCCTTGAAAGGATTCGGGTAGTTTCTTACTTTCACGGGATCGTTTGCCTCCGGTTCGTTGAGGTTTATTCCGGTGGAGTTGTCTTCGTCTATGAACACGCCTGAACAAACGGGGTAGGAGGGGTCGCTGTAATAATCGTAGAAGAAACGGGTAAGCCGTACCTGTAAATGACCTTTTATGGAATAGGACAGGTAGACACCTTCTGCAAAATCGTTCAGGAGGGTGGAGTGAAGCACCTTCTTGGTGTTCACATCAATGACATCTACCAGCATCTGGATGTTTTTGTTCTCATAATCGGCAAAGTAAAGAGAGATTTTTGAAGGTCTCTCTTCATTCACATTGATATCTATCAGTTGGTGCAGCTTTGAAGTCCTGACTGCCTGAATACGTTTGGAAGCATCTTCGGGACTGCGCAAGGCGTTGCTGCCGGCAGCATCCTTACTGGCGATAAGCAATTCATCGCCTATATAGTCGATCTTCACATTGTCTTTCTCCTGTCGGGTGTCGCAGCCGAAGATGTCATATCCCTGCGTGCCGTACCGGGTATTCCAGTCGCCCCGGGTCGTTTCGTCTTTTCCTAAGAATACGACATTGCCCGAAGCGGGTTTTGAATAGATGGTTTCTTTGGAAGCCATATTGGTTCCGGTGGGAACAATCAAGAGGGCTTTATTGGCTTCCATCGCGAGGGAGATTCGGTTGCCGGTTATGCTCCGTCCGGACTCTACAACGGTCAAACCGTTGAAACTCTCGTTGAAAGTGTATATATCTACTTTTTGTATTTGTGACCATTCTTTGGGGAAGTTCCAGTCGAAGTTGCCTCCGTTCAGCGAGTACGCCATGATCTCGGGATGATTCTGCCAGTATACGGGGAGGAATACGTCGTATCCTTCTTTTACCAGTTTGCCGTCACGGAATATCTTGTGTACGTCGTTGCTGTATTCACTGACCACATTGTCCGATAAAGTCAGGCGGTATAAGGAACCTTCCTGTATGTAGTTTTCGCGGAGTAAGCGGTTCAGATAGAAATAGGCGAGTGTGTGGTGGGTAAACTCCCTTACCACTCTGTCCGGATAGTACTGGAACTGGATATCTTCCAGTTGCAGGCTGGTTCCAAATACCTGCAAGTGGGGTTTCAGGTTGATTTGCTGACCGAGAAGGGTGTCGTGCGCAATGTCCCTGCCACCGCACATGATGTAGGCGGGAATCTCCATCTGGTTTACTTCGAGCGACTTGTTCCAGTCCCAGGTAATCCCTTGGGTAAGGAAGCCGTACAGCTTCGGGTCGGCATATTCACCGATCAGTTGGATGCCGTACTCCTGTTTCAGGTACTCGGTGCATTTCTTTACCGCATCCCGTTGGTCGTCTTTCGTGATGCCGTGATAAGGGCTGGCGGGATACTGCGTGATGTTGTCGAAATAGAGTACTCCCGTCTCTTTGACCAGGGGGACTTCTTTCAGGAATTCGTCTATCTTCTGCTTGGTGACTCCGCTTTCCCACTCTTTTACGAGATTGACCATATAGCTCTGACGGTTCCACCATACACCACCGGGAACGAAGCTACCCGACTCTTTCCGGCAGATGAGGTCTTTCTCCTGATAAAGTGCCCATTTGGGAGAGTCTTTGTAGGCATCGAACGGGTTGACGTGAAAAGTACAGTTTGTGTTGTAACGGCGTGCTTGTTGCATCAGCCACAAGAGGGCTTCCTTCCCGGTCAGTCCTCCGGGAGCTGTAAAGGTGTCATTGATGGGTGTCCACCACGGATATTGATGGTCGTGCCCGTCTTGCTGGAATCCTCCCAGTATGACTATCTTGGGGAGTCCGCGGGTGATGCAGTCTATCTGTTTGATGTAGTTCAATACCCGTCCCATATCAAGGTTCGATACGTCCTGAGGACGCGCACAGCGCAACATGATTTTGAAGGTGAGTGTTTGTGACAAGTCTTTGCCGTAGGGATATTGAGGATAGGTATATTCCATTCTTTGCTGTGCTACCACCGTTTGCAGGAATAGGGTGGACGAAAGTACCATCAAGAGTATGATTTTGGATATTGTTTTCATATAGTGTCTTTGCTTTGGTTTTCAGAAAGAGAGTGTGTGCCAGAAGTTAGTGCCTACCTTCTTTTCGACAGTGGCGTTTCGTTCCGGCACACTCTCAGGTTGTTCTCCTTTATTTAACAATCAATTTACCTGTGCGGACTGCTTGGTTCGTCTCTACCATAATAATGTAGTTTCCTGAGGGCAAGTACCCTTTGTATACGGCTGTGCCGTTGTCCATTTGCATAGCATCCTTTTGTACGAGCTGTCCCATATGGGTATAAATCAATATGCGGGCGTTGTTGGCTTTTCCGATGTTTGCTTTCACCGTAAAGTCACCCGTGGCAGGCATCGGGTAGATCAGCAACGATTCTGTTCCGTCAACGGTTCCGATCTCGATACCCGATTCGTTGGAAGGTTCGCAAGCTCCCATGCTTGGAGCCTCCGGGCGAGTCTTTCCCAATTGGTCTGTCGTTCCTGCCAGTGTGGGATTTCCCGTTTGGATGGCAGGGTTGTTGTCGCCCGTCAACAGATGTACCATCTGTGCGTTTACTTCTTGCAGTTCGCTGAGGGTAGTTCCGATCTGGATAGGAGTATCGGAGATGTCTTCGCCATAGTAATCGTCGGCATCGATGAAACGTTTGTCGTTCCAGATTGAATAAAGATGTACGAAAGACATGAAGTCTCCGGTCGAGTAATCCGTTTCGTCCGGATTTCCGCCTACGGTGTTCAGCGCATAGATTGCGTTGTTGAGGGTGATGGAACAGTCGCCTCCAGTCTTGAAGAAGCTCTGTTTTCCTTCGGCAGACTCGTTACCAATGATGGTGGCACCTATCAGGTTGATTTCCGAATAACCTTCCCAGTTACCGTTCATGATGGCTCCGTTATTGACCGATCTGTTACCGCTGATCGTGATGTTGCGGATGTCAGCGAAAGCATTCTGGAAAGCCAGTGCGGTGGCTGTGTTGTTGTAGATGGAGATGTTCTCCATGTTTACCCGTGATTCCCATCCGATGCCGAGAATGGAATTGCCCACATTCTCGAAGAAACGGCAATTGGAGACGGTCAGGTCTTTAATCTGTCCTTTGAAAGCTGTGCCTTCCGCATTTCCGGTACTGGTGTTCTTCCCGAAAGTACAATTGCTGACGGTGGCTACCTCTGCATCCAGCCATCCTCCGGCATGGTCTCCGGCAATGTTGTTATAGAAATCGCAATGATCGAGGTTGAACTTACCGTTGATGCGGAGTGCGCCTCCGGCATTCCCTACCGTATTTCCATCAAACTGGCAATTGGTGATTTCGATGGTAGAGTTCCATGCGGTATAGTTGATGGCTCCACCGGAACCGTTACCGTTCGATTTGGCATCTTTGTTCTTCGTAAAAGTACAGTCTTTCACCTGAATGCTCATTTCTGCCTCGTCAGCGTTGGTATAACGGATGGCACCGCCTTCCCAACCGGCATTCTCGTTGAATTGGCAGTTGAGTACGGTCATGTCCTGTCCTCCTTCTGAGAAAAGGGCACCACCGTTACTACCGGCAATGTTTTTCTGGAAGATACAGTTCTCCGCGCTGATGGTCGATTCATAAGCGGCTAATGCTCCACCGTTGTTTCCCGAAATCTCGGCGGTGTTGTTGATGAATTGGCTGTCTTTAAGTTTGATGTTATATCCCCATGCAGCGATGGCTCCTCCGTTCTGGTCGGATTTGTTGTTTGCGAACGTACAATTTTCCACTTCAAGCACCACTAACGCTTGCTGATTGTCGGGCCGTTGAAGTTTCAAGGCTCCTCCCCATGCAGCGGTATTGTTCTCGAAGGTACAGTTGGCAAGTCTCAGCCCCATTCCTGCGGGCGAACCTCCTTCAGCTTCACTTCCGCCTTTCAGGATGATGGCACCTGCGCCACCGCTGAAGTCACCGTAATGTTCACCGTTTTCACCGTTTCCGTTTTTGAAAGTAAAGCCGTCCACTACTGCCATCTGATCACCCAAGGTAACGTAGGCGATGGTGTATACACTGCTGCCATCATCGATTTGACCGTTCAGGGAAGTGACATTGGTTTGCGGGTCTCTTTCACCGTTGCCACTGGCCGGATATCCACCCAATAGGTTAACGCCTCCGGCAATTTTAAAGCGGAACTCCTTCGGATTGCTGTTCTCTCCTTTGAAATTCAGGGTCGGTTTATACTCTCCCGCTGCTACATGCACCGTCGATCCGGCAGTAGCATTCAACAGAGTTTTAGAGAGGTCACCGGAAGCTTGCTCCCAGGAATCTCCGTTGCCGGATGCACCGACTTTCACATAAAAATCTTTTGCAGACATACTGCTTGCCATGAATGATAGGCAACATGCGATAAATAAGTTAGAATGTTTCATTTTACTATGAATTAAAAGGTTATTAATTGGTTCTTCTGATGATGGCAGCCATTCCACCGCCCGGTGCAAGTTGCACTTTCAGTTTGCTTGCGGCATTCACGTTGAAGATTTCCCGTTTGTAGTCGTTACCATTCCGGTCGGCATTGATTCCGTCCTTGAACAGTTCTATCTGCCAGTTACCGGATTTCAGGAAAGAACAATCGATAATGATCTCCCGTGCATCCCAGTTGGTAATAGCTCCCAGATACCATGTACCCGCTTCCTCTCTGGCGGTGACAGCGTATTCTCCCACTTTTCCATCCAGGGCAACCGTCTGGTCGAATACGGTTGGTATCTGACGGATGAAATCGGTAGTCTCCTGTTCCTTCATGTAGTTGTTGGGGCTATCCGCCAACATGTTCAAAGGAGACTCAAAAACTACATATAAAGCAACCTGATGGGCGCGTGTTCCTTGGCTCATGGGCATTGCATGAATACCTCTGTAACTCTCTTTATTGGCATTGAACATGGCTCCCGGTGTGTAATCTACCGGGCCTGCCAGCATTCTGATGTAGGGGATGGTCACATCGTTGAAAGGCATGTCGGGATAGTCTCCTTTGAGATATTCCAGTCCGTAGACACCTTCAAAGTTGATGACATTCGGGTAGGTGCGTTGCAGACCGGTAGGTTTGTAAGCACCGTGAAAGTCGATGATGAGCTTATGTTCCGCGGCTTTCTTTGCCAATCGGTAATAGAAATCAACCATTTTCTGGTCGTCCCTGTCCATGAAGTCCACTTTAAAACCTTTGACTCCGAGTTTGGAATAATGGGCAAGGGCTTCCTCCATTTTCTGATTCAGGGGCAACCATCCTCCCCAGAGAAGGATGGACACACCTTTGGATTCGGCATAGCGGATGATGGCTGGAAGGTCGATCTCTGGTACTACCTTCATGATGTCGGTACTCACCGCCCAGCCTTCATCAAGCAATACGTATTCAATACCGTTTTTAGCGGCAAAGTCAATGTAGAATAGGTACGTATTCGTGTTGATTCCAGCGCGAAAGTCCACTCCGTAAATGTTCCATGCGTTCCAATAATCCCATGCCAGCTTGCCGGGCTTGATCCATGAAGTATCACCGATCCGGTTCGGGCTTGCCAGTTTGTATACCATGTCGTTGTTCAACAAATCTTTATCGGCAGCGGCAATGATAACCGTTCGCCAGGGGAAAGTCCTGTTACCTTTGGTCTTGGCGATGTAATCTGCCCGTTTCACTACGAGCGATTGCAGATTGTTGTGTCCTCCCTGCACCTCTTCGACTGGGTAGGGGGCAAAGTCGCCCGTCAGTCCCTGTCGGGTCTTTGGGTTGAGGCGGAGGAACATGCCCGGATAATCTTCCAGATCGGCTTCCGTGATTCCGCATTTAATGGTTCCCTGTTCCACCAATACCGGTGCAAAGGCGGGCCAGAAATCGGACATCTCTTTCAGGGGGATGTGTTTATAAGTGTTCTCGAAAGAACATGCATACACGTCCTGCTCTTTGGCATTGACATACCCGATATACGCTTTCGAGTCGTCTTTCGCAAAATTGAATTCCGCTTTTTCCGATAAGATAGTGATATCCCCCTTTTGTGAACTAATCCACCGGTAAGCTACTCCGTCATCGTAAACACGGAATTGAAGCGCGTAATTCCCGGTGAAGGTAAGGCTCAGCTCTTTGTAGTGGTCGGCAACTTCTTTCTTCTTATAGACCGGGGCTTCAATCGTTTCGTTGACGGTGCGGACATCCGATTTACGGATACGCGGCTCCTCTCCCCATGTCTTTTTATCCGTCCGTAAAGAGACGAAGGAAGGGGTGATGACGGGAGTGGAACCGTAGTTCACACTCCAACTGATCCCCTTGTCCACACTCACGTTCAACGTAATCTTGTTGTCCGGGGAAGCTACTTTGAAATCTTTGCTGTACAGGCTTGCAGAGCAAAGGAGGAAAAGCCCGATTAAATATTTTCCTTTATTTGTCATATGCTGTTTCATAAATTAGTTGGTAGACAAGGATGGTGGTAACTCTCCCGATTTCCCCCATTTGGAAGGTTTGCTGCCCATGATGAATTCAAGGCTTCCTCCGTTGGCGATGTCGGTATGGCGGAACCAGCATTTATCCAGTTCTTTTCCATTCAGTCTGACCGATTGTACATAAATGTTTTTGTCGCTTGCATTCTTGGCAGTGATCTTCAGCTCTTTCCCGTTTTCGAGTGAAAGGGTTGCTGCCTGGAACAGGGGGCTTGAAATCAGATATACATCCTGCCCCGCGTTAGGGTAAAAGCCCAGGGCATGGAAGATATACCAGGAAGACATCGAACCGGAATCATCATTCCCCGGTATGCCTTCGCGGGTTGTGTTGTAACGGGTGCGCAGGGTTTTGCGGACTACTTCTGCGGTTTTGTCAGGCCGTCCCGCATAGTTGTAGAAAGTAGGAACAAGGAATCCCGGTTCGTTGGAAATCTGGAACAATCCCATAAACCAGCGTTGATCCCAACGTTCATGGGTGAAGTAGGTGTCCAACCGGTTGATGAATTGTTTTTTCCCTCCGCATTTCTCTATTAGCTTGTTGACATCGTGGGGTACGTAGAAAGACATCTCCCAGGAGAATGTTTCATACAGGAAGTCCGGCCATGTGCCGCTTGTAAAGACAGAGAATTTATCTTCGGGGCACCAGCTACCATCAGCGTTCTTCGGCCAAAGGAAACCTTTGTGCCCGAGACTCTCAATCCCGTCGTTCCAGATGTTCTGCCAGTTATTGGAGCGTTGGTAATACTTTTCAGCGATCTCCTGTTTGCCGAGTCGTTTGGCTACCGTTGCTATTGCGAAATCGCAGTTGGCGTATTCGAATGTACGGCTTCCTGCGCGTTCGTGACGGGTCGACACGTATCCCAATGTGTTGTAATCGTCTATTCCTCCTCTGCCTTCTTTCCGTTCATCACCTCCCGGAGCGATTTCGGCATTCTTTATCATCGACTGCAAAGCGGTCTCGTAGTCAATGCCTTTCAGCCCTTTGACCATGGCATCGGCAATCAGGATATCACAGTCGCTGCCTCCCTGTACCCTGCCGTTGTCATTTCCGCTGCGAGCATCGGGCATGTAGCCGTCATGCTTGTATATGTCGATGAGGGAGCGTATCATATCCGTCTGTATGGAAGGAACCAGCAGGGTGAACAGGGGGTGGGTGGCCCGGAACGTATCCCAGATGGCAAAATAATCATCGTAATACGGTTCGTCGGAAGCCCATTTCGGATTCTCCCCGGTGCGGTTTACAGGTTGTAGGAAGCTATGATACATGGCTGTATAGAAGATTTTCTTGTTCTCTTCCGATCCTGTAAGTTGAACCTTTGATAGAATCTCGTTCCATTGGTTGACAGCGGTGTTCCTTACCTCCTCAAAGTTCCATGACTTCATCTCTTCCAAGTTGGCTTTTGCCTTGTTGGTTCCCATGAACGAAATGCCGACCTGCGCGCATACTTTCTGTCCTTTCACTGTCTGGTAGGTGAAATAAGCACCGGTCTTTTCATTCGTATCGGTTTGGGAGAGCTTACCCGGATACAACCGGTTGCTTTTCCAAGTTCCCGTTTCTTTGGCGGGGGTATCGAAGCGGGCATAGAAATAAACCGTATAGGGACCGCCTTCATTCCATCCTCCCCTGATCCGGGAGTATCCTTCCACTTCCGTATCCGAAAGTATCCTGACTTCCGATCCCACTAACATCTGTTTTTCATGGGACTGCAAGAAGCTACCCAGGTCGATGATAATTTTAGAATCGTTGCTCTCCGGGAAAGTATATTCATGGAAGCCACTTTTGGAAAGTGCGGTCAGCCGGGCTTGTGTATTATATCTGTCCAGTTTGACAGAATAGGAACTTAAGGCTATTGCCTCTTCCGAACGCGGGGAAGAATAATCGTTTAGTTGGATGGCTCCTGTTATCGGAAGCATCAGGATATTACCATACTTGCATCCTCCTCCCGTACCGCTGACGTGGACATGGCTGAACCCGTGTATGTTGCCCGTAGGATCCCAACCGGCATTCCAGTCCTTGTTTCCACAATCGGGTCCGAGTTTGACCATTCCGAAGGGTACACAAGGTCCCGGAAAGACATTTCCGCCTCCGTCCACTCCGATATACGGATCGACATATTTAGATAGATCTACCTGCGAACAGGCATATGACACCCCTGTAAACAGGGTTATAACGAATATTATAATTCTGTTCTTCATAAAAAAACTATATGTAAGTTAGTTATTTAATTCCAGCCCGGATTATTGGGTAATAAATGGGGATTAAGTTCGGTTTCTCTTTGCGGGATAGGCCATAGATAGTGCTTGTCCGGATTGAATGTCCGGATTCCGGCACGTACATGGCCTTCACTGTTCACGATGTAGTTGTCCGGGTTATTGAGCTTCATGCCCAATATCCATCCGTTGTTTCGGTTAAGGACCTCGTGGGCGATGTGCCAACGGCGTATATCGAAGAACCGTGTACCCTCGAAGGCAAGTTCCACTCTGCGTTCATCGCGGATGCGTTCTCTCATCTTGTTTTTATCAAGATCCTTTTCCAGCTTAGGCATCTGCACTCTGAGTCGTACGGCATTGACTGCATCGTAAACACTTTGGTCGGGTGCTGCCAGTTCCTCATTTTTGGCTTCCGCATAGTTCAATAATACCTCTGCTAACCGGATGAGGGGGAAATCTTTTCCGGTATCCCATGTGCCGAGTAAGGTCGGGTCGAGGAATTTCTTCCAGCCATAGCCGGTTTTTGTACCGTTATGCTGATCCATCCGGTCGGGGGCACCTTCTCCCGGCTGACTGTTGTAGGTCAACCCTTTCAGAGTCGTATTGCCCGGATAATAGACGGTCGCTTTCAGGCGCGGGTCTCTGTCTTCATACGGATTTTCGGGATCGTATCCCGAGCCTTCTTCATCGATGCGTTTCCCCGTACTTTTCATATAGTAAGCATCTACCATGTCCTGAGTCGGTGACCATGAATTCCATCCACCGTCACTGACGCAAGCCAGTTTGACGGTAAATCCGTAAAGCGGTCTCTCAAGGGTGGTGAATTGGGCTTCATAGATCACTTCCGAATTGGGTGCGCTGGCGTCGTTGTCGTAAAACAACTTGGCATAACTGTCGGCACCGGAACTTCCCTTTCTATAAAGTTGGTGTTTGCTCTCTTTCCATACTTTATAGGCGGCATCGGCTGCCATTCCCCAGTATTTACTGTCGGGATTCTCCCGGTAATCTCCTGCCATTAAGAGACATACTCTGCTTTTCAGAGCCAGGGCAGCCCATTTGGTAGCACGGCCGTCATCGTCTCCGCTATAAGATTCGGGAAGTACGTCGATAGCTGCATCCAGATCTTTGAGAATGAAATCGGCAACTGCTTCTTTGGGGGTACGGGTCACTTTACCGGCTTCCTGAATGGTGAGTGTCTTATCCACCAAAGGGACATCTCCGAACAGGGAAATCAGGTAATAATAGGCATAAGCCCTTTGGAAGCGTACTTCCCCGGTGTATCTCTCACGTAGGTTATCGTCCATGGACACCCTTGCTATATTTTCCATGAATTCATTGCATTTACGGATGCATTCGTAACGCAAATCCCACATTTTCTTGATAGCGGCATGATTGGACTCATACGCTCCGAGGGCGATTTGCTGGAAGTTGCCGAACTGGTTGCTATGCTGGTTGTATGAATTGTCCGAAGCCGATTCGTAGAAAAGCAAGTCCAATCCGTATTCGTCCGATTCGGGAAAAACGTATTGATAGGTAGCATTGACACCCTTCAATGCATCATCCGGTGTTTTCCAGAAGTTTTTGGAAGATATTTTATCTGTAGGATATAAATCTAATCCGTTTGTGCAAGAGCAAAATGCAAGGCATAGGCTCAGGCAAGTCAGAATGGTATGTTTCATAATATGTATCAATTTAATTTTTTCCGATTGTTATGTCAACGCCAAATGAGAAGGTTCTCAGTTGTGGATAATATGCCCCGCTCGAATTGCCTTCCGGGTCTACATAAGGGAACTTGGTAAGGGTGAACAGGTTGTTTCCCGAGAAATAGAAACGTACCTTTTCCATCGTTACCTTGCTTGTCCATTTCTTGGGAAGGGTATAACCTATCTGGAAATTCTTGAGTCTCAGATAAGCTGCGTTATGTTTCCAGAAGGTGGACATTTCGTAATTGTTTCCTTGGCCATCGGTCAGGCGCGGGTATTTGGCATGTTGCAGATTGTCTTCTACGGAACGGTTCGGGTTCCACCGGTCTTCCTGGATATGTTTGAAACCGCCACTCAGATAGATGATTTGTCCATGAACGTATTCGTCACGTTTGCCCACTCCCTGAAGGAAAGCACGTACATCCAGCCCTTTCCATTCGGCTGTCAGATCAAGCCCGTACATGAATCTCGGGGCACTCCATCCTACATAAGTCTTGTCATAACTGTCTATTTTACCATCGGGCACTCCGTTGGGGCCTGAGAGGTCTTTGTACTTGATGTCTCCCACCTTCAATTGGCTGGCGTAGCCTTCAAACTTCGGGCTGTTGGCTATTTCTTCTTCGGAAGTGTAGAAGCCATCGGCTACGTAAGCATATAAAGTATTCAGGGCATAACCTTCCTGAGTGATGGTGCGGTCGCCTTTGAAAGGACCGGTGCCTTTCAGGTCGAGAACCTCATTCCGCTGGTCGGAAAGTGAAAAGGTAGCACTGTAATTGAACTGGTTGATATGGTCTTTCCAGCCGACTAGCAGTTCCCATCCCCAGTTTTTCATCTTTCCTGCATTCTGTACGGAGACGGGGATACCGATGACGGAAGATACCGGAACATCTAGAAGGATGTCATTGGTCTTCTTGTTATACCAGTCGAAAGTAGCGGACAGGCGGTTATTGAAGAAGCCCAGATCGATACCGATATTGAATATGTTCGAGATTTCCCAGCCGATCTCCGTATTAGGCAGTTTGCCGATATACGATCCCGGAACCCATTTGTGGCCGAACATATATCCTTTGGGATCGGTGGTGATGACCTCCGCATATTGGTATAGGGAGATGCTCTGGTTTCCCAACTGTCCGTAGGAAGCACGCAGTTTCAGGTTATCCAGATACTTCCGGGAGAAGTTCATGAAAGGTTCTTCCGATATTCTCCATCCCACCGAACCGGAAGGGAAGAAAGTGTAATGATGTCCCGGAGCCAACCGTGATGAACCGTCGTATCTGAAGTTTCCTTCCACAAAGTATTTTCCTGCAAAGTCATAGTTTACACGGCCGAAATAGGAACGCATTCTCCATTCATCGGACGAACCCCAGGTGCCCTGTGCATCGCCTGAGCCGGTGGCACCGTCTATTTCTTCCATGTTATTGTCCGGTACATACCATCTCCATCCGCCTACCCATGAACTCGTATAGTGTTCGTCCGAGTAGCCGAGCAAAGCATGTACGTTGTGTGAACCGAATTGCTTTTCGTAATCCAGCAATCCTTGCAGGACGATCAGATTTTTGGTGATTAGCTGGCGGCTGACACCGTTCGGGTTGTTGATCAATGATTGGGAACCGTCTTCATTCGTCATTTCGATGGTCTTGGATATTTCCGTATGTCCCGGTGTCCAGTGATTGTAGGCAGCCTGTCCTCTCAATTTCAATCCTTTGAATATCTCCCAGTTTGCAGACATCGACATGGACAGGTTCTCATCATAACTTTTCCTGTAACCACCGTCTTTGATCCAGGCAATCGGATTGGTCGTCTCGTTGTTGAGGTGCCCCCAATCTCCGTTTTGCTTTTTTACGGGTACGTAAGGAGCCATGTTCATCACTTCGCCGAAGAAGCGGTCGTAATTGTAAGGCACTTGCGTCTCATCGCGGTAGTAGGAGATACTGGCGGAAGCGTCTAGGTTATCGATGATCTGGAAATTTAAGTTTGCTCTTGCATTGTATTTCTTGAAATCCGTATAGTCGATCAGTCCGGTTTGGCTGGTATAGCCTCCCGACACCATGTAGCTCATCTTGTTACCGCCCCCGGAGATTCTTAGGTTCACATTCTGCATGTCATTATGGCTTTTTACTGCTTGATCCCACCAATTCACATTAGAGAAGTTATCCGGGTCCATCCCGTTTTTCATCAGTTCTATCTCCTCCGGTGTGAACTGTATCATTTTGTCCGAATTGGTCAACTGTTCGTTCCGTAGTTCGGCATATTCCCATGAGTTCAGCATCTGAGGAACTTTGGTAGGCGCTTGTGAGGAATAGTTGTATGAGAAGTTGATGACGGGCTTCCGTTCTTTATTCCCTTTCTTGGTGGTGACTACCAACACACCGTTGGCTGCACGCGATCCGTAGATGGCTGCCGATGAGGCATCTTTCAATACGGAGATGGACTCGATATCGTTCGGATTGAGTATGTTGAAATCTCCTATTCCTGTTGGGATACCATCGATGACGACCAGAGGTTCCGTGCTGCCCAGCGTACCTTGTCCTCTGACGTTGATAGAGAGGGATGTGCCCGGCTTTCCTCCTCCATCGGTGATGATAATGCCCGGTACGCTCCCTTGAAGGCTTTGGGTGATGTTAGATACCGGCATCTTCTCGAGCGATTCGGATGAAATGACATCGATGGCTCCGGTTACATTCAGTTTTTTCTGAGTACCGTAACCTACCACTACTACTTCATCCAATGCTTTGGTGTCCGCCTCCAATATGACGTTGATTGTGTTGTTCTGACCGATCTGTAACTCTTTCGGATTCATGCCGATGTACGAGAACGCAAGCATGTTATGGTCGGAAAGGTCTCCGTTGAGGTGGAACATTCCATCCAGGTCGGTGACGGTTCCCATAGTAGTCCCTTTCACCAAGACACTGACGCCTATCAGGGGTTCACCCGTCTCGTCTGTAACCTTTCCGGTTAACAGACGTTTTTTGGTTACGGGTGCTTGTGCCTTTACTTTTTTCAAGACAATCTGTTTGCCTATGAACTCGAAAGTGATATCCTTATGATCGAGGGCTTTCTTCAATATGGAAGAAATGTCTCCGGATGTGGTGTTGACTTTTTGTTTCAGGTCGATGGAGCTGTCAAAGACAAAAGTAAAGTTTGTCTTGCTCTCTATCTCTTTTATCAGCTTGTCCAAAGAAAATTCTTTTGCCGAAAGCTGAACTTTTGTTGTACTTTGTGCCATTAACGGTACGGAACTTACCATGTAAAATAAGGTTAAAATACCGCATAATAACTGTTTGATGTTAGACATTGTAATTTGATTTAATGTATAATAAAAATTTAATATTACCTTTGCCTACAAAATACAATACGCTCTTTCCTACCACCATTGGCAGGATAGTATTTTGCTGAAAGTGTTTTGTGTTTAGAGCACGAGGGATGGCCGTCTTTCGTGCTCATCTTGTTTTTATTTGTATGATATATTCACCTCCTCTCCGTCTATTTTATAGTCGATCGGGGTTATCTTATTGATAACCTCAAGCATTTCGGTTAATGATTCTGTTTTAATGGTCAACCAGTAATGTTTATGTTTCGGAGAACCGGAGAGTTGGATGTGTACACCATACCAACGTTCCATTTTGTGCAATACGGTTTCCAAGGGTTCATTTTCTATTTTAAGTTTATTGTATCTCCATACACTTTCAGTATCGGCATTGCAGGCGATGAGCCGGTTCTGTGAAAAGTCATCTTTCCGGATGATGGCTTTCTGGTCGGGTTTCATGTCGGCTAACAAGTTTCCTTGGTCGTTGGCGATGCTCACATGACCTCTCAGGAGAGAGACTTCAATGGAGGCATCTTCTTTGTATCCGTTGACATCGAAAGCTGTTCCGTGAACGTTGATTTGGATGTTGCCCACACCAACGGTAAATGGGTTTCTGGTGTCCTTTGCCACATCGAAGAATGCTTGTCCTTCCAGTCGGACTTTCCGGTTACGGAAATTGTAATCTGTATTATAAGTCAGGGTTGAACCGGAATTTAGTAATACCACCGAACCATCCGGCAGGCTGATTTCCGCTTTTTCTCCCCAACGTGTCCTGAAAGTGATATTCTCTTCTGGCTTGCTGTCCGTTAAGGTGAAAAGCCAAGAGGCAGAAAATCCAATGATTAGAGCGAACATCGCTGCAATGCTTGCCGTGCGGATCAAAAGACGGTGGGTATAGGTTTTTGTCATCTTTACCTGTTTGATGTTCGTTGTTATCCGGTTCCATACTTTTTCTTTGTCAGGATAGTAAGGAGACGGAGCATCACCGTTTGCCAATTCCCAGCTTTCTCTGAGTTCCTGAAAGACTTTCTCATTCTCTCCGTTGAGTTTTCGCCAGTTTGCCAACTCGTTGTTCTCCGCTTCCGAGCTTTCGCCTGTTAGATATTTCGATATGATTTCGTATATGTCCATCCTATTTTTAGTTGCTTTTATAGAATAGACACATGACTTTGCAGATACCCCCAAAGAGAATTGAAAAAAAACAGAGAAAAAATGAAAGAATGTTATGATCTGTCTTTTGAAGACAGAAGAAAGGGAAATTAAAGGAAAAAGAAAATGAATGAGAACGAGTAAGATGTCATAAAGTCACGAATCTTCTTTAGAGCGATACCCATCTGGTTCTCAACTGTTTTTATGGAAATACCTTTCACCTCCGCTATTTGTTTGTAGCTTAGGTTTTCTTTGCGGCTCAGGATAAAGATCTCTTTGCACTTTTCGGGCAGGCAATTGATTGCCATGTCCAGTACGGAAGAGAACTTTTCCAAGTCGAAACATTCTTTGTTATGTTTGTCTTCTATCTGTTGGTCGAACCACCTTTCCAGAAGGTAATGCCTGTTTTGTTCATTCCGCAGATAGTTTAATATCTGGTTTTTGGCAGCGTGGAACAGATACGTTTTCACGTGTTCTACCTCCACGGAGTCGCGGTTCTCCCAAAGTTTTAGGAAAACTTCCTGTAGCACATCTTCAATGATCTGCGGATCGTGTGAATATAGATTCAGGAAACGGCACAATTGTTCATAATATGAATCGTAATACTTGCGGAATGATTCAAGATCAATAGTCATCTCTTTGTTTGTAAATTAAAATAGGATGGGCAAATTAAGGCAAAAAAAGTGGAACTAACAAATATCTCTTTGTGTACATGTGGTAGTCTATGGTGAATCTATATTTCACTTTCATACCATAAACATAATGTAGTTTCTTGGTTTATACTTCTACAGGTATAAATAATTTATAGAATGATATTCGATATTCGTTGAGATATAAATTAATCAGTCATAATGGGGCCTATTTTAATATCAGTAAACTTTCCGGTCCCATGTTAAACAACAGGTCGATGATGCTCAGGTTGGGACGGAATCCGTTGCGTGCTTCAAAAACTTGATAGTAAGGGCGGGGAATAAATTCTGGGTCTGTCAGGTGGTAGTCCTTTTTAGGATGGATCGCTTCCCGGAAGTCATATTCATCCGGAGTAAATGTTGTTTTATAATCTGAGGTTCGTTCCATCACAGGCTGGATGTCTATCAGCTCGCATACAAGGTTGCAAAGCTCTTCGTTAAAATCGGCTAAGAACTCGTATTTCTTTTCATAAAAAGGTTGGAAATCATCTTTATAATACTCAAAAAACGGAGTACTGTTATAAGCCGATTCTATGGAATTCCAGTGCAGATGCCGCCAGTTTCCGTGGTCGGATATGCGGATATCTTTCATCGGGCATTTCAGGCTATCCGGTTTCACAGTAGGAATGCTGAGGGCAATCTCGCCATCGGGACCGGCAATGGTGCAACGATTCCGGTAGGTTTGCTTCATATAATGATCATGTTGTTCGATGAAAATACGGTCGTATGTGAGCAACTTCGTGTAATACTCGACAGGAGCCAGGTAAGCGGAGGAAAGATAAGCTGTTTTCATTTACAAGGGTTGATTTAATGGATCGGGCGGAAGAAGCGGTTCCATCTGTATCCGTTGAAAGGGTTGGTTTGGTTTTCTTTGGAGAACAGGATGAGGGAAGCTTTTCCCAGGATATGGTCTTGTGGCACAAATCCGAAAAGACGTGAGTCGGAGAGGTTGACGGAATTGTTGGATGCCATCCAATAATAATCTTTGGTGAAATAACAATGTTGGGCGGGGGCTCCGTCAACATATAAAGTGTCATTTTTGATTTCTGCCTGTCTGCCTTCGTGAAGAACAAGCGTATTTCGCAGCAAGGTTCTGTTCCAAGGATACACGCGAACGGCTTTTCCCTTCCCGGGGATGACCAAAGGATAAGCAACGCTGCTTTCCGGGTTGGTTTGCAGAGGGTGTATCCAGTTCTTTCCGTTCATGGCTTGTTCCAACAGATAATATTCATAACGGCTGAAACTACGAACATGGTTCACCGAATCCTGCCCCATTAACTCATTGGGAGCGATAGAGAGGAGTGCTAAGAGTGAATCCAGTTGCTGCTCGCGCATCTTGGGATAGGCATACAATTGTTTCAGATCGGGTGCGGCTCCCTTTTGGGACGGAATAACCGTGAAGAGTGAGTCGACCAGTAAGGTGTCCCCCGGAGTACCTACGCACCGGCTGATAAAAACTTCCCGCTGGTCGATCACCGGTTCGGAGGTATTGGCGGGATTGTTGAAAACAACGATGTCTTCTTTCCGCACTTTCTTTTCACCCCATCTGTGGTAAGAGAAAAGCGATATGAAAGGCAAACGCAGTCCATAACTCCATTTATTGACTAATATCCGTTCGCCACGGAAGAGTGAGTTCTCCATGCCACTGGACGGGATGAGGCAGGAAGTAAAAGCGAAGCCACGGAGCAAAAGTACAATGACGATTGCTCCTGACAAAGCTATTGTCCACTTCCATCGCTTCATGCTGTTAAGCCTCTTTTATTTAATTGTTTCAAGGATCATCCCACCCATTTGAAAAGACGGTTCCAACGGATTTTTCCATTGAACCAACCACGGTCTTTATCCAATGACAACCATACGACAAGCGGTTTCCCTACTACATGGTCTTCGGGAACGAAACCCCAGTAACGCGAATCCTGCGAGTTGTGACGGTTATCGCCCATCATCCAGTAGTAATCCATCTTGAAGGTATATTTGTCTGTTTTCTCTCCATTGATATAGATGTCACCGTTTTCTTTTACCTCCAGCTTGTTGCCTTCATAAGCGACAATGCAACGTTCATAAAAGGGCAGATTGTCCATTGTCAGCGTGATAGTGGAACCTTTGGAGGGAATCCAGATAGGACCGTAGTTGTCTACCGTCCAATCAGTGTACTTGTTTAACGGATAGAGGTTATGTGCCGGTACCGGAACGATCGGCTCGATGGATGTTACCAGATCTTTGCGTCCTAAAAGTTTGTCGAATGCTTTTTTTGTGAGGGGCAGATAAAACTTTTTGGCATTCGGACTGTAAGATTGGAGGTCTTCGTTGCTCAGTCCTAACTCGTCATGAAAGAATTCATCCGGTATCAATTTACCCGTAGGATATACTTCGTACTGGAATTGAATATCTTCCGGTTCTTCTTGCGCTACACCATCGATGTAGATGATACGGTCTTTGATTTGCAGGGTATCTCCGGGGAGACCTACACAGCGTTTTACATAGTTCTCACGGCGGTCAACCGGACGGTAGACTATCTTATCGAATTCTTCAGGATGAGAATTGATATATTTTCTGCCTGCATCATAGTATAAATCATAAATGATGCGTTGTTGAATACTTGAAAGACTGTCCATGTTGATATCCTTGGAATAGATCTGTTTGCCAACATTATATATAAGGCTTTCATAAGATTCGGTTTGTTGATATTTCAATGAGACAGTGTCGCCTGCCGGGAAATTGAATACAACGATATCATTCATTTTCACTTTCCCGAATCCCGGAACCCGTTTGTATTTCCATTGTGGCCATTCGATGTATGATTTGGTATTGATGATAGGTAGCGTATGCTGAGCCAGCGGCATTGAAAGAGGAGTGTTGGGAACGCGGGGACCATAACTCATCTTGCTGACATACAGGAAATCACCTACCAGCAAGGACTTCTCCAGTGAAGAAGAGGGTATCTGGTAATTCTGGAATACGTATATATTCACAAAATAAACAGCTACCAATGCAAATACGATGGCATCCACCCAACTCATAATACTTCGTACAGTAGGATTCTTGGACTTCTTCCAGAACGACCAGGGAATTTTCTTCGTGATGTAGATATCAAAAATGAAAGGTACTACAATTAATCCCCACCAACTTTTTACCCATACCAGGAATGCCAGGTAGAGTATGATGGCGATCGTACATTTGATCCATTGCGCGCGCGTTGCTTTTCTCATGATTATCGATGTTTTATTATTAATCTTTTAGAAACGGAAACAGGTCGCTCATACCCAGGAATCCTTGTTTGTCTGACGTATATTCGGCTGCAAGGACTGCACCCAGAGCAAAACCTCCACGATTTTTTGCATCATGAGTTATTGAAATACTGTCTGCCACCGAATCATAACGGACGGTGTGGATGCCGAATACCTCTCCTTCCCGGACGGAACGGATAGGAAGTTCGTCTGCGGAAGTTGCCTCTTCCTTTACCCAACGGTCTTTACGATCCAGATTTTCCAGAATGCCTTCCGCCAGCGTGATGGCGGTACCGCTTGGCGCATCGAGCTTATGCACATGGTGTGTTTCGCTCATCGTTACGTCATATCCGGGGAATCGGTTCATTATCTTTGCCAGATACTTGTTCACTGCCGAGAAGATAGCTACCCCCAAACTGAAATTGGACGACCAAAACAATGTCTTTCCTTCTTTCTGGCAGAGTGCTTTTATCTCTTCACCATGCTCCGCCATCCAGCCCGTACTGCCGGAGACCAGCTTCACACCGGCTTTGAATGTGCGTATATAGTTATTGTAGGCTACTTTAGGATTGGTGAATTCGATCGCTACGTCCGCCGAACGGAAAGCCTCGGATTCAAAATCCTCCTGATTGTTGATATCGATGATGCTGACAATCTCGTGTCCGCGGCTTAGGGCTACTTTTTCGATCTCTTTACCCATTTTTCCGTAGCCGATTAATGCTATTTTCATTGTTTTACTGACTTATATTCAAAATAATAGTCGCAAAGATAAGATATTTATTACATTTGCCGTATACATTAACGTCTTGTTAACATGGAACATCTATTACACTATGTCTGGAAACACAAAATATTTCCTTTGAAAACATTGCAAACGACCGGTGGCCTGCCTGTTGAGGTGATCGATCCGGGACTGCATAATTCGAATGCCGGTCCCGATTTTTTCAATGCCAAATTGAAGATAAACGGAACGTTATGGGTAGGAAATGTGGAAATTCACTCCTGTTCATCGGATTGGTTCAAGCACGGGCACGATCGCGATAAGGCGTATGACTCGGTTATTCTGCATGTGGTGGAACAACCCGATTGCGAAGTAGTGCGTCCGAATGGCGAAACCATCCCCCAATTAGTGCTGGGCTGCCCGGAACATGTATCGGAACATTACGAAGAGCTTCGCCGGGCAGATATTTATCCGCCATGCTATTCCATACTCGGCTCCTTACCGAAACTGACGGTTCATTCGTGGCTGACAGCTTTGCAGACGGAACGCTTTCAACAAAAAAACGAAGCCATCCGGCAGCGGTTGGAGAGGTGCAATAACAACTGGGAAGATGCTTTTTTCATCACATTGTCCCGTAACTTCGGATTTGGCCTGAATGGCGATGCTTTTGAAACATGGGGTACTCTTCTCTCTTTCCGTGCGATTGATAAACACCGGAATGACTTGGCACAGGTGGAAGCTTTTTTCTTTGGGCAGGCCGGTTTGTTGGAGGATGAAGCGGTTGATGACTATCAGACGCGGTTGCAGGCAGAGTTCCGTTACTTGCAACGTAAATTTGAACTGCCTGCGCCAATGGATCTTTCACTTTGGCGTTTCTTGCGCATTCGTCCGGGTAATTTCCCGCATGTACGCCTAGCTCAGTTGGCATATTTATATCATAACGGATTTTCTCTTTTCTCTCGCGTGATGGAAGCGGAAACTTTGCAAGCGGTGAGGGAAGAGCTTGTCACCCGAACTTCCTCCTATTGGGAAGATCATTATCTGTTTGGCAAGGTGTCCCCGAAAAAAGAAAAGGCTGTGGGGCATGATTCACAGAATCTGCTTATCATTAATACGGTGGTACCTTTTCTTTACGCCTACGGTCTTCATAAAGCGGACGAAAGGCTTTGCGAACGGGCTTCCCGTTTTCTGGAAGAGTTGAAGGCGGAAAACAACCGCGTGACCCGTCTTTGGGATGGTGCAGGGCTGTCTGTACAGACGGCTGCCGATAGTCAGGCTTTGCTGCAACTTCAGAAAGAGTATTGCGATAAGAAGAAATGTTTGTACTGCCGTTTCGGGTATGAATATTTACGTAGGAAATGATAAAAACATCCAAACTTCTTCTATCTTTGCAGCCAATTCAAAACTCCTATTTTTATGAAAACGAAAAGGTTTGTATTATGTCTGTTTACAGCTCTCCTGTTGGCGGGCATTTGCTGTATTTCATGCGGAAACATTTCCCGGGCGAAAGCTGAGAATAACTCTTCTATGGAAGTGGAGGATTTCAATACCTTCCTTGAGAAATTTACCTCTAGTGCCGCTTATCAGTATGAACGCATCAAATTCCCTTTGAAAACCCCTATCACCTTATTGACTGACGACGGGAACAGTGAAAAGACTTTTCCGTTTACCAAGGAAAAATGGCCGCTTTTGGATGGAGAAACGTTGAAAGTGGAGCGTATCACTCAAGATGAGGGAGGAATCTACGTCTCTCAGTTTACGCTGGACGAACCAGCCCATAAGGTTTTTGAAGCCGGATATGAAGAATCGGAAATCGATCTGCGCGTAGAATTCGAGTTGATCGGTGACAAATGGTATGTGACCGATTGTTATACCGGTTGGTATGGTTTTGACCTGCCGATTAGCGAGTTGAAAGAAACGATCCAGCAGGTGCAGGAAGATAATAAAACGTTTAAAGAGATTCATCCGTAGTCTGTCAGAAATTGTTATCTTTCTGGCAACTGAGATGATTGAGCGATGATTGAGATTTAAAGTAAATCTTTGTGTTTGTAAGTGGTTGATAACCAATGTTTATGATGAGTCGTTTTTACCTCGGTGATCAACGACCTGTTCCTCGGTGATGAAGCCCCCCTTCATCGGTGAGGAAGGGGGACTTCATCGGTGATCTCCAAGGTGTTTCCCGGAGCTGGGAAATATTAGCAATTTTAGGCAGTAATTATGTAAGATAATCTTCCTTAATCCTTCCTCAAATCGTTCCTATTGCCGCCTGATACTTTGCAAGGCTTGTACTCTTATGGATCGTTTTCCATGCTTTATGGCCGATCTGAGGTTCCAGATATTCCCAGAATACTTTCATCTTATTGAGAAGTTGCGATTCTCCACCTTGAATTTGCGCGTCATAATCCTTAAATACGAGTTTGTGCAGAGTGAAGAGCTTCTCCTTCATTTCTTCCGAAGATAACACTCTTCCTTCTTTATATTCCAAAGCAAGTGCCGGATTCGCTAATAATCCGCGTCCTATCATGATGCCTGCCAAGGAAGGGAGGCGGTTTTGGATTTGTTCTATGTCTTCCAGCGTTTTAATATCTCCGTTGTAGATCAATGGATGGCGACAATCCTCTGCAAAAGCACGGAAGCTTTCGAGGTCTGTTTCACCTTTGTACTGTTGTTTTCCCAGCCGGGGATGCAGAGTGATATGTGTTAGCGGGAGTTCATTCAATATCGGAAGCAGGCGTATACACTCACCGGGATCTTCCCATCCCAGACGCATCTTTATGGAAAAACGGATTTCAGGATGCTGCCGTACCACATCCATTATTTTGTCAACTTCTTCCGGGAAAGGAAGTATTCCTGATCCGTTGCACCGTTTGGCTAAAAGGGGGAAAGGACAGCCCATGTTTATATCCGCCTCTTTATAATTCCTTTCGATGAATTGGCCCAAAATCTTCTCTATCTTGTCTTTTTGGGCACCGATAAGTTGAGGTACCAGATGGGGTACACGGTTCTGTGCCGGATCAATGTCCCGTAAGTCTTTATTCCGGAAATTTCCTTTCTCCAAACGTACAAAAGGAGTATAATAAGTATCTACTCCACCAAAAACGGTGGCATGTGCATTACGGTATATTGCCTCGGTATATCCTTGTAGCGGGGCAAAAAAAATGGGGAGTGCGGTAGCGTTCATTAGAAATTATTTTAGGAATAAAGAATGATTTTCTTCACTTTTTATGAGGTATTAAGATGAAACTAGTTACAAAAGTACTATTTTTGTCTGAGTTATTGAAATGGGAACTACTATGAAAGTAAAAAAAATAAGTGCTGCCAATGTGGAAGTAGATTCACTTCCTAAATTAATGGATAAAGAGAAGATCGCTTTTCAACCTGTCGGCCATGTAAATTGGAAGGAATATCCTTATCGTCCGAAAGTGGAATTTCGGATTGCCCACACGGATCGTTCGTTCCTTTTGAACTTCAGGGTGACAGAAAATAGCGTCCGTGCCCGTTATGGGGAGGATAACGGCTCGGTATGGACGGATTCTTGTGTAGAGTTCTTTTCTGTTCCTGCAGGAGATGATATCTACTATAATATAGAATGCAACTGTATCGGAACGGTTCTGGTGGGAGCCGGTGCCCAACGTAACAACCGCGAACACGCTCCGGCAGAGGTGACTGCACGGATTCAGCGCTGGTCGAGCCTCGGACGTACACCTTTTGAAGAGAGGATGGAAGATACCTCTTGGGAGGTGGCATTGGTGATTCCTTATTCGGTCTTCTTCAAGCATCAGTTAGACTCTTTGGACGGGAAGACCATTAAAGCCAATTTCTATAAATGCGGTGATGAATTGCGGACTCCCCACTTCCTTTCCTGGAATCCGATCAATATAGAGAAACCGGACTTCCATCGCCCGGATTTCTTTGGAATGTTAGAGATGGAATAATAACCAATTGTTTGTTTAATTTTTAATGGGTAATTGCCTTTGTGCAATGTGCTTTCTATTGTTAATGGAAATGCGGGGCTTCCTTAAGCGTTCTTTCTGAGATTGTTTTTTAGTTTATAGAAAGACGTATGATGATCCGGGTGATCCCCAAAAGGAAGTGCAAGCCCAAAAAGATAGTAAAAGGAAACCGAATAAAAAGCTTTGGAAAGAAAACTTAAACAGGCTAAGAATCTCCGAATACGAAATATGATTAAATCCCGATTTTTCTTTTTATTACTTGTTTGCATCTTCTCATTGAACGTGCAAGCCGTTTTGGCTGAAAGACAATATTATTTCCGTACGCTGGATATTAATAACGGACTCTCCCAAAACACCGTATATGATATCATTCAAGACCGGACAGGATTTTTGTGGTTCGCAACCGCCAATGGACTGAACCGTTACGACGGTTTGTCCTTTCAGGTATTTGTGAAAGAGAACGGGGGGCTTGGAAATAATTTTGTCACTGCCCTTTATGAAGATGCTTCAGGGCAGATATGGGTGGGTACGGATGACGGAGTGTATATTTATACTCCTGAAACGGAATCTTTCCGCTATTTTGATATGAAAAGTGATTTGGGCACTACTATGCGATCGACCGTTTCGGTCATCCAGGGAGATGAACAAGGAAACGTCTGGATATCTGTCAGTGCGCAGGGATTGTTCTGTTATAATCCTATAACGGACAAGTTGAGGGAAATAAAGATAGAGGATTACAAAGAACGATTGCTTCATGCCTCCAGTCTTCTGTTCCTGCCGGACGGGACGGCCTATATTGCTTTGTTCGGAGGAGGGATTTTCTATTCGAACGATAAGTTTAAGACGATGCATTCCTTTAAGGATCCGGACGGGAACGATCCTTTTGCCAATTTATTGGGACGGCAAATGACTCTTGGAAGATATAACCGCTTATATGTAGGTACGAATAAAGCCGGATTACTCGAGATTGACTTATCTACCAATAAAGTCCGTTCGTTGCTGCAAAAGGACGAGAATGGAGATGCTTTGTTTGTCCGTGAGATCGTGGAATATTCGGATGATGAACTTTGGATCGGTACCGAGTCCGGGTTGTATATTTACAATACTCGTACGGGACAGTCCGTACATCTGATGAAACAGATTGGTGATGCCTATTCCTTAAGTGACAATGCCATTTATTCGATCATTAAAGATCAGGAAGGAGCCATGTGGATAGGCTCCTATTTCGGTGGTGTCAACTACTATCCCAAACAGTATTCTTATTTCGAAAAACTCTATCCGAAAGACATGGGCATGGATGAAGTCGGTCAACGTGTTCGCGAGATAGTTGAAGACAATTCGGGCAATCTCTGGATTGGTACGGAGGACAAGGGGCTGTTTTGCTATGACCCGGTGACTCGTACGATGAAAGCGTTTCAACATCCGTCTATTTATCATAATGTACATGGCTTGTGCCTGGACGACAACTATCTTTGGGTCGGTACTTTCTCGCAAGGATTGAACCGGATCGATCTGCGTACAAAAAGCGTGAAAGCCTATCTCCGGGGCGATAACTCTTCTCCTCAAAGTGTAAAGGTGGATCACATATTCACGATTTGCCGTCTTGCCTCGGGCGATATGCTCATGGGTTGTCCCAACGGTATGATCAGATACGACCGGGCTAAGGATGATTTTTCTTGGATACCGGAACTAAAAGGTATCTTTTTTTATGATATACTGGAAGATTCGGACGGAAACATTTGGGGCGCTTCTTATGCACGGGGAGTGTTCCGGCTAAATGTGCATACGGGAAAATGGGAGAGCTTCACGCACGATGCGAAAGATCCCGACAGTCTGCCTTACGACAGGGTGTTGAGTGTCTTTGAGGATAGTAACAGGCAGATATGGTTCACTACACAAGGGAAAGGCTTTTGCCGTTTCGATCCGGTGAAGAAGGGGTTTGTCAATTACGACTTGGCGGATGACCTCGCAGGAAATGTCGTTTCGCGCATCGTGGAAGATGACCAGGGATTGTTCTGGGTCACGACGAATAAGGGCTTGGTACGTTTCAATCCTAAAACGGCTGAGATGAAGGTGTATACAACTGCCAATGGGCTGGTAAGCAACCAGTTCAATTATCAATCGGGCTATAAGGATAAGAACGGAACCATCTATCTAGGCAGTATCAAAGGGATCGTATCCTTCAATCCCAAGACTTTTACCGATAACACCTTTCTGCCTCCGGTGGTTATCACGGATTTTATGATTTTTGATAAGAAGGTGACGGTCGGTGCGGAAGGCTCTCCGTTGAAGGAAAGTATTACTACTTCCAAGGAAATCGAGCTTGCTTATGACCAGAACTCTTTCTCGTTCCGCATTGCCGCCCTGAGCTATCAGGCTCCGGAGATGAACAAGCTGATCTATAAGATGGAAGGGTTTGATAAGGAGTGGTATACGGCTATGGATCACAACCTGGTGACTTATTCCAATCTTCCTTACGGGGACTATACGCTTATGATCAAAGGCTCGAACAGCGATGGTGTTTGGAACAATGACGTGCGTACGCTGAAAATTCATGTCCTTCCGCCTTTCTACCTGTCCGTATGGGCCTACCTGTTTTATTTTGCATTGGCCATCGGAGGGATCGTTTTTGTAATAATCTATTTCAGAAAGCGTTCACAGTTGAAACACCAGATGCAAATGGAGAAGTTTGAACAGGAGAAAGAGCGTGAGTTCTATACCGCCAAGATTGATTTCTTTACGAATGTAGCCCATGAGATTCGTACTCCTCTGACGCTTATCAAGAGTCCCCTTGAGAACATCCTTCGTAAACATTCCTTTGCGCATGAAGTGGAAACCGATCTGAAAATCATGGATCAGAATGCCGAACGGTTGCTGAATCTGACCAATCAGTTGCTCGATTTCAGGAAGACGGAGAGTGGCGGATTCAGGCTGAATCTTGTGGAGAACGATATTGTGGCTCTTGTAGAACGTACCTTCGTTCGTTTTACACCGTTGGCAAAGCAAAAGGGATTGGACTTCACGCTTGAATTGCCTGAGACGGCTTTCTCGTCCTTGGTCGATCGTGAAGCTTTGACGAAAATAATCAGTAACTTGCTGACGAATGCTTTAAAATACTCCTCAACGTATGCACATGCACGCCTGTCGGTAGAAGGGGATGCTTTTTGTTTCAAGATTTGTAATGACGGGGAGGTGATACCTCGCGGGAATCGCGAAGAGATCTTCCAACCGTTTGTCCGTTACAAAGAGGGCAAGAATGTTGCTACGGGTACAGGCATCGGGCTTGCTCTTGCCCGTTCGCTGGCGGAACAGCATCAAGGAACCTTGAAGATGGATGACTGCGAGGAACGCAATTGTTTCCTGTTGATGGTTCCTATCCGGCATTCGGAAAGTAAGGAGGCGGATGATGCGGCAAAACCTGTATTGACCGGAACGGGAGAAGCGGTGGAAGAAGAACAAGTCAAAAAAGTAAATACGGGAGCTGACAGGAATCGCAAACCTATCGTATTGGTGGTGGAAGACAATCCTGATATGCTGTCATTTATATCCCGGCAATTATCGGAAGATTACCAGCTTCTGACCGCTACCAATGGGCTGGAAGGTCTGAAAGCATTGGAAGGCGAAGGGGTAAATCTGATTGTAAGCGATGTCATGATGCCGGAGATGGATGGACTTGAACTGTGCGAACGGGTCAAATCGGATATTAATTCAAGCCATATCCCCGTCATATTGCTTACTGCGAAAACATCGGTACAATCGAAAATCGAAGGTCTGCGAACCGGTGCAGATGCTTATATTGAGAAACCTTTCTCTGTGGAGCATCTGAAAGCCAACATTGATAACTTGTTGAATAACCGTGAAAAGCTTCGTCAGGCATTTGTCAATTCTCCTTTTATCTCCTTCAACTCGATGGCGATGACAAAGGCAGATGAGCTGTTCATAAAGGCATTGGACGAAGTAATGCAGGCGAATATATCCGAATCTGATTTCAGCGTGGACGATTTGGCAAGTGCCATGAATATGAGCCGTTCGAGCTTGAACCGTAAGATCAGGGGAGTTCTAGACATGTCGCCCAATGACTACATTCGTATCGAACGGTTGAAGAAGGCAGCTTGCTTGCTGAAAGAGAAAGTTTGCAAAGTGAACGAGGTGTGCTACATGGTTGGTTTCAATACGCCTTCTTATTTTGCGAAATGTTTCCTCAAGCAATTCGGAGTATTGCCTAAGGATTTTGAATAAAACCGAAGCCTGTTTATGTCCTTTGCTTTCTTTTACGGGAGCTTTTAGCAAAATGACACTTTGGGTTTTCGATATGCTCTACGCTGCGTTTTTTACGCCTCATAGTCCATCTGCCAGGAAAAAATGCAGTGTAGGGCCATCCGGTTTATCTGTTTTGTCAGCAAAGGTGGAGTAATGACTTGAATGTTGCCGGGTTTTCCTCCCACCCGTTGACAAGTGGTAGATTTTATGGCTCTATCGGTTCATTCTGTCAAAATAGAATGTGTCAGCTTTGAGTATGAAATAGAGATGAAAGCGATAAATAAAGTGTTTCCCGTCCAGAATAAAGTTTTAGTTTCAGGGAAAAGGTTGCTTTGTTTGTTGATAATGGTTACTTCATTCGTTGGCTACGGCTACTCAACCCGTTGGTGATAGCTACCCAATTCGTTGGCAATGGCTACTCCATCTGCTGGTAATAGCTACCCGGCACGCTGATTATTACTATTCCATCTGTTGAACAAGGTAATTTTATGCCTTAATCAGTATGATTCTTCCTTTTTCGATGCTGAAAATGACTTTATGCCAATCTGTTTCATCTTATTTTAAAGATGGATGGGTTAGTAAAAAGGAGATATAGGAAGCATATTGGCAGGTTAGAATGGATATTACTGTCAGTAAGATTAATGGGATTACATGTACAACTCATTGTTTTTGTAATCCCAATACTATGAGATCAAACCGTATCCTCGTCATTTTGTAACTCCTGACTGAGTTTACTTTCTAATTCTTCAATGGAAGGCAATCCCGATTTGATATTTTTAGGTAATATCCTTCCTAATTCGTAGTCAGAAATACCAATGGGCTTGTGTACGTCACGCAATGCATATTCAGCCATGATTCGATCTTTATTCTGACATAGGAGTAAGCCAATTGTTTGGCTATCCCCTTCCCGGCAGAGAATATCGTCCACAGCGGAACAGTAAAAGTTTAATTTTCCGATATATTCGGGCTGGAACTCACCTTTTTTTAATTCCACGACTAAATATCGGTGCATAAAAGCGTTGTACATAAGGATGTCGATGTAGAAATCTTTTTCAGACACTTCGATGTGGTACTGTCTCCCCATGAAAGCAAAGCCTGCTCCCATCTGAATAAGGAACTTTTCAATATGTTTGATTAAGCCTATCTCCACATCCCGTTCATCATATTCTTCCGTGAATGTCAGCATATCGAAGATATAAGGGTCTTTCAAGGTTTCTTTTACTTGCTTCGCTTGTATTTCGGGGAGCGTGGTGTCGAAATTATTTGCCAATGCACCGTAAGAGTTGTAGTAGTCCTGATTGATGGCTTCGATTAGAAAATCACGTGTCCAACCGTTTTTTAAGCATTGTATCATATACCAATACCGGGCTTTTAGGTCTTTAACTCTTTGCATCAGTGCAACATTATGTGACCAACTTAGTTGTTTGATGGGTAATGTTATAGCAGCCTTTTGTAAATGCGCAACGGCTCGTTGCGTATTTGTAAGTTGTTGATTATATTCATTATAGAACTGTATCATCACTTGACAGTTCCTTACGGAGAATCCTTTCACCTTCGGATAATCGTTCTTTAAGTCTTTAGAAAGCTGTTCGAGCGCATTGTTACCCCACCCAATCAGTTTCTGGCTTTCGTATAGTAGTTTGCCGATATCCCAATACATGGATAGCATTTCTTCATTAGCTGCATAAATAGCTTTTTTCTGGGCAAGTGCTACTCTTGCCTTAACCTCTTTAAGTAAGTGGGTGTAGTTGAAGGCATTGATTTGAGTTTCCATTTTATTGTTTTATTTGAGTTTAAATAGGTTAAGGAATCCTTTTCCCTTAACCTGATCAAGAAAAACAGCCGATCAGCTTTTGTGAAAGGACTGATTGACAAAGATAATGATAATAAAAGGATTACGGTCATAATCTTTGATGTTTCTCGCTATTCTTTCATCTATTTATCCACTTCCATGCAATCATTTGTAAATTACGGTTATTTAGTTCGTCTTCTGGAAATCATTCCATCCATCGTCCTTTTTGAGATATGAATGCCTTGATTACCTGGCTTATCATCAATGCTTCGAATAAAACCCCGGTTTCATTCGATTACCTGTAGTTTCTTACACTTAAGATGAATTCTTGACCGGATTATTCTATTTATTGGCTCGAACTTTTATCCTGTATACCTTGTGAACCGATAACTTTGCGTTCATCAAACCCGAAATTAAATAGATTATGAAAAACTTGAAGGACTCCTCTGAGGCAACCGTCTCGATCTTGTTCCCATCAAGGTATATAAAATGATAAGAGGAATATTATGAAACGATTTATTATGAGCGCTGCTGCCTTGGGATTGGCATCGGTCTCTTTTGCACAAAGTGCGGAAAAGCCCAATTTTGTCTTGTTCATAGCCGATGACTGTTCGCATTACGACTTAGGATGCTACGGCAGTCCGGATTCGAAGACACCTAATATCGACCGTTTTGCTACGCAGGGAGTTCGTTTTACGCAATGCTATCAGGCAGTCCCTATGTCGTCCCCGACGCGCCATAACCTTTATACCGGTTTGTGGCCTGTACATAGCGGTGCATACCCCAACCATACGATAGCCGATGAAGGAACCAAGAGTGTGGTTCACCATTTGGGAGCGCAAGGCTACCGGGTGGCATTGATCGGCAAATCGCATGTCGAACCGGAGTCTGTTTTCCCCTTCGATCCTTATGTGCCCTCCATAAAAGGAAATGATATCAATTTTGAAGCAGTTGAACAGTTTATAAAGGAATGTAAGGCAAGTGGTACGCCATTCTGTCTGTTTGTTGCCTCCCACCAGCCGCATACCCCTTGGAACAAAGGCGATGCCTCCCAGTTTGATGCCGATAAACTGACGCTTCCGCCTATGTATGTCGATATGCCCGAGACCCGTACGCAACTGACTCATTATCTTGCAGAGATCAATTACATGGATAATGAATTCGGGAAAGTGCTGGACATCATGGATAAAGCGGATGTGACCGATAATACGGCCACCGTCTATCTCAGTGAACAGGGAAACAGTTTCCCGTTTGCCAAATGGACTTGTTATGATGCGGGAGTACATTCTGCATGTATCGTACGTTGGCCCGGTGTGGTGAAACCCGGTACGGTCAGTGATGCTATGGTAGAATATGTCGATATAGTTCCTACGTTTATAGATATTGCCGGAGGGAAACCTGTTGCTCCCGTGGACGGTAAGAGTTTCAAACCGGTGCTGACCGGCAAGAAGAAAGACCATAAACAATATACGTATTCCATGCAGACTACCCGTGGCATCTTTCATGGAAGTGACTACTACGGCATCCGTTCGGTGGCCGATAAAGAATACCGCTACATCGTTAATCTGACTCCCGAGATGGAGTTCAGGAATGCTATGACGCACCTGCCTATTTATGATAAATGGCGTCAAAAGGTAGCGAATGATCCTAAGATGAAGCCCATTTTCGATAAATACCAGCACCGTCCGGCAATCGAACTTTATAATACGAAAGAAGACCCGTATTGCCTGAACAATCTGGCGGACGATCCTAAATATGCATCTGTTATAAAAAGGATGGACGGTAAGTTGAAAGCATGGATGAAGTCATGTGGCGATGAAGGGCAGCCTACTGAAATGCGGGCTTTGGAACATCAGGCGAGGAATAAAAAGTAAATAGGTAAGTGCATAGTTCTCAATAGGTTTTTATTCTGTAGCTTGCTCCCTTCACCATTCAGTTGTTTATTGATAAGTAAGACTGAAAGAGTGAAGGGGGTTCTTAAGTAATCCGAATATTTTTTATAAGGTATCAATCGATAAATTAAATGCTATGAGATATACGATTCATTTTTTTATGTGCTTTGTGCTGAGCTGCATGAGCCTTTACGGACAAGACAAAGAAGATGTCCTGATCTATATGAATCCTTTGTTGGACAGAGGACCCGACCCGTGGACTTGGTTTTATGAAGGCAAGTATTACTATATAAATTCCGGACAGGGTAAGTTATGGTTACGCGCTACGGAAGATATTACTGATTTGCGAAATGCCGAAGCGAAAGCTATTTGGACACCTACTGATCCGTCCAATTCAAAACATCTTTGGGCACCCGAGATACACCGTATTAACGGTAAATGGTATGTCTATTATGCTGCGGACGACGGCAATACGGATAATCACCAACTGTACGTATTGGAGAATTCCAGCAACGATCCTTTTGCCGGAGAGTTTGTCATGAAAGGACGTATCAGTACCGATAAAGATAATAACTGGGCAATTGATGGCTCCGTTTTTGAGCATAACGGTGAGTTGTATCTGGTGTGGTCGGGCTGGCAGACCAGAAGGGTAAACGTGGAGACCCAATGCATCTATATTGCTAAAATGTCAGATCCCTGGACGTTGAGTTCCGAGCGTGTACTTCTTTCCAAACCCGATTTGGAGTGGGAGAGAAGGTATATCAGTCCGAACGGCCAGAAGCCGGGGCATGTGATCTATGTCAACGAAGGGCCACAGCCTTTGAAAAGTCCGAAAGGTAAATATATTCATATTGTTTATTCAGCCAGCGGTTGCTGGACACCTTATTATGCGTTGGGAATGCTGACTGCCAGGACGGATGCAAATCTATTGGATCCTGGTTCATGGGAGAAATCGGTTGAACCCGTTTTTAAGCAATCGCCCGAGAATGGTGTATACAGTACGGGGCACAACAGTTTCTTCAAATCTCCCGATGGAAAGGAGGATTATATTCTTTATCATGCCCGTGACAGAGTGACCGAATCGCCTAGCTCCGGAGAAACACGCTCACCGCGCGCCCAGAAGTTCGTCTGGAAAGAGAATGAGTATCCTGATTTTGGCTCGCCGCTTCCTACCTCTATGAAGCTGCCAAAACCTTCGGGAACAAAAAGCAAATAACGGAACTTTTTAAAACAGATGTAATGAAATCATTCGCAAAAGTAGCGGGTAGCTTATCAACAATCGTCGTGCTGACGTTACCGTCAGGGCATGTAGCATCTCAGACTGTTCGTATGAACAAACCCAATATTGTTATTATTCTGGCAGACGATCAGGGTTACGGGGGAGTTAATTGCTATCCGCATATAAAAAGAATTGTCACACCGAATATCGATGAATTGGCTGAAAGCGGAGTGAAATGTATGCAGGGATATGCATCTGGTCACCTTTCAAGTCCGACCCGTGCTGGTCTTATGACCGGAAAATATCAACAGAGTTTTGGCTTCTATGGGCTGTCTACGCCACATGTGGGAGGTATTCCGAAAGACCAGAAAATGTTGAGCGAATATCTTTTGGAAAATGGATACAGCACGGCTTGTATCGGTAAGTGGCATTTGGGCGATTATATCCGGAGCCATCCTAATAATCGCGGTTTCCAGACTTTCTACGGATTCATAAACGGTTTGCATGACTATTACGACCCGCTGGTGGGTGGTTCGTGGGACGGAGTATACAGTGGATTGGCTTTTACTTTGGACAACATGGATCCGGTAGTCGATATGGAATACTCTACTTATGAGTATACCAACCGGGCTATCCGCTTTATTGAAAAGAATGTCGATAACCCCTTTTTCCTCTACCTGCCTTATAATGCTATTCATTCGCCTTTACAGGCACCTGAAGAATTGATAGGCGAATTGGCGAATAATCCAGCGGAAGTCGGTAAGGATGATATCGCCCGTGCTATGACTTTTGCACTCGACCAGGGAGTGGGTAAAGTGGTAGAAACTTTGGAGCGCCTCGGTTTACGAGAGAATACGATCATCTTCTATCTGAGTGACAACGGTGCGGTGGATTACAGTGATAAATGGGAATTTCGTGGGAAGAAAGGTTCTTATTATGAAGGAGGCATCCGTGTTCCGTTTATTGTTAGCTATCCGCCAGAGATAGCCAAGGGAACGGTTTATGATCAACCGGTGATGAGTATTGACATCGCTCCCACTATCATGGCTCTGGCTGGAATTTCCCAAGACGACATGCATGGAGTGGACTTAATGCCTTATCTGACTGGTAAGAATAAGGACGTTCCGCATGATGTCCTCTATTGGAGTACTGAAAAGGAAAGTGATACTCAAGTAGAGAAGAATTCGTTTGCCATCCGGCAGGGAAAATGGAAACTGGTTTCCGATCCCGCCATTGAAAAAGACTGTAATCTATACGATATCGAGACAGATCCTCAGGAAATGATCGGGCTTAAAGAAAAATATCCCGAAAAGTATAAGGAGTTATATGCTATGTATCTTGAATGGATCAATCAGATGCCCGATGAATTGGCTAATGGTGAAAATGCGCGGTTGAAAGGGATGGAATTGATGAGAAAATATCAGAAGAACTTGAAGAAAGCCGGTAAAAAGGCTGTTCCTTTATCATTTGGGGAACAGGTAAGTAGAAAAAAATAGAGAAAAAGGGTCGTCTTTCTCCTGACAGAAATCAGATAGCGGTTTTTATCCTATTCCTGTCTAAAGTGATTAATAATATCTGTTCAACTATTGTTTTTTAACACGTTAAAGGGCTTTTTGGCTTGTTTCTTCTATTTGTTGAACAGATATTTTTCTAATATTCAATCTTCATTGCCTATGTTTGCGATATCAAAAAGAAGTTAACTGCAAATACATATGTTTCATTTTAAAAAGGGGATGCCTATGAATTAACATCATATTGGATAAAACTACTTTACTGGATAATTATATTTATTATGCCAGTATCCACTAAGAAAATCAATTAAAGTTATTACTTATTATCTATACAATTATGAAAATAAAACATTTGGATGGATTATATAATAGATCCGTCTTCCGTATCATGACAATGATCCTGTTCTTTTTATTTCTTGGGGTCGGTAATACATTTTCTAATGTAAATGCTTCGAATGCTCCTGATGAGCAATTGCAACAGGGAAAGAAAATCAAAGGTGTTGTAAGAGATGAGACCGGTGAGCCTATTATCGGTGCCAATGTTATTGAAAAAGGTACCAGTAACGGTCTTATTACTGATCTTGACGGTGCTTTCTCTCTTGAAGTTAAGCCGGGATCGACACTCGTCATCTCATATATTGGTTATATCAGTCAGGAAATTCCGATAACAGACAATACCACTACGTTGAACATTAAGCTTGTGGAAGATTCAAAAACACTCGATGAAGTAGTGGTGGTTGGTTACGGTACGATGAAAAAGAGCGACTTAACAGGTTCCGTATCTTCTTTCCGTAAGAAGGATATGAATCAAGGTGTGAACTCTTCTTTGTCAGGATTACTGCAAGGTAAAGCTGCCGGTGTACAGGTGACTCAGGCAAGTGCCGAACCGGGTGGTGGTATCACTATTCAGGTGCGTGGTGCCGGTTCTGTGAATGCAGAATCAGGTCCATTGTACGTTGTCGATGGTTTGCCTATTGAGACAAGTAATGTAGTTTCCGGTAGTGGTAATGGTATGCCGGGTATGCGTGTGGCAAGAAGCCCCATCAGTAACATAAACCCTGCTGATATCGAATCTATCGAAATCTTGAAAGATGCTTCTGCAACAGCTATCTATGGTGCCCGTGGTGCGAACGGTGTTGTTTTGGTGACAACGAAAAAAGGTGCTTCCGGTAAGATGAAGGTAAACTATAGCGGTTTTGTTGGAATGCAGGTAAAGAAAGATATGATTGAAGTTTTGAATGCGGAAGATTACAAACGTATTCTCAACGAGATACAGGCAACACCGGGTTCCAACGTATCCGATAGTGAGATCGTAGGTGAAATACAAGATGGAGGTACTGACTGGCAGAACGAAATGTTGCGGACTGCTGTCGTACAAAGCCATAGCCTCTCGTTTACCGGTGGTACTGAAAAGACTAAATTCTTTACTTCTTTGAACTACTTCGATCAGGATGGTATCATGAAAAATACCAATTATAAGCGTTATGATGGTCGTGTCAATTTGGATTACAAAGAGGACAGATTCAACTTCGGCACAAATATCACAGCGTCCTATACGCATGATGACATTGTTCCGATCGGTTTCTCAACGAATGAAGAAGGTAGTGCGCTTTATGCAGCCAGAGGCTTTGACCCGACTTTAAGAACTTTCAATGATGACGGAACTTACCAGACTTCTTCACTGATCAATCTGGATAACCCGTTGGCTTTGTTGAATGGTAAAACTAGCCAGACATCAACTTACCGTACTTTAGGAACTGCTTTCTTGGAATATACTATTTTGAAGGGTTGGACGGTAAAGGCTAATTTAGGTTTTGACTATATAAACAGTCGCCGTGATTCTTATGTTTCTGAAATTACTAAATCGGGTAAGGCTAAGTCCGGTATCGCTTCTATTCTGACAGGTACACGTAGTAATTACCTGACTGAGTTTACAACCAACTATAACAGAGATCTGCCACATAACAGCAGTATTAATGCAATGGCCGGTTTCACCTACCAGAAGTTCTCTTATAATAGTTTTGATGGTAATGGTTCGGGTTTCCCGGTCGATGAAATCATGACAAACAATATGGGCATGGCCGATCCGTCTCTGTACGGCATGGGTAGCTCTAAAAACAATAACAAGTTAATGTCTTATATCGGTCGTGTCAACTATAATATGTTCGATGTGTTATTGTTCACTGCTACATTGCGTATTGATGGTTCTTCCCGCTTTGGTAAAAACAATCGTTTCGGTTATTTCCCTTCGGGAGCCGTTGCATGGAAATTGCATCAGCATGACTTTATCAAAAACCTGAATGTTTTCAGCAACCTGAAAGCAAGAGCTAGTTTCGGACGTACAGGTAACCAAGACATTGGTAATTTCTTGTCAATCGTTACTTACGGAACAGGAGCCAAGATGGTTTTGGATGGCAAACCAGTCGTATCATTCGGCCCTCAGCGTATTGCCAATCCTGATTTGAAATGGGAAACAACCGAGCAGATAAACGTAGGTCTGGATATGGGGTTCTTTGATAACCGTTTGAGCGTTTCTTTGGATTATTTCCAGAAGAATACATTCGATATGTTGTTCAACAAACCGATTCCTGCTTCTACGGGATATACTTCCATCATGCAGAACGTGGGTAACATCAGAAACCGTGGTTTTGAACTCACACTTGACTCACGGAACTTTGTCGGAGCATTCACATGGAATACCAGCTTGAACTTAAGTACGTTGAAGAACAAGGTAACTGATTTGTCCGGTCTGGCAGAAATTATCCACGGAGATGCCGGTCAGTCTACAAGTGATTTTGCCATTATCCGTGAAGGAGAAGCCTTGAACTCCTTCTTTGGTTACCAAACTGCTGGTATCTGGCAATCTGAAGAAGAAATCCAAGCTGCCGATCTGAAATATGCAGTGAAACCGGGTGACGTTCACTATGTTGACCAGAATGGTGATGGTGTGATTAACAGCGAAGACCGTGTGGTTTTGGGCAAATCTATCCCTTCATTCACATTCGGTTTGACGAACGAGCTTTCTTATAAGAATTTCACATTGAACTTCTTCATCGACGGAGCTACAGGCTTCAAGATATTGAATAATGCAATCGTTGAAACCCTTTATCCGGTCAGCCACCGTCGTAACCGTCTGGCAGAACCTTATCTGAACAGATGGACGGAGGATAATCCTTCTAATAAATGGCCTTCGTTTGTCAATCTTGCCGGTCGTCAGGGAGGTAAGGGTGTTTGCGACCTGAGTGTTGAAGACGGTTCTTACATCCGTTTGCAAACTGTACAGTTAAGCTACAATGTTCCATTGAAGAGCAATAAGATATTCAGCAAACTTGGTTTCTATATTTTGGGACAGAACCTTTTGACTCTGACTGGATACAGTGGACAAGACCCGACGTTGAACTCTAATGGAAACAGTACGTTGAAAGTAGATTTCAATGCTTATCCTTCTTACAGAACATTTTCATTTGGTGTAGAAATCGGTTTTTAATCTTAAATAAGTATACTATTATGAAACTCAAATATTTTTGTTTATCACTGTTATTGGGAAGCAGCCTTACATTTACCGGCTGTACTTCCTGGCTTGACGAAGATGTATATTCTCAATTAGGCAATGGTACGGTAGCCAATTCGTCCAATGCGATTGAACGTGTGCTTTTTGAAGCGTACCGTAATGCTCAGTTCCATGGGAACTTCGGTGGCAATATCGAATATCATGAAGAGTGGACTTGCGACCAGTTCTGGGAAACGGGTGGTGCGGTTAACAATCACGCATCAGTCATGTTGCAGTTCACTTGGGATGCTTCTTATCCCGATCATGCAGTGAATTTGTGGAATCAATGCTATCGTTCTATTCGTAACTGTAACCTTGTTTTGGAACTGATCGACGGTTCAACTTTGCCGGATGATGAAAAAACACGTATAAAGTCGGAGGCTCGTTTTATCCGTGCCATCGTTTATTATAAGTTGTATATGCGTAGCGGTGGTGTTCCTTTGCGATTGAAATCGGAGGGAGAACAGGCTTTGGCAAGAGCTACCGATGAAGAGATGAAGACTTTTATCGAAACAGAACTTTCGGAAGTCGCTCCATTGCTACCCGATAGGGGGGAATTGTCCAGCTATCAATACGGACGCGCTACCCGCGGTGCTGCTTATGGTTTCTTATGTAAGTTCTATCTGAATACAAAACAGTGGGCTAAGTGCGCACAAGCTGCTCAGGAAGTAATGGATCTTGAATTTGGTTATGAATTATGGCCGGATTACAATACGCTGTTTACGGTAGACAATAAGATGACTAATAAGGAATTTATCTGGGCATTTACTTGCAGTACTCAGGCTGACGGTTGTGAAATAATCAATGGTTGGTTCCCGGCCGACTTCAAGAGGGTTCAGACCAATACGGCAGTTGGTGAGATCGTGTTTACAAGCAATATGAGAAACTGGGCTCGTATGGACCGTATCTATGATTCGTTCTATAATTCTTTCGATCCGAAAGATAAGCGTAAGGATTTGATCATCACTGAATACGAAAATACAAAAGGAAACACTGTTTCGTTGTTGAACGATAATAATACTCGTATGTTCAAGTATGTTCCCGATCCGAATGCAGTGGAAAATGCGCATGGCAATGACATTCCTGTCATCCGTTATGCCGATATTCTCCTCTCACGTGCGGAAGCGTTGAACGAATTGAATGGTCCTACACAGGATATCTTCGACAACCTGATTCAACCTGTCAGAGATAGAGCCGGATTAACAGACAAACTGTATGCTTCGGACTTTACGAAAGAGACTTTGCGTGACTTCTTGCTGAAAGAAAGAGGTTGGGAGTTCTACGGTGAGAATCTTCGCAGACAAGATTTGCTTCGCCATGGTAAGTTCATCGAGCAAGCAAAAGAAAGACAAAAGATTGGCAAGCCGTTTGAAATCAAGGCAATCATTGATGATCATTTCAAACTGTTCCCGATTCCCCAGACTGAAATCGATGCTAATCCACTTTGTGAACAGAATCCTGGATATTAATATTGGCTGAGTAGCGCAATTTAATATAAAATTTAGAACCGGATCTCATATCAAAGAGAGGTCCGGTTCTTTTTGTTTTCATATTAGAGCTATTAGTTTAGACTTGTTACTTACGATGAATCTATTACTTTAAAAGGAATGAAGAAATACTACAGAAGACAAGAATAGCCGATTGAGAAGGAAGTTTCTCATTGGGGGGATGATAAGCACATCCACATTTTCAGAAATCCTTGCTTTCTTCCTTGCGGATGCAGGAAGGGAAAAGAAGGAGAAGGAAAGCAAAAGACAGAAGCGGAAAATAGGTGTGTCTTCCCATGATAGTCCTGTTTTAAGGTGTGTTGTAGAGAGAGTGGACACATCCCGGCTTTGAACGTCAGATGTCAGAGCCGGGGTGTGTGGATTTCCGGATTACCGTCTTACCAGATGGACTTCACGGCTTCTACTTCCAGGTTTTTAACCTCTATGCGGTTTCCCCAGAAGTGGAATCCTTCCTTGTTGTCTTCGTAAGGGCGGCGTTCCATGGAATAAGAGTACAGGCCTCCGTCGATAAATACCTCAATGGTAGTGCGGTCGATATAAATATCAGCGGAAAGTTCCATGCTTGTAGGATCTTGCGGGGAGTAAAAATGCCCGTTGATCAGATTGGAATTCATGTCATAGCCGATGATACGTTGTCCGAATAGGTTAAAGCCTGCGTCTGTGGCATGGGATAGCTTAAAGGTGGTTTTAATCCGGAGGCAATCGGCATCATAGAATTCTTTTAGTTTTTGGTTGGCTTCGTCCGAAGTCAAGGAGTGCCATTTGCGAATGGGCTGGAAGAGTTGTTCAGTCTCTTTTACAGGTACACTGACCAGGCGGATTCCATCTTTCGTGGTACGTAGCGTCAATTCTGTCGGGAGCATCATCATTCCGTTGAACGGCATTCCGGGATGGGAAACTCTTCCCCAGCCGATCTGAATCCGGCGACCATCGGAGGCAGGAATATTCGTGATGGTTTGTGCGGCATAAATGCTTCCCGTGGTATAGCAATACTTCCCAGCTTCGGGTTTGAACACTTTACCGTCAAATGAGCCGATCATGTATGTGCCTGATGCACCGTACATCACCCATTTCGTGTTGTCTTTATTACCGTCCACCGCTAGTTCGAACAGTTCGGGACATTCCCAGAAGCCTGTTACATGGCTTTCGTATTTCCAGTCTTTCAGGTTGCCGGATGTATATATGGAGTGCCCGTCACGTTCGTTCAGTACCAATACCCAGTGCTTGGACGGTGCATACCAGAAGACTTTCGGATCGCGCGTATCCCCGCTGTTCCATTTTTCCTTTGAATCGATCACCGGATTATGGGCATATTTGGTAAAGGTACGTCCGTTGTCGAGACTGTAAGCGATTCCTTGTACTTGCCTGTCGGGGCTGGCAGCCGTGAAAGCTGCTACCATGGCCGGTGTCTTGCCTTTGTTAAATCCTGCTGTGTTGTCATAATCGATAACAGCGGACCCGGAGAACATCGTTCCCAGATGATCGGGGTACAAAGCGTCCGGCAGCTCCTCCCAGTGTACGAGGTCTTTGCTGACAGCATGTCCCCAATGCATGTTTTCCCAATCTCTTTCGAAAGGATTGTGTTGATAGAACAGGTGGTATTCTCCGTCATGGTATATGAGTCCGTTGGGGTCGTTGATCCATCCTCTGCGGGTGGTGAAGTGGAATTGCGGGCGATTTTTCTCTTTATACAGACTGTCTTGTCCGGCTATCTCATCCGCCTGATAAATCTGGCTCAGTCCTTTTTCATTCCCCTCATAAGTGATCTTGACCGTTTTTCCCTTATAGGCGGACATATCCTTGAATACCCAGTAATCTGCTTTGTCTGGTGCCAGACGAACTACTACGGACAGTTTGTCTTTTCCATCCGCTTCGAAGGTCATCCTGCCTCTCTCCTGTTGGTGGGAGATAGGGAAGTTGAGGTATCTCTTCGTTATTTTGAAAGAGACGTCTCCTGCAAACAAGGTAATGTTTGCGAATAAAAGAATACCAATAGTTAATGTCGCTTTACTTAATGCTTTCATGATTTATTTTAGTTGGTTAATAAAACTTCTTGCACAAAGTTAAGCGGTTATTTTTATCCGTGATATAACAGACGATACAAATGTTATAAAATTGGATACATTATTTCCATTTATACATCCCTTTTGCTTGTTGAAGGGAGGAAAGCCATTTTATTCTATTTGGAGGGAGAAGGGTGCCGCAATTTTTTTCCGACATTTTTATATATGTATAATTGGCGTTTATGTTTTGTTTATTAACTTTGCAATCTCTTTAGAGAGCAGCTCTATTGTATCTAAAGAGATTTTTAATTATATAGTTAGAAGCGTTTACGATATTATTCTTGTCAAGGAAATCGCCAATTTCAAAAGAGACACGAGAATAATAGGCAACAAAACGCTCATGCTCGCTGTATATCTACAAATATATAGTTGGGCGTGGGCTGTTGTCTTATTATTTGTGTTTCGGGTGTTTGGCGATACCTCTTGACAGATAATAGCAACAGTTCCCACGCTTTTCTGTTAAAGTAACGAACCGAATAGGGAATGATCGGTTGAGGGATATACAAACATGAATAAGTTTTTTTATGCTGTCTCCAGCATGGCTTTCTGCATTCTTCTTTGTACTTCGTGTGCATCAACCAGACGTATCACTTACCTGCAAGTAGAACCTGGTGCGGTAAATGATACGGTGATTTCTTCTAATTTTGATGTGAAGATCATGCCGAAAGATCTTTTGACTATTTCGGTTAGCACTTCAGATCCGGAAGCATCCATACCTTTCAACCTGATTATACCTTCTGTTCAAACGAATAATACGACCAATCTATTGTCGCAACCTACCCTACAGAATTATTTGGTGAGTAGCCGTGGAGAAATTGTGTTTCCTGTGCTGGGAATACTGAAAATTGCTGGATTGACTACTCAACAGGCTTCTGATATGATTGTCAAGAGGCTGAAAACTTATCTGAAAGAAACTCCCATCGTTACCGTCCGTCTGGTAAATTATAAAATATCCGTCATCGGTGAAGTGAATCGTCCCAATGTATATACCGTCGATAATGAAAAGGTAAGCATCCTCGAAGCCATTGCGATGGCGGGAGACTTGACGATCTATGGAAAACGGGATAATGTGAAGATCATTCGTGAGGATGAGTATGCGCACAGGCATATCATTTCTATGAACCTGAATGACGCTAATCTCATTTATTCGCCTTATTTCTACCTGAAACAAAATGATATTGTCTATGTGGAACCCAATCGGGCAAAGAGGCAAAGTGCTAATATCGGTTCTTCCACCAGTTTATTGGTATCGGCTACGTCGATACTCATTTCTCTTGCCGGTCTTATTGTGAATATACTTCGTTGAATGCTTATTAAAAAATGATAGAATGGAAACAAGAAAGGATGAATCTATGCAAGAACAGGAAATAGACCTGATCGAACTATTTTACAAATTACTCATTCATTGGAAATGGTTCGCTGTAACAGTTCCTTTTGCGCTATTTATTGCACTGATTTATGTCAATTTATCTATTCCTATTTATAAGGCATCCGCTTCGATTATCATTAAGGATTCCGATACTAAAGACAAAATGCTGGATGAACTGTTTTCAACCAACAGCCCGGCCCTCTCTGCTGCGGGCACTCAAATGGAGGATGAGATGGAGATTATGCGTTCGCGTTCCATACTTTCACAGGTAGTGGATGAACTGAACCTGCATACTATTTATAAAGTGAAAAAAGGAGGCAGATACTTGGAAGAGGTCTATTGCCCGTTGCGAGCCACTCTCGATAAGGAAGCCATGGATACGCTATCAAGTACTTTGTCGATAGAGATAGAGGGAACAGTATCCGGATTCGAAGTCCGTTCCGAACAGGCGAACAAACAGCAAACAACTACTTTTACCGGATTCCCGGCTTTTATCGATACTCCAGCGGGTAGGCTTACTTTACGTTGTCTATCAGATGAAGAGTTTCCGGAGGAAATGGAAATTTCTATCCTCTGTTTGCCGGATGCCGTACGGGCTTGTTCCAGTAAGCTGACGGTGGCAACTACCTCCAAAAAGACATCTATCATTGGTTTGTCTTATACCGATATTGACAAAAGAAGAGCTGAGGCGTTTTTGTCGAAGTTGATTGAAGTATACAATCGGGATGCTTTGGCGGATAAGAATAAAGTGGCTGGAAACACGCTGGTGTTTATTGAGGAGAGATTGGATAGTATCAGTGGAGAGCTTGGTTTTGTAGAGAAACATATGGAGCAATACAAGGTACAGGAGCGGGTGAGCGATATAAAAACGAATATGGCACTTGATTTGAGTACTAATAATGAGTATGAGAAGAAACTGCTGGAAGTGGAAACTCAGTTAAATATGACGAATTCTATTTATAATTATGTAGAGAATAGTAAGCATTCATATTCTTTGTTACCGGTCAATACGGGGATTTCCGATACGGGATTGCTGAAGCTGATTGATGAGTACAACAAAGAACTTCTGGAACGCGAGCGGTTGCTGTATGCTATGAAAGATAATAATCCAGCGATTATCAATCAGAATATTAAGATAGATGTCTTGAAAAGAAATGTGGTCAGTGCTTTGGCAGGTGTGAGAGAAGGTCTGCTCATTGAGCGGAATGATATCATGCAGAAAACGAATTATTTTAATTCCAGAATCATGAGTATACCTAAACAAGAAAGAGAATTTAATAATATCAATCGGCAACAGCAGATTAAAGCTAACCTCTACCTCATGTTACTGGAGCGGAAAGAACAAGCAGCTATCTCGTTGGCAGCTACCATCAACAAGGCTCGGATCATTGATGCTGCATTGGCAGAAGATGTTCCGGTTTCTCCCAAACGTAAGGTGATTTATGTGGGTGCGGCTTTTTGGGCACTTTGTCTTACTGCGGGATTTATTTTTTTGAAGGATGCTTTCCGTACAAAGATAGGATCTGCCTCGGAAGTAGAAAAGACCCAACTGCCTATTATGGGGATGATACCGCAGATATCTGAGTCAGAAAAACAGGTGATGGAAGGTCGCAATAATATACTGGACGAAGCTTTCAGGAGAACACGAACCAATTTGCGTTTTATAACCGAAAGCGAAGAAAAGAGATGTATTCTGGTTACTTCTACTGTAAGTGGAGATGGCAAAAGTTTTGTGAGTATCAATCTGGCATTGACATTTGCGTTTATGGGTTGTAAAGTGCTTCTTGTCGGACTGGATCTTCGCAAACCGAGATTGGCTGAATATTTCGGATTGAATACGAAACAAGGCATGTCCTATTATTTGTCGGGCAATGAAACTCAATTGGACAATCTGATCCTGCCGTCCGGTCTACATCCTCTCCTGTCTGTGGCTCCGGCCGGACCTATTCCACCCAATCCTGCCGAACTTCTTGAGACAGATAAGTTGAAAGAGGCTTTTGTTTATTTTCGTGAGCATTTCGATTATGTGATTGTTGATTCGGCTCCTGTAGGAATGGTTAGTGATAGCTTGTGTCTGGGTAGAGTGACGGATTTCACATTGTTCGTTTGTCGGATGAATTGTACTCCGAAAAGTGCCTTGTCATTGGCTGTTGACTTAGATGTATCGGAGCAGATCAATAGTGTTTCTTTTATTATAAATGGATGTAAGGTTTCCGACAAAAAATACAGCTATGGTTACGGCTATGGATATAGCTATGGTTCTGGAAATACAAAATAATAAATACCGCCATTACCACCCAGAGTTTGATATAAGGAAATACTCATTACTCGTTGGGAATACGCTAAATGCTTGTGTGGCCAGTCTGTGTGCCATCGGATGAGATCAGGTGCTTGGTTTGTGTGGTATTTTTCAAAACCACCATTTTCTCTTTTTCTTTGTAGCACTACCGATTATCCATTTATCCGGATTTGTGGAATCGCTCTTCCCAATAATTGTTTGGTAGATTGTTCCCCAATCCGGAAGACCTCCAAAATTCCGATCATCGATAAAGATATCAGCTTTTATTTTTCTTGAATAATGCTCGTGATCTGCTTTCTCTTCAGGATAGTTTCTGTTGATCGCATAGAATTCGATCCCTCTTTTTTTGCACCAGTCAATAGCTTCCTCAAGTCGCTCTTTTTCGCGGACTGTCCATAAAATCAGGTAATGTTTCTCTTTCTGGAGAAGCTTTAGTGTTTCAATTGCAAATGGAATCTCTTTGCCTATACGAGGATAACAATCTTCTACGATGGTACCATCAAAATCTACTGCTATAACCATGCTTTGTATTCTACTTTATACAAATGTAATTAAAACGAACAGATAAACAAAGATTGTTGTTCGAAATGTTGAATATTTCTTCATTGATAGTTCTTCTCAAAGTAAATGGCTTCATCCTGTCTGGTAACTAAGCATTAGAAACTCATTTATTGTTTATCGTATTCCTCTGAAATAAAATAGTTTGTTTATCTTTGTCTGTCATAAATAAACCATAAAATAATAACCGATGAAAAGACATCTATTTTATCTGCCTGCCGTGGCCGCTCTCGCAGCTTGCGGCAGTAGCAATGAGGAAGCTCCCCAACGACCGAATGTGATTGTGATTCTTGCCGACGACCTTGGCTTTGGGGATGTAAGTGCTTACGGTTCCACTACTATCCATACTCCGAATATCGATAGTCTTGCCCATGGAGGCGTTTGTTTCAACAATGGTTATGCCACTTCGGCAACTTCTACGCCGAGCCGTTATGCCTTGATGACCGGAATGTATCCGTGGAAAAACAAGGATGCCAAAATCCTCCCGGGAGATGCTCCCCTCATTATCGGGGAAAACGAGTATACGCTTCCTAAGTTTATGCAGAAAGCGGGCTATCGTACAGGAGCCATCGGTAAATGGCATCTGGGCATGGGAAGTGGAAATGTGAACTGGAACGAGACCATCAAACCGGGTGCTAAGGAGATCGGATTTGATTATTCCTGCCTGATAGCTGCGACGAACGACCGCGTGCCGACCGTATATGTGGAAGATGGCAATGTAGTTGGTCTGGAGAAGGACGATCCGATCGAAGTGAGTTATGAACATAATTTCGAAGGAGAGCCGACCGCTTTGGATCATCCCGAAATGTTGAAAATGCAGTGGGCGCACGGACACCATAACTCTATTGTAAACGGTATTCCCCGCATCGGATTCATGAAGGGCGGGCAGAAGGCACGCTGGGTCGATGAGGACATGGCGGATTACTTTGTAGGCAAAGTGAAGAACTTTCTGGTTGAAAACAAGGACAATCCTTTCTTCCTTTATTATGGTTTGCATGAGCCGCACGTACCTCGTGCCCCTCACAGCCGTTTTGTAGGTTCTACGTCCATGGGACCCCGCGGTGATGCTGTCGTTGAGGCGGACTGGTGCGTTGGTCAGTTGATGGCTGAGTTGAAGGAACTGGGCTTGTTGGAGAATACGATGGTTATTTTTACGAGTGACAATGGTCCGGTTCTGAATGATGGTTATAAGGACGGCGCTCCCGAACTCGCTGGTGATCATAAGCCGGCAGGTGGACTTCGTGGCGGTAAGTATAGCTTGTTCGACGGTGGAACGCACATTCCTTTGTTTGTTTACTGGAAGGGAAAAATACAGCCTGTTGTTTCTAATGCTTTGGTTTGCCAGATGGACTTGTTTGCTTCTCTTGCCAAATTGATTGACCAACCGTTGGAACAGACGCTCGACAGCCAGGAATTGCTTGCCACTTTCATGGGTGAAAGTCAGAAAGGACGTGAAGATTTGGTTATCGAAGCTCAGGGTAAAATGGGGCTTCGCATGGGCGATTGGGTCATGTTACCTCCCTACAAAGGTCCGCAACGTAATGAAACCGGTAATGAATTGGGGAATATGCCTGAATTTACTCTGTATAACGTAACCAACGATCGTCAGCAGACTGAGAATCAAGCTGTGAACAATCCCGAACAACTTGAAAAAATGAAGGAACGTTTCTTTGACTTGACCAAAGGCTATTACAAGGCTGAAGTAGAAGAAGTGGAACTGAAATAAAACCCTATAAACAGAATTTTATGAAACTGATTAATTGGATGCTTGTAGGCTGTAGCTTGGCTATGGCTTCTTGTGCCCCACAGAAAGAGCAACAGCAAATCACCTTTGCCGACCCGACCATTGCCTGTTTTGACGGCATGTATTATATGTACGGAACCGAACCCAAGCCGCAGACGGGAATTCCTGTGTTGCAGTCGGCCGATCTGAAGACGTGGGAAGTACCTGCGGGAACATTGAAAGATGGGCACGCCCTTGAAGGGGGAGTGTCTGCATACGGAACCAAGGGTTTCTGGGCTCCGCAGGTAGTTGAGCATAACGGGAAGTATTACATGATTTATACTGCTAATGAGAATATTGCCGTTGCCAAGAGCGAACGCCCTATCGGTCCTTTCGTGCAAGATAGCGTAGCTGCCCTGAAGTCGGATGTGAATCAGATCGATCCATTCCTTCTCTTCGATACGGACGGCAAGATGTATCTGTATCATGTGAGGCTGCATGAAGGAAATTCTATCTGGGTAGCTGAATTTAAAGAAGATATGAGTGGTATTAAAGAAGAGACATTAACGCAATGTATCACTGCTACCGAACCTTGGGAGGATACACAGACTTTTGAATCGGCTCCGGTGATCGAAGGGCCGACAGTGGTGAAGCGTGACGGAATTTATTATCTGCTCTATTCTGCCAATCATTTTGCTTCTAAGGATTATGCGGTAGGCTATGCCACTTCCACTTCTCCTTACGGACCGTGGAAGAAACCTGACGGAAATCCTATCATCAGTAAGGAAAACATTCATCAGAACGGTACCGGGCATGGCGATCTGTTCCGCGATGCCAAAGGGGATTGGAAGTATGTATTCCATGTGCATAATAGTGATACCGCCATACATCCCCGCCGTACGTTGATGGTCGATGTAGAGTTTGCTCCCGATCAGGCTTCCGGTGAAGAGATCATACGGATAAAACCTGAAACCGTGGTTGTTCCTGTAATGAAACCTGCAGCTTCCAACTAAAGCTGCTTTCAAGATTCATCTTCCGTCCTTTTTGGTAAATCTATCCATGCTTAGATTTCGAAAAGGGCGGAAGATGCTGTTTCTTAGCCGTTCGGCTTTTCTATTCAGAGTCTTTTCTTCTTACCGATAATGATAATCAGGGATATCTTTCACAGAGATTACCTCTATTTCTACTATGATATAAACCTGTGAATATCAATACTTATACTCTTTATTATCTTTCAACTGGGTAATAGCTTTCCATTCGGTGAAATATAGCCATTCAATACTTTGAAAAGCAGATTCTTACAGGTGAAATATACTAATCGTATTAGAAAAACATGGGGATGTTGTATATCAAAACATCCCCATGTTTTGTACTAAGACATCCGGATGTTCTTAAGTAGGACATGGGGATGTTCTTGAATTTTGATCTTAATGTTCCATTTCTGCGAAATAGACCATCTTTCAATTGTCTATTGATGATTGGACACTCGGTTATTAATACTTTATTGTTCGTTTTCTATAAGTCAATATTTATTTCCTTTATTATAGTTCATTTTGTGGCGAAGGGTAAGATAAGTGATCTTTTTTAAGGGAAGTCGTATGTAATCACTTTCATTGTGTTATTCGTTTAGATGAAGTGAATCCGGAGTAAAGATGTGCCTTATACAGATAAAGAAAGGAAGAATTCACCTACAGATTCCCGATAGAGTGGTCTTGTCTGTATTTAAGTTTCGTAAAGATGGCATATTTTAGAAAGTACTGTTAGAGAGGGATTCTGAAGTTCTATTATTATCTATTTTCAGTGCGACGAATGGCGTTTGTTGTAGCATGTCTGGCTCTTCGGAGGTTGTTGCTCTTTGCAATTATCATTTTGCTAATAAAAAAGCTCCGTTTACCTCGAATGGCAAACGGAGCATGCTGTAAATAGATTTATACCTAAAACTATTTCACAATTCCTCGTTCAGAGTTTTTAACGAACTTGACAATGTTCTCTATTTCTTCACTCATAGGAACCTGGTCTACTATTTTCTGTACGGCATCTGTAACGCTGAAATTGCCTTGATAAATCAGACGATAAGCATTGGCGATGTGGCGCAGAATTCTCTCTGATGTCTTTTTATGCTGGGTCAACACTACTGCATTTACCCCATGATAGGTGGTCGGATTACCAGACATGATGATGTATGGAGGCACGTCTTTAGAGATGCGGCATCCACTTTGTATGAGTGTCCAGCTACCTACATGGCAATATTGATGCAGTATGACATTGCCGCTCAATATGGCACAATCATCCAAGGTGCATTCGCCTGCTATGGTAGTCTCGATACCCACTACGCAATTGTCTCCTATCTGCACATCGTGGCAGATATGCACCTTATCCATCAGAAAATTACCATTGCCGATCTTTGTTGCATTTTCTGAAAATGTGGCACGGCTGATAACTACATTCTCTCGTATGTGGTTGTTGTCACCAATGATCAGGTTGCTGTCCTCACCGGAATAATGGAAGTCCTGAGGTTCGGCACCCAATACGGCATGATGGTGAATGTGGTTACCTTTACCCATTCGTGTGCCTTTCAATACGCTGGCATAAGCCATGATTATACAGTCATCCCCGATTTCGACATCTTTTTCAATATAAGCGAAAGGTTGGATGGTAACGTTTTTACCAATCTTTGCTTCGGGATCTACGTAAGCTAATGGACTAATCATGATATTTTCGATTTATTCCCTATGGTGATGATCTCTACCGGATCATCACACATAAGTACGTTAACGATTTTACTATTGAAACACATTCACTTAGTTCTCTCTGCCTCCGCCTAAAGCACTGTAAAGGCTGACTATGGCCTGCATGCTGTCAAACTGGTCGGAAACCTGTGACAAGCGTGCGCTGAGCAGGGACTGTTCTGCAGACAATACTTCAAGATAAGTTGAATTACCCAACTGGAACAACTCCTTCGTATACTCGGAAGCTTTCTCTGCCGACTCTACCTGTAACTTGCGGGCAGAAGCCTTTTCGGAGGTTGTCTGATATTTTGATAGCGCGTTGCTGACTTCACTGCCTGCATTGAGAAGAGATTGCTGGAAAGCGAGTTTTGCCTCTTCCTGTTGCGCCTTAGCTATCTTCAGACGAGCTATGTTTGCCCCCCTGTAGAACAAAGGCTGGGTCAGTGAACCGATTGCTGATGCCAAGAGTTTGCCCGGGTTGACAATCACGCTACCTGCACTGTTTGTCCATCCGGCAGACCCGCTGAGAGTAATCTGCGGATAAAAAGCTGCACGGGCTTGGTTGGCGTTGTAATATGTGCTTGCCAGCGACATCTCGGCTGCTTTTACGTCCGGACGGTTGGACAATAATTGTAACGGAACACCTACGGAGAATTCGGTAGGCAATTGTTGACCGGCCAATGTGCTACGTTTGATGGCTTGCGGAGCTTGACGGAGCAACATGCAAAGTGCGTTTTCTGTTTCACGAATACTCTGACGGATAGCAGGGATGGAAGCTAGTACTTGTGCATAAGCGGCCTCACTTTGAGCGACTGCGGCTGCATTCGTCATGGCAGCATCTTTCATGGCACGCATGGTTTCCACATTGCGCTTCATGATGTCAGCGGTCTCTTCGGTAATGATCTGTTGCTGGTCGAGCATCAACAGTGTATAGTAGGTGTTGGCGATACCTGATATGATCTGTGTCTGTACCGCTTGACGATAGGCTTTGGTCTGTAACAAGGTCACTTGTGCCCCTCGTTTTTCATTCAGCAGTTTACCGAACAGGTCGATCTCCCAGCTTGCCGTGACGGGTAGTGAATAGGTTTTCGTTGCAGCACTTTTGTCGAAGCTGCTGATCGTTCCTTGCGGTGATAAAGCCAGCATGGGTGCATAAGCCAGCCGGGAAGTAGTTAATGCAGCTTTGGCCTCTTCTACTTTCAGAATTGCGGTCTGGAGGTCAGTATTATTGGCCAGCCCCTGTTCGATAAGCGCTTGTAACTGTGGGTCGGTGAAAACCTCTCTCCATGGCAGGTTGCCGAAATTAGCGGTGTCCGAGGCAAGCGTATCACCGGTAGACAGTGTGTCTCGATACAAGCCGGCTGTTTGTATATCGTCGGGTCTGTCATACGATTTATAGATGTGGCAACTACTCAGAAGAGCAGTTGCACACAACATGCATATAATTTGTTTTTTCATTCTTACAGTTTTTAGTAGTTAGGGCTCTGATTCCTAATCTTATTTAGCATATTGTTCTATTTCCGTTTCAGCATCAGAGTTGTCGATATCATCCCATTCCATCGGCTTGATCTTCTCTTGCAGATATTGGAAGATAACGAACAAGGCCGGTACTATGAAGATCTGGCAGATCATGCCTATGAACATACCACCTACGGCAGCTGTACCCAAGGCACGGTTACCATTAGCACCTACGCCCATAGCCAGCATCAACGGAATCAGTCCGACAACCATGGCGAGCGAGGTCATCAAGATAGGACGCAGACGGGCTCCGGCTCCCAAAACGGCAGCCCAAGTGATACTCATACCCATTCTGCGGCGGTCGAGGGCAAACTCTACGATCAAGATGGCATTCTTAGCCAAAAGTCCCATCAACATGATCAAAGCGATCTGTACATAGATGTTGTTCGTGGCTGCTCCCAAAATAGGAAGTATGTTATTCGCAAATCCCATCAGGTGCAGGAAGATGAAGCTACCTGCCAGACCGAATGGAATAGAAAGCAATACGGCCAACGGCAGAATGTAACTTTCGTATTGGGCACTTAGCAAAAGGTATACGAATACGAAGCAGAGAATGAAGATCATAGCCGTCGTGCTACCACTTGAACTTTGCTCTTCACGAGTCATACCGGAGAACTCAAAACCATAACCGGTAGGCAGGCTTTGTTCGGCTACCTCCTGCATCGCTTGGATGGCTTCACCGGAGCTGTAGCCATCAGCAGGCGAGCCGTTGATCGTCATGGCGGTAAACATGTTGAAACGTTTGATGTTGTCCGGTCCGTAGATACGTTTCATGGTCATGAACTGGGTGATAGGTGCCATTTCGTTACCATTGCGCACTTTGACGGAATTCAATGATTCAAGGTTGGCACGGCTGTTCGGGTCGGCTTGAATCATAACACGGTATAACTTTCCGAAGCGGTTGAAGTTGGACGAATACAAACCACCATAATATCCCTGCAAGGTCGTCAGAATGTCGTTCGGTGAAAGACCTGCTTTCTTACAGGCCGCTGCATCGATATCGATCATGTACTGCGGGAAGTTCGGGTTAAAGGATGTCTGGGCAGACTGAATTTCGGGACGTGCCTGTAACTTGGTGATAAAGTCTTGGGCAACTTCGTAGAATTTGTCCAGACTACCACCGGTCTTGTCCTGCAAGTTTAGCTCGAAACCGTTGGAAACACTGTAACCGGGGATCATAGGAGGTGCGAACAGTAGTACGCGGGCATCCTTGATCACTTCGCGCGCTTTGAGGTAAAGCATACCCGATACGAAGTCGGAGCGTTGTTTGATGCTACGTTCTTCCCAAGGTTTCAGCTTACAGATGAACGAACCGTAACTCGGTCCTTGTCCGGCAAGGAAGCTGTAACCCACAATCATGGTACGGGTGTCGATAGCCGGATCTGAGCCGAGCAGGCTGTCAATGCGTTCCATTGCTTCTGTGGTGCGCTCCATGGAGCTTCCCGGTGGCATATCCACTACCGCCATGATCGTACCGGTATCTTCGTTGGGAACCAAACCGGTCGGGGTAACATTCATCAGGAACAGCAGCAAGGCAATACCGATTATCACACTTCCAATGGTCAGCCACGGCCTATGAATGAAACGTAGGGTGCCTTTTTTGTATTTCTTCAGCAGATTGTCGTAATAGACATTGAATGCAGTATGGAAACGACTGACGAAAGTCGATTTCTTCTTTTCGTCTTCTTTGTGAGGTTTCAACAGGATGGCGCAAAGTGCCGGGGTCAATGTCAATGCATTGACAGCGGACAGACCGATTGCAATCGCCATTGTCAAACCGAACTGACGATAGAATGTACCGGAAGTACCAGTCATGAAACTTACAGGGATAAACACGGACATCATCACCAGAGTAATAGATACGATGGCACCGCCCAACTCATTCATCGCATCGATGGATGCCAACCGGGAAGATTTATAACCTTGGTCGAGCTTGGCGTGTACACCTTCGACGACCACAATGGCATCATCGACCACAATGGCAATGGCAAGCACCATGGCACAAAGCGTAAGCAAGTTGATACTAAACCCGATGATGTAGAGGACGAAGAACGTACCGATCAAAGCTACCGGGATGGCGATAGCTGGAATTAAGGTAGAACGGAAGTCCTGCAGGAAGATGTATACTACAATAAACACAAGCACGAATGCTTCGAGCAGCGTCTTGATAACTTCGTGGATTGAAGCAAAGAGGAAGTCGTTGGCATTCTGTGAGATATTGACTTTGACACCCGGAGGGAATGTCTCGCTGGATTTATCCAAAAGCTTTTCGATGTCTTTGATAATCTGTGTCGCATTAGAACCTGCCGTTTGGAAGATGATACAGGTTACACCCGGATGACCGTTGACTTTGTTGGTAAAGCCATAGGTCAAACGTCCCAATTCGACATCCGCAATGTCTTTCAGTCGTAAGACTTGTCCGTCACTGGTCGCGCGGATCACGATATTTTCGAATTCGGTTTGATCCTGCAGGCGACCTTTGTATCTCAATGTGTACTGGAACGTTTGGTTCCCCTGTTCACCGAATGAACCCGGTGCGGCTTCTATGTTCTGTTCCGACAGGGCAACCGATACATCGGTAGGCATCAGATGGTATTGAGCCATTTTATCGGGTTTCAGCCAAATACGCATAGAATAGTCGGCACCCAGCACCATGGCATCACCTACACCCGGTACACGTTGTACTTCCGGAATTACGTTGATCTTGGCGTAGTTCTCAAGAAATTCGTTGTCATATTTGTTGTCCGAACTATAGAGGGAGAATACCAGCAACATACTGGTTTGGCGTTTGGAAGTGATGACGCCTACTTTGGTTACTTCGGCCGGTAAGAAACCTTGTGCTTTGGCTACGCGGTTCTGTACGTTTACGGCAGCCATATCAGGGTCGGTGCCTTGTTTGAAATATACATCGATACGGGCTTCACCTGTATTGGTGGCGGTAGATGTCATGTACATCATGTTCTCCACACCATTGATCTGCTCTTCCAATGGAGCAATCACACTATTCAGCACAGTTTGTGCATTGGCTCCCTGGTAAGTGGTGGAGACGCTTACCGTTGGCGGTGCAATGTCCGGATACTGGGAGATAGGGAGCGAGAGCAATCCCAATACACCCAATATAACTATTACGATGGAGATCACCGTAGATAGTACCGGGCGGTTAATAAATCTATCTAACTTCATAGTTTTGTTATCTCTATAAACTGAATTTACATTTTTCCTTCTTTACGATCTTGCATGGCTTGTTGGAAGCTTGCTTCCGATTCGGCCGGAGTGACAGGTTTGATGGTCTGCCCGTCTTTCAGTGTACCTACGTTCTCGATTACGATTTTATCACCGCTTTTCAAGCCGGAGGTTACCACATACTCTTTTCCATCACTGATGTTAAATACCGAGATCTCGTTCATCTTGACGGTGTTGTCCGGTTGCAGAAGGAATACGAATTTTTTGTCTTGTATTTCCGTAGTAGCTTTCTGAGGGATGCTGATCGTATTCTCCATAGTGTATGGAATGATCAGATTGGCCATACCTCCACTTCTCAAGAGATGGTTGCTATTCGGGAAAGTGGCACGGATACTTACAGCACCGGTATTTGCATTGATTAAACCACTGATGGTTTCGATCTTACCCTTTTCTCCGTAAGTAGTTCCATCGGAAAGTTGCAGCTCGACTTCCGGATAAGTCTCTACGGCAGCCGTTTGTGAACCGTCTTTGCGCACCAGATTCAGAAGTTCTTTTTCTGTCAGTGAAGCATAAACAAACATCTCCGTGATGTCTGAAACTACCGTCAGCGGTGTTTGGATGGAGGGACTTACGAGACTACCCAAACGGTAGGGGATGTTGTTGACAATACCGTCTGAAGGGCTTTTTACGTTTGTAAAGCCAAGGTTCTGCTCTGCGCTGATAAGCTGTGCTTTGGCGGAAGCTAATTGTGCTTTAGCCGATGCCAGTGAGTTTTCAGCCATCGCCAGATCGTAGTCACTGATAATATTCTTCTTGTTTAATTCGCGTTTGTTGTTGACGGTGATCTGCTGGGTGCTTACGGCAGCTTCTGCAGTTGCAACAGCGGCTTTGGCAGAGCGTGCGGCTGCTTCATATTGGGTAGGGTCAATGACAAAAAGGACTTGCCCTTTGCGAACCATAGAACCTTCATCCACACAGACTTTAGTGATGAAACCGGAAACCTGAGGGCGGATTTCAACGTCTTGTTTACCTTTAATAGTAGCCGGATAAGAACTTGTCAGGCTGACAGTCACAGGCTCCAATGTTTGTACAGCACATTCCGGGGTTCCCCCTAAGTTAAAACCCTTTTGACCACAGCTTGACAAGAGGGCTAAACAAAATGCAAATAATACAATTCTACTTTTCATACTTTTATTTCAGTGTTTATTGATAATTTCTCGGCTATATCGCGCATCCATAGTAAAGACAGGAGATAGAAGAAGAAAACCGAGTGGCTTTTCTCGGTTTTCGCTGCAAAAGTACTTCATTTTATGCTAAAAATGTTCTTTGTCCCGTTCTTTTTTAACTATGTTTTTCTCTTATTAATAGAGGCCTTCCTGCTAGGACGGAATATTTCAGTAAATAGTTGACATTTGGAGACTATCGGTGAACCTATTCCTCGTTTTTTCATTAAATTAGTGTAAAGTATGACGTTTATTATTCGAGAACCTTTAATTTTGCACCATGTTAAGGAAGAAAGAATACAATAGGAAGCAGCTTATCCGCAAGATAATGAGCGCAGTCACCTTGGTGGCTGTCCTTTATTCCTGTGCAAGTATAGGACGACCGGACGGTGGTCCGATCGACGAGACTCCACCCCGTTTTATCGGCAGTTCACCGGTTGATGGAGCGTTGAATAATAACAAGACAAAGATTTCACTTGTATTTGACGAATTTATAAAACTCGAGAAGGCGAATGAAAAGGTTGTCGTTTCCCCACCGCAGATACAGATGCCCGAGATAAAAGCATCCGGGAAGAGGATACACGTCAACCTGCTCGATTCGTTGAAACCCAATACTACCTATACGATTGATTTCTCGGATGCCATCGTGGACAATAACGAAGGAAATCCGTTAGGTAATTTTGCGTATACCTTCTCTACAGGTGGAGCGATCGATACATTGGAAGTATCCGGTACGTTGCTTGAGGCTTCAGACCTCGAACCGGTGAAAGGGATGTTGGTGGGATTACATTCTAACTTGAGCGACACGGCTTTCACAAAACTCCCGTTTGACCGGGTGGCGCGTACCGATAGCCGTGGTCGTTTCTCGATCCGTGGCGTTGCACCCGGCAAATATCGCATTTACGGGTTGATGGATTCCGATCAGAACTTTGCCTTTACCCAAAAAAGTGAAGCGATTGCTTTTGACGACTCGTTGATTATTCCGCGCTGGGAAGAACGTCTTCGTCAGGATACCTCTTGGATAGATTCACTTACCATCGATACGATAATAGAACGGAAATATACTCACTATTTGCCCGATAATGTCATTCTGCGCTCGTTTAAAGAGGAGTTGTTCTCTCAGTATCTCATCAAGAGCGAACGCCTTACTCCTGAAAAGTTTACTTTTTATTTTGCAGCGAAGGCAGATACGTTACCCCAATTGAGGGGCTTGAATTTTGATGAGACCGATGCGTTTATCATCGAGAAGAATTTGAGGAATGATACTATTCATTATTGGGTAAAAGATTCGTTGCTTTACAAACAGGATACGCTGTCGATAAGCCTGACTTATCTCTATACGGATACTTTGAACCAGTTGATACCCCGCACGGATACTTTGAATCTGGTTGCAAAAAAGGTGAAGAAAGATACGGAAGAGCCTAAGAAAAAGAAGAAAAAGAAAGGGGAGGAGGAAGAACCGGAACCGACCCAGTTCCTGCCGGTATCTCCACACGTGCCTTCTGCCATGGATGTGTACGATTATATTTCACTGAACTTTGAGGAACCTATCGCATCCTATGACACTGCGGCTATCCATCTCAAACTGAAAGTGGACACATTGTGGGAGGACGTGCCGTTCTTGTTTGAACAGGATTCATTGAACTTGCGCAAGTATAATTTGTTTTACGACTGGGAGCCTATGGCCGAATATGAGTTCTCGGTCGATTCCACCGCCTTTCATGGCCTTTATGGGCTGTTTACCGACAAGATAAAACAGAACTTTAAGGTACGGTCTACCGATGAATACGGTGCTTTGTTCTTTAATGTGACGGGAGCGGATTCCATTGCCTTCGTCGAACTGCTTGATTCGCAAGATAAAGTGGTACGTCGTCGTGCGGTGGACAAGGAGGGTAGGGCCGACTTTTATTTCCTTGACCCGGGAAAATACTCTGCCCGTCTGATTAACGATACGAATGGGAACGGAGTATGGGATACGGGGAGCTTTGAAGATAAACGGCAACCCGAGATGGTGTACTACTATCCGCAACTGATAGATATAAGGGTGCTGATGGAATACAACCAGGATTGGAATGTGAAGGCCGTTCCTCTGGATAAGCAGAAGCTTGATGAATTGAAAAAACAGAAACCTGATGAAGATAAAAAAAATAAAAACAGGAACAACAGTCGGAATAACCGCTAAGATTAACAGAAGGATTCTTCTGGGGGGATTGGCGATACTCTTTTGTCTTTGTTCTTCTCTGCCTGCAAAGGCGCAATGTGAAGCTCCGAATGAAGCATTCAAGTCGGGCGAACATGTCATGTACGATTTGTTCTTTAACTGGAAGTTTATTTGGGTAAAGGCGGGAATAGCCAGCCTGACTGCCAATGCAACGACCTATCAATCCAAACCCGCCTATCGGTTCAATCTGATGTCGATCAGCAGTAAGAAGGTTGACTTCTTTTTCAAGATGCGGGATACACTGACCTGCATTGTGACGGACAAGCTTGAACCCCGTTACTTTCGTAAAGGAGCCGAAGAGGGCAAACGCTATACTGTCGATGAGGCTTGGTTCACTTATAGGGACGGTGTAAGTTACGTCAACCAAAAGCGTACATACAAGGATGGCGAGATAGTGGAAACGGAATATAGTGACAGCCGTTGCATCTTCGATATGCTCAGTATTCTCGCTCAGGCGCGTTCCTATAATCCGAAGGACTATACCGTGGGACAGAAAATAAAGTTCCCGATGGCCACAGGACGTAGGGTAGAGGAACAAACCCTTATTTACCGGGGAATGAAGAATATAACGGCTGAGAATGATACGACCTATCGTTGCCTGGTATTCTCTTTTGTGGAATATACCGATAAAGGGAAAGAGAAGGAAGTGATTACATTCTATATAACTGATGACAAGAATCACCTCCCCGTCCGTCTGGACATGTTCCTTAATATCGGTTCGGCAAAAGCTTTCCTGAAGAGTGTTACCGGAAACCGTTATCCGCTGACCTCGATCGTTACAAAGTAAAAGGCACCTGTTGGTCTTTGCGGAATACGCTTGACTCGAAAGTTGCAATCAGTTCTCCCTTTTGGTTGGTGATATCTATCTGATAGTATCCCGTACTCCTGCCGATGTAACGTTCGCGCGCTTCGGCATAGAGTGTGTCACCTTCTCCGCTGGCACGCAGGAAAGTGATGTTCGATGACAGTGAAAAAGAGAGTTGTCCGTGTGAGTTCGCGGCCGCTGCCAAGGTGAGATCCGCCAGAGTGAAGATCGCTCCTCCTTGGGTACGGTTTCCTGCGTTCAGATGTTCCTTCTTTATTTCAAGTTTGGCTTTGCCATATCCTTTACCTATTTCCATCAATACAACGCCTGTCTTTCGGGCGAAAAGGTCTTCATTGAAAAATTCTTGTGGAGTCATGATCAGATTGTTTTTTGTCTTTTGCCTGCAAATTTACCAATTTTGAAGTTTAATTGGTTATTTCCGGGAGATCAAATCTATTATTTCATGTTGACTAGTATTCTTGCGGGACATCGGAAAGGAAAAGGGCATTATCCGTAGCCCTTTAATGCATGTCTTATAAAGGAACATATGACAACATGCCGACATAGTATGTAAGACATGCCCATGTTTCACTGTCAAACATGTACATGTCTCACTGCGAAACATGGGGGTGTTTCACTGTCAGACATGGGCATGTTTCACATTGTATCTTTGCAGGTAACTCCACTTTCCTTTCGGAGGGATGTGGCTTTCCTTTCCTTGCTTGCTTATCTTGGTGTCTGATAGACAATGAGACTGAAGCAAAGAAGTCACTTGTTCCATAAAATCCCTTGTCGATCTTACAAAACGTGATGGCTATTTTATGATTTACGTTTCACCGTAATGTTTGCAGTATACATCCACTAATAAGCTTTCAGGATGGCACTGTTGATATTGGTATTGGTGTCATTTTTCTCTCTGTCTGTCTTTTTCCCGAAGTCAAAAGTGTATGATAGGCTGATGTAGCCGGTTTGTTGGAGTGATTCGTCATAACGGATCTGTTCATATTGATAGGCTTCTGTATCCAATCCGGTGGTGATCGACCAGTTCTTGCTGAAAGGATTGTTCGTTCCTATTTCTGCCGACCATCCTCCATGATTCCAGCTGATGGAAGCACCGTAATTTGTCTTGTATTTGAACTCTTTTCTTAATAGAGAAGTATCTACTATTTTGTAGGGTAGGTTTGTAAAGAGATTAAATTTCCAGTCTTTTAGATAATAATTCATAGTAAGGCTGCCCATCCAGGTCGTATGGTCTTTGTGAGTAAGCTTGGAGATTCGGCTATGTACCCATTGCCCTTTTGCTTTAATGCTGAGGTTATTAGTCGCTTTCCATGTTATTTCTGCCATCATATTTGTAAGTAAGAATCCGGCATGGCTGCTATAGCTGCTTATTAATTTTTCTTGGTCTGTATAGTAATGTTCCGCCACTGTATTTGTCGAGTAGAAGCAAAAAGCTGCAACCATGATGTTGATGGGGCCGAATTGTGCGTTGTAACCGGCATTGCCTTGATAGAAGATGGAGTTGTCCATGTCCGGATTCCCTCGTTTGATGATAAAAGGATCTATATCCAATTCCACATCATTCAACCGATCGAGTGTGGGATATGTGCTTGTGATGTCAAAAGAGACTTGTATAAATTGGTTTTGCTTCGGTTGAATTGTCAGACGGCCGTTTAGTCGTGGCCCTATGCGGTCGACACGATCTTTGCCCAACAGTTTGTATTGTAACATCGAAAAACCGGCATGTGCGTAGAGCGAGAGCTTCTGGTTGATTCTTTGGTTGTAGCTTGTATAGAAGAAGGATTCGGCTGACCACAATTGCTGTTTGTTGTTATAGTCGCCCGTGTAGTTCGATCTACTGTTTTGATAAAGGTGACTGAGTTGTATGGATAGCGAATTGTTATGTTTCATTCCGATATAGTACATAAAGTTTGCGAGGCCTTTGTAGAAATCTTCATTTGCATCGGTTGCGGAGTTGAATCCTGTTTCCCGGTAAATGCGATTGTAGTTGTTGTGCGAGTAGGAAGTATTTAGGTACGCAATGAACATTTGATTGCTTTTTATACTGAACTTGCCCATGAGGTCTAAGTTAGGCATCCATCCGCTTTGTGTGTTTTCAATATAGGCTGACGACTCTTTTCCCGCATATCGGCCTCCGTAGATGATGTTCTCTTCCAAAAAGTTTAGTGGTGAATTGCTGTGCGCAAGGGTCAATTTGCCGGATAATGTGCGCTTTTGTGTGGAGTTTTCTACATCGAAACGTGCATATTGGTTATTTGTTTTTGTTGTTGCTCTGTTGCCGCTTTTGTTGCGGGTGATATTGTAATCGTGAAAATTCAACGTTTCAAGTTCCTTTACCGTACTGTCCACCTTTCTCATACTGTGTCCGCCGAAAAATTTATAAGTCGTGCTTCCTCGGCTCATTTTCGCTATTGCGTTATAATCCCCGTTCAAATATCCTATGGACTGTCTCCCGTCCACAGAGAGGTATCCCCCTGTCTTGTATTCCTTAATGATGTAATTAATTGCTGCTATCTCGCCCGCGTATATTCCTTTTGGCGCATCATGATATTCTATCTTTTCGATATCTTTGGAACGAAGGGATTTGACTTCACGGAAGTCTGCTTTTCGTCCGTTAATGTACAGGGTGACAAGTCCATTGAAATTTTTGACAATGCCGCTTTGCTTGTCCACGTCCAAACCGGGAATCATCAGGTTGTCCAGTAAATCATATCCTGTGGTGGCATGTTTTGATTGCTGTTTGCCGGGTATAATCAGCATGAAATCCTCTTTCCTTATGAATTCCCTACCTTTTACTTCCACTTCGTCCAGGAGGAAATTGGATGTTCTCAGCAGGATGTCAGGCATGTCGATGTCTTTCCCTTCCATTACGATAGGGTTTGAAAAGTCTTCGAATCCCATGCTTTTTGCTGTGAATATGTATTTACCTCTTTCAATGTTATTGAAGGTGAAATGTCCGGTTGAGTCCGTCACTGCGCCTTTTATTAGAATAGAATCGGGGTCGGACAGTGTCACTGCGACATATGGCAATGGTTTATGCTTTTCATCCGTTACGTTACCTTTTATATAATGGAGTTCTTGCGCATATGTTGACAGAAAACAAGCGGTTGAAAAAATGAATAGTAATATGCTTTTCATAATAGTAATAGATTTTGTTAAACAATATATAATTGACGCGATCGATTCTATGTACCAAAAGGCTAATTGCATGTATATTAGTTTGTGAATTACAACAGTCGCAATAAATGATAATGTTTTATTGCTCAGTAGGATGTCTCTCGCATGCTAATAGCCTCTTCATCTTGTAATAGATTAAATTACCAATGGCTTATCCTTTTACAATATATGGTTATTTTTGTGTTTATTGATAATATACGTTTAAATATTGTTGTATTTTAACACGACAGGGAAATAATTATACAATTTATGAATAATTACAGACAGACTTCGTACAAAATACTTTGCTGGGAAATGTACAAAAACATCTTCTCGGCTTCATTCTACTATACTACAGATTATACCTATGAATATTGACAATGACCACTCCTTCTGAAAAGTGTAAATGAGTATCGAAATAAGCATTAATAATGAACGTGCTGGGTATTAATACTTATCGTGCTGGTTATTAATGTCCAGCATGCTAGCCTTTAATACTTGATGCGATCACTGTTAATACCTGTTAGCATGGTTGTTGCTTGTAGTAAATTTGGGTAATAGGGAAGTTGACAATAGAAAATACCTAACACCCTTAATCATTATGATATCGTCTTATGCTATATCTAATAATAAAGGGCGTTAGGTGTGACAGGGATGATTTTCAAAAGTGATATTTGGGGGAGTGAGAAAGGGTTTATTTATTCAGTCTCCACTCAAATCCGTCTTTCGTATCTTTGATCTCAAATCCCAATGCGGTAAGTTCGTTGCGAATCAAGTCCGAAGTTGCCCAGTCTTTATTCGCCTTTGCCTTCATACGCTGATCCAGCAGCATGTCTACCACTTTGCCGTAAGCGGCTTCACGTCCATCGGATGAACCTGTTTCTTCTTTCAGTCCCAAGACATCGAAGCTGAACAGGTGGAAAGTCTCTTTCAGGTCTTTCAGGTCTTCAGCGGTGATCGTGTCGTTTCCAGCGATGATGGTATTGATCATCTTTGCACCTTCAAACAAGTTGGCAATGACTATCGGTGTATTCAGATCATCGTTCATCGCCTCGTAGCATTTGGTGCGTATATCTTTTACGTTTACGGTTGAATGGGCTGACGGAGTGATCTTTTCCAGATTGTCCACAGCTTCCATCAGTCTCTGAAGCCCTTTTTCGGCAGCCTGCAATGCCTCATTGCTAAAGTCTACCGTGCTGCGGTAGTGCGCCTGAAGGATGAAGAAACGGATCGTCATCGGAGTATAAGCCTGAGACAATATCTTGTTGGAACCGGTAAAGAACTCTTCCAATGTGATAAAGTTGCCCAATGACTTACCCATCTTCTGACCGTTGATAGTGATCATGTTATTGTGCATCCAGTAATGTACCATATCGTCACCTTGTGAAGCTACCGATTGTGCGATCTCACATTCATGGTGCGGGAATATCAAGTCCATTCCTCCCCCGTGAATGTCGAAATGTTCGCCCAGGTATTTACGTCCCATAGCCGTACATTCGGCATGCCATCCCGGGAAACCATCGCTCCATGGGGAAGGCCAGCGCATGATATGTTCCGGTTGTGCTTTCTTCCACAAGGCAAAGTCAGCGGGATTGCGTTTCTCGCTCTGTCCGTCCAGTTCGCGGGTGGTGTTCAGCATATCGTCCAGATTGCGTCCGGAAAGCTTGCCGTAATTGAAATCCTTGTTATATTTGACTACGTCGAAATATACCGAGCCTTCGCTTTCATAGGCATAGCCTGCTTCCAAGATCTTTCCCACCAGTTCGATTTGCTCGATGATATGTCCCGATGCGTGAGGCTCGATGCTGGGTGGAAGGACGTTGAGGGCATCCATCGCTTTGTGATAGCGGTTTAGGTAATATTGCACCACTTCCATCGGTTCCAACTGTTCCAAACGGGCTTTCTTGGCAATCTTGTCTTCTCCTTCATCGGCATCATGTTCCAGATGGCCGACATCTGTGATGTTGCGCACATAACGTACTTTATATCCCAGGTGAGTGAGATAACGGAAGAGTACGTCGAAGGTGATTGCCGGACGTGCATGTCCCAAATGGGCATCACCGTATACGGTCGGCCCGCAAACGTACATCCCTACATGAGGTGCGTGCAATGGCACGAACAACTCTTTTTTCCTATCTAAAGTGTTGTAAATGGTCAGTTGATGTTCCATAACGTTTGAGATTTATTCTATTTGAATCCACAAAGTTAGAATAAATAATTGATTCGGACAGTCCGGGGAGTAACTTTTTGCATATCCCGGCTTTTCTATCGCTTACTTTTTAAAGAATTGATAGGTCAATGATAGTCCGAATTCTTTTGTCTGCATCACATTTCTTTCCGTCAAATTATTAAATGTTTGGGTAAACCGTTTATCACCTATGAAGTCTGTGGCGTATAAGGCGACAATCAAGTGTTTCTTTAATAACTCTTTTGAGAGGTTCAACCGATAGAAGTAATTGCCCATTTCTTTATTACCTTTTATTTGCCGGGGGAAGTAATATCCACCGTTTGCGGTCAGATTGAACAAACCGGGAAATGTGAAAATTGCTCCACCGGACAATTGGCCGTAGGTGCCATCAAGTTCTTTTTCATTAACTATAGTATAAGTCTGTTGAGCGACCATGGCTGTTGCTTGTAGGCGTATGGATGGAGATATTTTATAAGATCCTGCCAATGAAAATAAAACTTGCTTGTAATGGATGTTTGCTTTATATATATCATGATAATAGCCATATGGCTCTTCATAATTATCGTAGGAAACGAATTCAATGGCCGATATAATGCTTTTTGGACTGTTGTGATAGATCAGGTCAGCCAATATTTGGAGTTTTGTGCCATTATAATGGTAATTCAGGTTTAATTTATTCAGGTATTTGTGTCCCGTCCATCCTGCGGCCAAAGCTGGTTCGGGAACGGTACGCTGTATGGTATAGTCCACTGAAAACCATCCGTTGGGAGTTATTTGGTAGCTTGCATTCAAAAAAGGGTAAAGTGTGTTTGAATCATCCAGATAATAAAAATGATTGTAAGGACGTTCCCACTGTAAACCGGTATTCAGTCGGAATTTGGATAGTTGCAGCGAATATTGTAGATAAACTGACCATCGATCCAAATCGTTTGAGAGATGATCGTAACATTTTGAGGAATAGCGCGCGCCTGCACCGATTGCATTGGCATGGTTGAGGGGAACAAATGCATCCAATCGAACGGCATGTTCTTTTAAATCAATACTGGATAAAGTTTTAATTAAGATTGGTGACAGTAAGTTTGTTGCTCTGGTTTCGGTTGATATCGGTACAATTGCCTCGGTTATTATATCTGTTTCAGAATTGTATTTTGAAGAGCCTTGTTCATAGGCAAGTGAGAGATACCCTCCACTGTTGAAACTGTGTTGGTAGTAAGCGCTTAAGTTATGGGTCGTTTGTTTGGTACTTAATTTGTTGTTTTCGTATAAGTAATAGTCTTCCGCAGGGATAAAGTTTATTTGAGCCTTCCTGTCGAGTTTCCAGGGATTTACAAACAAATTATACGAAAAGCCGATAATATCTTTTTTTGTGAGATTAACCCCGGTTTGTAAATGTGCATTATGATTATTGTTATGGCGTATGTCTAAATGACTGGGCGTAAAGGTGCCGGTTTCGACTTTTTTGTAGGAGAGATATGTTGCATCGTTGTCTGATTTTTCATAGTTTTGGTAAGTATAAGCATATCCGCCATCAAAAAAGAACTTTTTGTATTTGGCATTCAGCATGACATTTCCGCCCGAAAGGGTAGAAGTGGCGGTATGGCCGGATGCTCTTACAAACATTCCTTCGTTTTTTTGCTTTCGGGTAATGATATTAATGATTCCACCTTCATCTAGTGCCTGATCAGCTACATGATGGTTGGTGTAAATTTCAAGTCGTTCTACTTGATTGGCTGGCATCGATTTGATGAAACTACCTATCCCTATTTTGGGTAATAACTGGGGTACACCGTCTACATAGATGGCAATGCCCGATAAGCCTGTTAGAGTGACTTCTTCGAATGCATTGACTTGTACAAGCGGCATCTTTTGTAATATTTGCAAGAGATTGGCAGAAACGGCCTCGGGATCGGTTGCGACATCGTAAACGATGGCTTCATTCTTTGATTGGTTTTCTTTTACTTGGGCAAACCCATGAAGAGAAAGTGTTGCAAGCAACAAAATAGTAAGAATCCTTCGTGTCATAATATTACATTATTGGTTAGTCATAGTGTGTTGAGAATTCGCTTCTTTTTCACAAAGTTAGAATAAATAATTAAATACTATGTCAGTTGAAGGATAATATTGCTTTTGTAATTGAATTTTCCCTTACTTTTCTACTAGAAAGAACTTTTCGACGGCTGCTGCTACTCCATCTTCATCATTTGAAAGAGTGATATAATCGGCTGCTTTCTTTACCGGTTCCTGTGCATTTGCCATGGCTATGCCGAGACCGGCAAACTGGATCATGCTCAGATCGTTATAACCGTCGCCTATGGCTACCATCTCTTCTCTTTTCATTCCTAACTTATCCAGAAGCACAGCGAGTGATTGGGCTTTGTCTATGCCGAGGGGGACAAGTTCGAGGAAATAAGGCTCCGAGCGGTAAACGCTGATCTCTCCCTGTAACCGGATGGAGAGATCGGACTCTACTGTCATTAGAAGTTCCGGATCACCGACAATCAGGCATTTGGGAACAGGAAGAGAGAGGTCTGAAAGAAAGTCGTTGCTTGCCCTTATCTCCATTTTGTTGAGGTATGCCTCTTTCAGGACATATTCATCATCGGGGTTTTCAGTGATAACACGGTCTCCATCATAGGAAAGGATGGCCATTTTGTTTTGTTTTGCGCATTCGTAGAGTTGGGGTATTATAGCATTGGGCAGTACGTTGGCATAAAGCTCTTTCTTGGTTTTCCAATCGATGATTTCTCCACCATTGTACGAAAGGATGTAACCTCCGAACTGTTCCATGTGGAGTTTGTCGGCAAGAGGGGCTATACCATAGGTGGGGCGTCCCGATGCTAGCACCAATTTGGTCCCTTGCTGTTGAGCGCGTATTAATACCTCCAGGTTTCGGGGAGTGATCTCTTTTTTTGTGTTTGTCAACGTGCCGTCCAGATCGAGTACGAGAAGTTTATAATCCATTTGCATCTTTGTTTAAGTTGAATGAGGGTGCAAAGTTAGTACTTTTCTTGTTATTCCAATAAACCTATCCATTCTTGGTCGGTGAGCGCAGGGATGGAATCTGTGTCTGTGATGAATGTTTCCGCCAGTTTCCGCTTGTCTTGTTGCAGATGGATTATCTTTTCCTCAATGCTGTCCTGGGTAATGAATCTATAGGCAATGACCTGTTTGTCCTGTCCGATACGATGGGCACGCGCTATTGCCTGGGCTTCGGTGGCGGGATTCCACCACGGGTCGATGATGAAGACGTAATCTGCTTCTGTCAGATTCAAGCCAACGCCTCCGGCTTTGAGCGAGATAAGGAAGGCCTGGATATCTTCGGAAGTGCTGAAACGGGTGATCTCTTCCGGACGGTTGGTGGATGAACCGGTGAGCATGGCGTATTTCCAATTGCGCTTACGCAATTCGTCAGCGATCAGTTCCAGATGTTTCACAAAGGAGGAGAATATAAGTACCTTATGACCTTCGCTGCGGAGGGTCTCGAAGGTGTCGATTACTTGTTCCAGTTTGCCGGAACCTCCTGTGAAGTCGGGGAATATCATTTGCGGATGGCAAGATAGCTGCCGCAGGCGAGAAATACCGTTTAAGACGGTGAATTGTTTGTGTTGAGGCTGTTTGCCTTCAAATTTGAGTTTGAGTAAGGTGTTGCGGAGGCTGTTCTTTTCCTGCTGGTAGATCTCATTTTGTTTCTCCGTCATGTCGCAGTAGATAATCTCTTCGGTAAGTGAGGGGAGTTCGGGGGCAACCTCACTTTTGCTCCTCCGTAAGATGAAAGTGCCGATGAGTTGGCGCAAACGGGTTTCCATGCGTGTATCTCCCTGTTTGATGGGGTTGATGAATTGTTTGGTAAATGCACGTTCATTGCCTAAAAGTTCGGGTTGGAGGAAATGGAACTGCGCCCAGATGTCTTTGAGCGAGTTTTCAATCGGAGTACCGGTCAGTACCAGCCGATGACGGCTTTGTAATTGTATGGCCGAACGAAAGGTGATTGATTCGCTGTTTTTGATATTCTGGCTCTCGTCAAGTACGACATATTCGAAACAATAGTTACGAAGGATCTCTATTTTGCTCCGTAAGAAGCCATAAGAGATGAATATCAGATGAAAACGGTTGAAATATTGTTCGGGATGAGCTTCGTTAAGCCGGCTGTTGCTATTATATTCTGTCATGGACAGGGTAGTGAAACGAACCGCTTCACGTCTCCAGTTATGTAATAAGGAAGTCGGCACGACAATCAGGCTTGCCGGTTTGCGTTGTACTTTTTTTATATCTTGGGAGATTGTAGGAGCATCCAGTGTGTTTTCAACTGTCAATTCTCCAAATAGTTCGAATTGTCCGTTTGTGGCGGAAGGTTCTGGGCCATTCTTTCCAAGTTCCATACTACTCCTTTCATTCTGCGGGTGATATATCTGTTCCAGTAAGGTCAATGTCTGCAAGGTTTTTCCCAATCCCATGTCATCTGCCAAGCAGCCGTTGAACCCTTTTTCATACAAGTTCATCATCCACCGATACCCTTTTAACTGGTAGGGGCGCAATTGGGCTTTTAAACCGGAGGGGATGGGATATTCTTCTTGTGGCCGGAATAATGGAATCTCCTTTGGAAAGTTACTTTCCAGAAGAGATTGTACCATACCTGCATAGGGATGTTTTACATAAATTGCTTTCCCCCGGGGCGTTCCTAATTCCATTAAATTGGCATATTTGCTGAACCACTCTTCCGGAAGTAAGATTACCCGTCCGTCAGGCAAAGTGAATTCATGCCTGTCTTCCAATATGTGTTTGCGGAAACGGCTGAAAGGAATCTGAAGCGTACCGATCACTACGGTAATATGTAATTCGAACCAGTCCGGTCTGTCTTCAAAACTTTGTTCGATACGGATCTCATCCAGGGCATAGGGGATGTCTTGGATGCTACTGGTCAGTATAAATGACTCCCGGAGCAAGGAACGATAATGGGAGATCCACTCTGTGAGGGTGCGTTGCGGAGCATCGTCAGACAATTTGAAATGACAATCGCTGATTTGTTCCAATCCGGCTTCTTGCAATAATTGCACGGCTCTTTTTTCAGCAGTTGCATTGCGACGGAAATAGTTGACCGGGTTTCCTTGTCCTGTCTTTCTCCGTGAAAAATACTTTTTAATTCCGTTCTCTTCCAAGGAGGAGAAAAGCTGGTCACCATAGCGAAAGTTGAGGCGCAGGAGGGGAGAGGAGTAGATTGTCTCTTCTACGTACAACAGGCATTCGCAGGCTCTTTTTTCTTCTATGATGTTGAAACCATGGGTACTGATTGTGTGATACCGGGCGATAGGGATGAGTATGTTTTCGATATATTTTTCGGTAAGCGAGGCATCTACGCTGATACAGTTTTTCTTGGTAAACGGCAATAGGCGGGATGCTTCAATATGCTTGAAAGTGTGGACTTCCATACCTAACAATAGTGTTGCAGGGTTAGAGGTTAACACACTGACCGGCTTGAGTTCGGTCAGAGGAACGGGTTTATCTTGCTGAAAGCATTGCAATTGATAACAGAAGGATGTTTCGTTTATTTCAAAAATGGAATGAATCCGAGTATCTTTCTTATGTACCAGGTAGGCATGGTAGGGATAAAGTTGTTTGCTCCCGCTTTGTTTTTGGTAAAGAGGTAGATTGCTGTTACGAATCAGTTCGATCATTTCCAGAAGTTTCTTCTCAATGAACAAGCGGATCGTCTTTAGTTTTTCCGTATCTTCTGCAACCCGGTGTAAGAATCTGCTGATCGTTTTGTCTTTGGAATAAACCGTCATCAGGTATTTTTCAGTGTAATGAGAGGCTATTTCAATGACCTTCTGATCGGTTTCGCTCATTCTTGAAAGAGCCTCCGGTGAAAGGTGGAAGGCTTGTTCCGTCAAACGGAGTTCTCCTTGCCCGGAAGAGGTTTCGGCAATGTATGGGATAAGGAGCAAACCTAGTACCGGATGCTCTGAAAGGACGATGACAAGTTGATTAAGTGACTCTGCTTCTTTCATTCTATCTGGTTTGAAAGGGTAAAGGTACGGGATTTTGTTTAATTTTGCGGCATGATGGACGAAAAGAAACGTGTTTTATTAGGTATGAGTGGTGGTACGGATAGTTCGGTAGCTGCCATGTTATTGCAAGAAGCCGGTTATGAAGTGACGGGAGTGACTTTTCGTTTCTATGAGTTGAACGGCTCTGTCGAATATCTTGAAGATGCCCGGCACTTGGCGGAACGGCTTGGAATTGAACATATCACGTATGATGCGCGCCATATTTTCCGTGAAAAGATTATTACTTATTTTGTGGACGAGTACATGGCAGGACATACACCGGTGCCCTGCACACTTTGCAATAACTATTTGAAATGGCCTTTATTAGCGCAATTGGCTGATGAAATGGGAATTTATCACTTGGCGACAGGACATTACGTACGTAAAATGTATTTGGACGGGAAGTATTATATTATTCCCGGAATGGATGGGGATAAAGATCAGTCGTTCTTTTTATGGGGGTTGAAACAGGATGTGTTGAAACGAATGTTATTACCTATGGGAGAGATGACGAAACCGTATGCCCGTGCTTATGCTTCGGAAAGAGGTTTCATGAAGGCTGCGACTAAAAAGGATAGTCTCGGAGTGTGCTTCTGCCCGATGGACTACAGGACTTTTCTGAGGCAATATTTAGCATCCAATTCTTTAAATGCTACTCTTGCCAAAGGGAGATTTATCGATGAAAAGGGGACTTTTATAGCTTGGCATGAGGGATATCCTTTTTATACAATCGGCCAAAGAAGAGGGTTGGGCATCGATCTGAACCGGGCCGTATTTGTGAAAGAAGTCCGTCCGTCTGAAAACGAAATTGTATTAGCTTCTTTACAGGCTTTAGAGAAAACTGAAATGTGGTTGAAAGACTGGAACATAGTCGATGAATGTCAATTGCTGGATCGGAAAGATATTATCGTGAAAATAAGATATAGGAAACAGAAGAATTTTTGTACGGTAAATATCGATGGAGAAGGGCTTTTGCATGTTCGGCTGCACGAACCTCTTACTGCGGTAGCTCCCGGTCAAGCTGCTGCTTTTTACCGTAAAGACGGGCTGTTGCTTGGAGGTGGGATCATAACCGGCTCGAAATAAAGTCATTGTTTGCTTATTTCGAACACAAATTGCACGGTGCTTCTTATTCGATAAATCCGTGCAATCCGTGTCTGAAAAAATTATAATGATAACGATTATACTTTTAATGTACTCTCACGGAAAATATTATTATTCATTCAATGATAACATTTCTTCAATATATTCCCGTGTATTGCTAAGCCTTGGAATCTTATGCTGGCCTCCTAATTTCCCTTTTTTCGCCAACCAGTCATGGAATAAACCTTTGCGTGCTACGATCACCTCCAAAGGCTGGAGGGCAATATCTTTCCAACGTTTTGCTTCGTAATCAGAGTTTACCTCTTTTAATGTTGCATCGAGTATGGCTGCAAAATGTTCGATGGAATCCGGCATTTTAGCAAATTCTATCAACCATTGATGGCGGCATTTTGCATGTTCGTCCATAAATACCGGGGCCGCCGAGTAATCACTAACCTGCGCTCCTGTTTCTGCACAAGCTTTAACCAATCCTTTTTCGGCATTGTCTACTATCAACTCTTCACCAAAAGCATTGATGAAATGTTTAGTCCGTCCTGTAATGATAAACTTATAAGGGTTCTTACTGGTAAATTTAACCGTGTCACCGATCATATACCTCCAAAGTCCGCAGGAAGTCGATATTATCAAGGCATAATTCTTGTTCAATTCGACTTCTTCCAGTTGATAGGTCTTGGGAAACTCTTTGCCCACTTCTTCTAAAGGGGTGAATTCATAGAAAATACCATAATCGATCATCAACAACATTGCCGGATCGGATAGATCATTTTGGGTGCCGAAATAACCTTCGGAAGCATTGTAAGTCTCTACATAATGCATCTTAGGCGAACGAATCACTTGCTTATATTGCTCCCGGTAGGGGGTGAAGGCTACGCCACCATGGAAAAATACCTCCAGATTGGGCCAAACTTCTTCTAATGTTTGTTTCCCGGTCTTTTCAAGGATTCGTTTGATCAGTACAAGCATCCAGGATGGTACTCCCGATAGATTGGTGACATTGACTGGAATGGTACTGTTGGCAATGGCTTCAATTTTGCTTTCCCATTCGTTCATCAGAGCGATTTCTTTACTGGGAACACGTATCAGGTTAATGAGCGGACTTACATTCTGAATAAGAATAGCAGATAAATCTCCTACCAGACTATGGTTTGAGTTTAAATTCGGACTATGGCTACCACCTAATATTAAACCTTTTCCGGAGAAAAAATGACTATTGGGATTTATCCGGAAATAGAGTGCGGCTGCATCTTTTCCGCCACGGTAATGAATGTCCTGAAGTGCTTCTTTACTGACAGGAAGAAATTTACTTTTATCATTAGTCGTTCCCGAAGACTTGGCAAACCAACGGATTTCTGAAGGCCAAAGCAGATTCTGTTCTCCTGCCCGAAGCCGTTCCACGTATGGCTTTATTTCCTCATAAGTCTGTACAGGTATGCGGTTCTTGAATTCTTCGTAATTTTGAATAGATTTATAATCATACTTCTTTCCCCATTCTGTGTTAGCGGCCTGGGCTACAAGGCGTGTCATAACACGGTGCTGTATGTCGCCAGCATGACTGGCATAGAGGTCGATTTCTTTCAAACGGGAATTGAACGCTTGCTTTATAATCTTTGTGATATTCATTTCTCTTAAAATGGATAATGTTTAATCGTGCAAAAGTAACCTTATTTATCTTTTTTTTCTATCTTTACGACGGAAATAATAGTTAAAAGTTGGAGCTTGTTTTTAAATTTTCCTCCAAAAACATTTTATTCAGCTTCTCTTAATTTCCTTTTTGGTCTGTTTTTCCTTTTTATTCGTCACATGGCCCTGTTATGCACCTTATAGAATAAATAGCATCATAAACAGTATCCTCAAAAGGAATTTAAAAATGAGGCTGATCCAAATTTGACAGGTTCTTAACTGATAGTAGATTAGTGCTGAATATATAGAACAAAAGAGACGATGATGAGAATAGGAATTTTAACTTCAGGGGGCGACTGCCCAGGCATCAATGCTACTATTCGTGGCGTGTGTAAAACAGCTATAAATTATTACGGTATGGAGGTAATAGGTATTCACAGCGGATTTCAGGGGCTATTGACCAAGGAAGTGGAACTTATTACTGATAAGTCTTTGTCTGGGTTACTTAATCTGGGCGGTACGATTTTGGGAACTTCCCGTGAAAAACCTTTTAAGAAAGGTGGTGTTGTGGCAGAGAATGTTAATAAGCCTGCATTGATTGAGCAAAATATCAAAGAGATGGGGTTAGATTGCATCGTTTGCATCGGTGGTAACGGAACTCAGAAAACAGCTGCAAAGTTTGCCGCTATGGGATTGAATATTGTTTCTGTTCCTAAAACAATTGATAATGATATATGGGGAACCGATTTTTCTTTCGGATTTGATTCGGCTGTCAGCATTGCTACAGATGCCATCGACCGGTTGCACTCAACTGCCAGTGCCCATAAACGTGTAATGGTTATTGAGGTTATGGGGCATAAGGCTGGTTGGATTGCTCTATATTCGGGTATGGCAGGTGGAGGAGACGTGATACTTGTCCCTGAAATACCTTATAATATAAAAAATATCGGTGAAGTGATCCTCAATCGTTTGAAAAAAGGGAAACCATATTCGATTGTTGTTGTAGCGGAAGGCATTCAAACAAATGGAGGCAAACGTGCGGCCGAATACATCGCTCAGGAGATAGAATATGAAACAGGGATAGAAACTAGGGAAACAGTTCTTGGATATATTCAGCGTGGTGGTTCACCTACTCCTTTCGACCGTAATCTGTCTACCCGTATGGGTGGTCATGCTACGGAATTGATCGCAAATAGACAATTTGGACGTATGGTAGCTTTAAGGGGTGATGAAATATCTTCTGTACCTCTTGAAGAAGTGGCTGGTAAATTAAAGTTAGTGACGGAAGATCATGACTTGGTTATTCAAGGTAGGAGGATGGGGATTGGTTTTGGATAAATTAAGTTTATCTAAATCTATTCCGTAAATCATCTAACTTCCTTTTTATGACATCTATTGTGCTGAAAAGGTTTAATCGTTGGCGATAGATTCTGACACGTCCATAGTCTGTGAGATATCTAGCTTCCGATTTTGGTTTGTTGAATATATTGTCAAAAAAATCATAGAATTGGCTTTCCCAATTTAGATAGTTGTTTTTGTTAAGCCAGGGGATCGATAATTTGGAGAGATAATCTTCGTCATTCGTGTCTAATTTAACAACATATTCAACGACCGCTTCTAAAGAGGGAAAGTCTGTAGCATTGATGAATGATTGAGGATTAAAGTCCAATCCCACTAATTTGTTGCCCCAATAAATAGGCAATGAGTCCATAAGCATAGGTTCCAGTAACTTTTCTGTAGTGTACCCATCATATATGCTATTCTCGAATGCAATATTGAATTTGTAGTCTTTTATAAATGCCTCTTTGTCTGGAACCGGGCCTCCGATATTGTTCATAAAACGTCCTCCGGAATCTACTCGTTTGTATTCGGATAATAATTTAAAGAAACGATTCCTTTCCGGACTGACACCATTAGAAACAACGAAACTACAGAATTTTCGATTTAATACTTTCTCCGGATCAATAGCCTTAGGCTTTGCTAATCGCTCGATATCATAGGATACATAGAGGGGTAAGCGCATATAACGATCACCAAAGGTTATGTGGTCGAAACCGATGGCATAGTCGCAAAGGTTAAAGTCCGGGGTTATGTTTTCTCCGGAATATAATATCTTTATGCAATTTTGGAATTTCAGATGTTCGTACCCAAAGATAGAGAATATTAAATAATCAGGGGTGTCGCTAAACTCAATATGGTATTTTTTAGATAAGACGTTTGTTATGAAATTGTTTTTGGGATCAAAATGATCCCAAAAATCGGTATATTTTAACTTGATGGTTTTCATTCAGACCGGGTTGTTTAAAGGTTCTTTTTTATCCTTCTATTGTTTCTTTTTGTTTGGTGTCTTTCTCTAATTCTATTAATATAGTCTCTTCTTTTTCTAATAATTCTCCTTCCATCTCTTCACTACTCACTTCTGTTACTGATGCCTGTGCCTTGGCTTCCTTTATGTTTGCCATAAATTCGGGAGATTTGATTTTTTTCAAAGCCATTTGCGCAGCGTTTTGTTGAGACTCTTTTTTTGAATACCCCGTTCCATTTCCTCCTGCTAAACCTTCAATTCTGACTTCTGTTTGGAATACCGGGTTACTCTCTTTGTCAAAGAACTGTTCGATAAGTTCAAAAGAAACCTCTATTTTGTTTTTCTGGCTCCATTCAATCAACTTTGATTTGAAGTTTACTTCTTTACGTGATAACTTGTCTAGGTCGATATAAGGATGGATAATCCTTTCTTCAAGAAAACGTTTGCATCGTTCATAACCTTGATCTAGATAGATTGCACCGATAAACGCTTCGAAAGCATTTCCGTACATATAGCTGTTGTGTGAAGATGAACGGGCGGAATATTTAATAAGCTTGTCGAGCCCTATTTCTACTGCTAATTTATTTAATGTTTCTCGCTGTACGATTTTAGACCGGGTATTGGTGAGAAAACCCTCTTTTTTCCCTTCGAAGTGTTTGTAGACAATATCCCCTACGATGGCATCGAGAATGGCATCACCGAGAAATTCAAGGCGTTCGTTGTTGATAGGACGTCCTTTTTCCGAACGGAGGGAGGTTGACTTGTGCAGGAGAGCCTGGTGGTAAAGATGAATATTATGGGGATAGAATCCTAATATTCTATAAAAGCAAAGATAAGACTCTCTGTCCTTATGGAACAGGAGCCTTATCTTGTCTATTTGATTTCGTAACACGATATTACTCAGCGTATTTCTTGAAGATTACACAAGCATTGTGACCACCGAATCCGAATGTATTGGATAGGGCAACGTTAACTTCACGTTTCTGTGCTTTATTGAAAGTGAAATTAAGGTTATAGTCGATGTTCTCGTCATTGTCACCTTCTTCGTGATTGATAGTCGGAGGCACTATATCGTTTTGGATGGCCATTATACTTGCAATAGCTTCTACTGCACCGGCTGCACCTAATAAGTGACCGGTCATTGATTTGGTTGAACTAATGTTCAATTCAAATGCATGATCACCAAATACTTCTTTAATAGCTTTAGCCTCCGAAATATCGCCTACGGGGGTCGATGTTCCGTGTACGTTGATATAATCAACTTCTTTCGGATCCATCTCTGCATCTTCCAATGCATTGAGCATCACTAGTTTTGCACCCAAACCTTCGGGATGGGAAGCGGTCAAGTGGTATGCATCGGCAGACATGCCCACTCCGGCAACTTCTGCGTAAATCTTCGCACCGCGTGCTTTGGCATGTTCCAGTTCTTCAAGAACTAGACAACCACCACCTTCACCCATAACAAAGCCGTCTCGGCTTGCACTAAACGGGCGGGATGCTGTCTCCGGAGATTCATTACGGGTTGACAGTGCATGCATGGCGTTGAAGCCACCTACGCCAGGAGCAGCAATCGCAGCTTCCGAACCACCGGACACGATGGCATTGGCTTTACCCAAACGGATAAGGTTGAATGCATCGGCAATGGCATTGGTTGAAGTTGCACATGCGGAACATGTGGCATAATTAGGACCGTGGAAACCGTACATAATAGAAATTTGTCCGGCAGCGATATCCGAAATCATCTTGGGGATGAAAAACGGATTGAACTTAGGACCATTTTCTTTATTGATAGCGTAGTTGCCTACTTCTTCTTCGAATGTACGAATACCACCGATACCTGCACCAAAAATAACTCCGATTCTATTTAAATCTTCCTTTTCGATATCAAGACCTGAGTCGGCAACAGCCTCTTTAGCTACGGCTACAGCGAGTTGTGTATACCGGTCCATTTTGCGTGCCTCTTTACGGTCAATATATTTGGTTGCATCGAAGTCTTTCACTTCACATGCAAATCGGGTCTTGAATAGCGAAGCATCGAAATGAGTAATAGGCCCTGCTCCACTAACCCCGTTCACCAGATTTTCCCAGAATTCAGGTACACTATTGCCAACGGGAGTAATGGCACCGAGGCCCGTTACTACAACTCTTTTCAATTCCATACTGATGAAATCCGATTACTTAGCGTGTTCTTCGATATAAGATACAGCGTCACCTACAGTGCCAATCTTCTCAGCTTGGTCGTCAGGAATAGAGATGCCGAATTCTTTTTCGAATTCCATGATAAGTTCTACAGTGTCAAGAGAATCTGCTCCCAGGTCATTAGTGAAGCTAGCTTCAGTGGTAACTTCTGATTCTTCAACGCCTAATTTATCAACGATAATCGCTTTCACTCTTGATGCAATTTCAGACATAACTTTAAGTTTTTAATTAATAATTAGTTTTATTTCTTTAATTTTGCGGTGCAAAGGAATGAATATTTATCGTTTCGCGCAAATATTTGACTAATTAAATGCAATCTTTTGCACATTTTTCACTGTTTTGTGCATTGAAAAGACAGCTTATGAAGAAAAACATCGCTATTTTTGCTTCCGGTTCGGGTACAAATGCCGAAAATATTATCCGGCACTTTGAAAAAAGTGATTTTGTTAGAGTGGCATTGGTAATTTCTAATAAAGAAGGTGCGTATGTTTTGGAACGTGCGCATCGCCTACAGGTGCCTTCTGAGGTGTTTCCAAAAGAAGAGTGGCGTTCCGGTGAGCGTATTTTGGCTTTATTAAAGGAGTATGAGATTGATTTTATTGTGCTGGCGGGATTCTTACTGCGAGTGCCAGAGGTGCTTTTGTATGCTTATCCTGATAAAATCATAAATATACATCCGGCACTTTTACCTAAATTCGGTGGAAAAGGTATGTACGGTGACCGTGTACACGAAGCGGTGGTTGCTGCGGGCGAGTATGAAAGCGGAATTACTATACATTATATAAATGAACACTATGATGAGGGAAGTACTATTTTCCAAGCGAAGTGTTCTGTTCTTCCGGAAGATTCAGCTACCGATGTGGCAAAGAAAGTACATGCATTGGAATATAAATATTTTCCAGTAATTATTGAAAAGGTACTTGATCAGAAGTAGGTTGATGCGAAGGGATTTGAAAGCTATATGCTTCTTTTTCTCTCCTTAAAGGATAGTCACCTCTTAGCTTTTCAAAAAGCTCGGGATGGGTTTTGAGGACTTCGCTATCTCTGCGAGGATCATAGATCGATAAAAGTGCTTCATCAAGAGTCGATGCTTTTACGATTTTATTTTGTGGTTCAGGCGGTGTAATCTTATAATCTGTTGGGGTATTGAAGAACCGACAAAGGGCATCCAGTGACATACGGGTTGCATTAGCTTTTCCATCGGCTGAGTATCCGGCAATGTGGGGTGTACCTAATAGTACCTTATTTAATAGTTCAAGATTAATTTTTGGCTCATTCTCCCAAACATCAATGACGGTATCCGAAATAAGTCCAGTATTCAATGCTTTCAATATTGCTTCGGTTTTGATAACCTCTCCACGGGAAGTGTTGATTATAATAGGTTTCCGTTGTAAGGACTGAAAGAATGCTTCGTCTGCCAAATGGTAAGTTTTGTATTTCCCTTCTTTATATAAAGGTACGTGGAAAGTGATTATGTCGCATTCTTGCGCCAATTGTTCCAATGAACAAAAAGCTGTACTTCCTTCTTTATCTTCGCGAGGAAGGTCGTTTAACAGAACGCGCATACCTTGTGCTTCGGCTACTTTGACAATCTTACTTCCAACATTTCCGACGCCTACTATTCCCAAGGTCATTTCATCCAACCTCTTCTTCTGGAAGAGCTTTAGTAAAATAAGAACGGATTCTATATATTGAGCTACTGAAGCTGAATTACATCCCGGAGCGTTAGTCCAGGTTATTCCGGCTTCATGGCAATAATCGGTATCTATATGATCGAAACCGATTGTTGCCGTTGCAATGAATTTTACACGGCTTCCTTCAAGTAACTCGCGGTTGCAGCGGGTACGTGTGCGTACGATAAGTGCATCGGCATCCCTTACGATATCCGGGGTAAAATCTTTTCCTGAAATAAAGGTTACATCATGAGTTAATTTCTCAATGGCTTTATTTATATAAGGAATCTTATTATCTATAATTATTTTCATCTTGTTTCCTCTTTTGTGGCAAAAATACGAAAAAATAGTATCTTTGCCCGGATTTATCAGGTAAAAACAATTGTAAAAGAGGCCGAAGGGACTCCGTTTAGAGCAGTTGGCCTGACCTATTACAGATTGTACAGGTGTAAAATGTGCGTTTCTGATGCCAAAGCACAATAAAATACAGGAAAGGATTGCCCGTATGAGAAATATTCTTTAGTTTTGTCTCTTGTAGTATATTCATTAAAAAACGATTAAGATTATGGTATTTAGTAACCTTTGCAACGACATTTTCTGGAAATCAACTAACGATTATCATATTACAGATAGCGTGGATGCACCGATGAGTAATCCTTTTGAATTGAAGACGATAGAGTATTATCTGTATCTTAAAAATTGGATTGATGCCGTGCAATGGCATTTTGAAGACATTATCCGTGATCCGCAGATAGACCCTGCAGAGGCGTTGAAACTGAAAAGAAGGATTGATAAGTCAAATCAGGATCGTACGGATCTTGTAGAACTGATCGATAGCTATTTTCTTGACAAGTATAAAGAAGTGGTTCCTCAACAGGATGCAACGATCAATACCGAGAGTCCTGCATGGGCGATAGATCGTCTTTCTATCCTTGCTTTGAAGATTTATCACATGCAGCAGGAGGTAAAACGTACGGACACGACAAAGGAACATCATGATCAATGCGAAGCGAAGCTTGCCGTTTTACTTGAGCAAAAGAGAGATCTTTCCGCTGCTATTGACCAGTTACTGGCCGACATTGAAGCCGGACATAAATATATGAAGGTATACAAACAGATGAAAATGTATAATGACCCGGCATTGAATCCGGTTCTTTATGCTAAAAAATAGCCGATGGCCCGTATTCTTATTATTCGTTTTTCAGCACTTGGTGATGTCGCAATGACAATCCCGGTTGTGTATTCACTGGCGAAACAATATCCTCAGCACGAAATAACCGTACTGAGTCGCGGTACATTACAACCTCTTTTTCAAGGTTTGCCGTCAAATGTTAGTTTTATGGGTGCGGACTTAGTTGGGAAATATAATGGGATTCGAGGGCTAAATGCCCTCTATTCGGAATTGAAGGAAAAAAAGTTCGATTACATAGCCGATTTTCATGATGTGCTACGGACAAAATATCTTCGGCTTCGATTCAGGATGGCAGGTATCCCGGTCGATTATATCCATAAAGGGCGTAAAAAGAAGCATCAGTTAGTGCGACGTCGTCATAAAGTTATTGAGAATCTGAAAAGTTCTTTTCGTCGTTATGAGGAAGTTTTAGAAAGACTTGGTTTTCCTGTTATGTTAAACTTTACTTCCATTTATGGAGAAGGGAAAGGTGATTTCTCGTTGATAGAGTCTGTAACCGGATCTAAACATGAAGGAATAAAGTGGATAGGTATCGCCCCCTTTGCTAAACATGAAGGGAAAATTTATCCCTTAGAGTTGCAGGAGCAGGTAGTCGCTCATTTTGCAAACCGACAAGACGTAAAAGTTTTCCTATTTGGGGGAGGGGCAAAAGAGCAGGCTGTTTTTGATGCCTGGAGGCAGAAATATCCCACGATAATTTCGATGATTGGTAAATTGGATATGAATACGGAATTGAATATGATGAGTCATCTTGATGTAATGCTTTCTATGGATTCGGCCAATATGCATTTGGCTTCTTTAGTGAATACTCCGGTAGTTTCTGTTTGGGGTGCCACGCATCCTTATGCCGGATTTATGGGTTGGAAGCAGCTACCGATCAATGCAGTACAGCTTGATTTACCCTGCCGTCCTTGTTCTGTGTATGGACAGAAACCCTGTTTCCGCAAAGACTATGCTTGTATGAGGCAGATTCAACCGGAACAAATCATACGTAAAATAGAAGGATTGTTAATAAAATAGATAAATAGTTTTGCATGAAGCACTTATTGTATTATTTGTTTTTCTTTTTCTGGTTTGTCGCTTCATTGCTTCCGTTGCGACTTCTCTATTTTTTTTCCGATTTATTATATTACCCGCTATATTATGTTGTTCGGTATCGTAGAAAAGTAGTCAGAAAGAATTTGGAGGAATCTTTCCCAGAGAAACCTTTGGTTGAATTGCGTAAAATTGAAAGAGAGTTTTATCATTACTTTTGTGACTATATAGTTGAGACCATCAAATTGTTTTCTATGAGTGAGAAACAAATGCGTCAGCGTATGACATTTGGTGGAGTGGACAAAATCAACGAGATAATCAAGCACAAGGATTGTGTGCTTTATCTAGGGCATTATTGTAACTGGGAATGGGTCTCGTCTATTCCTTTGCATCTTGGTATGACTGATAATTTTATAGCCGGTCAGATTTATCATCAGATTGAGAATAAAGCATTCGACAAGCTATTTCTTTGGATGCGCAGCCGTTTTCATGCTGTCAATATAGAGATGCTGATGGCATTGCGCCATTTGGTGCGTTACAAACAACAGAATAAACGTTTTATCATCGGCTTCATATCCGACCAGTCACCTAATTGGAACTTTGTCAAGATGTGGACAGAATTTTTGAATCATAAATCTTCTTTCTTTATCGGAGCAGAAAGCATTGCTAAAGCAACGGATGCTGCGGTGGTCTATCTGGATGTACAGAGAGTGAAAAGAGGTTATTACCATGCCGATTTTGTTGTGATGACAGAAGATCCGAAATCGTTTCCCGATTATGAGATTACGGTAGATTATGCCCGGAGGTTAGAGGAAACTATTCGTAGGGCACCTCAGTATTGGCTTTGGAGTCATAATCGTTGGAAACGGACGTATGAGAAATATTTGAAATTGAAATCAGAATCTGCATAGCCGATAAGTAGTATTACTTAAGAGGAGTTCTATAAATTAAAATATTGTAGTACAGTTGTTTATATGGTTCCAAGAGCGTAAATTTGCAGAAAATAAGAATTTTATAATGAACAAGTTATCCCGATACCGTAAGCTTCGTTATAATCAACTATTTGAGTCAGAGAATCGTGAATTGCGTTTGAATGAAATGGGCAATCCTCTTGAAGTGTTGTCTCAGTATGTTGATTTTGAGATCTTTCGTCCTACTCTTGAATCAGCCCTTTTTACCGGAGAGCGCAAAAGTAATGCCGGTCGTCCGCCGATAGACTGTGTGCTGATGTTCAAGGTCTTGTTTCTTCAGCGTTATTATGGTTTGAGTGACCATCAGATAGAGTATCAGATAGTTGACCGTACGAGTTTCCGCAAGTTTCTTGGTATTGAATGTGTTGACGATGTTCCTGACGAGAAGACGGTGTGGAAGTATCGCGAACTCCTGACAAATACAGGCGTTTATGACAAGCTTTTTTCGGAATTTCATAGTTTCATGGAAAGTAAGGGTCTGCAATTCAATGAGGGTCGCATCATTGATGCCAGTTTTGTTATTGCCCCTCGCCAACGTAACACCCGTGATGAAAATGAGCAGATAAAACAGGGAGCGGGTGATAAGTTGTGGAATGACAATCCCCACAAGAAGTGCCACAAGGATGTAGATGCCCGCTGGACAAAGAAGCGTGATGAGACTTTTTACGGCTACAAGCAGCATACTAAAGTTGAGAAACGCAATAAGATCATACTTTCTTATGATACCACGTCGGCAGAAGTGCATGATTCCAAAGGCTTTGAAGGACTGCTGGATGAAAAAGACGAAGGCAAGGACTTGTATTTGGACGCCGGTTATGTCGGACAAGAGGAGATTGTAAAACAGCATAAGATGAATCCGATAATTTGCGAAAAGGGCTACCGTAACCGTCCGCTTACCAAGGAGCAGAAATCAGACAATAGGAAAAAATCCAAGACACGTTGCCTTGTCGAGCATGTATTCGGGTTTGAGGAACAAACCATGCGTGGACTTGTGGTGCGTACAGTAGGGCTTATTCGTGCTAAAGCCAATGTAGCATTCACCAGTCTTGTGTATAACATCAGTCGTTACACGCAAATAATCAGGCTGAAACCTGAGTTGTTGGGGTGAATTATGCCTGCACATCCAATTTTTACAACAAACACAAGTTAATTATTGTAAAAATCGGGGGGGGGGGTAGAAAATATTCGCTAAATTTGCAAGACTAAAGCTCACAAATTGGGCAGTTAAAGAGTTCTGCTGTCTGATACAAGAGGATAAATTGAATTGATAGAACTCACCTTAATAATAAAAATGCTTTTATGGTAGGAAGTAAGACATTGAAATATATATTTCATAGCGGTAAGAATAGTAAGCAAGTATACTATATCAGGAACTTCCTGCGCCTATGCTTGTTGCCAGATGTTTGGTACAGGTCGCAGCGGAATGCTATCTTGCAGTCGTTGGACGATCGCCCTGATAAGGAATATATTCTTTCCAGGGTTGATTATTATTGTCGTTTGGCACAAGAAACTCCTCTTTCTGGTAAAGCAAAACGAATTGCAGACTTTCATCGAAAGGGACATCGATCGGTTTATTTTTTCGATTCTTACGAGTTTGTCCGTTATTTCCCCACCGCATTGAGATGGCAATTTGCTTTTGGTGATATACGCGATTTGCAAGATGAGCCTTCCATCGTAAAAAGTCGTCCGTTGGTCGATAATAACGAGAACTCCATTCTTTTGAATATGGATAAAGTGCGGCATTTTATTTTCCTGAATGACAAAATCCCATTTGTGAAGAAGAAAGATAAGGCAATCTTCAGAGGGGAGGTTGTAGGAAAGCCAAGACGGATAGAATTCCTGGAACGTTGGTGGGGTGACCCTTCGTGCGATGTGGGTGAAGTAGGGAAACATTGCGTGCGTCCGGAGTGGAGAGGAGTAATGTTAACTTTGGCGGAGCATTTGGAATATAAGTTTGTTCTGTCCCTTGAAGGAAATGATGTGGCAAGCAATCTGAAATGGGTAATGAGTTCCAACTCACTTGCAGTTATGCCCCGGCCTACTTGTGAAACTTGGTTTATGGAAGGAAAACTTATCCCCGATTATCATTATGTGGAGATTAAGCCGGATTATTCGGATTTGAAAGAACGGATGGAGCATTTTATCAACCATCCCGATGAGGCACAGACCATTATTCAACATGCACACGAATGGATAGCACAATTCCAAGACAAACAACGAGAGAAATTAATTTCCCTGCTGGTATTTGACAAGTATTTCCGTATGACCGGTCAGAGTAAACTTTTGTGCAGTCAAGAATAGCTATAGTAACGAATGGTAAAGTCCTATCATTTCTCTTGTTAGCTGTTTTTGTTCAAATCGCCGGGCATATTCTACGCCTTTTTCAATCATGTTCTGTTGCAGTTTTTGATCGCTTATGATACGATCGATAGCATTAGCCATGCCATCGGCATCCTCGGGATGGACGTAAATCGAATCCGGGCCTCCGGCTTCTTCAAGGCACGAGCCGGTAGCGCCGATTACAGGAACTCTACTATTGAGTGCTTCCAATATCGGTATACCGAACCCTTCAAAAAAGCTTGGATAGATAAATAGTGAAGCCATCTGATAAATAGCAGGAAAATAGCGGAACGGGACATTGTGAAGCATGAAAATTCTTTCGGATAATTCATGTTTGATAGCATACTGCCATACTTCATCGGCATAAGGCGTATGCTTGCCGATAGCAATCAGAGGAAGATCGCACTTCGCTTTTTCCAAAGCTTTTACAATCAACAGTAGATTTTTTCTGCTCTCAATGCTGCCTACATATAACAAATATTTCGAAGGCAAATTATATGACTTTCTCGCTTCTTCTTTTACTTTATCGTTCGCAGTATGAAGAAAGCTCTCGTCACATCCTTGGTAAATTACTTTTATTTTTTCATCTGGTATTCCATAATACTGGATGATGTCGCGTTTCGTACACTCGCTTACAGCTATAATGCTATCTGCTACTTTACAGGCCCTCCCGAATTTATAAGCGTAGATTTTCCGGTCGATAGGAGCATAGAACTCCGGATAATGGAAAAAGATAAGGTCATGAATGGTAACTATGCTTTTGGTCTCTTTCAGGCGTTCGATACCCAATGGAAGTTCGTTGCTCAATCCGTGAAATATGGCGGGACGGTCATTCCGTAATTGGCTTTTGATGCCGCTGATACGCCATAAAGCGGATAGCTTTTTCCAAATGATTTTGTCGGGATAGCAGATCGTGCAATTCTTCTGTTGAGTCAGATCACCGAATAAACGTGCTTTTCGTTCGTTCGGTGTATACAACAGATATTCATTCTCTGGGTAATAATGGCTTAAACCTTCAATTACAAAGCGGCTGTAGTTGCCAAGCCCTGTACGGTTTTGGGCAGCTCTTTTGGCGTCAAAAGCTATTTTCATTCGTTTTATAGTTTGGAGTTCGTCATTAGGCAAAGGTAAGTGTTTTTAAGCATTTTAATGGCAGAACCGATTAAATATATTACATTTGTGGCTGTTATATTATGATTTTACATTGATATGAAGCAATCCTTTTCTTTCATGCCCTATGTGCGTGTGGTGCTTGCCGGCATCTGTAATCTGGCACTTTCTTATTTTCTGTTTATGCTTTGCCGGTTTGTTTTTTTGTGGGTAAACCATTCATATTATGCGGAATTGACAGGAACGGAATTGATGACTATCGTGCGTGGAGGACTTGTTTTTGACACATCGGCAATTATTTATATCAACGCTTTATACATCTTCCTGATGTTTATACCGTTGCATTACAAAGAGTCAAAGCGTTATCAGCAAGTAGTAAAAGGTGTGTTCATCTTCACTAATAGCATGGCTTTGATTATGAATCTGATGGATACTGTTTATTTCCAGTTCACTAATCGGAGAACTACGGCTTCTATTTTTAACGAATTCAGTCACGAAAATAACATAGCCGGAATTATCGGCATAGAAATCTTGAACCATTGGTATTTGACATTATTAGCTATCGTATTAATCTATGGTATGTTCAAGCTTTACCGGAAGCCTTTCGGTACGTTCGGAAAAACGAATCTATGGGGATACTATGGTGTTCAATTAATGTGTTTGGTTGCTATCATTCCTTTTTGTATTTTCGGCATGCGTGGCGGTATTGGGGCTGCGGTACGTCCTATAACCGTAAGTAATGCTAATCAATATGTAAATCGTCCCATTGAAACAGCTTTAGTGCTAAACACTCCTTTTGCCATGATCCGTACCATTGGCAAGAAACCTTTTGTCGTTCCTGCATATTATAATGATGATGCGACAATGGAAGCTATCTATTCACCTGTCCATCAACCTGCCGACAGTATCACATTCCGGCCGTTGAATGTAGTGGTATTCATCATGGAAAGTTTTGGAAAGGAATACATCGGAGCTTTGAACAAGGATTTGGATGGTGGGACTTATACCGGTTATACTCCATTTCTAGACTCGTTGATATCTAAGAGCCTGACATTTGAATATTCCTTTGCAAACGGTCGGAAGAGTATTGATGGAATGCCTTCCATATTGTCTGGAATACCTATGTTCGTAGAACCTTTTTTCTTGACTCCCGCTTCTATGAATAAAGTATCGGGGATTGCCGGTGAACTGCGAAAGAAAGATTATTATACTGCTTTCTTTCATGGTGCTGAAAACGGGTCGATGGGCTTTGAAGCCTTCTCTCGTGCTACAGGTTTTCAGGACTATTACGGGAGAACGGAATATGATAATGACGATGATTTCGATGGCCGCTGGGCTATATGGGACGAGGAGTTTTTTCAGTTTTTTGCTGATAAGCTTTCAGATTTCAAACAACCTTTTGCAGCCGCACTGTTTAGCGCGTCTTCCCATCATCCTTATGTTGTACCTAAGAAATATGAAGGAAAGTTCCCGAAGGGCACCTTACCTATTCATCAGTGCATAGGTTATTCGGATTATGCATTGAAGCGTTTCTTTGAAACTGCTTCGCGCGAAGCTTGGTTTAATAATACTCTATTTGTGATCACCGCTGATCACACCAATCAGACAGAGCATCCTGAATATATGACAGAAAGCGGAACATTTGCCGTTCCGATTATTTTCTATTATCCCGGAGGTGATTTGAAAGGGCATATTGATGCCATTGCCCAACAGATCGATATCATGCCTACTGTCTTGAACTATTTGGGATACGACCAGCCTTACGTCTCTTTCGGATGTGATTTATTGACTACTCCGCCAGCGCAAACTTATGCTGTGAACTATGTGAATGGCGTATATCAATATCATAAAGGCAAGTATCTTCTTCAATTCGATGGTGAGAAATCCATTGCTTTTTATGATTTCGTATCCGACCGTTTGTTGGAACACAACTTGTTGGATTCTTTTCCGGAATTACAGACATCCATGGAGGCCGAATTAAAAGCAATGATTCAACAGTATATGGTTCGTATGAATACGGATCGGCTTACTGTAAATTGATGTAATTGCTTGTGAAGATTCTTTTTTAATTTACCTTAGATTTACCTCAAATGCCAATATAGCACTTGCGGGATAGAACCTCATCATAGCTAATATTGCCAATAAATTATTAATTATAGAATAGTTTACCTAGATTGCATTCAATACTATCACTATAGACAATAAACATCAGCATAAAAGCTATATTTTTTTTCTTGCAAAAGATTAATTAACTTCATAGTCGGCAAGTCAATATTGTAGGCTGGCCTATGTGAATTATTGTAATAGAAAAGGTGTGTATATTTGTTTTGAAAAAGAAGAAATATACATTACAAAAAGGACAATGCTGATATTTAAAAAACAAAGTATTCATTTTTTCTGAAAACAAATCAATACTTATTGATGTTAGAGAATCACATAGCCTGATAGTAACTTGCAATATAGTGCATATAGGTAAATATATCGTCAGATGTTAATAGTGCTGGACGTAAGTGATAGATCAGTCCATTAAAAACTCTCTCGAATTTAATAGCAAAACAGTGTAGCAGAAGTGACAATAGTCTCTTCTGGATTCTCTGTATTGTTTGGATATGACGTAAATAATAATTAATGATTAAACTGTGGCAGTTATTATGCGGTATGTTATTAAAAATAGAATGAAAGGTTTAAGATATAGGCTTTTGCTTGTTTTTATAGGAATGGCATTAGGACGTTCTTTCGGGCAGGCTCCGGATTGCTCCCCTGCTTCAATCGGCATTGAGTCCAAAGAAATATCTAAATCTCTCTTGTTCGGTCCAGATGAATGTGAGATTACACCGATAATAGTAGGAAAAGATACTTTTAAGATGGAGCATCGTGAAAGCATAGTAATTATCGATACGATTATTGATAACAGCAACCATTTGGGAGATAATGTAATGATAAAAGTCAATATGCCAACCCCTCTGAAGAAAGAGAAAAAAAGAAGCTTGTCCTGGGCTATCAAAACGAATCTTTTATATGCGGCAACATTGACTCCCAATTTAGGCTTAGAAGTTGGGGTGAGTCCGAAGATGAGTTTGAATATAACGGGGGGATATAATCCGTGGAACCGTGAAGGGAAAAAAGGCGATAATGATAAATGGGTACATTGGATGGTTCAACCGGAATTGAGATATTGGTTCTGCGAAACTACAAATGGACATTTTATCGGCATACATGGCATTGCAACCAAATATAATATCGGTGGTCATAAACTCTTTAATATCTTTGATAAAGACTATCGTTACGAAGGGTGGGGAGTAGGTGCCGGATTTACTTATGGTTACAGTTGGCTGATATCCAAAAGATGGGCGATTGAGGCTTTTCTCGGTGTAGGCATAGTACATCTTGATTTTGACAAGACAGATAATAGAGACTGGTGTTGTGGTGAATCGCAGCATTCCACTAAGACCTTTTTCGGACCAACTAAGATCGGTATTTCGCTGATTTATAATATTAAATAGAGAGGAAAGTCATGAGACTAACAAATCATTCCATAATTATAATTTCACTCTTTTTATTACTACTATCGTTTCATACGAATGCGGCAGCATGTGGAGAACCCGATAGAGGACGATTATTAATTACAAATATTCAGGTGAAAAATCTAGGCGACAGCATAGAACTCAGTTTTAATTTCGTTCCCGACCAATTCTCTATCAAGAAGAAAGAGGTCATTTTGGTGACTCCTGTCATATCCGATGGAACTCACCAGGCAGAGTTTCTCCCTTTTGCAATAGTAGGGAAAAGGGGTAAAATATCTTTTATCCGAAGTTTATATTACCAGAAAAGCATGAAAGTGGTAGGCTATAAACAGATGCTTGTATACAATGCTAAGATGAAATATGAAGACTGGATGAAAGGGAGTATACTTGCTTTTGAGAGTTCAACTAAAATATGTACCAAACGGGCCATGCTGACAACAGCAACCGTAGACGGTAGAATCCTTCAAGACCCTGATGTCGAAATTATAGAAATTATCAAAGAGATTACGCCAGTTCAGACTACTGCTGAAAGATTGTCACAAGACTATAATTTTCTTACTGCTATTTCCAAGAGGTCTGAGTTTGGTAAGGAAAACGGTAATAAGTCTGTTTCCATTTTATTCAAATCAGGATCTTCGATGATAGATTCCGGCTATCAGGATAATGAGCAGAATCTTGATTTATTAGTTTCCACTATTGATAAAATCAATCACTCTCCGGATAGCCGGGTTACTGATATCCTTATTGTCGGTTATGCATCTCCTGAAGGCGATTATCGTATGAATTTAGATTTTGCGGAAAAGCGCGCTATTGCGCTAAGAGACTATCTGATACAAAGAACGAAAATTGATAAGAAATCGTTCGAGATGATCAATGGAGGAATTGATTGGTTCGGCTTGTATCGGATGGTGGATGAATCTGATATGCCATATAAAGAAGAAGTTCTTCCTATCATTGATTCCAACACGATTAAAGGAAGCAATGGAAAGCAAAGTCGAAGAATCGAACTGATGGGTCTGAAAGGTGGTGTCCCTTACCGTTATATGCTAAAGAACTTTTTCCCGAAGTTACGTTCGGGTACTTGTATCAAAGTCTTTTATGAAAATATAGATCAGAAAACTAAATAAAGCCATCTGTAATAGTCTTGAAAACAACATTAATAACTAAACTTTAGAATTATGAAAATTAAAAAAATCTTGGCAGTTTATGCAACTGCATTCGCTTTGCTATCCTGTAGTGATTCCGACAACAATTTGAATCCGGCTCCTGACCAAGGTGGATTAGCTGCAATTACCATTAACGTAAAAGGAAATGTCGGTACCCGGGCTTTGACCGGAGATGAAGCCGGCTCGGCTAAAGAAAATGACATTAAGTCATTAGAATTCTTCGTCTTCAATGGTGATGGGTCTTACCAAAAATATTATAAGCCCACAGCATTGACTCCCAATAGCCAGTACACCTTTTTGGTAAATGCCGGGAATCTTACAGTCTTTACGGCTGTAAATCAAAATTTGGGTGAGCCTTCATCTGCTCCTGCTTCTTTAGCTAATTTCAAGGAAAGCAGTTTATATAAAGAACTTTCTTTGGGTGGCTCAAACTCCCGTACCGATGTAAGTGACGCAACCGGATTTTCTATGGCTGCAGAAGGTACGGTCAATGTCGTGGAAGGTGAAACAAATACCTTGAACCTTTCTGTTCGCCGTTTACTGAGTAAGATTGAAAGTCCTAAGGTCGATCCTGCAAGTCAAATTACTGCTCCTAAGGCCGATTTGCTTAAAATACTGGGTCTTGATGAAAGCGGAACCGTTCCAAGTGATCTTGCATGGACATTCAACGGTTATATGGTAATTAATGGTATCAACCAATCGCTGGCTTTTGAATATGAAAATCTAGATAATTGGAAGCGTTTTGCAACTGCCTCCAATTTCAAAACAACCTTTTCTACCGATGGGAGAACTGTCGAAACTGTATATTCTGTACAAAATGATGATGCCAGTGAAACTACAAACGGTTTCTTGCCGGCCGCATATGCTAAGCCGGTTTATGTATACGAATGCATACCTTCTACCATACAAGGTGGTGACGGATCGGCTGCGACAGTTTTTAATAAAGATGAAGTAGTGGCTCTCATTATTCAAGGGACATTCTCCGGGACAGGAGTAAGTGCTGTCACTCGTTATTGGAGAGTCAATCTATTGAAAGATGATATTTGGAAAATCTACCGTAACAGCATCTATCGTATAACGATGAATGATATCAAAACCGTAGGTTGGTCCACTCCGAAGGAGGCTGAAAATGAAGGTCCGGTAGTCGATCCGACCGAAAGTACGATTACCATCAATATTGAAGTCGCCAACTGGGATGTCAGAACTGAAAATGTTGATTTGTAATTAGTACCTATATAACCGATTACTAATTCTCCCGAAGGGTATTATATCCCTTCGGGAATAACAAACGATTAACAGAAAATTATTATACCGTGAAGAAAGTATTTCTGATATTATTGATAATGTTATCCTGTTTTGGATGCACTTACGAAGGGCCCCACGATGGTTGTGATGGTGAGTCTTTGAATCTGATCTTCACGAATGACGGGAGTACGGCTAACTTTGACCGCTTGGTGGCCAGTGATATCGAATTATATCTGTATGATAGCGAAGGCAAAAAAATAGAGGCATTGCATATTCCTTATGAAAATATAAAAGGAGGGAAGCCCTATTCTATAGAACAGCAATATGTCGGAAATACTTATCTGGTAGCATGGTCATTATCCGGAGATGAGGCTGTAAATAAACTTTCACCGGTATGCCTTGATGACGAGAATTATTCGACTGCAAGGTTTATCATGGGTGAGAGGCTGACTCGACAGTCCCACGCGTATAGTGGTTCTGCCCGGGATTTTTTTCTAAAAAGCTTGATGTTCAATCAGAACCCTTTGGAAGAAAGGACTCTCAATGTTGATGTCAAACAACAGTTATGCACTATTACCGTCATAATAGAAGACGGGAATGATTTTAGGACTCAATATCCCGGGAAACTTAGTGTAAACATCGAAGGATCGTCGTATTCGTATGAAGTAGCCGGAGATAAACAATCCGGTGGCGGGATTATAATAGAGGACAATTTTTCTTATTTAAAGGACAGCGATGAATACATTTCGAGGAATAAAGTAATGCCTGCGTCCACCGACTCAGCTACCGGATTGGAAGATAATTTGGTAGTCAAACTCTTTGCGGACGGAATAGCCCGATTGATGGTAGATACCGAGGTAAAAGCCCAAAGTGGCACAGAAGTGAATGTTGTGATTAGGCCAACCAAGCTGGAAGCAGTTATTACAGCCGATTCATGGCAGATCCGTAAAGGGCTGGTTGTACTTTAAAATAACAATGTACTTTTTTTCTGAGTACATTTAATTTTATTATAAAGGCGGGGTCTCTCGCGAAATGAAAAATAGTAAAAGAATGAAAAGATTATTTATACTACCAACTATACTTATGTTGGTAGGATTTTGGTCATGCCAAACAACGATTGACGAAGAGTCCCCCGCTATCCATTCTTCCGGTGAGTCTAATGTCGAGATATCTATTGTAGCAAATCCTACAACCCGTAACATTGAGTATTCTACTCCTGATGAAAATATTATTGATAATCTGGATGTCTTACTTTTTGATTCTAACGGGAAGTTTGTATGTTGGCGGACTACATTCAAAGTCAATGGAAAGTTGCGGACTACTCTTCCGGTAGGGATCGATTATGATGCCTATTTCCTGGCTAACTGTCGCTCCTTTATAGAAAAGATGCTTCCTGATGATACGGCAGTTGCCCAATATAAAGGGAAGGTTGATTGGGAATTCTTCCGGAATGAGCTTCTCGATACAGCTCCCCGAAGATTGCTTCAGAACGATGGAGCATTTACAAATTTACCTATGTGGGGAGTACTCGAAAAACAAGAAGTGAAAGATGATGTGATCAACTATTGGCCGTTATTAAGTCTAATCCGGTCGGTTGCTTCGGTAGACATCTATGTGGTAGCCGATATTGATAACTTTACAATGAATGACGCTACTTTATACTACGTTCCGGATAGGGGCTTTTTAGGCGATGTTTCCAGTAATATCATAAACAGCCAAGCTCAAGAGGCATACTCTCCTGTAGGAATGGAAACAGTTTTGACTTTAGAGTCTAAAAGTTACAATACGGTCAATCGGTCCATAGCCAATAAACTGTATCTATACGATAATGACACGGAGGACGAAGCAGTAGATAAAAGACATACCCGCCTTGTGATCGGAGCCGTATACAATGGAACGAAGTATTACTATCCCATTGATTTTGAAAATTCCGAAACAGATAAGCTTATCAAGATTATACGAAATAAAAAGTATGTCTTCAATATCAATTCTGTGAGCGGTCCCGGATATACTGATAAAGAGACTGCTGCCGAACAACCTTCGATTCATTTGAATGTCAATGTGGTTGAATGGAATATGACCGAGGGACAAATGGGCTTGAGTGGCAATTACTACCTGTGGATAGAAAAGCGCACCGTAGTATTGTATCGTGAAATGCCTCCGGCAGTGACTATTGGAATGAATAGTAACATTTTGTCGGAAGTTATAACGTTAGCATTTAAGACAGATATAAACGGAGCGACGACGACATTGGCAAATGGTATTCAAAACAACCGTTTTAAAGTTGAATTGATTAGCAATGCAGATGGGTATCCCATTGGCTTTAAAACAACGGCTTTGGGCGATTTTGATAAAGACTCTGCCGCTGCCAATTCCGATACTGTCGTATTGCTTTCCGGAAGAATCAGACTGGAAATAAAGTTATCCCGCGTTGACCGGGGGAAAAATGATTGGGAACTGGATGGTGATATCGGTGTTGATTTGGGAGAATAATTACATGTATAATCACATAAAAAAACAAAGATAGTATGAAAAAAATATTATGGTCCGTTTTTCTCCTGACTGCAGCTATTTTCACGTCTTGTAGCTTGGACGACAATAGTCAGTTTGCCTCAGCGGGAAACGGCAAGTTGATTGTAAACTTCAGTATTCAGGATCCTACCAGTGGAATGGCAACCCGTGCTGCGATTGCACCTGAAGCAGGTGAAGAGAATGTAAAAACACTTGATCTGATTTTCTTTCAATCAAACAGTAACGGAACCGGTGATTTTAAAGGATGGAAAGAGTTGATGGCTACATCGAGTACACCGCTGGAAATGAATACCGATATGACGTTCGATTTTTCGGACCTTGGACTCAACATGGCTGACGCTTATGATATTTTAGTGGTAGCTAATATGGGGAATAACTATTTGCCCATTGACGGCTCGCAGACCTTGGACGATTGGAAGGCAGAAATCAAAAGTAAGAACTTTAAAGAAGTCAAGGCCGAAATTCAGGTATTTATGGCCGGCACAGCCACTGATGCACCGGAGTATACTACTAAACCGCTGGAAAGTGAAGCTTTACTGATGAGTACTTCACTGAGAAAGGAATCTCAAGATACCAAGATCGGTATCGTATTGAAACGTTCCGTTTCCCGTTTTGATATTTATAACTCAGCAAAAGGATACACCCTCGAATCCGTTGCGGTTTGGAATGCATATCCTTCTCTCTTTGTATGGGACGGTGAGCCGAATGCTTTTGACAAGGAAGCTGTGCGAATTGCAAGACTGTACGGGGTGGAGAGTGATGCCGGTGCTGCTATTGTGGGGAAGCTTTACGCTTTTGAGAACTATGTGGTGGCTCCCAAACAAAACGATGGATTAACCACTTGCTTGATTATCAGGGTGAAAAATGGAGACACCGGTATGGTGTCATACCATCGTGCTAATGTGCATCCGCTCGGGTCGGGGCAGTCGCTCAAGCGTAATAACGTATATAAACTAACAATCAACTCCATTAAAAAGGAAGGGTACACCACAGAATTGGAGGCATATAAAGGTGAAGTAGCTTCTTTGAGTTACTCCATTAACTATTGGGATATGGACAGCCATGGAACCGTGCAGTTCGATGGTGATAACATTCTGGCCATACCGACTAAAAAGGTGATGTTTACGCCCAACGGTGGTAATTATGATCTGGGTATATTTACTTTTGGAGAGGGAACCCTGTCTGTCAGCAAAAAAATATTGGATAATGGCTTTTCTGTAAGTTTGAACGGTAAAACATTGACTGTCTCGGCAACTGCCCTGAACAATGTAAAAGATCAGCGTAATGGCATGGTAGAACTTTCTTTTGGTAACTTGAAAGCAACGATTGATATAGTACAGTTAGAGGGTGGTGATCTTTATTTGGAGTTAAATCCGAAGACTATTTCCCATTTCACTAATGACGCTGGCGTAGCGGCACCGTCCATTGCGGTGAACAGTTCGGGCGATTGGAATGCGACTATTTATCCACCGGGAGCGGGAGCATTTTTCTCTTTCGATCAGGTGGGTTCAGCCGCTGTGACCGATTATGACAGTAGTAAGTCTTTGAATAATACCATTCCGGTTTACACACATACGGCCAATGCCGGGACAAGTCCCCGCTATGGCTTTCTAGTGGTTAGTTTGAAGGAGGATCCATCGGTACAAAGCACTATGTTATTGATTCAAGATGGAGAACCCGGATTTGAACTGACTCCGTATGTCAATTCGATTGACTTTGAATATGATGGTGAATTGACGATTACGGGAAATAATACCAACACATTCCTTGTCAATCCGGGATTGACCACCGATGGATCGACAATCAACGGATGGACATATATCCTCGAGGGTGATAATGCTGATGCTTTCGAAGTAAGGGACATGCACGATGCTGCCGATCTGAAGCTTAATCGTCTTACCGTGAGAGCCAAGAAACAAAATGAAAGTAGTAATACCTTGAAAGCCACTCTTTATCTAGCGTTAGAAGCCGATCCCACGGTGAAATCTCAAGTGATTGCCATCACTCAGCGGCCTATGTCCTTCAGCACGGGTATTGTGGGGAATACTCTTTACGTCTCTGAAAATGAAGATAAGACCCAAACCGTTAATTTGCAAGGAGGCAGTAGTATGAGGTGGATTGCGGAACTGGAACAACCCGAACCTGCATTGCAGCACATCTATGATGTGAAAATGATTAGTGAAACCGGTACTGAAATGCCGTGGGGTACTGATTATGCGATGGGAACTAAGTTTAAGATTCAATTACCCAAGACATTGTACAAGGATGCAAACCGTGATATTACATATCATGTGAAGTTAACATTGGTGGGGACTGATGTGACATCCCGTTTTGCTATCGTTAGGACGATGCTCAAGCCTATCACGATTAATGTCGCCAACCTTTATGGAGGCTATGGTGCGCTTGGAAATAGCATTCTCAGTGTTTTCCGTAATTACGGAAATTATGCAACATTCTTTGGCCCGAAAGGTGTGGTTTATACTCCGGTAACTCCCACCTTGCCGAATAATGAAAGCAATAGTGCAGGAGTGGGTGCGAGTATACCTGATGATGTGAATGTTCTCTTTTCCGGAAGATACGCCACTGCGGCTTCTGGTTACTATGATAATTTGATTACATGGTTGGAAAACAGCCCGAAGAAAAACAGGTTTGCTGTTGTTGTCCTTGATAATAGTGCTTCTGACAATCAGGCTCTGTTTGCAAAATTCAACTCATGGGGATATACATATAGAAGCAACAGCGGTACATCGGCTACTTGGGTCACTACACACTCCAATGACTCTGTATGGAACTATATTGTTAAGAACGGACCATTCAGCAATTACAATCCATTGCAAAAGATTGATTTTAATGCTCTGTTTTATAGAGATGGGATAAGCGGAACTTTCGATGCACCTGGCAGCGCAACGAAAGTACTGGAAGTAGCCGGTAATGGGTGTTCGTTATCCATTGATTTGCAAAAACGGGTCATTTTCCTTGGCGATTCTCAACATACCAATACATGGACTCCGGTTTATAATGCTTTGGCGACTACCACGAATAATGAATATTACGGTCGTGGGGTATTATGGGCAACATTGTGGTCAATTATTTACAACACAGCTCAGTACGGTGATCACTTTACAGATGCTTTTAGGTAGCCGGAATAATCGATACGAATTAATCGAAGCAGATTTTTAATTGAAATCCCTCAAGAGTTGATGTTTTTGCATTTACGCTTGAGGGATCATTTTTTTATTCCAACACTTACTTTGTATTTCGGCTGGCGAAATGATGTTTTTACAGTAATATGTTCATTCTTATAAGTTGCCTTATCTCCACTGCATAGGGATACCTTGCTTATTTAAATTATGTCCTGTAATGTATCTCCAAGTATTATCTATACCCTTTGAGTCATTTTTGATAGCCATGAAGACAACATCAAGGAATCCATTATTATCTATGTCATATAAACAACATCCGCCTCCAGCACCTTTCTGGCAAGGGGATAAGCTGGTTGGTAAACCAATTTGATCAGATAATGGTGAATAACTAACTCCATATTTATCTATATCAGGAAGTATTCTGTATACAAAAGTATCACTTCCTGCAGGGGCATCAATGGCCATAAATATAATATCTAATTTCCCATTTCTGTCAATATCGCCCACTGCAACGCCTGCACCATCTCCTTCATATCCAACTCCTGGAATTACGTAGCTAGGTGACAAACTTTTATAGTTTCCGGAGGGATCTAAGTCAAATGCGATTTGGTATACAAAGCTATTCATGTCTTTCGGATTATCATAAACGGCTACTAACAAATCCGGAATTCCATTCCCATTTATATCATTAATATCAATATCAGCCCCTTGATAATGGCTGCCATAACCTGGAATGCATTTTGGTGAAGAAATTGAAGAATAACTCCCATCCGATTTTAAATCATATGCAATGCGGTAACAGACATTTGCTGTATTGCCATTATTAGGATCATCTGCACAAAGTAAAATCATATCCGGCTTTCCGTTTTTGTTTAAATCTGCTATAGCTACTCCACCTCCAGCGTTATCCCAGCCTACTCCTGGCAGTGTGTAAAGTTTAGATTGCCTAGAAGAATATCCATTCTCATCTATATCGAATAAAACTTTATACCAAAATGAATTATCTTTAGCTGGAGCATCGATTCCCATAAGTATCATATCTGGTTTACCATTCCCATCAATATCAGCAATAGTTACACCTCCTCCATCATTTAATTGTCCCAATCCTGATACTGAACGCATACCTGCACCCGTTGGATACAATGTTACCGACTTTAGTTCTTTATTTTTTGTATAACTAGTAATGTAATTTTTTATTTCCTGGCTTTTGGCAGGATCGGCTACTAATTCATAGATTGGTATAAATGATTTAGAATTGGCATCCACATCAATAAATTTAGGAGTTGCATTTCTTACTGTTGCATTCCATTTGGAAATATCTACGGATGGGTATGTTTCTGGATTTAGGGAGCCTATTAAACCGACCATAGGATCGCCACCCACAGTTGAGTAAAATAAAGATTGTTCCTTGTTATTTGTAGCCAAGGAACTGTCGTAATTAAATTTACCATCTATTTTGAAAATATTGACAAGAGACATTCCTAAGCCAGCATCGACATTTTGTTTTTTAGAAGTTGTAGTAGACTTAGAGGAATAATATACCTCTAATTTAGCACCCACATAAATGTCTTTTAAAACATGTGTACCATATACTTCTACAATTTGGGCTGGTGTATAAGATGAAATTCTATCTTTAAATTGCTGAGTTAAACATTCACGTAATACGTTTATATTTGATTCAGCTATTCTAAATCTACTATCTACATATTTTTGAGTGAAATATGCAAATGAATAGTCTGATGTATAAGTGTTATTTCCTCCAAAAGCTACATTTAAAGATGCGCCAGCTATAACTTTCAAAAATTCCGGTTCTATTTTTAGTGATGAAGACATGTTAGATGTGAAATCGTAAACGTCTTTACCTGATGTATAGCGAGATTGTGATTCTTCTAATTTATATTCTAATATTAAGTTTCTATTTTTTAATTTATCTATATCTAGAACAAGCGCTCCACTAGCTTTAGGATCTAAATACGCGCTTGTAATGTTATACCCGTGCCCTAAAATATCATACTTTCCATCTCCTGCAGTTCTCGTTATTATTTCGTTAGATGTAGGAGAGGAGTCAATAGGTAATTCTTCCAGATTTGAACATGAGCAAAAACTTAATGTTAAGCCTAATACTCCAAATAAATTTCTTTTTTTCATAAAAATATATTTAAAATTTATATATCCACAAATATAGATTAATTTCTGTGAACTTAGACATAAATGAAGGAAATTATTTTAATTGGAGGATGTCAGGCTTAAATATATATGTAAAAAGAGAAAAAAGAGTTTTATTAAACAAATGATTTTTTGTTCAATATAGCTATAAAGGACCATTGGATATAGTGTATATTTGAGATGTCCATAAAATGGGCAATGACTATTCTTGTTAAGTGCTATGGAAATTGTATTCTAATCGATTGTTGTTCAATGATTAACTTTTTAAATGTTTATATTTAAAATTCATAACATCCGGATGTTTTACGTAATAACATCCGGATGTTATGACATAAAACATGGGGATGTTTCACTTCACAACATCCCCATGTTTTTACCATTTATTTTTTAGTTTAATATCTTTGCAAAGGATATCCTTATTAATTGCCATTTATGTTTTCGCTATATGTACTCCGTAGATAAAATAGTAGTGGATAAAGATATTTCTGTGTGTTATACACATTCTTTCTCATTCATTAGTTTCAGGTATATTTCCCAATATCTTTTTGCAGCGGTTTTCCAAGAAAATCTGAGGGCATGTTCCTTCATCTTTTCCTTATCAATACCTCCGTTCTCAAAATCGTCCATACCTTGTTTGAATTCTGCCTGCATTTGTGCTTCATTGAATTCAGAGTTGAAATAGTAGGCAAATTCACCACCGATTTCAGGCAAACAAGTATGGTCAGATAGGAAAATTGGCTTTTGGTAATACATGGCTTCAATAACCGGAAGCCCAAAACCTTCGGCAATAGAGGGGAATAGGAAAGCTTTGCAGTGGAGCAAATACCAATGCTTTTCCGCTTCGGGGATAGTACCGATGATTTTCACACGGTCTTCCACTCCAAACTTTACGGCTTCTTTCATAATCCGTTCTTCATATTCCGAGCGGACACCTGCTATGATAAGCTCGTAATCATTGTCTTCTAGCAGGCAGGGCAATACGTGAAAGTTTTTTTTGGGAAGTACGGTTCCAACTGTAAAAAGGAATGGGCGTTGAGGTACTTCTGTCGGTTGTACATAATCACCAGTGTAGACATTGCGTCCGTTGTAGATTACTTCAATAGGTTTACCTTTTAAATCAATGTGTTCTAATAAGTCTTTACGGGTAGTCTCGGATATAGTGACTATGTAATCTGCTTTATCTACAATCCGTTGTAGTTTTCTTAAGCATTTACCTTGTTTGCTTTTCTTTTTTTCATAAAGGAAATTAAGATCGTGTATGGTTAATACTAACTTTTTGTTATTGGGAATATAGGATGAAAGCTGGTAGGTTGTATGCCAGACTTTGATATTGGAATTACAAGGAATGAAAAGTTTATGGATTTTATGAACGATCTTATATGCATATTTAGCTCCCCAACGGTTCTTTAATCCTTTGGGTACATAGAACGCTAATTTTTCTTCATGCTTTAGTGATTCTTCAGAAAGACCTTCAGCCAACATGTCGCAGAAGAAATAGAGCCCAGTATTGGGGTATTTCATTCTTTCACAGTCGAAAATGATCGTATTATCCATATTGCTGTTTATTTTTTGCAAAGTTAAGAATTTTGGTTAGGTTAAATGCTATTTGATTCAATATGTTCTTCTTCTTTCTTTCTAGTTGGTATTAAGAGAGCAATTGCTCATAAATATCCCAATATTGTTTGGCTGCGTTTGCCCATGAAAAACCAAGAGCATGTTCTTTCATAGCATCCTGATTCATATTTCCGGAAGAGAAATCTCTCATTCCTTCTTTGAATTCCTCTTGCATCTTTTTGCGATCAAAATCTCGATTAAAATAATATGCGTAGTGGCTACCTATTTCGGGAAGGCAAGTGTGTAATGATAAAAAAATAGGACGTTGATAGTACATAGCCTCTATAACTGGTAATCCGAATCCTTCGGCTACAGATGGGAATAAAAAGGCTTCGCAATTCTTATAATACCAGTGTTTTTCGGCCTCGGGAATAGTACCAATGATTTTAACTCGTTCTGAAACTCCAAGTTCTTGAGCTTCTTCTATAATTTTGTTCTCGTATTCGCTCCGTACCCCAGCTATAATTAGCTCATAGTCGTTTTCTTGAAGCAGGCAGGGAAGCACATGAAAGTTTTTTTTGGGTAAAACGGTGCCGACAGAGAAAAGGAACTTTTTCTGTGGCTTTATAGGTGGTTCTTGTAGTCTTCCATTAAATATAGAACATCCGTTGTAAATGACGGAAACTTCTTTACCTTTAGTGTCAAGATGGCTCAGGATGTCATTCTTCACAAATTGAGAAATGGCTACGATATGAACGCTCTTATCCACAATCTTTTGCAATTTGAATAGTTCTGCTTTTTGTGCATTTGCATTCAATTCATACAAGAAGTTTAAGTCATGGATGGTTAGTAATATCTTCTTTCCTTTTGGGAAAAAATGAGATAACTGAAAGGGGCTATGCCATAGACCAGTATCTTTAGGAGTTAATAATATACGCTTATGTAAAGATTTGAATACTTTTTTACGCTCAATATTAATCCCCCAATCATCAACAGTGCTTTTTCTGGCATAAATCATGAGTTTCTTCCCCCTTTGAAAAGATTCTTTTTGTAATGCTGTGACCAGCTCCTTACCAAATACATATAAGCCTGTATTTGGATATCTCATTCTTTCACAGTCGAATATGACAGTTGTCTGTTTAGGCCTCATATACAGATTATTTTAGGAGGATTTTGAATAATGTAGCAAAAATATGTATTTTTGTACAGTTAAACAAATAAATGTGGGATTATGCAACAGAAGAAGAGAAGAATAGCGTTTATCCATGATGAATTTCCGGGAGGAGGGGGAGAGAGAGTTACTATAGACGTGGCTAATTTTCTTGTTGCAGCGGGGTATGATGTTTTTGTTTTTGCAGGGAAGTTTTGTAAGGAAAAAGTGTCTTCAGAAATTACTTTGAACCTACAGGTGATAGAATTGCCGGAAAGATACGTAGAACAGTCCAAAATCGATGCTGATGCGATTGTTGAGTCGGTTAATAGATTGAATATAAATGTTCTTGTTTCAGTAGGAAGGCGTATGCTTTTTATTAATGATATATTACAAAAGACTCATTGCAAGTATGTATATGCTTTGCATAGTATACCCTTTTGGGAAGCTGAACTTATATTAGATCGTGCCCGAAGACGTGGGATGGTTTCATGGATATCCAAATTGGAATGGTATTTGATATCATATCCCAAATATGTATGGTTTAAGAAGGCCTTTCGGAAGATCAGAGCGATGTATAAAGAGACTTATCAATTAGCAGACCGTTATGTTGTTTTGTGTGATGCATATAAAGATGAATTAATAAGAAGACTATCTTTGGATGCCCATGATACCAAATTGAGAGTTATTCCAAATTCGGAACGCAAGGTCAAATTAGTCAATTGGGATAAGAAGCAGCAGCTTCTGTTTGTAGGGAGAATGAGTTATGTTGATAAACGGGTGGATAGATTGATTGATATTTGGCGGAAGATTTTTAATCAATTGCCCGATTGGGAATTGATTCTCGTAGGCGATGGGGAAGAACGAGAAAAATTAGAGAAGAAAGTTAAACTGGAAGGTTTGGAACGGGTTCGCTTTGTCGGCTTTTCGGATAATGTTGGTTCTTATTATAGAGAAGCTGCTATATTATGTTTGGTTTCCACATTCGAAGGTTGGCCATTATGTCTTACAGAAGCTCAAGCGAATGGAGTTGTACCCATTGCTTTTGACTGTTCGGCAGGTGTACATCATATTCTTTCTCCTTCAGGTAAAAATGGAGTTCTCATTCCTCCTTTTGATTTGGATCGTTATGCTGATTCTTTATTGAAATTAATAAAGAATCCAGAATTGCTTCAGGAAATGAGAAATGATATCGTGAAGAAGGCAGAAGAGTATTCCATTGACGTAGTTGGAAGACGGTGGATAGAGTTATTGGATGAATTGTGTGTGTAAGACTAAGGAAAATGCTTTATTAAAGGATAAAATATATGGATGGATCATGCCCGTTGGTATCTGTTATTATACCAGTTTATAATAGTGAAAATTATGTTGAAGCATGTATAGGAAGTGTTGTAAATCAATCTTATAAAAACCTTGAAATCATAGTTGTGAATGATGGAAGTACAGATGGAAGTCAGTATTTAGTAGAAAAATATGCATCTGCTGATTCACGTGTTGTAGTAATTAATAAAACGAATGAGGGCTTGCCTTTAGCTCGACGATCGGGATTATCGGTCGCGAATGGAAAATATATACAACACTTGGACAGTGACGATACATTGCTAGAAAATGCAATTGAGTGTTTGGTAAAAAGAGCGGAAGAAACAAATGCAGATATTGTCGCTGCTCCTTTCTATTTTTGTTATCCAGGACAACCTAAACGTTTTTCAGGAGCATTGGCTTTTGATGAACTGAAAGGAACTGATTATTTAGATGAAATATTAAATGAACAGGCATATTGTAGCGTGTGGTCAAATTTCCAAAGGAGGTCATTGTTTCAAGATAATGCGGTTGAGACTGTATCTCATATTTATTATGGCGAAGATGCGATTATGATGGTTCAATTGTTAGTACATGATCCCAAAGTTGTATCTTTTGACAAACCTATTTTGAATTATAATAGGGTTCCGACGTCTATAACCGTGAATGTAAATGATGAGAAATATTTGAATTACAGAGCATATCAGGTTTGGCTGGAAGAATTTTTTAAAAAGTTAGGTATAGATAAGAAATATGAAAGAGGAATGGCTCGACTTCATATACGGACAACATTCACAAGCATTTCTTGGAATCATCTTGAAGATGTTCGTAATGATTTAAAGAGATTAGTAAGGGATTTAAAACTATATCCTGATTTGGAAAATCTGTTGTCTCGGCGTGAGCGAAAGATTATTACGATATATCGCATTTCTCCATGGCTTGGTTATTTTAATATAATACGTTATAAGAAACAAGGAAAAATTTGAATTATATTAGAAAGATTAATGGGTAAACTAAAAAGAAGTTTTTATAAAAAGTTGATGCAGTTTGGATTTGTACATCCGGAAGTCATATTGTTAATGGATGGAGGTATTTGTTCCCAAATGCATCAATATCTGTTAGGGCAGCTTTATGCTGAAAAAGGCTATCTGGTATGTTTTGATGTCTCCTTTTTTCAAGAATGGGGAAGTGATCTAAATCGAAAATTTGTTCGTAATTTTGATCTTTTAAAAGCTTTTCCATATCTTCACTTCGATAAAGCGTCCAAAATGGCAGTTGATTTTTATAAAAGAAAGTGTTATTTTGGAGGGAATAATTCGGGAACGAGAATTGATGATTTCTCTTTTTTACAGTTTACCCCTCCTGTTTATTTGGGGGGATACTATCATTTGCCTCCTGAAATTTGGCTGAAAACATTCCGATCGTTATTCAAAATGACTCCGGGGGTACTGGACAATTCGAATGAGGAGTTGTGTAAAGAGATCAAAGATTGTATTTGTCCTGTAGCAGTACATGTACGACGTGGAGACCTTTCGGTTGACGTATATGCATATGGAAAGCCTGCTTCGTTTGATTATTTCAAGAAAGCGGTTCGATTTTTTGAAGAGAAATTGTTATTACCTTACTTTTATTTCTTTTCTGATGAACCAAGTTGGGTGGAAAAAGAGCTAATTAGCAATTTATCATTAAACGATAACTTTAAAGTGATAGATATTAATGGCTCTGATAAAGGTTATATGGATTTATTTCTTATTGCTCATTGTAGACATTGCATTACTAGCAAAGGGACACTAGGCAAATATGGTGCCCTTTTAGGTGATGACTCGAATAAGTATGTCATTTTGTGTGATGATGAGACAGAGTATGTATGGAAAAACTTGTTTCAACATCCAATATTCTTATAATATAGAATATTATTTCCCAAATAGAAATAGTGATAATATCTTGTTTTGTTTGACTAATTTTGCAAATAAGAGACTACAAAATAGACTGATAATACATGTTAGTACTATTGCTAACCAAGTATTCATATGACCTTTAAGAATTGATACGCATGGGAAAATGAATAAAAAGTGAGCAATATATATTTCGAGTGTTTTCCTGCCAATTACTTTACTCCAAAAGTCAGATTGGATATTAATGGCTTTGAATATGGAAAATGTACTAATAATTCCTAAGCAGGGTACGGCCAATTTATAGATGAGTGCGCTTACTGGCTTTCCAAGAAAGAAATTGGGCAACATTGTTCTATGCCAAAAATAGCTTAGGAAAAAGAATAAAGGGACTGATAAAATAAGAATGAGTGAGTTTTTGATTCTTAGATGATTTTTGTACTCACTTACTCCTCTTCCTATTATAAAAAAGAAAAAGTACCATTTGAATAGGTTGAACCCAAATGAATGGAAGGGGAGCAACATGATAGGGATGGAAATAATTATTCCGATCCATGTATCAAAATGAGATGGAATTTTATTTAGAAAATAAAAAGTTAAATGACAGAAAAATAAAACATAGAGAAACCATAAAGCGTTGTCTGGTTCATTGATTACCATTTTTTGATATTCATAGAATGACATTCCATAATGAAAGATGAAATAATTGATAAAAGCCCACGACAAATATGGTAGGAGTAATGTCTTTGCCTTTCGTGCCAAGGATTTTAGATTTGGCTTTTTTGAAAATATGGTTACATAACCGCTGATAAACATGAATAAAGGCATATGGAAAGAATAAATAATCCTAAATAGATAATCGGAATCAAAATTTTCGGGTATATTAAATTGTATACTGTGCCCTAAAATGACCAGTATAATAGCAAAGGCCTTTATTGAATCAATTAAATTATCTCTCATGCTGCGAAAATGTTACCATTTGAACTCTTTATTGAAGTACATATCTTCAAATGCTGCCATATACTTGCGTTGCAGCCATTTATAAGGATCCAATATAAGATTGAGTATTCTGTTCTTTTTGTATTCTGTTTTTCTGGCACCCCATATCGGATAAGGTTCCATTTGTTCCCATGTCCTTTCGCCACAATACACTTCGTTGCTCGAAATCTGTATGCTGTCGTAGGATTTAACTAATAAGGAAAAGACGCTTTGATCATGCCTGTTTTCTCTGAATCCGGGTAGGTTCGGAGATTGCGATCTCTTATCTGTGGTCAGGTCATAATGGTTCATGTGAACATCGTACCATCTGTTGACGAACTCCTGAGAGATGGCTGTTTTTCGGAGGATGAAACAGCCTGCCCACGCTTGAGAACTATCTGTAAAGGCTGGGTTATCTTGTACATTGAAGAATCGGAACAAGTCTCCTTTTGTCCAATACCTTTCTATGTTTCCTTCCTGGCGGAAGAATAGAATCCCGGTTTCGTTCTTGCACAGCATATCGATATATTCCAGAAATCTCTGTTCTCCTTTTATGTTGAACACATTGCCAACGTCAGACCAAATGACGATATCATTTTGATTCATTTGCTCGAATATCCTTTTTACAAAGTAAGGTTTCCATTTCCAGTATCCGTATCCACGCCGATAATGGATGGGGTGAAAGTCCTTTTTGAAAGAAGGTTCAAGATCCTCTTCTCCATAAAAATGTACTTCATCTATCATTTTGAAGTTGCTGACTTCACCTTTTAGCCGGTTGGTCGATTTTTGAAGTCTGGAATCTGCAAAGCAGATGAGATAAATTTTGGGATTCATTTTTTCTTTCAGGTTTTGGGAGTGTGAAGATATATATTTTTAAGTTATACTACCAAATTATTTGATTCTGTTTTTGAATTTATTGTGTTCCCATGCTGAATGTTAAGCTATTATTTACTGTAGCCTTCACATTAATTTATAAGGAATAGAACTTTCCTAAAGAAATAACTTCTATCTTTGCACCCTAATTCATTTAATGACAAGCAATGAAGGAATTCTTTCAACTCATGCGACGTTTTGTGTCGCCTTATAAAAAATACTTAGGTTGGGCTATCGTGCTGAATGTTTTATCGGCTGTGCTAAATGTCTTTTCGTTTACATTACTTATTCCTATTCTTCAGATATTGTTCAAGATGGATAATAAGGTTTATGAGTTCATACCTTGGGACTCTGGTGTAGGAATGAAAGAAGTTCTTGTGAATAACTTCTATTATTTCGTCACGGAGATGATTGAAAAGAATGGTCCGTCTTTGGCATTGCTCTTTCTGGGGCTGTTCCTTGCATTTATGACTCTTCTGAAAACATCCTGTTATTTTGCTTCTTCTGCCATTATGGTTCCTTTGCGTACAGGGGTTGTGCGTGATATTCGTATAATGGTTTATTCGAAGGTGATGTCTTTGCCTTTAGGATTCTTCTCCGAAGAGCGTAAAGGAGATATCATTGCACGTATGAGTGGAGATGTGGGGGAAGTTGAAAACTCTATTACCAGTTCGCTTGATATGTTGATAAAGAATCCTATCCTGATAATTTTCTACTTTACTACGTTGATTATTACAAGCTGGCAGTTGACTCTATTTACTATTCTGGTTTTGCCTGGTATGGGATGGCTGATGGGAGTGGTAGGCAAGAAATTGAAACGCGACTCTTTGGAAGCACAGGGGAAATGGAGTGATACCATGTCACAATTGGAGGAAACGTTAGGTGGGCTTCGCATCATCAAGGCTTTTATTGCCGAGAAAAAGATGGTCGACCGCTTTACAAAATGCAGCAATGATTACCGGGACGCTACCAATCGGGTGGCAATCAGACAGTCATTAGCACATCCGATGAGCGAATTCTTGGGTACACTCCTGATTGTCATAGTGCTGTGGTTTGGAGGCTCATTGATTTTAGGGCATAATTCAAGTATCGATGCTCCTTCTTTCATCTTTTACATGGTCATTTTATATAGTGTGATCAATCCTTTGAAAGAGTTCTCAAAAGCGGGCTATAACATCCCTAAAGGATTGGCTTCTATGGAACGTGTGGATAAAATATTGAAAGCTGAAAATAAGATCAAAGAGGTGCCGAATCCTAAACCACTGAATGGATTGAATGATAAGATAGAGTTTGAAAATATCTCATTCAGTTATGACGGTAAGCGGGAGGTGCTGAAAAGTGTCAATGTGACTATCCCTAAGGGGAAAACGGTTGCATTGGTCGGTCAGTCCGGTTCTGGTAAATCCACGTTGGTCGATTTGTTGCCCCGTTATCACGATGTGCAGGAGGGGGATATCAAGATCGATGGCACCAGTATTAAAGATGTACGCATTTCCGATCTGCGCAGTTTGATCGGCAATGTGAATCAGGAAGCTATCCTTTTCAACGATACATTCTTCAATAATATCGCTTTTGGTGTTGAAAATGCTACGATGGAGCAGGTGGTGGAAGCTGCAAAGATTGCCAATGCTCACGATTTTATCATGGAGAAAGAAGAGGGGTACAATACGAATATCGGTGACCGGGGAAGTAAACTTTCCGGTGGTCAGCGGCAACGTATCAGCATTGCCCGGGCCATTTTGAAAAATCCTCCGATCCTGATCCTTGACGAAGCGACTTCTGCGCTGGATACGGAGTCCGAACGTCTGGTACAGGAGGCACTCGAAAGACTGATGAAGACACGCACTACTATTGCCATCGCACACCGGCTTTCCACTATCAAGAATGCGGATGAAATCTGTGTCCTTTATGAAGGAGAAATCGTAGAGCGTGGAAAACATGAAGAATTATTGGCATTGAATGGTTATTATAAACGGCTGAATGATATGCAATCACTTTGATCTTTTTAAAATGAAATACGGCAAATATATTAGATGGATACTTTGTGTAACGATGTTTTTCATGGCGGATATTTCCGTCCGGGCACAAGTGGAAGACCGAGTTTGCAAGACCGACTATGAAATCAATCCGAATCGTGTAGGGGAATTGTCCGTAGAGCTGGACAATATCAGCTTTTTCAAAGACAATGAGTATGCGGGCACTGTAATGAAAGGCTATTCTTTGCCGGGATTGTGGTTGCAGCCGAAAGGAGTTTTTTATCCGCTGAAAAATATAAAACTCGAATTGGGTGTTCATGCCTTGATTTATAGTGGTGCTTACAGGTATCCTAATTATGCTTATCATGATATAGCTACATGGAAAGGGAACCAGTATCAGCGCGGAACACATATTTTGCCTTATTTCAGGGCGCAACTCGCTTTATCGAAAGTGAACCTTGTATTGGGAAATATTTATGGCGGTTCCAATCATGGGTTGATTGCTCCTATGTACAATCCTGAACTTAACCTTACTTCCGACCCTGAAACGGGCTTTCAGCTCTTGTATGATTCCCGGCATTTGCATCTGGATGCGTGGGTGAACTGGCAAAGTTATATTTTTGAGGAAGACACTCATCAGGAATCTTTTATAGTCGGATTGTCCACGCTGATTAAATACAATCGTCCGGAGGCAAAGTTTCATTACTACACTCCTGTGCAGATGACCATTCAACACCGGGGAGGGGAACAGGATACGATACATACCAATTCGGTTCAAACATTGATGAATGGGTCGATCGGTGCCGGAATTACCTGGAATATTAATCGTCCGGTTTTGAAAAGGGTAAACCTTGAAGTCGATGCCGTTGCTTTTTATCAGCAGGCAGGGCATTTGTGGCCTTATGAAAAGGGGGTAGGGCTTTATGCGGCCGCCTATACTGATCTTAAAAACATCCGTGTCAAGGGTGGCTATTTTATAGCAAAAGATTTTATCTCATTATTGGGTATTCCTTTCTTCGGAGCAGTCTCTACTAAAAACGAAGGTGCTTATTATGATGATCCGCAAACCTATTTTCTCTCTGTGGAATATTCGCGTTCTTTCGGCAAGCACTATGCATTAGGAGCTAAAGCGGACGTTTATCAATCCATTCCCGGTACGATGACAAAAGCGGATGGAGAGATGATAAATCCGGGAAGCTCTACCAGTTTCTCATTTGGTGTTTTTCTTCGGGTGAATCCGAGCTTCCTGATTAAAAAGTTCAAGTAATCATTGGTAAGAAGTTTGAGTAGTCATTTTCTTCCGAAATCCGCTGGAATCTCTCCCCATTGTTTGGTTTCCCATTTCAGGATGGGAGTGGTGTAAGTATTTTCTCTTAGCCATTTCTCAGCGCGTTCGATAAGTTGGAATAATTGTTCCGTATCTGCGGTTCGGGGCAATTTTGTTTTGCATTTCTTTTGTTTCACCCAACTGATCGCGTTCACGCTGTCGCTATAGATCGGCATGTCGAACCCTTTTTGTTTCAATAAGGCGAGCCCGTGTACCAATGCGAGAAATTCTCCGATGTTGTTCGTCCCTTTCATCGGACCGAAGTGGAATATCTCTTGGCGGCTGGCAACGTGTACACCGCGATACTCCATCGGCCCCGGATTGCCACTGCAAGCGGCATCCACCGCAAGGCTATTGTCTATTACGGCAGGAGGCAATGCATCTGTTGACTTATGATTACCGGCTTTACTTTTCGCATTTTTACCGATATAGGCATAGGGTGAGGAACTTAGTGCGCGTTCAGCCTCTTCCCGGCTGTCGAACGATTTATATTTTGCTCCTTCGTATCCTTTGATTTGAAGTTGGCACTCCGTCCAGGAAGTGTAAATTCCGGGACTTACCCCTTCCCATACTACGTAGAATTTTTGCTTTGCCATTCACTTTAACTTATTTGGGCAGTAAAGGTACAAATATATTTTATTCTCGAACAAGTTTTCGGAGTCAGTTGTTATCTATATAATAGATTATAATTTTAAAGAAAGGATATTATCATGCAGAAGTCATTTGAAGAGGCCCTAAAACACAGAAGAACTTACTATTCTATTAGTAATCAATCTCCCATTTCAGATAAGGAGATAGAGCGTATTGTAGATTTTGCTGTCACCAACGTACCTTCAGCCTTCAATTCACAATCTACCCGCGTTGTTTTACTTTTGGGTGAAAATCATAAAAAACTCTGGGAAATAGTAAAAGATACTCTTCGTAAGATTGTCCCTTCCGAAGCTTTTAAAAGCACGGAAGCGAAAATAGATAACTGTTTTGAAAGTGGTTATGGAACCATCTTGTTTTTTGAAGACCAACGTGTTGTGAAAGATTTGCAGGCTCAATTCCCCGGGTATAAAGATAATTTCCCCGGATGGTCTTTACAGACATCCGCCATGCACCAGTTAGCTATCTGGGTGATGTTGGAAGATGCAGGTTTGGGAGCTTCTTTGCAACATTACAATCCATTGATAGACGAAGAAGTGCGTCATACATGGGGATTACCCCATAGCTGGCACCTGATAGCTGAAATGCCTTTTGGCGCACCGGTTCAAGGACCCGGGGAGAAAGAATTCGAACCGCTTTCCGAACGTGTGAAGGTTTTTAAATGATCTCTTCTGTTGTATATGTTTTTATGAATATATTACCTATCTTTGCCCTGAAAAGATAAAGATAGGTAATGTTATGATTCGTATATTCCTGACCGGCTATATGGGTGCTGGTAAGACTACTTTAGGAAAGGCTTTTGCCCGCAAGCTGAACATTCCGTTTGTCGATCTGGACTGGTATATGGAAGAGCGATTCCATAAAACGGTTGGAGAACTGTTTTCCGAACGTGGGGAGGCAGGCTTCCGGGAATTGGAAAGAAGTATGTTGCACGAAGTAGGCGCTTTCGAGAATGTGATTATCTCAACAGGTGGGGGCGCACCTTGTTTTTTCGATAACATGGAATTCATGAATCAGAATGGTATTACTGTATTCTTGGACGTGGATCCGGAGGTTCTGTTCCGGCGTTTGCGCATTGCTAAGCAGCAGCGTCCCATCTTGCAGGGCAAAGAAGACAGTGAATTAAAAGATTTCATTGTTCAGGCGCTGGAAAAGCGCGCTCCCTTTTATTCCCAGGCACAATTTATATTCTGTGGCGATGAGTTGGAAGACCGCTGGCAGATTGAAAAGTCAGTGGATAAGCTTCGTGAATTATTAAATCTATAGCCATTTTGGGGCATATGTAGGTATCTTATGCAAAAAACGTTCCTTTCTGATTGTAAACTATGGATTTATAGTTATTTTTGCTGCCTTAAATAACTTAATAAAACAACTGAATACAGAAAATGAGAAAGTGGCGTATTGAAGATTCTGAGGAGCTTTACAACATCACAGGTTGGGGTACCTCGTACTTTGGTATTAATGACAAAGGTCATGTGGTTGTAACCCCGCGGAAAGAAGGTGTAGGTGTCGATCTGAAAGAACTGGTCGACGAACTGCAATTGCGTGATGTGACAGCCCCCATGTTGGTGCGGTTTCCGGATATTCTGGACAATCGTATTGAAAAGACTGCCCATTGTTTCAAGCAGGCTGCCGAAGAGTATGGCTATAAAGCTCAGAACTTTATCATTTACCCCATAAAGGTAAACCAGATGCGTCCGGTTGTCGAAGAAATTATCAGTCACGGAAAGAAATTCAATCTTGGACTGGAAGCCGGTTCCAAACCGGAACTTCATGCCGTCATTGCTGTAAATACGGATTCTGACTCATTGATCATCTGTAACGGATATAAGGACGAAAGTTATATCGAACTTGCTTTGCTCGCCCAGAAGATGGGTAAGCGGATTTTTCTTGTCGTCGAGAAGATGAACGAGCTAAAGCTGATTGCCAGAATGGCAAAACAGCTTAACGTCCGGCCGAATATCGGTATCCGTATCAAACTGGCATCTTCCGGCAGCGGTAAATGGGAAGACTCCGGTGGCGATGCCAGCAAGTTCGGACTTACTTCCAGCGAACTCCTTGAAGCATTGGACTACATGGACTCGAAAGGGCTGAAAGATTGTCTTAAATTGATTCATTTCCACATCGGTAGTCAGGTGACAAAGATTCGCCGTATCAAGACCGCCCTTCGTGAAGCGTCTCAGTTTTACGTGCAACTTCACTCAATGGGCTTCAACGTTGAGTTTGTCGATATTGGCGGAGGGCTGGGAGTCGATTATGACGGAACCCGTTCATCCAGTAGCGAGAGTAGCGTGAACTATTCGATTCAGGAATATGTCAATGACTCCATTTCAACTCTTGTGGATGCCAGTGATAAGAATGGTATTCCTCATCCGAATATCATTACTGAAAGTGGAAGGGCTTTGACAGCCCATCACTCCGTACTCATTTTCGAAGTGTTGGAAACAACCACGCTGCCCGAATGGGACGAAGAAGAAGAGATTGCTCCCGATGCACATGAATTGGTACAGGAACTTTATGGAATTTGGGATACGTTGAACCAGAATAAGATGCTGGAAGCGTGGCATGATGCACAACAGATTCGTGAGGAAGCTCTCGACTTATTCAGTCACGGTATAGTCGATTTGAAGACTCGTGCCCAGATTGAACGCCTTTATTGGTCCATCACCCGCGAAATAAACCAAATAGCTGGTGGCTTGAAACATGCGCCTGATGAATTCCGGGGCTTGTCCAAGCTGTTGGCGGATAAATATTTCTGTAACTTCTCCTTGTTCCAGTCGCTTCCCGACTCTTGGGCAATTGACCAGATATTCCCCATCATGCCTATCCAGCGTTTGGACGAGAAACCGGAACGCTCTGCCACTTTGCAGGATATTACTTGCGATTCGGATGGAAAGATTGCCAATTTCATATCCACGAAAAACGTGGCACATTACATGCCTGTCCATAGTTTGAGAAGTAAGGAACCCTATTATCTAGGTGTTTTTCTGGTAGGGGCTTATCAGGAGATATTGGGAGATATGCATAATTTGTTCGGTGATACGAATGCTGTACACGTATCTGTCAACGAAAAAGGATATACCATCGAACAGATTATAGATGGTGAAACGGTAGCCGAAGTGTTGGACTATGTGCAATACAGCCCGAAGAAGCTCGTCCGTACGTTGGAAACGTGGGTAACTAAGTCCGTCAAAGATGGAAAGATTTCTTTGGAGGAAGGAAAAGAGTTCCTCTCCAACTATCGTTCGGGACTGTACGGATATACTTATTTGGAATAAAATACTTTAAAAGGAAATTATTAAATATTCCGCTACAAATTACGGGCTACCGGCTACGAGTCATCATATCGGGAATCTGATGTGTCGCTTGTAACCCGTAGCTCGTTGTTTATACCTGTCGGTACTGATTTGTAGCCTATAATTGTGAGATTATGAGAGAAAAACTAACCGTTATTAAAGTTGGTGGCAAGATTGTAGAAGAAGATGCCACCCTCAACCGTCTATTAGATGACTTTGCAGCTATCGGAGGGCACAAAGTGCTTGTTCACGGTGGCGGGCGTTCCGCCACAAAGCTGGCTACCCAGTTGGGTGTTGAAAGCAAAATGGTCAATGGCCGCCGTATAACAGATGCCGAAACGTTGAAAGTAGTCACTATGGTTTACGGTGGATTGGTCAACAAGAATATAGTGGCGGGTTTGCAAGCCCGTGGTGTGAATGCATTAGGTTTGACCGGTGCTGATATGAATGTGATCCGTTCTGTCAAACGACCGGTACAGGAGGTAGATTATGGTTTTGTGGGGGATGTCGAAAAAGTAGATGCTTCCTTGCTTTCCGATCTTATTCATAAAGGGGTCGTTCCGGTCATGGCTCCCCTTACTCACGATGGAAAGGGGCATATGTTGAATACCAATGCCGATACGATTGCCGGAGAAACGGCTAAAGCCCTTTCGGAATTCTTCGATGTCACCCTTGTCTTTTGTTTTGAGAAAAAAGGAGTCTTGCGTGACGAGAATGATGACGACAGCGTTATCCCCCAGATCACCCCGGATGAATTCAGGTGTTATGTGGAAGACGGGGTGATCCAGGGAGGCATGATTCCTAAGCTAGAGAATTCTTTTGCTGCCATTCATGCAGGTGTGACAGAAGTCGTAATAACCTTGGCCACAGCTATTAATGGTAATGGAGGCACAAGAATAAAAAAATAATTCAAAAAAATAGGAATCCCCCTGTAACTTTTCAAATACTCACCCGTCATTATTATAGAGATGCAAGAGATCAGCTTCCGGAACGACATATTGCCTTTGAAAGACAAACTCTTTCGATTGGCGCTGCGGATTACCCTGAACAGGGCTGAAGCGGAGGATGTTGTACAGGATACCATGCTGCGGGTATGGAACAAGCGTGATGAATGGCAACAATTTGAATCGGTCGAAGCCTATTGCCTGATAGTGGCAAAAAACTTGGCGATAGACAGGATTCAGAAGAAAGAAGCCCAAAACGTGGAAATCACCCCGGAGATGGAAGAAGAGGCAGATGCATCGGGTCCACATGATCAGTTGATCAATGAGGAACGGATGCGGATCATTCACCGCTTAGTCGATGAACTCCCGGAAAAACAGCGGCTTATCATGCAACTGCGGGATATCGAGGGTGAAAGCTATAAAGAGATTGCAAGAATCCTGAACCTGACAGAGGAACAAGTGAAAGTAAACCTTTTCAGGGCAAGGCAAAAAGTGAAACAACGTTATATTGAGATAGATGAATATGGACTGTAGGTATGTAGAACAGCTTTTAGGGCGATACTGGCAATGTGAGACTTCTTTGGAAGAAGAATCGGAATTGCGCTCCTTCTTTTCGAAAGAAGAAGTTCCCGCTCATTTGCTTCAATATAAAGACCTGTTTGTTTATCAGCAAGTCCAGAAGGAAGTAGGGCTGGGTGAAGACTTTGACGCACGTATCTTGGCACAAGTGGAAGCACCTGTAGTAAAGGCAAAGCGTCTGACCCTTGTCGGAAGATTCATGCCTTTGTTCAAGGCGGCTGCGGTTATTGCCGTCATGCTTTCGCTGGGCAATGTAGCGCAACATACATTCTTTGCCGATGAGGCATTGGATTATAATTATGATATGTATACGGATACATACGACGATCCGGAGGTTGCTTACAAGCAAGTATCTTCCGCATTGATGATGGTGTCCGAAGGTATAAATAAGTCACAAGACCAGCAACTGGCAGATAGTTTGAAGAACAGTGCGGTTGAAATGATGAAAGAATAATGAAGAGCGTTCTTTTAATGTGTTGGATGGCATTGCTGTCTGTGGCTGTATCGGCCCAGGACTTTGCTTCCCGTTTTCTTTCTGAGTACGAATCGGATAGTAATCTGGTTTGCATTACGATTAGTCCGAAGATGATGCGGGAAATAATGAAAAGCGATGTCGAGAGAGATGATGAAGTATTGGAGATCATTTCCAATTTGAAGAGTATGCAGATGCTTACTTCCGAAGTGAAAGGACAGAAGTATTATGACGCAGCTCTGAAGGTAGTGGAGAAGAATCCCGGACGGTTTGAACCCTTTCTTTCTTTTAAGGACAAATCTGCGAATTGCCAGATTATGGTACGGAAGAAGAATGATGCGATTATCGAACTGGTGATGTTGATGCACGATAAGAATCATTTTGCTGTGATAAACTTTACCGGTAATATGAGTCCGGAGTTTATCTCACAGTTGGCAGCTTCGATGAAGCCGAAACGCTCTTGATGGAATTAGACATTTTCATTTGCTTTAAACATATAATATAGTTAGTGTGCTTAATTAAAACAACTTGAGGCTGTGAAGTTTCAATTCTCTCAAATTTTTATAATAAAACTAACTAAATAGCTGGGCTACCGCGTGATGCAGTAGCCCTTTTATTTTTACCGGTATGAGCTGACAAAAAGAAAAGGAAGCCATCCTCACGAAGACTTCCCTTTTCCATCTCTGAATAGAAATAAAAGTTATCTAAGAGAAAATATTATATGTTTTTTATGCTTCCCACTCCTTTTTTATTGAACACCTTTTGTTCCGGTGAACCTTTATAGTCGATACTACCGACACCTCTCACCGAGGCATCTATGGATTGAATGGCATTGCAGGATATGTTTCCTACCCCACTGGAAGAAGCTGTCACATGAACTGCTTCCAGAGCTATGGCGCTAATATCGCCTACACCTTTCGAGTATAAAGTTGCATTTTCGGCTTTACCTTTTATTTCAACATTCCCTACTCCCATGGAGCTTACCATCAGGTTTTGGCAATCCAAGTCCTGGATATTGATATTGCCTACACCTTTACTTTCGATGTCAAGACGGCTGGTGGTTAATTTGTCGTCTATAATAATGTCGCCTACACCTTTGAAATCGATGCGATTCAGATGGGGAGAACTTATTGTTATTTTCAACTTCTGTGCATTCTTAATTTTCTTATGTTTGTCCATCGTGAGTTTTAAAGTTTTGTCTTTGATCGACACTTGTATTAATTCCACAAAATTATCCGGACCATAGATCTTTAAGGTGCATTTCCCATCCGTCGATTGCGTATAGTGAATATCACTGACAGTGATTGCATCTATCGCAGTGAAATCTGTCACATTGAAATCCCGGGTAATATAATTTTTACTGGGTTTTAGAGTTTCGGTATTCTCCCTGATGAACGTACAGCTCATCAATAGGCTTGCAAATAGTAAGGCCATTAATACATTGAAGATTGTTTTCATTTTTATTATGTTTTTGAGGTTTCTGCATATTAGACGTAGCTTGCTTTAAAAAAGTTGCAAAATACAATTACTTTTTTATTATTTGTTTCGTAAGTCCGTCTTATTATTCGTTTATTTGCAGAAGTATGATAAAGATGGAAAAGATTATTGAAGATAAGGAGTTGGGTACCTTGATCGTTCATGTTAATCCACGTGCCCGTCGTTTGGTTTTCCGCGCCAAAAGTGATGCAATTTATGTCACTGTCCCTTCCGGAACTACTTCAGCCGAAATCGGTGATGCGGTCAATAAGCTGCGTGACAAGCTACGCGGATGCAAAGAGAAAGTTTCCCGTCCTTTGATCGATCTTAATTATCGGATCGATACGGAATACTTTAGGCTTTCCTTGGTGAGCGGACAAAGAGATAAATTTCTGGCACATTCCGAATTGGGTGAGATGCGTATTGTCTGTCCCCCCTCCGCTGATTTTACGGATGGCAACTTGCAGTCATGGCTTCATAAAGTGATTGAGGAGGCATTACGCAGGAATGCTAAAATCATTCTTCCTCCTCGTCTTTATATGCTCTCCGGTCAATATAATCTCCCTTATAAAAGTGTGAAAATTAATTCAAGTAAAGGACGCTGGGGGAGTTGCTCGGCACGAAAAGCGATTAATTTGTCTTACTATCTTGTCCTATTGCCCAAACATCTGATTGACTATGTATTGCTTCACGAACTCTGCCATACCCGCGAGATGAATCACGGAGAACGTTTTTGGGCGTTGCTCAATTCTGTGACAGATGGAAAGGCACTCGAATTGCGAGAGGAATTGAAACAATATAAGACGGAGATATGAAAAATAGAGATGACACTTTGTTTTGACTGGCATTATACATATTTTTAATATCCCCCGTCCCCTTATTATATTTGTCTTTTGATAGAATATTCCTTTGGTCAATCGGTCAGTCTTCGATTTTTAGATAGCTCCCCTAATCTTCCGATAAGTAGCTATTATCTTGAGAGTTGTTTGATTCCCTCCGCATCTTTTTCGAAACGGTAATTGCCTCCCTTTTTACTTAAATCGAATACCGAGACCTGTTCTGTGATATTGTCAACAATCATCAAGGCGCTCTCTTCTGCAAAACGATTGATATCTACTGCAACAGGCTCTTCCATAATTGTCTTATTCATCACCAGACTGTCATTGATGAAGAGCGATAGCGAATCGCCCGTAAAACCTTTAACCAAGTTGATGCTATATGTCTCTAGAAAATGGCGTTCCGATTGTTTCTCTTTTTGGAGCCGCAGACTCATATAGATGAAGATAACCACTACAAAAATAACGGCAAACGCAAGGATTCCATTGCCTACCATAAATTGCTTGTTCGTATTCAGACGATGTGTCATAAAGATGCTTTTATAGATTTCCGGGATAAAGATACGGATTTTGCCGCATATACTTAATCTTCAATTAGGATAATAATAGAGCAGACTTGAAAAAGGAGCATTTGGAACGGAGTAATGATGAATAGGTAATTCTTTATAAACAAATGAGTGTGATTTTTTGATTTATTTTCGTTATTATGTTATTAAACAGGAGTTTTTAGAATTGAATATTAGTTGTTTTTTGTTTCTTTGCCTAAAGAATATGAAAAATTCGTTTAATAAACGTCACAAATTAAAAAGTCAGGCTTATGAAATCACTCCTTTCCCTTTTGTTCGCGTCTGTACTCTCCTTTCAATTGTCTGCCCAGGCCACCCTTAACAGTTCGTGTAACCTTCCCCGTTCGGGCGACCACCTTGTCAAACAGCAGGTTGACTATAAGGCTCCCGGTGGTAAGGGAGTGGGGGTTGTCTGGGATTTTAGCGATCAAACCCCGTTGAACGATCATTACGAGTTGAATTACCGTTCCTTGGACGCCCATTCTGATACCCTTGTCGGTACTGAACACCGCACGATGTACTATTACCATCTGCGTGGCGATTCCCTCTATTCCCTGGGTTATGAGAACCCCACCACCCTGATCACTTACCGCAAACCTGAAACCCTGCTCGTTTTCCCTTTCATTTACGGTCGTACGTTCACCGATTATTTTGAAGGGACTGGCAGTTATTGCAGCCGGCTCGACATCCACGTGCAGGGTAAATCTCAGGTTACAGCGGATGCCTCCGGGATGCTTGTTCTTCCCGGGGGTGACACGTTGAGGCATGTTTTGCGCGTGCATCATCGCAAACGCATGGTCGAAAGCATGGAGCCTTTCACCCCGGGTTCCTCTTTGCGCGCGGACACCGTCCCGTTTGTGCTGGACCGGGACAGCATCGACTGGTATCTTGCCAATGACTCCTCCTCTTTGCAGGTGGACACTTGGCGTTGGTATGCGGAAGGCTACCGCTATCCCGTGTTCGAGTCCGTTGAAGGTTCTGTATGCAGGCAGGGGAGTGAATCCCCCTATTTTGCCACCTCTTTTTATTACCCTCCCCACGAACAATACTACGCGCTGGATGATGATTCCGACAACCGGGAGAGACGTGACGGCTTCGTTGAAAAAGAGTATTCCGTCTCCAACGGCAACGGTGAAGACGGCAATGGCAAGGACTATTCCGATGAGCGTATCAGTTATGGTATCAGCATCGACGCTCAGGGCGAGCTGAAGATTGATTATCTCCTCAACGAATCTGCAGACGTGCTGATCGGGCTTTATGACTTGCAGGGCCGTCAACTGAGCGATGTCCGTAGGCAGGAAAAACCCGTTGGCCGTTATACCGAAACGCTCTCCCTGGCTGGTTTTCCAGACGGTGAATACCTTCTCCGTCTGGTTGTTGGCGGAAAGACTTATGGTGAGAAAGTCCTGAAGCGGTAGTTTTTAAGATAGTATACAGTAATCCCGTTTCGAATCTTATCGCATATATAGGTGCATGTTATTAATAATCCATTTAAACCAACAAAATATGAAACGATTCAATTACTATTTCTTCTTTTTTAATGGTTCAATGCAGAAGATGATAAACAAAACTGTTGTCTTGTTTATAGTTGTTTGCTTCTTTATGAAACCTTTCATTTCTTTTTCTCAAACTCTTGATGAAATAGTGCCGGTATCCCCCAATGCAAGTAGTTTGGAAACTTTTGGGAACGTTCCTGTTGGACCATATACGGGAGTACCGGATATTCAGATTCCTATATACAACATAGTAGTGGATAATGTAACGATTCCCATTAAATTGCAATATCATCCCGGAAATGTAAAGAAAGAAAGTGTAGCATCTTGGGTTGGATTAGGATGGAGTTTGAATGCCGGAGGGATGATAGGGCATACTATAAACGGGTTGGATGATTTTTATAGTTACCAATCTAATCGATATTTGTCGGGACAGGCTATTAATTATATCCCCAAAGAAAATGAATCAAGTAAAATACAAGGTGTCATTAATAATTATCCTTTCGTAGATACGGAACCTGATATTTATTCTTTCCATATTGGCGACCACTCGGGAACCATGTTCTTTAAGAACCAGATTATGAACGAAGTGCAACAGGATAATGTTTCTCCCATAATTCAATCCAAAGGAAATCCATTGAAGGTTTCGTATAATTACAGACAAGGAACTTGGACGATCATTGATGGAAATGGAAATACTTACTATTTTGGAACACCCGAATATACTTATCCTCACAGTAACAGTGAATATTGTGATAATCATCAAGTATGTAATTACAATTTTAGGCAACAAACTTATAATCCCGGCACGAAAAGTGATGGAAACAAACAAAACACAGCATGGACTCTGGACTCCATAAAAACACATTTGGATCATAAGATCCGGTTTAAATACAAGGATGATTATGTTACCAATTATCCTTCTTATAGTGAACGGAAAGCTTATATACTGGAACATGACGGTACATTGTGGGATGGAACAGTACCTTTTTTTAATTATTTTGCTTTGACTTATTCGTCATCGGTAAGCTTACAGAAAATTTTAAAAGAAATAGAATTCCCACATGGGAAAATAGAATTTGAAACCGTGGATCGGAGGGATGTCTATGGAATATACATTGATAATAGTAGTAAAGTTACTTCACCCCAATGTCTATCCGCTATAAAAATATATTCTATGGATCAAAGTTTGGTGAGGAAGTTTACTTTCCAAATGGAAGAGAGACAAACAGGCAGCGGGTTTAACAAGATTTTTTTGACGGAGGTTATGAAACCGGATGCAAGTAAGTATATTTTTAATTACAAAAGTAGCCACCCTGGGATTGCTTACTCAGTGGATTACTGGGGGTATGAGAATGGCAAATCACGCGGGTTTGAAAAATCTTCGGATATAGGTTATCCGGCACCTAATGGCTGGGGTACCTTTATTCCTTCTATGCTTATAAAAAAGAAGGACTCCTACCAATATTTATTTGGAGCGGATCGTACACCTGATGTAAATTATGCGACAAATGATTTGCTGACACAAATCACTTATCCTACGAAGGGGGAAACCCGATTTACGTATGAACTGAATGATTTCTCTAAC